>NZ_CP151636.1:2815398-4223098 GCF_038397745.1 Microbacterium sp. LWH11-1.2 | reverse complement strand
ACGCGGCGCCGCAGGCCGAGCCCATGCGTCGCCTGCGCGAGAGCTTCCCGTTCTGCGCGATGGTGCAGCACCAGCCCGAGGTCGTCGCCGAGGAGCGCGAGCGCAGCTACTCCCAGCGACTGCGTGCGGCGGTCACCGACGCGGAGCGCATCGAGGCCTTCCTCGAGCATGTGCGCGCGGGCCACGGAGCGACAGAGACCGAGAGCCGCCTCATCCGTGCCGTGCTCGACGATCGCGTGCGCGCGGAGGCGCTCGTCTAGATGCGTCTCCATCGCCTCGAGGTCGAGGGATTCGGCCCGTTCCGCTCCCGCCAGACCGTCGACTTCGATGCGTTCGCCGACGACGGCATCTTCCTGATCGCCGGACGAACAGGCGCGGGAAAGTCCAGCATCCTGGATGCGGTCTGCTTCGGCCTCTACGGCGGGGTACCGCGCTACGACGGCGGAGAGAAGCGGCTGCGCAGCGACCACTGCGAACCCGACGACATCTCGGAGGTCGTCGTGGAGTTCAGCGCCTCCGCCGGTCACTTCCGGGTGACCAGGTCACCCGAGTACCTGCGCCCGGCCAAGCGCGGCGGCGGCATGACGAAGCAGGCCGCCGCCGTCTCGCTCGAGGAGCGTACGGATGCCGGGTGGGTCGGCCGCGCGGCGCGGGCGGTCGACGTGGCCACCGAGCTCGACGAGATCCTGCAGCTGAGTCGCGAACAGTTCCTGCAGGTCATCCTGCTCGCGCAGAACCGGTTCTCGGAGTTCCTCCTCGCGGGCAGCAGAGACCGTCAGACGCTTCTCCGGCGGCTGTTCGGCACCCAGCGGTTCGAAGACGTCCAGTCGCGTTTCGACGACCGGCGCAGGGCCGCGGAGCAGGCTCTCGGTGCTCGCCTCGCGACCGTCGCCGCGCGGGTCGACGAGGCGGAGCGGCTGGTCTCGACGGAAGGCCTCTGGGGAGACGGGGCCGACGACGAGGCGGGCGCCGGGGAATCCGTTCGTCCCACGGTGGCGGCCACGACCCCGGAGCGTCTCGACGACCTGCGGCGCGCGAAGGCCAGGGCCGACTACCGCGCGGAGCGTCGCGCCTCGGAACGCGCCGAGGCCGAGAAGCGCTCGGCCGACGCGGATGCCGTGCTGGCCACCACCCGCGAAGAGCAGCGTGCGCAGACCGAGAGGGATCGCGCGCGGGCCGCGCTCGACCGTCTCGACGCCGAGGAGCCCTCGATCGCGGCGGCCCGCGCCGAACTGCATGAGGCGCGCGCGGCCGAAGCGCTCCGCTCGACCATCGCCGCAGCCGACCGAGCGCGAAGCGCGTTCGAGAGCGCAGGCCGAGCAGAGGACGTCGCCCGCGAGTCGTGGCGGTCGTTCGACATCGAGGTCGACGACGAGCTGGCCGCATGGGCTGCGGAGCGCCTCAAGGAGAGCGGAGCATGGGAGCGCGCACTCGACCTCGAGCGGCAGGAGAGCTCCCTCGCACACGAGCTCCAGACGGCCGAGGCCGCCGTGCGGTCGGCCGAGGCCCGCGCCGAGGCGGGGACTGCGCAGCGCGCCGAGCTGCCGGCGCAGATCTCCGCGCTGACCATCGAGCGTGACGAGGCACGGCGGGTCGCCGACCGTGCCGGTGACCTGCTCATCGCTCGGGACGTCGCTGACTCCCGCCTCCGAGCAGCCCGTGAAGCGGTGCGGCTGCGCACGGACCACGCGCGCGCCGAGCAGCAGCTGGCCGCCGCGACGACGGAGCACGCCGCTGCGCAGACGACGTTGGCGCAGCTCCGGCGGCGCCGCTTCGACGGCATCGCCGGCGAGCTCGCCTCGGGTCTGGCCGAGGGTGAAGCGTGCCCCGTGTGCGGTGCGCACGAGCATCCGGCGCCGGCGACGCACGCGGATCCCGTCTCGGCCGATGACATCGCCGCCGCCGAGGTCACCCGAGATGCCGCGTCCGAGCGCGAGCGCGACGCGGCGGCGACGTCGTCCGCGCTCCGGGCCGAACTCGCGGCCGCGGAGACGAAGGCCGACGGGCGCACCGTCGAGCAGGCTGAGAAGGAGCACCTCGAGGCCGTCGAGGGGCACGAACAGGGCCTCGTCGCGGCGGATCGCGTCGCGTCCCTCGACACGCGGCTGCAGGCACTCTCCGATCGAATCGAGCTGCTCGAGCGTGAACGAGCGGATGACGATGCTGCGCTCGCGGCCTCGCGCGAGCAGCACGCGCTGCTGACCCAGCGCGTCACCGAAGCGCGCCGGCTGATCGCCGACGCACGCGGGCCGTTCGACACCGTGGCCGAACGCCTCGCCGACACGACGGCGAAGGTGACGGCGGCGCGCGCACTCGTCGAGGCCATGGCCGAACGCGCGCGTCGCGCACAGTCCCTGAGCGAGGCGGAGAGCGAGAGGGATGCCGCGCTGACCGGGTCGGCGTTCGACGATGCCGCCGCCGCTGTCGCCGCACTGCGCTCGACCGCCGCGCAGGAGGCTCTCGACGAGCGGATCTCCCAGCACGCGGTGCAACGCGAGAAGGAGCGCGCGACCCTGTTCGACCTCGAGCTGCGCACGCTCCCCGAGGAGCCCATCGACCTCTCGCCCGCCGAAGCGGCCGCGGCGACGGCGCGCGCGAGCTGGGTGCGGGCGGTCGACGAGGCGAGCCGCGCGACCGGAACCGCTGAGCGGCTCGACGGCCTGATCGCCTCCGCCGACGCCGAGCACGCGAAGACGGCCGACGACGCCGCCGAGTTCGAGGTGCTCCAGAGCCTCGCCGACACGATCGCCGGGAGGGGTGCGAACACCCGCAAGATGGCGCTCGAGACCTTCGTCCTCGCGGCCGAGCTCGAGGAGATCGTCGAGGCCGCGAACCGACGGCTGTACGACATGTCGACGGGCCGCTACCAGCTGCAGCACTCCGATGCTCTCGCTGCGCGCGGCGCGGCATCCGGTCTCGGGATCGTGGTGTCCGACGCCTTCACGGGTCAGACCCGTCCGCCCCAATCGCTCTCCGGCGGCGAGACGTTCCTCACCTCGCTGGCCCTCGCGCTCGGGCTCGCCGAGGTGGTCACCGCGCGGGCCGGCGGCATCCGCCTCGACACGCTCTTCATCGACGAGGGCTTCGGATCCCTCGACGGCGACACGCTCGACGTGGCGATGCGCACTCTCGACGAACTCCGGCAGGGTGGCCGCACGGTCGGCGTGATCAGCCACGTCGAGGCCATGCAGGAGCAGATCCCCGCGCAGCTCACCGTCCGCGCCACGCCCCACGGGCCGAGCATCATCGAGACGCGCTGAGGCGTCTCCTGATCCGGCGGCGTCGACCCGAGGTCAGACGCCGTACTCGCTGCGGATGAAATCGCGCAGCTGGACGCTGCACCGCGCGACGGCCTCGCGCCAGTCCGTGAGCGCCCCGTCCTCGGCCTGATCCGAGACAGCGCGGAACACCCGGATGGGCACGTCGAACTGCTCGGCGACCCAGATGTAGGCGTAGGTCTCCATGTCCACCAGCGCGGCACCGGAGGGGCGGATCACCGCAGTGACCTCCGCGTCTTCCACGAAGTGATCACCGGTGGCGATCAGAACGCCTTCGCGTCCGGTCGACACCCGGGCGGGCAGCGAGACATGCTGGCCGGCGATGCCGTCGAGGTCGGTGACGTCGTGCTGGAACGCGGTGCCGATCTCGTGCACCGTCGCCTCCAGACCGGGGGCGATCGCGCCGGCGGTGCCGACGACGACGATCTCCTCGTAGGCGCGTGCGTCGAGCGCCCGGGTGAGCGCGTAGGTCGCCTGGAGCTTGCCGGGGCCGGTGACGAGGCGGTCGAAGCCTTCGAGTGCCTCAGGGAAGGCGGACAGTTCGGACGCGAGGGCGGCGACGAGGAGTTTCACTTCCTCATTCTTTCAGGTCGTGGCTGACAGGAGTGTGCACGGGCGGTTCTGTCACCCCGGCGTAACACAGAAGGGCGATACTGATTCGAGGAAGAGTGGAGGCCCCCGTGTCGTTGCAGCAGCAGATCTCCGAAGCCCTCGGTGTCCAGCCCGAGATCGATCCCGAAGCCGAGGTGGAGCGTCGAGTCGGATTCCTCGTCGACTATCTCCGCACGACAGGAGCACGGGGCTTCGTCCTCGGTATCTCCGGCGGGCAGGACTCGACCCTCGCGGGGCGCCTGGCGCAGCTCGCCGTCGAACGCGTGCGCGCCGAGGGCGGCGAGGCGAAGTTCCTCGCCGTGCGTCTGCCGTACCGGGTGCAGAAGGATGCGGCGGATGCCGAGGCGGCACTCGAGTACATCGCGCCGGACGCCTCCGTCGAGGTGAACATCCAGAACGGGGTGGACGGGGTCGAAGAGGACATCGAGTTCGCCGTCACCAGCGACATCAGCGACTTCAACCGCGGCAACATCAAGGCGCGCGTGCGCATGGTCACGCAGTACGCGCTCGCCGGCCACGACGGCCTGCTCGTGATCGGCACGGACCACGCGGCCGAGGCCGTGACGGGCTTCTACACGAAGTTCGGCGACGGAGCGGCCGACATCCTGCCGCTCTCGGGGCTCACGAAGCGGCAGGGCCGCTCGCTGCTGCAGTTCCTCGGCGCTCCCGACCGGCTCGCGTTCAAGGTGCCGACGGCCGACCTCCTCGACGGCCAGCCGGGTCGCGCGGACGAGGACGAGCTCGGCCTCACGTACGAGCAGATCGACGACTTCCTCGAAGGGCGACCCGTCGACCCCGAGGCGGCCGGACGCATCGAGGCGAAGTACCTCGCGACGCAGCACAAGCGCCACCTCCCGGTGACCCCTGACGACGACTGGTGGCGCTGACCGGAGGTGCGCGCCGTTCGTCCCGTGTCGGATGCCGCGGATAGTGTCGAAGCATCCGACAGAACGGGAGCATCGTGCGGATCGACACTGCGGCGCAGCGCGTCATCTGGAGCGCCAGCGATCTCAAGGCGGCCGCGGAATGCGAGTTCGCCTGGTGCCGTGCGATCGACGCGAAGCTCGGCCGCGTCCCGGCCGTCGAGGAGCCTGAAGACGCCACTCTGAAGCGCGCCGCGCTGCTCGGCGACGTGCATGAGCAGAATGTGCTGGCGCGGTACGTCGACGAACTCGGCGACGACAGGGTCCACCAGATCGAGAAGGTCTCGTCCGTCGACGCCGAGGCCCTTCGCGCTGCGACGGAGGAGACGGTCGCTGCGCTGCAGTCCGACGCGCTGGTCGTCTTCCAGGCAGCGTTCGCGACCGAGGAGTTCGTCGGATTCGCCGACTTCCTCCGCAGGGACGACGACGGCCGCTGGCGCGTGCAGGACTCGAAGCTGGCGCGCAAGGCGCGCGTGACCGCGCTCATGCAGCTGGCGGCATACGTCGACCAGCTCGATCGTCTCGGCATCCCACGATCCGACGAGGTCGACCTGATCCTCGGCGACAGCACCCTCAGCACGCACCGCGTCGACGATCTCCTCCCGCTGTTCCAGGTGCGCCGAGCGCGACTGCGAGCGCTGATCGCCGATCGTCGCATCGGCGACGGAGCGACCGGCACCCCGCTGGCCTGGGGCGACGACCGTGACGACCTGCAGATCGTGGCGTGCGGTCGGTGCGCGACCTGCGAGGAGCAGGTCCTCGCGCACCGTGACCTCCTGATGGTCGCGCGCATGCGTCCGGTGCAGCGGGCACGTCTGCGGGCCTCCGGCATCGACACGATCGACGCCCTCGCGACGGCATCCGACGCTCCTGTCGGCATGAACGTCGATTCCTTCGAGAACCTCCGCGCGCAGGCGCGTCTGCAGATCCGAGCCGATGCCGACGGCACGCCGACCTACGACGTGCACTACGCGCCGGCGATCCACACCCTTCCTCTTCCGAGCCACGGCGACATCTTCTTCGACTTCGAAGGCGATCCGCTCTACACGGAACCGGCCCCCGACGGCGAGGCGCACTGGGGCATCGACTACCTGTTCGGCTGGGTCGACAACGCCGACCAGTACTCCGCGCTGTGGGCGCACACCTTCGCCGACGAGCGTCGCGCCCTCGAAGCATTCCTCGATTTCGTGAAGGTGCGACGGGTCGCGCACCCCGCCATGCACATCTATCACTACGCGCCCTACGAGACCTCGCACCTCGTGGCGATGGCGGCACGGCACGGAGTGCGTGAGGGCGAGGTCGATCGGCTGCTGCGCGAGGGCGTGTTCGTGGATCTGTATCCGCTCGTGCTGCGCACCGTCAGGGTCGGCTCCCGCTCGTACTCGATCAAGAAGCTCGAGCCGCTCTACATGGGCGACGACGTGCGCACGAGTGATGTGCAGAAGGGCGACGACTCGATCGTGCAGTACGTCGCGGCACGAGAGCTCGCCGCCGCGGGGGAGCGGGGCGAAGCGGATGCCGTGCTCGCCGACCTCGCGGACTACAACCGCTATGACTGCGTCTCCACGCGTCGGCTGCGCAATTGGCTGATCGACATCGCTCGGAAGGAGGGCGTGACCCCGGCGCCACCGGACGAGATCGACGAGGTGATCTACGAGCCCTCCCCGCGCTCCGTCGCTCTTCTCGCGGATGCGGAACGCGCGGTCGACGCCGGCGGTGACGGGCTCGTGCACCGCATCGCGGCAGCCGCGATCGACTACTTCCCTCGCGAGGCCAAGAGCTTCTGGGTCTCGCACTTCCAGCGTCTGCGCGAACCCGTGACCATGTGGGACGGCACGCGCGACGTGGTGCGGGTCGATCGGCCGTCCTCGTCGGTCCGCCGGGACTGGAGCATCGGCGAGGGACGCCGCGCGATGTCGCGCGACATCGAGATCCGCGGCGAGGTCTCACCGGGAACGACGCTGGGCGTCGGTGCGCAGCCGTTCGCGCTGTACGAGGTGCCGGCGCCGTTCGACACCGAGGTGCCGTCCCGGGCGGTGCATGTCCCGCATACGGTCACCGTGTCCGAGGTGCTCGACGACGGCTATCTGGTGACCGAGTCGGCCGTGCAGGGGCAGACATGGGACGAGCTCCCGCTCGCACTCACGCCTGCCGCGCCGCCGCGGGTGGTGTCGCTGCAGGGTGCGATCGACGAGTGGGCCGATGCCGTGCACGCTGCGGCGCCGGACTTCCCGGCCGACCCTGCCACCGACATCCTGCGGCGCCTTCCGCCGCGCACGGCATCGGGTGCGCCGATTCCCCCTGCCGAAGACGATGTGATCGACGCGATCGTGCGCGGCGTCCTCGATCTCGACCGCAGCTATCTCGCGGTCCAGGGCCCTCCCGGAACCGGCAAGACGTATACCGGGTCGCGGGTGATCGCGCGGCTGGTGAACGAGCACGGCTTCAAGATCGGCGTCGTCGCGCAGTCGCACGCCATCATCGAGACGCTGCTGGAGCGGGTGGTCTCCGACGGCGTGGCGCCGGCTCAGGTCGCCAAGGCGCCGAAGGACAGCGAGGCCGAGACCTCGTACACCGCGATACCGAAGAACGGCATGGCGGCATTCCTCGCAGAGCACGCCGACGAGGGCGCCGTCGTCGGCGGAACCGCCTGGGACTTCAGCAACACCCAGCGCGTCGATCGGGGCGGGCTCGACCTGCTCGTGATCGACGAGGCGGGGCAGTTCTCGCTCGCGTCGACGATCGCGGTCGCGGCGGGCGCCCAGAGGCTGCTCCTTCTCGGCGACCCGCAGCAGCTCCCGCAGGTCAGCCAGGGCGCTCACCCCGAGCCCGTCGACACGTCGGCCCTCGGCTGGGTGATGGACGGCGACCCGGTCGTGCGTCCGGAGTTCGGCTACTTCCTGGCGCGGTCGTGGCGGATGCATCCGCTCGTGGCGGCTCCTGTCTCGAAGCTCGCGTACGCGGGCCAGCTCGCCTCTGCACCGGGAACGGAACGCCGCTCGATCGACGGCATCGAGCCGGGGCTCCACGTGATTCGTCTCCGGCATCGCGGCAACGCGACCCAGTCGCCCGAGGAGGCCGCCGAGGTGGTGCGCCTCGTGCGAGACCTCGTCGGCCGCACCTTCACCGACAACGACTCAGATGCCTCGATCCGGCCCCTCGAGCCGTCCGACATCATCGTGGTCACGCCCTACAACGCGCAGCGCCAGCTCGTCCTCGACGCGCTCGCGGATGCCGGACTCCCCGATGTCCCCGTCGGCACGGTCGACAACTTCCAGGGCAAGGAGGCGGTCGTGTCGATCACCTCTCTGGCGGCGTCGAGCGGGCGGGATGCTCCTCGGGGACCGGAGTTCCTGCTGCTGCAGAATCGGCTCAATGTCGCGATCTCCCGGGCCCAGGCCGTCGCCTACCTGATCCACTCCCCGGCACTGCTCGACGACCTGCCCTACACGCCGGAGGGCGTCGCCCGGCTCAGCGCGTTCGCGCGTCTGGTCGGAGCCGCGTCGTGACCGCGCCGACCCATACCGAAGGCGACATCCTTCGGGCCGCGGCAGCGTGGTCGTGGTTCCCGCGAGACGGCGAGCAGGAGAACGTCCACCTCCGCCTCGTGCGCTATCCCGCCAGACTCGGTGGCGGAGTGCGTGGCTCGCAGGTGCACTCGACCTCGGAGGCCGCGGCGGTGCTCGATCACGCCGTCGAGCGCGCGAGGAGCTGGGGCGAGTCTCGGCTGACGTTCTGGACCAACCCCTCGGACGATCCCGACCTCGAAGCGGAGCTGCGACGACGCGGTGCGGAGCACATCGATACGGTCGCGGTGCTCGCGCGCGCCATCGATGCGCCCGCGATCGACGATCTCGCCGGCGACGTTCCCCCGGAGGCATCGGGAGAGGTCGTCCGCACTCTCGATCAGGTGCGCGAGGTCGATGCGATCAACGTGCCGGTCTGGGAGCAGGAGCCTCTCGACGACGAGGGCCTCCGCGTCGAGCTGGCCGAGCTCACCGCCGAGCGCGAGGCAGGGGAGGGTCTGCGCGTGCTCGGACGCCTCGACGGCGTGGCGGTCGGCACCGGTGGATGCACGATCGTCGACGGCTTCACACGGCTCTGGGGCGCGGCGACTCTCGCGGAGTTCCGCGGCCGAGGCGTGTACCGCGCGGTCCTCGCCGAAAGGCTGCGCGCGAGCGTCGAGCTCGGCGCGACGACCGCGCTGGTGAAGGGCCGGATCGCCACCTCGGCGCCGATCCTCACTCGGGTCGGCTTCGAGCACTACGGCGATGAGCGGGCGTATCGCCTGGATCTCGCCTAGATCGGTCGGCGAGCGGATCGGTCGGTGAGCTGATTGGTCGGCGAGCTGATCGGTCGGCGGGCTAGATCGGTCGGCGAGCCGCCGCGACCGGGGTATCAGACGGTGCCGTAGAGCCGGTCGCCGGCGTCGCCGAGTCCGGGCACGATGTACCCCTTCTCGTTGAGACGCTCGTCGAGGGCGCCGAGCACGAGCGTGACATCGCGGTCGCCGGCCATGGCCTCGATCGCGGCCACGCCCTCCGGGGTGCCGAGCAGGCAGATCGCGGTGACGTCCTTGGCTCCGCGGTTGAACAGGAACTGGATCGCCGCCGCGAGCGAGCCGCCCGTGGCGAGCATCGGGTCGATGGCGAAGCACTGGCGGTCGCTCAGGTCGTCGGGAAGACGCTCGGCGTAGGTCGTCGGCTCGAAGGTCGTCTCGTCGCGGACCATGCCCAGGAAGCCGACCTCGGCGGTCGGGAGGAGCTTCACGAGGCCCTCCAGCATGCCGAGACCGGCGCGCAGGATCGGTACCACGATCGGACGCGGCTCCGAGATCTTCACGCCCATCGTCGTCGTCACCGGTGTCGTGATCTCGATCGGGCTGACCTTGACGTTGCGCGTCGCCTCGTACGCGAGCAGCGTCACGAGTTCTTCGGTGAGCTGCCGGAAGACCGGCGACGGGGTGCGCTGGTCGCGCAGCACCGAGAGCTTGTGGGTGATGAGGGGGTGGTCGGCGACGTGAACACGCATGGATACAGGCTAATGCGCGGCGCCCCTCCGCACGACATCGATGCTGCCGGATGCCGGAGGCCGCTGTCGTAGGCTCGACCCATGACCGAAGCCGACGATCTCGCGATGCGACGCGCGCTCGTGCTCGCGGCGGAGGCTGCGGCCGCGTCGGAGATCCCGGTGGGGGCGGTGATCCTCGATGCCGAGGGTCGCATCGTCGCCGAGGGGCGCAACAACCGCGAGGAGACGCACGACCCCACCGGCCATGCCGAGATCGACGCGCTGCGACGTGCCGCGGCATCCGCGGGCTCCTGGAATCTCGCGGGTCACACGCTCGTGGTGACGCTCGAGCCCTGTCTCATGTGCGCGGGGGCGATCCTGCAGGCGCGCATCGGCCGCGTGGTCTTCGGGGCGTGGGACGACAAGGCGGGAGCGGCGGGCTCCCTGTACGACGTACTCCGCGACCGGCGCCTGCCGTACCGCGCGGAGGTCATCGGCGGCATCGAAGCGGATGCCGCGACGGCCCTCTTGCGCGACTTCTTCGAGCAGCGTCGCTGAGCTCCACGTCCTTCGGAGAGACTCAGTCCGAGGACTTGAGCACGAAGACGTCGGTCGAGGGCTGCGGATCGATCGCCGGTCGATACACATCCGGCTCGATGTAGACGACTCGTGCGACCGGCACGGCCTCGCGGATGCGGGCTTCGATCGCGTCGATGTCGTCGGCGGCCTCGCGCAGCGGTTTGTCGGCGCTGAGCGCGATCTTGGCAGCCACCATCAGCTCGTCGGGACCGAGGTAGAGGGTCTTCATGTGGATGATCTTCTCGATCTCATCGCCCGCGTTGATCGCGTCGACGATCCGGTCGTAGTCGGCCTGCGTCGCGCCCTCGCCGACCAGCAGGCTCTTGGTCTCGACGCCGAGCACGATCGCGATGAGCACCAGCAGCACGCCGATCATGACCGTTCCGAGTGCATCGAACACCGGGTTGCCGGTGATCAGCGTGAGACCCACGCCGAGGAGCGCGAAGGTGAGACCGGTCAGCGCGCCGACGTCCTCGAGCAGCACGACCGGGAGCTCCGGCGCCTTCGACCGGCGCACGAACGAGACCCACGACTGCCCCTTCTCGCGCACGAGATTGCTCTCCCTGACGGCCGTGCGCAGGGAGAACGACTCGAGGCCGATCGCGATGACCAGGACGACGAGAGGCAGCCACCACCACGTCTTGTCGAGCTCGTGCGGGTTGGTGAGCTTGTCGACGCCCTCGTAGATGGCGAACAGGCCGCCGACGGAGAAGAGGATGATCGAGACGACGAAGGCGTACACGTAGCGTTCGCGCCCGTAGCCGAACGGGTGGGAGCGGTCGGCCTCGCGCCGGGCCTTGCGTCCGCCCAGCATCAGGAGCAGCTGGTTGCCGGAGTCGGCGACCGAGTGGATCGCCTCGGCGAGCATCGACGCGGAGCCGGAGAGCGCCCAGGCGACGAACTTCGCGAGCGCGATGCCCAGATTCGCCAGGAACGCCGCGACGATGGCCTTGTTGCCTCCGGATGCACTCATGGCACGAGTCTAGAACTGCTCGCCGATGGATTCCGGAGCGCCCGCCGTAGGATGACGACATGGCTGAATCGCTTCCCTCGCTCGCGTTCCTCGGTGCCGGTTCCATGGGAGGCGCGATCCTCCGGGGCGTCGTCGCTTCCGGCATCCGCATCGACGGCGGGATCACCGCGACCAACCGCACGCCCGAGAAGGCCGCGGCCTTCGAAGACGTCGACGGGGTCACCAGCATCGCGCTCTCCGAGCGGCCGCAGGGCAACGCGGATGCCGTCGCCGGAGCGCGCATCGTGCTCGTCGGCGTCAAGCCGGCGATGGTGCCGGAGCTGCTCCGTGAGATCGCCCCGCACCTCGCGGACGACGCGATCGTCGTGAGCCTCGCAGCGGGCGTGACCCTCCAGACCTTCGCCGATGTGCTCGGCGACGACGCCCGCGTCATCCGCTCCATGCCGAACACTCCGTCCACCGTGCGCAAGGGCGTCGCCGGGCTCGCAGCCGGGGCCTCTGCGACCGCAGACGACCTGGCCCTCGTCCGCCGCCTGTTCGAGACCGTCGGCGCGGTCGTGGAGGTGCCCGAATCGCAGATCGACGCGCTCGGCACGATCTCGGGTTCCGGGCCCGCGTACGTCTACCTGCTGATCGAGGAGTTCACGAAGGCCGCCATCGGTCTGGGGTTCGCCGAGGCCGATGCGCGCCTCATGGCCGAACACACGTTCATCGGTGCGACGGCGCTGCTCGATGCCTCGGGGGAGGACCCCGCCGAACTCCGCCGCCGGGTCACGAGCCCCAAGGGCACCACCGAGCGCGCGATCGCCGTGCTGCAGGATGCTCGACTCGACCGCACCTTCTCGGATGCGGCGGCGGCGGCCCTCGCCCGCTCCAAGGAGCTCGCGGCAGGAGGCTGAGCGATGCGGCTGCGGATCGAGGGGGAGATCTTCCACTGGCGGGGTCCTGCGCCGTTCCACTTCGTCGCCGTGCCACCCGCGGAGAGCGAGCTGATCCACGAGATCGCCTCGATCGTGACCTACGGATGGGGAATGATCCCGGCGTCCGTCACGATCGGCGCCACCACCGTGACGACGGCGCTCTGGCCGAAGGACGGCGGCTACATCGTGCCGATCAAGAAGGTGCTGCAGGACCGCGAGGGAGTGGCCGTGGACGACGTCGTCGCGATCACCCTCGACATCGACGCCTGAGTAGCTACCGTCCGCGTCAGCGGTCGAGCGCGGCGAAGCGCTCGATGTCGCTGTTGGTGCCCGACACGATGATGAGGTCGTGGTTGGTGACGATCGTGTTCGCCTCCGCGTAGCGGAACGGCTTGCCGGGGCTCTTCACGCCCACGACGGTGACCTTGTACTTCGAGCGGACGCCCGATTCGTTGAGCCCGACGCCGCGGATGAACTTCGGCGGGTACATCTTGGCCAGAACGAAGTCGTCGTCGAAGCGGATGAAGTCGAGCATCCGTCCGCTCACGAGGTGGGCGACGCGCTCGCCGGCCTCACGCTCGGGGTAGATGACGTGGTTCGCTCCCACGCGGGCGAGGATCTTGCCGTGCGACTGCGAGACGGCCTTGGCCCAGATCTGCGGCACCTTGAGGTCGACGAGGTTCGCGGTGATGAGGACGGATGCCTCGATCGACGAGCCCACCGCGACCACGGCGACCTGGAAGTCTCCGGCGCCGATCTGCCGCAGTGCATCGATGTTCTTCGCGTCGGCCTGCACCGTGTGCGTGACGCGGTCCGACCACTTCTGCACGAGCTCGAGGTTGTCGTCGATCGCGAGGACCTCGCGGTCGAGCCGATCGAGCTCACCGGCGCACGCGGCGCCGAATCGACCGAGACCGATGACGAGGACGGGAGCGTCGCCCCGGAGGACTTCAACCAACGATCGGCCTTTCCACGGGCAGCGAGTAATACTGCGATCGCGATGTCGCGGCGACTGCCGCGGCGAGAGTCACTGTACCAACGCGCCCCATGAAGATGGTCGCGGCCATCACATAGGACGCTGAATCGGGGAGCTCCGCCGTGAGACCGGTCGACAGCCCGACGGTGCCGAACGCCGAGATCACGTCGAAGAGCACATGACTGATGTCGGCCTTCGTGATCTGGGCGATGATGATGGTCGACAGGGCCACGATCGTGGCGCCCCACGCGACGACGCTGAGCGCGACGCGCTGCACGTCGCTGGGGATGCGACGGCCGAAGACCTCGACCGACTGGCGTCCCTTCGCCTCTGACCAGACGGCGATCGCCAGCACCGCCAGCGTCGTGACCTTGATGCCGCCGGCGGTCGACGCCGAGCCGCCGCCGACGAACATCAGCATGCTGGCCGCCAGCAGCGACGAGCCGTTCAGATCGTCCATCTCGATGACGTTGAAGCCGCCGGACCGGGTCATCGCAGACAGGAAGAAGGCTTGGAACGTGGTGTCTGCGGCATCCATCGACCCGAAGGTCTTCGGGTTGGCGTACTCGAGGATCAGGAAGACCGCGGCGCCGAGCACGAACAGCAGCACGGTGGTCACGAGGGTGAGCTTCGTGTGCAGAGACCACTTCTTGACGTGCCAGACGTGCTTGGCGAGCGTGTAGATGACCGGGAACCCGATACTTCCGAGGAAGACGCCCACCATCAGCAGGAAGAGCACGAGGTAGTCGTCGGCGAACACCGCGACGCCGCCGTCGTTGGGCGCGAAGCCGGTGTTCGTGAAGGCCATCGCGGCGAAGTAGGGCGCCTCCCACAGCGCGGCGATGGGGTCGACCTCCGCCATCACGAGCGCGGGGTAGAGGAGCACCGCGAGCGAGGCCTCGATGATCAACGCGGAGACGGCGACCGTGGTGAGCAGCTGGCCCACCTCGCCGAGGCGCACGGTCTGGCTCTCGTTGACGACCCCGCCGTGCGCGCGCAGGGGGTTCGTGTCCCCGGCGGCCATGAGCTTGGCGCGCAGGCCGAGCCGCCGGGAGATGAGCATGCCCATCAGCGAGGCGAGCGTGAGCACGCCCAGGGCTCCGATGTTGACGCCGACGAAGACCAGCACATGACCGAACGGCGACCAGTGGTTCGCCATGTCGACGGTCGAGAGGCCGGTCACGCAGATCGTGGAGACCGCGGTGAAGAGGGCATCGCTGAGCGGAGTCACCGTGCCGCTCGCGGAGGCGATCGGCAGCGACAGCAGGACGGTGAAGACCAGGATCAGCAGAGCGAAGATGACGATCGCGAATCGTGAGGGGGACGAGGTGACGATGTGCTTGATCCAGCCGGCGACGCTCTCGAGGCGCTCCCGTGGGGACGACGCCGAAGCGATGCCCGACATCGCGTCCCCCTTCGTCCTGCGCCTGCCCGCGGTGCGGTCACACGGCGCCTTTCGCCGAGCCTTCGTCATGGTACTCCGTGCCGGGGACGACTACCCTGATCTCATGACGGACATCTTCGACGTGATCGCAGACGGTACGAGGCGCGACATCCTCCAGCTCCTGCTGCGACGCACGGCCGAAGGCGAGTCGGGCACGAGCGTGAGCCACATCGTCGCCGATCTGGGCATCAGCCAGCCCACGGTGTCGAAGCACCTCAAGGTCCTGCGCGACGCCGAGCTCGTCTCGGTGCGCGAAGACGGGCAGCGTCGCTTCTACAGCCTGTCCGTCGAGCCCCTCGAGGTCGTCGACGACTGGCTGGTGCCGTTCCTCGTCGACGCGTACGGCGATGAGGCTCCCGACATCGCCTACCCGGTCCCGCTGCCCGACAGCGCAGCTCACGCGGCCGAGGTCGTCGGACGCGCGGCCGCCTCCGCCAAGCACGTCGTGACATCGGCGCTCAAGCGGCTCGGCGCCTGACGGCATCCGCTCCCGCCGTCGTATTCCGCCCTGGACATGACACGCCCCCGATGACAGGGGGGCATGTCATCAGGGGCGATCCGCGGGCCCCAGCCCGCGTGGACTCGGCGGTGCCGGCACAAGTCCTGCCAGAACCATCGCAGGCCTGGCTGGGTGGAAGGCCCGGAACGGCTATGTCTCAGCTGAGACTCCGTCCCGGACCTGTGGTCCTCGGTGTCAACGACGGGCGGCCTTGCGGCGGAAGAGCCAGGCGCCCCAGGTCACCGCGATCAGGAGGATGACCAGGCACCACCCGATCGCCCACCAGGGCTCGCTCTGCAGCGGGGCATCCGTCAGCAGTCCGCGGATGGTCTCGACGATGGGAGTGATCGGCTGGTGGGCGGCGACCGGCTGCAACCAGGCGGGCATGCTGGCCACCGGGACGAATGCGCTGGACAGGTACGGCAGGAACAGCAGCACGAAGCCGTAGCCGTTCGCGCCCTCGGGGCTGCCGGCGGCGAGACCGATCGCGGCGAACAGGTAGGTGATCGCGAGGATGTAGAGCGCGATCAGTCCCGTCAGGGCGATCCACTCCAGCGGAGTCGCGGTCGGTCGGAAGCCGACGAGGATGCCGACGCCGATCACGATCGCCGTCGCGATGAGGTTGCGCAGCACGCTGGCGACGACATGCCCTGTGAGCACGGCGCCGGCGCGCAGCGGCATCGTGCGGAAGCGGTCGATGATCCCCGTGCGCATGTCGTTCGCGACATACACGGCCGTCGACGAGGCTCCGAAGCCCGCGCAGGTGAGGATGATCCCCGGGACGACGTAGTCGACGTAGGCGCCGGAGGGATCGATCGCCCCGCCGAACACCCACGTGAACATGAGCATGAGCATCACGGGGAGCATGATCGCCATCAGCAGCGATTCGCCGTCGCGCAGCGAATGGCGAAGGCTCCGGCCGACGAACACGGACTCGGCCGTGAGGCCGCGCACGCGCGGACGCGGGACGGGGGACGGGGGGACGGATGCCGTGGCGCGGGGCGCGGCGATGGCGATGTTCATGCGAGCTCCTTCGACGAGCGGGCGGCAGGGGATGAGGTGACGGCGAGGAACACGTCGTCGAGTGTCGGACGACGGAGGGTCACGATGCCGTCCGCGCCTTCTTCGTCGAGCAGGTCGAGTGCGCGGCGGAGGTCGGCGACGGATCCGTCGGTGGGGATCTCCCGGCGGAGCTCGCCGCGATCGTCGTGCAGCTCGACGGTGTCGCCCCCGATGCGGGCCTTCAGCTCCGCGGGGGTGCCGAGGGCGGCGATCCTCCCGTCGTGGAGCACGGCGATCCGGTCGGCGAGCTGATCGGCCTCCTCCAGATACTGCGTCGTGAGGAAGACGGTCGTGCCGGCGCTCGCGAGCATGCGGATGATGTCCCAGAGGTCGCGACGGCTCCGGGTGTCGAGGCCCGTCGTCGGCTCGTCGAGGAACAGCACCTCGGGTGTCACGACGAAGCTCAGCGCGAGGTCGAGACGGCGACGCATGCCGCCGGAGAAGGTCCGCACGATCCGGCCCGCGGCATCCGTCAGATCGAACTGCGCGATGAGGTCGGCGGCGCGGCGCTTCGCTGCAGCGCGGCCGAGGCCCGACAGTCGGGCGAACATGACCACGTTCTCGGTGGCGGTCAGCGCATCGTCGACCGCGGCGGACTGCCCGGTGAGACTGATCCGGCGCTGCACCTCGGCGCTCTGCGTGCGCACGTCCCACCCAGCCACCTCGGCCGAGCCGGCATCCGCGGTGGTGAGCGTGGTGAGGATGTTGATCGTCGAGGTCTTTCCGGCGCCGTTCGGCCCCAGCAGCGCGAACACCTCTCCGCGCGCGACGGTGAAGTCCAGGTCGTCGACGACGACCCTGCCCTGGAAGGCCTTGCTGAGGCCCTGCACCGCGATGGCTGTCTCCATGGTCGATCCTCTCTGTGTATGGGGAAAACTGTGTACGTGACAAACAGCTGTGTATGACCGTAACACACTGTTTATTAAATAAACAGAAGTAGGATGAAGCGCATGACTGAGACCGAGCCGCCGGAGCTGCCGCGGGGGATCGCGCTCGCCTGGGGCGTGGCCGCCGATCCGCAGCGCGGACCGAAGCGCGAGATGAGCGTCGAGAAGATCGTCGACGCGGCCGTCGAGCTGGCGGATGCCGAGGGCATCGGCGCCGTGTCGATGGCCGCCGTCGCCGCCAAGCTCGGATTCACACCGATGTCGCTCTATCGCTATGTGAGCGCGAAGGACGACCTGCTGCTGCTGATGCAGGAGCAGGCGACCGGGCTCCCGCCGGAGAGCCACCTCGAGGTGGATGGCTGGCGGGAGCGGCTGCTCGCCCTCTACGAGGAGCAGGTGCTCCTGTATCTCCGGCATCCCTGGATGCTGTCCCTGCCGATCAACGGCTCGCCGATCACGCCCAACAGCTCGGCGTGGTTGGACGCGTCGCTCGCGGCCCTCGAGAGCACACCTCTGACGGCCGATGAGCGGGTGGCCGTCGCGCTGGCGGTGACGGGTGACGCGCGGTGGTGCGGGATCGTGCAGGCCGGGTACACCGCCCAGTCCCGCGGCTCCGGGCTGACGCCGGAAGAGGTCGCCGTGCGCGAGGCCACCCTCTACGACCGGGTGATCACCGCCGACGAATTCCCCGCCCTCCGTCGCGCGATCGAGGAGGACGTGTTCCTCTCTCCCGCCGACCCGTTCCGGTTCGGGATGGAGCGGATGCTCGACGGCGTCGCCGCCTACATCTCGACTCACGACCGCGGGGAGGAGCAGCACGGCTCGGAGGAGTGGGTCGCTCTGGATCCCGCCGAACTCGCCGGCGACCGCCGGCTGCGCGAGGCGCAGAAGGCCGTCCGCGAGGCCGAGAAGATGCTTCGCGCGGCGCGCAAGGTCGAGCGGCAGACCCTGCGCGAGGCCGGAGAGCGGCTGGCGAAGGCGACGAAGTCCGCCTGACGTGCACCCCGGAGGCCGTGCCACCGGGATGATAGGGGGATGACGACCGACTTCAGAGCGCACCTCGACTTCACGATCGCCTTCGCCAACGGCGGGGGCATGCAGGGCGAGGGATTCCGTCTCGATGTGCCGCGCGAGGAGATGACGTCGGATCAGGTGGGCGCGCTTCTCGTCGCGCACCTGGGTCTCGCGCTCGTCAGCGAGGTCGTGATCCGCGACCTCCGGATCGTCGCCGAGGCGCATCGCGGCAGTCGGGGCGTCGAGACGTCGGCCCCCGTCGAGGCCTCTGCGGCGATGCGCGTCATCGATCTCAGCCACCCGATCGAAGCGGGACTGGTGACCTACCCCGGGCTTCCCGCGCCCACCATCACCTCGCACCTCACGCGCGAGGACTCGCGATCGAAGTACGCGCCGGGGACCGAGTTCGCGATGGACATCATCACGATGATCGGGAACACCGGCACCTACATCGACTCGCCGTTCCACCGCTACGCGGACGGCGGCGATCTGGCTTCGCTCGACCTCGAGACCCTCGTCGATCTTCCCGCCGAGGTGTTCCACCTGCGGGACGCCTGGACGGCCGAGCGGCGCGGAATCGCGGCGATCACGCTCGGGGATCGCGACCTCCGCGGCGCCGCCGTCCTCCTCGACACCGGATGGGACCGGCATTTCGGGACCCCGGCGTACGGTACCGGCTCGCCGTTCCTCGCCGAGGACGCCGTGCGCTTCCTCGTCGAGGCCGGCGTGCGGCTCGTCGGCATCGATGCGCTCAACATCGACGACACCGAGAGCGGAGGTGAGCGGCCGGCGCACAGCATCCTGCTCGCCGCCGGGATCCATGTGGTCGAGCACCTGACCGGGCTCGACCGGCTGCCGCCGCGCGGCGCCCGGTTCACGGCCGCGCCCCCGGCGGTGCGCGGCTTCGGCACATTCCCGGTCCGCGCGTTCGCGACGGTCGCGGCACCTCACTGATCACACGAGCCACATGGGTTTACAGGTGTCCCACCCACCCCATAGAGTGTGCACATCGAGAAAGGGGTACGTGGGATGCCCGAAGTACCTGACGTCCGGTTCCTCACGGTGGCCGAGGTCGCCGAGCTCATGCGCGTGTCGAAGATGACCGTGTATCGGCTCGTTCACGCCGGCGAGCTGCCTGCCATCCGCTTCGGCCGCAGCTACCGCGTGCCCGAATCAGCGGTCAGCGACGCCCTGCAGCGGCCCATCGCCGACGTCGGCTGATACCTGACGGGAGGATGTCGTGGATGTCAGCACGTTCTACGCCCTCTTCTCCACCACGTGCTTCACGCTCACCGGGCTCTGGTGGAACGTCGTCCGCGCTCGCCGTGACTGGACCGCGGATCCGGCGATGCGTCGCACGATCGGCGGCATCTACCTCTCCTTCCTGCTGCCGGCTCTGATGGGCCTGTTCGCCCAGGTCGGAGGCACGGAGAACCCCCTGCTGTGGCGCACGTCGTTCGTCGTCGTCGCCGTCGTCGGCGGCGCATCCATGGTGCGCCTGGTCGCGCAGGCCGGTCGTGACGGCACCCCGGCGGCGATCCGCTGGACCCAGCTCGGGACCGTGCTCGTGTACATCGCGATCGCCGTCATCGGCGTCGCTCCACAGCTCGTGACGTCTCTCGGCCTCACCGGAATCCAGGTCGAGGCGCTGCTCCTCATCGGCCTGGTGGCTCTCGGGCATGCCCTCGTGTGGCGGTTCCTGGTGACGGACGACGTCGCGGAGTGAGACCGCACAGAGGGGCCGCTCGGGTTTGCTAGACTGATCCGAGGCATTTTTTCGTGCCCGTTACCCGGGCGTCCGATTTTGCGCGACGCCCAGCCGCTGACTTAGTGAGGTTTCCGTGGGTTCTGTCATCAAGAAGCGCCGCAAGCGCATGGCGAAGAAGAAGCACCGCAAGCTGCTTCGTAAGACTCGCCACCAGCGCCGCAACAAGAAGTAAGCGGCCAGACACGAGCGCCTGTCTTCGGACGGGCGCTTTGTGTCTCTGCCCGCATGTCTGCACCGTCGAGAGGACGTCATGAAGTCGATCACCGTCACCGAACTCGCCGAACGCTCCGCCACGCCGCTCATCGACGTGCGCGAGACCGCGGAGTTCGCCTCGGGCCATGTTCCCGGTGCTGTCAACATCCCGATGTCCGAGATCGGCAACCGCCTCGACGAGCTGCCCGATGAGGCCTTCGACGTGATCTGCCAGATGGGCGGTCGCTCTGCCCGTGTCGTCGAGGCGCTCGAGGCGCGCGGCTACGACGTGACGAACGTCGAAGGCGGCACCGGCGAATGGATCGCCCAGGGCCGCGAGGTCGAGGTGCCGTCGGCGTGACCACGCTGACGCTGATCGGCAAGCCCGACTGCCATCTCTGCGACGTCGCGTCCGAGGTGATCGACGCGGTCGTCGCCGAGCTGCCGGACGCCGCTGCGGAGCAGATCGAGATCACCGAGGTCTCCATCAAGGACGACCCGGCGCTCTACGAGCTGTGGTGGGAGAAGATCCCGGTCGTCCTCATCGACGGACAGCTCCATGCGCACTGGCGGCTCTCGCCCGACCGGCTGCGCCTCGCCCTCGAGGAGTCCGTCCGAGCCGTCGCGCTGAGCGACCAGAAGGAGTCGAAGTGACCGTTCGCCATGTCGTGACGTGGAAGCTCGCCGCCGAGGATGCCGCCGAGCGCGGCGCGCAGGCCGCCGAGGTCGCCCGTCGTCTCAATGCGCTCGACGGCGTGGTGCCGCAGCTGCTGTCGATCTCCGCCGGGGCCAACATGGCCTACCCCGACGCGAACTGGGACGTGACCCTCGTCGCCGACTTCGCCTCGATCGCCGCACTCGAGGAGTATCAGGTGCACCCCGCGCACGAGGAGGTCGTCGCCTACGTGCGCTCGGTCGTCGCGTCGCGCGTCGCCGTCGACTTCGAGGTCTGATTCGGAAACACGGCCGTCACAATCGGACACACTTGCAACACAAATGTGATCCGCGGAGGTCCTCTCCCGTTGGTCGGGGCGACGAGCCGCATGTTTAGATGATCACCTACCAGTCCGTGGGCGTCATCGCCCTCGTCTCACAGGAGTCGACATGTCCCGTCGCAACATCCTCGCCGGCCTCGCCCTCGTGGCGACCGCCACTCTCGCCCTCGCAGGCTGCGCCACGGGCGCGGGAGACTCCGGAGGCGGCGAGCCCGCCGCGGGTGACGAGTACGGTCTGGTCGAGGCGGGAACGCTGACGGTCTGCTCCGACATCCCCTACGCGCCCTTCGAGTTCGAGGGCGGCGACAACGGCACCGGCTACACCGGGTTCGACATCGATCTGCTCGACGCGATCGCGAAGAAGCTCGACCTCAAGCTCTCGGTGCAGGACGTCGGATTCGACGCACTCCAGTCCGGGACGACCCTCGCGGCAGGCACCTGCGACATCGGCGCCTCGGCCATGACGATCACCGACGAGCGCAAGGCGAACATCGACTTCTCCGACCCGTACTACGAGTCGCTGCAGTCGCTGCTCGTGCGCACCGACTCGGGCATCAAGTCGATCGACGACCTCTCCGGCAAGAACGTCGGCGTGCAGCAGGGAACGACGGGTGAGGCCTACGCGACCGAGAACGCGACCGGTGCCCAGCTCGTGCAGTACCCGTCCGACGGCGAACTGTGGCCCGCGATGCAGGCCGGTCAGATCGACGCGATCCTGCAGGACCAGCCCGTGAACCTCGAGCACGAGAAGGCCGACAGTGCCTACAAGATCGTCGAGGAGTACGAGACCGGCGAGTCCTACGGCTTCGCGTTCGCCAAGGGCGAGAAGGACGCGCTGCGCGAGGCGATCAACGGTGCGCTGAAGGAGCTGCAGGACAGCGGCGACTACCAGACGATCTACGACAGCTACTTCACCGCGAAGTAATCGGCGAGCAGCGTAGAGCAAGGAGACCTTGACAATGGCGTTGAGGCGCACCACCAAGAGCAAGCTCTATCGGTACATCGTCTATGTGGTGCTGATCGCCGTCGTCGTCTGGGCGGCGGTCAGCACCGACTGGGCGAAGATCGGTCCGCTGTTCTTCAACCCCGAGGTCGCGGCGAAGATGTTCCCCGGGATCATCACGACCGCGCTCGTCAACACCCTGTGGTTCACCGCGGTGGCGTTCGTCGCCGGGCTCGTGCTCGGCGTGGTCCTGGCGCTCCTGAAGCTCTCGAGCATCGGGCCCTTCCGGTGGATCGCCACCGCCTGGATCGAGCTGTTCCGCGGGCTCCCCGCGATCCTCACGATCTTCGCGGTGGCCTTCATCCTGCCGATCGCCCTCGGGATCTCGGGCCGTGATCTCGGCGGTCCTGTCGTCCTGGGTCTGATCGGTCTGATCCTCGTGGCGTCGGCCTACATGGCGGAGACCATCCGCGCCGGCATCCAGGCGGTTCCGAAGGGCCAGACCGAGGCGGCTCGCTCGCTCGGCATGTCGCCCATGAAGACCACCTTCTGGATCATCGTGCCGCAGGGGTTCCGGATCATCATCCCGCCGCTGACGAACGAGTTCGTGCTGCTGCTGAAGGACACCTCGCTGCTCTTCGTGGCGGGCACCTTCATCTGGTCGAAGGAGCTCACCAACTTCGCCCGCGACGCGGCGACGCAGAACACGAACGCGACGCCGCTGATCATGGCGGCGATCCTGTACCTGATCGTGACGATCCCCCTCACACGCTTCAGTGCGTGGCTGGAACGACGGATGGCGAAGCAGCGATGATCACCGACCTGATTGATGTGCACGCCCCGGCGATCGACCTGCAGGGGCTCGTGAAGAGCTTCGGCGACAACGAGGTGCTCAAGGGCATCGACCTCACGGTCACAGCCGGCGAGGTGGTCTGCGTGATCGGCCCCTCGGGGTCGGGCAAGTCGACGCTGCTGCGCTCCGTGAACCTGCTCGAGGAGCCGACGGGCGGCAAGGTGCTCATCGAGGGGATCGACATCACCGACCCCGACGTCGACATCGACCGCGTGCGCACGCGCATCGGCATGGTGTTCCAGAGCTTCAACCTGTTCCCGCACCTCGATGTCATGGGCAACCTCATGATCGCGCAGCAGCGCGTGAAGAAGCGCTCCAAGACCGAGGCGCAGCAGGTCGCGCTGGCGATGCTCGCCCGCGTCGGGCTGGCGGAGAAGGCTGATGCCTATCCCGGGCACCTCTCGGGAGGTCAGCAGCAGCGCGTGGCGATCGCCAGGGCGCTGTGCATGAACCCCGACATGATGCTGTTCGACGAGCCCACCTCGGCGCTCGACCCGGAGCTCGTCGGCGAGGTGCTGCAGGTCATGCGCTCCCTCGCGGACGAGGGCATGACGATGCTGGTCGTCACGCACGAGATGGGCTTCGCCCGCGAGGTCGGCTCGCGGCTCATCTTCATGGACGGCGGTCACATCGTTGAAGAGGGCGACCCGCGCGAAGTCCTCGGAAACCCGCAGAACCAGCGCACGAAGGACTTCCTGTCCCGCGTGCTCTAGCGCCGGCTCCAGCTCGCTCGTCGCGCGGGAGCAGAGACACGAAACGCCTCACGTTCCGCGGAACGTGAGGCGTTTCGTCTCGTCGCTGCGCTCCTCGCTCAACGACCGAGAAGCGCGCTCAGGCCTCGACGACCTCGGCGTCCGCGGCATTGCGGCGCACCGACTCGATTCCGGCGAGAGCGCTCGACTTCGAGGAGTAGCCCTCGCTGACGGCGACGACCTCGCCGTTGCCGGCCTTCAGACGGAACCGGTATTCGCCGGACTTGTCGGTGTACAGCTCGAACTTGCCTGCCATGGAGGCGTCCTTTCTCTGTCGGGTCGGGGGATCGACCCTTCGCGTTCACGCTATCCCCACCCATATATCGGAGGGAAGAGCCGGTCAGCCGCGCGGATGCACCGCGACGGGCTCGGGCGCGACCGCGATGCGCACGCGGTCGCCGAAGGAGGGATGGATGCCGGGTGCATGCTGCACCCGCACGAGCTCGCCCGACTCGGTCCGCACCAGCGTGCGTCGCATGCTCCCGAGGAAGGTGCTCTCCTCGACGAGCGCGTCGGTCGCGGCATCCGCCTCGGAGGCGAAGTGCACGTTCTCCGGACGGAGGTACACGTCGACCGGACCGTCGGCCGGCGTCTGCAGCGGCAGCGCCTGCCCCCACACCATGACGTGATCTCCGTCGGCGACCCCCGAGACGACGCTGGAGAGCCCGACGAACGCGGCCACGCCCGCCGTCGACGGCGTCGTGTACAGCTGCTCGGGGGAGCCGATCTGCTCGATGCGACCGGAGTTCATCACCGCGATCCGGTCGGAGACGGCCAGGGCCTCCTCCTGGTCGTGCGTCACGAAGACGGTCGTGATGCCGAGGCGCAGCTGGATGCGGCGGATCTCGTCGCGCAGCTGCACGCGCACCTTCGCGTCGAGGGCGGACAGCGGCTCATCGAGCAGCAGCACCTTGGGCTCGGTGACGAGCGCGCGGGCGAGGGCCACGCGCTGCTGCTGACCGCCGGAGAGCTGGTGCGGGAAGCGGTCGGCGAAGTCGGCGAGACCCACGAGGGCGAGGGCGTCGAGCGAGCGCTTCGCGGCATCCGTCTTCCCTGCTCCCCGCCGCCGCAGGCCGAAGGCGGTGTTGTCGACGACGCGCAGGTGCGGGAACAGGGAGTACGACTGGAAGACCATGCCGATGTCGCGCTTGTTCGTCGGCACGCGCGAGACGTCGCCGCCGCCGAGCAGCACGGCTCCCTCGTCGGCGCCCTCGAGCCCGGCGAGCACGCGCAGGAGCGTCGTCTTGCCGCAGCCGGAGGGACCGAGCAGGGAGACGAACTCACCGGGCGCGATGTCGAGGTCGACGCCGTGCAGCACCCTCGTGCCGGCGTAGCTCTTCACGATGCCCTTCAGCTCGACGCGGGTGCCCTCCCCGGCTTCGGCGAGCAGCACGTTGTCCTTCGTTCGGGGGAGCGCGTGGTCGACGGTCATGAGCGGGCCTTTCCGGTGCCGCGGGCGACGCGGCCGATGACGAGGAGCAGGACGAAGACGAAGACCAGGGCCAGCAGGGTGAAGATCGCGGGTGCGTAGGGGTCCTGCTTCTGGACGACCACCATCGCGGTCTGGAAGACCTGGCGGTTCAGGAGAGAGGCGATCGTGAACTCGCCGAGCACGACGGCGATCGAGATCAGGGATGCGGCGAGCAGGCCCTGACGGATGTTCGGAGCGAGCACCTTCAGCACGACGGTCGGCCAGCTCGCCCCGAGGGAGCGGGCGGCCTCGGCGAGGGTCTTGAGATCTGCGGCGTCGATCGAGGCCTGGATGGAGCGGAACGCGAACGGCAGCACCGTGATGCCGTACGCGAACGCGAGCGTCCAGGTCCCGGTGCCGAGGGAGCGGCCGATCTGCAGGTAGATCGGCGCGAGGCCGACGACGAGCACGATCGCGGGGATCGAGATCGGCAGCAGCACCGCGAACTCGAACGCCGGCTTGAGCTGGGGGAAGCGCAGGTTCACCAGGATCATCGTCGGTGCCAGCAGGAAGAGCACGATCGCGACCGTGACGACGGCGAGGATGAGCGAGTTGCCGAGTCCGATCCAGATCGGCTTGATGGCGGCGGATGCGGCGGGGTCGAACAGCGCCGTCCAGTGGATGAGGGACATCCCGCCGGACGGATCGCGCAGGGTGAAGAGCAGCGTCGACACCAGCGGGATCGCGAAGAAGGCGCCGACCAGGATGCCGATGACCCAGCGGGTCGCGAGCGAGGGGCCGAGGCGGTTCACGACTGCCACCGCGCGGCTCGACGCTGGATGAGCGAGTACAGGGCCATCACGACTCCGACGATGACGATCATGCCGAGGGCGAGCGCCCCGGCGAGGTTCTCCCGGCCGAGCACGGTCTCACTCGTGAGGGCGGTGCGGATCTGCAGCGGCACGATCTGCGAGCCCTGGCTGGCGAGTGCGGCCGCGGTCGCATAGGACGAGAACGCGTTCGCGAACAGCAGCAGCAGGCTGGCGAGGAACGAGGGGGCGAGCACAGGGATGCCGATGCGCAGCCAGAAGCTCGCGCGGGTGCCGCCGAGCGTGAGGTTCGCCTCGGACCACTGCGGCTTGAGCGCGGCGAGTGCGGGCATGAACGTGATCACCATCAGCGGGATCTGGAAGTAGATGTAGGGCAGGATCAGGCCGGGAAGCTCGTACAGCCAGGTGCCGTTCGCGTAGATGTCGATGCCGAAGGAGTCCTGGAGGAAGAGCTTGAGGACGCCCTGGATGCCGATCGTCGCGATGAACGCGAACGCCAGCATGACACCGCCGAACTGCGCGAGCACGCCGGCCGCGGCATCCACCATCGACCGGATGGCCCCCTCGGGGTTCATGCCGAGCAGCGCGTAGCAGACGAGGGCGCCGACGAGCGCCCCGACGACGGCGGTGAGCAGCGACAGGCCGGCGGAGTTGGCGAACGTGGTCAGCACGACCGGATCACCGAGCGCCGACACGTTGGTCCATGTGAAGGCGCCGCTCTCGGTGAAGAAGCCGGAGCCGATCGCGAGGGCTGTCGGGACCGCCAGGAAGAGGACGACGTAGGCGGCGAAGGGCACGAGGCCCAGCCAGGCCCACGAGGGCGCGGACCGCCGGGCCCTCGCGTCATGCGAGGTCCCGGCGGCGGTGACGGGGGCGGATGCCGCGGCATCCGCCCCCGTTCGGGTGAGGGTCGTCACTGGACGGCCGCGGCCCACTTCTCGCCGAGCAGGGTACCGGCGTTCGTGGACTGCTCCTCGGTCGGCACGACGGTCTCGGCCGGAACCTCGGGAAGGGCCGCGGCCAGGTCGGCGTCGATCGTGCCCGCCTCGGTCATGGCCTCCATGCGGGCCGGACGTGCGCCGCCCTTGAGCCACAGGTTCTGGACCTCGTCGCTGTAGAGGAACTCCTGCCACAGGCGCGCGGCGGCCGGGTTCGGGGCATCCTTGTTGATCGCCTGGTTGTAGTAGCCCGCGTAGCCGGTGCCGTCGAGCACGACGACCTTCCAGTTCTCGTTGTCGGCCACGTGCGACGCGTTCAGGTAGTCCCAGTCGAAGACGACGGGGGTCTCGCCGCTCGTGACGGTCGCGGTCGTGACGTCGACCTTGAGCAGGTTGCCGGCCTTCTGCAGCTCCGAGAAGAAGTCGATGCCGGGCTGGAAGTCGTCGAGCGTGCCGTCGGACTGGACCGTTGCGAGGCCCACCGCGGCGAACGCCGCACCGGCCTGGGTCGGGTCGCCGTTGATCGCGACCGCGCCCTTGTAGTCGGCGCTCTTCAGGTCGTCGAGCGACTCGGGGGCATCGAACTTCGAGGAGTCGTAGCCGATCGACATGTATCCGCCGTAGTCGCCGACGAACAGGCCGGTCGGCTCCTTGAGGGCGTCGGGGATGTCGTCCCAGGTCTCGACCTTGTACGGCGCGAAGACGTCGGTGTTCTGCAGGGCGACGGTCAGACCGAGGTCGAACACGTCGGGGGCGGTGTCGAGGCCCTGGTTGGTCTCGGCGGCCTGGATCTCCTCGGCGCTGGAGACGTCGGGCGACGCCTCGTTGATCGTGATCTCCGGGTACTTCTCGGCGAACAGATCGAGGATCTCGCCGTAGTTCGCCCAGTCGCGGGGGAGTGCGATGACGTTGAGCTGGCCTTCCGCCTTCGCTGCAGCCTCGAGGTCGGCGAACGTGCCGAAGTCGGCGACCGACGTCGCGGATGCCGCATCGACGGCGGAGTCGCCGCCACCGGCGGAGGCGTCAGCGGCGCCGGAGCACGCGGTGAGCGCGAGTACGGCCGTGGTGGCCAGGGCGATGCCGGCGCCGATGCGCGCGCGGCGGATGTTGCGAGCCATGTGATTCCTCTCGGGTGACCGGCGAAGGCCGGTTCGGGGTTGCGAGAGGACACTATGAGGGCGAGGTTGCCGATTGTGCCGGCGAGGGTGAACGTCAGGTGACCGGGTCGTGGCGAGAACGCGCTCGCGAGCGCCTGCGGAGGAGAAGTGCGCTACGGGAGGACGAATCCGGACGATTCATCCTTCGGAAGCGCGCTACTCCTGCGCTGCGGAGCGGATGCCGGTGGCGTTCAGCCCTGCGGGACCGCGTACTTGAAGCCCTTGTGCGAGCCGACGTACCCGAGGTGCTCGTAGAAGCGGTGCGCGTCGATGCGGCTCGCGTCCGAGGTGAGCTGGACCATGGCGGCGCCGAGGGCCGGTGCAGCGTCGTCGGAGACCCAGCGCATCAGTGCGGAGCCGATGCCGGAAGAGCGCAGGTCGCTGCGCACCCGTACGGCCTCGACGAGAAGCCGACGGGCGCCCCGTCGCGACATGCCGGGGATCGAGGTGAGCTGCAGGGTTCCGACGATGGCGCCGTCGAGTTCGACGACGAGCAGATCGTTCGAGGCGTCGGCGAGGATCTCGACGAGTCCGGCGGTGTACGCGGGGCGATCGTCGTCGGATGCCACGTCACCGCGGGCAGCGCTGATCGCGTCGTCGGCGAGCAGGGCGATGACGGCATCCGCGTCGTCGATCGTCGCCCGACGCAGGACGGCGGCGCCGGCGCGGGAGTCGATCGGATGCGGCAGGGCGAGGGCATCGAGCATGCGTCCAGTCTGACATCCTGAGGGGATGGACATCGGCGCACTCCTCGGGCTCGAGCAGCTCACCTGGGGGATGCTGATCCTCGTCATCGTGGCGGCTTTCGCAGCCGGTTGGATCGACGCGGTCGTCGGCGGGGGAGGTCTGCTCCAGCTTCCTGCCCTCCTGCTGATCCCCGGGATGGCGCCCATCCAGGCCCTCGCGACGAACAAGCTCGCCTCGGTCTTCGGCACGGCGACCAGCAGTGTCACGTACTACCGGCGCGCGAAACCCGACATCCGCACGGCCCTGCCCATGGCGGGGATCGCGCTCGCCGGGTCCTTCGGCGGGGCGGCGGTGGCGACGATCCTGCCGCCCGCCGCCTTCAAGCCCATCATCGTGGTCGCGCTGCTGGCCGTCGCGCTCTTCACCGCGTTCCGACCGCAGATGGGGGCGGCGACGAAGCTGCGGTTCCACGGGCATAAGCACCACGTCATGGCCGGTCTCGCGGGTCTCGCGATCGGCTTCTACGACGGGATGATCGGCCCGGGAACCGGCACCTTCCTCGTCATCACCCTGGTGGCGCTGCTCGGCTACGACTTCCTGCAGGCGAGCGCCAAGGCCAAGATCGTGAACTTCGCGACGAACGCGGGTGCCCTGCTGCTGTTCATCCCGAACGGATCGGTGCTGTGGCTGCTCGGCGGCATCCTCGCGGTGGCGAACGTCGGCGGCAGCTACCTCGGGTCGCGGATGGCGATCTCGCGCGGCACGACGTTCATCCGCGTCGTGTTCCTCGTCGTGGTGATCGGGCTCATCGGCAAGCTCGGCGTCGACGTCTGGAACGAGAACATCGCGCCGGCGCTGGCCGCGGCCTGACCATCACCCCGAGTGCTGAGCCCGCCCTCTGGGTTGCTGAGACCACCCTCTGGGTTGCTGAGCCTGCCTTCTGGGTTGCTGAGCGTGCCTTCTGGGTTGCTGAGCCTGTCGAAGCACCAGCGACGGGGCCCTTCGACAGGCTCAGGGACCCAGGGCTCGGGGGCCCAGGCGCTTCGACAGACTCAGGGGCCCAAGCGGCGGCAGGCTCGACGACCGGAGGAGCCCGGTCGTCGAGCGATCGAAGCGAGACGCAACGCCGCGAGACGAGACGCGCGGATCAGGCCGCGTCGTCGTCCTCGGGCTCGAAGTCGACCCCGGCCTCGGCGCGCTGCGCCGGCGTGATCGGCGCAGGTGCGGCGGTCAGCGGGTCGAAGCCGTTGCCGGACTTCGGGAACGCGATGACCTCGCGGATCGACTCGGTCTTCGACAGGTGCTGCAGCACGCGGTCCATGCCGAGCGCGATGCCGCCGTGCGGCGGAGCGCCGAACTTGAACGCGTCGAGGAGGAACCCGAACTGCTCGTCGGCCTGCTCGTCGCTGATCCCCATGACCTCGAACACGCGCTTCTGCACGTCTTCGCGGTGGATGCGGATCGAGCCGCCGCCGAGCTCGGAGCCGTTGCACACGATGTCGTACGCGTAGGCGAGGGCCGAGCCGGGGTCGGTGTCGAACGTGTCGGCGAACTCCGGCTTCGGGCCGGTGAACGCGTGGTGCACGGCGGTCCAGGCGCCGGCGCCGACGGCGACGTCGCCCGAGGCCACGGCATCCGCCGCAGGCTCGAACATCGGGGCGTCGACGACCCAGGTGAACGCGAACTCGTCCGGGTTCAGGTAGCCGAGGCGGCGGCCGATCTCGACGCGCGCGGCGCCGAGGAGCGCACGGCTCTCCTTGGTGGAACCCGCGGCGAAGAAGACGCAGTCGCCCGGCTCGGCGCCGACGAAGGCCGCGAGGCCCGCCTGCTCCGCCTCGGACAGGTTCTTCGCGGCAGGGCCGCCGAGCGAGCCGTCGTCGTTGAAGAGCACATAGGCGAGACCGCGGGCACCGCGCTGCTTGGCCCAGTCCTGCCACGCGTCGAGCTGCTTGCGCGGCTGGCTCGCGCCGCCGGGCATCCGCACGGCGCCGACGTACTCGGCCTGGAAGACGCGGAACGGCGTCTCGGCGAAGTACTCGGTCGCCTCGACGAGCTCGAGTCCGAAGCGCAGGTCGGGCTTGTCGGAGCCGTACTTCGCCATCGCGTCGGCGTAGGTCAGGCGCGGCAGCGGGGTCGCGACCTCGACGCCGATCGTCTTCCACATCGCGACGACGAGCGACTCCATCAGCGCGATGACGTCTTCCTGGTCGACGAAGCTCATCTCGATGTCGAGCTGCGTGAACTCCGGCTGGCGGTCGGCGCGGAAGTCCTCATCGCGGTAGCAGCGCGCGATCTGGAAGTACTTCTCGACGCCGCCGACCATCAGCAGCTGCTTGAACAGCTGCGGGGACTGCGGCAGCGCGTACCAGCTGCCGGGGCTGAGGCGCGCGGGCACGAGGAAGTCGCGGGCGCCCTCGGGCGTGGAGCGAGTGAGCGTCGGCGTCTCGACCTCGGTGAAGTCCTCGGCGTGCAGCACGTCGCGGATCGCCTTGTAGACGTTCGAGCGCAGGCGCAGGTTCGACGCCTGAGCCGGACGACGAAGGTCGAGGTAGCGGTACTTGAGGCGTGCCTCCTCGCCGACGGTCTCGGTGTCGGCGACAGCCGTCGACACCTGGAACGGCAGCGGAGCGGACTCGTTGAGCACCTCGACGTCGCTCGCGATGAGCTCGATCTCGCCGGTCGGCAGGTTGGGGTTCGCGTTGCCCTCGGGGCGCTGCGAGACCTCGCCGGTCACCTTCAGCACGAACTCGTTGCGCAGCGGGTGGGCGATCTCCTCGTCGCGGATGACGACCTGGGCGATGCCCGACGCATCCCGAAGATCGATGAAGGCGACTCCTCCGTGATCACGACGGCGATCGACCCAACCCGTGAGGGTGACGGTCTGACCGATGTGCTCGGCTCGCAGAGAGCCTGCCGAGTGGGTGCGAAGCACGGAGGATTCCTTCTGATCTGGGAAATGGCGAACCCGCCCAGTCTACGGGCGCGGGAACCCGGAACGATGCGGGGTCGGCCACGACGCCACGACGCGACGAGGGCAGTCGCTAGACTCACGCCGAAGCCACGACGGTACGAGGGGCCGGCGGGCGAACAACGAAGGAGAACCCATGGATTCCAACATGCTGAGCGAGCAGGTCTTCAGCACGAGCTCGGTCGTCATCTCGGTGATCTACTACCTGATCTACGCGATCACGATGTGGAAGGTCTTCTCCAAGGCCGGATACCCGGGAATCCTCGCGCTGATCCCGATCGTCAACTGGGTGTTCCTGGTCAAGATCGCCGGCATGTCGGGCTGGGCGGCGCTGCTCTACCTCATCCCGATCGTGAACGTCATCTTCGCGATCGTCGTCGCCATCAAGGAGGGCAAGAACTTCGGCAAGGGCGGGGTCTTCTCCTTCTTCCTGCTCTGGCTGTTCCCCTTCATCGGCCACCTGATCATCGGCTTCGGCTCGGCCCAGTACAACAAGGTCTGATGTCGCGAGAGCGCCTGCATCTCGTCAGACACGGTGAGGTGCACAATCCTCATCGTGTGCTCTACGGGCGACTCCCGGACTATCACCTGAGTGAAGCCGGCCGGCGCATGGCGAGGGCGGCGGCGGACCACGTCGCCTCCCTCGACCGCCCGATCGCCGCGCTCTACTCCTCGCCGCTGGAACGCGCGCAGGAGTCGGCCGAGCCGTTCGCCGAGCGCTTCGACCTGGTGCCGGAGATCGACGTGCGCGTGATCGAGCCGACCAACGTGTTCGAGGGAACCCAGATGCGGCGATCCCTGATGAACCCGCTCAACTGGTGGCACCTGCGTCAGCCGGCGCTGCCGAGCTGGGGCGAGCCGTACGCGTCGATCGCCGAGCGGATGCTGGGCATCATGGACGAGGCGTGGGATGCCGCCGACGGCGGCGACGTGGTCATGGTCTCGCACCAGGCGCCGATCTGGATCACCCACCTTCGGGTGGCGGGTCTTCCGCTCCGCCACGATCCGCGCACACGGCGCTGTGCGCTGTCGAGCGTCACCTCGTTCGAGAGGGTCGGCGATGTCTGGCGCGAGGTCGCCTACGCGGAGCCCGCAGCGACCGACGGCGCGGTCGACGTCGGGGCGGTCTGACCGGCAGCCTCGTCCACCCCATGCATAGGAACCCGCACGTAAACTGGGAATCGTGCCACAGACCAGCTGGGTCCCTGAGCCTGTCGAAGGGCCGATCCGCAGCGGCCGCCCCTCCCGCACCCGCCTCCCGCGGCGTGCGCTCGGAGTCGCGCTCGCCGCGCTCTTCGCCGTCGGCTTGAGCGCGTGCGCCCCGGATCCGGTGAGCGAGTCGTTCCTGAGCGGTGACAACACCGGCTACGTTGCCGCCGACGGCGCGATCGTCGAGATCCCCGAGGCCGAGCGTGGTGAGCCGGTGGACTTCGGCGGAGTCACCGAGACCGGGGAGAAGCTCGACAGCGCCGACCTCGCCGGGCAGGTCACGGTCGTCAACTTCTGGTACGCCGGGTGCGCACCGTGCCGTGTGGAGGCCGCCGCTCTGGAGAGCGTCTGGCAGGAGTACGAGGGAGACGGCGTCTCGTTCGTCGGCATCAACACCCGCGACCAGGCCGACACGGCGGTCGCGTTCGCCGAGGAGTACGGCATCACGTACCCGAGCCTGATCGACGTCGACACGGCCGAGGCCAAGCTCGCCTTCGCCGAGGTCACCCCGATCGCCGCCACCCCGACGACGCTGGTCCTCGACAAGCAGGGCCGTGTCGCCGCTCGCATCATCGGGCCGATCGACGGCACCTCGATCCTCTCCACGCTCGTGGGGGACGCGCTCGCGGAGTCCTCGTGACCGCCACGGGAGCGCTGTGAACACCGAGACGATCATCGGATCCGGCGCCCTCTGGCTCGCTATCCCTGTCGCCATGCTGGCCGGGCTCGTGTCGTTCCTGTCCCCGTGCGTGCTGCCGCTCGTGCCCGGGTACCTCGGATTCCTCGGGGGTGCGGTCGCGCCTCGGTCGGTTTCGTCGGATGGCGCCCTTCGACAGGCTCAGGGACCCAGCGGTGCGACCGACGCGACGGCCACGGCCACGGCCACGCGGGGGCGGCTCGTGCTCGGGGTGCTGCTGTTCATCCTCGGGTTCAGCATCGTCTTCATCCTCTACACGGTGCTCGGCGGCACGGCGGGCGTCTTCCTGCTGCAGTGGGGCGATCTGATCACCCGCATCCTCGGTGTGGTCATCATCGCGATGGGCCTGGTGTTCCTCGGGCTGTTCGGATTCGCGCAGCGCGAGTTCCGGTTCCACGTCGACTCGAAGTACGGCGTCGTCGGAGCCCCGCTCCTCGGCATCGCGCTCGGCATCGGCTGGGCGCCCTGCATGGGGCCGACGCTGGCCGCGATCGTCGCGCTGTCGTTCAACGCCGGTGACCCCGTGCGCGCGGGCTTCCTCGGACTCGCCTACTCGCTCGGCCTCGGCATCCCGTTCCTGCTGGTCGCTCTCGGATTCGGCTGGGCCACCAAGGCGATCGGCTTCCTGCGCCGCCACATCCGCGTCGTGAACATCATCGGGGGCGTGCTGCTCGTCGTCCTCGGCATCCTGATGGTGACCGGACTCTGGACCGACATCATGTCCCGGCTGACGGCGGTGATCGGCAGTGTCATCCTCCCGCTCTGAGACCGACGCCACGAAGAACAAGGATGCTGTGAACAGCGACATCAGCGACCCCCTGCGCCCGTCCGACCATGTCGACGGCGACGACTCGATCTCGCAGCCGCGCCTCGGCCTCGTCGGCTGGCTCCGGTGGGGGTGGCGACAGCTCACCTCGATGCGCACCGCGCTCATCCTGCTGCTCGTGCTCGCGATCGCCGCGATCCCCGGCTCGATCTTCCCGCAGCGGATGGCCGACCCGAACGGCGTCACGCAGTGGCAGCGCGACAACCCCGACCTCTTCCCGGTGCTCGACGCCCTGAAGCTGTTCGACGTCTACCTGTCGCCGTGGTTCTCGGCCATCTACCTGCTGCTGTTCGCCTCGCTGGTCGGCTGCGTCATCCCGCGCATCAAGCACCACGCGAAGGCGCTGCGCGCGCGTCCGCCGCGCACACCCGCCCGTCTGCAGCGTCTCGAGGACTACCGGTCGGTGGTGCGGGACCCTTCGACAAGCTCAGGGACGGATGCCGAGGCCGAGGCCGCGGCATCCGCCTCCGTCGACGTCGCGACCACGCAGCTCAAGGCACTCGGATACCGCGTCGAGCGCTATGACCGCGGACGGACCTTCTCGGTCTCGGCCGAACGCGGCTACTGGCGCGAGACGGGCAACCTGCTCTTCCACCTGGCGCTCGTCGGCGTGCTCGTCACGGTCGGCATCGGCGGCGGCTTCTCGTACACCGGCCAGCGCGTGCTGGTCGAGGGCGAGACCTTCGCGAACACGCTGGTCGACTACGACTCGATGAACCGCGGGCGCTTCGTCGGCGACGATGCGCTGGCGCCCTACTCGATGCGCCTCGACTCGTTCGATGTGTCGTACCAGCCGTTCGGCGAGCCCGGATCCGGGCAGGCCGGGGACTTCTCCGCGAACATGACCGTGCAGGAGAAGGGCGAGGAGCGCACCGGCGCGGTCAAGGTCAACGAGCCCCTCGCGGTCGCCGACGACGACGTCTTCCTGCTCGGCAACGGGTACGCCCCGACCGTCACGGTGCGCGACCCCGACGGCGACGTCGTCTTCACCAACAGCACGCCGTTCCTCCCGCAGGACAACAACATGACGTCGCTCGGCGTCCTCAAGATCCCCGACGGACTCGCCGAGCAGGTCGGCCTGGTCGGTTTCTTCTACCCGACCACCAGCATCCTCGAGAGCGGCGCGTTCTTCTCGGCCTACGGCGACCTCATCAACCCGACGCTCACCCTCGACGTCTACACCGGCGACCTGGGCATCAACGACGGCGTCCCCCGCTCGGTCTACGTGCTCGACACCACCGGCATGACGAAGCTGACCGGACGCACCACCGACGTCGAGTCGATCGAGCTCACGCCGGGGGAGACCGCCCAGCTGCCGAACGGCCTCGGCAGCGTGACGTTCGACGACGAGTCCCCCGCGGGGGCGACCGACGCCTCGGAGTCCGTCAAGCGGTTCGCGTCGCTGCAGATCCACCGCGACGACTCCGGCCCCTGGGTGCTCGGCTTCGCGCTGCTCGCCCTCGCGGGCCTCATGATCGCGCTGTTCGTCCCCCGACGCCGCGTCTGGGTCAAGGCGACCGCCGACGGTGGCGCCGTGACCATCGAGTACGCCGCGCTCGCCCGCGGTGAGGACCCGACCCTCGCCGCTGCCGTCGACGACCTCGTCGCCGGGCACGCGCGTCTGCTCGATGCAGCGGGGGGCACCACCGCCCGCGAACCCCAGGCCGACGCCGATCCGTCCACGGCGCAGCAGGCCCCGGCATCCGATTCCCCGAAAGTAGACTGACACCATGCTCGAGCTCAACGAGATCTCGCCGATCCTGCTGTGGACGGCGATCGCGATCTATGCGGCGGCCTTCGTGGCCTACGCCTTCGATCTCGCGCGCCGCTCCGAGGTGTCTGCGGATGCGCAGACCGTGCGCGAGTCCGCCCTCGTCGGCGCAGGGGGAGGCGCCGTCAAGGCCTCCGGTACGGCATCCGTCACCGACGCGAAGCCGCAGCGGTTCGTGATGGCGCGGATCGGCACCTCGCTCACCGTGCTCGCGTTCCTCTTCCATCTCGGGGCGACGCTGACCCGCGGCATCGCGGCCGGTCGCGTGCCGTGGGCGAACCTCTACGAGTTCGCGATGATCGGCACGCTGCTCATCGTGGCTGTCTTCCTCGTGGTGCTCACCCGCATCGATCTGCGCTTCCTCGGCACGTTCATCACGGGTCTCGTCGTCGTGCTCCTCGGGCTCGCGGCGACGAACTTCTACGTCGAGGTCTCGCCGCTGATGGACCCGCTGAAGAGCGTGTGGCTCATCATCCACGTCTTCGTGGCGTCGCTCGCGACCGCCTTCTTCGCGCTCGCCTTCGCGCTCTCGGTCATCCAGCTCATGCAGTCGCGACGCGAGCGCCTCATCTCCGAGGACGCGCAGAAGACGGGCCCCGGCTTCCTCCGCACGTTCCCCTCCGCCGAGCGGCTCGAGAGCATGGCGTACCGGTTCACGATCATCGGGTTCATCCTCTGGACCTTCACGCTCATCGCCGGATCCATCTGGGCGTACTACGCGTGGAGCCGCTTCTGGGGCTTCGACGTGAAGGAGACCTGGACCTTCGTGATCTGGGTCATCTACGCCGGCTACATCCACGCGCGGGCGACCCGTGGCTGGCGGGGCAACCCCTCGGCATGGCTCGCCATCGTCGGCTTCTCGGCCGTGATCTTCAACTTCACGATCGTCAACGTCTTCTTCAAGGGCCTGCACGCGTACTCCGGCCTCAGCTGAGTCCGGCTCGCTCTCGGAGAACGGAGAGCGGATGCCGTCGCCTCGGCGTGTCGAGCGGGGACGCGCCGAGTGCTCCGCGAAGGGTCTGGGGTTCCCAGGCTTCAGCCGCCGAGGGGGATGAGCTCCGCGTGCTCGGCGCCGTCCTGGTACCAGACCAGTTCCGCCTCGGCGATCGTCTCGGTGGGTGTGCGTCCGAGCTCGCTCACCGACGTCTGACGGAACTCCTCCCACACCGCAGGCTCGAGTGACCTGCCGTAGACGACGGAGAGATGGAACGTCCAGTCGTCGACGCTGAGCTCGTCGAGCCGTCGGAAGTCGGTGCCCGCCAGGGCCGCGGAGAGGCTCGCATAGGCCGCGACGAGGGAGGGTGTGCGTGCGAGACGCACGATCAGAACCTGCCACGGTGCGGGGAACGCGTCGATCGCCTCGGCCGTGACCTCGATCGGGGGCTGGTCCGCCGCCCACCGGCGGATCAGCGCGCCGAGCTCCGCCCGACGGTCCGGCTCGAAGAACGCGCGCAGCGTCGCATGCTCGGTGTGCGGATGCCGGATCTCACCGCCGAAACGCGCGAGCGCGGCATCCTGCACCTCTCGGAAGAGGGAGGCGACGCCGAGCGTCGGACGCAGCACGAGGTACTGCTGACCCTCCAGTGAGGCGAGCTGGTCGGGCGTGTCCATGAACGGTCGGCGCATGACGCGAGCGTACGCCGAACACGTGCGATCCCGGGCACGGCTTCGGAGCTGCGGCCCGACTCGCCGTGTTCGAGGGGCGATTCTCGGCGAGTCGAGGCCGATCTCCGAAGTCGTGCGGTGGGGGTGCCGGGGCTAAGCGGTGGCGAGGACCGCCTTCGCCGAGGTCGTGCGGCGCAGGGTCACCGCGAGCGTCGTCGCGACGAGGGACAGCACGCCCCACACGACCAGCGCCGCGATCGCCGAGCCGTTGCCCGCGATCAGGCCCGCGAAGGCCGGAGCCGTCGGCAGGGCGGCTCCGAGACCGGCGAGCCAGTCGGGAACCGTGGAGATGAGTCCCGTCGCGACCGCGAGGACGCCGACCAGGGCGGCGATCCAGCGCCCCGTGCCGCCGAAGAGCGCGACGAGCGCCTGGTTCACGGCGGCGAACACGATCCCGGCGAGCACCGCGGTGCCCGCGAACGCCCACCACGCGGCGGCGTCGTAGCTGGCGATGATCTGCACGACCAGCGAGACGAGCAGGCCCTGGCCCGCACCGATCAGTGCGGCCGGAGCGAACGCGCGCAGCGTCAGGGCGGCCGACGGACGCCGCGAGGTCAGAGTGCGGGCCGTGTGCGCGCGCATCACCAGGAACGACGCGAATCCGCCGAACCACAGCACCACGGCCGCGAGCAGCGGGATCGCGGTCGGGCCGAAGATGGTGTTCATCGACGAGTTCGTCGACACCGGGTCGGCGATCACCGAGGCGAGCGACGTCGACTCCTCATCGCTGAACGAGGGGAGGGACTCGGCCGCGGTGCGCAGGCCGCCGGCGAGATCGCCGGTGCCGGTCGCGAGGGTGTCCAGTCCTGTGGCGAGCTCGGACGTGCCGGTGGCGAGCTCGGTCGCGCCGCCCGACAGCTGGGTCGCACCGGACGACAGCGAGCGCGCACCGGCCGCGGACTGGTCGATGCCCTCACCGGCGAGCTGGTTCAACCCGCCCGCGAGCTGCGTGGCGCCGGCGCCGGCCTGAGACATGCTCGCCGCGAGAGTGCTGAAGGTTCCGGGAATCGCGGCGACACCGGGGGCGACCAGGTCGCTGTTCAGCACTCCGGATGCGGTGCCGGCGGACTCCGCGGCGACGCCGGCATCCGCGGCTGCCGCGGAGAGCTCATCGCACATCGCCTGTCCGTTCGTGGCGGGGACGCAGGCAGCCGCCATCTCGCCGAGACGCTGGGCCAGATCGGCCGACTGCGTCGCCGCCGATCCCGCGGAAGCGGAACCTGCCTGGATCGCTCCGACGAGCTGGTTCATGCCTCCGACGTTCTGCTCCAGAGCTGCAGCTCCGCTCGTGAGTCCGGCGCCGATCTGCCCGGCGCCGGTGGCCGCTTCGCGCGTCTTGCCCGCGATGGTGTCGAGCCCGGAGGCCAACGACGACGCCCCCGTCGCGAGCTGGCTCGCCCCGGAGGCGAGCTGCGTGGCGCCGTCGGGGATGGCGGCCGCGCCGTCGGCGGCCGATCGGGCGCCGGTGGCGAGTTCGACGGCGCCGTCGGCTGCCTCGCCGATCTGATCGCCGATCGTGGTGAAGCCGACGAGGATGTTGTCGGTCGTCGCCTCGGTGAGCATGGTTCCCATGGTCGATGCGGCGACGTTCGCGATCTGACCGGTGATGAGGTCGTCGGCGACGAGGCCGTCGTCGGGGGTGGTCACCGTGATGGTGGCCTTCTCGGCATCCCCTCCGCCGTCGGCGACGGCCTGCCCCGCGGAGGTCGCCGCCGCGGAGAAGTCCTCGGGAATCGTGATGACGGCCTGGTAGGTGCCGTCGGCCAGCCCTTCCTTCGCGTCGTCCTCGTTCGAGATGACCCAGGTGAGGTTCGAGTCGAGCTCGTCAGAGCCCTCCACGAGTCCCGAGGCCAGCTGACGCCCGAGGGGCGTGAGCTGGTCGTCGATCGTGACAGGCTCATCCAGGTTCACGATCGCCGCCGTCATGGAGTCGAGCCGCTCGGTCGGGTTCTGCAGCGCCGCGACGAGGATGCCGCCGACGGCCGCCGGCAGGAGCAGGATGCCGAGGATGGTCAGCCACGTGACCGGCTTGCGGGAGCGGGCGCGCTCGATGGGGAGTGTCATGCGGTCACCTCGGTGGATTCTGCGGCGATTCGGCGCGGAGCGCGCGTGTCGAGTGTGTCGGCGTCGGGCCAGCCGGCCTCGGCGAGAGTCGTGCGGGCCGATGCGGCATCGGCAGCGGTCGCGAAGACGGCGAGGGGCCGTGAGGCCGCGGCATCCCGGAGCATCGCTGCCGCCTGGTCGCGCTGGCCGCCCGTGAGCCGGTCGAGGCCGTCGATCACCACGACCGCGGAGGTGCCCCGCAGGGCTTCGGCGAGATCGTCGAGCGCGGCATCCGCATCGTCGACGAGCACGCACCCGACGTGCGAGCGCACCCAGGCCGCGCGGCCGGGGAGCAGGTGGCCGCCGACCCGGAGACGCCCGTCGCTCGGGGCGATGCGGCCGGCGATCGTGAGCGCCAGAGCGCGGCGGGTGCGCGCGTCGCTTCCGGTCGCGACCACGGCGCCGCCCTCGAGGATGCGCACCGTCAGGCCTTCGATGACCGGCGCGTCCGCGCTGATCACCAGGTCGTCCGCTGCCACGACGGAGCCGTCGCCGGGCCACTCGGACAGGTGGCGCTCGCGTTCGACGGCCTCGCCCTCGATGTCGACGCGGGGGAGGATCTTCTCCAGCCAGGTCGGGATCTCCCAGGCGCGCTCGCCGAGGATGGCCATCAGCGCGGGGATCAGGGTCATGCGCACGAGGAAGGCGTCGATCGCGATGCCGGCCGCGAGGCCGAGGGCGATGGGCTTGAGTGACGAGTCGCCCTCGGGGACGAATGCGACGAACACCGCGAACATGATGAGCCCTGCGGCCGTGACGACCTTCGCCGAGCCGGTGAATCCGCTGCGCACGGCGCGGAGGGCGGCGGCACGACGGGTCGCGCGATCGGGGCTTTTCGAGGCGGGATCGTGCACGAAGTCCTCGCGCATGCGGGAGACGAGGAACACCTGGTAGTCCATGGCCAGGCCGAACAGCACGCCCATCAGGATGATCGGCATGAAGCTGATGATGGGGCCGACCTTGGCGACATGGAGGAGATCGGCGAACCAGCCCCATTCGAAGACCGCGCCGACGACGCCGAATGCGGCGACGATCGAGAGCAGGTAGCCGAGGGCGGCGGTGATCGGCACCCAGAGCGAGCGGAACACGATCGTGAGCAGGATCAGCGAGAGCCCGATCACGAAGATGCCGAACGGCAGGAGGGCGTTGCCGAGCTGATCGGAGATGTCGATGCCGACGGCCGTGAAGCCGGTGACCTTGAGGTCGATCCCGAATTCGTCGAGCCACTCGTCGTGGTGAGACCGGAGTTCGCGCACGAGGTCGGCCGTCGCAGGATCGTCGGGTGCCGTCTCCGGGATGATCTGCACGATGCCGGTGTCGGCGGTCTCATTGGGGGTCGCGAGGGCGACTTCCTTGACGCCGGGGATGTCGGCGACGGCGTCCCCGAGATCCTCCATGAGCGTGAGCGGATCGGTCGAGGTGACGATGGTTCCGGTGAGGATCAGGGGACCGTTGAAACCGGGCCCGAACTCCTCGCCGACGAGATCGTAGCTCTGGCGCGCCTCGGAGTCCTTCGGCAGCACGCCGGCGTTGGGGAGGGCCAGGTTCAGGCTGAGCGCGGGCACTGCCACGATGCCGAGCCCGATCACCACGGCGAGCGAGACCAGGACGGGATGCTTGGTGACGCCGCCGACCCAGCGGTCGCTGAACCCGCGACGCGGAGCGGCGACCTTCTGTCCCTTCTTGGGCTTGGGTGCGCGGCGCGGGCGGCCGACGACCTTGCCCTTCATGAAGCCGAGCAGTGCCGGAGTGAGAGTGACCGCGATCGCGACCGCGATGGCCACCGCGACGGATGCCGCGATGCCCATGGTCGTGAGGAACGGAATGCCCGCGAATCCGAGACCGATCAGGGCGATGAGCACCGTGACGCCGGCGAAAACGACAGCAGATCCGGCCGTGCCGACGGCTCTGGCCGCGGATTCCTCGGGATCGACGCCGTCGCGCACCTGGTCCTGATGCCGGGCCATGATGAACAGCGCGTAGTCGATGCCGACCGCGAGGCCGAGCATGAGTGCCAGAAGCGGGGTGGTGGAGGAGACGGTGGCGAACGCGGTGGCCGCGAAGATGCCGGCCATCGAGATGCCGACGCCGAGGACCGCCGTGAGGAGGGGGAGCCCGGCGACGACGAAGGAGCGGAACGTCACGATCAGCACGAGCAGCGCGATCAGCAGCCCGACCGCCTCGGTGAGCGTCAGGCCGGGGATCGATGTGGCGAAGAGGTCGCCGCCGAGCGCTGTCTGCGCGCCGTCGGGGAGCGCTTCGCCGAGCTCATCGGACACCGCCCGCAGGGAGTCCTTCGTCTCGTCCGAGACGTCGGTGGATTCGCCGTCGAACTGCAGCCGCACGATCGCGGCGGTCTCGTCGTCGTTGATCATGCCGCTGACCATCTCGTCGTAGGGCGAGTTGGCCGCGAGCACGCCGTCGAGGTCTTCCATCTCGCCGATGGACTGCTCGATCTCGTCGCGATAGTCGTCGTCGGTGACCTTGTCGCCGTCGGCGGCGACCACGATGATCTGCGCGCTGGTGCCGCTCACCTGGGGGAACGAGCGCGACAGCTGCTCGAGACCGGCCTGCGATTCGGTGCCGGGGATCGAGAACGAGTTGTCCGTTCCGGCACCGAGGACCAGGGCGCCCGCCCCGGCGATGCCGAGCGCGAGGAGCCAGGAGACGAGGACACGCCACGGATGCCGATAGGACCAGCGACCGAGCGAGGACAGGAGAGTGGACACGCGTTCCTCCGAGAGATGCCGATTGGATACACAGGTGTACTCAATACATAGATGTATCGTAAAGTGACCCGCCCGCTGGAGTCTGTGTGCGGGGTGTGAATCATGCGAGAGTGAAGGGTCAGGAGGTTTCGATGACGACACCCGCAACCCGCAGTCGGGAGAACACGCGTGCCCGACTCCTCGAGGCGGCGGCACAGGTCTTCGCCGAGGTCGGCCTCGACGGCGCCTCCGTCGAGGCCGTCTGCGAGCGCGCCGGTTTCACTCGCGGCGCTTTCTACTCCAACTTCGAGTCGAAGGACGAGCTGTTCCTCATGCTCACGGCCAGTGTGGCCGAGGTGCGCGTGAACGCGGTCCGCACCCGGGTCGAGGAGATGACGGCAGAGGGCGCGCTCGCCGAAGGCTGCGACCCCATCGACCTGGTGCAGCAGGTCATGGAGCTCGGGGGCGATGATCGCCTCGGGGTGATGCTGATGAGCGAGATCCGCATCCGTGCCCTGCGCGACGAGCAGTTCGGCATCGCCTACCTGGCGCAGGAGCGCGAGATGGTCGCGAGCATCGCGCAGATCGTCGAGGACATCGTCGCGGCGGGGCGGCTGAAGCTGCGACTGCCGGCCGACGTCGCGGCCCGCATGCTCATGATCGTCTGGGAGGGCATGACCGTCCGCGGTGCGATGGCCGGCCAGGACGACGAGAAGCTCCGCCACTCCGGGAGCGAAGAGCTCGGCCGGCTGGTGCAGCTGCTCATCGAGGGCTGAGCCGGCTCAGGCCTCGGCGAGCACTCCGTGGCAGCGCTCGAGTCGGGCCAGCCACCAGTCGCGGCGCTCGGCCGAGGCGGCCAGGCGCGTGAGCGCTGCGGCATCCGGCGTCACCCGGCCGACGGGGATCGCGCCATCGACAGGGCGCAGGTCGGCGACATCATCGAGGAAGAGCGACGAGGTGCCGAGTCCGCAGTCGTAGTCCAGGTTCGGGAGAGCAGCCGCGAGGGCGGCGCCCTGTGACAGGCCGATCGCGGTGTCGAGTGCGCTCGACACGACGACGGGGAGACCGGCGGCCGTCACGATCTGCAGTGCGTGCGTCACTCCGCCCAGCGGTTGCGCCTTGATCACCAGGATGTCTGCGGCGCGGGCGCGGGCGACGGCGAGCGGATCGGACGACTTTCGCACGCTCTCGTCAGCGGCGACCGGGATGCCCATGTACTTCACCCGCTTGCGCAGGTCGGCGAGCTCCGGCACGGTCGCGCACGGCTGCTCGACGTACTCGAGGTCGAATTCGTTCAGGGCGTGCACCGCGTGCTCGGCCTCGTCGACGTTCCACATCCCGTTCGCGTCCACGCGGATGCGACCCTCCGGGCCCATCGCCTCCCGCACTGCGCGCACCCGGGCGACGTCGTCCGCGAGCGTCTGGCCGGGCTCGGCGACCTTCACCTTCGCCGTCCGGCATCCGGCGAAGCGCGCCAGGACCTCGGCGACGCGCTCCGCCGGGATCGCGGGGATCGTCGCGTTCACGCGTACTCGATCGCGCAGCGGCGCGGGCTGGGGATGCCAGCCGAAATCGATGGCGGCGGCGAGCCAGCTCGCGGCCTCCGCATCGTCGTACTCCACGAAGGGGGAGAACTCGGCCCACCCCTCCGGCCCCTCGAACAGGAGCGCCTCCCGCGTGTCGACGCCGCGGAAGCGGGTGTGCATCGGGAGCGAGGCGACGCGGGCGGAAGCGAGGAGGTCTGCGAGCGGGGGGAGCATGACCCCATTGTGCCCCCATGCTTCTCGTTCCCGTGGCAGCTGTGGCGGGTCGTGGATGGAGACACCCGCCAGAACTGTCACGGGAGCCCTCACATAAATGTGTGATTGACAATGGTGTGTGACGCACAGTAACGTGTGATTCATGAACGAGACGCTCGACACACATCTGCAGGAGCTCAGGCGCGGCACCATCGTGCTCGCCTGCCTGCAGCTGCTGCGCACGGCGGGGTACGGCTACGGACTGCTCGAGGACCTCGAGCGCCGCGGCTTCGCCACCGACGCGAACACGCTGTACCCGCTGCTTCGCCGACTGGAGAAGCAGGAGTACCTGACGAGCGAGTGGAACACCGACGAGGCCAGGCCCCGCAAGTTCTACCGCACCTCGGAGACCGGCGTCCGGCTGGCCGACACCCTCACCGACGAATGGCGATCTCTCACGACGGCGATCGCATCCCTCACCTCAGAGGAGAACTGACATGCCTACCAAGACCACCCTCACCGAGCGGTACATCACCGCCACCATCCGCAGCCTGCCCGCGACGGCGCAGGCCGATGTGCGGGCCGAGCTCGAGGCATCGATCGCCGACGCCGTCGAGGCCCGCGTCGAGCAGGGCGAGCCGCGCGAGGCCGCCGAGCACTCCGTGCTCACGGAGCTCGGCGACCCGGGCGTCCTCGCCGCCGGCTACGCCGATCGCCCGCTGCACCTGATCGGCCCGCGCTACTTCCTCGTCTGGTGGCGACTGCTGAAGCTGCTCCTCTGGATCGTTCCCGCCTGTGCGGCATTCGGCGTCACGATCGCCAAGATCCTGGAATTCGCGACGATCGGCGAGACCATCGGCGCGGTCGTCGTCGTGATCATCCAGGTGATCGTGAACGTGGGCTTCTGGACCACGCTCGTCTTCGCGATCCTGGAGCGGACGGTGCCGGTGCCGGAGACCGAGTGGAGCGTCGACCAGCTGCCGGAGATCTACGAGACCCGTGCCGGCTTCTCCGAGATGATCGGCTCGATCATCTTCCTCGTGCTAGCGGGTGCCGCGATCCTGTGGGATGCGCTGCGAGGCTTCGTCCGCACGGACGGCGAGGCGCTGCCCATCCTGAACCCGGAGCTGTGGCCGTGGTGGATGACGGCGCTGCTCGTCCTGATGGCGGCGGAGCTGCTGCTCGCGATCGCCGTCTACCGCGCCGGACGCTGGAACGCCGGCTTCGCCGTGGTGAACACCGTACTGGCCATCGCCTTCGCCGTTCCCGCGCTGTACCTGCTCGCCTCGGGTCAGCTGGTCAACCCGGAGTTCCTCGACTACCTCGCGACGAACCACGCAGACGACCTCGCGAATGCGAACGCCGGTGCCGCCGAGCAGGGCGGGGTGCTGCGTGTGGTCAGCGTCGTCCTCGGCGTCGTCACGGCAGGGATCGTCGTGTGGGACATCATCGACGGCTGGCTGAAGGCCTCGCGCGCGCGCCGGAGCTGAACTCCCGGCAGACGGAACGCCGCCCTCTTCGGGGCGGCGTTTCGTCGTTCTCGGGGAGGGCGGGAATAGGCTGGATCCCGTGACCACCGCATTCGTCTCCGATCTGTTCGACCCCGCCGAATGGGTGCTCGCGCCCGGAGCCGAGGACTACACGGACATCACCGCCCACGTGACGCACGACGGGGGCGTCGCCCGCATCGCGTTCGACCGGCCGGAGGTGCGCAACGCCTTCCGCCCCCACACGGTCGACGAGCTGTACCGCGCTCTCGACATCGCGCGTCAGGACCCTCGCATCGGCGCGGTGCTGCTGACCGGCAACGGCCCGAGCCCGAAGGACGGCGGGTGGGCGTTCTGCTCCGGCGGCGACCAGCGCATCCGCGGACGCGACGGGTACAAGTACTCCGACGCTTCGACAGGCTCAGGGGCCCAAGGGGCGACGGGCTCAGAGGCCGAGGGTTCCTCCGCTCGCGTGGGACGTCTCCACATCCTCGAGGTGCAGCGTCTCATCCGCTTCATGCCGAAGGTCGTCATCGCCGTCGTCCCGGGATGGGCAGCCGGCGGCGGGCACTCGCTGCACGTGGTGTGCGACCTGACGATCGCCTCGGCGGAAGAGGCGCGTTTCAAGCAGACGGATGCCGACGTCGGCAGCTTCGACGCCGGATACGGCTCCGCCTACATGGCCCGCCAGACCGGGCAGAAGTTCGCGCGGGAGGTGTTCTTCCTGGCGGAGGAGTACTCCGCGCAGCGCGCCTACGAGGCCGGCGCGGTGAACCGCGTCGTGCCGCATGCCGAGCTCGAGGTCGAGGCGCTGAAGATGGCACGGACCGTGCTGACCAAGTCGCCCACGGCGATCCGGATGCTGAAGTTCGCGTTCAACGCGGTCGACGACGGGCTCGTCGGACAGCAGGTGTTCGCCGGTGAGGCGACCCGCCTGGCCTACGGCACCGACGAGGCCGTCGAGGGACGCGACTCGTTCCTCGAGAAGCGCGACCCCGACTGGTCGTCGTTCCCCTGGCACTACTGAAGCCCGCGGACCTGCCATGACCGCCCTGATCGCGACGGATGCCGAAGACCCGGGGCAGCTCCGCGACGCGCTGCAGCGCGCTCTCGACGACGGGCCGGCCCTGGGCTTCGGAATGCTCGCGGGTGCACCGGACGAGGTGCCGGACGGTATCGCGGCGGTCATCGCGACCTCCGGGTCGAGCGGCATCCCGAAGCGCGTCTCCCTGAGCGCGGAGGCGCTGCGGGCGAGTGCCGAGGCGACAGCGAGCCGCATCGGCAGCGGGCGGTGGCTGCTCGCACTGCCCGCCGGCTACGTGGCGGGGCTCCAGGTCCTGGTGCGATCGATTCTCGCCGGCACGGAGCCGGCGGTGATCGACGGCCGCTTCTCGCCGAATTCGTTCGCCGAGGCGACGTTCGAGATGCTGCGACCGGCGCCAGGGTCGAGCGCCGGCCTCCCGGACCTGTTCACATCCCTCGTGCCCGCCCAGGTCGCGACGCTGCTCGACGCGGCCGGGGACACGGCCGTGCGTGCCGCCCTGCAGGCGTATCGGGCGATCCTCGTCGGCGGCCAGTCGCTGCCCGAACCGCTGCGAGAGCGCGCCGCCGACCTCGGCATCCGTCTCGTCCGCACCTACGGTTCGACCGAGACGAGCGGCGGCTGCGTGTACGACGGGGTGCCGCTCGAGACGGTCACGGTGCGATCGGTCGACGGCGAACTGCGGATCGCGGGCCCGATGCTCGCCGAGGGCTACCTCGGGGACGCGGCCCTGACCGCGCGCACATTCGTGCGCGACGAGCACGGCATCCGCTGGTATCGCACGGGTGATCTCGGACTCGTGGAGGACGGCGTCGTCCGTGTGCACGGGCGCGCCGACAACGTCATCGTGTCCGGGGGGATCAACATCTCGCTTGACCGCGTCGAGCGGATCGTGCGGCGCATCCCCGGCCTGCACCAGGCTGTCGTCGTCGGCGTCGAGGATGAACGCTGGGGGGAGGCCTCGGTGATCGTCGTCGCACGCGGCGAGGTCCTGCGGCGCAGCGAGGGGGAGCAGCTCGCGCAGGCACGCGACGCCGTGGGCGAGGAGATCGGCAAGCACGCACGGCCGGCCCGGATGATCGTGGTCGACGAGCTGGCGGCGCTCGCCTCCGGCAAGCCCGACCGCGAGGCGATCCGGCGCGTGGCCGCCGAGCTCCACTGACACCCGGGGCTCCTGCCAGACTCGTCGGATGGACATACTGCGGTTGGCCGGAGTGCCCGGCGTGGGCAAGAGCACCGTCGCGTGGGCCGTCGCCCGCCAGCTGACGGCCGACGGCGTGCGCGTCGGATACGTCGACATCGACCAGCTCGGCATGTGCTATCCCGCCCCGTCTGAGGATCCCGACCGCTGGGATCTCAAGGAGAACGCGCTCCGACGCGTCGCCCGGTCCTTCGCCGCTGCCGGTGTCGAGCGGCTCGTCGTCTCGGGAGTCGCTGATCCGGCGGACCCGCCCCGGGCGAACGGTCACCCCACGGTCTCGCTCTGGCTGGATGCGGATGAGGCGACGAGGCGAGTGCGTCTCGCTCCCCGGGGCTGGCCGCAGAAGCAGGTCGACGATGTGCTCGCGGTCGGCACGGCGGAGGCCGCGGCGGCTCATCCGGCGTGGGCGAGGGTCGCCACAGACGGCAGCGCCGTCGAGGAGACCGTGCGCATCGTGCTCGAACGGCCGTCTCCCGGATCCGTCGCGACACCCGCGGAGTTCCCGCGGAGGGAGCCCGACGTGGCGGGAAGAATCATCTGGATCACGGGGCCACGATGCGCCGGAGCGTCCAGTGTCGGCTGGGAGATCGCCGCCGAGTCGTGGAGGGCCGGGCAGCGCACGGGATTCGTCGATGTCGCCCAGCTCGGGTTCGTATGGAACGTCGACCGCACCGTGGGGCTGCGCAACACGACCTCGCTGCAGCGGCTGTTCGCCGGAGCCGGAGCGCGGACCCTCGTCGCGGTGGCCCCCTTCGAGACGAGCCCGGCGGCCGTGCGGGATGCCTTCCCCGGCTCCGACATCCGGTTCTTCCGGCTGGATGCCGACGACGACACCCGCCGCGCTCGCGCGCTGCAGGGGGCCGCGGGTACCGGTCCGCTGCTGGCCGGTGACGATCTGATCGGGGCTTCCCCGCAGGCCGTCGACGACATCGTCGCCCTGGGTGCGCGTCAGCGGCAGACGCCTGTGCGCGCGGGAGAGCTTCTCATCGGCAGGGCCGGGATGTCGGCGTCCGAGGTCGCCGAGCAGGTGCGGGCGCACCTGCCAGACTGATCCGCATGGCCCTGTACACCCACGGACATCACGAGTCCGTCCTGCGCTCGCACAACATCCGGAACATCGCGAACTCCGCCGCCTATCTCCGCCCTCACCTCGAGAAGACGACCCGCCTCCTCGACGTCGGCGCCGGCCCCGGATCGATCACGGTCGACTTCGCGGGCGTCGTCGCCCACGTCACGGCCACGGAGATCGACGAGTCCGCGCTGTCCCTGTCGCGGGGCCTCGTCACCGAGCGCAGCCTCACGAATGTCGACTTCTCGGTGGAGGACGTCCACGCGCTGAGCTTCCCGGACGACTCCTTCGACGTCGTGCACGCGCACCAGGTGCTGCAGCATGTCGGCGATCCCGTGCAGGCGCTCCGCGAGATGCGTCGCGTCACCGTCCCCGGCGGGATCGTCGCGGCCCGCGATGCGGACTACGCCGGTTTCCTGTCGTTCCCCGTGCTTCCTGAACTCGACCGCTGGCTCACCCTGTACCGCGAGGCCGCTCGGGCCAACGGCGGGGAGCCGGATGCCGGCCGTCGTCTGCTGTCCTGGGCGCGGGCAGCAGGGTTCGACGACGTCACGGCGACGGCATCCACGTGGTGCTACGCGTCACCCGCCGAACGGGCATGGTGGGGAGGCATGTGGGCCGACCGGATCCTCGAGTCCGCGCTCGCGCGCCAGCTCGTCGACAGCGGGATGGCGACGCCGGAAGACCTCCGCGCCATCAGCGACGCCTGGAAGCGCTGGGCCGATGACGGCGACGGGTGGTACCTGGTTCCGCACGGCGAGATCCTCTGCCGCGCATAGGCGCACGGATACATCTCGAGGCGGATGCCGGCGCTGAGGCGCTCGCGTAGCGTGGGGGAGTGATCCGCCCGCTCTCCCGTACGGCGCTGATCCTCGACATCGTCGGGGCAGCGCTGCTATTCCTCGTCCTGACGCCCATGTCGGTCGTGTTCTACGGCCCCGGCACGGGCAACCAGGCGATCAACGGCGTCGCGGTCGGCGCCGTCGCCGTCTCGGGCTTCCTGATGTTCGGCGGCGTCGCGATCGGCCGACTCGCCCCGGGACTCGCACTCGCCGCCGCCTGGGCGGGTGCGGTCGTGCAGATGCTGGCGGGCTTCGGCCCGCTTCCGATCGACTTCGCGATCCTGCTCGTGCTCTACGCGACGTCTGCCTGGGGGACCAGGCGCGTGCTCTGGTGGGGGTTCGGATCGGCGCTCGGCGGCGGACTCATCGCCGCCCTGTACATGGTCTTCGTCAACGGCGTCGCGCTCGGGCCCGGCACCGGCTGGGAGAAGCTGACCGCGGGGACCCTGCTGCTGATCGTCTCGGTGCTCGCCCTGGGCTTCGCGTGGGTCTGCGGTCTGCTCTGGCGTGTCGTGCTGCGCGCTCGGCGCACCCGCTCCGCGCAGCTGCAGGCGGAGTCGCTCGCCGCCGAGGAGCAGGAGCGCGTGCGCATCGCGCGCGACATGCACGACATCGTCGCCCACTCGCTGGCGGTCGTCATCGCGCAGGCCGACGGTGCTCGATATGCAGCCGCGACGAAGCCCGAGATGGCGACCGAGGCGCTCGGCACGATCGCCTCGACGGCTCGCGGAGCCCTGAGCGACGTGCGGATGCTGCTCACGCAGCTCCGCCACCGTCAGGGCGACGGGCCGCAGCCGACGCTCGCCGACCTCGAGGCGCTGTTCGCGCAGGTGCGTCAGGCCGGGGTGGAGCCGCTCGTCACGGTCGACCCGATGCCCCCGGGCGAGCCGCCGGGGTCGATTCAGCTGGCGGTCTACCGCATCCTCCAGGAGGCGCTGACGAACGCGATCCGCCACGGCGACGGCAGCGTCCATGTGCACCTGGCGTGGCTGCCGGAGCGCGTCGACATCGAGGTGCGCAACACGGTGTCCGGAGGAGCATCCGCGGCCCCCGGCGGGCACGGGCTCATCGGCATGCGCGAACGGGCGCAGCTCGTCGGCGGTAGTCTGCAAGCCGAACGCCGAGGGGCGCAGTTCGTCGTCCGCGGCTCGCTCCCGATCGGCCCGTCGACAGCCGCAGAGACCCAGGAACGAGAGCACGCATGATCAGAGTCGTCCTCGTCGACGATCAGGCCCTGTTCCGCGCCGGCATCCGCATGCTCGTCGCCTCGCAGCCCGACCTCGAGGTGGTCGGAGAGGCCGGCAACGGAAAGGAGGCGCTCGAGATCGTGCGCACCAGCCGTCCGGACGTGGTGCTGATGGACATCCGGATGCCGGTCATGGACGGGCTGACCGCCACCGCGGAGATCCTGAATCGGCCGGAGCCGCCGCGCATCGTCATGCTCACGACCTTCGACCTCGACGAGGCCGCGGCCCGGGCGATCCGTCAGGGGGCGAGCGGCTTCCTCCTGAAGGACGCCGACCCGGAGTTCCTGCTCGCGGCGATCCGCACGGTGCATGCAGGGTCCAGTGTCATCGCGGCATCCGCCACCCGCGACCTGTTCGAGCACTTCTCCGAGGCGCCGAAGCCGGTGCCGCCGCAGTTCGCCGATCTCACCGACCGCGAGAAGGAGATCTTCGCGCTCGCCGCACGAGGTCTGTCCAACGCCGAGATCGCCGGACGCGAGTACCTCAGCGAGGCGACGGTGAAGACACACATCAGCCGCATCCTGACCAAGCTCGCCCTGCGCGATCGGGTGCAGCTCGTCGTCTTCGCGTTCGAGCACGGCCTCGCCTGACGCCGAGCCACCCTTTCGGCGCTCGGCGAGGCGTGGTGATCATCCTTGCGATGTACACGGATGCCCCCTCCGGGCGACGCGCCGGGATGGACGCGGAAAATAGCGTCGAAGCATGGAGATCACGACCACCGACCTCGGGCTCGCCGCCCGCGTCCAGCACCTGAAGAAGACCTACGGCTCCGGTGAGGGCACCGTGCACGCCCTCGACGATGTGAGCGTCGGGATCCGCCGCGCGCAGTTCACCGCCATCATGGGCCCGTCGGGCTCGGGAAAGTCCACGCTCATGCACATCATGGCGGGGCTCGACGGTCCGAGCGAAGGGCGAGCCTGGATCGGCGACACCGAGATCACCGGTCTCGGCGACCTCGAGCTCACGATCCTCCGCCGCCGGCGCGTGGGGTTCATCTTCCAGGCGTTCAATCTCGTGCCGACCCTCGATGCGCTGGGCAACATCATGCTGCCGTTCGAGCTCGACGGACGCCGTCCGAGCGCGATCGAACGGGCACGCATCGACGGCCTCATCGACTCCCTCGGACTCGGCGCACGCCTGAATCATCGGCCGCACCAGCTGTCGGGCGGGCAGCAGCAGCGCGTGGCGATCGCCCGGGCGCTCGCCACCGCGCCCGACCTCGTGTTCGCCGACGAGCCGACCGGCAACCTCGACTCCCAGACGGGCCGCGAGGTGCTGCGCCTGCTTGCGTCTGCGAGCCGAGAGCACGGCCAGTCGATCGCGATGGTCACGCATGACGCGATCGCCGCGAGTCACGCCGACCGGGTGCTGTACCTCGGCGACGGCCGCATCGTCGCCGACCACCCTCGGCAGACCGCCGAGCAGATCTCCGCGTACATGCTCGCCGCGGAGGTGGCGGCATGACCGCCGTCGCCACGGTCGTCCCCGAGACCGCCGCCACCGGTCCGCGCCTCGCGTGGCTCCGCGACCGGGGCATGGGGGCGAGCATCCTCGTGGCCGCCCTGTCGGCGGCGTTCGGCGTGATCCTCGTCGAGGTCACGGCGTACATCGGCGCGGTGCTGCAGGCCGATCCGCTCATCGGCGACAGCGGCACCCTCGCCTTCATCGTGGGGATGCTGTCGATCCTGCTGACCGCGGTCGCGATGTATGTCGCCGCGATCGTCACGGCCAACACCTTCGCGACGATCATCGCCGGACGCACCCGGCAGATCGCTCTGATGCGCCTCATCGGCGCGACCGCGCGCTCGCAGCGCGCGCAGGTCGGCAGGCAGGGCTTCCTCGTCGGCGTGCTCGGAGCGGGGATCGGGCTGCTCGCGGGACTGCTGCTGGCGGTAATGGGCGTGCAGATCGGGTCCCAGCTCCTCGACAACGACCCGACCGGGTTCTCGCTCGCGCAGCCGTTCATCGTGCTGCCGGTCGTCGGCGTCGCCCTCACCACCTGGGCCGCGGCGTGGGCCGGGTCGCGTCGGGTGCTCTCGGTCACCCCGCTGCAGGCTCTCGGCGGCTCGGTCGAGCGCACGCACGACGAGGTGTCCGGGAAGCCGGCGCGGCACATCGGCTCCTGGATCCTGCTGATCTCGGGAGCGGTGCTGCTCCTCGGCGGCGTCGTGATCGGTCTGGTGAGTCCGCTCGGGGTCGTCGTGGCGTTCTTCGGCGGCATCCTCTCGTTCACCGGACTCGTCCTCGGGTCGGTGATGTTCATGCCGCCGGTGCTGCGCCTGGTCGGGCGGATGTTCGGGTCGAGTGCGACCGCCCGTCTCGCGGCGGAGAACGCGCTGCGGTATCCGGAGCGGTCGTCGCGCATGGCGATCGGCGTTGTCATGGGCGTGACGCTGGTGACGATGTTCGCGGTCGCGCTGGAGTCGGCGAAGCGGCTCATGATGAGCCAGGTGACCGGAGAGATCCCGGAGGAGTTCTTCGCGCCGTTCGACGCGTTCGCCGCGATCATGATGGTGCTCGTGGCGGTCTCGGCGGTGATCGCGGCCGTCGGACTCGTCAACCTCCTCACGATCGGCGTGGTGCAGCGTCGCCGCGAGCTCGGACTCCTGCGTTCGATCGGACTGTCGAACGCCCAGGTGCGGACGATGGTGCTCCTCGAGGCGACGCACATCACGGTCACCGCGACCCTGACCGGGCTCGTCCTGGGCGTCGTCTACGGCTGGATCGCAGCGCAGTCGCTGCTCGGCTCCGTGCCGACCCTGCCGGACTTCACGCCGGCCGGACTCGTGGCGCCGCAGATCCCGTGGATCCCGGTGGCGATCATCGTCGTGGCCACCGCCGTGCTCACTCTCGTCGCCGCCGCGACGCCCACCCGACTGGCGACACGAGTGGCCCCGGTCGAGGCGCTCGCCGCCGACTGACGCCTCTAGGCTGGACGGATGTCGTCGCCGTTCGATCAGTCCACGTATCAGGTCCGTCTCGACTGGGGGACCGCGGGCCTCGCCCGTCTGGCCCCGGCCGACATCGTCGTGGTCGTCGACGTGCTGCGGTTCTCCTCGACGGTGGCGGATGCCGTCGCCGGTGGCCACGAGATCGACCTGTCCGACGCGGTGGAGTGGTCGACCAACGGCGCAGCCGTGGCGGCGGCCGCGAGTGCCGACGCCACGGTGTTCGTCGGCGGCATCCGCAACGCCTCCGCGGTGGCCCGGGCCGTGCAGACGGTGCAGGAGCGCCGGCAGGAGCGGACCTCGGTCGCCGTCATCGCGGCGGGGGAGTGGGACGAGGCGGGGCGTCCCCGGTTCGCGGTCGAGGATCACCTCGGCGCGGGAGCGATCATCGCGGCGCTCACGGATCTGGGCATCGACCACACGGCACCGGACGCGGCGGTCGCGGCAGAGGGGTTCCGCGCGCTGCGGAGGGCCCTCCGTCATCTGCTGAGCGCGAGCGGCTCGGCCCGCGAGCTCGAGGTCGGCGTGCCGTCGACCGAGCGGATGGCGGCATCCGGCGTGGTGCCGACCGCGCCGGGGGATGCGGCCGTGCTCGACGCGGTCGACGCCGTGCCGGTGCTGCGCGACGGGCTGTTCACGCGTTTCGAGTGAGGGGCCGCGCCTCCGACGGGAGGACTTCTCGGCGATGGGAGGAGCCTCCGCGTCGCGTCCTCCGCCCGTCGGGGTGATCTCCGCCCCGGGCCGCGGGGCGCGCGCGGCCTCAGCGGTCGACACGTAGGGTCGTGGCATGAGGTTCCTCCCCGCAGTCATCGTCGACGCCCTCTTCGTACTGATCTTCGCCGCGATCGGTCGCGCGTCGCATCAGGAGGACCCGGCGGGATTCCTGCTGACGGCCTGGCCGTTCCTGGTCGCTCTGGTGATCGGGCACCTCGCGGCCGCACTGCTGCCGGGCAGGCCCCGCCGACCGTGGTCCCTGATGTGGGGTGCGATCGTCTGGGTGGTGACGGTCGCGGGCGGGATGCTCGTGCGCGTCCTCGCCGGCGACACCGCGGAGGTGCCGTTCATCATCGTCGCGACGATCGTGCTCGGCGTCTTCCTCGTCGGCTGGCGCGGGATCGCGGCGCTCGTGCGGCGCGTCCGCGGCTCTCAGCCCACCGGTGACGCGGCCGTGGCCGACGACCCCGCCGAGCCGATCGACTGACCGGCTCTCGGAGGAGCAGCGCGGTCAGCGCGGCATCTGGGCGGACAGGCGTGCGTCGGTCGTGATCTCGCGGCGCGTCCAGGAGAACACGTACCGCGGGTCGAAGGTGCGCGAGCACCGCGCGCACGAGGTCGCTCTCGTGGGGCGGCGGTGGCGATACGTGACGTGTCCGGCCGGGCAGCGGCCGACCCACGGGGCGAGCTCGACGGCGGTCTCGCCGCGGTGCGTGGTGCCGCCGACGTAGCCGAGGTCGCGTGCGACGCCCTTCCAGGCCGGGCCGTGCGCCGCGGTGTGCCCGGCGAGGGCATGCGCGACCTCGTGCAGAAGCACCTGATGGATCTCGTCGTCCTCGAAGCGGGCGGCGAGATACCGCGACACGGTGATGCGCTTCTTCGTGTAATCGCACAGTCCGGCACGGCGCTTGGCGTTGTCGAAGCCGAAGGACCAGCTGTCATCCAGATGCAGCCTGATCAGTGCCTCGCCCCAGATGCGCACACGGTCAAGTTCGGCCATGCGCCCAGGGTAAGCCATGCCGCGGACATCGGGGCCGAGGCCTGCTCAGCCCGCGACGAGCTGCGTGGAGCGGCGCCGCTCGGCCGCCTCGATCGCGAGCAGCGCGGTCTCCAGATCGCGATCCTCCGCGCCGGACTCCCGCCGCAGGAACAGCGAGCGCTTGAAGCTCTCGCGAGCCGTCTCGTAGTCTTCCGCGTCATAGGCGTTCTTGCCGTGGTGGTGATGCGCGAACGCCGCGATCGACACCCAGCGCTGACCCTCCGCCTCATCGGCGCAGGTCGCCAGCTCCTGCTCGGCGGCGGCGTACGCGCCCCGGTACTGGAGGATCGTCGCGTGCAGCACCCGCGCACGCAGCACGTCCTTCCGGGTGCCCGCCATGCGCGCCTGCCGCACCGTCTCGTCGGCCAGTCGCAGTGCCTCGTCGAGCCGATCGAGCACCTTCAGCAGCCACACGCGCTCGAGCAGCGCGGGGAGGCTGCGCTGCGATTCGATCTCCGCGAGGCGCACCGCGCACTCGTCGAGATCGACCAGCTCGCGGAGGGTCTCCTGGTCGTATCCCTGGATCAAACTCATTGCTCTCCTTCCGCAGCGTCCCCGTTCAGTCTGCCTGGCGGTCGCGCGCTCCCCGGGGCGGCGCGCCCCGCACGTCGGCATCCGCTCTCCGGGATGTCCTTCTCGGGCACGATCTGCGGAGCCTGTCCCGATTCGCGGACGTTCCGGGCGAGAACATCCGCAGATCGTGCCACCATCCGCAGATCGGGACGCCGCCGATCCACGCGGCGGCACCGGTGGGCGCTCAGCGCAGGAAGAGCGACGCGTCAGGGCGCGGGGATGCCACGGCGTCGGCATCCGTGACCACGCGCGCGCCCTGCACGAAGGCGTCGACTTCGGCGCCCTGAGCGATCTTCGCGGGATGCGGACCGGCCGCCAGCATCCGCGGAAGCCACTCGGTCGGGAGCGGAGCAGCGGATGCCGCGATCACGAGGTTCCCGAATCGCCGCCCCTTCAGCACCTGCGTGTCGGCGAGGATGCCGATCTCGGGGAGCACCTCGGCGATCGTGGCGGCCTGACGCCGGGCGAACGCGAGGCCCGGCCCGTCCGCGACGTTCACCAACAGCACACCGGCCGGAGCGAGGAGTGCGGCGAGCTCGCGGTAGAACTCGATGCTGGTGAGGTGCGCAGGCGTCTGCGCGCCGGAGTAGACATCGGAGACGACGAGGTCGCAGTTCTCCTGCAGGGCGGCGGGGAGCCGGCGGACCCCTTCCCGTGCGTCGCCGATGCGGATGCGGATGCCGGCGCCCTTCGGGAGAGGCAGATGCTCTCGGACGAGCTGCGCGAGCGGCGCCTCGAGCTCGATCACCTGCTGTCGCGAACCGGGACGCGTGGCATCGATGTAGCGGGGGATCGTCAGCGCTCCCGCGCCGAGGTGCACCGCGGTGAGAGGGCCGGGAGGCAGCTGATCGATCACCGCGCCCATGCGCACGATGTACTCGAAGTGCAGGTGGGTGGGGTCGTCCAGATCGACATGCGACTGTGGAGTCTCGTCGACGACGAGCTCGAATCCGGTGGTGAACTCGCTCGGCACGATGCGGGCGATTCCGCCGTGATCGAGGCGGGCCTGGGGGTGCTCGGTGTCCCGCGATCGCATCCGTCCCATGCGCACGAGCCTACGCCCGGGCGCTGCGGTCAGTTCTGCCTGCCGTTCGCGCAGGTCTCCTGATCCGCGGTCTGGCCCGAGACGCTCGGGGCGAGCGGGGCGCGGGTGGCCGGGGCGTCGGTCGAGGGTGTCTCGCCCTCCGGAGTCTCCTCCTCGGTCCCGGGCGCCGGATCCACGAGCTCGACGCCCTCATTGGTCGTCACGTCGCCCGTGATCTGCACGGCCTGTCCGGCGCGCAGCGCGGCCCAGATCGTCTCGGCCGCGTCGTAGTCGGGCACTCGTCTGTCCTCGTCATCCGGGTCCACGAACACCGGATACTGCAGGAACGCGAAGTCCGAGAAGGGCACGTCCTTGACCGAGAGGGCCAGCTGGGCCAGGCGGATCGGGTTGGAGAGCTCATCGCTCGGCTCGATGTTGTCGACCACGGTGTTGGCGAGGCCGAGCAGCTTCGCCGGGTCGGTGAGGACCTCGTCGCTCATGATCTTCTGGACCAGTCGCGACATGTACTGCTGCTGGTTGGAGATGCGGGCGAGATCGCTGCCGTCGCCGACACCGTGTCGCGTGCGGATGAACTGCAGTGCCTCGATGCCGGACACCGAGCGCATGCCGGCGGGCCAGTCGATGCCGGTCTGCTCGTCGCGGATGCCTTCGCCGCCGATGCAGACCTCGACGCCCCCGATCGCATCGGTGACCTCCATCACGCCGTCGAAACCGATCTTGGCCGCGAAGGGGATCTCGATGCCGGTCAGATCGGTGACGCTCTTCGCGACGCAGGAGAGGCCGGCGCGCTGGTAGATCTCGTTGATGGCGGAGTAGTCGGTGGCCGAGGCGACCGATCCATCCGCCAGGGTGCACTCCGGCGTCGACATCATGAGGTCGCGGGGGAAGGACACCACGGTGACGTTCCGCGGCTCGGCGGAGACATGCACGAGCAGGTTGACGTCGTTGAGCACGCCCCCGTCCGCTTCCGAGCAGCGCTCGCCGAGCAGGCCGGTCGAGACCTCGCCGCACTCGTCGGTGCCGATGATGAGCATGCTGAACTCACCGGGGTAGGCGTCGATCGTCGGCGGCTCGACCTCGGGGGCATCCTCCAGGGTCACGGCGCCGTCGCCCATGCGGTTGACGAGGTCCACGACGACGAATGCGACGACGGCGAGCGCCGACGTGAGGACGATCGCCAGCACGATGCCGGTGATCTTCAGGAACCGCGGGGCGGCGCCGCGTGTGCGCGTGTCCGCGTGGCGAGCGGCGGTGGATCGGTCGTCGTCTCGGGAGCGTCTGGGCATCCGGTGAGCATACCCACGGCAGTGCACGACCAGCCGAGAAGGTGCAGGGAAGACCGATGTTACGGGCGCGTGACGATTGTGAGAGTAACTTGCAGCGAATTAGTTAGTCGTGGATACTTTTTCCTATCCGGTGAGCACCCGATGCCCGCCAGGAGAAATTTCGAAGAGGAGATCCCCTGATGCACAAGCGCATTCTTCCGGTCGTGGCGCTGGGCGCCGCGGCCACGCTCGGCCTGGCGGCCTGCGCCGGCGGTGCCACCGAGAGCGGCACCGACGGAGAGGGCCAGGAGCTCACCGTCTGGATCATGAAGGGCACCAACCCCGACGCGACCGCCTTCTACGACAAGGTCTCCGAGGCCTTCGAAGATGAGACTGGCGCGACGGTGACGATCGAGGAGATCCAGTGGGCCGACGCCCACGATCGCTTCGTGACCTCCATCGCCGGCGGCACCACCCCCGACATCGCCGAGACCGGCACCACCTGGACCGCCGAGTTCGCCGACGCCGGCGCGCTCGAGCCGCTCGACGAGTACGTCGACGCGGAGAAGGGTCTGCGCGACGACCTCGTCGAGGGCCTCGCGGTCGCCGGCACCTACGACGACGCGCTCTACGGCATGCCGTGGTACGCGGGCGTCCGCTCGATCGTCTACCGCACCGACGTGTTCGAGGAGCTCGGTCTCGAGGCTCCGAAGACGTGGGACGACATCGTCACCGCAGGCGAGGCCATCAAGGCCGCGAAGCCCGAGATGCTCCCGTTCCCCGTCGCCGGCGACGCCGAGTTCCAGGTCTACCCCTGGGTCTGGGGCGCAGGCGGAGAGATCGCCACGCAGGACGGCGGCGAGTGGACCAGCGAGCTCGACAGCAAGGAGTCGCAGGCCGGCATCGAGTTCTACACGGGCCTCGCGACGCAGCACGGGTTCTCGTCGGCCGGTGCCACCACCTGGAAGGAGACCGACCTCCGTGACGCGTTCACGCAGGGCAACGTCGCCATGATGCTCTCGGGCTCGTGGACCCCGAAGGCGCTCATCGAGGCGAACCCCGACCTCGAGGGCAAGATCGGCGCGGCGGTCATCCCCGGCGAAGACGGCGGCATCGCTCCGTCCGTGCTCGGCGGGTCGCACCTCTCCGTGTTCAACACCACGAAGAACGCCGACCTCGCGTGGGAGTTCGTCAAGCTCATGACCACCGGCGAGTTCGCCGAGCAGTGGTCCAACGAGACCGGCTACTTCCCGGGCGTCCAGTCGGCCATGGAGGAGGCCCTGGCCTCGACCGACCCGCTCGTCGCGCCGTTCGCCGAGCAGATGGTCGACGGCGGAGCATCCGTCCCGGTCACGCCGAACTTCGGAGCCGTCCAGGCGAAGAAGACGACCAACGCCATGATCCAGGCCATCCTCAGCGGGCAGAAGGACGTCGCGACCGCGACGAAGGACGCCGCCGCCGAGATGACCGAACTGCTCAACCAGTAAGGAAGCATCCCTTCCATGTCGATGGTGCAAGCGCCACTGCCGACCACGAAGGCGGAGTCCACCTCCGCCTCCGTGGTCGGCGGCCGGCCGAAGCGGGGCGTCTCGCTCCTCAAGGCCCGCCCCTGGCTCCTCCTCGCTCCCGGGCTGATCATCCTCGCGGTGCTCATGCTCTGGCCGCTCGTCCAGGTCGTCATCTACTCTCTGCAGGACTACGGCCTGCGCGAGATCAACACGGGCGAGAACAACTGGATCGGCCTCGAGAACTACGCCGAGGCGCTCACCAACCCGACGCTCTGGACGGTGGTGCTGCCGAACACGGTCGGCTTCGCGGCCGTCGCCGTCTTCGTCACCGTGGCGGTCGGCACGCTCGTCGCCCTGCTGCTCGCCCGCCTCGGCACCACGTGGCGCGTCATCGTGTCGAGCTGCATCATGGTCGCGTGGGCGATGCCCGCCGTGACCGGCACCTATGTCTGGACCTTCATCTTCGATGCCGACCGCGGCATCTTCAACACCGTGCTCAAGGACCTGGGTCTCATGGACGGCTCGGTCAACTGGTTCACGAACCAGTGGTCGTTCTATGCCATCGTTCTCCTCAACGTCGTGCACCACGGATTCCCGTTCGTCGCGATCACGGTGCTCGCCGGTCTCCTCGGCGTCTCGAAGGAGATGCTCGAGGCGGCGGCCCTCGACGGCGCCGGCGCCTGGCGCCGCTTCTGGAAGATCATCTTCCCGACGCTCAAGCCGGTGTTCTCGGTCGTGATCATCCTGTCGACCATCTGGGACTTCAAGGTGTTCGCGCAGGTCTATCTGATGCCCGGCGGCAGCGGAGGCAACCGCTCCGTGCTCAACCTCGGCGTCTGGTCGTATGTCGAGTCGTTCGGCCAGAACCGGTACGGCTTCGGCGCCGCTCTCGCGGTGCTGCTGACGCTCGTCCTGATCGGCATCACGATCGTCTACATCCGCTCCCTCATGAAGGAGGACGAGCTGTGAATCCCCGCGCTTCGCTCCGGTCCCGCATCGGACTCGGCATCGCGGTCGCCGCGGTCCTGATCTTCACGCTGTTCCCGGTCTACTGGATGGTGTCGAGCGCCTTCGACAAGAAGGCGTCCAGCGGTGGGCAGTCGCTGCTCCCGCAGGAGTTCACGTTCGACAACTTCGCGTTCGTGCTCAACGAGGGCGGCTTCGGAACCTTCCTGCGCAACTCCGCGATCGTCGCCCTCGTGACCGTCCTCGTCAGCGCCCTCGTCTGCCTGCTGGCGGCGGTCGCCGTCGCGCGCTTCCGCTTCAAGTTCCGCACCACCGTCCTCATGATGATCCTCGTCGTGCAGATGGTGCCGCTCGAGGCCCTCGTGATCCCGTTGTTCCTCCAGGTGAAGAGCCTCGGACTGCTGAACAGCATCCTCGGCCTGATGATCGTCTACATCGCCCTGTCGCTCGCGTTCGGCATCTGGATGCTGCGCGGCTTCGTCGCCGCCGTCCCCGTCGAGCTCGAGGAGGCCGCGTACATCGACGGCGCGAGCTGGTGGCGCATGTTCCGCTCGATCCTGCTGCCGCTGGTCATGCCCGGCCTCGTCGCGACCAGCATCTTCAGCTTCATCACGGCCTGGAACGAGTTCATCTTCGCGATGACGATCCTCGGCGCCGAGACCGACCAGTACACCGTCTCGATCGGCCTGAAGTCCTTCTTCGGACTGTTCTCGAACGACTGGGGCAGCATCATGGCCGCCTCGACGATCATCACGGTTCCTGTCATGATCTTCTTCGTGATCGTTCAGCGCCGCCTCGCCTCCGGCATGGTCGCGGGAGCGGTGAAGGGATGAGCATCGAACTCGAACGTCTCGCCAACGGTGTGCTCTGGCCCGGGTTCCTCGGGACGGAGGCGCCGTCCTGGCTCCTCGACGAGCTGCGCGACGGTCTCGCCGGGGTGGTCTACTTCGGGCAGAACGTCGGCGACGGGCTCGCAGACCTGAGCGACGAGATCCTCGCCGCCAACCCCGATGCCCTGATCGGCATCGACGAGGAGGGCGGAAGCGTCACCCGGCTGGAGTCCGCCTCCGGCTCGACCGTCCCCGGCGCCGCGCAGCTGGGCCTGCTCGACGATCTCGTCGCCACCGAGCGGACCGGCGCCGAGCTCGCTCGGCGCGTGCGTGCCGTCGGCGCGAACGTGATCCTCGGGCCGGTCGCCGACGTCAACACCGACCCCAGCAATCCGGTCATCGGCGTGCGCGCGTTCGGGGCCGATGAGGACCTGGTCTCCCGGCACGTCGTCGCGACGGTCGACGGCATCCAGGACGGCGCGGTCGCCGCGTGCGTCAAGCACTTCCCGGGTCACGGCGACACGCACGTCGACTCGCATCATGCGCTGCCCGAGATCTCCCTCGACATCGAGGAGTTCGAGCGCGTGCACCTGGAGCCCTTCCGTGCCGCGATCGACGCCGGAGTGGATGCCGTCATGACGGCGCACATCGTCGTCCCCGCCTGGGGTGAGGCGCCGGCGACCCTGAATCCCCGAGTCCTGGGGATGCTGCGCGAGTGGGGCTTCGACGGCGTGATCATCACCGATGCGCTCGACATGGCCGCCATCCGCGAGACCGTCGGCATCGGAGGCGGGGCGGCTCTCGCGCTCGCCGCCGGCGCGGACCTCCTCTGCATCGGCAATCCGACCAACCCCGGCGCGGCCGCGTTCCCCGACCAGGACCGACGCGACTTCCTCGCCGCCCGCGACGGCATCGTCGACGCCCTGCGCGACGGATCGCTCTCACGGGAGCGGGTCGAAGAGGCCGCTCGGCGGGTCGCCGTGCTCGCTGCACGGCTCCGGATCGCCGCGGACGGGCAGCACGAGACGACCGAGGAGTTCGACGCGGCCGAGATCGTCCGTCGCGTCGTCTCGTTCACAGGTCACGCCCCGGCGGCGGCATCCGGACTCGCGGTGATCGACGCGCGGCGCCGATCGTCGCTGGCGGTCGACAGCGCCGCGGGCTACGTCTCCAACGCGCTCGCCGCGGACGGCTTCCGCGTGCGGCTCGACGTCGCGAGCAATCCGGTGGCCGAGCAGGACCGAGTCCTCGACGAGGCCGCCACGGCGGCCGGGACCACCGTGGTCCTGATCGATCGGCCCGACGCGGATGCCGCGCAGCGCGCGCTCGTGGAACGTGCGGCGGTCCGCGACCCGCAGGCGGTCGTCGTGAACGTCGGCCTGCCCGCTCGGCATCCGCTGCCTCTGCCGACCGTCGAGGTCGCGGCGGCCAGTCGACTCGGCGCCCAGGTCGCGAGGGAGACCCTGCTGGGTCGCTCCGCCCCGCCCGAGAGGGTCGACGCCGCCGGCTGAGGCGGGATCCGCCGATGGACGCCGACGTTCTCGCACTGGTGCGACGCTCGCTGCCGAAGCTGAGCGCGGCCGAGGCGCGCGTCGCGGAGACCATCCTGGGCGACCCGACGCTCGTGATCGACCTCGCGATCAACGATCTCGCGAAGCTCTGCCGCACGTCGCTGTCGACGGTCGCGCGCTTCGCGCAGACGCTCGGCTACAGCGGGTATCGCGAGCTGCGGGTCGCCGTCGCGCGCACCGTCACGCTCGCGCAGGCTCAGCAGGCGCGGTTCGGGCTCGACAGCACGACGATCGACCCCGAGGACGAGCCTCCCGCCATCGCCGCCAAGCTCGCCGCGATGGAGATCGACGCGATCGAGAAGACCGCGCTGGCGATCGACGCGGCCGGAATCGATCGCGTCGCGAGGGCCGTGGTTGCGGCCCGGCACATCGACCTCTTCGGGCAGGCCGCCTCGTCCCTGACCGCGCAGGATCTGCAGTTGAAGCTGTCCCGCATCGGCTGCTCGGTGTCGCATTCGCCCGACCCGCATCTCGCCGTGACGACGGCGTCGCTGCGTACGAGCGACGACGTGGCCATCGCGTTCTCCCACGGCGGGGAGACCCTGGAGACGGTGCGGGCCCTCGAGGTCGCGCGAGACGCGGGCGCGCTCGTCGTCGCCGTCACGAGCGTGGCCGACTCGACCCTCGCCCAGGTCGCCGACGTGGTGCTGCTCACCCATGCGCACGAGTCGCCGTTCCGGATGGCGGCGATGTCGAGCCGCATCGCCCAGCTCGCGCTCGTCGATGTGCTGTTCGTACGGGTGGTGCAGCACCGCGGCGAGCCCGTCGCCGTGTCTCTCCAGCTCACGCACGACGCCGCAGCCCCGCGCCGCCGTCGCTGACAGATCCCGGGCGTCGAGCGAGGAGCGTCGGCGACGAGACGAAACGTGCCCCGTCTCGGTCGTTGAGCGAGGAGCGCCAGCGACGAGACGAAACGCGATGAGGCGGGCGGTGGGCGTTTCGTCTCGCTGGCGCTCGCTCAACGACCGGTCGACGGCGGGTCAGTCGACGTGGTCGCGGGTGCTGGCGAGAGCGCGCGTGGCGATGCGGTGGCCTCGCGCGAGGCTCCCCGCGAGCGAGAGACCGGTCAGCACCCCGGCGAGGAAGCCGGCGGCGAAGGCGTCTCCGGCACCGATGGTCTCCACGACCGGTACCTCCAGTGCGGAGCTCTCGGCGCGTTCGGCGCCGTCGAACGCCACCGCGCCGTTCGCATCCGTGACCAGGAGGTACCGGGGCTGCGGGAACAGTGCGCGCAGCCGATCCGGATCGCCGGCCCCGAACACGGCCTCGGCGTCGGGGCGCGAGCAGAACACGACATCGGACCGGCGGGCGAACTCGCTGATCAGCGCCCTGCCCTCCTCCTCGCGGGCGCGCCACAGCGCCGGACGCCAGTTCACGTCGAAGCTGAGCAGTCGATCGGGGCGACGATCCGCGAACAGCGACTCCTGCGCGGCACGGGCCGACGGCGAGAGGGCCGGGGTGATCCCGGACGTGTGCACGAGCGCCGCCTCGGCGAGGAGAGCGGATGCCGCGGGCGATTCCAGCGTCTGGGGCGACAGGTCTGCCGCGGCGGACCCCGCACGGTAGTAGTGCATCGTCCCGTCCACGGCGCCGTCGGGTCGAGGCGCGAGCTCTTTCACGTAGAGTCCGGTCGGAGCATCCGGATCGATCTCCACCGCGGAGTCGTCGACGCCGTGTCGGCGCAGCTCCGCCGTCAGGAACCGCCCGAACCCGTCGTCGCCCACGCGTGAGACCACAGCGGTGCGGATGCCGGCCGATGCCAGCGCGATCGCGGTGTTCCACTCCGCGCCCGCGAGCGAGCGGTGGAAGGTGCGGTTGTCCTCGAGCGGGGCCGCGAGGGCGGGGACGAGGGAGACCATGCCCTCACCGAAGCAGACGACGAGAGGGGAGGAGTCGGGCACGATGTGGACACTACCGGATGACACCGAGTCGCGAGATGTCGATACCGGATCGCAACATGCGGGTGTTTGGTATCTGAGAATTCACTGGGTAGCGTCGAGGAATCACCGTGTCCGGGGCGAAGAGGCCCCGGAACGTGCAGAAGCGCCCTACAGGGAAGGTCACAGAATGCACCACACAGTCACACGTCGGCGAGGTCTCATCGCCGTCACCGGAGCAGCGCTCGCCGCTCTCGTCCTGGCGGGATGCGTCGCCAGCGAGCGGGGAGACGACGGTGGAGAAGGATCCGGAGATGTCGACGGCACCTTCGTCTTCGCGGCATCGTCCGATCCGGCCAGCCTCGACCCCGCGTTCGCTCAGGACGGTGAGACCTTCCGCGTCTCCCGCCAGATCTTCGAGGGCCTCGTGGGCACGGAGCCCGGCACCGCAGACCCCGCACCGCTCCTCGCCGAGTCGTGGGAGTCGTCCGAGGACGGCATGTCCCACACCTTCACCCTCAAGGAGGGCGTGACCTTCCACGACGGCACGCCGTTCAACGCCGAGGCCGTGTGCTTCAACTTCGACCGCTGGTACAACTGGACCGGTCTGGCCGCGTCCGAGGCGTTCGGGTACTACTACAACAAGCTCTTCAAGGGCTATTCGTCCAACCCCGAGGAAGCGGTCTACAAGTCCTGCACCCCGGACGGCGAGGGCAAGGTCACGATCGAGCTGAACAAGCCGTTCGCCGGCTTCGTCGCCTCGCTGTCGCTGCCGTCGTTCGGCATGCAGAGCCCGTCGGCGCTCGCCGAGTTCGGTGCAGACGAGGTCGGCGGCTCGGCCGAGGCCCCGCAGCTCTCCGAGTACGCCATGGGGCACCCGGTCGGCACCGGCCCCTACCAGTTCGACGAGTGGGCGCCGGGTGAGCAGGTCACCCTGAAGGCCTATGGCGACTACTGGGGCGACGCCGGACAGGTCGACGAGATCATCTTCCGCACCATCGACGACCCGACCGCCCGCCGCCAGGCGCTGGAGTCCGGTTCGATCGACGGCTACGACCTCGTCGGCCCCGCCGACACCAAGGCACTCGAGGACGACGGCTTCACCATGGTGTCGCGCCCGCCGTTCACGATCCTGTACCTGGCGTTCAACCAGGCCGTGCCGGCGCTCCAGGACCCCAAGGTCCGTGAGGCGCTGTCGTACGCGATCGACAAGGATGCGCTGATCAGCCAGGTCCTCCCCGAGGGCACCAAGAAGGCGATCGAGTTCGTTCCCGAGGTCGTCAACGGCTACAACCCCGACGTCACGACCTACGAGTTCGACCCGGAGAAGGCCAAGTCGCTTCTCGCCGAGGCGGGCTACACCGAGGCCAACCCGCTGAAGCTGGACTTCAACTACCCGGTCAACGTGTCGCGCCCCTACATGCCGGACCCCGAGCAGATCTTCACCGTGCTGTCCTCGCAGCTCGCCGAGGTCGGCGTCGAGACCACCCCGGTCTCGGAGGAGTGGGTCGAGTACCTCGACCGCACCACCGGAACGCCGGACCACGGCATCCACCTGCTCGGCTGGACCGGTGACTACAACGACACCGACAACTTCGTCGGCGTCTTCTTCGGTCAGGAGAGCTCCGAGTGGGGCTTCAACAACCCGGAGCTGTTCCAGAAGCTGGCCGAGGCACGCGGTGTCTCCAGCCTCGACGAGCAGACCCCGCTCTACGAGCAGATCAACGAGGATGTCGCGCAGTTCATCCCCGGTGTCCCGCTCGCGCACCCGGCGCCGACCCTGGCGTTCGACCCGCGCGTGAAGAGCTACCCGGCCAGCCCCGTGAACGACGAGGTCTTCACCGACATCGTCCTCACCAAGTAGGTCTGACCATCTGAGGAGCCGTGTTCCGGTTCTCGCGCATCGCGAGAACCGGAACACGGCGTACCTTCCGATCATCGGAGATCTCTTTGCTGCGCACCATCGGCAGGCGACTGCTGTTCCTCATCCCCACCCTGTTCGGGCTCAGCATCCTGCTGTTCGCCTGGGTCAGGGCCCTCCCCGGCGGCCCCGCCGTCGCTCTTCTCGGTGAGAAGGCGACTCCCGACGCCATCGCCAGAGTCAACGAGCTCTACGGCTTCGACAGGCCGCTGCTCGAGCAGTACTTCATCTGGATCGGACGCCTCCTCCAGGGAGACTTCGGCACGTCGATCCAGACCAACCGTCCCGTGGTGGAGGAGTTCTTCCGCCGCTTCCCTGCGACGCTCGAGCTGAGCGTCATGGCGCTCATCTTCGCCGTCGGCGTCGGCATCCCGCTCGGCTACTGGGCCGCGCGCCGTCACGGGAAGCTCACGGACCACGCGTCCGTCGTGCTGAGCCTCGTCGGCATCACCATCCCGGTGTTCTTCCTGGCCTTCATCCTGAAGTACGTCTTCGCGGTGCAGCTGGGCTGGCTGCCGTCCGACGGCAGGCAGGATCCGCGAATAGACGCCACCCATCCCACGGGCTTCTACGTGTGGGACGGCCTCATCACCGGCGAGTTCGACGCGTCCTGGGATGCGATCCTGCATCTCATCCTGCCGGCGCTCGCTCTCGGCACGATCCCGCTCGCCATCATCGTCCGCATCACCAGGGCCAGCGTCCTGGAGGTGCAGAACGCGGACTACGTGCGCACCGGTCGGGCGAAGGGCGTGGGGTCGTCGACGCTGCGCAGCCGCTTCATCCTGCGCAACGCGATGCTCCCGGTGATCACCACGATCGGCCTCCAGACCGGTCTGCTCATCTCGGGCGCGGTGCTCACCGAGACCGTGTTCGCCTTCCCCGGGATCGGCTCGTTCCTCGCGAGAGCGATCTTCACGCGGGACTTCCCCGTGCTCCAGGGATTCATCATCTTCATCGCGATCGCGTACGCGCTGATCAACCTGGCGGTGGATGTCTCCTACAGCTTCATCGATCCGAGAGTGAGAGTGCAGTGATGTCCCTCACCATCGTCCGCACGGAGGCCGCATCATGAGCGTCGCACTCCCACCCGCACAGGGACCGTCGGCGGAGAGCGGCGGCGTCATCGACACCGTCGCGATCGCCCAGGCCGGTCTCAAGGACGGATCCGGAGGGTTCTGGCGCGACGTCTTCCGCCGACTCCGCCGCAACCCGACGGCGTGGATCGGCGCGGCCATCGTGCTCGCCTTCCTGCTCGTCTCGGCACTCGCACCCCTGCTCGCTCCCTATCCGGAGACGGCGCTGCCCGGTGCGAAGTTCATCACCCCGACGCACATCCCCGGTCCCGGTGAGCTGCCGGAGTTCCCGCTCGGTCTCGACCGCTTCGGCGGTGATGTGCTCTCGAAGCTCATCTGGGGAGCGCAGGCATCGCTTCTGGTCGGCGTGATCTCCACGGCCCTCGGCCTGGTGGGCGGCATGGTTCTCGGCCTGCTCGCCGGCACGTTCGGGGGATGGGTCGACACCGTCATCATGCGCGTCGTCGACATCATCCTGTCGGTGCCGAACCTGCTGCTGGCCGTGTCGATCGCGGCCATCCTCGGTCAGACGCCGTTCGCGGTGATGATCGCCATCGGAGCGTCCCAGGTGCCGATCTTCGCGCGCCTGCTGCGCGCCTCGATGCTGCAGCAGCGGTCGAGCGACTACGTGCTGTCCGCGCAGACGCTGGGACTCGGCCGCGGACAGATCACCATGTCGCACGTGCTGCCGAACGCCATCGGCCCGGTCATCGTGCAGGGCACGCTGACGCTGGCCACCGCCGTCATCGACGCGGCCGCGCTGTCGTTCCTCGGTCTCGGCGGCGGTCGCCCCGAGACGGCGGAGTGGGGCCGCATGCTCACCTACGCGCAGGCGGAGCTCGCGATCGCACCATGGCTGGCGTTCCTGCCCGGTATCTGCATCGCGGTCACCGCGCTCGGCTTCACCCTGCTGGGTGAGGCGCTGCGCGAGGCGATGGATCCCCGGACGAGGGCGCGATGAACGCCGCGAAGGAGAATCAGATGTCGACCGCACCGCTGCTGTCGGTCCAGGGCCTCGCCGTGGACTTCGCCACGATGGACGGCGTCGTGCACGCCGTCGAGGGAGTGGATCTCGAGATCGCCGCCGGCGAGACCGTGGCGATCGTGGGGGAGTCCGGCTCGGGCAAGTCCACGACCGCGATGGCCATCATCGGACTGCTGGCCGGCGGCGGGAAGGTCGCCTCGGGCAGCATCCGTCTCGACGGCAGGGAGATCGCGCACGCGCCGGAGAACGAGCTGCGGATGATCCGCGGTCGTGACATCGGTCTCGTGCCGCAGGATCCGATGTCGAACCTGAACCCGGTCGCGAAGATCGGGACGCAGGTGGCGGAGACGCTGCTCGCCCACGGTCTCGCCAACCGGCAGAACGTGCAGGGGAAGGTCGTCGAGGCGCTCACCGCCGCGGGGCTGCCCGACCCGGAGCGTCGTGCGAAGCAGTATCCGCACGAGTTCTCCGGCGGCATGCGCCAGCGAGCGCTCATCGCGATCGGCCTGGCGTGCAAGCCGCGTCTGCTGATCGCGGACGAGCCCACCAGCGCGCTCGACGTCACCGTGCAGCACACGATCCTCGACCAGATCGGCGCGATGACGCGAGAGCTCGGAACGGCGGTCCTGCTCATCACGCACGACCTGGGTCTCGCCGCCGAGCGCGCCGAGCGGGTCGTCGTGATGCACCGCGGCAAGGTCGTGGAGCAGGGCCCTGCGCGGCAGATCCTCGAGGCTCCGCAGCATCCGTACACCCAGTCCCTCGTGGCGGCGGCGCCGTCGGTCGCGGCCGCGCGCCTGCGGCCGGAGGCGTTCCACGTCGAGGAGCGGACGGAGGCTGCGGACGAAGCCGAGGCGGCGAAGCCGAAGGACAACATCGTCGAGATCGAGAACCTCACCAAGGTCTACCCGGTGAGGGGTCGCGGCGAGGACTTCGTGGCCGTCGACGACGTATCGCTCGCGATCCCGCGCGGCGAGACGGTCGCGATCGTGGGGGAGTCCGGTTCGGGCAAGACGACGACCGCGCGGATGCTGCTGAAGGTGATCGAGCCCACGAGCGGGCTGATCCGCTACGAGGGCAAGGACATCTCGTCGCTGAGCCGGGCGGAGACGAAGAACTTCCGCCAGCAGGTGCAGCCGATCTTCCAGGATCCGTACTCGAGCCTGAACCCGATGTTCACGATCGAGCGACTGATCGCCGAGCCGCTGGACTTCTACAAGAGGGGGAGCGGTGCCGACCGGCGCAAGCGCGTGCGACAGCTCCTCGACGATGTGGCCCTGCCGCAGTCGATGCTGCGCCGCTACCCGTCGGAGCTCTCCGGCGGGCAGCGACAGCGGGTCGCGATCGCGCGGGCGCTCGCGCTCTCGCCGGATCTGATCGTGTGCGACGAGCCGGTCTCCGCGCTGGACGTGCTCGTGCAGGACCAGATCCTGAAGCTGCTCGGCGAGCTGCAGCGGGAGTACGGCCTGAGCTACCTGTTCATCTCGCACGACCTCGCGGTGGTGCGACTGATCAGCGACTACGTGTGTGTGATGAAGGACGGCAAGCTCGTGGAGGCGGCCTCCTCGGAGGAGATCTTCACGAACCCGCGCGACCCGTACACGCGCAAGCTGCTGGCCTCGATCCCCGGCAACGAGCTGAACATCGCGTCCTGACCGGCCGATCTCGGATGCTTTTACCGCAGCTTCCGAGATTGGTCAAGGACTGAGCTTGCCATGTCGCAGAATCACACGTATAGTTGGTAGTTGCGCTCGCTTCTCCCTGCCCTCATATGGTGGTCGGCATTCGTTGAGTCTTTGAGCGCACACTCCACCTGACGACAAAGGAATCGAGAAGCCCTGCGGGGCTCACGGAGGTTATTCCCTTGGCTGCTGCTCGCAACGCATCCACATCCACCACCACCAAGAACGGACGCGGAGCATCCCGTCTTTCGTTCGCCAAGATCTCCGACACCCTGACGGTCCCTGACCTTCTGGCTCTGCAGACCGAGTCCTTCGGCTGGCTCGTCGGCAACGACGCCTGGAAGGCGCGCGTGGCCGAGGCCAAGAAGGCCGGCCGCACCGACGTCAACGAGAACTCGGGTCTGGGCGAGATCTTCGAGGAGATCTCTCCCATCGAGGACCTCGGCGAGACGATGCAGCTGTCGTTCACGAACCCGTACCTCGAGCCGGAGAAGTACTCGATCGACGAGTGCAAGGAGCGTGGCAAGACCTACGCCGCTCCGCTGTACGTCGAGGCCGAGTTCATGAACCACCTCACCGGTGAGATCAAGACCCAGACGGTCTTCATGGGCGACTTCCCGCTCCAGACCGACAAGGGCACGTTCATCATCAACGGCTCCGAGCGCGTCGTCGTCTCGCAGCTCGTGCGCTCGCCGGGTGTCTACTTCGACAAGACCCCCGACAAGACGTCCGACAAGGACATCGTGTCGGCGCGCGTCATCCCGAGCCGTGGCGCATGGCTCGAGTTCGAGATCGACAAGCGCGACCAGGTCGGCGTGCGCGTCGACCGCAAGCGCAAGCAGTCGGTCACCGTCTTCCTCAAGGCGCTCGGCATGACGAGCGAGGAGATCCTCGCGGAGTTCGCCGGCTACACCTCGATCGAGGAGACGCTCGCGAAGGACACGATCGTCACCAAGGAAGATGCGCTCCGCGACATCTACCGCAAGCTCCGTCCGGGCGAGCAGGTCGCCGCCGAGGCCGCCCGCGCGCTGCTGGACAACTTCTACTTCAACCCGAAGCGCTACGACCTGGCGAAGGTCGGTCGTTACAAGATCAACCACAAGCTCGGTCTCGACCAGCCGCTGAACTCCTCGGTCCTGACCGTCGAGGACATCGTGGCCACGATCAAGTACCTCGTGCGTCTGCACGCCGGTACCGAGGAGACCTTCACGGGCATCCGCGGTGGCAAGAAGGCCGAGATCCGTCTCGCGACCGACGACATCGACAACTTCGGCAACCGTCGCATCCGCGCGGTCGGCGAGCTGATCCAGAACCAGGTCCGCACCGGTCTGTCCCGCATGGAGCGCGTCGTCCGCGAGCGCATGACCACGCAGGACATCGAGGCGATCACGCCGCAGACCCTGATCAACGTGCGCCCCGTCGTCGCCGCGATCAAGGAGTTCTTCGGAACGTCGCAGCTGTCGCAGTTCATGGATCAGAACAACCCGCTCGCGGGTCTGACCAACAAGCGTCGTCTCTCCGCGCTCGGCCCCGGTGGTCTGAGCCGTGACCGCGCCGGTGTCGAGGTGCGTGACGTCCACCCGTCGCACTACGGCCGCATGTGCCCGATCGAGACGCCGGAAGGCCCGAACATCGGTCTGATCGGTGCGCTCGCGACCTTCGCGCGAATCAACTCGTTCGGCTTCATCGAGACCCCGTACCGCAAGGTCGAGGGTGGCGTCGTCACCGAGCACATCGACTACCTGACGGCTTCCGAAGAGGTCGACTTCAACATCGCGCAGGCCAACGCCCCGCTCGATGCCAAGGGTCGCTTCCGCGAGAGCCACGTCCTGGCCCGCCCCAAGGGCGGCAGCGGCGAGGTCGACCTGTTCCTGCCCGAGGAGATCGGCTACATCGACGTCTCCCCGCGCCAGATGGTGTCGGTCGCGACCTCGCTCGTGCCGTTCCTCGAGCACGACGACGCACAGCGCGCCCTCATGGGTGCCAACATGCAGCGTCAGGCTGTGCCGCTGCTCCGCAGCGACTCGCCGCTCGTCGGAACCGGTATGGAGGGCTACACGGCCATCGACGCCGGTGACGTGCTCACCGCCGACAAGGCCGGTGTCGTCTCCGAGGTCTCCGCGGACCGCGTCGTCGTCATGCTCGACGAGGGCGGCACGCAGGAGTACCACCTGCGCAAGTTCGACCGCTCCAACCAGGGCACGTCGTACAACCAGAAGGTCGTCGTCTCCGCCGGCGAGCGCGTCGAGGTCGGAGAGGTCATCGCCGATGGCCCCGCGACCGAGAACGGCGAGCTGGCCCTCGGGAAGAACCTCCTCGTCGCCTTCATGACGTGGGAGGGCTACAACTTCGAGGACGCGATCATCCTCAGCCAGGACCTCGTGAAGGACGACACCCTCTCCTCGATCCACATCGAGGAGTACGAGGTCGACGCCCGCGACACGAAGCTCGGCAAGGAGGAGATCACCCGTGACCTCCCCAACGTCAGCCCTGAGCTGCTGAAGGACCTCGACGAGCGCGGCATCATCCGCATCGGCGCCGAGGTCCGCCCCGGCGACATCCTCGTCGGCAAGGTCACGCCGAAGGGCGAGACCGAGCTGTCGGCCGAGGAGCGCCTGCTCCGCGCGATCTTCAACGAGAAGAGCCGCGAGGTCCGCGACACCTCCCTGAAGGTGCCCCACGGCGAGCAGGGCACGATCATCGCCGTCAAGGAGTTCAACGCCGAGGACGGCGACGACGAGCTCGGCTCCGGCGTGAACCGCCGCGTCGTGGTCTACATCGCCCAGAAGCGCAAGATCACCGAGGGCGACAAGCTCGCCGGCCGTCACGGCAACAAGGGTGTCATCGCGAAGATCCTCCCGATCGAGGACATGCCGTTCCTTTCGGACGGCACCCCGGTCGACATCGTGCTGAACCCGCTCGGCATCCCGGGTCGAATGAACTTCGGCCAGGTCCTGGAGACCCACCTCGGGTGGATCGCCAACCAGGGCTGGAAGGTCGAGGGCACTCCGGAGTGGGCCGCACGGCTCCCGAAGGACGCGTTCGAGGCCGCCCCCGGCACGAAGGTCGCGACCCCGGTGTTCGACGGTGCGAGCGAGGAGGAGATCGCCGGTCTCCTCGACGCGACGCTCCCGACGCGCGACGGTGTCCGCCTGATCGACTCCACCGGCAAGACGCAGCTGTTTGACGGCCGCTCGGGTGAGCCGTTCCCGGCTCCGATCTCGGTGGGCTACATGTACATCCTGAAGCTGCACCACCTGGTCGACGACAAGATCCACGCACGTTCCACGGGTCCGTACTCGATGATCACCCAGCAGCCGCTCGGTGGTAAGGCGCAGTTCGGTGGACAGCGCTTCGGTGAGATGGAGGTGTGGGCCCTCGAGGCCTACGGCGCCGCATACGCGCTCCAGGAGCTCCTCACGATCAAGTCCGACGACATCCTCGGCCGCGTCAAGGTGTACGAGGCGATCGTCAAGGGCGAGAACATCCAGGAGCCGGGCATCCCCGAGTCGTTCAAGGTGCTCATGAAGGAGATGCAGTCGCTCTGCCTGAACGTCGAGGTCCTCTCGGCCGACGGCACGCTGGTCAACCTCCGCGACACCGACGACGAGGCCTTCCGCGCAGCGGAGGAGCTCGGGATCAACATCTCCAGCCGCTTCGAGGCCGCCTCGATCGACGAGATCTAATCCGCAGGCAAGCTCAGGAGCCCACCCGGGTGACTGAGCTTGCCGGCGCCAGACTTCTCAAAAAGAATTTCCGACACAGGAGAACTAGTGCTCGAGTCCACAACCTTCGATGAGCTTCGCATCGGCCTGGCGACCGCAGACCACATCCGCGCGTGGTCCTACGGCGAGGTCAAGAAGCCCGAAACCATCAACTACCGCACCCTGAAGCCGGAGAAGGACGGTCTCTTCGGAGAGCAGATCTTCGGCCCGTCCCGCGACTGGGAGTGCGCCTGCGGAAAGTACAAGCGCGTCCGCTTCAAGGGAATCGTCTGCGAGCGCTGCGGCGTGGAGGTCACCAAGAGCTCCGTCCGTCGTGAGCGCATGGGTCACATCGAGCTCGCCGCTCCCGTCACCCACATCTGGTACTTCAAGGGTGTCCCCTCGCGTCTCGGCTACCTGCTCGACATGGCGCCGAAGGACCTCGAGAAGGTCATCTACTTCGCCGCCTACATGGTCATCTCGGTCGACGAGGATGCTCGTCACCGCGACCTGGGCACGCAGGAGAACAACATCCGTCTCGAGCTGAAGACGCTCGGCGACCGTCGTGACGCCAAGATCGCCGAGCGCCTCGCTCGTCTCGAGGAGGAGCTCGCTGCTCTCGAGGCCGAGGGTGCGAAGGCCGACGCCAAGAAGAAGGTGAAGGACGCCGCCGAGAAGGAGATGTCCCTCATCCGCAAGGGCGCCGACGAGGCGATCCTCAAGCTGGAGCGCGTGTGGGAGGACTTCCGCACGCTCGAGGTCGGCGCACTCCGTCCCGAGGACGACGTCTTCCACGAGCTGCAGGACCGCTTCGGTCAGTACTTCGAGGCCTACATGGGCGCCGAGTCGATCCAGCGTCGCCTCGCGGCGTTCGACCTCGCTGCCGAGGCGGAGAACCTGCACCTGCAGATCTCCGAGGGCAAGGGTCAGCGCAAGATCCGCGCGATCAAGCGTCTGAAGGTCGTCAACTCGTTCCTGGAGACCGGCATGAGCCCGGCCGCCATGGTCCTGGATGTCGTCCCGGTGATCCCGCCGGAGCTGCGCCCGATGGTGCAGCTCGACGGTGGCCGCTTCGCGACCTCCGACCTCAACGACCTCTACCGTCGTGTGATCAACCGCAACAACCGTCTTCGTCGTCTGATCGACCTCGGTGCTCCCGAGATCATCGTCAACAACGAGAAGCGGATGCTGCAGGAGGCCGTCGACGCCCTGTTCGACAACGGTCGCCGTGGTCGTCCCGTCACCGGTACCGGCAACCGCGCCCTGAAGTCGCTCAGCGACATGCTCAAGGGCAAGCAGGGTCGCTTCCGTCAGAACCTGCTCGGAAAGCGCGTCGACTACTCGGGTCGTTCGGTGATCATCGTCGGACCGCAGCTGAAGCTGCACCAGTGCGGTCTGCCCAAGCAGATGGCTCTGGAGCTCTTCAAGCCGTTCGTGATCAAGCGCCTGATCGACCTCGGTCACTCGCAGAACATCAAGGCGGCCAAGCGTGCCGTCGAGCGCACCCGTCCCGAGGTCTGGGACGTGCTCGAGGAGATCATCCGCGAGCGTCCGGTGCTGCTGAACCGTGCACCCACCCTGCACCGTCTCGGCATCCAGGCGTTCGAGCCGCAGCTCGTCGAGGGCAAGGCCATCCAGCTCCACCCGCTCGTCTGCGCGGCGTTCAACGCCGACTTCGACGGTGACCAGATGGCCGTGCACCTGCCGCTGTCGGTCGAGGCTCAGGCCGAGGCCCGCGTGCTGATGCTCGCGTCGAACAACATCCTGAAGCCGTCCGACGGCCGTCCGGTCACCCTGCCTTCGCAGGACATGATCATCGGTCTGCACCACCTGACCACGGTCAGGGAGGGCGCAGCCGGCGAGGGCCGTGCGTTCGGTTCGGTGGGAGAGGCGATCCTGGCGAAGGACGAGGGCAGCCTCGACCTGCAGGCCAAGGTCCGCATCCGCATCCCGGGTCTGACGTTCCTCGAGGGCGACGCGCCCGAGGGCTACGAGCGTCACGGTCTCGTCGACGCCTCGCTGGGTCAGGCGATCTTCAACGACACGCTCCCGAAGGGCTACCCCTTCGTCCGCGAGCAGGCTGACAAGAACAAGCTGTCGCAGATCGTCAACAAGCTGGCCGAGGAGTACCCCAAGGTCGAGACCGCCGCATCGCTGGACCGCATCAAGGACGCCGGCTTCTACTGGGCCACGCGCTCCGGTGTGACCGTCGCCCTGAGCGACATCCTCACCCCGCCGAACAAGGCGGAGATCGTCGCGGGCTACGAGAAGCAGGCCGCGAAGGTCCAGTCCCAGTACGAGAAGGGCCTCACGACCGACGCCGAGCGTCGTCAGGAGCTCATCAAGATCTGGACCGAGGCGACCGACGAGGTGCAGGCCGCGATGAAGGCGCACTTCCCTGAGGACAACACCATCAACCGCATGGTGTCCTCCGGCGCCCGTGGTAACTGGCTGCAGATCCGGAACATCGCCGGTATGCGTGGTCTGGTGAACAACCCCAAGGGTGAGATCATCCCGCGTCCGATCATCTCCTCGTACCGCGAGGGTCTGTCGGTGGCGGAGTACTTCATCGCGACGCACGGTACCCGTAAGGGTCTGGCCGACACCGCTCTGCGTACCGCCGACTCGGGTTACCTGACCCGTCGTCTGGTGGACGTCTCGCAGGACGTCATCATCCGCGAAGAGGACTGCGGCACGTCGAAGGGCCTCGAGCTCCCGATCGCCGCTCCGAACTCGCAGGGTGAGCTGGTCCGCGATGCGAACGTCGAGAACTCGGTGTTCGCCCGTACCCTGGCCTCGGATGTCGTCAGCGACTCGGGCGAGGTCCTCGCCTCGGCCGGCGACGACGTGGGCGATGTCCTGATCGACAAGCTGGTCGGTCTGGGTGTCGAGACCATCAAGGTCCGCTCGGTCCTGACCTGCGACTCCGCCGTCGGTGTCTGCGCGCAGTGCTACGGCCGTTCGCTGGCCACCGGCAAGACGGTCGACATCGGTGAGGCCGTCGGCATCATCGCGGCCCAGTCGATCGGTGAGCCCGGTACCCAGCTGACGATGCGTACGTTCCACACCGGTGGTTCCGCGTCGGCAGACGACATCACGCAGGGTCTTCCCCGTGTGCAGGAACTGTTCGAGGCTCGTACCCCCAAGGGTGCGTCCCCGATCGCCGAGGCCGACGGTCGCATCACGATCGACGAGACCGACAAGGGCAAGAAGGTCATCCTGACGCCCGACAGCGGCGACGAGCCGGTCATCTACCCGGTGCTGCGTCGTGCGACGCTGCTCGTGGAAGACGGCCAGCACGTCACGGTCGGTCAGCCGATCCTGGTCGGAACGCTCGACCCCAAGGAGATCATGCGCGTCATGGGTGCTCGCGAGGTGCAGCGTTACCTCGTCGGCGGCGTCCAGGGCGTGTACCGCTCGCAGGGTGTGCCGATCCACGACAAGCACATCGAGGTCATCGTCCGTCAGATGCTCCGCAAGGTCACCGTCGTCGATCACGCCGACACGACCCTGCTCCCGGGTGAGATGGTCGACCTCAAGCGCTACCAGGCGATCAACCGCGAGGCTGTGGCCGAGGGCAAGCGTCCGGCTTCCGGTCGTTCGGAGCTGATGGGTATCACGAAGGCGTCGCTCGCGACCGAGTCGTGGCTGTCGGCTGCGTCGTTCCAGGAGACGACCCGCGTGCTCACCGAGGCTGCGATGCAGGGCAAGCGCGACCCGCTGGTCGGTCTCAAGGAGAACGTCATCATCGGTAAGCTCATCCCCGCCGGAACGGGACTCTCGAAGTACCGTGACGTCACGGTCGAGGCGACCGAGGAAGCCAAGAGCGAGCGCTACCCGAACCGGATCTTCGCATCCGACGGGGCGTACGCCGACGGCGACTTCGGCTACGTCGACTTCGACGCGTTCTCGACGGACGACATCACGCCCGGTACCTATAACTGAGGTGTGACGAAGTGAAGAAGGCCCCGGGGTTCGCCCCGGGGCCTTCTTCGTGCGTTCACGCGCCTCCTCCCTCGCACGGGGGAGGAGAAATCGTCCCGTAGGCGGACCCGGTCGGTACCACCGGCGGATGCCGGGGTGGACCGGAGACGATTGGCTGGACTCATCGCTGCTCGACGGCGGCCAGGAATCGCGCACGACCGCGGCCGGGAGCCGCGACAGGGCCGCGCCTCTGCCCTGTCGCACCGAACGAAACTCCTCGCCACACATGACATTCCTCACGCGCGCCAGCCTCGCCAACCGTGCCATCGTCGGCCTGATCACGATCGCCGTCGCCGTGTTCGGCATCATCGCGATGTCCTCGCTCCGTCAGGAGCTGACGCCGTCGATGACGCAACCGGGAGCGTACATCTCGGTGAGCTCCAGCGGGCTCGCGCCCGACCAGATGGTCCAGCTCGCCACAGAGCCGGTCGAAGAGGCGCTGGGAGGCATGAGCGGGCTGACCTCGGTCAGCTCCACCACTCAGAGCGGCAGTGCGCAGGTGATGGTCAACTGGCCGTTCGAGCTCGACGCCGAGGAGACGCTCCGCGCGATCAAGGCGGCCGTTGACGGGGCCAAGACCGCGCTGCCGAAGGACTCGACCGTCATCGTGCAGTCGGGTTCCGCCGCAGACATCCCGGCCATGGTGCTGAGCGCGGGCTCGACATCGGATGCCGACACCTTCGCGGAGGCCCTCGAGCAGAGCGTCCTGCCCGAGATCCGCGCTGTGGCCGGGGTGCGCGCGGCCACGCTGGAGGGCCGCGAGTCGCAGCGGATCGAGGTCTCGCTGCGTCCGGCCGACGTCGACCGTCTGAAGGTCGACCCGGCCATGGTGCTGGCGGCGCTGCAGAGCAACAGCGCCGTGCTGTCCGCCGGTCAGGTCGGCACCGACGAGGGCCAGGTGGCGGTCAACGTCGGTCCTGGCGTCGACAGCATCGAGACGATCGCGGCGCTTCCCGTGCAGGTCGCCGAGGGCGCGGTCCAGATCCAGGATGTCGCGGACGTCACGCTGCAGCCAGAGCCGACCGGTTCGCTGTCGCGCGTGAACGGCAAGGCGGCTCTCACGATCCAGGTGATGCCGGCCATCGGTTCGAACGCCGTCGAGATCTCGCACGGTGTCACCGCGATCCTCGATCGGTACAGCGACTCGCTGAAGGCCGAGTTCCTCCCGATCTTCGATCAGGCTCCCTACATCGAGCAGTCGATCGAAGACCTCTCGACCGAGGGCGGACTCGGGCTGCTGTTCGCGGTCGTCATCATCTTCGCGTTCCTGCGGTCCTGGCGCTCGACGATCATCGCGGCCGTGTCGATCCCGCTCTCGCTGCTGATCACGATGATCGCGCTGCTCTGGACCGACAACACCCTCAACATCTTCACGCTCGCCGCCCTCACGATCGCGATCGGACGCGTCGTGGACGACTCGATCGTCGTCATCGAGAACATCAACAGACATGCGGAGAGGAAGGTGCCGACGGCGGCGGACATCGTCGCCTCGGTCAAGCAGGTGTCGGGAGCGATCATCGCCTCGACGGCCACGACGATCGCGGTCTTCCTGCCGATCGCGTTCGTGTCGGGCGTCACCGGACAGCTGTTCCGTCCGTTCTCGATCACGGTGACGATCGCGCTGGCCGCGTCCCTCGTCGTCGCGTTGACGATCGTCCCGGTCCTGGCGTACGTCTTCCTGCGGTCACGCGGCGCGCGACGTGCCGCAGCGGCGACGGCAGGCGGCGCGATCGCCGCGGCGGAGGCGGAGGCGCCCGTCGAGGATGCAGGTGCGTTCGCCCGCGCCGAGATGAGCGCACCGGAGGACAGGCTGCAGCGGGGGTTCATGTCGTTCCTCGGTGCGACCCATCGGAGGCCGGTCATCACGCTCGCCGCCTCGACCGCGGTGCTGCTGGCGACGTTCGTCCTCGCGACGCAGATCCCCACGGACTTCCTCGGGGAGTCCAGCCAGCAGAGCATCACGGTGACGCAGACGCCGGAGGAGGCGGGAACGGTCGAGGACCGTGTGGCGGCGGCTGAGCCCGTCGAGCGCGCACTGCAGAAGGTCACGGGCGTCGAGAGCGTCCGCTCCACGATCCCCGGGGCATCCACCGGCGCCGGCGAGGAGAACGTCAACACCTTCGACGTCACGCTCGACAAGGGCGCGAAGGTCGCGGATGTGCAGGACGGCATCGACCGCAAGCTCGAGGAGCTCGGAGATCCCGAGCAGTTCGAGGTGCAGACGGCCGACTCCAGCGGCGCGGGATCGGGAATCGATCTGCGCGTGATCGGGGACGATCCGAAGGCGCTCGCGGCGGCGAGCGAGTCCCTGATCAAGGCTCTCGAGAAGGAGGGGAGCATCCAGAACGCCTCCAGCGACATCAGCGGCGAGCAGCCGCTCGTGCAGGTGACGGTCGATCCTCTCAAGGCGGCGGCGCTCGGTTTCGATCAGCAGCAGATCGCGTCGGCGATCACCGCTGCGCTGAACGGCACGCCTGCCGGCAGCGTGATGCTCGACGGTCGAGAGCGTGACATCGTCATCCGCACCGCCGCGGTCAGCGGAGGTGTCGACGCGGTCGCCGCGATGGCGCTCCCGGTCACGTCCAAGCAGACCGCGGCGGCGCAGAAGGCAGCACTCGACGCGCTCGAGGCGCAGCAGAAGCAGAAGGCCGAGGAGCAGAAGGCGAAGGCCGAGCGCGAGATGGACAAGCAGATCGCGGACACGACCGACCAGCGCTCCGAGCTCCGCGATCAGATCAGCACCCTCCGAGGCCAGTTGGCCCAGTTGGAGGCATCAGCGCCCGTCGTGCCGGATCCGGTCACGCCCGAGACACAGGCGGCGATCGACGCCGAGCGCGAGCGTCAGGAGCAGATCGCCGCGATGCTCTCCGCGATCGGACAGGCACAGGCCGGCGTCGAGGCCGCCGACGCGCAGCTGACGCAGCTCCGGGAGAGTCAGACGGAGGCCGCCGCGCAGCAGGAGGAGGCGACCCGGCTCGAGGCCGAGCAGAAGGCCGCGGCGGAGGTGCGCGGCACGGCCGTGCGCGTCGCCGATGTCGCGACCGTGACCGAGGAGATGACGGCACCGTCGATCTCGCGGATCGGCGGCGAACGCGTCGTGACGATCACGGTCACGCCGAAGAGCGGGCAGCTCGATGCGGCGACGCAGGCGCTGGACGCGGCGACCGCGAAGTTCGATCTGCCTGCGGGCACCCGATTCGAGGTCGCCGGTGTCGCTGCCGATCAGGATGACGCCTTCGGGCAGCTCGGCCTCGCCATGCTCGCCGCGATCGCCCTGGTCCTGCTGGTGATGGTCATGACGTTCCGCAATCTGCGTCAGCCGACGATCCTGCTCATCGCGGTGCCGTTCGCCGCCACCGGAGCGATCGTCGGGCTGCTGCTCACCGGCACGCCGCTCGGCCTCCCGGCGCTGATCGGACTCCTGATGCTCATCGGCATCGTGGTCACCAACGCGATCGTGCTGCTCGACCTGGTCAACAAGCTGCGGGAGGGCGGGGCCGATCTCGCTGAGGCGGTCTACCACGGAACGCGACTGCGTCTGCGCCCGATCCTGATGACGGCGACGGCGACGATCTTCGCGCTGCTCCCGATGGCGTTCGGGATCACGGGAGGCGGGGTGTTCATCTCCCGTCCGCTCGCGATCGTCGTGATCGGCGGCCTCATCAGCTCGACCCTTCTCACGCTGGTGCTCGTGCCGATCCTGTACCTGTTGCTCGAACGCTCGCGTGAGCGCCGCATGGCCAAGCGCGCAGAGCGGCGGGCGCGGCGCGAGCAGGAGAAGCTCGACGCGCAGGAGCCGGGTGAGGACGAGGGCGTCGCGGTCTTCGACGACGGCTCCGAGGGTACGGACGACAGCGTGCCGGCGGTGCAGCGCGGGTGAGCGCCCGCCCGCCGGCCGGCGCGCGGTCGTCAGTCGAAGAGGTGCGAGACGATCGACGACGTGTAGCCGGACGGCGCGAGGTTGGAATAGCGGGTGTCGATCATGATGTCGTCGCGCCAGAACAGGGTGCGTCCGTCGGTCACCGGGTACTGCGTGTTCGGCCACGTCTTCTCGCACCGGGTGCCGCCGTCAGGGGTGAAGCAGGCGAACCCCTCGGTGTCGGCGAGTGCGTTGAGCATGTCGAGAGCCGGGCCGCGGTTCATCGCGGAGATCGTCGTGACGAGACGGGTCGTGTCGGCTCGGGGGTCCGCCCAGATACAGGTGAGGGTCCCGTCGGTGCCGACGCCAGAGGGACCGAAGGCCGCGTCGTTGAGGGGCACGCCCTCGAGCTGGGCGAGCACGTCGTCGGAGAGGATCGCCCGGCAGTCGGTCGGCAGGGCGACGCCCTTCGCGGTCGGTGACGGGCTGGGGGAAGGGGTCGGCGATCCGGTCTCGGCGGGGCCGTCGGATGCTCCTGGCGACGGACTCGGTGATCCGCCGGCATTCCCCGGGCCATCGGATGCCGTTCCGCACGCGGTGAGGATCGCGACGAGGAGGAGTGCCGCGGCGCCTGCGGGGAATCGCGCGTTCATGGGCACACCGTAGCGCGCTCGCGGGTCGCACGACAGCATTCGTGCCGCGCACTCGCGGTGGCGCGTCGCGATAAGGTCGGCGGATGAGCATCGAGACTTCCGTCGCAGGATCCGTCGTCGTGATCGGCGATGCCCTGATCGACGAGATCCGCGACGATTCGGGTGTGCGCGAGCTGGTCGGCGGGGCGGCGCTGAACGTGGCCGTGGGGCTCCGGCGACTCGGCGTCGCGACGACGCTCATCGCGATGGTCGGTGCGGACGAGGCCGGGGAGCACATCCGCGAATACCTCGCCGATCACGGCGTCCGCCTCATCGAGAGCGCGGCCCCGCACGGATCCTCGCGCGCCGTCGTGCAGCGGGCGGCCGACGGGGAACCCGACTACGTCTTCAACGAAGCGGCCCGGAAGCGCCGCATCCGCTATTCCGATGCGGCCCGCGACGCCATCGCGGAGGCGGGACTGGTCGCGATCAGCTGCTTCCCCTTCGACGTGCCGGCGGAGGTGGACGCTCTGCTCGAGGCCGCAGCGGGAGCGCGCCTGACGATCGATCCGAATCCGCGGACCGGCATGTTGAGCGACCGGGACGAGTTCGTGAAGGGCTTCGAGCGCGCTGCTGCGGGTGCCGCCATCGTCAAGGTCGGCGCCGATGACGCGGCGATCCTCTACGACGGCGACCTCGGCGCGCTGCGCGCCCGACTCCGCGACCTCGGAGTCGGGGCTGTTCTCGCGACGGCCGGCGCCGACGGCGCGATCCTCGAGACGGACGCCGGCACCGCGGCGGCACCGATCTCGGACCTCCCGGGCCGCGTCGTCGACACGGTGGGCGCAGGGGACGCGACGCTCTCGGCGGTCGCCGCCGGGCTCGTCGGGGGGAGTCCGGCACGCCTCGTCGAGTGGCGCGCGCTGCTCACCAGGGCCATGGACATCGCCGCCGCGACATGCCGCGCCGAGGGCGGTCTGCTGCGCACGCCGGAGTCGCTCGCAGAGGCCGAACGAGGCGTCTTCGGCAGCTGACGCGTCGATTTCATGTGCCCGCGTCTGACGGGTATGATGGTCTTTCGTGCCCCCGGTTGGCTGTCGAAGTCGGACGGGTGCGCTCTGGCGAGTTACCCAAGCGGCCAAAGGGATCTGACTGTAAATCAGACTGCATCGCATTCGGGGGTTCGAATCCCTCACTCGCCACCAGCGCAGATCACACGCAACAAGCCCCGGTCGCCCGGGGCTTGTCGCGTTTCTCCCCGCGTTACGACCGGCCGCGTGCCCGATACAGTGACCTCATGATGAACCCCGTGGGCGTCTCCGTCGCCCTTCGCGAGGCGCCGTGAGCGCGCCGGCAGGCTGGTATCCCGACGCTGCGGGTGCTCCGCGCTGGTGGGACGGGTATGGGTGGGCCGACGAGTATCGGGCGCCGCCAGACCCGCTGCCGCCGCAGGCCGCTCCGGGAACGAGTTCGCACACGGTGTGGGTGTGGCTCATCGTGCTTCTCCCGCTGCTGAGCCTCTACCCGGCGTTCGTGTATCTCGACCAGATGTTGCGAGGGATGGTCGACCTGGTGGCGCTGTTCCCCACCGGCGGTTCGACTCCCGACCCCCAGCGCCTCGTCGCCGCAGAGCTGGCCCTCTTCTTCAATCCCTGGTTCCTCGTTCTGATGGTGATCGGTTGGGGATCGTCCGCCCTGTACGTGTGGTTCGCTTTCCTCGATGCGCGAGAGCTCGAGCGTCGCGGATTCGCAGACCCATTCCACTGGCTGTGGACCTTGCTGTCTCCGCTTGCCTACGTGATCGGACGCCACGCCGTCATCCGACGCCGAGGAGGCAAGGGGGCAGCACCTCTCATCGTGACGATCGCGATCCAGATCGCCGTCTTCATCGCGGCGATGGTCTGGACTGTGGTGCTGGTGCTGCAGATGACTGCGGCCGTCCTCCCTTCGAATGGCGCGTCGACGGCCCTCCCCGCTCCCGCGGAATCGGCCAGTCCTGTGGTGGATGAGTGGGTCGTCGTGACATTCGAGGACCGTGATGCCGACTTCGACCTCTCGCTCATGGACGCGATGCTCGAGACCGAGCTGGCGGCGGACGAAGCGCTGACGAGGGCGGATGCCGGCCAGATCGACGGGAACGAGATCGGAGCGGGCGAATACGCGCTGTACTTCGTCGGTCCGGATGCGGAGCGCATCTGGGAGGTGATCCAGCCGGTTTTCGACGACGCGCCGGTCCCGTGGACGCAGGTTCAGCTGATGCAGGGACTCGATGATCCGTCTCCGGTGACGATCACCCCGTGACACCGAGGCCCTGCATCCGCCACACTGAGTCCCATGGGATCAGCGTTGACCACCATCGGACTTCCCGTCGCCCTCGGCATCATCATGCTGGGGCTCGGGCTCAGCCTCACCCTCGCCGACTTCGCGCGGGTGCTGAAGCAGCCCAAGGCGGTGATCATCGCGCTGCTCTGCCAGCTGCTGCTTCTTCCGGCGATCTGCTTCGGCCTGGTGCTCGCGTTCCAGCTCCCACCGATCCTCGCGGTCGGCATGATGATGCTCGCCGCATCGCCGGGCGGCACGACGGCCAACCTGTACAGCCACCTGTTCCGGGGTGACATCGCACTCAACATCTCGCTGACCGCAGTGAACTCGGTGATCGCGGTGATCACGCTGCCCCTCATCACGAACTTCGCCATCGCCTACTTCCAGCCGTTCGACGACCGGCTCGGCCTGCAGTGGTCGAAGGCGCTCGAGGTGTTCGCGATCGTGCTCCTCCCCGTCGCGCTCGGCATGCTCATCCGTCGGTTCTGGCCGAGGTTCGCGACAGGGATGGACAAGCCCGTGCGGATAGCATCCGTCGTCATCCTCATCGTCGTCATCGTCGGCGCCGTCGTGTCGAACTGGGCATTGCTCATCTCCAACTTCACCCAGCTCGCGCTGATCACGGTGCTGTTCTGCGTGATCAGCCTGACCATCGGCTTCCTCGTCCCGCGGTGGCTGCAGGTGGGCAGGCGACAGGCCATCGCCACCTCGTTCGAGATCGGCATCCATAACGCCACCCTCGCGATCGTCATCGCGCAGTCCGTGCTCGGCTCCGTCGAACTGAGCCTCCCCGCAGCCGTCTACGGCGTGCTGATGTTCTTCATCGCCTTCGGATTCGGGTTCCTCATCCGCGATCGGACGGCGGCGGAAGAGGCGGCGCCGGCCTCGACGACGTCCGAGGGTTCATAGACTGGAACGATGCGAGCGCTCACCGAAGCCGAAGTCCGGGCATCGTTCGTCAACGCGGACGAAGACGAGCTGCGCACCCTCGAGATGCCGCACGACTTCGTGCTCGTCGACTGGGACTACCTCGACTTCTTCGCGTGGCGCGACCCGAGCGCGTCCAAGCGCGGGTACGTCCTGATCCAGCACGACGGCGGCGTCGTCGGAGTGGTGCTCCGCGCGTCAGAACCGGGGCGAGGGCGCTCCGGCATGTGCAACATCTGCCACACGATGCAGCCGGGAAACCAGGTGGCCATGCTCTCTGCCCGCCGCACAGGAGAAGCAGGACGCCGCGGCGACTCCTTCGGCACCTACATCTGCTCCGACCTCTCGTGCCACGAGAACGTGCGGTTGGCGCACCCCCTCGCACCCAACGAGGTGCGCTCACCCGGGCAGGTGGACTTCCGGCTCGACGGCACCCGTCGGCGGATGGAGGCGTTCGTCTCGCGCGTCTGGGCGCAGGACTGATCGCGGTTACGCTGGACCCACACGTCCCATGCTCGAAGGAGAAGCCATGAGCGATGCCATCCTGTTCCGTGTCGAAGAGGGGATGGCACGGCTCACGCTGAACCGTCCGACCCGGCTCAACGCGTTCAACGCCGACCTGGCTCACGCTTGGAAGGACGTGACGGCCGAGGCCACGTCGAGAGCGGATGTGAAGGCGATCCTGCTCGACGCATCGGGCCCGGCCTTCTGCGCCGGCGGCGACGTCATCGACATGGCCACGACGATGGGATCGTCTTCCGGGGCGGACATCACGGCGCTCGCCGAGGTGATCAACGCCGGCATCCGCTCGCTCACCGAATCGTCGGTTCCCGTCGTCGCCGCGGCGCACGGGACGACGGCGGGCGGGGGACTCGGCATCCTCCTCTGCAGCGACTACGCCGTCGTCGGATCGCGATCCCGACTCGGCAGCCTCTACGCGAACATCGGTCTCACCCCGGACCTGTCGGTCTCGGCGCAGCTCGCCCGCGCCGTCGGGCAGCGCCGTGCGCTGCAGCTCGTCCTGCAGGACCGTCTTCTCACCGCGCAGGAGGCAGTGGAGTGGGGACTGGTCGCGGAGGCGGTCGAGGGAGAGGATGCCGCGACCGAGGCGGAGCGCGTGCGGGCACGCGGCGAGGAGATCGCACGCTTCTGGCTGGCCGGTGCCGCCGACGCGTACGGACAGGCCAAGCACCTGGTGCGATCCCAGCCGGAGCGCTCGTTCGTCGAGCAGCTGAGCGAGGAGGCCCGTTCGATCGGGGCAGCCCTCGAGACCCCGGACGCGCAGGCGCGGGTCGCGGCCTTCGCCGCGGCATCCGCGAAGCGATCCGTCTGACTGCTTCTGCACCGACCGCACTCGCGCGGTGACTTCGCCCCGTCCGGGCGGCCGCCGGGGCAACGGGCCGCTCGCGTGGCAGGATGAGGGCATCGCCGCTCAACGAGAGGATGGCCATGTCTCAGCCGGAGATCACCGCGCATCAGACGACGCAGGGTGAGAAGAAGAACATGTCGCTGCTCATCAGGGGAGCGATCTGGATCGCCATCGGCGCGCTGATCGCTGCGGCGCTCGTGTGCGTGGTCTGGGTGCTGATCGGCGATCAGGACGGCCTGATCGGTCGGGCGTTCCTCACCATCCTGCTCCTCGCCGCCTTCGCCGGCATCGCGATCCTCGAGGCCGGTCTCGCACCGAACCGGCCGGACTGGCTCGCACTCGCCAGCATGGTGACGTGGATCGTCGCGCTCCTGGTCGGCGCCGTGAAGATCTGGCTTCCCGAGGAGGACGGCTACTTCACGGGGGCGGAGCGGTTCTTCCAGCTGCTGCTCGTCATCGGCATCCTGCAGCTCGCCCTGCTCCACGTGCGTCTCTTCACGCCTGCGGCGCGGCGCCACGTGACGACGTTCACCCGCATCATCTACATCGCGACGATCGTGTTCCTGGCCGGCCTCGTGGGTCTGCTCATCTTCTTCCTGGCCTTCCCGCACAGCTTCGACTACAGCGAGCTCTACTGGCGCATCGTGGTCGCGCTGACGATCCTCGCGGCTGTCGGCACGACGCTCATCCCGCTCCTGAACGCGCTCTTCGCGCCGAAGAAGCCGACGCAGGCATCAGCCGCCATCGCAGCCGCGCCGGCCTGGCCCACGTACGCCGACGGCGTCACCCCGCTCCCCGCGCTTCCTGACGCGTCGCCCGACTGGAACGCCTACTACACCGGATACCCGAGTGTCGCGCCGCAGCAGCAGTCGCTCGGGCAGGCTCCGGCAGCAGCGTTCCCTGTCGCGCCGGAACCGGCCGCGCCGCAGTACGCACAGGCGTTCGCCCCGCCCGCTCCGCAGGCGCCGGAGGTGCCCCCGGCACCGCAGGCTCCCGTCGCCGAGCCTCCGGCCGCACCGCAGCAGGCGGCTCCGCCCGCATTCCCGCCGCCTCCGCCCGCACCGCAGTACCCGGCGCAGTGACGCTCGAGGGCGAACTCAAGGATCTCGCGACCGAGATCGCACGTGAGGCCGGCGAGCTCGCGCTCCGCCGTCGCCGTGACGGCGTGCATCTGGCCGCGACCAAGTCGACGATCGCCGATATCGTCACCGAAGCCGACCGCGAGGTCGAGGCACTGATCCGTGCGCGCGTCGACGCGGCCCGCCCGGACGACGGATTCCTCGGCGAGGAGTCCGGGGCCGAGAGCGGGACCAGCGGCATCACCTGGGTCGTCGATCCGATCGACGGCACCGTCAACTACGCCTACGGGATGCCGGCCTACAACGTCAGCATCGCCGCCGTGCGAGGCTCGGCGGAACCCGGGTCGTGGGAGGCGCTGGCCGCCGCGGTCAACGCCCCGGCGCTCGGGGAACTGTTCACGGCGGCCCGCGGGCACGGCGCCTGGGCGGGGGAGACCCGACTCGCGGTGACGTCCGACACCTCGGCCGGGGCGCTCCTCGCCACCGGCTTCGGATACGACCCGGCCACCCACGACGGCGACCTCGCGACCGTGCGACGCGTGATGACGATGGCGCGAGATCTGCGCCGGTCGGGATCCGCCGCCCTCGATCTCGCCTATGTGGCGGCGGGACGACTCGACGGCTACTTCGAACGAGGGCTCAAGCCGTGGGATTTCGCGGCGGGAGCGCTCCTCGTCGAGGAGGCCGGCGGCCTCGTCTCGCGCCACGATGTCGATTCGGCGCGGCCCATGCTGATCTCCGGAGGACCCGAGGTGCACGCCCGGCTCCTCGCTCTTCTGGGGGAGAAACACTGACCTGTTCATGGCATTCCCAGGCGGATACCGATAGGGTTTTACGCGATCGTTACTTTCACCACCCGAAGGTGAAAGCTGAGTTAGCGCCCCCGAGCTTGACGCACGACTGAGAGAACAACGCTTTGCCCTTCGAGAATCCCCAGGCTGCCTCTGCGCCCACGCGCCGGTCCAGCCGACTCCGCACCACGGCCTCTGAGGCCCCTGCGGTGGGACCGACGGAATCTGTCGCAGCAGCTGAGGCTGTCATCGCCCTCGCCGCTGTCGCCCCGCTCTCCCGCCGCGCCGCCCGCCAGCGTGTGGCCGCCGACGCCCCGATCGACGACGCGCCCCTGACCCGCATCGACGACGCGCCTCAGCACGCAGCCGAGCCCGTCACCGTCGACGCCCCGGCCGAGACCGACAAGGTCGAAGACCTCGTCGAGCTCTCCGAGCCGGAGGCCTCCGAGGCTTTCGAGATGCCTGCAGCGACGAGCGCGGAGGCGGCGGACGACACGGCGGACGCCGACGCTTTCGAGCGCGCGTCCCGGGCATTCCGCGCGACCGGGCCCGTGCCCACGGCATCCGCTCCGTCCGAGCCGGCCGTCGGCCAGTCCGCGACCGACGCGAAGAGCGAGAGCGATGCGGCTGCTCCCGCCGCCAGCCGCCGTGAGCGCAGCGCACGCAAGGTCTTCGCCGTCGGTGCGACGGTCGGTGTCATGAGCCTCGCGGGTCTGCTCGCGGTCTCGATGACGCTCCCCGCCGAGGCTGTGGCCGCCTCCCAGGGCACGTCCCTTGCCGCGACCTCGCTCGTCGCCTCCTCCCAGCAGGCCGCCGACGGTGAGTCCGCCGATGAGATCCAGGCCTTCGTCGCTCCGGCCGGCGTTCAGAACGAGTCCCTCACGCGCGCCGACGGCTTCAGCACGATCTCGCTCGTCCAGGTCGCGGCCGAGCAGGGCATCAACTACTCCAACGAGGTCTTCACGAACGACCCCGACGCGGCCATCCAGTGGCCGTTCCTCGTCGGCGTCGGAATGACCGACGGCTACGGCATGCGCAGCGGCCGTCTGCACGAGGGCATCGACTTCGTCCCCGGCGACGGCGCTCCGATCCAGGCCATCGCTGACGGAACCGTGCGCATCGCGACCGAGCAGGGCGACGCCTACGGCGTGACCGTCTACATCGATCACGTGATCGACGGCGCGGTCATCACGAGCCACTACTCGCACATGCAGTACGGCTCGCTGCAGGTCAAGGCCGGCGACACGGTGAAGGTCGGCGACATCGTCGGCAAGACCGGAAACACGGGCCGTTCCTACGGCGCACACCTGCACTTCGAGCTCATCGTCAACGGATCGACCATCGATCCGCTGCCGTGGCTCCGCACGAACGCGGGCCGGTCCTCGTACTGACCCGCCTTGATTTCATGAGGACGCCATGGTGATGGTATTCTCGTGTGGTTGCCCCGAGAGGGGCAGCACGCCCCGATAGCTCAGTGGCAGAGCACTTCCATGGTAAGGAAGGGGTCGTCAGTTCAATCCTGACTCGGGGCTCGCAGCATTCTTCTCACACGCGGACGGATGCCTCGCGGCAGGGTAGCTCAGCTGGTTAGAGCGCACGACTCATAATCGTGAGGTCGCGGGTTCAAGCCCCGCTCCTGCTACAGATCAAGACCCCCGGTTTCCGGGGGTTTTGTCGTTTCTGCCCGACGGCCGGAGCGGCGCGGGGGAGGGTTGTGCCGGTTCTGTGCCGGACGCGGCGCGGCAGATGAACGCTGGCCGCTGTCGGTGCCTGCGCGTTACACTTGGGGTACGGCGGGCAGTAGCCCTCGGAGCCTGGCAGTCTTCCGGACGGTAGACGAGCCAGGCTCACGTGTTTCTAGAGTCGGAAGACCCGTGCATCGACGATCGCATCGACCCGACGGATCCAGTCGCCGCCGTTCGAATAGCACCAAGCCACGGCATCGCTCACCCAGAGCAGCGGATGCTCGTGGGGCGCGACGTGCCGGTACTGCAATTCGGATGTTCCGGCGCGACGGATCACTTCGGCGATCAGTCGACGGTCTGCGCGCTCAAGAGACTCGTCTCGTTCGATGACCAGGAGTGCGGCACCGCTCTTGACCGCCTCCGCAACGAGCGAGCCGAGAGACAGAGGTCGAGCCTCCTTGTCAGGTCTCCGTTTCACGATCCAGACGGAGACACGCACATCGAGCGCGCACATGCTCGAGAGGATCTGTCGTCGCCGGCTGTCGCTCTCACTCTTGAAGTGGATACGTCGCTGGCCGGGCTTGAGAAGTTCACGGAGGGCCTTCTCGGACACGCGGAGGTTTCCGATCGAGGTTGCCGTCGCCACCACGTAGTATCCGCGTGCCTTGGACTCGTCGACGTAGACGCGGTCGGCTGGGCGGAAGATCACGGGTCAACCGTAGACTCAGGGTCGGACGTGCGACCGCGCGCGCGAGGGCATCGCGCTCATCCAGGGGATAGTGGAGCTGTGGGAACTTTCTTTACTCATTCAAGGCTCGCCTTCGGCGAACCGGTGCCCGGGGTCCGGAGTTCCTGCGGTGCGTCCGGTCCTCGCTTCGCTCCGGTCAGGGCGCTCCTCGGACTCTGGACCCCGGGCACCACGGACTGGAACTCATCGTCGTATGACTGACGAAGCTTCACTGGCGAGTCTCAACAGCACAGCATTCGCCAGCAGTGAGGAGCGCCGAGTTGGTGTGCCGACCCATGAAGCAGTGCTCACTGGGAGGCTTGCTGCAAGCGCTGGCGCCCTCTTCCCACCAGGCCCTGGACGGTCTTCATGGTTGATCCTCGAACCCCAGACGGGCTTCGGTGTACCAGACGTGTTGATAGTTCGTGCGTCGGCGACTGCGGTTGCCGCTCATCAAGTCCGCAAACTGCGAATTCCGACCGTGTCTGCGGCGCGTGTTCTCGCTGCGAGTTCTCACAGTGCGCCTGGAATTACACGAAAGTATGCGCAGACGCTCCGTACTGAGCTGGCCCGACAAGGGTGGACTGAAGCAACCGTACGAAGCGCCGCGAACGTCGTGACGGACTCGATGGCAATTGAGGTCAAGATGCAGGACGCGAAGCGTGCGCTGCAGCAGTTAGGAAAGTTTCGGGTCTCTGCTCACCGCGCCGCAATCTGCATGCCAGTTGAAACCGCACACCGCGCGTCAAGGACCACTCTCGAACGCTTCGGGGCCGGGCTCATTGTTGCGGAGGATAGCCGCATAGTTTGGGAAATGCCAGCCCGATACCAGCCACTTCCCGAGTACCGCCGACTGTGGCTTGCGGAACTCCTCATCCGTGCGTTCGAATCCGGTAGTGCCTACAGGCTCTCCGCGCCGCGGAAGCGCTCGATTCCCGAGGCCAAGGCGCGAACTCTGCCGCGGTAACGCCCAGACATCGGGATGCCCTCGTTGTCGATTGCGCCGAAAAGTTCTTCCGCGGCACTTAGCGAACTCTGAACGTAATCGAGCCTTTGTGCTACGCCGTCGATGCCTGTGATCAACTGTGCCTGCCGTGACAGACCGGTCAAGAACTGGAGCTGCGCGTCGACCACCCCGATCTCGTCGAAGCTCCGCCCAGTGATCAGCTGCAGTTCTTCGGGAGTGAAGACCTGGTCCTGCAGGTCGGAATCATAGAGGTTGTCAGCTTCGGCCGAAGCCAAGATTGGAGACCAGAGGCGTTCCATGTAGAACCGAGCGTTAGGGGCGACGCCACCCTTTCGGTCCGTTGGCTGCCACTTTGACGGCTTGAACTGACGGAGCGAGTAGTTCCAACCCGCGCCGAGCGCAGAAGCGCCAGCTGCAAGGCCGGCGAGACCTTCTCCGTCTGCGTATCCCCAGCACACCTCGTACTCATTGAGCTCGGTCAAGACGTAGATCATGCGCAGTAGATTTGCCAGCCGCTCCGAGGCCCACGCCGCCGGAGGATAGGACGTGTCCTTGCGCCCGACGAGGATGTAGAAGCCTCTGACCTCGAGCGTTGTGGCGACGTCGAGCCACTCGTCAATCTGCCGCCAGGTATCCAGTGCAGTGTCTTCGATAGCGAGGGTTGCGACGGTTCGATCCTTCCCCCACTCGCTCGCAGCAGTTCTTGCGAGCTGAAAGGCTGTCGACGTCCAAACGTCGTCGAATGATGCCTGGACTACAGTCGGTGCGAATTTTACGCCGCCCGGATTCACCCGGTCGTGCATCTCGCCAACACGCGCAACCTGCTGAATGATCGCGGAAACCGGCTGTGACCAGTGGAGATCATCGAACTGTATTCCGTGTGATTCATGTTTGCGCCCGACCCCCCTCGGGGCGGTGGAGTAGACGTAGGTTTGCGGGTCGACACACACGCGAAGACCCAATCGTTTCGCCTCGGACGCCGTTCGAGCAAGCGACGCGGCATCTTCGTCTCCGGGGCTGAGGATTACTCCTCTCAGTGCACCTGAGGACGTAAGGCTCTGAATCTTGTTCCCCTTGCCGTACCCGTGTTGCAGATAGAGGTTCATGACACTTCCAAGATCTCGAGTGGTTCGTTTGTCGTCCGGAATCGCCGGTTAGGTTTCGGAGCGAGCAAGCGAGCTAGTACCTGCTTCAGGCGATCTGAACACGGAAGGCCGCTTGTGTCGATCTTGTCGAACGAAAGAAGCTTCACTATGAAGGCGTTGCGGTCCATCCCTGGCTCAAGGATCGGATGCCCACCGGTCACCGCGCAATATCCGACGACTCCGACTAGAAAGTGGTCCGTGCGAAAGTCGATCTGAGCGTATCTGCGTGCTTCGTGCTGTTCTGGGGCAGAGTATCCGAGCGTCATCGGCGACGTTTGGGACGAGTCGGTGAGGTCATCCAAACCTACGTGGAGCGAGATCCCTGGATCGATGAGCACCGCGTTTCCCTGACCGTCGAACATGATGTTCCCCGGCTTGATGTCGCGATGGACGATGTCATGCGCCCAGAGCTCTCTGACCGCTTTCAGCAACGACACGACCAGGCTTTCGGCGTCGGGCGCGCTCATTGCGCTAGCTGAAAGACGGTCCGCCAAGGTTCCTCCGCCGTAGAACGGTTCCTCATAGGTAACGAAGCGACTTCCACCTATTTGGACGGCGGTTGGTTCGACCAGGACCGTTCCGAGGTGAGGTGAATCCGTCAATTGCATCGCCCGAACCTCTCGAGCGAATCGCTCCGGCAAAAGCGAGGCGTCGACCTCGGTGTTATCGATGTCTCCCGGCAGCGGGTCCGTCAGGATCTTGACGACCGCGTCAGATCCGTCGCCCGCAAAGTACGCAACCTTGAACGAACCGCGCCCAAGCGGCGGTAAAGCCAGAGATCGGCCGGTGAAGGCAGCCTGCAACTCCGTGTCGTCAAACGGCAAGGGCGGTAGGCTCATTGTCTTCCTTCATCGCTGGAGTTGGCACCAGCCTAGCCGTGGTCGTGGAGCAGACATCTCTGCAGACGAGACCCCCAAGTCACCGTCGTTTGCTCCTACCATGAGGCTATGGAACGAGCCTTCGATCAACCGGGACGCAAGAAACGCGTTGCCGCACGGGTAGGCCTAACGCTTCTCGGACTCGTTCTTCTTTGGTTTGCTCTCACCTTGCTCCCGCTGCTTGGTTCCGATCCGGGGGCGCCGCAGCTCTCGTGGGCCGACAAACTGACGGCGCTGGGTACGGTCGGTGCAGTAGTCGCCACGCTCGCAATCACATTGACGACGTACTTTCGAGATCGAAAGTCTCGGCAGACGGAAGCTCGCGAGCGTGCAGAGTTTCAACTGAAACAGCAAGCACTGCAAGTCCATTGGTGGTTAGAACCATGTCCCGATCACGTGCCTGAGTGGGTCGGGGAGGACTATGGCATGGGTTGGCTTATGTCTCGCAGCCTCGACGAATGTTGGGGCAGTCGGCTAGTACTTGAGAACCGGTCTGAGCTTCCGATCCATGATGTATCACCGGTCATGACATTGCGAATTGTTCTCCGTCCTCAGTTCGGAAACTGGAGCATTGGCCCCGGTGGGAGATCAACGTTCCACTTATCTGGTGAAGGCGAATGCCTTCTCGACATGGTCCATGCGCCACGCCCGTATCTCCTGTTCCGCGACCACACGGGGCGCGCCTGGCGTCGTGATGAAAACGGGACGATCTCATTGGTGGACCCGGAAACGGACCTCTCAGATGAGATGATCTCGCTGTCGGGCGAGGCGTATCGCACACTTCACGCAAACGATCGTCTCCAAGTCGGCCAGCGGCGAGCGAGAGAAGAGATCCTGAGAGTACTCAGCCCTCTAGTGGCAGCCGGGCTGGATACCGTCCCACTTGAGAAAGTCTGGATCGCGGATGAAGTCGCCTTCAATCTCTTGCAGCGGTTTCGGCGAGGAAACCCCGAGCGGCGCGTCGGCAACGCATGGTGGTCGTGGCGAGCGAGGAGCGAATCGAGCGATCGCCTTGAAGAGGCTCTGCGGTACCTGGTGTAGTTGCGACGTGCCGGTTCTGTGCCGGGAGCTCCGCTGAAACCACCCTCATTCAGCTGTCATCAACCATGACTGTATGCGCGGAATCACGGGGCAGACGGCGATCAACGAGTACCCACCGGCCCACCGCATCGAACTCATAGTCGTGAGGTCGCGGGTTCAAGCCCCGCTCCTGCTACAGATCAAGACCCCCGGTTTCCGGGGGCTTTGTCGTTTCTGCCCGACGGCATCCTCCGCGATGGTTAGGCTCGCTGCATGCCCATGCCAGATGAGACCACGTCCGTCAGCCTCGCCTGGGGAAAATCTCTCCTCGGTGTCGCGGCGCTGATCTTCAGCGTGTCCTTCGTGTCGGCAGCGCGAGAGTGGTGGCAATTCGTCACGTTCGGCGTGATGGTGCTGCTCGGCATCGTCCTGCTGGTCAGCGGTGTGCGCGGCATCGTTGCGAGTCGTCGCGAGAAGCGGGCCTCGCGAGACGCAGTCGCCGAGGGCTGAAGCACCGCTCGGGCTCGAGGGGCGAACGCGCCCTCAGTCGTCCGGGATGAGCCTCTTGCCGGTGAGCAGCGTGCCCTCGCGGGTGTAGTCGAGGTCGTCGTAGAAATCCAGCACCGCGTCGTTCCCCGGACGGACCATCAGCATGACCTTCGGGCATCCGAGCGCCTCGAGCCGGGCTTCCGCCTCCTGCACGAGCCGTCGACCGATGCCTTCACCGCGGCGCGCCGGCGTACTCGCGAGGTAGTACAGCCACCCGCGGTGCCCGTCGTATCCCGCCATGACGGCGCCGACGACGGTGTCCCGGTCGACGGCGACGAGCAGCAGCTCGGGCCACACCGCGCGGGCGCGGCGGATGTCGGCGCGAGGATCGTTCCAGGGGCGGGTGAGGCCGGTCTCGTGCCAGAGGTCGATGACCGGCTCGACGTCGGCATCGGTCAGGGCGCGGATCTCCACAGTCACCTGGCAAATCTACTTCGGTGCCGGTGAAGCGGTCGAACGAGGGGGTGGTGTCCGTCCTGGGACGCCACCCCCTCCGCTCAGTCCACACGGGACACGTGGTAATGCGAGATGAGCAGGTCGTCGGCCTCGCGCTCGAAGACCAGCGTGATGTGGGTCGCGATGTCCTCGCGCCCCTCGAGGTGGAACAGCGCTTCGAGGTAGGCCACGACCGCGTCATCTCCCAGGTCGTGCGCCCGAAGGACGTCATACTCCACCGTCAGGGGGACCGGCTGGGAGTCGTAGTACGCCACGACCCCGGCACGCCCGATCGAGTGCTCCGGACGCAGCCCCTGGAACAGGGCATCCGTCGTGAACGCGGAGGCGATGCGATCGAGATCCCCGGCGCCGATTCCCTGCTGCCATCGGGTCAGCGCCGGTGCGATCCGGGCTGCGGCTGCCGTCGTGTGTGCGGTCATGATCAGTGCCCCGCGCTCTGGCCGCCGTCGATGTGCAGGAACTCGCCGGTGACGAACTCGTTCTGCTCGAGGTAGACGACCCCGCGAGCGATGTCATCCACCGTGCCGGCCTTCTGCAGAGGGTGGAAGGCGGCGAGCTGCTCCGGCGTCGCCCCGCCCTGCAGGGGAGTGAGGATCATCCCGGGAGATACGGCGTTCACGCGGATGCCGCGATCGCCGTATTCCACCGCGAGCGACTTGGTGGCTGCCGCGATCCCGCCCTTGGTGAGGGAGGCGAGCACGGAGGGGATGTCGGATCGCGCGGACTCGACGAGCGTCGTGGTGATGTTGACGATGTGGCCGCCGCCCTGCTCCAGCATCGGGACGATCGCGTTCCGAGTGAAGTGGAAGAAGCCGCCGAGGTTGACGCCCAGGTTGAGCGCGTAGTCCTCATCGGTCGTGTCCGTGAAGGGCTTGGCGGTGAACACTCCGACGTTGTTGACGAGCGTGTCGACCCGTCCGAAGCGGTCGACGGCCGCGCGGACGACGTTCGCGGCGGTGGCGGGATCCGCGGCGTCGCCCGGGACGGCGAGGACTCCGGGGTCATCGCCCGCCGTGATCGAGCGGGACGTGGCCACGACGGCGTATCCGAGCTCCCGGTAGGCGGCGACGAGTCCGGCGCCGATTCCCTGCGACGCGCCGGTGATGATCGCGACTTTCTGAACAGACATGATTCTCCTATAGACGATCGGTCAACTATTAACATTGACCGTTATAGACGATCGGTCATATACTTGTCAAATGGGTCGGACATCGGATGCGCGGGAGCGGCTGCTCGAAGCAGGGGAGCGGTTGTTCGGCGAGCGCTCGTACGGAGCGATCGGCGTCGCCGAGATCAGCGCGACCGCGGGTGCGCCGAAGGGCAGCTTCTACTACTACTTCCCCTCGAAGCAGGAGTTCGCCGTCGCTGTGATCGATGAGCACTGGCGCCGTCAGAAGGCGGAGTGGTCGAGCATCCTGTCGTCCGAGGGCAGCGCTGTCGATCGCCTGTACCGGCTCTTCGAGGCCACCGCCGCCGTGCAGCGCGAAGCGCAGGCGGGGGTCGGAGCCGTGGCCGGGTGCATGTTCGGCAACCTGGCCCTGGAGCTGTCATCCACGGAGCCGGTCATCCGCGAGCGTCTCCAGGAGATCTTCGAGACCCAGGTCGACATGATCGCCGCCGTGCTGGGGGACGAGCGGCGCGACATGGCGACGGCCGTCGTCGCGAACCTCGAGGGCCTCGTCCTGCTCGCGAAGCTGCGCAACGATCCGTCGCTGATCGAATCCCAGTGGGTCAGCACCGCTCGGATGCTCGAGGCCGACGTCTCGGCCTGAGACCTGCGGCCCCGTCAGTCGATCGCCGGGAAACGTTCGATGTTGGCTTCGACCCAGCCGCGAAGCGCGCGCAACGGCTTCTCAGCGTCGACGCCGAGGTCGGTGAGCGAGTACTCCACGCGGACCGGGACTTCGGCGAAGACCGTGCGCACCAGCAGCGCTCGCGCTTCGAGGCGTCGTAGGGTCGCCGTCAGCACCTTCGGGCTGATGCCCTGCAGCCGGGTCTTGAGCTCGCCGAAGCGCTGCGGTCCCTCGCTGAGCGCGCCGATCACCAGGGCGCTCCATTTGTCCGCGAGCAGATCGAGCACCCCGCGACAGGGACACTGCGCGTCGTACACGTCGTGAGGGGCGTCGATGCGGCAGACGGTCTCGGTCGGCATCCCTCCATGGTATCTCTTGGATACTTGGGGCGCTTGCGGGTAACTGGGGGCCTTCGGATAGCGTGACGTCATGGCAAACGACACCTCCTCCCTCCCTGACCGCATGCCCGCGATCGGCGCGCGCGGGCGCCGCCCCGTCTCGGACTCCGAATCGCTCACCGACCTCTCGCTGCCGGTCCCGACGCCCACCGGCAGAGACCTTCTGGTCGAGGTCGAGGGCGTCTCGATCAACCCCGTCGATGTGAAGGTCCGTGCGGGCTCGCCGACCTCCGGTGCGCATCGGATCCTCGGCTACGACGCGGTCGGCGTGGTCGTCGGCCTCGGCGATCAGGCGACCCGCTTCGCCGTGGGGGATCGGGTGTTCTATGCGGGACAGATCGATCGCCCCGGCACCAACAGCCGCTACCACCTCGTCAATGAGAACATCGTCGGCCACGCTCCTCGCTCGCTGTCCACCGCGGAGGCGGCAGCGCTCCCGCTCACCGCGATCACGGCGTGGGAGGCGCTCTTCGACAAGCTGGGTCTCGACGGCCGGAGCGAGGGGACTCTGCTTGTCATCGGTGCGGCCGGCGGTGTCGGCTCTCTCATCATCCAGTTCGCCAAGGCGCTCACGAAGCTCACCGTCATCGCGGTCGCCTCGCGCCCGGAGTCGGTGGAATGGGTGGAGCGGATGGGGGCCGATCACGTCGTCGGCCGCGACTTCGTCGACGAGGTCTCCGCGATCGCCCCGAGCGGCGTCGACTACGTCTTCACGTCGTTCACGCCCGGCAACGTCCGCGCGATCGCCGACGTCATCCGTCCGCGGGGCGAGGTCGTCTCGATCGACGAGACCGGTGGCAGTATTGACGCGCTGAAGGGCAAGAGCGTGACCTGGCACTGGGAGCTGATGTTCACCCGTCCGGTGACCGACCCCGCCGATCACTACCAGCACGAGCTCCTCGAGCAGGTCGCCGAACTCGTCGACGAAGGGGTGATCCGCACCACGATGACGGAGCACCTCACGCCGCTGGATGCCGCGACCATGCGCCGGGCGCATGAGATCGTGGAGGCATCGCAGACGATCGGCAAGGTCGTCGTCACCGACTGGCCGGAAGAGGCGCATCCACTATCGTGATGTGGTTATGACTGCTGCCGCCCGGCACGATGCCATCCTCCGCGAGCTCGAGCTGCGTGGTTCGCTGACCAGCGCCGTCCTCGCGGCGCGGCTCGGCGTGACCCCGATGACGTTGTGGCGGGACCTCGTCGCTCTGGAGCAGAGGGGCCTGCTCGCCCGCGTTCACGGGGGAGCGATCTCGCTCGCTGTCGCCCAGCAGCAGTCGCGCGAAGACGGGTCGGGGGCGCGCGTCCGCCCCCGACCGGTGGCGACCATCGGCATGATCGTCCCGACGACCCAGTACTACTTCCCCGAGGTGATCCGCGGGGCGAGCCAGGCGGCCCATGAGGCGAACTGCCGCCTCGTCGTCGGTGCGACGAACTACTCGTCGCAGGAGGAGTTCCGTCAGGCGGAGCGCCTCATCGCCAGCGGCGTCGACGCGCTGATGATCACCCCGCACGACGCGATCGCCGAGAGCTCGCCGCTGCAGCGGATGCTGGAGGAGGCGGGAATCCCGGTCGTGATGGTCGAGAGGTCGGTCGAGGACCAGCTCGCCGGACGCCTCGAATGGGTCCGCACCGATCACGCGCACGGCGCCGAGGTCGCCGTGCGTCACCTCGCGCAGCAGGGGCACCGTGCGATCGCGCTCGCCGCGCGGCCCGCGGCGACCGTCGCCGGGCTCGACGCGGGGTTCCGGCGCGCGATGGCCGCGATGGACCCGGCATCCGCGCTCTGGCTCCGCCGCGACCTCCCGCACCCGCGGATCGGTGACAACGCCGACATCGCAGAGCTCGGCGACCTGCTCGACGACTGCGTGCAGCAGGGGATCACTGCGGCGATCCTGTTGGGCGATGCGGATGCGATGGCCTTCCTCGACCTGGTCCTGGAGCGAGGGCTGCGCGTCCCCGAGGACTTCGCTGTCGTCGCCTACGATGACGAGGTCGCCGCCTTCGCGACCGTGCCGCTGACCGCCGTCGCGCCGCCGAAGCACGAGCTCGGGCACACCGCGCTGCGACTGTGCGTCGATCAGCTGAAGCGCCCCGCCGCCTCCGCCCACACGCCGGTGCGCATGGCGCTCCTCCCGGCCCTGGTGGTGCGGGAGTCGTCCGTCCGCGCCGGGTGAAATGTTAGGTTTTGTGAGAAATCCACCGCTCTCCTTGGTGAATCGCTTCGGGTGACGAAAGATCGGACTCGCACGGTCAACGATTCGAAGGAGAACCCGCGATGTCCCTGCGTCGAACTTCCCTCTCTGTGGCGGCACTGGTCGCCACCTCCGCACTCGTCGCGGGTTGTGCTGCGAGCAGTCCCGCAGCCGAACCCGTGAAGACCGAGACTCCGAAGGGCGAGGTCACCTTCTGGTCGTTCCTCAGCGGCATGGCCGATGTCGCCGCCGCGTTCAACGCGAGTCAGGACGACATCACCGTGAACTTCGAGGAGATCCCGAACGGAGCCAACGGCGGCTACACCAAGCTGTCCGCGGCGATCGAGTCCGGCAGCGGACCCGACATCGTCGGCATCGAATACGACCGGCTCCCCGGATTCGTCGCAGCCGAGCAGCTCGCTCCCGTCGGCGATCTGGTCTCCGGCGATGTCCTGGGGGAGTACGACGAGCAGGTGCGCAACCTGGTCACTTTCGGCGACGCCGCCTACGCGCTGCCGTACGACGCCCCGCCCATGGTCGTCTGGTACCGACAGGATGTCCTCGAGGCGGCCGGTGTCGAGGTCCCGACCACCTGGAACGAGTTCGAAGAGGCGGCGCGCGCGCTGAAGGCCGTGAACCCCGACGCCTACCTGACGAGCTTCTTCACCAACGAGCCGCAGCTCGCCCCCATGGCGTGGCAGGCCGGAGCCGAGTGGTTCAGCGTCGAGGACGAGAGCTGGAAGGTCTCGGTCGACGACAAGAAGTCGCAGGAGGTCGCCGACTACTGGCAGCGCCTGATCGATGACGGACTGGTCAAGGCGCAGCTCGGTTTCAGCGACGAATGGACCGCCGACCTCAACAGCGGTGTGGTCAACGGCTGGGTCGGCGGCTCCTGGAGTGCGTCCGCGCTCAAGACCCGCACCGAGGCATCCGGCATGGCCGGCAAGTGGATCGCGGCCGCTCCGCCGTCGTGGGACGGCGAGCCGACAGGCGCGCTCAGCGGCGGCACGAGCTTCGCGATCCCGGAGAACTCCGAGAACGCCGCCGCAGCGGCGGTGTTCCTCGAATGGCTCGTGACGTCGCCCGACGCCATCGAGGCGCGAGGTGCTGTCGGCACCGCGTACCCGGCGTTCCCGGGGCTGGCCGACGTCGCGGCATCCGTCGCACCCGTCGACTACTACGGCAACGACATCTACGAGGTCTTCGACGAGGCGTCCGCGAACCTCGGCCCCTGGGCCTGGGGGCCGAAGTACGACCTCACGGCGACTGCCCTCAAGGACTCGGTCACCGCGTCGCCCACGCTGGGCGACGCGCTGACGGCCACGCAGCAGGCCACTGTCGGCGGGCTCGAGAAGCTCGGCCTCGACATCAAGGAATAAGCGGATGCTCCGTCGGGCGGGTGTTGCAGGGGGAGGGACCCCGCCCGGCGGTTCAGATCGAAGGACATCGATGATGACAACTCCGGCACCCGCGAAGCGGCGGACGAGGAAGACGATCCCGGGAACGGGCGGGCGCACCGCCTCGGTCTTCCTGATCCCCTTCTTCACGCTCTTCGCCCTGACGATGATCGCCCCGGTGATCTACGCGATCGGCATGAGTCTGTTCGCCGAGAAGCGCAGCGGCCTCGGCTTCGGCGGCTCGACCACCGAGTTCGTGGGTCTCGGGAACTACGTCGAGGTCCTCGCGGATCGCACCTTCACCGATGGCTTCGGGCGCCTCGCCCTCTACTGCCTGCTCTACGTTCCGTCGCTGCTCGTCGTCGCCCTGGTGCTCGCGCTCCTGCTCGACTCGGCCGTCGCCTATGCCAAGCGGGCATTCCAGCTGCTGCTCTTCCTGCCGCACGCGGTTCCGGGAGTGATCGCGGCTCTCATCTGGGCCTACCTGTACACCCCGGGCGTGAGCCCGATCGTGAAGGCGCTCGAATCGGGTGGCATCGGGATCGACTTCCTCTCCGTGCAGCTCGTGCTCCCCTCGATGGTGAACATCGCGGTGTGGGAGTGGGCGGGCTACAACGTGATCATCCTCTTCACCGCGCTCCAGGCCGTGCCGCGCGAGATCCTCGAGGCCGCAAGGGTGGACGGCGCGGGGGAGATCCGCACCGCGTTCTCGATCAAGACTCCTCTGGTCTGGCCGGCGATCGGCGTCGCGCTCCTGTTCACCGTGATCGGCTCTCTCCAGCTGTTCACCGAGCCGAAGATCCTGTCCTCCGCGACGACCGCGGTGACCAGCACCTGGGTGCCGAACATGTGGGCGTACGACGCGGCCTTCAACCGGAACGACCTTCCTCAGGCCGCAGCAGCGTCGATCATCCTCGCCCTGCTCGCCGGACTGCTGTCGTTCGTCGTCACCCGATTCACCTCGAAGGAGAGGGCGCAATGACCGCCGTGATCGATCGTCCCGTGCCCCGCGCCGCGGCACCCGTGAAACCGCCGCGGGCCCCTCGTCGAAACCTCGCCGGCGGGCGTCACCTGCCGTCGAAGGTCGCGGTCAACGGCCTGTTGATCCTCGGCTCGGCCTACATGGTGCTGCCGCTGCTGTGGCTCGTGTTCGCCGCGACGAAGAACGCCGGCGAGCTCTACTCCGGAGACGCTTTCGCCTTCGGGTCGGATCTCGTCGCGAACATGCAGCGACTGCTCGGCCAGGACGACGGCATCTTCCTGCGCTGGCTGGGCAACAGCATCCTCTACGCCGGAGTCGGCGCCGTCGTGGGAGGGTTCGTCTCCCTGATGGCCGGGTACGCCTTCGACAAGTTCGAGTTCCGCGGCAAGCGGGGCCTCTACGCCTCGGTCCTCGTCGGCGTGCTGATCCCGAACACTGCGACCGTGATCCCGCTGTATCTGCTGGCGGCGTCGATCGGTCTCACGAACACGATCTGGGCGGTGCTGATCCCGACCCTGTGCAACCCGTTCAGCGTGTACCTCGCGAGAGTGTTCTCCTCGGGCTATCTGCCCGCGGAGACTCTCGAGGCCGCGCGCGTCGACGGAGCGGGCCCCATCCGCAGCTTCCTCCAGGTCGGACTCCCGATGCTCGTGCCGGGGTTCGTCACGATCGCGCTCTTCCAGTTCGTGGGCATCTGGAACAACTTCATGCTCCCGCTGATCATGCTGCAGAACCGCGATCTGTTCCCCTCCAGCGTCGGCATCGCGCTGTGGCAGAGCCAGGTGCAGCAGAACCCGGAGTTCTCGACCCTCGTCATCGCCGGATCCTTCGTCTCGGTCCTGCCGTTGATCATCGCGTTCGTGATGCTGCAGCGGTTCTGGCGGGCGGGCCTCTCCGCGGGGAGCGTCAAATGAGCCGCCGCCCCGTGATCGCCTTCGCGATGCCGGAATCCGTCAGGCAGCGCGTGTTCTCGGCGCGGACGATGACGGAGTACGCGGGCGTCGGCGAGGTCGCGGGTCACCTCACCGAGTTCGATTCGGCTTCCGCGCGTCGGATCCTCGGCGACGTCGAGGTGCTGATCACCGGCTGGGGGGCACCACGACTCGACGCCGCGCTGCTGGATGCCGCACCTCGACTCGAGGCGGTTCTGCACGCGGCGGGCACGGTCAAGCCCTACCTGGATCGCGCAGTCCTCGACCGCGGGGTGCGCGTCAGCTCGGCGGCCGCGGCCAACGCCGTGCCCGTCGCCGAGTACGCGGTCGCGATGATCGTCCTCGCGGGCAAACGCGTGCTCCCGATCGCCCGTCGATACCGGGACCTCCAGGAGGACTTCGACATCGAAGCCGCCTTCCCGGGGATGGGGAACTACGGGCAGCGGATCGGCATCATCGGCGCGTCGAAGATCGGCCGGATCGTGATCGACATGCTCAAGGCCTACACGTTCGAGGTCGTGGTCTACGACCCGTACCTGAGCGACGCCGAGGCGGCAGCGCTGGGCGTCGCCTCGGTCCCGCTCGATGAGCTCCTGCGCACGAGCGACGTCGTCTCGGTGCATGCGCCTTCGCTGCCGTCGACCCGTGATCTGGTGGACGCCCGCGGCATCGGCATGATGCGCCGCGGTGCGACCCTGATCAACACGGCGCGGGGCGAACTGGTGGATCAGGAGGCCCTCACCCGCAGGGTCGTCGACGGCGAGCTCTTCGCCATCCTCGACGTCACCGTCCCCTGGATCCTGGAGACGGACCATCCGCTGTACGCCTCGGAGCACGCCCTTCTCACGCCGCACATCGCCGGATCCCTCGGTGCGGAGCTCGGTCGGCTCTCCGGGTCGATGCTCGACGAGCTCCGGAGGATCGCCCGCGGCGAGCCGCTCCGGCACGAGATCGCACCGGATCTCCTCGCCATCACCGCCTGACCGCACTTCTCCGACCCGAGTCCCCGACCCCTCCGCAGTTCAACGACGACCCAAGGAGCTCCACCATGTCCGAAAACACCGCGATGTCCCGCCGCACCGTGCTGCTCGCCGGAGCCGGCGGTCTGCTCGCTGCCGCTGTCGGCATCGTCTCGCCGTCGCCCGCTCAGGCCTCGTCGCTCGTGCGAGCCGGGCGCGGCTCGACGACGATCACCGAGATCGGCCCCGGCATCCTGCAGTACTCCCTCATGAGCGGAGTGCTCCTCGACGGCGTCTGCTACATCGGCTCGCGCAACCTCGAGCCGACCGGCATCCTCGCCTTCGACGTCGCCTCCGGCACGGTGACCCATTCGACGACGCTCGCCACGGGGCACAGCATCCAGGCGCTGGCGGTCGATCCGGTGCGGAAGGTCCTCTACGCCGGCATCCTGCAGAAGGCCGCGGGAAACGACAACCTCTACCGGTGGGACCTCGCCGATCTCTCCGCTCCCGCCGTCTCGATCGGGCGGATCGGCGACCGCGATGTGCGCGATCTCGCCGTCTCTCCCGACGGCACCGTCTTCGCGGTCGGCGGCGGTGGCACCGGCGCGCCGGCCCTCTGGCAGTACTCCCCGTCGACCGGGGCCGTCACGAGCCTCGGGGTACCCGATCCGAAGGCGACGCTGGCCCGTGCGGTGGCGGCGACCGACCAGACGGTCTACTTCGGCGCCGGCAGCACGCTCGGCGGCGGCACCGAGACCAGCCGGGCGGCGCTCTACGCGTACGACCGCGCGTCGGCCGCGTTCACCGACATCACGCCGTCCGAGATGGTGAACGACCCGAGCATCCGCGAACTCGCCGTCGACGGCGATCGGCTGCTCGCATCGACCGCGGGTTCCCTCGAACAGTCGAAGATCGCCGCGATCTCGCTCGCGGATCACACGTCGTACGAGCTCGTCACCTCGATCGGCAAGACCGCCAAGAGCTTCGCCGTGATCGACGGCGACGTGTACTGCGCGAACGAGGCGGGCGTGCTGCGCTGGTCACCGGGAGCGGCGGCGGTCGAGCAGCTTCCGCTGACCATCGAGCTCGGCGAGATCTGGGGCCTCGATGCCCACGACGGCGGACTCGTCGCGGTGTCGGGATACGCGGTCGTCGCGGCCTTCGACCGCGACGGCACCCTTCGGTCGGAGGTCGATCTCGGCGATGCGGGCGCGCCGATCAGTGCGCAGACCTGCATGGGCATCGCGGTCGGCGCCGGTTTCGCGTACGTGGGGGGAAACGGCGGCATCGCGCGCCACGATCTCGGCAGCGGCGAGGTCATCAACCTCCGTGCACCGGGTGAGGCGAAGGATGCCGAGGTCATCGGCGGTGTGCTCTTCACCGGTCAGTACAACTCGCAGGGGATCTGGTCCTACGATCCCTCCTCCGGGGAGCCGATCCGCCGCGTGGCGTCGTTCCCCTCCGAGCAGAACCGGCCGCTCGACACGCACTGGGACGACTGCAACGGGCTGCTCCTGGTGGCGGCGCAGGCCGACACCGAGGGCGGTGGCTCGCTCTGGACGTACGACCCCCGTACGGGCGCGAGCACGCACGCGATCAATCCGATCGATGACGTGCAGCTCGTCCGTGCGGTCGTCTCCGTGGACGGCGTCGCCTATCTCGGCGGCGACAACGCGCAGAAGACGGGCCCGCGCGGCACGATCGTGGCGTGGGATCCGATCGCTCATCGAGAGCTCTGGCGAATCGAGACCGCGCAGGCGAACGGGATCGGTGCTCTCGCGAGCCACGGTCGACACCTCTTCGCGCTGACGCAGCGGGGCACCCTGTTCGTGATCGACCGCCCGCGTCGGAAGATCGTCCACACCGCTGATCTGAAGTCCATCGCCCCCGGGTTCGTGGCCATGAAGGCGGCTCGTGGCGTGATCTACGGAGTCTCCGACACCACGCTGTTCCGCATCGACCCGAAGTCCTTCGAGGTCACCACCGTCGTGGCGGCCATCAACGGCGGCTGGTACAGCGGACCGCACCTCAACGTCGACGAGGAGGGTGTCGTCTACACCCTGCGCGGACGCACGCTCGTGAAGGTCGATGACCACCCCCGGAAGCCGTGACCTCATGGCCGTGCGCATCGGAGGCGTGAGCGCAACCCCCTGAGGGAGTCGGCTGCGGGCGCGTACGTTCACCCCATGAGCCCTGCACCGGCAACAACTCATACCCACGTCGACATCGACGGTCACGACTTCCTGCTCAGTCCCGGGCAGGACCTCGAAGACCTGATGCGCCGGATCGAGGATGCCGCGCGATCGGAGGGCACCTTCGTCGGCTTCATCTCCCAGGGCGTTCGCCTCAGCGCGCTGATCTCGCGGTCGAGCCGGGTCGTCATCGCGATCGATGACGACCCGAGGACCGGGCCGCCGTCGGACCTGGGGGAGTACGCGCACGCCGAATGGGAGTACTGACCGCGGGGCGGAAGAGGCTGGCGCGCCGGTCGTCGCCGCGTCTATGGTCGGATGCATGAAGTCATCCATCTCAGGAACGACCATGCCCGTCCTCGAGGTCACGCTCGACCCGGGCGAGAGAATCGTCGCGGAGGGTGGGGACGTGGCCTGGATGTCCCCGGGGTTCGCCCTGGACACGTCGACCGTGCACGGCACCGGAGGACAGGGTGGCTTCATGAGCGGTCTGAAGCGCGTGCTGGGCGGCGCGCAGCTGTTCCTCACCGAGTACACCGCTCCCGCGCAGGGCGGCCTGGTCGCGTTCGCGGCGCAGCTGCCGGGCACGATCCGTCAGATCGACATCGACGCGGCCGATCAGTTCATGGTGCAGGCGGGCTCGTACACGGCGAGCACACGCGATGTGGAGGTCACGGTCGGACTGCAGAAGAAGCTCGGCGCAGGGATCTTCGGCGGCGCCGGCGTCGTGTTCCAGAAGCTGACCGGCTCCGGTACGGCGTGGGTGCAGCTCGCAGGGGAGATCACGGAGTACACGCTCGCGGCGGGTCAGTCGCTTCTCATCCACCCGGGGCACCTCGCCATGTTCGACGCGAACATGGATCTGCAGTTCACCTCGATCAAGGGCATCAAGAACAAGTTCTTCGGTGACTCGCTGTTCCTCGCCGAGATCCACGGCCCCGGACGCATCTGGCTGCAGTCGATGACGCCCGCGAAGCTCGCGGCAGCCATCGAGCCCTACCTGACCGAACGCTCCGGCAGCTCGAGCACCTCCTAGAGGACCCTGCGGATCACCCGCGCTCTCCGCGCCGCAGCGAGGGCGGCGGCCGGTGCGGGATCGGGATCGGGCGCGTGGCGCGGGATGCGTCCTGGAAGCGGCGGACCGACTCGAGGACGTCGTCGACGGACGGATAGCGCGGGGCCAGCGGGAGGTCGCGCAACCACAGCACCTCGACATCGGTCGGCGTGTCCTCGTAGATCCGGCACACGATCCGCCGGTGATCGCCGTAGGGATACTGCAGGTCGTGGATCGCCCAGGCCTCGGTGCTGACCGGGGTCAGCACGAACCGTGGGTCTGACGCCTGCTCCATCATTCTCCTGCCTGTCCTCACTGTGAAGGATGCCGGGAGCAGGAGGAGACGGGTAGCCCCTTGACAGGATCACGAGCGGATGCCGCGCCGGTCCCGCGTCAGCGGCGGGCGGGCGACGTCTCGCCGCCGCCCTCCGAGCCGGCCGGATCGCTCCCGGCATCGGTCGACGCGGCATGCGTCGGTCCGCCGCCGCGGAGCTCGGCCTCCAGCCGCTCGGCCTCCGCGCCGCTGATGGCCTCGCCGCGGGCGACGAGTCCTGCCTGGTCGGAGAGCGGGATCTGCCTGAGGAACAGCGACAGCACCAGGGCCAGCACGATGAACGGCACGAGGTACCAGAACACCGGCGCCAGCGCGTCGGCGTAGGCGGTGACGATGCCGTCCCGCACCTCGTCGGGCAGCGAGTTCAGCGTGGAGGGGTCGATCGTCGACGCGGCCTGCGATGCGGCATCCGGCGATGCCCCGGCGTCGGCGAACACGCCGAGCAGGTTCTCGGTCAGCCGTGTGGTGAAGATCGTGCCGAACACGGCGGTGCCGAGCGAGGCTCCCACCTCGCGGAAGTAGTTGTTCGTGCTGGTCGCTGTGCCGATCTCGCCCGCAGGCACCGCGTTCTGCACGACGAGCACGACGACCTGCATGATGAGCCCGAGTCCCGCGCCGAACACGAACAGGAAGACGCAGATGAGCCAGATCGGCGTGGCCGCCGAGAGCGTGGTCATCGACACCATCGCGACACCCGTGAGGATGGTGCCGACGATCGGGTAGATCCGGTATCTCCCGGTCTTCGAGATCGCGATGCCGGAGAAGATCGACGTGCCGATGAGGCCGACCATCATGGGGATCATCAGCAGACCGGATGCCGCGGCCGAGGTGCCCGACGACATCTGCAGGAACGTGGGCACGAATCCGATCGCGGCGAACATGCCGATGCCGAGCACGAGGCCGATGGCCGTCGCGTTGACGAAGATCGGGTTCCGGAACAGGCTCAGCGGGATGATCGGGTCCTGCACCCGCGACTCCGTGATGACGAAGGCGGTGGCTGCGGCGATCAGTCCGGCGCCCCAGGCCCAGGTGGCCAGCGAGTCCCAGCCGAACTCGGCGTCGCCGCCGAAGTCCGTGAAGAAGATCAGGCACGTGGTCGCGATCGAGAGGAAGATCACGCCGAAGACGTCGATCGGCTTCTCGGCCTTCTTGCTCGGGAGCTTCAGCGCCACGAGGGCGATGATGAACGCGGCGATGCCGACCGGGATGTTGATGTAGAACGCCCACTGCCACGTCATGTGGTCGACGAAGAATCCGCCGAGGAGGGGGCCGGCGACGGCCGAGAGGCCGAACACCGCGCCGAGCGGGCCCATGTACTTGCCGCGCTCATTGGCGGGGACGATGTCGGCGATGATCGCCTGCGACAGGATCATCAGGCCGCCGCCGCCGAGGCCCTGGAGAGCGCGGAACACGACGAACATCCAGAAGTCGGTGGCGAAGGCGCAGCCGACGGATGCCAGCGTGAACAGGGCGATCGCGACGAGGAACAGGTTCCGCCTGCCGAGCACGTCGCCGAACTTGCCGTAGATGGGCATGACGATCGTGGTCGCCAGCAGGTACGCGGTGGTGATCCAGACCTGGTGGTCGACGCCCCCGAGCTGGCCGACGATCGTCGGCATCGCCGTGGAGACGATCGTCTGATCGAGGCTGGAGAGCAGCATCCCGGCGATGAGCGCGCTGAAGATGATCCAGATGCGGCGCTTCGTGAGGAGGAAGGGCGCATCCTTCGTGGCGGTGGCGGACATTCAGTCGACTTTCTGTGTCGGTGCGTAGACGGAGCGGGCGAGTTCGAGACGTCGCGTGATGAGCGCCTCGAAGGTATCGGTCGAGTGGTGGTGCAGGAGCTGGTCCATGGACAGCCGCACGAGGGCGCCGACGGAGTGCACCATGACCTCGGCGCGCAGGTCGGCATCGGCGACATCGCCCATGCGGCGCACGATCAGCTCGATGTCGCGGCGTTCGTTCTTCGCGATCTGCTCGAACGCGGCCTTCAGCAGCCGCGGCTCCTGCTCGACGACCGCGAAGAGCTCTACGGCGTCCTCGAGCGGGTTGAAGAGTCCGAACCGGAGGATCGTCAGGCGGAGGAAGTCGTCCAGCAGTTCTCCGCGCTCCGTCAGGAACGTCTCCTCGAGGGCTTCCTGCCGGGAGTCGATGGTGGCGAAGCCGAAGACCGCGTTCTCCTTACTCTCGAAGTAGTTGAAGAACGTGCGCCGGGAGACCCCGACCTCGGCGCAGAGCTCCTCGACCGTGAAGCCGGCGAAGCCTCGGTCTGCCGTGAGCCGCCTGGCGACCTTCGTCAGCGCACGCGAGGTCTCCCGCTTGCGCTGCTCTCTCAGTGAATCTGCACCTTGCTCCATAGAGTGCAAGTTTGCACTCTCAAGCTTGGAGTGCACTGTGAGTCCCGGCGGCACGCTTCACAGAGAAATGTCGGACGGATCTGTGACGATCGGCGCCCGGCATCCGTCCTAGTGGTGTCGCTGACCTGCGACCCGCACCCCGCGCGGATGCGAGACATGTACGAAGGAGCCCACCATGGCGAATGTGACGAATGCCGCTCAGGCCGGGACCCCGGCCGTCGCGCCTCATGAGGCGTTCGCGCTCGGCACGACCACGATCGAGGATGCCGTCGTCGCCAAGATCGCCGGCATCGCTGCGCGCGAGGTGAGCGGCGTGCACGCCCTCGGCGGAGGAGCCGCCCGCATGGTCGGCGCGATCCGCGATGCGCTCAACACCAGCGACCTCACGCAGGGCATCGCCGTCGAGGTCGGCGAGACACAGGTCGCCGTCGACGTGACCATCGTCGCCGAGTACCCGGTCTCCCTCCAGAAGGTCGCCGACGATGTGCGCGCTGCGATCCATCGCGCGATGGTCGACTTCGTCGGCAAGGAGGTCTCCGAGGTCAACGTCACGGTCAACGACGTGCACATCGCGACGGACGACGACTGAGTCGATGCGCGATGATCCGATCCGATGGCGCATCCGTTCCGAATCTCCTGGGGGATCGGGACGAGGAGGTGAGCAGATGGCAGACGAACGCTTTCGCAGCGCGCTCGAGCACGCCGACGACCGCATCGTGGCCGGACGCGCCATGGATGGCGACGTCGAGTCGTTCGCGGTGCTCGTCCGGCGGTACACGCCGATGATGCGCGCGTACACCCACCGGATGCTGAACGCCTCGGCCGACGTGGACGACGTGGTGCAGGAGGCGTTCGTCACCGCATGGCAGCGGTTCTCCGAGCTCGAGGATCCGTCGAAGGTCAAGAGCTGGCTGATGAGGATCGTCAGCCGCAAGGCCGTCGACCGGATTCGCGCGCTCCGTCCCGTCGTCGACATCGACGACCTCGACCGCCCTGCCCCCGCGCACACCTCACCGGATGAGGTCGTGCAGGCGCGGGCCGGGATCGCGGCACTCGGGGCCGCACTGCGCGAGCTCCCGGATGCACAGCGCGAATGCTGGGTCCTCCGCGAGATGGGCGGCTACTCGTACGACGAGATCGCCGAGGAGCTCGGCATACCCGTCACGACCGCACGCGGCCTGCTGGCCCGTGCGAGGAAGTACATGATCGTACGGATGGAGGAGTGGCGATGAGCGACGACCACGGCACCCCCGACCGCCGTCGACTCGGACTCGAGCCGACCGATCTGGACGGGCACACCATCGAGGAGCTGACGGAGTACCTCGACGCCGGCAGACAGCCGCTGAACCGCTCCATCGAGGAGTCGCCGGGCTGTCAGCTGGCCCTCGACGCCCTCGAGCGTCTCCACGGACTGAGCGGCGAGCTGATCGACGCCGATGCCGCGGCGGCTCCCGAGGTCGAGGCGGGCTGGGTCGACCGGATCCTCGCGGGCATCGCGATCGATGCGCGCGCGGGCCGGAGGATCCCGCTCGGGTCGCCGGAGCCGGGCGCGGATCTCGCGATCACCGAGGGCGCGGTGCGCGGCCTCATCCGATCGGCCGAGAACGCGGTACCAGGACTGCTGCTCGGGCGCTGCCGACTCGATGGCGACGTCACGGTGCCGGGGACACCCATCCGGGTCGAGATCGAGGCGAACGTCTTCCACGGCGAGCCGATCCCGCTTCTCGCGGATCGTCTCCGCGCGGAAATCGACAGGCGACTGCGCCTGCACACAGAGCTCGTCATCGTCGCGATCGACATCGCGATCCGCGACATCCAGGAGGTCTCGTCGTGAACGGAGCGGAAGCGATGACGCCGGAGGTCCGCACCGGGCTCGCGCAGGAGATCGAAGGGGCCGTGCGGGCGACGCCGGGTGTCCGGAACGTCTACCGATCCGGCTCGCTGGTCTCCAACCTGCTCCGCGCGGGAGCTGTCGCGCTCGGTGTCGGTGACGACGAACGGCCGATCGTCTCGGTCGTCGTGAGGGACGAGGGCGTCGCCGTCGAGGCCTCGCTCGGCGTCGACGTCACCGCGTCATCGGGCGTCGTCCTGCGCGAGGCGTACGAGAGGGTCGACGCTGTGCTCCGCGCCGCGGGGCTGCAGAGGGAGAGCATCACGCTCACGGTCGTGTACGTGCAGTCGCGCGACGCCGCCTGACGCATCCTGCGCCGACAGGAAGTGCCGCCCTCCTCGACAGGGGAGGGCGGCACTGCTGTCTCAGCGGCGGTGATCAGGCCGCGGCGCGCAGCCCGTCCACGAGAGGCGTGGTCGACCGCCCGATCAGGCGCGCGAGGGTGCCGTCGGTGTCGGCGAGCGCACCGCCGCGGATGCCCGCGTCGAGGGCCACCACGAAGCCGATGGTCCCGGCATCGAGTCCCGCGGCTTCGAGCGCGGCGCTCTGCTCCTCGGCGGTGAGGGCCTGGTACGCGACCGGACGCCCCGACACCTCCGACATCGCCGAGGCGAGCTCCCCGTAGCTCCACGCGACGTCGCCGCCGAGCTCGTACACCTGACCGATGTGACCGTCTTCGAGAAGCACCACGGCTGCCGCATCCGCGAAGTCCTTCCGGCTCGCCGAGGCGACCCGTCCTTCGCCGACGCCGGCGGCGAGCACCCCGGTCTCGGCGGCACGGCGGAGATCGGCGACGTAGTTCTCGGTGTACCAGTTGTTGCGGAGGATCACGGCGGGAACACCCGACGCGGCGATGAGCTCCTCCGTCGCCTTGTGCTCGGGGGCCAGGACCAGGTCGCTCGTCGAGGCCTTCGGCGCGCTCGTGTAGACGAGCTTCGTGATGCCTGCCGTCTTCGCGGCGTCGATGACCGCCTGGTGCTGAGCGACGCGCTGACCGACTTCGGAGCCGGAGACGAGCGCGACGGAGTCGACGCCCTCCAACGCCGCCGCGATCGAGGCGGGATCCGCGTAGTCGAGGTGCACCACGCGCACGCCGAGGTCGGCGCCCTTGGCGACGTCGCGCGCGCCGGCGACGATGGACTGCGGATCGGCTCCGCGCTCGATGAGGCTGGCGATGATGAGGCGGCCGAGGTTTCCGGTGGCGCCGGTGACGAGGGTGGTCATGGGAGTCCTTTCGTGGATGACACCCTCGACAACCCCCGGAACCCCTCGGCGCATTCCACCCGGAGGGTACCCACTTTCAGGTAAGGTACCTACATGTCGGTGAGTTTCGCGCAGATCAAGGAGTCCACCCCTGCCGTCTTCGATCAGGGATGCGGCACCCGGGTCGTGCTCGACCACATCATGAGCAAATGGGGCGTGCTGATCCTCTCCTCCCTCTCCGACGGGACGCATCGATGGGGCGAGCTGCGCCGTGCGGTCGACGGCATCAGCGAGAAGATGCTCGCGTCCACTCTCCGCACGCTCGCCGACGACGGTCTCGTGCACCGCGAATCCCTGCCCACCGTGCCGCCGCACGTCGAGTACAGCCTGACTCCGCTCGGCCGCGATCTGATGGAGCGGATGCTGCCGCTGATGGAGTGGGTCGCCGACCACGCCGACGGAATGCTCGGGCGCGACTGAACCTGCGGAATCCGTCGTAGTACCCGGCATCGAAGTGCGGAATCAGTCGGTGAAAGAAAACGATTGACGCGAGAACAGCAGTGGCTCTACTGTTCTGACATGGCAGCAACGACGCCGATTCATCTGGAACGACCCGACGGCAAGGGTCTGGCTGCGGGAACACTGGGACTCTGGGGATCGACCGTCATCGGTCTGGCCTCGACGGCTCCGGTGTACTCGCTCGTCGCAACGCTCGGATTCGTGGTCCTCGCGGTGGGTGCTCAGGCGCCGATCGCGTTCATCATCGCGTTCGTGCCGATGCTGCTCATCGCCTTCGCCTACCGCGAGCTCAACAACGCGGTGCCGGACTGCGGTACGACGTTCACCTGGGGGACCAAGGCCTTCGGTCCGTGGGTCGGCTGGATGGGCGGCTGGGGAGTCGCGGTCGCCGGCATGGTGGTGCTCGCCAACCTCGCGCAGATCGCCTCGGTCTACTTCTGGTCGCTGATCGGTCAGGACCTGGAGAACAACGACTGGCGCGTCGTGCTGGTCGCCGTGCTCTTCATCGCCGCGATGACCTGGGTCAGTTGGCGCGGGGTCGAGATCGGCGAGCGCATCCAGAACATCCTGCTGGGCATCCAGTACCTCGCGCTCGCGATCTTCGTGGTCACCGCGCTCTGGCAGTTCTTCGCCGGCACGGCACCCGACCCGACGCCGTTCGACATGGCCTGGCTCAACCCGTTCGCCTTCACCGACTTCGCCGGATTCACCGAGGCCATCCTGCTCGCCCTCTTCATCTACTGGGGCTGGGACACCTGCCTCGCGCTGAACGAGGAGACGAAGGACCCGAAGCGCATCCCCGGCCGCGCCGCTCTGCTCACCACCGTCATCCTGCTGTTCACGTACGTGGGCGTGACCATCGCCGCCATGATGTACGCGGGGCTCGGCGAGACCGGCACCGGTCTCGGCAACGAGGCCAACGCCGACGACTTCTTCCTGGCCATCAAGGACGGTCTGCTCGGCCCGTTCGGGTGGGTTCTCGTGGTCGCCGTGGTCATCTCGGCGATCTCCTCCACCCAGACCACGATCCTGCCGACCGCCCGCGGCACGCTCGCGATGGGCGTCTACCGGGCGCTGCCGGCGAAGTTCAAGGACGTGCACCCCACGTACAAGACGCCGTCGTTCTCGACGATCGTCATGGGCGTCGTCGCAGTGGCCTACTACGTCGGGATGACGCTGATCAGCGACAACATCCTGCAGGACTCGATCCTCTCTCTCGGGCTCGCGATCGCCTTCTATTACGCCATCACCGGCTTCGCGTGCGTGTGGTACTTCCGCAAGGACCTGACCCGGTCGGCCCGCGACTTCTTCTTCAAGGGCCTGTTCCCGCTGCTGGGCGGCCTGATGCTGGCGTGGGCGTTCATCCAGTCCGCGATCGACATGTGGGACGTCGACTACGGCTACACCGTGCTCTTCGGCATCGGGGGCACGTTCGTGATCGGCATCGGCTCCCTCGCCATCGGACTGGTGCTCATGTTCGTCTGGTACCTGTTCCCGCGCTCGAAGCGGTTCTTCCGCGGTGAGAGCCTGAACCGCGAGACGCAGGTGATGGTGCCCGACGAGCCGAGCGTGACCATCCGCTCGATCGACGGCGGCATCTGAGCGTCACCGGGCGGCGCGGGGGTCTGCCCTAGGCTTGCTCCGTGCGCATCCGGCTCGACATCGCCTACGACGGCACCCACTTCCGCGGCTGGGCGAAGCAGCCCACGCTCCGCACGGTGCAGGGAACGCTCGAGCCCGCGCTCGCCCGCATCGTCGGCTCCGACGTGCAGTTCGTCGTCGCCGGACGCACGGATGCCGGTGTGCACGCCACCGGGCAGGTGGCGCACGTCGACCTCGACGAGGCGCAGTGGGCACGGATCGAAGCCCGGCACGGTCGCGCGGCGCAGGACCCCGCCGGCTCGATCGCAGGACGCCTGCGCGGCGTGCTCGGCGCATACTCCGACGTCACGGTCACCCGGACGTCGCTCGCTCCCGAGGGCTTCGACGCCCGATTCTCCGCCGTGTGGCGTCGCTACCGCTACCGGCTCGCCGATGCGGAGGCCGGGTTCGATCCGCTGCGGCGGCTCGACACCACGAGCATCCGCGGACGACTCGACGCGCAGGCGATGGATGCCGCGGCCCGCACCCTCATCGGACTCCACGATTTCGCGGCCTACTGCAAGCCGCGCGAGGAGGCGACGACGATCCGCACCCTCCTCGACTACCGCTGGACGCGCGACGCCGACGGCGTGCTCGTGGCCGAGGTCAAGGCCGACGCGTTCTGCCACAGCATGGTGCGTGCCCTCGTGGGCGGATGCGTCGCCGTCGGAGAGGGGCGGCTCGACATCGGCGACCTCGTGGTGCTGAGGGACGCTCTGACGCGCACGAGCGAGTTCAAGGTGCTGGCGGCGCGCGGCCTGACGCTGACCGAGGTCGGCTACCCGGCCGACGAGCTGCTCGCCGCCCGCGCGGAGCAGACGCGCGCTCGCCGCGACGCGAAAGACGACGGCGCCTGACGGCATCCGTCGTCTCGGAGGTCGTGCAAGCCGTTCCCCGCGACGGCGCCGACCGACCGTAAGCTGAACCCGGCAGACCTCTTCACGGTACGACGGGGGAAACGTGACGGATCGGATCGACGCCCGGACAGGGGCCTTCGCCGCGGCCCTGCGCGCGGCGATCTCCGAGCGCGGCATCACGCTGTCACGGCTCCAGCAGGGGCTCGCCGACGACGGCAACCTCGTGTCGATGGCGACCCTCAGCTACTGGCGGTCGGGTGACCGACAGCCGGAGGGCGCCCAGTCGCTGAGCGCGGTCGACGGCATCGAGGATCGCCTCGGACTCGCCCGCGGGCACCTGAGCTCGTTGCTCGGGCCGTCGACACGACTCGGACCGGTGGCGCCGCCTCGGCTGCCGTTCGACGAGGAGCGTGAGAACCGGGAGACGGAGGAGACGCTGCGCGCGCTGAAGTCCTCCCCGCAGGAGGCGCTGCGCGATCTCTCCACCCATGTCACCGTGCGGGTCGGAGCGAGCGGCGCAGTCGAGAGCGTCGTGATGCGCTCGCTCGTGCAGGCCACGCAGGGCGTGATCACAGAGCTCCCGCTCGTCGACGTCGCTCCCGAGGAGACCGAGGTGATGTCGGTGATCACCGACGTCGTCGGCGGTCGCATCGACCGGGAGTACCTGCATCCCGGCCATCTTCTCTCCGGGGTGGTGATCGCGCTCGATCAGCCGATCACGACCGGCGGCACCACGCTCGTGGAGTTCACCGAGACGTTCCCGCCCGGCTATCCGCCGCGCCAGTCCGCCTGGCATGCGACGTCGCGGCCCGCGCGCGAGACCCTGATCTGGGTCCGCTTCCACCCGGATGCCCTTCCGTCCTGGTGCGAGGAGTACATCGAGACCGACGACGACTTCACGTCGTCGATGCGGCCGGTGCAGAGCGGCTCCGTGCACCTCGTGCGTCACGGATTCGGGCCGGGGGTGCTCGGCATCCGCTGGGGATACGACGAGTGATCGGAGCCGGTGCACAGCCGCGACGGGTAGCGTGGGAGGGGTCATGAAGGTCATCTCGTACAACCTCCAGAAGCACCGGGCCGCGGGCGAGCTCGCCGCTCTCGTGCGCGAGCACGACCCCGACATCCTCTGCCTGCAGGAGTGCGACGTGCCGGAGCTCCCGCCGCGGATCGGCGGACTCGTCCTCGCGGACGCCACGCACGGCAACCGGCTCGGCATCGCGCTCTTCTATCGGGAGAGCACCTATCACCTGCAGGGGATCCGCATGCTCGGGCTCAAGAAGTCCCTGCACGACCGGATCGCGAAGCCGGCGCACGAGCGCGTGCTCGGGGCGCGTCTGCGCGACATCGACGACGGTCAGGACTTCATCGTGGCCTCGTTCCACGCCGCCCCCCTGACAGCGCTCAACTCCCTCCGCCGTCATCAGATCCGTGCCGCGCTCACCGAGCTCGCGACACTCGGCGAGGGGCTGCCGCAGCTCATGGTCGGGGACTACAACTACCCGATCTTCAAGGAGAACCTCGGACAGGCGGTTCGCGACCACGGGTATGCGCTGACCCTGAGCGACGACCACACCTACACGCGCTACCGCGTGTTCCGCGGGCACTACGACTTCGCCACCTCGACGGGTTTCGAGATCGAGCGCATCACCACGCTGCCCCAGGGGTCGAGCGACCATCGACCGATCCTGGTGACGGTCAAGCCGGACTGAGAGCCGCCCGCTCAGGCCGCGCCGGTGCGGAATGCCGCACGGTGCGCCGCAGGACTGACGCCGAGTCTCTGACGGAAGTGCAGACGCAGCGACACCGCGCTGCCGAAGCCGGCGAGCTCCGCGACCCTCTCGACCGTGTCGTCGCCGCTCTCGAGCAGGGTGCGAGCGAACTCGACCCTCTGGTCGAGCAGCCACTGCTGCGGACTCGTCGCGGTGCGGTCGCGGAAGCGTCGCGTGAACGTGCGCCGGGACATGTGCGTCGACGCCGCCCAGCCGTCCACATCGATGGGCGTGCCGAGGCGCTCGCGCGCCCACCGCATCGCCCCGCCGATCGGGTCGTCGGCCGACACGGCGACCACCGGAGCGGGGATGTACTGCGCCTGCGAACCCGTGCGGTGAGGCGCGAGCACCAGGGAGCGGGCCAGCGCCGCCGCCGCGACGCTCCCGTGGTCCGAGCGGACGATGTGGAGGCAGCAGTCCAGCGCTGCCGCGGCGCCGGCGGACGTCACCACGTCGCCCAGATCGGACCACAGCACGTCGTCGCGCACCCGTACCTGCGGCTCCGCGGCCGACAGCCGGTCGGCGGCGGCCCAGTGCGTCGACACCTCGCGCCCATCCGCGATGCCGGACGCGGAGACCACGATGGTTCCCAGGCAGAGCCCGACGATGCGCGCACCGCGACGATGCGCTCTCCGCACCGCGTCGAGCAGCTCGGTCGAGGGCTCCGACCCGTGGCGCCAGCTGGGGATGACGACGAGGTCGGCCTCGTCCATCGCCTCGAGCCCGGCCTCGACCCGGATGCCGTATCCCGCCGCGGTCGGCATCGATCCGGGCTGCTCGGCGCAGACCTCGACGTCGTAGAGGCCGCTCACGCCGTCGAGCCCGGCTCCGCCGAAGACGAGCGTCGGGACGGACAGGTGGAAGGGGCTGATGTGCGGGAAGGCGAGCACCGCGACGCGAGAGCGGGAAGCGGGGGAGAGCATGGCCCGATCTTATCGGAAGTGTGCGTTCAGGCCACTGGGCCCGCGACGGAGGATGGCGGAGACTCGATCCATGACACAGATCTCTGCTCTCCTCGTCGGAGGCCCCACGCTCCACTTCACCTACGCGGGACTCGGATTCCTGACCGACCCGACCTTCGACGAGCCGGGCTCGTACGAGGGTCCGATCGTGCTCCGCAAGCTGACGGGCCCGGCGGTGCCGGCATCCGCGCTCGGTGCGATCGACGTCGTGCTGCTGTCGCACGACCAGCACGATGACAACCTCGACACGGCCGGACGGGCGCTGCTCGAGGAGGTGCCGCTCGTGCTCGGCACCGAGGAGTCGGCCACGCGCATCTCGGGCATCTCGGGCCTCGCCCCCTGGCAGCAGCACCGCGTCGGCGACGTCGTCGTCACCGCGGTGCCGGCACTGCACGGGCCCGAGGGCGCCGAGGCCCTGTCCGGTCCGGTGACGGGATTCGTGCTCGAAGCCGAGGGTCACCCCACGGTGTACGTCTCCGGCGACAACGCCTCCGTCGACCTGGTCCGCGAGATCGCCGCGCGATTCCCCGGCATCGGGGTCGCCGTGCTCTTCGCCGGAGCCGCGAACGTGGGGCGCTTCGGAGACATCGACCTGACGCTGAACGCGCGCACCGCGCTGGAGGCGGCCGAGGTGCTCTCCTCCGCCGTCATCGTCCCGGTGCACGCGGAGGGCTGGTTCCACTTCTCCGAGACCCGGGAGCGGCTCGTCGCGATGTTCGAGTACGCCGGGCAGGGCGACCGGCTCCGCGCGCTGGCGGCGGGGGAGCGCGTCGCGATCGGCTGAGGCCGGTTTGGGGGAAGGGCACCGGGTGGCGTATGCTGTCTCTTTGGTGCCCTTCTCCTCACTGCGGGGAACATGCACTATCCGAACGTGAGCCCTCCACTGGCGTGTTCCTCCCCCTGGGGAAGAACCACCCCGGAGTGGGATTCACGAACTTCTCCGTTCGAACAAGAAAGCAGCACTATCGTGACGCGCACTTACACCCCGAAGGCCGGCGAGGTCCAGCGTGACTGGGTCGTCATCGACGCCACCGACGTCGTTCTCGGCCGCCTGGCTTCGCACGCCGCTACGCTCCTGCGTGGCAAGCACAAGCCCACCTTCGCCAACCACATCGACTCGGGTGACTTCGTCATCATCGTGAACGCCGACAAGGTCGCGCTCACCGGTCAGAAGCTCCAGAAGAAGCTGGCTTACCGTCACTCGGGCTACCCGGGCGGCCTCAAGTCGGTCACCTACGCCGAGCTCCTCGAGAAGAACCCGATCCGCGCTGTGGAGAAGGCCATCCGTGGCATGCTCCCCAAGAACAGCCTGGGCCGTCAGCAGCTGTCGAAGCTCAAGGTGTACGTCGGTGCCGAGCACCCGCACGCCGCGCAGCAGCCCCAGCCGTACACCCTCGACCAGGTCGCCCAGTAAGCGCCGTAAAGACTTAAGGACATACTCGTGGCTGACATCCAGGACACCACCGAAACCCCCCAGAACTTCTCGACGTCGACCCCCGAGACCGAAGCAGTCGAGGCGGCTCCCCGCCCCGTGCTCAGCGTCCCGGGTGCCGCTGTCGGCCGTCGCAAGCAGGCCATCGCCCGCGTGCGCATCGTCCCCGGCTCGGGAACGATCACGGTCAACGGCCGCACGATCGAGGACTACTTCCCGAACAAGCTGCACCAGCAGCTGATCAACGACCCGTTCACGGTGCTCAACCTCACCGGTGCCTACGACGTCATCGCCCGCATCTCGGGTGGTGGCCCCTCGGGTCAGGCCGGCGCGCTCCGTCTCGGCATCGCCCGTTCGCTGAACGGCATCGATGAGGAGAACAACCGCCCGACCCTCAAGAAGGCCGGCTTCCTCTCGCGCGACGCTCGCGTCAAGGAGCGCAAGAAGGCTGGTCTCAAGAAGGCCCGTAAGGCGCCTCAGTACTCGAAGCGTTAAGGTCCACTGCTCCGATGCCGATCTTTGGCACGGACGGCGTGCGAGGACTTGCCAACGGCATCCTCACCGCCGACCTGGCGCTCACCCTGGCCCAGGCGACTGCTGTCGTCCTGGGCCAGGGCCGTACTGCGGAGTCTCGCAAAGCCGAAGGCAAGCGACTCACCGCAGTTGTCGCCCGCGACCCCCGGGTCTCGGGACACTTCCTCACGGCCGCCGTGTCGGCGGGGCTCGCGTCCTCGGGCGTCGATGTGCTCGAGGCGGGCGTCATCCCGACGCCGGCGCTCGCGTTCCTCGTCGCAGACCGTGACGCCGACTTCGGCGTGATGATCTCGGCGTCTCACAACGCCGCGCCCGACAACGGCATCAAGATCTTCGCGCGCGGCGGGCGCAAGCTGCCCGACGTGGTCGAGCAGCGCATCGAAGAGGCGATGTCGGGGGAGATGCTCCGCCCGACCGGCGCCGGCGTCGGCCGCATCGAGCGGTTCTCCGACGCCGAGGACCGCTACGTCCTTCACCTCCTCGGATCCCTGCCGAACCAGCTCGACGGCCTGCACGTCGTGCTGGACTGCGCCCACGGTGCCGCATCCGGTGTGTCTCCCGAGACGTTCCGCGACGCGGGCGCCGAGGTGACCGTGATCGGCGCCGACCCCGACGGCTGGAACATCAACGACGGCGTCGGCTCGACGCACCTCGACAACCTCGCTGAGGCCGTCGTGCGTCTGGGCGCCGACATCGGCATCGCCCACGACGGCGATGCGGACCGCTGCCTGGCTGTCGACGCCGAGGGCAACCACATCGACGGCGACCAGATCATGGCGATCCTGGCCGTCTCGATGAAGGAGCGCGGGCACCTCACCGATGACACGCTCGTCGCGACCGTGATGAGCAACCTCGGTCTGCACGTCGCCATGCGCGAGCACGGCATCACGGTGCGTCAGACCGCCGTCGGCGACCGCTACGTGCTCGAGGACATGAACGCGGGCGGCTACGCCCTGGGCGGCGAGCAGTCGGGTCACGTCATCATGAGCGAGTACGCGACCACGGGCGACGGACTCCTCACGGGTCTGCACCTCGTGGCCGAGATGGCGCGTCAGAAGAAGTCGATCGCCGAGCTCGCCTCGGTGATGAACGTCTACCCGCAGGTGCTCATCAACGTCCGCGACGTCGACAAGGACCGCGTGGCCGACGACGAGCACGTGCAGCAGGCCGTCCGAGAGGTCGAAGCCGAGCTCGGCGAGACCGGGCGCGTGCTGCTGCGCAAGTCCGGCACCGAGCCGCTCGTGCGCGTCATGGTGGAAGCGGCGGATGCCGAGTCGGTGCGCGAGTACGCGGATCGTCTGGCCGGCGTCGTGCAGGAGCGCCTCGCTCTCTGACACGACCGTCTGCGGTACGACGTCGAAACGCCCCCGCGCCTTCGGGCCGGGGGCGTTTCGCGCGTCTGCGGGGGCTCCGCCGTGCGCTCAGGGCGCGGCGCAGATGCGGAAGTAGCCGCTGTCGGCGAGGGTCTCGGTCGTGCAGGCGAGGCCGGTGAGGCGCGGTGCGTCCTGCATCGCCACGGCGTCGAACAGGCCGACGTGCGCCCCGGTGAGGACGATCGGCGCGACGGCCGCGCCCCAGGGATCTGCGGCGAGCCACTCCACGTCGTTCTCCTCGACCCAGGCGGTGAGCGGAGCCACTCCCGCGCGCTGCTCGTCGAGCGTGATGAGGGTGCGCGGGGCGAACTGGGCCGCGACGTGCAGCACGCCGCCGGCCGCGACGACGAGCGCCAGAGCGGATGCCGCCACGACACCGGCGATCCGCACGGCCCTGCCCCGCGGCATCCGCACGACGGCCCAGACCGCGACCGCGGCGATGATCGGGAAGAACGCGAAGATGCCGGGAGCCGGATGCCGCACCCAGAGCGGAAGCCGCGACGCGGTCGCCCACCAGCCGACGAAGGCGAGCGCGCCGACGAACGCCGCCAGCGCGTAGGCGATCACGACGCGCTCCTCAGGGGTGGCCGAGCGCCAGCGGAGGACGATCCCCGTGGCGGCGAGTCCGATCGCGATGACCGCTCCGATGGCCGCGATCACTCCGGGCAGCGACCAGGAGTCCGCGAGCTCGCCGAGCTTCTGGATGATGGAGGTCGCCGCGTCCCCCTGCCCGCCGCTGCGGACGAAGTTCACGAGGTTGCGCAGATGCTCGACGAATCCGGTGGCGCCCAGGGAGATGAGCGCCGCCAGCTCGAACACGAGCGTCGGCACGGCGACGAGGACGAGCGGGAGCCAGGCGCGTCGCAGCAGATCGCGCAGGCGCGCCCAGCCCGTGCCGTCCGACAGCGCCCAGAGGGCGACCGCGAACGCGGGGAGGGCGAGCAGCACGATGAGCTTGGCCTGGATGGCGAGTCCGACGAGCAGTCCCGCCAGCCAGGCGCGCCGCGGCAGCACGATCAGCGCCCAGACGAGGAGTGCGGCGGCAGGGATCTCGCCGAGCAGGTCGCCCGGCCCCTGGATCGGGGAGACGCCGGCTCCGGCCGTGAACGCGAGCGGCACCGCGACGGCGAGCAGCGCCGCCCACCGCCCGGCGATCCTCCGACCGATGACGGCGAGTCCGGCGAGCAGCAGCACCCAGTACGCGAGGGGGACCAGGCGCGCGGCCAGCACGGGGTCGATGCCCGTGGCGAGCAGCAGGGCCACCGGCAGCAGCACGACAGGCCCCGTGGAGATGCGCGGATCGAACGGCGTGATGGTCGAGCCGGAGAGGGCGCCGTCGCTCGAATAGCCGAGACCGGCGAGGAGATTGCGGGGGACGGTGAGGTTGAACGCCTCGTCCTCCCAGAAGCGCCAGACCACGAGGCTGTGCCACGCGACGATCACGTGTCCGATCAGCAGGGCGGCCGCGACCGCCCAGAACAGGATCGTGCGCGTGCGGGTCATCGCGAGACGGGCTCCGGCCGACGGATGCCGCGCAGCGGAGCCGAGGGGCGCAGGGAGAGCGTCCAGGCTTCGCCCAGCGCGGTGCGCACGAAGGCACGCAGGCGCTTGGGCGGCAGGCTGACACCGTTGCCGCGACCCCACATCGTGCCCGTGGTGGATGCGCCGCGACGCGGGATGCTGGCGACCCGCAGGTAGCGCACCGTGAAGCCGGCGCGGGCTTCGGCCAGCGAGAAGTGCACATGCGGCACCGTCGCATCGGCGGGGATCGCGTCGATCAAAGTCTGCAGGGCGTCGGGACGATACGCCCGCAGCGGAGTGTTGACATCGGGGATGCGGCGGCCGGCGGCGAGGGCGATCAGCAGGCCGACGGCCGAGGTGAGGACCTTCCGGTACCAGGGGTCGGTGCGCCCGTCGCGGACGCCGTGCACGACATCGGCATCCGCCTGGTCCAGGGCGGCGAGCAGACGGGGGAAGTCGCGGCCGTAGAACTGCCCGTCGCCGTCGACGTGGATGAGCACGGTCGGGTCGGCGGCGAGCCCTGCCCGGTAGGCGGCGAGGGCGGTCGGGCCGTGCCCGCGGTTCACCGGCTGCACGTCGACCGTCACGTCGGCGACGTCGTCGAACACCGACGCCGTGGCATCCGTCGACCGGTCGTCGGCGATGTGGAACGTGACGCGGTCGGCCAGGGGGGCCACGGAATCCCTGATCTCGTCGATGAAGCCACGGATGCCCTCGGCCTCGTTGTAGGCGGGCATGACGATGGCGAGATGGGTGAGTGTCACGGGGGTCCTAGGGGTGGCCGGGCGCAGGGCATTCTGCAAGTAGCCTAGTTGAGCCATGAATCCTCCCTCCCGACTGCGCCGCTTCGTCGGCGTCGGCAGCCGCTTCCTCGTCGTCGGGGCGCTCAGCACCCTCATCGAGATCGGGGTCTTCAACCTTCTCGTCTACGTGTGGGGCTGGGACGTCGTCGCCGCCAAGATCGCCGCGTCACTGGTCGCGCTGATCAACGCCTACATCGGGAACCGCGAGTGGACGTTCCGCCACCGCGACCGCCGGGGCCGCATCGCCGAGGTCGCGCTGTTCCTCGCGACCAATGCGGTGTGCACGGCCATCGGCGCCGCGCTCGTCTGGGTCGGTGTCGAGCTGGTGGCCGCGTCGCTCGGACGCACGCCCGGCGCGTTCGCGGTCAACGTCGTGAACCTCGTGAGCATCGTGATCGTCGTGCTGCTGCGCTTCGTCCTGTACCACTGGGTCGTGTTCCGGGTGAAGCGCTGACGCTGCCACGGGAGCGGTCAGCCGAGAGCCTGGCGGACGCGAGAGACCAGGTCGGCGGGGCGGCGGACGAGATCAGCGGTCACCTCGATCACTGTCCACCCCGCGGCCCGTAGACGGGCGATCCGCTCGACGTCGCGCGCGTACGTCGAGCTGTGCCAGATGCCGTGATATTCGACGGCGACCTTCATTCGCGGGTAGGCCATGTCGGCGCAGCCGAGGAATCGGCCGTCGTCGTCGAACACGTCGATGTTGAGTTCCGGCTCCGCAAGCCCAGCCTCGACCAGGATGCAGCGCACCTTGCTCTCGCGCGGCGACCAGGAGTCGGTGCGCACGAGTGCGAGCGCCTCTCGCAGACGGCGGACGCCGACGCGTCGACCGGATGCCGTGGCGGCGCGCAACCGAGCCGGAGTCGTGAGCGGCTGCCGGTCGGTGCGAGGTCGACCGTACCCCGGCCGCCACACTCGGCAGAAGTAGTCCCCCAGGGCGACGAGGTCGTGCAGGGGCAGAGTGCCGAGACTCGCCCAAGTACTGGCCGGAGTGGTGACGCGCAGTCCTTCCAGAGTGCAGACCGCGGTCGTCGCGGGGCGCATACGATGCCCCGTCACCCCTGCGAGGCGCGGCAGCGAGCCGGTGCCGAAGACCCCGACATGCACGGGCAGTTCTTCGTCGTCTTCTCCGAGGCGCCGGAAGAGCGGGAGGGGAGCACCCCACAGTGCTGCAGCGGTCTCGAGGGCGAAGAAGTGCTCCGGGTGCATCCGCGGCGCGTACCCGTGCGCGCCGGCGCGGCGCTGCAGCTGCTCGGCCCGATGAGGTCCGGTCATCGGGCCGATGTCGGTCGCGGCATCCGTCGTCTCGAGCGCGGACGCGCGTCGACGCGTCCCGCGGAACGGCGACTCCAGGTCGCTCGCGCGCAATCGGCTCCGCAGCACGCCCTCCTCCCGTGCCGTGGACACGCTGAAGTGCTGTCCGAGCGACGGCGGCAGCTCTCCGATCCGGGTCATGCCCCCAGCATCCGCCGCCGTCTCTCTCCGCGCCCCGTTCCTCCACAGGCAGAGCGATGCTCCCGTGGCACTTGTGGTGGGTATTCCGGCCGAACACCCACCACAACTGCCACGGGAGCGTCGAAAGCGCCGCGGCAGGGGAGGAGAAGTCAGGCGGGGGTCTTGGCGCGCTTGCGCTTCTTCGGGCTCGCGTCCTCGGGATGGGTCGCGCCATAGGTGTAGGCACCGTACCCGTAGCTGTCCGGGCCCTTTGTCGGCAGCATCGTGACGACCACGCCCAGCAGGTTGACGCCGGCGGTCTCGAGCGAGCGCACCGCGCCCTCGAGCTCCTGCTTCTTCGTCTTGCCGGATGCTGCGGCGACGATGACTCCGCGGGTCTTGGCGCCGACGACCGCGGCGTCGGTCACGAGCAGGAGCGGCGGTGCGTCGATGAGCACGTAGTCGAAGTACTCGCCGAGGGGTGCCAGCACCTGGTCCATCGCGGCGGAGCCCAGCATCTCGCTCGGGTTCGGCGGCACCTGCCCGCTCGGCAGCACGTACAGGTCGTTCGTGCCCCACTTCTGCAGGGCGTCGGCCACGTCGATGCGCCCGATGAGCACGTCGGTCAGCCCGACGCTGCCTTCGATGTCCATGTAGTCGGCGACGCGCGGCAGGCGCAGGTCGCCGTCGACGAGGGCGACGCGCGCACCGGTCTCGGCCAGGGCGATCGCGAGGTTGGCGGTCGTCGTCGACTTGCCCTCACCGGGGCCGGCACTGGAGATCACGAAGATCCGCGGTCCCGCGTCGACGTTCAGGAACTGCAGGTTGGTGCGAAGGCTGCGGAACGACTCGGCGCGGGGGCTGCGCGGGTCGGCGTGCACGATCAGCGGACGCTTGGTCGCCTCCGGGTCGAAGGCGATGCCGCCGAGCACGGGGCGGTCGGTGAGGGTTTCGATGTCGTGCAGAGTGTGGATGCGGTTGTCGAGCACGGTCCGCAGCGTCGCGATCGCGATGCCGACGGCCAGGCCGATGATGCCGCCGAGGATGATGAGCATCCGCACATTCGGGCTGGTCGGCTGCGTCGGAGTGACGGCCGGTTCGGTCACGGTGATCTGCACCGGGCTGACGGCGCCTTCGACGGCGGGCTGCTCGAGCGTCTCCTGGACCGCGTCCTGGAAGCTCGAGGCGACCGTGTTGGCGATCTCCGCCGCCTGCCCGGCCTCTCCGTCGGTGACGGTGATGTCGATCAGCACGGTGTTGAGCGGGGTCGTGGCCGTCACCCGGCCGCTGAGGTCTGCGACGCTGTCGTCGAGGCCGAGTTCGTCGATGACGGGTTCGAGCACGAGCGCCGTGCTGACGACGTCGACGTAGCTGGTGACCATCTGACGCGCGAAGGTGGTGCCCTGCACGAGGTCACCGGTGGCGGCGCCCTCGGTGTGGACCGAGACGTACAGCTGGGTGGACGCCACGTACTTGGGCTGCTGGAGCGCGGCGTATCCCGCGCCGCCGGCCAGCCCGAGGATCAGCAGGATGACGATCAGGATCCAGTTGCGGTGCAGGATACGCACATAGTCGCGAAGTTCCACGCGGCAGATTCCCCCTGTTGTGTGCGGTCCCCGTCTGCTGAGACGAGCCGCATGACGATTCTCGACATTGTTTCATGGCGCGCGTCGCCCTCCGGCACCGCGCGTCGCGCGTCAGGTGCTGACGCGCTCGGCCTCCGAGCCGTACGGATTCTTCTCGGCACCGCGTACCGGCACCTTCGTGACGACGGTGCCGAGCACGCGGGCGTCGACGGCTTCGATGCTCTTCGCGGCGTCGGAGAGCCGCGTGGCGTGGGTCGATCCGGATGCCGCGACGAGGATGGCCCCGGTGGCCACGCGGGCGATGACGGCGGCATCCGTCACGAGCAGCAGCGGCGGGGCATCGATGATCACGACGTCGAACGCGGCCGTCAGCGCCTCGACGAGCTGCGCCATCGCACGGGAGCCCAGGAGCTCCGCCGGATTCGGCGGGACGGTCCCGGCGGGGAGGAGGAACAGCGCGCTGCGTCCCCAGGGCTGGATCACGTCGTTCAGCTCGACGCGACCCGCCAGCACGTCGCTCAGACCGATCCCGCCTTCGATGCCGAAGTACTCGGCGACGCGCGGGAGGCGCAGATCGCCGTCGACGAGCGCGACGCGGTGACCGGCATCCGCGAACGCGAGGGCCAGGTTGCCTGCTGTCGTCGACTTGCCCTCACCGGGGCCGGAGCTGGTGATGACGAACACGCCCTGACCCTCGGTGAAGAGGAAGCGCACGTTGGTGCGCAGGGCGCGGAACGCCTCGGCCCTGAGTCCGTGGGGAGCCGAGCTGACGGCGAGCGGGTGGTCGCCGGTGTCGGCATCCAGGGGGATCTGCCCGAGCACGGGCACCGCGACGGCGGCCTCGACATCGGATGCCGTGCGCACCCGCTGGTCGAGCGTCGCACGCAGGAGCGCGATCCCGATGCCGGCGGCGAGACCGATGATCCCACCGAGGGTGAGCGACAGCTGCATGTTGGGCGCGACGGCCGTGGTCGGGACCTGTGCGGCCTGGAGGGTCACGAGGCGCACGGAATACGCGGTCTGCTGCTCGCGCTTCTCGAGGGTCTCGGTGACGACCGTCGTGAAGCTCTCGCTCACCGCGTTCGCGATGCGCGCGGCCTGGCCGGGGTTGCCGTGCTCGACGCTGATCGTGATGATCGCGCTGTTGAGTGCGGCACTCGTCTGGATGCGACCGGCGAGACCGGCGGGCGTGGTCGACAGGTTCAGGTCCTCGATCACCGGCTCGAGCACCAGCGTGCTGGTGAGGATCGCACGGTAGGTGCCCACCGTCTGCATCGCGTAGCTGGTGGCGAGCGCCCGTTCGGCGGGGGTCGCGGTGTCGCTGAGCTGCACCGTGACCATCACGTCGGCCGAGGCTTCGAAACGCTGCGGGGTGAGCATCGCGACGAGCGCGCCTGTCGAGAGACCGATGACCGCGCCGGCGATGATCAGGATGATCTGCCGTCGCAGGACTCGGACGTAGTCGTGGAACTCCATGGCTCTCCCGGTCGGTTCGGCGCGGATCGACGGTATCGTCTTCTGAGACTACCGATTCCTATGAAGGCACCATGACTGGTCTGAGCGAACTCTTCCCGAACGGCCCGCGCGACGGTGCGTCCGGGCGCGCGCCGCTGGACGATCATCACACGGTCCGGCGCCTGCGGGAGATGATCGGCGAGCCCCGCGACACGCGCGGCCCCGTGCGGCCGCTGGCGGACACGAACGAGTTGATGCGCCGGGTCGAGGTCGCCGCGCAGAACGCCGCGCCGATCGCGGCTGGGTCTGCGGATGCCGGGCGTCCCGCGAAGCGCTCCCGCCGGCGCTGGGATCCGCTGGCCACGTCGGTCGGTGCGCTCGCCGTCGTCGCCGTGGTCGCGGCAGCGGCGGTCGGCGGCGTGCAGATGGCGACCGCGAGTCCGGCGGCGAGCTCGCTCGTGTCGCTCGAGGCGGATGAGGCGACGCTGCAGAACGCGCATCAGGCGCTGACGTCGACGAGGAACCGCATCGTCGCCGACATCGAGACGCAGACGGCGGCCGTTGCATCCCTGCGCAGCGCGCTGGTGTCGACGAGTACCGCACCGGATCCGGCATCCGACGGCGGCGGCGTGATCGCGGTGACCGATCCCGCGGCGCTGGCGTCTGCCGTCGCGGCGGTCGACGTCTATGCAGCGGGCCTCGCGGCGATCACGGTGCCGAAGCTGCCCGCGGAGTACCGACGCGGCGACATCGACGAGGAGTCGCTGGAAGACGTGGGAAGCGCGATCGACCGCGCGCAGGAGAAGCTCGTCGCACTCGACGGCGCGACCACCGAGATGCGGTCGATCCGCACGCAGTTCGACGCGCTCCGCCCTCCCGCGGACGCCGCGGTGGCGGCCTATGCGGCGAGCTTCGCCGGCGCGGCGGAGGCCGCGAAGTCGGCCTATCCCGAGGCGGACGAGGCGCTGAAGGCCCGACTGTCGGAGGCTGCGGCCCGCATCGGCGCGACCGGGCTCTGGGGTCCCGGGGGTGCCACGGTGCTCCAGGGCTACCACGATGCGTTCGTCGCCGTGGTCGCCGACCAGGCGCGCGTGGATGCCGAGCAGGAGCAGGAGCAGAGCTCGCGCCAGACGGCCCGGCGACCCGTGACCGAGGAGACCACGCCGCCGGCGGATCCGACCACTCCGACGGACCCGCCCGCGCCGGAGACCCCGGTCGATCCCGAGACGCCGCCCGAGGGCGAAGGGACGCCATAGTTCACGGACCTGCTCAATACCTGTGAGAACATATCTCCAGGGGAGTGAGTAAGTCTGAGGGGGCTTCCAGTCTTGAATGCGAAAAAGTCGTTCGTCGATACTTCGACCGGCGATATACCGGTTGTCGCGGAGGTGTCCGTGACACAGAAGCGACGCCGGATGCTGGCGGCGATCGTCGACGGACTCGCCTGGAGTTTCGGCGTCGTGCTCGCCGTCGCTCTGCGCTTCGAGTTCATCATGGACGCACGCGGCTGGATCTCGACCACGGTGCTCGCCTTGATCGCCGGCGCGATCCAGATCGTCATCGGCTACGCGACCGCGCTGTACCGCGGACGCTTCACCTACGGGTCCTTCGACGAGGTGCGCGCCGTCGGCGTCATCGTCGTGATCGAGGCCGTCGCGCTCTCGCTCATCGTGATCCCGATCGGTCCGGCCGTCGGCGTGCCGCGCGGCACGCTCCTGCTGGCCTTCCCGTTCGTGCTCCTGCTGATGTTCGGCGTGCGCTACTTCGCGCGCCTCCTCATCGAGCGCGCACGCAAGCCCGGGGAGGACGCCTCGCCTGCGCTCATCGTCGGCGCCGGCTTCATCGCCGACAAGCTGCTCGCCAACGTGACGACCGATCCGACGTCGCCGATCCGCCCCGTCGGACTGATCGACGACGACCCGGACAAGCGCAACCTGCGGCTGAGGGGCGTCTCGGTCATCGGCACCACGCGTGACTTCGCGGAGGCCGCCCAGCGCACCGGAGCAGAGCTCGCGATCATCGCGATCGGCCGCGCCGATAGCGCGCTGCTGCGCAAGCTCAGCGACCGCGCCGAGGCCGCCGGTCTCCGTGTCGCCGTCACGCCCTCGCTCAACACGCTGGCGTCGGGGGAGCAGTCGATCAGCGACGTCCGCGACATCAGCATCGAAGACCTCATCGGCCGGCATCCGGTCGACACCAATGTCGAGCTGATCGCCGGCTACGTCACGGGCCGCCGAGTTCTGGTGACCGGTGCCGGGGGATCGATCGGGTCCGAGCTCTGCCGACAGCTCGCCAAGTACGGCCCGAGCGAGCTGATCATGCTGGACCGCGACGAGACCGGGCTGCAGGACGCGCAGCTGGGCACCTCCGGCCACGGGCTGCTCGACACCAACGACGTGGTCCTCGCCGACATCCGCGATGTCGAGCTCCTCGACCGTATCTTCGACGAGCGCAAGCCCGAGGTGGTCTTCCACGCGGCAGCGCTGAAGCACCTCCCGATGCTCGAGCAGTACCCCGACGAGGCGTGGAAGACCAACGTCATCGGATCGCTGAACGTGCTCAACGCGGCGCGCCGCGTGGGCGTCTCGACGTTCGTCAACATCTCGACGGACAAGGCGGCCAACCCGACGAGCGTGCTCGGGCACTCCAAGCGCGTCGCCGAGAAGCTGACCGCCTGGGCCGGCGAGGAGACCGGGATGCGCTACCTCTCGGTGCGCTTCGGCAACGTCATCGGCAGCCGCGGGTCGATGCTGCCGACGTTCCAGCGCCTCATCGCCGACGGTCGCCCGATCACCGTGACCCACCCCGATGCGACGCGGTACTTCATGACGATCCCCGAGGCCTGCCAGCTCGTGGTCCAGGCGGGAGCGATCGGCCGCGCCGGCGAGGTGCTCATCCTCGACATGGGCGAGCCGGTGTCGATCCTCGAGGTCGCGAAGCGCATGGTCGCGATGTCGGGCAAGAGCATCGAGATCGTGTTCACGGGCCTGCGTCCGGGCGAGAAGCTGCACGAGGAGCTCGTCGGGTCCCGCGAGAACCTCGAGCGTCCGTTCCACCCGAAGGTGTCGCACACGCGCGCCGACGTGATCACCCCCGAGCGACTCGACAAGACCGGATGGATGGAACGCATGTTCGCGAGCCCGCGGAACAACGACACGGTCGTGATCGAGCCGATCCGCCTCCCGAAGGGCGCAGAGGCGTGAGCGAACGGATCTACATGTCCTCGCCCGACGTGGGAGAGGCCGAGGAACAGGCCGTCGTCGCCGCGATGCGCTCCGGCTGGATCGCCCCGCTCGGTCCCGATGTCGACGCCTTCGAGCGCGAGCTCGCCGCACGCGTGGGCGTCGCCCATGCGGTGGCCCTCAGCTCGGGCACCGCGGCCCTGCACCTCGGTCTCCTGACTCTGGGAGTGAAGCCCGGCGACGTCGTGCTGACCTCGTCGATGACCTTCGCGGCCACCGCCAATGCGATCGTCTACACGGGTGCTGAGCCGTACTTCATCGACGCCGACGCCCTGACGGGGAACATGGATGCCGCGCTGCTCCGCGAGGCGCTCGTCGAGCTCCGTGAAGCGGGCGAGCGGGTGTCGGCGATCGTTCCGGTCGATCTGCTCGGCAAGGCCGTCGATTACACCGCGATCCTCGCGATCGCGGACGAGTTCGGGGTGCCCGTCCTGTCGGATGCCGCGGAGTCGCTGGGCGCCACGCACCAGGGGCGCGCGGCAGGCAGCTTCGGCCGAGCATCCATCGTCTCCTTCAACGGCAACAAGATCATGACCACGTCCGGCGGCGGGATGCTGCTCACGGACGACGCGGACTTCGCACAGCACGTGCGGTACCTGGCCACGCAGGCCCGTCAGCCGGTCGTGCACTACGAGCACACCGACATCGGATACAACTACCGGATGAGCAATCTGCTCGCGGCTCTCGGGCGCGCGCAGCTCGCCCGCCTCGATGCGATGATCGCGCGTCGTCGTGAGGTGCGCGAGCTGTACAAGCAGCTGTTCGCGGATGTCGACGGCGTCGAGGTCTTCGGGGCAGAGGGCGACGAGGCCGACAACGTCTGGCTCACGTCGATCGTCGTGGATCCGGCGAAGACCGGCTGGGAGCCCTCCGAGCTCGCCGCCGCCCTCGCCGCGGATGACATCGAGAGCCGTCCGCTCTGGAAGCCCATGCACGCGCAGCCCGTGTTCGCGGGCGCCCGTCGGAAGACCAGCGGTGCTTCCGAGTCCCTGTTCGCCCGCGGTCTCACCCTGCCGAGCGGCTCCGCTCTGACATCGCCGCAGCGTGAGCGCGTGCTGGCGGCGATCCGCGGCTTCCTGACGCGATGAGCGCCCGCTTCCGTCCCTACGACGTCGTCAAGCGGGGTCTCGACATCGTCGCCGCCGCGGTGGCGCTCGTCGTGCTCTCGCCGATCATCGTCGCCACGGCCGTGCTCGTCGCGGTGAAGCTCGGACGCCCCGTCGTGTTCGCGCAGGAGCGCCCCGGCAAGGACGGCCGCATCTTCACGCTGTACAAGTTCCGTTCCATGCGCTCGGTCGACGAGGCCCGCGGATGGGTGACGGATGCCGACCGGCTCACGCCGTTCGGCATGCGGCTGCGCTCGACGAGCCTCGACGAGCTCCCCAGCCTCTGGAACGTGCTGCGCGGCGACATGAGCATCGTCGGCCCGCGGCCGCTGCTGGTCGAGTACCTGGAGCGCTACTCGCCGGAGCAGGCCCGGCGGCACGAGGTGCGCCCGGGGATCACCGGCCTCGCCCAGGTGACCGGCCGCAACGCGATCTCCTGGGAGAGCAAGTTCGCCCAGGACGTCCGCTACGTCGATCGCCGCAGCGTCGGCCTCGACCTCCGCATCGTCGCCCGGACCGTCGGCTCGGTCGTGAAGCGCGACGGCATCTCGGCTGAGGGGCACGTGACCATGACGAAGTTCGGTGAGGCGCATGGCTGAGCGGATCGTGATCGTCGGAGCCGGCGGCTTCGGCAGAGAGACCCTCGATGTCGTCGAGGCTCTGATCGCCGCAGGCGAGCCCCTGCAGCTTCTCGGAGTCGTCGACTCCGGGCCGCGCCCGGTCGACCTCGGCCGTCTCGCGGAGCGCGGCATCGTCTATCTCGGCACGGAAGAGGAATGGCTGCCGACCGCGGCGGGGGACGAGCGCTTCGTCGTGGCCATCGGCTCGCCGTCGGTGCGCGAGGCCGTCGCTCAGCGGCTCTCGAACGCGGGGCTGCGCGCCACGACGCTCATCCACCCGCGCGCGGTGATCGGATCGCGGGCGCGCATCGGCGACGGCGTCGTCATCACCTCGGGTGTGCAGGTCTCGACGAACGTCGGCATCGGCGACCACGTGCATCTCAATCCGGCCAGCATCCTCGGCCATGACGCGACGCTGGCCGACTTCGTCTCGGTCAATCCCGGGGCGATCGTCTCGGGCAACGTCGTCGTCGAGAGCGGAGTGCTTCTCGGCGCCGGCTCTGTCGTGCTCGCGGGGCTGACGGTCGGGGCGGGTGCGACCGTCGGGGCTGCGGCCTGCGTCACCAAGGATGTCGTGGCGGGGACGGTCGTGGTCGGCGTGCCGGCTCGCCTGCTCGGAGACGGGACGGCGTCATGAGGGTGCTGATCGTCTCGCAGTACTACCCGCCCGAGGCTGTGCCGCTGCCGGCGGACCTCGCTCAGGGGCTCGCCGCGCGCGGGCATCAGGTGAAGGTGCTCACGGGCTTCCCGAACTATCCGACCGGCAAGGTCTTCCCGGGCTATCGACAGCGCTGGCGCTCGACGGAGCAGGACGGCGGGGTCGAGATCCGCAGGGTCCCGCTGTTCGCCGACCATTCGCAGAGCGCGCTCAAGCGCATGCTCAACTACTTCTCGTTCGCGTTCAGCTCGGCGACGGCCCGGCGCCTCTCCCGCGGAGCGGATGTCGTCTACGTGTACGCCACCCAGATGACGGCCGGATTCGGCCCCTGGCTGTGGCGGGTCACGGGCGGACGCCCGTACGTGCTGCACGTGCAGGACCTGTGGCCCGACTCGATCGTCGGCTCGTCGATGATGTCCGGTGGCACGAAGGAACGGGTCATCTCCGGAGCGCTCGGACCGTGGCTGCGCAGCGCTTACCGGCGGGCCGCGGGTGTCATCGGCATCGCTCCGACCATGGTGTCGACGCTGGTGTCGCGAGGTGTGCCGGCCGACCGCGCCCATCTCGTCTACAACTGGGCGGATGCCGGCGAGCCCGTCGCATCCGTGCTCCCCGCGGCCGAGGAGCCGCGCGCCGAGATCGTCTATGCGGGCAACGTGGGCGACATGCAGGACCTCGACACGGCCGTCCGAGCGGCTCACGCTGCGGCGGATGCCGGCGTGACGCTGACGCTCGTCGGCGACGGCGTGGTGAAGGCCGACCTGCAGTCGCTCGTCGGCGACCTGGGCGCCGACAACGTGCGTTTCCAGGACCCGGTCCCGCGCGAGCGGATGCCGGAGGTCTACGCGCGCGCCGACTACGCGCTCGTCTCGCTGAAGGACATGCCGGTCTTCCGCGGCACCATCCCCTCGAAGTTCCAGGCCGTGCTGTCGGCGGGTGTTCCCGTCGTGACCACGGTCCAGGGCGATGTGCGCCGCCTCGTCGAAGACGGGGACGTGGGACTGACGGCGGATGCCGAGAGCGTGGACTCGCTCGAAGTGGCATTCCGCTCGGCGGCCGCACGCACCTCCGATGAGCGCGCGGCGATGGGCCGGCGCGGACGCACGATGTACGACGACCATTTCTCCCGCGAGTCGGGAATCGCAAGGATCGAAGAGCTGCTCTCGGCAGCCGCGAAGGGAACGAGTAGACGACGATGAGCGAGTCATACGGCGGAGCGCGGGTGCTGGTGACCGGCGGAACGGGATCGTTCGGCCACACGGTCGCGAAGAAGCTCCTCGAGCGCGACGTCTCCGAGATCCGCATCTTCAGCCGCGACGAGGCCAAGCAGGATCTTATGCGCCATGAGATCCCCGATTCTCGTCTGCGGTTCTACGTCGGCGACGTGCGCGACTACGACAGCGTCGACCGTGCCACGCGCGACGTGGACTTCATCTTCCACGCCGCGGCGCTCAAGCAGGTGCCGTCCTGCGAGTTCTTCCCGATGGAGGCCGTGCGCACGAACGTGCACGGCAGCGAGAACGTCGTGCGCGCGGCAGACCGCAACGGTGTGCGCTCCGTCGTGGCGCTCAGCACCGACAAGGCCGTCTACCCGGTGAACGCGATGGGCATGTCCAAGGCCCTGATGGAGAAGGTCGCGCAGTCGCACGGCCTGAACAACCCCAACACCGCCACGACCGTCTCGTGCGTCCGCTACGGCAACGTCATGTACTCGCGCGGATCGGTGATCCCGCTGTTCATCCGTCAGCTCAAGGCGGGGAAGAACATCACCGTCACGAACCCCGACATGACGCGCTTCATGATGTCGCTCGCGCACTCGGTCGACCTCGTCGAGTTCGCGTTCCAGAACGCCTCGCAGGGCGACCTGTTCGTCCGCAAGGCGAGGGCGACCTCGATCGGCACCCTCGCGCAGGCGGTGCTGAACCTCTTCCGCTCGGATGCGAAGCTCGAGGTGATCGGCACCCGGCACGCCGAGAAGCTGTCCGAAGCGCTCGCGACGCGGGAAGAGCTCTCTCGCGCCCGCGACATGGGCGACTACTTCCGCGTCGTCGCCGACAACCGCGACCTCAACTACAGTGTCTACTTCGAAGAGGGCGACGTCGCACAGAACCGCTTCGAGGACTACGACTCGCACACCGTGCAGCAGATGTCGGTCGGCGAGGTCGAGGAGCTGCTGCTGACGCTCCCCGAGGTGCGCGACGAGCTCCGCCTGGCGGGGATCCCCGTGAGCGGGTCGGACTCGTGAGCGGACTCGCCGTCACCGGTGCCGGGGGCTTCCTCGGCTGGCACCTGCGTGCGGCGATGAAGGAATCGGGGACGCCCTTCGAGGCGATCCCGGTCGGAGCCGCATTCGAGGCGTCGAAGGCGACGGCCGCGGTCGACGGCAGCGACCGGGTCGTGCACATCGCCGGAATCAATCGTGCGACCGACCAGGAGGTGAGCGAGGGGAACATCGCGTTCGCCGAGCAGCTCGCGTCGGCCCTGCTCGCCGCGGCGACGCCGCCTCCGGTGGTCGTCTACGCGAACTCCACGCAGGCCACCAACGGCTCCGTCTACGGAGAGGCCAAGGCCAAGGCTGCGGAGATCCTCGCCGACGCGGCATCCACGATCGGAGCGGAGTTCGTCGACGTGCGGCTCCCGAACCTGTTCGGCGAGCACGGGCGTCCGTTCTACAACGCGGTCACGGCGACGTTCAGCCACCTGATCGCGGCGGGGGAGAGCCCCACGGTCGAGAACGACAAGCAGCTCACGCTGCTGCATGCGCAGAACGCCGCCGACATCCTCAGCGGGGCGGTGCCCCTCACCGCCCTCGGCGAGCTGCAGCAGAACGAGACCGTGTCGGGGTTGCTCGCCCGCCTGCAGGGGTACGCCGAGCTGTACGGCCGCGGCGAGATCCCGAGCGTGGCCGAGGACTTCGACCGCGACCTCTTCAACACGTATCGTTCGTACACGTTCCCCGCGCAGTCGCCGATCGATCTGACCCGGCACGCGGATGCCCGCGGGTCGTTCTTCGAGATCATCCGCTCGCACGGCGGTCCCGGCCAGTCGTCGTTCTCGACGACGGTTCCCGGCGTCACCCGCGGGGACCACTTCCACCGCCGCAAGATCGAGCGCTTCACCGTGCTCCAGGGCCGAGCCCGCATCTCGCTGCGCCGCCTGTACTCTGATGAGGTCGTGTCCTTCGAGGTCTCGGGCGACGCGCCCGGTGCCGTCGACATGCCGACGATGTGGGCGCACAACATCACGAACATCGGCGAGGACCTGCTGTACACGTCCTTCTGGACGAACGACATCTTCGACCCCGCGAACCCCGACACGATTGCCGAGGCAGTGTGACCATGGCCGACAAAATCAAGGTGATGACGGTCGTCGGCACCAGGCCGGAGATCATCCGCCTGTCCGCGACGATCAAGATGCTCGACGAGCACACCGACCAGGTTCTCGTCCACACCGGGCAGAACTACGACTACGAGCTCAACGAGGTGTTCTTCGAAGACCTCGGGCTGCGCCGGCCGGATCACTTCCTCAACGCCGACACCTCATCGCTGGGTGCGGCGCTGGGATCCATCCTCACCAAGACCGAAGAGGTTCTTCGCGAGGAGAAGCCGGATGCCTTCCTCGTGCTCGGCGACACGAACAGCTGCATCTCCGCGGTGATCGCGAAGCGCATGAAGATCCCGGTGTTCCACATGGAGGCGGGCAACCGCTCGTTCGACGAGAACGTGCCGGAGGAGACGAACCGCCGCCTGGTCGATCACGTCGCGGACTACAACCTGGTCTACACCGAGCACGCCAGACGGAACCTCCTGGCCGAGGGCCTGCACCCCTCCAAGATCCTGCTCACGGGTTCGCCCATGCGCGAGGTCCTGGAGCAGAACCGGGCGCAGATCGAGGCGAGCGACGCGGTCGAACGAGCAGGACTCACGCCGGGGGAGTACTTCCTCGTGAGCCTGCACCGCGAGGAGAATGTCGACAACCCGGCACGTCTCCGGTCCGCGATCGCCTCGCTGCAGGCGCTGCGGAGCGGGTACGGCATCCCGATCCTCGTGTCGACGCATCCGCGCACGCGCAAGCGGATCGAAGCGCTCGACGACGCCGCGGCGGTCGACGGCATCACCTTCCACCCGCCGTTCGGGTTCCACGACTACATCAAGCTGCAGCAGGAGTCCAAGCTGGTGCTCTCGGACAGCGGCACGATCAGCGAGGAGTCGAGCACGCTCGGCTTCCCCGCCGTGACCGTCCGCGACTTCATCGAGCGCCCAGAGGCCCTGGACGCCGGTGCCATCATCACGACCGGGCTGACGCCGGCGAGCGTGCTGCGTGCTGTCAAGGCTCGGCTCAGCATCCCCGCTGATCTGGCATCGCTGCCCGCCGGATACGAGATCGACAACACCGCGTGGCGGGCGACGGCCTTCATCCTGTCGACCGCTCACTCGCACCGCGCACGGCTGGGTCTGCATGAATGAGGGCGAAGGCGACGAGCTCAGCCTCGCCGGTCGAACCGTTGGCACAGATGCATGGCAGTTGGTCGTTCCCGCCGCAGTGTCGCAATCCTCGCCGTTGCTCGTCGTTCCGACGGTGCACCCCAGAGGTGATCGCCGCATAGTCCGGTGCGCACAGGTGGCTCTCGAGGCGGGGTTCAGAGTGCACTTCATCTGGTTGGGGGACGGCGAAGCGTCGAATGATCCTGCGGTCAGCGAGACCATCCTTCCTTCGCCGCGCAACGCGCGGGAACGAATCGGGTTGGTCAAGGCAGTCGCCCGGGCTGCACGGCCGCTCCCCGCAGTTCTCTGGCACATCCACGACTACTATTTCCTGGCCGCCGCGAGACGTTGGCAGCGCAAGTCGGGGAAGGCCGTACTCTACGACGTGCACGAATACTACGCGTCCTACTATTCGGAGAAGCTGCCGATTCCGTCGGTCTTTCGACGCGCTGTCGCGAAGGCGCTCGAGTGGTACCAAGTGACGATGGCGAAGAAGCTCGGTGGCGCGAATGTCGTGACCGAGAAGATGGCCGAGAGCTTTCGTGCAGCGGGAGTGCCGGTATCGGTTTCTCCGAACTTTCCGCTGCTCGCCCAGTTCCGTGGGCTTCCCGCCGCTGATTTCGAATCCCGGCGCTGGAATGTGGTGCACATCGGTACTCTGAGCCGTGAGTACGGCACAGAGTTGCTCGTACGATTGGCGACCCGGTCGGCGGAACGGTCCCTGCCATTCACATTCCATGTCATCGCTCGCTACCCCTCACCTGACCATCAGGCCGATTTCGAGCAATTGCTCGCGGCGGCTTCGAGTCCCGCAAACGTTCGACTCGTGCCCACGCGGCCGACCCATGAGATGCCGGCGTTGCTGTCGGATATGGGATATGGACTCTCGCTTCTCATGCCGGACGGACAGAATGAGTCTGCGGTCCCCAGCAAGAACTACGAGTACGCTATGGCGGGACTCGTCGACGTCGTGACTGACCGGCGTGCGCAGAGGGCGTTCGCGGAGTCGTTCGCGGTTGGGATCAGCGGTCACGGGGGCGACCCGGATCTCATGCTGGACCAGATGATGAAGCTCGCCGATGAGAGCACGGAGACCGGCAGCCGCCTGAAGGATCGCGCTGAACAAGCACAACGAGAGTTCACGTGGGAACTGGCGGTCCAGCCAGGGCTGAGCAAAATGTTCGTCAGACTGGCGTCGCACACGGACGGCTGATTGCCGGAGTTTGCGCGAAGAGAGTTTTGAGACGACGTGGTGAGAGCAGAAGATAGCGGCGAAAGCGCAGAGACGGTCGTCGTCCTGTTCACGCTGGCTTACCCGTACGGAAACGGTGAGCCCTTCCTCCATGCAGAGGTGGCAGAGCTTTCTCGCCAGTTCGACCGAGTGCTCATCGTTCCCAGTTCGGTCACGGCTTTCGCGCGGCAACCCAGAGCAGTCCCCTCCAACGTCACGGTGCTCGGTGCGGTAAGAGCCAGCGTGCCGCGGGCCGCTGCTCGGCAGATCGTCCTGCACCTGCCTCAAACGCTCGGAGCCCTGCTTCATGCCCTGCGCGCGCCGACTGACCTTCGCGGCAAGTTGCAAGATCTCAGATTCCGGATCGCGGTGCATGTCAGGGCGAACACGGTGCGGCGTCGAGTTGGTATGTTCCTTCGCGATCGATCGCGCGTCGTCTTCTACGCCTACTGGCTTGATCTGCCGGCCGCCATCGCTATCGATGTCAGGCGCGCCATGGGGTTCGCTCGGGGGAAGATCGTCGCTCGCGCTCACGGGTTCGACGTTTATGCGGAACGTCGGATCTCGAATTACCTGCCCATGCGGGACGACATTCTTCGGGGCGTCACGCGGATCTTCTCCGTATCCCGCGCCGGCTGTATCTACATGCGCCGTCGCTGGCCGGATCACGCAGACAAGATGTCGATCGCTCATCTCGGAACCGCGCCTGCCGAGAACGCCGGGAATGCTGAGCAGTCCGTGGCGACACTCGTCTCGTGCGCCTTCATCGTGCCCTTGAAGCGCCTCGAACTCGTCATCGACACCGTGGCCGAGCTCCAATCGCGGGGGCATGATGTGCACTGGAAGCACATCGGGCCGACGGACTCACCCTATGCCGCGGACCTCAAGCGTTACGCGGCCGGTGCATTGCCGGACGGAACGTTCGAATTCGTCGGCGAGTTGGACAACGGTGGCGTGCGGAACTGGTACGCCCGTAACCCCGCGTCCGCGTTCATCAACGTCTCGGAATCAGAGGGAGTTCCTGTCTCGATAATGGAGGCGCTTGCCCAGGGGCTTCCGATTCTGGCAACCGACGTCGGCGGGAACGGGGAGACGATAGATACAAGTCTGGGGATGTTCGACGGGTTGCTGCCTGCTGATCCGACGGTTCGTCAGATCGCCGATCGCGTGGAAGGTCTCCTTCAATCCGACCCGGCCGCTTACCGTCGGTATGTCGATGCGAGTCGCGAGAACTGGAAACGAGCGTGGTCGAGCGAAGCCAACTACCGAGTCTTCGTGTCTGAGCTTCTCGCCGATGCGCAGACCCGAGAGGGGCGCGGCGCCGATGTCGGCTGACGGATCACGCGGTATGGGCCGCAGCGTGGTCACGCTGATCTCCGGGTCTCTGGTCGCGCAGCTCGCCACTCTCGCGGCGATGCCGATCCTCAGCCGTCTCTACAGCCCCGAGGCGTTCGGTGAGTATTCGATCTTCGTCTCCGTGACCCTGCTGATAGCGGTGCTTGCGACACTGCGATATGAGCTGGCGATCGTTCTCCCTCGCTCAGTGAGAGAGGCGGCAGCAGTCAAGAAGCTCACCGGTCGCCTCCTTGCCGCGAGCTCGATCTTCGTCACGGCCGTCTGCGTCCTCGTGGCTCTGTGGCCCTCCGATCTGTCTGACACGTGGCGGTGGTTGATTCTGCTCATCGGGGTGGAAGTCTTCGTGCTCGGGTGGCTGAGCCTGCTCACCTTCTGGTTCACGCGCACCCAGATGTATGGAGTGCTCAGTCGAAACCGCATATTGCTCGCAGTGCTCGTGGCGTGCGCCCAGATAGCGATGAGTTTCACTGCCCTCGGCGGAGGCCTTGGACTCGTCGTCGGACTCCTCCTGGGCCAACTGCTTGCGGTCACGGTTCTCGCGGTCTCCGATGGTTCGCGTAATCATCTTGCGGGAGCATTCGCTCGGCGGCGGTGGTCTTACCTTCTGCGGAAGTACTGGAGAATGCCCGCGCTGACCACGCCGCAGACTCTTGTCGACTCCTTCCGATTGAACGGGATCAATCTCGTCATCGGGCAATACTCTCTCGACGCCCTCGGACAGTACTCCCAGGCTTGGCGCCTGGTGAACGTCCCGGCGGCACTCATCGGGTCGGCTCTCAGTCAGGTGTACTTTCCGCGTCTCGCCACTACTCCGCGACAGGACCTGCCGCAGGTCGTGCGCTCCAGCGTGGGAAAGTCCCTGCTCTTCGGTATTCTGCCGTTCGCGTTGATCTTCGTTCTCAGTCCCTACCTTGTTCCCTGGGCACTCGGCCCGCAGTGGGGCGATGCAGGCTTGTACGCGCAGGCGCTGACCCCTTGGTTGTACTTGAATCTCGCCGCGTCTCCGATCTCGACGTTGTTCGTCGTTCTCGACAAGCAACACATCGGGTTGCCTTTCTCAGTCATCTACGCTGCGGCGCCCATCGCAGTCCTTGCGCTCTTCAGCAGCGACATGTATCTGGCGATCGTCCTCATGAGCATCGTCCAGAGCATTCTGCTCGTCTTCAACCTGGGCTTGGCCGGGTGGATCGCACGACGCGCCGCCTTGACACAGCGCGACCATTAGCCGGAACGCGAAGTAGGCGAGCAGCGAATGCGAGTCACCGAGCCACGCTCGTCGGTGTCGGCGGCAGGTTGAGGTCGTCCAGAGCATCGCATAGTGTTGAATCACTCATCGCGTTCTGAGACGGGCAGGCGCCTGCGGAACGAGCGCAATCAGAACTCGTTCCCTCGGATGGATGGAGCGAACGTCGGCCATCGCCGCCATGACTCAAGAGGAGCAGCCGATGGTCTGGGGCACAGGTCGAGTGCCTGTCGACGGGGTCGGACCGGTTGCCGTCGCAACCGGATCTACGACGACAGAAGATGCGGCGAGCGTTTCGACGAAGCCGGCGGTGGGTCGAGTGATGGCGGCGGTCGTCTACCTCCTTCCTGCGCTCGCAGCGTTCGGTCCGCTCATCCCCGGGATCGGCTCGCTGTTCGCGTTCCGGCTGGCCGCTGTGCTGCTCCTCATCGTCGCGCTTCTCTCGAAGAAGGGGCAGACTCGTTCGGCGACTCGGACAATCACGCTGATTCTCGCCGTCACCTGGCTGTTCGTCACTGCCGTTGGTCTATTGGTGGCAGGACCGTCGTCGAATACCTTCTCGGAGTTGTTGTCTCTGCTGACAGGCCTCGCGATCCTCATCGCGATCGCCATTGCGCGAGCACCCGTTGCGCTGCTGATGGCGTTGCTCCGAGGCTGGTTGCTTGCGTACGGCGTCATCTCCGTCTATGCCGTCATCGAGATCGTGACCGGATTCTCGTTGAGTTCCTCATACGCTGACGAGAGGGCGTTGGATGGGTGGGGCATCACGGTCTCGTTCTACAACCCCAACAACTACGCGACGTTCCTGCTCTTCTCCTACATTGCGCTCGTCGTCCTCTGGAGCCGCTCACGAGGGCGGGGAACCCGATTGGCCGCGGCCCTGGCGATCATAACCGTTCCGGTCTTCATGGCTGCGACGAACAGTCGCACAGGAGTGCTCATCCTCGCGGTTTTCGTGCTGGTCTCGATTTTCCTTGCGCTTCGCGCTCGGCCGGGACTGATGATCATGTTCCTCCTATTGACGCTCGTCGCGTTGATCCTGGTCCTGGAGGGCATCGCACAAAATCCCTTCGAGGGCTACGCACAGTACGCGGGAACCTCGGGCTACGCGATCGAGTTCATCGGACTGAGCATTCCCATCGACATCTCGACCTTCGTTCGCTGGCAACTGGTTCTCGCCGGGCTGACGCTGGCAGGGAGCAATCTCGCGCTCGGCGGCGGAGCCGGCTCGTTCGAAGACTACGTCGACCTCAGCGGGGCGCGTGGCCAGACGCTGGGTATCGTCAATCCGCACAATGGATTCATCGAGGTGCTCTCTCAGTACGGCGCAATCGTGTTCGTCGTCTTCATCATCTGGTTGTTCAGGATGTTGCAGATGGCGTCACGCGCTCGCCGCCGACCGAATCGGTTCTCGAGTGGAGGGTGGATGGTCGTCGCGGTCGGTATCGTCTGCCTGCCGTTCATCTTGACCATGCACAGCTCTGCGATCGAGCCGTCGACCACCTGGATCTACTTCGCCATGCTGCTCCTCATCGCCCGAAGCGAGGAAGAGCCTCAAGATGACGAGCAGTCTGTCGCCTCGACCCGACCACAGCGTCCGTCTCCGCGATCCTTCGTGCGCTAGGCGACTTGATGCTGACACCATGTGCGAGTATGAATGCGTGTCGGTCTGGATTGCTATCGGGTTCGGGGCTCTTGACCTAGTCGAGAGCGAGTACGCAGCCGACGGGTTCGACATCGTCGTTGTTCCCGCTACCCCAGGCGGACCCGTCTTTCTCCTGGGAGAAGGGGCCGAACTATGGCGTCGGATGGCGGCAGGGCCGGTCACGGTCGCCTCGCTCAGCGCGCATGAGCAGGAGGTCGCTCGAGGTCTCGCGGAGATGGGCCTCGCCTCCGGTGATGAGGGGCACCCGTCGCGCGTGCGAGAACTGAATAGGCCATGGCTCGTCTCCCTGTTCCATGAACTCGTCTACGCGCTGATCTCGAACGTAGCTGCGTCGGAAGGCATAGACATTCTGTTCATCAAGGGGCCGACTCTGCACGCGCAGGGTCTGCGTGTCCGGGAGCACTCCGGAGACGTGGACTGCTGGGTTCGTCCCGGCGATGATCGCAAGCTCGCGGGGGCGATGGAGGCCTGGGGCTGGACGCCGCTGTTCCTTCCCTTCACCGGAACGACCGTCACTCATTCGCTTACCCTCGTCGCCGGCGAGTGGGGCTGCGCGGTGGATGTACACACGTCCTTTCCCGGGATCGGGCTGCCGCCCACTGAGGCGTTCGAAGCGCTGTACGCAGGTTCCGAGATGAGACTGTTCGCCGGAGCGATGGCCAGAACGCCGAGGGTTCCCGAGCACGCGGTGATCGCCGCGCTTCATGACATGCGTCCATACGACGGCGTACCCGCGGGCGCGTCCGCGATCGAGAAGTCCGAATTCGTGCTTCGACGTGGCGGGCGTTCCGTGCTTCCGGTCGTCAGCCGTCTCGACGCAGGGTTCGTCTTGAGTGACCCCCTCGAAAGGGTCTTCGGCCAGGAGGCGGCGCCGTTCAAAACAGCGGCAGCGCCGAGGGATTGGGGCATGCGTCTAGAGACCGCCTCCTCCCGTCGACATTTCAAGGCGCTGCGCCTGCTGCCGATCCGGCAGAGACCAGCCGTGCTGTATCGGCTCGTCTGGCCTCACTCGGACACCATGCGAATTGCCATGGGAGACCGGTCGGCGACGAGGCTGGCAGTCCTGAGGGCACGAGTGCGACGCGTCGGAGTGAGCGTTCGGAAACTGATCTCTCGACGCTGAGTCGTCCTCACGGCTGCTCCCGACTCGGCAGCTCATCGAGCGGAGTGTCAAGAAGTTGCGATTGAATAGGACCGATGTCCTCCTCGCACCAGACCCGAGCCAGCTTGCGCGCCAGCGCAAACGCCAACGTGAACGCCAGCGCGAGCGCGAGCGCAAACGCCGACCGAGGTCGGCGTAAGTCGAAGCGACCCCGTCGTCGGCGAGTCGTCTGGATCATCGTCGGAGTGGTCTTCCTTCTTCTCGTCGCGGTCGCAGCACTGACCGCAGTCGCGGCATCGAAGGCTCTGTCGGTTCGTGATTCACTCACTCCGGCCGTGCCCATCGCCAGCGGCATGCCCGCGAAGGTCGTGGCTGGAGACACGGAGGGCGCAGCGGCGGACGCGGCTTCGCTCAAGCAGCTTTCCGCACGGGCCGTCGCCGAGACGGAAGGCTGGGACTGGCGCGTCGCGGAATGGGTTCCGGTCGTCGGCCAGAACCTCGCCGCTGTGCGCGCGGCGGCCGAGAGCATCGACGATGTCGCCGACTTCGCTGTGAATTCACTGCCCAAACTCGATCTCACCGCCTTCAAGCCGGTGAACGGCGCCATTGATCTGGCCGCCGTGCATGATCTCGAGAAGGTCGTCTCGACCGGAGCCGCGACCTTCGCCGGCGTGAGCACGCGGATCGAGAACGCTGACCGCACGTTCCTGCTGCCTCAGGTGACCGAGGCGCTGACCACCTTGGACGATGCCGTCTCCGGTGTGGACGACACGCTCGGCACGCTGTCGCCGATACTCAAGGTCCTTCCGGCGGCACTGGGCGAAGGCACACCTCGCACTTATCTCCTGATGTTCCAGGGCAACTCGGAGCTGCGGGCGTCGGGTGGCAACCCCGCCGCTCTCGCGCTCGTCACTGCCACCGAGGGCCGCATCGAGCTGACGACGCAGGCGACGAGTGTGCAGTTCGCGAACGCTCGTCCCGAGAGCATCTCGCCGCTCGACGCGGAGACGGAGAACCTGTACTCCGACATCATCGGGCGATGGATTCCCAACATGACCGCAACGCCCGACTTTCCCACAACTGTCGACATCATGCGCGCGTGGTGGGCAGACGAAGGGCTTCCGCCCTTTGATGACGTGATCTCCACCGATCCCGTAGCGCTCTCTTACATTCTCAACGCGACGGGCCCGATTCAACTCGCCACCGGTGAGACGCTCACGAGTGAGAATGCTGTCTCGCTCCTGCTCAACGAGGTGTACTTCAACTACGGTGAGGTCATCAACGGGAACAATGTTGACGCGTCCGCCCAGGATCTCTTCTTCGCCTCCGCCGCCGCGCAGATCTTCGCCACGCTGACAGCAGGCGTCGAGAACCCCCTCGCGCTGTTCGACGCCCTGCGTCAGGCGAGCGATGAGAGCCGGATGAAGATCTGGTCGTCGAACCCCGACATCGAGGCGATGATGTCGGACACCCGCCTCGCAGGCACGCTTCCCGCGACCAACGACGACAAGACGATCGCCGGCGTGTACTTCAACGACACGACGGGCGCGAAGACCGACTACTACGCGGATGCGAGCGTGGTCTCGAGCACCGACCAGTGCACGGCGACCGGAGCGCCCACCTTCCAGCAGACCATCACGTTCGCGAACAACATCACGCCCGAGCAGGCCGATGCGCTCCCGTACTTCATCACGGGGCCGTACTACGAGCCCGGGCACATCGCGACGGATGTCGTCGTCTACGCTCCCGTCGGCGCGACGATCGATTCGTGGAATGTCGAGGGAGCGGAGAGCTTCGCGTTGATCGCGGAGGGCACGCACCTCGGGCGCTCCGTCGTGCGCATCAACGTCGTGACACCCCCGCAGACGGCCGCGACGATCACGGTCTCGATGAAGGGCGCCGAGGGCACGACGGGAGCGGACTACGGCGCCTACGACGTCTGGACGACACCGATGGTGCGTGCGACGCCGGTGACTCTGGAGACGCCCGGCTGCGGCTGATCTGCAGCGCCTACGGTCCGCCCCAGCGCGACACGGGCCAGAGGATCGGCCCGGCCTTGCCGAACACCGAGTCCCGCTGCATCCAGCGCCAGCATCCGTCGTCCGGGTCGGCGACACCGCGGCACAGGAACACGGAATCCGCGGAATTCGCCCTGTTGTCGCCCAGCACCAGGTACGAATTCTCAGGCACCGTCACCTCGGCGAAGCACCGCGTCGACAGGGGTGTGGTGTCGCAGTCGAGCTCGCCGCTGACGAACGGCAGGTCCTTCACGACGTAGGGCTCGTCGAGCGGCTCGCCGTCGACGAGGACCCGCCCCTCGGCATCGCAGCACTCGACCGTCTGCCCCTCGCCCGCGATGACCCTCTTCACGAGCACATAGGGGCGGATGCCGGTGGTCTCGCCGATCCACTGCAGCGCTCCGGTCGCCCAGTTGCCGGCGGCGGGCTTCTCGCCCCAGCTGTCGTCGGGCCGGAACACGACGATGTCGCCGGGAGCGGGGTCGGAGCCGAGGAACGCGAGCCTGTTCACGACGATCCGATCGCCGGGCTCGAGCGTCGGAGACATCGACCCGGACGAGGGCTGCCCGAGGAACGCGACGATGATGGCCGTGAGCGCCAGCGCGAGCGCGACGTTGATCCACACTCCGCCGATTCTGCGGCGACGAGGAGCAGGGGATTCTGCGGTCGTCATCTCGGTCTCCAGGTCGCGCGCACGGGGGTCCAGCCAATACTGTCAGGGAATGGACCAATATTCTGCGAGTGCGGCGACGCACGCGCCGGAGGCCCGCGCGCGGCTCCGGTCTGCACCGAGTCGCCTTCTCATTCCTGATGTCCTGCGCGGCTTCGCGATCATCGCGATGCTCATCGCCCACGCGGCATCCTTCGTGCCGAACGCCCCGTGGGCCGTCAAGTTCATCACGGCGAACTTCAGCGACGTCGCGTCGCCCCTGTTCGCGCTCGTGATGGGGATGTCGGCGGAGCTGGTGTGGCGGCGCGGAGGACGCGTGGGGACGACGCTGCTCCAGCAGACGCTCCGGGGCCTCTTCCTCGTCGTCCTGGGCGTCTGGATGGCCTCCTGGGGCTCGTGGGTGGCCGTGGTGCTCGCCTACCTCGGTCTGCTCATCATCATCGGGGCGCCGATCCTGCTCGCCCGTACGCCCGTCGTGATCGCGGTGACCGTCGTGATCCTCGTCGTGAGCCAGCCCCTGCTCGCCCTCGCCCGCACCTGGGTGTGGGCCTACACGAGCGGCGACCCGGTGCGAGAGGTCATGACCTGGCTGTTCCTCGGCCCCCAGTATCGGGTCGTCAACCTGCTGCCGATGTTCCTCATCGGCGCGCTGCTCATCCGTCACGGCCTCAAGCGGGATCGCCTGCTCTGGGTGCTCGCTGCGGCGGCGCCGCTGGCATACCTGGCCTGGGGTGTCGGCCAGCGTCTCGGCACGGTGCAGTCGGGCGACTACCTCGACACCCTCAAGGACTTCGGTCTCGTCTTCGCCGTCTACGTCTGCGTGGTCCTCGCGGCGACCGTCCGTCGGGAGCGCGCGCAGCGCGTCTGGGGCGCGATCTTCGTCCCGCTCCGCGCCTGCGGCCAGGTCGCGCTCTCGCTCTACCTGCTGCACGTCGGGCTCATCGCGCTCTGGAACAACGCCTACGGTCGTCCTGCCGAGAACTTCTATCCGGGCTGGCTCGTCATCGTGCCCGGCATGATCCTCATCGGATGGCTGTGGTGGCGCTTCGTCGGCACCGGGCCCGTCGAATGGGTCATGGGCTGGCTCACGGGTCGACCGAAGGCGATCCGCCGCACGGCGTAGACCCGCGGCGGCTCACGCCGGCGGGGCGGTCGCGAGGGCGCGGATGCTGTCGATGAGCAGCGCCGTCTCGTCGCTGCCGACCGCGAGGGGACCGGCCTGCAGCCCGTCGGTGCCGATCAGGGCGGCCACCGGGGTCGCCCGGCCTGTGCCCAGACTCGCGCTCAGCGATCCGCCGACGTCGAGCGCGAAGCGCGCGGCCCGGGGGAGGGCGTGGGCGGAGTCGGTGCCCGCAGCCCCCGACGCGGCCCTCTGCACGACGTAGAGGTCGACGAGCCCGTTCAGGTCGTCTTCGGCCGCTGTGAGGGCCGTCAGAGCGGTCTCGCAGGCGTGGCAGCCCGGCGAGACGAACACCAGCAGGCGGGCGCGGGAGCCTGCGGCGAGCAGATCGACGATCTCGCCCGTCTCCGGCACGACGACCGCACCCGCTCCGCGGTCAGCGGGCGATGAGGCAGCCGGGGTCGTCGTGGAGGCGCGGACGGTCGCCCAGGTGGCCACCGCGATCAGCGCCGCGGCCGCGAGCGCTCCGACCGCCGGCACGACCGACGACGGCGACGAGAGGGCGAGCGGCACCCCGACGGGCCCACCGAGGAGCGCCTGAACGAGGATCGACGACGCCAGCACGGCGGAGGCCGCGATGGTCAGCATCACGTTGCGCAGGATCAGTCGCGGACCGATCGCGGACGGGATCCACTCGCCGAAGCATCCGCAGTCATCGGTGGCGCCCTTCCGGTGCGCCCGGACGACGACGAAGAGGAGACCGGCCGTGAGAACGAGCGCGGCCCCGGCGAAGCCGACGAAGAGCCATCCCCCGGTGGAGACGAGTCCGACGGCGACCACGGCTTCCGCAGCGATCAGGGCGACGGCAGCGGCATCCGGGTGGCGTACCGGGATCTGCAGGGCGGCGAACGACGCGCTCCCGCGGTCGGTGGACCGGAGCTTGCCGAGGGCGCTCACGGCGAACACCACGGCGAGGAACACCGTCAGGGGGACGACGAATGCGTGCATGACTTCATCTTGGCGGATCAGCAGAGCGGCCGGACCCCGAAGGATACGGCCGCTCTGGTGGTCTGACTTCTCAGATCCTCTGGTGCCCGATCAGGTGGCCGAGCAGAGGATGAGGGTCGAGCTCACCGAGCCGGCAGGCTTGCCACCGGTGCCGGTGTAACCGGCGGGGAGCGTGGTCGTCGCGTTCAGCGTGAACGCGACCGAGATCGAAAGCGTGGTGCGGAAGGCGATGGTGCCGCCGGCCGGGACCGGAGCGCTCAGGACGATCTGGGTGCTCGTGGGCGACAGGACGTTGACGGCAGCCGTGCCGCCCGTGACGCTGAAGACACCGATGTTGGCGATGCCGCCACCGGTGATGGTGACCGTGGTACCCGCCGGGATCGGCTCGGTGGCACTGGCTTCGAGCGTGAACCCAGGGCCCAGGACGCCGAGGACTCCACAGGAGCCGTCGAGCGCGAAGGCTCCGATGTCTCCGCCGGATGCCGCGGCGAGCGGCGTGGCGACGGCAGCCGCGATCACCGGCACCGACCATGCGGCGCCCTTGACGACGGTGCGGCGCGAGAAGCCGCTGTTCTTCTGGATTTCTTCGGTCACGTGAGTGCCCTCCCTCATAGATGCAGATACGGTTCCCCGTTGTGTCGCGAAGAGGCGACACGTTCGTCTGCATCCCCCAGGAGCCTCTTCGTAGGCATCAACGTAGGCGGGGGAGAACGGCCGAGAACATCGAATGGAGGAAGTCAGCGCATTGTGCGCCGAACCTGCGCGATCTGAGCGAAAAGACCGATTTCGAGCTATGCGCGACGACGTGCGCGGAGGGCGCGCGGCGTCGCCCGGTAAGCCTCGTCGAGGGCCCGGCGCAGGCTCATCGGCGACTGGAACCCGGAGCGCTGCGCGATCTGTTCGATGCTCAGCACGTCGTAGCGGCTGTCGACGAGCAGCGAGCGCGCGAGGCGTGCGCGCTGGCGGCGGATCTCGCCGGCGACGCTGTTCTCGGCCTCGGCGAAGACCAGCTGCAGCTGACGGAGCGAGGACTGCACCTCGCGGGCGACCTGCGTCGGCGTCAGGCTCGGATCCCCGCACTGCTGGGCGATCACTGCGATCGCACGGTCGCGCAGCACAGCGCGCGGCGAGCCCTGACCCGAGACGGCGCCGACCCGGTCCAGGAGGATCGCGCCGCCCATCTCCACGACCAGCTGCTCGACCGCGTAGCGCTCGATCGCGGTCGCCCGCTCGTCGGCATCCAGCAGCCCCTCGACGAAGTCCTGCATCGCCCGGTCGAGCAGGCGACGTTCGGGGAAGATCCGGGCGTCGGTCGGCAGGGTCGAGACGAACGACGCCATCGCCGTGCGGGGCACCAGTGCGACGGTCGCGCTCCACGCGCCCTGACAGCGCAATCCGCGCGTGAGGCCGGGAGCGGCGATCACCATGCCGTTCTCGATCTGCAGCCACGGCTCGTCCTGCATCCTCGACCAGAGGGCCTCGGCCTGGATGAAGGCGAAGACCGCGTGCTCCGGGTGAGCGGTCAGCGTGTCGATCGCGACCTCGCTCGACGTGCCGCTCATGGTCAGCAGGATGACGGAGCCGGGAGTCCGTTCCCGAGCACGCAGGGAGGCCCGGTCACCGACCGGCCGGATGCCGTGATCGATCAGCTCCTGCGGACCGATCTCCCTCACGTTGCCGAGATCCACGCATCACCCTTCCGTGCGCCGAATGAACGCGCGCCAGACTGATCCGTGCTCGTCGACCCCCTCAGATCGACCCGCACTCTGGCTTCGCGTGGTCGATACGCTACCGTCTCGAAGACCGTCGCGGTGACCGTTACTCCGCTTTTCTTCTGGAGTCAGAGGATTTCTTCTCGCGAGGATTCCCCTGTCCTGGATACCGTCACGCTATGACGAGCAGCGGAATTCGAACATCGAAGTGAAGAACACCGCGCAGATTGTTCGTTAAATGCGCGCGATGTGTTCTTTCGTGCGTTCGATGAGGGCTCCATCCCGGTCGATAGGCTGTTCCCATGCCTGATCGCTTTCTCGTCAGCGCGGTCGGTGCCGTCGTCGATGTCGATGTCTCGAGTCGTGATGCGGAGTTCCGGATCCGTGCCCATGAGGCATGGGCGGATGCCTGGTACGAGGGAGCTCGGACGCCGGACGTGATCGTCGCGGTGCGTGACGGACTCGAAGACGACGCAGCGCTCTCGATGCTCTCGACCGACGTGACGATCGCCGCCCTCGCGCACCGTCGCGCCGATCCGGTGTGGATGCTGCACGCGGCCGGCCTCGCCGACGAGAGCGGTCGCGTCGTCGTGCTCAGCGCGCCGTCGGGCACAGGCAAGACCACGGCTGCACGGCACCTGTCCCGGCGGTACGCGTATGTGAGCGATGAGACGATCGCGATCGCCCCCGACGGCGGTGTCGAACCGTATCGGAAGCCGCTGTCGATCATCGAGGCGCACTCGACCCATAAGGCGCAGGTGGCGCTGTCGAGTCTCGACGGAGGGCGTCCGCTCCCGTCCTCGCTGCGCGTCGCGAAGATCGTCGTGATCGATCGGTCAGCGGACGGCCCTGAGCAGCCGTCGCTCGAGGAGCTCGACGTCGCGGAGGCCCTCGAGCTGCTCGGACCCCAGACCAGCTACCTGTGCGACGGAGAGGCCCCGCTGCAGCGGATCGCGGCCCTTCTCGAGGCCACCGGCGGCGCTGTGCGGCTGCGGTATCGCGAGGTCGCCGATATCGATCCGATCATCGAGCGTCTGCTGCGCACCGAGCTCCGCCCGGTGGACGCGGTCTCACCCCGTCCGATGGCATCCGATGCCGCGCCGACGCGCACCGACGCGTTCGCGCGCGCGGCGACGGCCGACGAGCTCGGCCTCGACGGTCGCATCGCGATCCTGCAGCGGACGCCGACGGGAGGACAGGTCCACGTGCTCGACGGCATCGGGCCGTCCCTGTGGGCGGCGGCGCACGGCCACACCCTCGCGGAGATCGTCGAGGCGGTCGTCAGCGCGCACGGCGAGCCCGAGACCGGCGACGCGCGCTCGATCGTGCAGGCAGCTCTCCAGGAGCTGGTCGAGGACGGGCTCCTGCAGGCGCCGACGACTCAGACCTGAGCGGCTCCGCGACGACGCACGCCCGGCTCCGGGGTATCCGCCTCGGTGTCCTCTTCCTTCTGTGCGTACCGCTCGTACGCGCCGTAGTACTCGCGGCCGTAGTACGCCGACTCGGCTCCCTTGCGGGGGACGCGGTTCAGGACGACGCCGAGCACGCGACCCGTGGTGCGGGTGATGTTCTCGATGGCACGCTGCAGCATGTCGAAGGTGGTCTTCCCCGACGACACGACGATCAGCACGCCGTCCGCGCCGGCCGCGAGCACGGCGGCATCCGTGACCGGCAGTACCGGAGGGGAGTCGAGGATCACGATCGCGGACTTGCTGATCTCCGCCAGGAAGTCGCGCATGCGGTGCGAGCCGAGCAGCTCGCTCGGGTTCGGCGGGATGCGCCCCGCCCCCACGACGGCCAGCGGCACGTCGCGCGACGGGCGGTGCGCGACATCCTGCAGGTCGGCGCGCCCGGCGAGAACGTCGGTGAGGCCGACATCCTTGGACATCCCGAAGATGTCGGCGATGACCGGGCGACGCAGATCGCAGTCGATGAGGATCGCCCACTGGCCCGCGGCGGCGAGGCTCGAGGCGAGGTTGACCGACACGGTCGACTTGCCGTCGCCGGGCACCGAGCTGGTGACGACGATGACGCGCGGCGGGTTGTCGACGTCGATGAACTGCAGATTCGTGCGCAGCTCGCGCATCGATTCGATCGTGTGGTGCGAGACGCCGTGCTGCGACTCCAGCGAGAAGTCGATCACCTGGCGCTCGTCGGACATCGACTTCTCGAGCGGGAGCGTGCCGATGACCGAGACGCCGGTCTCGCGCTCGATGTCGCGCGGGTGCCGGACCCGACGGTCTACCGTGTGGCGCACGAACGCGTACACGAGCCCGAGGGCGAGGCCGACGAGGGCGCCGATGATGAGGTTCAGGCGGGTGTTCGGAGACGAGGGCGCAGAGGGGAGCCGCGCGGAATCGCCCACCATGAGCGAGATCGCGGCGGGGGACGTCGTCGTCCCTCCCTCGAGCTTCTCGATCTCGATCGCCATGCCGTCGAGCCAGGCCTGAGCGAGCGCCTGCGCGGACTCGGGCGTCGAACCCGTCGCGGTCACCTTCAGCGCCGTCGTGTCGACGGGGTTCGTCACCGTGACGTGGTTGACGAGGACGTCGGGGGAGGTGTCGAGGTCGAGCTCGTCGATCGCGTGCTCGGCGACGGCGCGCCACGAGCCCAGGTTCAGGTACGACTTCACCCGGCTCTGGGCGAGCTGGTTGCCCACGAGGGCGCTGCCGCTCGTACCGTCGCCGCCGACCGCGGTGACGATGCCGGTCGTGTCGGCCGAGTACACGCGAGGCTGGATGGCGCTCCACCCGAAGGCCGCGGCGGCTCCGATGATCGTGGCGACGATGATCACGATCCAGTGCGCGCGCAGAATGCGCACGTAGTCTCTGAGTTCCAACTCTTTATCCCCTCATGCATCCCGTGGGGAACTCGGGATGCAGATACGACATCGAGCATACGGTGAACCACCGCCTGCCGTGGGAAAGACGAGGCTCAGCCGAGTGCCGCGCGCACGATCCGCTCGACCTCGTCGAGCGCCGGAACCAGCTGAGCGGCGGAGCGCGCATACGTCTCGCTGGAGCGTCGGTAGGGGTCGACCACGTCGTCGTCCTCGGCAGCCGACGGCGTCAGGCCGCGCTGGTCGGCGACGGCGCGGAGCACGGCGGCGAACCGATCCTGCGGCGATCCGCCGGCGGCATCCGCTGCGCGGCGCGCGTCTTCCGTGCTCAGGGTCGAGGCGAGGCGGGCGAACTCGCGGACCGTGAACGTGCGGCGCAGCCGATTGGGCATCATCTTGACCACGTGCGACCGGTGCTCACGAGCCATCGCGAGGACGAGGTCGGCGTCGCCGATGATCGGCTCGACGAGATAGCGGGCCTGGTGAGCGGCGGCGACCTGCGGATCCGCACCGGCCTTCAGCGCGAGGTCGAGGGCGGGCTCGGGCATGCCGTGGCCGACCAGGGCGTGCGTCCCGGCGCTGTGCACGCGGACGCCCAGCGGCTCGAGCCTGCCGCGCAGCAGCACCTCGGCCAGAGGGGAGCGGCAGATGTTCCCCGTGCAGACGGTGAGGATCGTGAGGCTCGCGCTCGGCTGCTCGGCGGGCGGCGGGCCCCCGAGGAAGTCGGGCATGACCGGCGCTTCCGCCGGGGGAGCCTCGGGCGCGGCGGCGGGTGCCTGGGATTCACGCCACTCCCGGCGGCTCATGCCGGCGGGCGGACCGTCCTGAGAATGCGCGTTCACGCCGTCAGCCTACGCGCAGGAGACGGTCGGCCGACGCCCGCGAGAGACAGGATGATCGTCACGATCAGCGCGCCGATCAGCGTGCCCGTGGTGTTCGCGATCACGTCCGACAGCGTCGGGAACCGCGAGGGCATCACCCCCTGCACGGTCTCGATGACCACGCTCATCAGCGCGCCGATCAGCACGGTCTGCCACAGCCGCAGGCGCGGCCAGGCCAGTGCGAGGAGCAGGCCGACGGGCACGAAGAGCGCCACGTTGGCGAGGATCTCCAGCACGAAGGCGCTCCGCGAGTACGACGCGATCCCGGCATCCGCGACCCAGGTGGCGACGATGCCGACGAGACCCGTGACCTTGGCGGAGACCGTCGCGGGCAGCCACACCGTGAAGCCCACGAAGAGCAGGTAGCCGACCAGCAGCGCCCGCGCCACGACGGCGCCGGTGTGGGCGCGGACGACGGCAGGAGCGGACATGCCGCCATGCTAGCCACCGCAGCCGACCCCGGTTCTCAGCTTCGGGTGCCGCTCCAGTTCAGCTGCTCGATGTAGCGCAGCAGCACGCCCTCGCGCAGCGCCCACGGCGACACCTCGAGCTCCTCGATGTCGAGCACGGTCATCGCCGCATGCAGCGAGACCGCCGCGGCGACGATCTGGAACGTGCGGTCCGGCGTGATCCCGGGGAGCTCCTGACGAGCGGATGCCGGGAGCCGCGCGAGACGCGGGATCCAGGAGCCGAGCGAAGCGCGGGGGAGCAGCATCCGATCGGTCCCCGACCAGCCGGGTGCCGGGTATCCGACGAGTCGGGCGAGCGAGCGGATCGCCTTCGACGAGCCGACGACATGATCGGGACGCGGGAGCGCGAGGAACTGCGGCAGCACGGCGGCGAGCGTCTTCTTCGCGTGCGCTCGCAGCCTTTCGACGTCTTCCTCGCCGGGCGGGTCGTTCGGCAGGAACTGCACGGTCATTCGTCCGGCGCCCAGAGGGACGGATGCCGCGGCATCCGGCATCTCCTCGGCACCCGCCGCGATCTCGAGCGAGCCGCCGCCGATGTCGAGGAGCAGCAGCTGCCCCGCCGACCACCCGAACCAGCGGCGCACCGCGAGGAAGGTCAGCTCGGCCTCGGTCTCGCCGTCGAGCACCTGCAGCGGCTGCCCGAGGGCGGCCTCGATGCGGGCGATCACGTCGACGCCGTTCTGCGCGTCGCGCACGGCGCTCGTCGCGGTCGCCAGGAGCTCGTCGACCTTCTCGCTGTCGGCGACCCTGCGCGCCTGCGCGACCGCCTCCTCGAGCGCGACGACCCCTTCCTCGGAGATCGCGCCCTCCGGTGTGAGGTAGCGCATGAGGCGCAGCACCGTCCGGTCGCTCGTCTTCGCGAGCGGGCGACCGCCGGGGCGGACGTCGGCGGCGAGCATGTGGACGGTGTTGGAACCGATGTCGAGGACTCCCAGGCGCACGGGAAGAGACTACTCGTGCCCCGATACGATGGAACAGTGACCACCGTCGACTCTGCGCAGCCGCTGTCTCCGTATCGTGAGATCGGTCGTGCGGAATGGGCGCGTCTGGCCGCCGACCTCGATCAGCCGCTCAGCGAGACCGAGGTCGTCGAGGTCCGCGGCATCGGCGACAGGCTGAGCATGACCGAGGTCCGCGAGGTCTACCTGCCGCTCAGCCGCCTGCTCAGCCTCTACGCCACGGCGACCAAGCGCCTCGGAGCGGCGACCTCGTCGTTCCTGCAGGAGGACGACACGACGACGCCGTTCGTCGTCGGCGTCGCCGGCTCGGTCGCCGTCGGCAAGTCGACGATCGCCCGACTGCTGCGCGAGCTCATGAGCCGTTGGCCCGGCACGCCCCGGGTCGAGCTCGTCACGACCGACGGCTTCCTCTACCCGAACGCCGAGCTCGAGCGCCGTGGCCTGATGGAGCGCAAGGGCTTCCCGGAGTCGTACGACCGACGCTCCCTCATCGAGTTCCTCACCGAGGTGAAGAGCGGGGCCCCCGAGGTGCGCGCTCCCTTCTACTCGCACATGCGGTACGACATCGTCCCCGACGCGCATGTCGTCGTACGGCGGCCCGACGTCGTGATCGTCGAGGGGCTGAACGTGCTGCAGCCGCCGCCCGCGCCGAACGACGTCGCGGTCAGCGATCTGTTCGACTTCTCGATCTTCGTCGACGCCGACACCTCGCACATCGAGAAGTGGTACGTCGACCGCTTCCTCGCGCTGCGGCAGGGCGCGTTCAGCAATCCGTCGTCGTACTTCAACGTCTTCGCGCACCTCACCGACGAGGAGGCGATCACGACGGCGCTCGGCTACTGGAACGAGATCAACATGCCGAACCTCGTCGAGAACGTGATGCCCACCAAGCACCGCGCGCGTCTGGTCCTGAACAAGGGCGCCGACCACACGGTCGAATCCGTCCTGCTCCGCAAGCTCTGACTTTCTGAACTGCCACGGGAGCGGCCCCGGGCTATTGTTCGGACGACTCGCAAAATTTGCCGCTTATCTTTGAAGCATGTGTGGAATCGTCGGATACGTGGGCCCGCGCCCCAGCCAGGACATCCTTCTCGCCGGCCTCGCCCGCCTCGAGTACCGCGGATATGACTCCGCCGGCGTCGCCGTCATCGACGGAGACGGCGCGCTCGGGATGCGCAAGAAGGCGGGCAAGCTCGCCGTGCTGCGCGACTCGCTCGCCGATGCACCCCTCTCGGACGGCTCGACCGGCATCGGCCACACCCGCTGGGCGACGCACGGCGGTCCGACCGACGTCAACGCGCACCCGCACCTCGCCGACGACGACAAGCTCGCCGTCATCCACAACGGCATCATCGAGAACTTCTCGGCGCTGCGCGAGGAGCTCCTCGCCGACGGCGTCGTGTTCCGCAGCGAGACCGACACCGAGGTGGCTGCAGCCCTCCTCGGCCGCGAGTACGCCGGCAACGGCGGCGACCTGCAGCTCGCGTTCCGCAGCGTCGTGAACCGCCTCGAGGGCGCGTTCACGCTGCTCGCGATGCACGAGGACCACCCGGGGCTCGTGGTCGGCGCTCGCCGCAACTCCCCGCTCGTCATCGGCCTGGGGGAGGGCGAGAACTTCCTCGGCTCCGACGTCGCCGCGTTCATCGAGCACACCCGCAAGGCGCTCGCGATCGGGCAGGACCAGATCGTCTCGATCACCCCGGATGCCGTCACCGTCACCGACTTCTTCGGAGCGCCGGTCCAGGCCGAGCCGTTCGACGTCTCCTGGGACGCCGCCGCCGCCGAGAAGGGCGGATGGTCGAGCTTCATGGCCAAGGAGGTCGCGGAGCAGCCCGAGGCCGTCGCGAACACGATCCGCGGCCGCATCCAGGACGGCCAGGTCGTCATCCCCGAGCTCGACGGGCTCGACGAGCTCTTCACCGGCATCAACCGCGTGATCATCACGGCCTGCGGCACGGCATCCTACGCAGCGCTCGTCGGCAAGTACGCGATCGAGCAGTGGGCGCGCGTCGCGGTCGACGTCGAGCTCGCGCACGAGTTCCGCTACCGCGACCCGGTGATCGGCGCCGACACGCTCGTCGTCTCGATCAGCCAGTCGGGCGAGACCATGGACACGCTCATGGCCGTCAAGTACGCCCGCGAGCGCGGTGCCCGCACCCTCTCCATCTGCAACACGCAGGGCGCGACCATCCCGCGCGAGTCGGATGCCGTCGTCTACACGCACGCCGGTCCCGAGGTCGCCGTCGCGTCGACCAAGGCGTTCTCGGCGCAGATCACCGCGCTTCTGCTGCTCGGCCTGCACATGGGCCGCGTCCGTGGAACGGTCTCCGACGCGTCGGCAGACGTCGCAGAGCTCGCCGCTCTGCCCGAGAAGGTCGCCCGCGTGCTCGAGAGCGAGCAGGAGCACGTCACCCAGCTCGCCGGCTGGATGGCCGACACCCGCTCGGTGCTGTTCCTCGGCCGCCACGTCGGCTACCCGATCGCGCTCGAGGGAGCTCTCAAGCTCAAGGAGATCTCGTACATCCACGCCGAGGGCTTCGCCGCCGGCGAGCTCAAGCACGGTCCGATCGCGCTCATCGAGCCGGGTCAGCCCGTGTTCGTGCTGGTGCCGTCGCCGCGTCACTCGGCGCTCGTGCACTCAAAGGTCGTCTCGAACATCCAGGAGATCCGCGCCCGCGGCGCGCGGGTCATCGTGATCGCCGAAGAGGGCGATGCCGCGGTGCTGCCCTTCGCCGACGAGGTCATCCACATCCCGCTCGCGGGTCCGATGTTCGAGCCGCTGCTCGCGGTCGTGCCGCTGCAGATCTTCGCCATGGCGCTCGCCACGGCCAAGGGGCTCGACGTCGACCAGCCGCGCAACCTCGCGAAGTCCGTCACGGTCGAGTAGGCACTCTCGGCGGTCTGCACGTCGCCCCCTTCACAGTCCCTGCACTTTGCAGGTCGAAAATACATCTGCAGGTCGGATCGGGCTGATTCGACCTGCAGATGTATTCTCAGCCTGCGATCCGACTCCGACTCCGACTCCGCCTCACCCTCGGGATCGTCCGAGCGCGGGCACGATCGCGGCGAGGACCGTCGGCCAGTCGTGCACGATCATGGCGTAATCGAATCGCAGGGTCTCGAATCCGAGGGCGGATGCCGCGGCATCCCTTCGCAGATCGTCATGTCGCTTGGCGTGCGTGTGGTTCTCCCTGCCGTCGGCCTCGAGGATGATCCGCCCGGCCACGACGAAGTCGACCCGGCCCACGCCGGGGATCGAGACCTGACAGTCCAGGCGGATGCCGTGCAGATGCAGCCGCAGTCTGAGCAGGGATTCGAGCCCGCTCTCGGCATCCGGCCGCGCGAGATCGAGCAACCAGCCGGCCGCTCGGGGCAGTTCGCGGCGGATCCGTGCGCGGTCGTGGGCGCCGATGAGACGCTTGTTCCAGGCTGACTCATACGCGGCGAAGAAGGCCTCTTCGTCGAGGCAGCGGTAGGCGTGGATCAGGCAGACCACGACGGGGGCGAGTCCGAGACCCGCGGAGCCGGGCGAGTAGTGGGTGGTGCACGAGCATCCCTCGTGGGGGTGCGGACGGCCGCTCCGTCCCATCCAGACGTGAACCTCGTGGTTCGGAGCGGGCAGCATCCAGACACCGTGGGCGCGCAGCGCCGCAGCGCAGGTGAGGCTGCCCCCGTGTGCGGCGGCCGCCAGGACTCCGGCATCCGTCTTCGGCAGAGCGAAGACCCCCTGTCGCACACGCCGGATCTCGCCGGCATCCGCCGCGGCCGCGATCCTCGTGCGCGAGCATCCGTAATCCTGGAGTGTGGTTCCCCGTGCGACGCCGCCGAAGCGGGCGAGGAGATAGGCCGGATCCATCATGTCCCGAGCCTCCGACACTCCGGCCGTGCCGCAGTCTGGAAGGAGGGGATTGTGGATGGATATCGGCGCGGCGACGGCTGTGCAGTATTCGTCGTCGGCCGTCTGCAGGTCGAGATCACACGTGCAGGTCGGATAGGCCCGATTCGACCTGCAGATGTGATCCTGACCGACGAACTGCCGAACCCCATCGAACCGGCGGCCAACCGCCACGGCTCGGTAGGCTGAACGGGTGATCATCGGGACCGGCATCGACCTCGTGGACATCCCGCGGTTCGAACGGACCATGGAGCGGACGCCACGTCTGCGCGAGCGACTCTTCGCGCCGTCGGAGCGGGCCCTCCGTCTTCCCTCCCTCGCCGCGCGCTACGCCGCGAAGGAAGCGCTGATCAAGGCGCTGGGCGGCTCGGACGGCGTGCACTGGACCGAGATCGAGATCGCCTCGGAGTCCTCGGGCAAGCCGCACTTCGTCCTCTCGGGTTCGACGGCCGCCGTCGTCGAGGAGCGCGGCATCCTCACGCTCCACCTCACCCTCACCCACGACGCCGGTCTCGCCGCCGCGTTCGTCGTCGCCGAAGGAGCGCCACTGTGACCGTCCCGTTCCGCGAAGCGACCATCGACCTCGATGCGATCGCCGACAACGTGCGGCACTTCCGTCGACTCACCGGCGTCGAGATCATCGCCGTCGTGAAGGCGAATGCCTACGGCCACGGTGCGGCAGCCACCGCCGTCGCCGCCCTGTCCGCCGGCGCCACCCGCATCGGCGTCGCCGAGATCCCCGAGGCGCTGGAGCTGCGCCGGCAGGGCGTGCACGCCCCGATCATGGCGTGGCTGCATGCGCCGGGGGAGCGGTTCGAGCGCGCCGCCGCCGAGAACATCGAGCTCGGGATCTCCTCCTTCGATCAGCTCGAGGCCGCGGCGGCCGCGGCGAGCGTCGACCGACCTGTCGGCGTGCACCTGAAGTTCGAGACCGGACTCTCGCGCAACGGCATCGCCCCGGCGGACTGGGCGCGCGTGCTCGCGGAGGCGGCACGGCTCGAGCGGATCGGACGTCTGCGCATCGTCGGCCTGTTCAGCCACCTCTCGAACACCTCGCCCGAAGACGACAGGGCGGCCCTCGCACGATTCGAGGAAGGCGTCGCCGCTGCGGCGTCCTTCGGCATCCGTCCGGAAATCCGGCACATCGCGGCCACTGCGGCGGCCATCGACCTGCCCGAGATGCGCCTCGACGCGGTCCGCATCGGCATCGGGCTGTACGGACTCTCGCCGTTCGACGATCGCCGCTCCGCCGAACTGGGGCTGCGCCCCGCGATGACCCTGCGCGGATCGATCGCGGCCGTGCGCCGAGTGAGCGCCGGTTCCGGCGTCTCGTACGGCTACGACCACCGCACCGACCGCGACACCACGCTGGTGCTCGTCCCGCTCGGGTACGCCGACGGCGTCCCCCGCAGCGGTTCCGGCAGGCTCCCGGTGTCGATCGCCGGGCGGCGCTTCCTGAACGTCGGGCGCGTCGCGATGGACCAGTTCGTCGTCGACGTCGGCGACACCCCGGTCTCGATCGGCGACGAGGTGGTGCTGTTCGGCGACCCCACACTCGGCGTGCCGTCGGCCGCGGAGTGGGCGGATGCCGCGGGCACGATCAACTACGAGATCGTCACGCGCATCGGCCATCGGGTGCCCCGGCGGGCATCATGAGCGTCGACACCGCGTTCCTCGGGCGCCGGGAGATCGCCACCTCGGAGGAGATGGAGCAGCTCGGCCTGCGCATCGGCGAGCAGCTCGCGGCGGGAGATCTGCTCATCCTCACCGGTCCGCTCGGCGCAGGGAAGACGACGTTCACGCGCGGACTCGCGGAGGGCCTCGGCGTGCGCGGACCCGTGCAGAGCCCGACCTTCGTGATCGCGCGCACGCATCCGTCCCTCGTCGGGCGGGCACCGCTCGTGCACGTCGACGCGTACCGCCTCGGCTCCGCCGCCGAGCTCGACGACCTCGATCTCGATCTCGCGCGGTCGGTGGTCGTGATCGAGTGGGGCCGCGGGATGGCCGAGGAGCTCGCGGATTCGTGGTGGGACATCGAGCTCGAGCGCCCGGTGGGCGGCGGGGACATCGACCCGTCGGAGCTGGATGCCGACGCCCCGCGGGTCGTCACGATCCGCAAGGAGGCGGCATCATGAGCGAGCGAAGCATCGGCGCTCTCGTGGCCGTGATCATCGAGGATGATGCCGATGTGAGGTCGCTGCTCGACGAGGTGTTCCGCGCTGCCGGCTTCCGGACCGTCCTGACCGGTTCGGGCCTGGAGGGCATCGCCGCGATCGAGGAGCACGCTCCCGTCATCACGACGCTCGACATCAACCTTCCGGGGATCGACGGCTTCGAGGTCGCCCGCAGGATCCGTCGGATCAGTTCGACGTTCATCATCATGCTGTCCGCGCTGGCGGACGAGTCGGATGTCGTGCTCGGGCTGACCTCCGGCGCGGACGAGTACCTGGTCAAGCCGTTCCGGCCGCGCGAGCTCCGGGCGAGGATCGAGGCGCTTCTCCGCCGTCCGCGCAGCGAGGACCCGCGCAGCGTGCCGGCGGCCCGCACCGTGGCGGACACTCCACCGGCACCGAGCGCCGACGCGACGGTGCTGACGTGGCGGGGGATGGTGCACCGCGACCTCAGCCTCGACCTCGACACCCGGATCGTCCTGGTGGGGCAGCGGCGGATCGACCTCACCCCGACCGAGTTCGAGCTGCTCGCGGCGCTTCTCACGGCGCAGCGGAGGGTCTGCAGCAAGGCCGAGCTGGCTCTCGGACTGCGCGGCGTCCCTCCCGGGGTGTCCGGTCATGTCAGCGAGCCCGACAAGCGCGCCATCGAGACGCACATCGCGAACCTGCGACGCAAGATCGGCGACAGCTCCGCGGAGCCGCGGTATGTGGAGACGGTGCGCGGCGTGGGCTACCGTCTCACCCCCGCGGACGACGACACGCGGTAGGTCTGCTGGTGAGGCCGCGGCTCCCCAGCCGCGGCCCCGACGCCTGCGAATCCCCTAACTCGCGCGGCCCAGCGCCTGCGAATCCCCAGTCGCAGAGTCAGCCCCCACTCAGGATGTTAGAGCCGGGAGGCCGCCTGAAGAGCGCAGTGACCCGATCTTTGAGTAATCTTGCGTGAAAGCTGAGGATCGACCGGAGGGCGGGCGAGGATGATCCGCACGGTCTCGATCTGGCGATGGCAGCTGGTGTTCACAGCCAGCATCGTGGCGATCGTCGTCATGATCACCGCATTCACGCCGGAGACGCTGGGAATCCCGCTGTTCATCGCGGCGCTGGCCCTCGTCGTCGTCACGACGCTGCTGGCCTTCGTCTTGCCATGGCACCGGCTCCCGCGCCGGGCGGTGGCCGTCCTTCCGCTGCTCGACGCGCTCGCCGTCGGGTTCGCCACGAGTGCACCCGACATCCGGCTCGGACTGCTCTGGGTCTTCCCCGTCACGTGGCTCGCCACGTACTTCACGATGCCCTGGGTGCTCGCCGGGGTGGCCTTCTGCGGGGTCTGCCTCGTGCTCTTCGCCGAGCGCACGGGGGATACCGCCGATCTGCTGCTGCGCGTCCTCACCGTCATCATCACGCTGAGCTTCCTCGGCGTCACGGTGCGCATCGGCTCGCAGCGGGCACGGGCCGCACGACGCCTTCTCGAGCGGCGTTCGGAGCAGGTGAACCGCGCGGCCGAACGGGCTGAGACCAACCAGCGCCGGGTCACCCAGATCATCGACGCGCTGGGCGTTGCTCTCGTCGTCGTCGCCGGGGACGGGCGGATCCTCCAGATGAACGACGCCTACCGCGCGTTGTACGGCCGAGGCCGCTTCGGCGAGACGCTCGCGTCGGCCGCGGTCGAGTACGACCGGCGGCGCGGTGCCGCCGTGCCGCCGGGCCGCACGACCCTGGCGCGCGCCGCGAACGGCGAGCGCCTGCACGACGAGCGGGTCTGGCTCTTCGACAGCGAGGGGCACTGGCGCGCCCTTCAGGTGAGCACGCAGCCGATCGCCGCCGCGGCGGAAGGCGCGCACGTCACGCTGGTGGTGATCGACGACATCACCGAGCTGCTGGAGGCGGCCGAGGAGCGCCGCGCGCTGGCGGCCGTGGTCTCGCACGAGCTGCGCAATCCGCTCACGGCCATCATCGGCCACGTCGATCTGCTGCTGGAGCGCGACGATCTCGCTCCACAGGTCACCGCGCAGCTCGAGGTCATCGCGAACGCGGGTGAGCGGATGGAGGGTCTCGTGGCGAGCACGTTGGAGACGACGAAGAGCGCGCCGGCGGAGCCGTTCGAACCCGTCGATCTGCGCGAGGTCGTCGAGGCGTCCGCGGCGTCATATGCGCCCCTCATCTCCGGCAATCGCCAGGAGCTCGGGATCAGCGGTGCGGAGAGCCTCGTCATCTACGGCGACGCGTTCCGACTGCGGCAGGTGCTCGACAACCTGCTCAGCAACGCGGTCAAGTACACGCCGGCCGGCGGCCGAATCGACGTCCGCCTCGGCACGGCGGCCGACGGGCAGGCCGAAGTGGTCATCAGCGACACCGGAACGGGCATCGCCGCCGATGAGCTGCCGCGCCTGTTCGACCCGTACTTCCGCACCGACCGCGCCGTCCAGGCGGGTATCGCGGGCACCGGACTCGGCATGGGCATCGCCCGGGGCATCATTGAGGCACATGAAGGAAGCATCGGCGTGGAGAGCGGAGTCGGCGCCGGCACGACCGTCACCCTGCGTTTTCCGCAGCGGCGAGTGAAAGAGGTCCTGGAATGATCGTGCCCGCCCATGTGCCCGTGCACGTCGACATCACGACCAGCATGGTCGCCGTCGTGACGGTCCTGGCCGCCCTGGTCTTCACCCTCGCGACGCTGGCGCGTCCCAGCAGGGCGACCGTCACCTGGGGGGCCGCGTTCGGGCTCGGCGTGCTCGGCGCATATCTCTGGCTCGCCGGGAACCAGACGTCGGACCCCTTGATGAGAGCCGCCGCGTCGGGCCTCCTGCTGTGCTTCGAGCCGCTCGTCTGGATCGGGCTGCGGATGCATCTGCGCCGGCGGGTCGTCTGGTGGCCCGTGGCGGTCTACCTGGCGATCGTCCCGTCGCTGCTGGTGCTGACGGCGAAGACGCCGGTGTATCTGCTCACCTTCCACACCGTGTTCGTCGTGAGCGGCGTCTTCGCCGCCTTCGTCGGCTACGAGCTGCTGCGCCGGCAGCCGGGCCCACGCGACATCCTCCTCCCGCTCGCCCTGGCCTCGTGCGCGTTCATCGTGGTCGCGGTCACCGCAGCCGTGGCGGCCGCCATGAACCAGGGGGTGAGCACCGATGAGCAACTCAGCACGCTGCGCGGGATGAACGCGGTGGGAACGCTCGTGCTGAGCACGTGCGCCGCCTTCACCCTGGTGCTGATGGTCAGGGCGGAGGCGACACCGCCCTCCGCGATCGAGGCCGCGATCGAGCGCGCCCGGTGGCGGCTGCAGAAGGCCGGCGCCCAGAACGAGCAGGTGTGGTCGCTCCTCGACGTGCGCCTGGACGACCCCGCCGATCTGCGTGAGGCATCGACAGGCTCCACCTTCGCGATGATCGCCGACCGGTTCCACGACGACATCCAGGACGCGCTTCCCGCTGCCGCAGACGCCATCCGCATCGACGACACCCGGGCGATCGTCATCATCCGAGGGAGCGAGGAAGCGGTCCGGTTCCACATGCGCGACATCCTCACCCGCATCTCGACCATCGAGCGGGGCGACCCCATCGACGGCATCCGGGCGTCGGCGAGCATCGGCTGGGCGACGGTCGCCTCCACCGGATACGACTACGACGAGCTCGCCGCCGCGGCGGGAGCGGCGGCGGTCCGCGCCCGTGCGGCAGGCGGAGACCGATGGAAGCTGTCGACCTCGTCGGATGCGCCCGCCGCAGAGGTCGAGGCGCCGACGAGCGTGCCCCCGGCGGGCCGGACTACCCTGGAGAGGTGATCCTCGCCGTCGACACCTCCCTGGGCACCGCCGTCGCCCTCATCGACGCCGACGGGACCCGGCGCGCCGAGGCGGCGACCGTCGATCCTCTCGGTCACGCCGAGGTCATCGGCGTCCTGCTCGCCCAGGTGCTCGCCGAGGCCGGCCCCGGGGACATCACGCATGTCGTCGCAGGCATGGGCCCCGGCCCCTTCACCGGCCTGCGCATCGGCATCGCCGCCGCCCGCGCGTTCGCGCTCGGCCGGCGCATCCCCGTGGTGTCCGTGCCCAGCCACCTCGGAGCCGCGCTGACCGCTCTCGAGACCGAGTCCGGCCCCTTCGCGATCGTCACCGATGCCCGCCGCCGCGAAGTCGCGATCACGGTGTTCGACGGAGCGGATGCCGACGGCATCCCGCGCGTCGTCGCCGAGACCGTCCTCGTCAAGGCCGTCGATGCCGACGCGCACCTCGTAGGCATCCGCCGTGTCGACGTCTCGACGCTCTCCGGTGCCGACCTCGCACGCGTGGGTGCCCGCGCGCTCGCCGCCGGGCGCTCGCTCGCGGGTGACGAGCCCCTCTACATGCGCCATCCCGACGTCACCCTGCCCGGGGCACCCAAGAAGGTCCGGTCATGACGCTCCGCCCCGCGATCCCTGCCGACCTGGACGCCATCATGCTGATCGAGAACCGCTCGTTCCCGACGGACGCGTGGAGCGCCGACACCATGGCCGCCGAGCTCGCCAGTCCGCACGGACAGTACCTGATCGACGAGCACGACGGCGTCGTCATCGGCTACGGCGGCATCCGTGCGCTGCAGGGGAGCGCGGATGCCGACATCCAGACCATCGCCCTCCTCGCCGAGCATCGCGGCGAGGGACGGGGACGCGCTCTGCTGCGTGCCCTGCTGGCGGCTGCACGGGAGCGCGGTGCGCGCGAGGTCTTCCTCGACGTGCGTGCGGACAACCCTGCGGCGGCCGGCCTCTATCTCGCGGAGCACTTCGAGGAGATCGGCAGACGTCCTCGTTACTATCAGCCGGACGACGTGGACGCCATCGTCATGCGGCGCGACCTGCGCCGGCATCCGCTGTCCGCCGATGAGCCGCAGGAGGCGAACGCATGAGTGAGCCTCTGGTGCTCGGCATCGAGACGAGCTGCGACGAGACCGGTATCGGCATCGTCCGCGGGCGCACCCTGCTCTCCAACACGATCGCCTCGAGCATGGACGAGCACGCGCGCTTCGGCGGCGTCGTTCCCGAGGTCGCCGCCCGGGCGCACCTCGAGGCGCTGCAGCCCTCCATCGACGCGGCACTGGCCGAGGCCGGGGTGACACTCGACGACCTCGATGCGGTCGCGGTCACCAGCGGGCCGGGCCTCGCGGGCGCGCTCATGGTCGGCGTCGGTGCGGCGAAGGGCCTCGCCGTGTCGTTGGACAAGCCGCTGTATGCCGTCAATCACCTCGTCGGCCACATCGCCGCCGACATCCTGACCCCCGACTCCGAACCGCTGGAGTACCCGACCATCGCACTGCTGGTGTCCGGCGGGCACACCTCGCTGCTGCACGTGCGCGACCTCACGACCGACGTCGAGCTGCTCGGCGAGACCATGGACGATGCCGCCGGAGAGGCCTTCGACAAGGTGGCCAGACTCCTCTCGCTGCCGTATCCCGGCGGGCCGGAGATCGACCGCGCGGCCCTCGACGGCGACCCCGACGCGATCCGCTTCCCGCGGGGGCTCTCCCGCGCGTCCGATCTGGCGAAGCACCGCTACGACTTCTCCTTCTCGGGGCTGAAGACCGCCGTCGCCCGCTGGGTGGAGGGCTTCGAGGCCGACGAGGCGAACCGGGGCGCGGCCATCCCGGTCGCCGATGTCGCCGCGAGCTTCCGCGAAGCGGTCGTCGACGTGCTGGTGACGAAGGCCCTCGCCGCCTGCGCGGATCTCGGTGTTCCCCGGCTGCTGCTCGGCGGCGGGGTCATCGCGAACAGGCGCCTGCGCGAGGTCGCCCTCGCGCGTGCCGAGGCGGCCGGCGTGACCGTGCGGATCCCGCCCCTCTCGCTGTGCACGGACAACGGCGCGATGATCGCGGCACTGGCCGCCGAGCTGATCTCCTCGGGGCGCGGACCGTCGACCCTCGCGTTCGGGGCGGACTCCACGCTCCCGGTGACGGACATCCAGGTCGCGGAGGCGGTTCCGGCATGAGCGATCTCCCGCGCACCCCCGCCGAGGGGACCGCACCGGCCCCGCGTCCGAGCATCGAGCGCCCCAGCGGCGAGGTCGAGCGGCCGGCGGGTGCGACCAGGATCCCCGGTGCACGCCGGGACGGGTACGCCAAGCTCCCCACCGGACCGGTCGGCATCGAGCCCGTGGTCGTGAGCGGGCCCGACCTCGACGCCGTCGACGACACCGAGTGGGAGCCCACGACGGACACCGCCGTGATCGACGACACCCGGCTGGCGCCGTGGGCGCTCCTCGCCGCGATCGTCGCGCTGGGCGCATCCTTCTTCGTCGGCTGGGGCATCCCGGTGGCGGTCGTCTCGGTCATCGCCGCGATCATGTCGCTGCGTCGGCCGGTCGAGAGCCGCGCGATCGCCCGCTGGGCGCTGGTGCTCGGCCTCTGCGCGACGGTCTACAGCCTGGGCTGGCTCGTCTGGGCCGGTATGCAGTTCGAGCGGCTCGGATAGCCGGATGCTGGACGCCGACGAGCTCGCGGAGATGCGTGCACTGCAGGCGCGGGCATACGGGCGCGACGGCGGGCTCTCGCACGCCGAGGCCGCGCGACTGCGCGGCCTGCAGGAAGGCGCGGTCGAGCGTGGGGTGTCGAGCGTCGCACCGGAGAGCGGACAGACAGCCGTCGACGCCCGCGCCGCGGGCAGCATCACCGAGAGCCGCGTCACGGGAGCCGTCGAGCCTGCGGAACCCGCCTCCGCCGCGACCTCCGCGGCCGTCCGGGAGCCGGTCGATGAGGCTCCGGCATCCGCTCCCGCTCCGCTGCGCCCGCCCGCGCGGTGGATCGCGCTCGCGGCCGTGGCCGTGCTCCTGTGCGGCGTCGGGATCGGATGGCTCCTGTTCGGCCAGAGCCGTGCCGCGGCGGTCGCCCTCACCGCCGAGCAGCAGGTGTGGCAGAACGCGCTGACAGCCGAGGGCGACTATGACCCGTCGTCGATCCGCGCCCTGGCCGTCGAGGAGGGCGTGGTCGTCTGGACCGCGACGAAGGAGGAGCGTCGGCGCACGTGCCTGATCCTCGGTGACGGCGAGAGCACCTCACCGATCTGCCAGCTCACCGAGATGGTCGCCGAGTCCGGCATGTACGGGTCGCTCATCGTCGACTCCGTCGGCGTCACGCAGCGCGAAGTCTCCGCCCAGCTGCTGTTCGCCGCATCGGGGGAACCCGCCGTCGCCGTCAGCAGCTACGACTACAGCTCGGGATCCGCCGGCATGATCTACGCGAACGAGAACGAGACGCGCATCGCGGAGAAGCTCGCCGACGAGGGCTTCGACCCGCGTTCGATCTGGGTGGCCGGCTACGACGGCGATGTGCCGATCTGGAGCGCGATGCAGCTCGACTCGCCGGGGACATGTCTCATCTACGACGGGTCCCTCTCTCCGTCTCCGATGGTGTGCGCCGACCCGCAGACCATCGTGGAACAGGGCGCGGGGCTCGTCCTGAACGTCGTCGATCCGCAGACGGGCACGACGACCACCTTCGAGTTCTCGCCGCACGGACCGTCAGCCCTCGTGATCACCCGGGAGCGGGGTGAGGTCGGTGCCGGGGGAGACTGACGCCGAGGAGCGGGGGAGACTGCAGCGGAAGGCCTACGGGCGCGCCGGTGGACTGACGGATGCCGAGGCGCGACGGCTGCGTGAGCTCGAGGACGCGCGGCCGGCGCTGATGCTCTCGACGACGCCGCCGGTGCCGGCACGCGCGGCCGAGCCGCCGACGCTCATCGATCGCGAGCACGTGCCGCAGGGCACAGCTGCGATCGCTTCGCGCGGGGCCGCGGTGCCGCCCGGCGCCGAGGCGCAGGAACCGTTCGCGGGCACCGACGGCACCGCCGGCCCCGCCGCCGAGAAGGGAAGCACCGCCGAGATGGGTGGCGAGCGGCGGCGCAGCGCGTGGCTCGCGGTTCCTCGACGCCGGTGGGGGCTGGTGGCCGCGGCCTCGGCGCTGCTGCTCGCGATCGGCGTGGGCGCGGGCTGGGCGCTCTTCGCTCAGCGCCCCGAGGTCATCCCTCTCACCGAGGAGCAGCAGCAGCGGCGACTCGAACTGTACGAGCAGGGCGAATACGACCCGGGCACGCTGCGCGCGGTCGGGCAGGACGACGACGCCCTGGTCTGGTACGGCACGAGAGAGGACGGACGACTGATCTGCGTGGTGATGGATGTGCAGGAGGCGTCGTCCGACTCCTGTGAGGACCGCGACGCCGTCGGTCCGTTCGGGTTGTCGACGTTCGTGATGGTGCCGGACACCGTCGATGCGGATGCCGATCCCGCCGTCGCCTCGGGCACCAGCGTGAACGTCTACATGATGTTCTCCACGACGGGCGAGCCCATGGTCTCGATCCAGCGGTGGACGCCGAACCTCACGATGGTGAACCAGTTCCAGGGCGACGAACGCGCCAGGGCGACGGAGCTGTTCGAGCAGGGGTTCTCGATGGGGCTGTCGCTGGTCGGCTACTTCCAGGACGAGCCGGTGTGGCTGGGGTCCCGGTTCGCCGACGGCGATGACGCGACCTCGTTCGAGCAGTGCATGATCATCGACGCCCCGAAGGAGCGCCCGGTGTGCAGCACGACCTTCGACCTGCCCGGTGCGGGGCTCTTCGCGGTGGTCGACGGGATCGACGGCGGGGTCCCCGTCTCCTGGACGATCGGCGTGCAGAACACGCAGAACCAGACGCCGTTCCTCACCATCACGAGGGACTCCTCGTTCACGTCGCCCTCTTCCCCCGGCGACACGGTCCGCATCGAGTCCCCTCCGGGCGATCCGATCCGCGTCGAGGCTCCGCCGGACGATCCCGGCGAGTGACGGCGGTCAGGCCGCGGCGGGAACGCGGTCGGCGAGGATCGCCCGGCGCTGGTCGCCCACCCGCACGAGGATCAGCGTGGCCTCCGCGTCGCCGCGCAGTGTGAGCTTCCTGCGGAAGGCCGCGGGATCGACGTCGACCCCGCGCTTCTTGATCTCGAGTCGGCCGATCCCGTTCGCCTTCAGCACGGCGTTGATCGCCTTGGGCGTGGCCGGCATGGTCTCCCGCACGCGGAACGACTGCACGAACGGGCTCGTCACCGCGGCATCCGACGTCAGGTAGGCGATGTGCTCGTCGAGCATCCCCGCATCGAGGCTCCGCGCGACGTCGCCGATGAGCCGCGCACGGATGACCGCCCCGTCCGGTTCGTGCAGGAAAGCGCCGAGCTCGCGGACCGGAGCATCGTCGGCGTCCGCGCCGGAGGTCAGCTCGTGCGAGCGCTCGCCGCGGATCACGAGGGCCGCACGACGCACGCCTTCGCGCGCGAGAGCACCGCTCCACACCACCAGCTCGACCACGCTGCCGTCGGCGCTCACCCACTGCGCCTCGCTGTCGGACGGGAGCGCGTCGCGGTCGTGCGCGGGGCCGAGCTTGATGCCCGTCGGCATCCGTGCGGCGACGTCGAAGGCCCAGTCGAGGGAGGGGGAGTAGTCGTCGGCGGACACGCGTCGCGTCTCGCTGTGGCCGGCGGTGCGCCGCGCGGGGTCCATCCAGACGGCGCCGGGTGTCTCGCCGGGCACGTCGAGAGCGTCCTCCGCCGTGCCGTGACGGACGACCGCGGAACCCCCGAACGGGGCGAGGTTGTAGGCGGCGATCACCGAGGTGACCTCGTCGGCGTCGACCGCGAGCACGTCGAGTCCCGCGCCGGCGAAGGCGAGGGCGTCGCCGCCGATGCCGCAGCCGAGGTCGGCGACCCGCGTGATGCCGACGCTGCGGATGCGCTGCGCGTGCCGCGCGGCGACGGCGAGCCGGGTGGCCTGCTCGAGCCCCGCGCGGGTGAACAGCATCCGACCGGCGAACGCGCCGAACTTCGCCGTCGCCTTGGAGCGCAGGTGCGCCTGACCGACCACGGCGGAGACCAGATCGGGAGAGTGCCCTGCCGCGCGCAGACGGGAGACGGCGCGAGCGACCTCGGCGGTCGAGTCGAGGGCGCCCAGCTCATCGAGCAGCTCGAGCCCCTCGGGGGTCAGCAGGGCTCGCAGCTCGGACATCTCCACGCCCTCAGCCTAATTCCCCCGCCCCCGTCGCCGAGCCGGCGGGTGGCATTGGCACTCGCATTGCATGAGTGCCAGCCGAGCGCATAGACTGGATTAGCACTCTCGGGTTGAGAGTGCGAACAAGTCTTTCGTGTCAGCGTCAAGAAAGAAGAGGTAGACCGTGTCGGTTTCCATCAAGCCGCTCGAGGACCGCATCGTCATCCAGCAGGTCGAGGCCGAGCAGACCACCGCGAGTGGCCTGGTCATCCCCGACACCGCCAAGGAGAAGCCCCAGGAGGGCGAGGTCGTGGCTGTCGGCCCCGGCCGCATCGACGACAACGGCAACCGCGTTCCGATCGACGTCGCCGTCGGCGACCGTGTCCTGTACAGCAAGTACGGCGGCACCGAGGTGAAGTTCGGCGCAGACGAGTACCTCGTCCTGTCGGCCCGCGACGTGCTCGCGGTCGTCGTCCGCTGAACCAGCGTTCCTCGGAAGGGACTCGGATGCTTCGGCATCCGGGTCCCTTCTGCTTTCCGCCAGACGGCGTCGGTTTCCTGCCGGACTCCTTCGGTCCATGGCCATGTGGCGTCCGCGGACTGTCGCGCGGCATAGGGTTGTGCAGTGCCCTCTGAGACGACCCGCGCCACTCGGACCGCCGGAGTCGCCTACGCCGGCGGCGCCTATCTGCTCTGGGGCATCCTCCCGCTCTACTTCCTCCTCCTCGTGCCGACCGGGCCGTGGGAGGTCGTCGCCTGGCGAGTGCTGCTGTCGCTGGTCTTCTGCCTCCTGCTGCTGACGGTGACGCGCGGATGGGCCGCCTTCGGTGTGATCCTGCGGCAGCCGAAGCTCTTGGGCTGGACGGCGCTGGCCGGCCTCCTCATCTACGTCAACTGGCAGGTGTTCGTGCTCGGCACGCTCACCGGCCACGTCGTCGAGACCAGCCTCGGCTACTTCATCAACCCGATCACCACCGTGCTGCTCGGCGTCTTCGTGCTCAAGGAGCGCATCCGCCGTCTGCAATGGGCAGCCATCGCCATCGCCGCGATCGCGGTCGTCGTGATCGTCGTCGCCTACGGCTCGTTCCCCTGGATCGCGCTGTCGCTGACGGCGTCGTTCGGCGTCTACGGGCTGATCAAGAAGAAGATCGGTCCGGCCGTCGACGCGGTGAGCGGGCTGACGCTGGAGTCGTTCTGGCTGATCCCGATCGCCGTCGTGCAGCTGATCATCGTCGCGCAGACGCCCGCCGGAATCACGATGGGGGCGAACGGCTGGGGTCACGCCCTGGTGCTCGGGTTCGCCGGCGTCGTCACGGCCGTTCCGCTGCTGCTCTTCGCGGCGGGCACACGACGCATCGACCTCACGGTGATCGGCATGATCCAGTTCGTCACCCCGGTGATGCAGTTCATCCTCGGCGTCGTGGTCCTCGGGGAGCCGATGCCGGCCGAGCGATGGGCCGGATTCATCATCGTGTGGATCGCGATCATCGTCTTCGTGGTGGACCTCATCCTGGCCGCTCGCCGGGGCCGCGCCGCCGCCGAGCCCGAACCGGTCTGATCCCCGGTCCTGTCGCAGGCCGGACTCGGTGTCGGATCGTTAACGCACCGAAACACTAGCGACCCCTGACGGCGTGTCCCACGCTCTAGTGTTAGAGCACCCGAGCGTGGTCACAATCCACGTTCAGTTACGCAAGGGAGCATCATGAACGCACTGAAGGGTTCGCGCAGCGCGAAGGTCTTCGCAGGGATCGCGCTTCTCAGCGCATCCGCAATGGTCATCGCCGGCTGCAGCAGCACTCCGGAGGGCTCGCCCTCCGAAGGCGACGACAAGCCGGCCGCCGACCTGACACTCAAGCTCGGGTCTCTGCTGCCGCAGACCGGTTCGCTGTCGTTCCTCGGCCCGCCCATGGAGTCGGGCGTCGGACTCGCCGTCTCCGAGGTCAACGAGGCCGCCGCAGGCGTCACCATCGACCTGACCGCCGAAGACGAGGGCGACACCGACACGAAGGCGTACGAGACCTCGATCACCAAGCTCCAGGGCGCGGGCGTCACCGCCATCGTCGGCGCTGCGGCATCCGGCGTCTCCCGCCTCATCCTCGACGGCAACGTGAGCGCCGGCATCCTGCAGATCTCGGCGTCGAACACCGGCCCCGACTTCACCGACTGGGACGACAAGGGACTCTACTTCCGCACCGCTCCCAGCGACCTGCTGCAGGGCGAGGTCCTCGGCAACCTGATCGCCGAAGACGGACACAAGACCCTCGGCGTCATCTACCAGAACGACGCCTACGGCACGGGTCTGTTCGACAACATCAAGTCGACCTTCGAGGGCGCGGGTGGCGAGGTCGTCGCCGACGCCTCGTACAACGTCGGTGACGGTCAGTTCGACGCTCAGGTCGAGACGATCAAGGCAGCCAACCCGGATGCCGTCGCGATCGTGTCGTTCGACCAGTTCAAGACCATCGCCCCGCTGCTGCAGAACGCCGGCATCACGCCGGACAAGTGGTACCTGGTCGACGGAAACCTGTCGGACTACGGCTCCTCGCCCGACACGAACTTCTCGTTCTCGCTCGAGGGCGCGCAGGGCACCAAGCCCGGCCCGGCGCTCGAAGACGACTTCACCGAGCGTCTGCAGACGTTCTGGACCGGTGAGGGCAACCCCGAGGTCAACGACTTCACGTACGCCGCCGAGGCATACGACGCCGTCGTCCTCGTCGCTCTCGCGTCGCTCGCGGCCGGTTCCACCGAGGGCGCGGACATCGCGGCCAAGATGGCCGAGGTCTCCGGCGGCACCGGCGACGGTGAGAAGTGCACCAGCTTCGCTGACTGCGCCAAGATCATCAACGACGGTGGCACGGCCGACTACGACGGCTACTCCGGCGAGGTCACGTTCGACGAGAACGGCGACCCGCAGGGTGCCTCGATCGGTACCTACAAGTACGGTGCGGACAACCTGATCACCCGCACGAACTGATCACACGCGAAGGCCCCGGATGCTCAGCATCCGGGGCCTTCGTCGTGCGCTCGGCCCTTCGACAGGCTCAGCCCTTCGACAGGCTCAGGGACCCAGCCCTCTGGGTCGCTGAGCCTGTCGAAGCGTCCTGGCACGGAAGAGGGGCGGATGCCGCAGCATCCGCCCCTCTTCTCTTCCGCGTCAGGCGGCGTCTTCGGTGCCGAGCGTGCCGAGGTACAGGCCGATGACCTTGGGGTCGTTGAGGAGGTCGCGACCGGTGCCCTCGTAGGCGTCCCGTCCCTGGTCGAGCACGTAGCCGCGGTCGCAGATCTGCAGGCAGCGCCGGGCGTTCTGCTCGACCATGATCGTCGTGACGCCGGCCTTGTTGATGTCGGAGACGCGGATGAACGCGTCATCCTGGCGCACGGGGGAGAGGCCGGCGGATGGCTCGTCGAGCAGCAGCACCGACGGATCCATCATGAGCGCGCGCGACATCGCCACCATCTGCCGCTCACCGCCGGACAGCGAACCGGCACGCTGCTTGAGCCGCTTGCCGAGCTCGGCGAAGATGCTGCTGACGAACTCCAGACGCTCGGCGTAGATCTTGGGGTTCTGGTAGAGCCCCATCTGGAGGTTCTCCTCGATGGAGAGCGACGGGAAGACGTTGTTGGTCTGAGGGACGAAGGCCACGCCGCGCTTGACGAGCTTGTCGGCCTTGAGTCCCACGATGCTCTCACCGTGGAGCGTGACATCACCCTCGCGCACGTTCACCATGCCGAAGATCGCCTTCAGCAGGGTGGACTTGCCGGCACCGTTCGGGCCGATGATGCCGATCAGCTCGCCCTTGTGCGCGACGAGGTTCGCTCCGTTGAGGATGTTCACGCCGGGCAGGTAGCCCGCGTGCACGTCCTTCAGCTCGACGATGACATCGTCGTTCTTGATCTCGTTCCGGACAGGCGTCTGGTCGGTCATGCCTTCTTCTCCTCGGCGTCGTCGGCGGATTCCTCGGCCTCGACCTCGGCCTCGACCTGTTCGCGGAAGCTCACCGGGTCGATCTCCGAGATCACGGGGATGCGGCCGGTCACGGCGCCGAGGTCGACGTCCTGGTGGGCGCCGAGGTAGGCGTCGATCACGGCGGGGTCCGCCATGACCTCGTCCGGCGGTCCTTCTGCGACGACGCGTCCTTCGGCCATGACCACGACCCAGTCGGCGATGTGGCGGACCATGTGCATGTCGTGCTCGACGAACAGCACGGTCATGCCGAGGCCCTTGAGATCGAGGATGTGGTCGAGCAGCGACTGCGTGAGCGCGGGGTTCACGCCGGCCATCGGCTCATCGAGCATGACCAGCGTCGGGTCGCTCATCAGCGCCCTGGCCATCTCGAGCAGCTTGCGCTGCCCTCCCGAGAGCGAGGCTGCGAAGTCCTGCTCCTTGGCGTCGAGCTTGAACCGCGCCAGAAGGTCGCGGGCCTTGGCCTCGATCTCGGTGTCCTGCTTGCGCCACAGGAACGGGAACAGGCTCGACCAGAACCCTTCGCCGCGCTGGCCGGGAGCACCGAGCTTCATGTTCTCGAGCACCGTCAGCAGCGACAGCGACTTCGTCAGCTGGAACGTGCGGACCTGCCCCATCCGTGCGACCTTGAAGGACGGCACGCCGGAGAGGTTCTTTCCGTCGAACGACCACGTGCCGCTGTTGGGCTTGTCGAAGCCGCAGAGCAGGTTGAACAGCGTCGTCTTGCCGGCGCCGTTGGGACCGATGAGCGCCGTGATCGCGCCGCGCGGGATCTCGAGGTGGTCCACGTCGACGGCGGTGAGTCCGCCGAAGCGCCGCTCCACGCCGTCGGCGATGAGGATCGGATCGACCTTCGCCACGCCGGGCTTCACCTCGCCCTTGGTCAGACCGGTGGTCTTCGGGCGACGGATGCTCCCGGTCGCCGGGGCGGCGGTCCCCTCGGGGACCGCCTCGGGGGTCAGTTCACTTGACAAAGGTCATCTCCCTCTTGTCGCCGAGGATGCCCTGGGGGCGGAAGATCACGAGCAGCATCAGCGCGATGCCGATGAAGATGAACACCAGCGTCGAGGCCTGGCTGTCGGACATCGGCAGGATCCCCGCCTTCGCCATCGCCGGCAGCAGGTTCGCCATGAAGGCGAACACGACCCAGAAGAGGATCGCTCCGAGCGTCGGCCCGATCACGGTGGCCGCGCCGCCGAGGAGGAGGACCGTCCACAGGAAGAACGTCAGCGAGGTCGTGTAGCTGCCGGGGACGACGGCAGAGGGGAGGACGAACACGATCCCGCCCGCCGCGCCGATGACGCCGCCGACGACGAGCGCCTGCATCTTGTAGGCGAAGACGTTCTTGCCGAGCGAGCGCACGGCGTCCTCGTCCTCGCGGATGCCCTTGAGCACACGGCCCCACGGGCTGCGCATCAGAGCCCAGACCAGCAGGATCGCGACGACGAGCACGATCAGCCCGAACACGCGGTTCCAGAGATCGTCGGCGCTGTACGTCCACGGCCCGAACCCGTAGGTCCCGACGGGGAAGGGGTTCGCGTCGCGGAAGCCGCCGTTGAACTGGGCGAGGCCGTCGGCGGAGTTGGTGTACTCGTCGAAGACCTGCGTGGTGAACAGCAGGCGCACGATCTCACCGGCCGCGATCGTCGCGATCGCGAGGTAGTCGGCCCGCAGACGCAGGGTCGGGATGCCGAGCAGCACCGCGAAGAGCGCGCCGCCGAGCAGACCGATCAGCATGCCGATCCACCAGGGGAGCCCGAAGGTGAGCACCGAGATGGCGTAGCCGTAGCCGCCGATCGCCATGAACGCGGCCATACCGAAGTTGAGCAGGCCGGCGAAGCCGAAGTGCATCGCGAGACCCGTCGCCGCCAGGGCGTACGCCAGGGTGACCGGGCTGAACAGGTAGACGGCGGTGTTGGAGAAGATGCTTCCGAAGTCCATGGCGTCAGCCCAACCTTTCCCTGCGGCCCAGCAGTCCCTGGGGTCTGACGAGGAGGATCACGATGAGCACGACCAGAGCGCTCGCGTACTTCAGGTCGGAGGGGATCCAGAGCGTCGAGACCTCGACCGCGATGCCGACGATGAGCGAGCCGACGAGAGCACCGAACGCGGTGCCGAGGCCGCCCAGCGTGATCGCGGCGAAGATGAGCAGCAGCATCTGCGCGCCCATGTCCCACTTCACGCCGGGGCGGAAGTACGCCCACAGGATGCCGGAGATCGCCGCGAGCGTGCCGGAGAGGATCCAGACGTAGCGGACCACCTTGTCGACGTCGATGCCGGATGCCGCGGCGAGCTGCGGGTTGTCCGAGATCGCGCGGGTCGCCTTGCCGATGCGGGTGCGCGTCAGGAAGAAGGCGACGCCGAGGATCACGATGATGCTCACGCCCATGCCGATCATGTCGATGTACGACAGCGAGATCGGACCGAACTGGATCGGGGCGGGGCTGGCACCGGGAAGCTGCCGCGTACCGCCGCCGATCAGGTACTGGAACGCGTAGCGGAGCGCCAGCGAGAGGCCGATGCTGACGATCATGAGCTGCACGACACCGAGACCGCGCCGCCGAAGCGGCCGCCAGATGCCGGCATCCAGGGCCCAGCCGAAGAGCCCTCCGCCGATCACCGCCGCGATGATGCCGACCCACAGCGGAAGCTGCCAGAACGTGGTCGTCACCAGGGCGACGAGGCCGCCCCAGGTGACCATCTCGGCGTGGGCGAAGTTCGACAGCCGGGTGGTGCCGTAGATCAGGGCCGCGCCCATCGAGGCGAGCGCGAGAAGCAGACCGAAGTTCAGCCCGCCGACGAGTCGCGAGAGCAGCTGATCGAGGAACGAGACGGTGATCCGCTGCCCCTCGCCGAGGAACAGGTTCATGATCTTGGTGCCGGTGAGGCCGAACTCGACCTCGAACGAGGCTGTCGTGCCGGCGATGGGCTGCGTGCCCTCCGGCAGCAGACTCGCGTCGACGATCACGCCGTCCGGAAGGGTCTTCTCGTCGACGGTGAGGGTGTACTTGTCCTTCTCGGGCACGTACAGCCGCCACTTGCCGTCGACGTCGGTCTCGGTCTCACCCTTGAATCCGTTGCCCTCGATCTGCATGACGACGCCCTCGACAGGCTCGTCGTCGAAGGTGATGACCCCGGCGAAGTAGAAGTCCGTCACCTCCTGCTCGTCGTCGGAGGTCTCCGCCGAGGCGGATGACGGAGGCAGTACCAGGAACGCGGTCAGCGCCATGAGGATGCCGAGGAAAGCGACCACCCAGGGTCGTTTTCGCTGCACGGCGATTGTTGTGGGTCCCACGCAACCTCCACTGTGAGTGCTTTCTCTGCGGCATCGGGTGTGAACCGCAGGGTGGACGACGTTTTGAGCGTAGTGCGCGTTTTGCGATTCACCTACACCGGCGGCATCCCGTGCGGACGAGGGGCGCTTCCGGGAATGTTCGCGGGCGTGTCTCGCTTAGAATCTTCATACGGGTTTTCGACCCGCACCGGCCGACGTCGACCACCCCACTCGCACTCGGATTCGCGCGACTCGCGCAGGAGGAGCTTCCATGGACCAGCACGATCCCTTCGGCTTCGTCGGACTGACGTACGACGATGTGCTGCTCCTTCCGGGGCACACCGACGTCATCCCCAGCGAGGCCGACACGTCGTCGCGCATCACACGCCGCATCTCGGTCGCCACCCCGCTGCTGTCGAGCGCGATGGACACGGTCACCGAATCGCGCATGGCGATCGCGATGGCGCGTGAGGGGGGCATCGGCATCCTGCACCGCAACCTGTCGATCGCGGATCAGGCCGCTCACGTCGACCGCGTCAAGCGCAGCGAGTCCGGCATGATCACCGACCCGATCACGACGACGGCCGACGCCACGGTCGAAGAGGTCGACGCACTGTGCGCCAAGTACCGCATCTCAGGTCTCCCCGTCATCGACGACGACGGAAAGCTCGTCGGCATCATCACCAACCGCGACATGCGCTTCGTCTCGGGCTTCGAGCGGCAGACCACGTTCGTGAAGGACGTCATGACGAGCGAGAACCTCGTCACCGCCCCCGTGGGCGTCGCGGCCGGCGAGGTCATCGCGCTGTTCGCGAAGCACCGTGTCGAGAAGCTCCCTCTCATCGACGAGGACGGCAAGCTCGCCGGCCTCATCACCATCAAGGACTTCGACAAGAGCGAGAAGTACCCGCTCGCCACCAAGGACGACCAGGGCCGGCTCCGCGTCGGTGCCGCGATCGGATTCTTCGGCGACGCGTGGGAGCGGGCGGAGGCGCTGCGCGATGCCGGCGTCGACGTGCTCGTGGTCGACACGGCCAACGGCCAGTCGCAGGGCGTCATCGACCTCGTCCGCCGTCTGAAGGCCGACGAGACGTTCGAGCACATCGACGTCATCGGCGGCAACGTCGCCACGCGCGAGGGCGCCCAGGCGCTGGTCGATGCCGGCGTCGACGCCGTCAAGGTCGGCGTCGGACCGGGCTCGATCTGCACCACCCGCGTCGTGGCCGGTGTCGGCGTGCCCCAGGTCACGGCCGTGTACGAGGCGTCGCTCGCCGCGCGTCCCGCCGGTGTCCCGGTGATCGCCGACGGCGGCCTGCAGTACTCGGGCGACATCGCCAAGGCCCTCGTCGCCGGTGCGGACGCCGTGATGCTCGGCTCGCTCCTCGCGGGCACCGACGAGTCGCCGGGCGAGATCGTCTTCCAGTCCGGCAAGCAGTTCAAGCAGTACCGCGGCATGGGGTCGCTGGGCGCGATGCAGACCCGCGGCAAGCAGACCTCGTACTCGAAGGACCGCTACTTCCAGGCCGACGTCCCGAGCGACGACAAGCTCATTCCCGAGGGCATCGAGGGGCAGGTGCCGTACCGCGGCCCGCTCGCCGCGGTCGCGTACCAGCTCGTCGGCGGCCTGCGTCAGTCGATGTTCTACGTCGGCGCGCGCACGATCGAAGAGCTCAAGACCCGCGGGAAGTTCGTGCGCATCACCTCGGCGGGTCTCAAGGAGTCGCACCCGCACGACGTGCAGATCGTCGTCGAGGCGCCCAACTACAAGAAGTAGGGATTCGACGGAAAGGGACCGGATGCCGTGCGGCATCCGGTCCCTTCGTCTCTCTCCGGGGAGATCAGCTGCAGGTGTAGGTGACGCCGTCGACGGTCCACACGCCCGGGCCGAGCTCCGCGCACGTCCCGATGATGCCCGCGAAGAGCGTCACGAACAGGATGATGCCGATGATGTACAGCAGGGTGATGACCGCGCCGACGATGATGCCCGCGATGGCGATGCCCTTGGGGGCACCGGCCTTGCCGAGCTTGACGGCCGCGACGATGCTGAGGATCAGGCCGATCGGCGCCGCGACGAAGGCGAGCACCAGGCCGATGATCGACAGCACGCGACCCGGAGGGGAGACCGGAGCTGCAGCGTAGGGAGCGCCGCCGTTGGGCGCGGGCGGCGCGTAGGCGGCGGTGGGATCCGGGGTGGGCGCGCCGTTCCAGGCCGGGGGAGTCTGCGGGGAATCGGGGGGCTGGGGAATCGTCATGTTCTCTCCTGTTCCAGGGAGACGGCGGATCGGCCGTCGCCGGTTCTCGTAGCCAGAGCGTAGCGAGCAGCACCCGCGTCGCACCATGCCGTTCACCGGATCGACCTCTTCCGTCCGTCGTCGGCCCGGCGTAGCGTGCCGGTATGTGTCGCAACATCGTCCCGCTGAACAACCTCGAACCCGCCGCGACCGACGAGGAGTGCCACGACGCGGCGCTGCAGTTCGTCCGCAAGATCTCTGGAGCGAACGCGCCCTCCCGCGTGAACCAGGCGGTCTTCGACCGGGCCGTCGATGAGATCGCCCGCGCGGCCCGTCAGCTGCTCGACGACCTGGTGACCTCGGCTCCGCCGAAGAACCGGGCGGCGGAAGCGGCCAAGCGACAGGCCCGTTCGGCCGAGCGCTATGAGGCGATCCGGGTGTATCAGCAGGAGAAGCGCGCAGCCAGGGCCGTCTGACACGGGAGCGCGCCGCACCGCGATCCGGCGCTGCGCAGCGGCGCTGGCGCCTATGCCAGAATCGACGTACCCCGCTCGACTTTCCCCGCGGACCCGGTGGTAGGGCACCGAGACCGCGACGCCGATCTTCGCATCGGCAGGGATCCTCCCCAAGGAGAGCCGCTCTATGGTTGACGAAGCTCCGCGCGTCCTCGTCGTCGATGACGACCCCGACGTCGCTCTGCTCGTGAAGACGGTGCTCGAGCGGCGCGCGGGCTGCATCGTCGACATCGCGCAGGACGGCCGCGTCGCGATCGAGCGGATGGCGGAGGTGCGCCCCGACGTCGTCGTCACCGACATCGAGATGCCGGGGCTGAGCGGTCTGGAGCTGCTCGCGGAGCTGCGGCGCACGAGCCCGAACGTCCCCGTGATCGTGATGACGGCGCATGTCTCGGTGGAGTACGCGGTGTCGGCCCTGCGCGCGCAGGCCGACGAGTTCCTCACCAAGCCGCTCGACAACGCCCGCCTGATCGAGGTCGTCACACGGCTCGCCGCCGAAGGCCGACGTCGCCGTGAGGAAGCCCGGCCGAAGGAGACCGTGCTGGCCATCGGCGCGCATCCGGACGACGTCGAGATCGGCGTCGGAGGGCTGCTCGCAGCCCACGCGCACGCCGGGGACGCCATCACGATCCTCACCCTCTCGCGCGGTGCCCGCGGCGGCGACGCCGACAGCAGGCAGAGCGAGTCCCTCGCGGCCGCCGACATGCTGGGCGCGCGGCTCTTCGTCAAGGATCTGGTGGACACCGAGATCTCCGGGGGCGGGACGACGGTGCGCCTCATCGAGGAGGTCGTGCAGGAGATCACGCCGACCATCGTCTACACGCACTCCGCTCACGATCGGCACCAGGATCACCGAGCCGTGAGCGAGGCGACCATCGTCGCCACCCGACGCGTCGGCACCGTGGCGTGCTACCAGAGCCCGTCGGCCACGATCGACTTCCGTCCGACGCGGTTCGTGCGCATCGACCAGTACCTCGATCAGAAGCTGCGACTCCTCGAGCGCTTCCAGTCGCAGACCGCCAGCCGCGACTACCTCGAACCCGAGTTCGTCACCGCGACGGCGCGCTACTGGTCGCGGTTCGGCGGCGGCAAGGCCGTGGAGCCCCTCGAGGTGGTGCGCGAGACGGCGGAGTTCGTCGGCGCCCATGAACTCACGAGAAGAGAGAGCTGATGACGAAGCGCGTGCTGGTGACGGGTGCGGGGGGTCCGGCCGGGGTGGCCGTCATCCGCTCGCTCCTCCGCCGCTCCGACCTGACCGTGTTCGCCGCCGACATGGACGGCTGGGCGAGCGGGATCTACCTGGTCCCGCCGGCGCAGCGCCGCCTCGTCCCTCCGGGTCGCGACGAGGACTTCGTTCCCGCGATCGCACGGATGGTCGCCGAGGATGCGCTCGATCTCGTCATCTCGACGGTCGACGTGGAGCTCATCGCGCTGGCCGACCGTCGGGGAGAGCTGGCACCGGCCGTGCTCGCCGCGCCCTCGGCCGACACCCTGAACACCGCGCTCGACAAGCTGGCCCTCGCCGAGCGCTGCGCCGCGACGGGCCGCACCCCGCGTACGGTCCTCGCAGGGCCCGATGCCGAGGAGGTCGACTGGGAGTTCCCGGTCTTCGCGAAGCCGCGCCAGGGCGCCGGCAGCCGCGGCATCCGGCTCGTGCCCGATCGTGCCGCGCTGGAGGCGCTGCCGACCGACGAGGGACTCATCGTGCAGGACTTCCTCCCGGGGGAGGAGTACTCGGTCGACGTCATGGCGGACGCGGCGGGGAACGTCGTCGCCGCTGTCCCGCGGACGCGCGCCAGGGTCGACTCGGGTGTGGCGATCGCGGGGCAGACTGTCCGCGACCCGGAGCTCGAGGACACGGCCGCGTCCATCGCCAGGGCGATCGGCCTCGTCGGCGTCGCGAACGTGCAGCTGCGTCGGGATCGCACCGGCCGCGCCGTGCTGCTCGAGGTCAATCCGCGCTTCCCCGGAGCGCTCCCGCTGACGATCGCCGCGGGTGTCGACATCCCCTCGCTCGTCGCCGATCTTTTCCTCGGCATCGAGCTCCCGACGCGGGTCCCGTTCCGGGAGGTCGCCTCGGTGCGCTTCCTCGAGGATGTGATCGTCGAGGTCGACGACCTGCTCGTCTCCGCCCACGCGGGGCACCAGGAGGAGTTGTGAGCCACGCCGCTCTGCGCGGGGATCACCATGTCCACTCGACGTTCTCCGACGACGCCGTGTCGACGCTCGCCGAGAACGTCGCCGCGGCTGCGGCCGCGGGGCTGAGCACGGTGCGCCTCGTGGATCACGTGCGACAGAGCACCACCTGGGTGCCCGAGTACCTCGCCGCCGTCCGGGAGCTGTCCGTGCCCGGCGGCCTCGAGATCCTCACCGGCGTCGAGGCGAAGATCCTCGATGCAGCGGGCACGCTCGACATCCCCGCTCTTCCCGTAGGCATCGACCGCATCCTCATCGCCGACCACCAGTTCCCCGGAATCGACGGGCCGCTCGGGCCGACCGCCGTGCGTGAGCGGATCGCGGACGGCTGGGCGACCGACGATGTCCTGGACCAGCTCGTCGCGGCGCTGATCGCCTCGATGCAGCGGCACCCGGGGAACCAGCTCGCGCACTGCTTCTCGATCCTGCCGAAGATCGGCCTGTCCGAGGACGACCTCGGCGACGAGCGCACCGACGCGTGGGCGCGCGCCGCCGCCGCCACCGACACGCTCGTCGAGGTGAACGAGAAGTGGGGGTGCCCCGGCATCCGCTCGCTCGCCGCGCTGCGCCGATCGGGAGCGCGGATCGTGGCGTCCACCGACAGCCACGTCGCAACGGACGTCGGACGCTACTCACGGGTCCTCGAGCTCCTCGACGCGGAGGGCGACGCCTGATGGCGGAGCTCACCTGGCCCGAGGCGACGCTCGTCGTGTTCCTGGTGCTATGCGTGCTGGTGGGCACCCTGCCCGTGATCAACACCGCGCTGCAGTTCCTCACGCTGCCGCTGCACGCGTTCCGCAACCACTACGCCAAGGCGGCGCCGTACCACCCGAACATCGCCGTCGTGATCCCCGCCTGGAACGAAGGGCTCGTCATCGGGCCGGCGATCGAACGGCTGCTGCAGCTCGAGTACGCCCCGGAGCGCCTGCGGATCTTCGTCGTCGACGACGCCTCGACCGACGACACCCCCGAGATCGTCACGGCCATGGCGGCGGCGCATCCCGGTCGCGTCGTGCACCTGCGTCGCGACAAGGGCGGCGAGGGCAAGGCGCACACCCTCAACCACGGACTCGACGTCGTCCTCGCGGACGCCTGGACCGAGGCGGTGCTCATCATGGACGCCGACGTCATCTTCGCCAGGGACTCGCTGCGCAAGCTCAGTCGGCACCTGGCCGATGAGAAGGTCGGGGCCGTCACCGCGTACATCGCCGAGGGGAGTCGGGACCGCAACTACCTCACGCGCTTCATCGCCATCGAGTACGTGATCGGCCAGCTCTCCGCCCGACGGGTGCAGAACGTCGGCGGCGCGATCGCGTGCCTCGCCGGCGGGGCGCAGCTGCACTCCCGGGCGAACCTCGAGGCGATCGGCGGGCGCATCCCGACCGGGACCCTCGCCGAGGACACGATGACGACCTTCGAGGGCCAGCTCAAGGGACGGCGCATGGTGTTCGAGCCACACGCCGTCGTCCTCGCGGAGGAGCCTCGCACGGTCGACAGCCTCTGGAAGCAGCGGCTCCGGTGGGCCCGTGGCAACGTGCAACTGACGTCGATCTATCGGAAGCTCTGGTTCCGGCCGAGCCGCACCCACAACCTCGGCAGCTTCACCTTCGGGCTCGCGTGGTTCGTCATCCTGCTCCTTCCCGCCTTCATGCTCCTGGCGGCGTCGGCCCTGCTGATACTCCTCCTTCTGCACAGCGACATCGCGGAGTTCGTGTTCCGCTTCATGTGGATCTCCGCGGCGTGCGTCTACCTCTTCTCGATGCTCTACGCCGTGCAGCTGGATCCCCGTATCGGCAGGCAGTCGTGGCGCGAGGCGGTCATGTTCCCCGGGCTCGGCGCGCTGATCCTCATGGCGCTCGCACTGTTCCCCTGGCTGTTCGAGGAGGGGCTCGCGCAGGTCGGTCTCGCCCTGACCGACGAGAGCCGCTTCGCCTGGGCCGTGATCTTCTACCTCTGGGGGCCGATCTCGATGCTGGGGATCTGGCTCGCCCGCGCGGTCGAGCCGCTTCCGGGCGGCCGGTTCTTCGCCGGACTGCTCGTCTACATCTGTGGATACGGTTCGCTGCTGTGCGCGATCACCGTGGATTCGTACATCAAGGAGTGGCGTCGTGCTGACGCCTCGTGGATAAAGACCGAGAAGATCGGACGGGTCGTCTCATGACGGATGCGCCGCCGCAGGGTTCCGAGGTGGAGGAGATCGCCGCGGATGAACGTCGGGAGCGCCGACTCGTCCCACAGGCGCTCCTCTCACTGGCCGTCGTCGCCGTGATCGTCATCGTGCGAGAGCTGCTCCTCCGATGAGCGGGAGGCCGCTGGCCCTCGTCGTCGAGGACACCGTCGATCAGGCTGCCCTTCTGCGTCGCTACCTCGACCGCGAGGGGTTCGACGCCTTCGTCGCCTACGACGCCGAATCCGCGATCGCCGCGTTCGACGAGATCGATCCCGTCCTGGCGGTGATCGACCTGCTGCTTCCGGGGATCTCCGGTCAGGAGTGCGCGCGACGCGTCCAGGAGCGCTTCCCGGAGTGCTTCCTCGTGATCAGCTCGGTCCTCGACGCCGCGGACTATCCGCCGGCGGATGCGGCGCTGCCCAAGCCGATCACCGGTGCGGATCTGCGCGGCATCGTCGAGCGGGTGACACGATGAGGGCGACCCCGCTGGACCGCGCCGAGAACCGGTGGTACCAGGTCTTCGACAACCCCAGCCCGCTCGTGAAGCAGGCCCCCACGCTCATCGCGACGGTCGCCGCCGTGCTGTTGACCTGGTGGATCCCGGATCTGCCCGTCACGCACCTCGTCGCGGTGGTGTGCGGTGTCGGACTGGTGCTGGCCGCGACCGCTCATTCGGCCGTGCTGAGCGCTCGCCGGGTGTACGACGGGTGGGTCGTCCTGCTCGTCCCGTTGATCGACATCGTCGGACTCGGTCTGTTCCGCACCGGCACCGGTGGGGCGAGCTCGCTCTTCTCCTCGCTCGTGCTGCTGCCCGTCATCTGGATCGCCGCGGCGCCCGGCATCCGCTACGTCTTCGTCGTCGGCGGACTGACCTCGATCGCCCTGCTCATGCCGTACTTCGCCGATCCGCCGCACAGCGCGGTCGACTGGCTGCGCGGAGTCATCGGGCCGCTGGTGTTCGCCGCCGTCGCCGCGGTGATCAACGAGCTCTCCCGTCAGCAGCGCGTGCGCGCCGAGCAGGCGGAGGAGCTGGTCGGCGAACGCACGGCGGCGCTCGCCGACAACGTCAAGATGATCGTGCAGCTGCGGGAGAAGGAGCATCAGTACCGCTCGCTGGTGGAATCGTACGAGGGGCTGTGGTCGTCGATCACGGCGCAGGCCGTGATCGCGACCGACCGGAACGGCACGATCACCGCCTGGAACCCGGGGGCGGAGCGGCTGTTCGGCGTCTCGTTCAGCGAGGCGATGGACGACGTGCGCGTCGACCGCTTCTTCGCGGAGGCGTCGTTGACCGCGCTCGCGAGCGACTGCACGAAGGAACAGCGTGTGGATGCCGACTCCGACCTGCCACCGGGGCTGAGGGCGCTGTTCGCCGGCGCGGACGACGACCAGAACGTCGAGGACGACGTCGACATCGTGACGTCGGCGGGGACCTCGGTTCCCGCGCGGGTGACCGTGAACCCCCACCGCGACGCCTCCGGCACGCAGCAGGGGTATCTGCTCGTGGTGACCGACGAGAGCAAGGCCGTCGAGGTCGCGCGGATGAAGGACGAGTTCGTCGGGATGATCTCGCACGAGCTGCGGACGCCGCTGAGCGCGATCATCGGCTTCCTCGATCTGCTCCAGAGCGATCCAGGACAGCCGCTCAGCGAGGAGCAGCAGGAGTTCGTCGCCATCATCGAGCGCAATGCCCAGCGGCTGCTGAACCTCGTGGGAGATCTGCTCTTCACGGCGCAGGTCGAGTCGGGGCGGTTCCCGCTGGACCGCGCGGAGGTCGACGTGGGCGAGCTCGTGCGCTCCGCCGTGGCGTCGGCGGGGCCGCACGCGCAGCGTGAGGGCATCGAGATCACCGCTGAGCTCGCTCCCGAGCCCGTCCGCATCCTCATCGATGCCGGCCGGATCGGACAGGCGCTCGACAACCTGCTCTCCAACGCGATCAAGTTCACGCCCCGCGGTGGTCGTGTCGCCGCCCGCGTGCGGCCCGTCGACGGCGGAGTGGAGCTGTCGGTGAGCGACACCGGCATCGGCATCCCGAAGGACGAACAGGGGATGCTGTTCACCCGGTTCTTCCGGGCGTCGACCGCGACGAGCAACGCCGTGCCCGGCGTCGGACTCGGTCTCACGATCACGCGCGCCATCGTCCTCGCCCACGGCGGCACGATGGATGTGCGCAGCGAAGAGGGCGTCGGCACGGAGTTCCGTTTCGTGCTGCCCTCGGCGGCCAAGACCGAGACGCTGCGGACCCTGAGCCGCGCGGACTGAGTCCGTCGCCCCCCGTCCTTCGTGACGGTCGATGACGGGCCGTGAACCCCTGTGACGTCGGGGGTGCGCGGGCGCCGACGCCCCGGTTACGGTCGCCGCATGACTCTTCTCCAGGACCAGATCACCGCCGTCTCCGATGTCACGCCGGCCGAGCGCGCACAGCGCCTGACCGATGCGGGAACGGCGTGGAACGAGCGCATCGCCGCCGATGCGAGCAGCGCACAGCTGACCTACCGGGTGAGCGGCCGAGGAATCGGGTCGGTCGCCACCGAGATCCGCGCCGGCAAGCATCGGTTCCTCGTGGACGAGCCGAGCGCGCTCGCCGGAGACGACGTGGCCGCGAGCCCCGTCGAGTACGCGCTGGGCGCGCTGGTGTCGTGCCAGGTGGTCGTGTACCGGCTCTACGCCCAGGCGCTCGGTCTCACGATCGACGAGATCGAGATCACGGCCGAGGGGGATCTCGACGTGCGGAAGCTCTTCGGCATCGACGAGTCGGGCCGTGCCGGGTTCCACGACATCCGGGTGAAGGTCGACATCTCGGGCCCCGACAGCCCCGAGCAGTATGAGAACCTCCGCCAGGTCGTCGACGCGCACTGCCCGGTCCTCGACCTCTTCGCGAACACGGTTCCCACGGCGAGCGCGCTCTCCTGAAACCCATCGGTTAGGACGTAGTGGTACTCTGATCTCATGGATACCACGTTTGTCGCTCCGATGGGCGACCGGGGCCGCCTGGTCGTCCCCGCCGAGCTCCGTGCGCGGCAGCACTGGGAACAGGGTGCGCGGCTGCTGATGATCGAGACGGACGGCGGAGTGATCCTGGTCACCCGGGAGCAGGCCAAGTCCCTGGTGCGGTCGCAGCTCGCCGGGAAGGACCTCGTCGCGGCGCTTCTCGCCGATCGTCGGTCCGCAGCGGCTGCGGAGGACGAGATCGAGTGACCGTTCTCGACGCGTCAGCCGTCCTGGCGTTCCTGCAGGCCGAGCCGGGCGCTGATGCCGTCGAGGAGCTTCTGGACGGTGCGGTCATCGGGGCGGCGAACTGGGCGGAGGTGGCCCAGAAGGTCCGAGCGTCGGGAGCCGACTGGGGCGTCGCCTCCGGACTGCTGCGCAGCTATGAGCTGGTGATCGAGCCCGTGCAGCACGCGGACGCCGAGGTCGCCGCAGCGATGTGGAAGCGCGGCAGCGGGTTGTCGCTCGGGGATCGGCTGTGCCTCGCGCTCGCCCGACGTCTCGATGTGACGGTGGTCACGACGGACCGTGCGTGGGGAGAGTCGGGCCGGATCACCCAGCTCCGTCCCTGACCCCGGTCACTCCGTTCCATCGCGGGCTGATAGCCTGGTCGGCTCGCTGTTCGCGGGCGGAAGGACGGCCACGGACAGTGGGCTACATCGATGTCTCCGGAGTGTCTCTGACTCTCCCCGACGGCAGACCGCTTCTCGACGAGGCGACATTCAGGGTCGGTGCGGGGTCCACCAGCGCGTTGATCGGACCGAACGGCGCCGGCAAGACGACGTTGCTGCGCATCATCCGCGGAGATCAGCCGGCCGATGACGGCGTCGTCACGATCGACGGCGGCCTCGGCGTCATGGACCAGTTCGTCGGGCACGGACGCCAGGGTCAGACCGTGCACGAACTGCTCGTGAGCGTCGCTCCGCAGCGGATCCGCGGGGCGGCACAGGGGCTCGAGGCGGCGGAGAACGCACTGATCGAACGCGACGAGCACGACACCCAGATGGCGTACGCGTCGGCGATCGCGGAGTACGCGGATGCCGGTGGCTACGAGCACGAGACCGTGTGGGATCAGTGCACGGTGGCGGCGCTCGGCGTGCCGTTCGAGCGTGCGCGCTTCCGCGAGCTCACGACGCTCTCCGGCGGCGAGCAGAAGCGACTGGCGCTGGAGGCGCTGCTGCGCGGTCCCGACGAGGTGCTGCTGCTCGACGAGCCGGACAACTACCTCGATGTGCCGACGAAGCGCTGGCTCGAGGATCAGCTGCGGCAGACGCCCAAGACGGTGCTCCTCGTGTCGCACGATCGCGAACTCCTCGCTCGTGCCGCGGACCGCCTGATCACTCTCGAACCGGGCGGCGCAGGTTCCACCGCGTGGGTGCACGGCGGCGGCTTCGCGACCTATCAGCAGGCGCGCACCGATCGGATGGACCGGCTCGACGAGCTCCGGCGACGCTGGGACGAGCAGCACGAGAAGCTGCGCACCCTGGTCGCGAACCTCAAGGTGAAGGCCTCGGCGAACGACGGCTTCGCGTCGCGGTATCAGGCCGCTCAGACGCGGCTCCGCAAGTTCGAGGAGGCCGGTCCGCCCGAGGAGCGGCCCCCCGCGCAGGACTTCGACATGCGTCTGCGGGGGTCGCGCACGGGCAAGCGGGCCGTGGTCGCCGCAGGCCTCGAGCTCACCGGTCTGATGAAGCCCTTCGACGCCGAGGTCTGGTACGGCGATCGCGTCGCGGTGCTCGGCTCGAACGGGTCGGGGAAGTCGCACTTCCTGCGGCTTCTGGCCAGGGGTGGCAGCGATCCGGATGCCACCCTCGGTCACGTCACGTCCACCGGAGAGCAGCTGAGCGAGGTGCCGCACACGGGCACGGCGACGCTCGGCGCCAGGGTCGTGCCGGGGCTCTTCGCGCAGACGCACGCGCACCCCGAGTTCGTCGGGCGCACGCTGCTGGAGATCCTGCACCGCGGAGACGACCGCCGCGCCGGGATGCCGAGGGATGCCGCCAGCTCAGCGCTGGATCGGTACGGGCTCGTCCGGCAGGCGCAGCAGACGTTCGACTCGCTTTCCGGTGGGCAGCAGGCGCGGCTCCAGGTGCTGCTGCTTGAGCTGTCCGGTGCGACGCTGCTGCTGCTCGACGAACCGACGGACAACCTCGACCTGGAATCGGCCGAGGCGCTGGAAGACGCGCTCGCGCGTTTCGAGGGGACGGTGCTCGCGGTCACGCACGACCGCTGGTTCGCCCGGTCGTTCGACCGATTCCTGGTGTTCGGCTCGGACGGCGAGGTCTACGAGTCCGATGCGCCGGTCTGGGACGAGAGGCGGGTCGTGCGCTCCCGCTGACCGGCTCCGCAGCCGCAGACCCCGTCGGGGGCCGGGTAGGCTGGACGGGTGACCATGGAGATCGAGCTCGGCCGAGGAAAGCGCGCACGCCGCGCGTACACGTTCGATGACATCGCGGTGGTGCCCTCGCGCCGCACGCGCAACCCCGAGGATGTCTCGACCGCGTGGACGATCGACGCGTTCGGCTTCGACATCCCGGTGCTCGGAGCGCCGATGGACTCTGTCGTCAGCCCGCAGACGGCGATCATGCTCGGGCAGCTCGGCGGCCTCGGCGTGCTCGACCTCGAGGGACTGTGGACGCGCTACGAAGACCCGCAGCCGCTGCTCACGGAGATCGCCGGGCTCGACGACGGCGAGGCGACCGTCCGCATGCAGCAGCTGTACTCCGAGCCGATCAAGCCCGAGCTCATCACGCGCCGGCTCGCCGAGATCCGCGAGGCGGGCGTCACGGTCGCCGGCTCCCTCACGCCGCAGCGCACGCAGGAGCACTACGACACCGTGGCCGCGGCCGGCGTCGACCTGTTCGTCATCCGCGGCACCACCGTCTCGGCCGAGCACGTGTCCAGCGTCGACGAGCCCCTGAACCTCAAGAAGTTCATCTACGACCTCGACGTCCCGGTGATCGTCGGCGGCGCCGCCACCTACACCGCGGCCCTGCACCTCATGCGCACGGGCGCCGCGGGCGTGCTCGTCGGCTTCGGCGGGGGAGCGGCCTCCACGACCCGTGCGACGCTCGGCATCCACGCGCCGATGGCCACCGCGGTGTCCGACGTCGCCGCCGCGCGACGCGACTACCTCGACGAGTCCGGCGGCCGCTACGTGCACGTCATCGCCGACGGGGGCGTCGGCACCTCCGGCGACATCGTCAAGGCGCTGGCCATGGGAGCGGATGCCGTCATGCTCGGCGTCGCGCTCGCCCGCGCCACCGACGCTCCCGGCCGCGGGTTCCACTGGGGCCCGGAGGCCCATCACTCGAAGCTGCCGCGCGGACGCCGCGTCGAGGTCGGCGGCATCGGCACGCTCGAGGAGATCCTCTACGGTCCCGCGCCCGTCGCCGACGGCACCGCGAACCTCATCGGCGCGCTGCGCAAGTCCATGGCGACCACCGGATACTCCGACCTCAAGGAGTTCCAGCGGGTCGAGGTCGTGCTCGCCCCGTACGAGGCCTGAGGCTCCGCGCGTCACCGTGACCACTCCTGCGCCGTTCCCGCCGACCCTTCGTGAGGTCATGCTCCGGGGACGCTGGATCGGGATGCTTCTGCTGTGCCTCGTCGTCGCCGGGGTGTTCGCGTGGCTCGGGCAGTGGCAGCTCGAGCGCGCGATCGAGACGGATCCGCCCCCGGCGGGGGCGACCGAGCAGGTGCGGCCGCTCACCGATGTCGTGGAACCGGGGCAGTACCTTCCCGAGCCTCTCGTCGGCCAGCGCGTCGAGACATCGGGGACGTGGGTCGAGGGCGACTTCCTCGTCGTGTCGAGCCGGTTCAACGACGACGTCGAGGGATATTGGGTCACCGGCCAGCTGCGAGTCGCCGACCGCACGTCGATCGCGGTCGCGATCGGCTGGGCGCCCGACCGCGAAGCGGCGGATGCGGCCGTCGAGCGCCTCGCCGCCGAGGACGACGGCTCCGAGGTCGCGATCAGCGGCAGGATCATCTCCGACGAGGGCCCGGCGGTCCCGCCGCGCACCGACCCGGAGCGGATGGATCGGATGTCGACGGCGGCGCTTCTCAGCCGGTGGAGCGACACCGCGGATCTCGACGTGTACCGCCCGTATCTCGCCTCGACCACGGCGACGGCCGGGCTCATCGAGATCTCCTCTCCCGCGCCGGAAGAGCAATCGCCGATCAACTGGCTGAACATCTTCTACGCGGTCGAGTGGGCGATCTTCGCGGGCTTCGCGTTCTACCTCTGGTACCGCCTGGCGAAAGACGCCTGGGAGCGCGAGGTCGAGGAGTTCGACGAGGCGCGGACCGCGGAAACAGCCTGATCACATCGCGCATCTGCGCGGAGATCCGTGCGCACATGTGCGCCGGAATGCCGGGATATGGACCTTCGTCGGGGGTCGCCGCGGCCATCCGGTGAGCGGTCGGTGACGAATCGGAGAACTCCATTGAGGATGTCCGGAGCGCTCCGTATGCTCGCAACATGTGTGCGGGCTGGGAGACCCCGGTGCGCGCCGTGACAGATTCATGAGAGATGTCGCACCACCGACCGAGGAGACCGCACCGATGATGTCCGCTCCAGAGGACGGGAACCGCATGGCTCCCGTCGCTCACCGTAGAAACCGGGGGCGCGTCGGCGCTCTCGCCGCGACCTGTGTGGCAGCGCTGGGCTTCGGCTCGCTGACCGCCGTGCCCGCCTTCGCCGATCCGGCAGGGACGGGGGTGGTGATCAACGAGGCCTACCTCTCCGGTGGCAGCGCAGGGGCCGCCTTCAAGAACAAGTTCGTCGAGCTCTACAACCCGACCTCCGAGCCGGTCACCCTCGACGGCATGTCGCTGCAGTACCGCTCCGCGACGGGCACCGGGCCCTCGAACGGCGTCGCGCCGCTCACCGGCGTCATCCCGGCCGGCGGCTACTACCTGGTGCAGGGCAACAGCAACGGGGCCAACGGCGCCGACCTCCCGGCTCCCGACGCGGTCAGCACCCTGACCCCGAGCGGCACCACCGGCACGCTCGCGCTCGTCGAGGGCACGGCCGCCGTCACCCTCACCCCCGGCTCGGTCGCGGGCGTCGACGGCGTGGTCGACCTTCTCGGCTACGGCACCTCCAACACCTTCGAGACCGCGGCGGCCACGGCGCCGGCGGGGAACACCGACGTCAAGTCGCTGAACCGCACAGGCGGCGCCGACACCGACGACAACAGCGTCGACTTCACGCTCTCGGCCACCATCACCCCGCAGGGCACCGGCGGCACCGACCCCGATCCCGACCCCGATCCCGATCCCGATCCGACCACGGTCGCGATCGCCGACGTGCAGGGCACGGCCGACGTCTCACCGCTGAGCGGCCAGACCGTCACGGTCGAGGGCGTCGTCACCGCCGACTACCGCACCGGCGGCTACAAGGGGATCGTCATCCAGACCCAGGGCTCCGGCGGCGCGACCGACGCCACGCCCGGAGCATCCGACGGCATCTTCGTCTTCCTGAACGCGCTGGCCCCGACCCTCGCGATCGGCGACCTCGTCTCCGTGACCGGCGCGGTCGGCGAGTACTTCGGCCAGACGCAGCTGAACCCCGGCGCGGTGACCGACATCGAGGTGCTTGCGGCAGGCGCCGGAGTCCCCGCGGTCACTCCGCTTCCCGACACCGTGCGCGGCGCCGACCGCGAGCAGTACGAGAACATGTATGTGGCTCCGGAGGGAACATACCGTCTGGCCTCGAGCCACCAGCTCTTCAACTTCGGCACGCTCTGGCTCAACGCCGGCGCGGACCTCAACGTCAAGAGCACCGAGACCACGCGCCCCGGTGACGCGGCGGCGGCCATCGCCGCGGCCAACCGGGCCAACCGCCTGCTGCTCGACGACGGCTGGTCCATCCAGGTGACGAACAACGGCCACCCCGGTGCCCAGCCGTACTTCACGAAGGACGCGGTGGTCCGCAACGGCGACACCGTCGACTTCGGCGACAACGGCTACGTGCTGCAGTGGGGCTTCGACGACTGGCGTCTGCAGCCCGTCATCCCGATCGACGATGCCTCTCCGGCAGACCTCAAGGTCGGCTTCGCGGCGACGAACCCGCGCACCGAGTCGGCTCCCGAGGTCGGTGGCGATGTGCAGGTGGCCTCGTTCAACGTCTACAACTACTTCACGACGCTGACGTCCGAGAACCCCGATGCCCGCGGTGCCGCGAATGCGGCCCAGTTCGCCATCCAGAAGTCGAAGATCGTCGCGGCGATCAACGGCCTGGATGCCGAGATCGTCTCGCTCATGGAGATCGAGAACTCCGTCAAGCTCGGCGAGCCGATCGACTCGGCCCTCGAGGACCTGGTGGCAGGTCTCAACGAGGACGCCGGCAGCGACGTGTGGGACTACGTGCCCACCCCTGACGCGCTGAACGACGCGGCGACGACGGACTACATCACCAACGCGATCATCTACAAGAAGGATGCCGTCACCACCGTCGGCGACAGCGCGACCGTCACCGACGAGACCGTCTGGGGCAACGCGCGTGAGCCGATCGCCCAGGCGTTCGACATCGACGGCCGGGTCGTCACCGTGGTCGCGAACCACTTCAAGTCGAAGTCGCCGCCCCAGGGTGCGGGTGCAGAGCCCGCCGACGGCCAGGGCTTCTTCAACGCCGACCGCGTCGCGCAGGCGCAGTCGCTCCTGGAGTTCACGACCGACCTCGAAGAGGCATCGGGCAGCGGCGACATGCTGCTGATCGGCGACTTCAACGCCTACGGCAAGGAAGACCCGATCGACGTCTTCACCGCGAACGGCTGGAGCGACCTGGTCGCCGACAGGGCCGCCGGTCAGTACACGTACACGTTCGACGGCGAGCTCGGCTCGCTCGACCACGTCATCGCGTCGCCGTCGCTCGCCGCGTCGATCACGGGCGCCGGCGTCTGGGGCATCAACTCGCCGGAGTGGAGCGACCGCGGCTACGCGTTCGGCGCCACCGAGTCGGGCACGCCCTACCGTTCCAGCGACCACGACCCGATCATCGTCGGCGTCTCCTCGGAGATCCCGCCGGTGAGCATCGACGTCGTCACGGTCAACGACTTCCACGGTCGGATCGAGGCCGACGGCGCCGCCGCAGGCGCGGCCGTCCTCGCGGGTGCGGTCAAGCAGTTCCGCGACGCGAACCCGAACACGATCTTCGCCGGAGCCGGCGATCTGATCGGCGCGTCGACGTTCACCTCGTTCATCAATGACGACAACCCGACGATCGACGCGCTCAACGCCGCCGGCCTCGACGTCAGCGCCGCGGGCAACCACGAGTTCGACCAGGGCTGGGAGGACCTGCGCGATCGCGTGCAGGACCGCGCGGACTGGGAGTACATCTCGTCGAACGTGTTCGTGACGGAGACGGGTGAGCCTGCGCTCGCCCCGGCATGGGTCAAGGAGCTCGACGGCGTCAAGGTCGGGTTCGTCGGCGCCGTCACCGAGGACCTCGACTCGCTCGTGTCGCCGGAAGGCATCGCCGACCTCGAGGTGCGCAGCATCGTCGACTCGGTCAACGCGGTGGCCGACGACCTGCGCGACGGCGATGAGTCCAACGGCGAGGCGGATGTCGTCATCCTCCTCGTCCACGAGGGGGCGGAGAGCGTCGATGTCGGGGCCATCACCCCGGAATCGCCGCTGGGCGAGATCGTCTACGGCGTCGACGACGACGTGAACGCGATCGTCTCGGCGCACACGCACCTCGCGTACAACCACGTCATCGACGGCCGCCCGGTCGTCTCGGCGGGGCAGTACGGCGAGAACCTCGGTCTGATGAACATCCAGGTGGACGCGAAGACGAAGGAGCTGATCTCGATCACCAACGAGATCAAGCCCCTCACGGCTGCGGGTGCGCCGCTGTACCCGGCCGTCCCCGAGGTCGCCGACATCGTGGCCGAGGCGAAGGCCGAGGCCGACGTGCTGGGGGCGATCAAGGTCGGAGACATCACCGCCGACTTCAACCGCGCGCGTCAGACCAGCGGCTCGGAGAACCGCGGTGGCGAGTCCACCATCGGCAACTTCGTCGCCGACGTGCAGAAGTGGTCCACCGATGCCGACATCGCGCTGATGAACCCGGGCGGAATCCGGGCGAACCTCGCGTACGCCTCGACCGGAGCATCCGACCCCGACGGCAACGTCACCTACCGTGAGGCGGCGACGGTCCAGCCGTTCGCGAACACGCTGGTGACGCTGACCCTCACGGGCGCGCAGCTGAAGGGCGTGCTGGAGGAGCAGTGGCAGCCGGCGGGCTCGGCGCGGCCGTTCCTGAAGCTCGGCGTCTCCGAAGGGCTCGTGTACACCTACGACCCCGCAGGGGCGCAGGGCTCGCGGATCACGTCGATCACGCTCGACGGCACGCCGATCGATCCGGCGGCCGATTACACGGTCGCCGCGAACTCGTTCCTCGCCGCCGGTGGAGACAACTTCTCCACCTTCAAGCACGGTACGGGCAAGCGCGACACCGGCAAGATCGACCTGCAGTCCATGGTCGACTGGTTCGATGCGAACAAGACCGCGAGTCCCGACTACGCCCAGCGCGCGGTCGGCGTCGCGATCAGCCCGGCGGATGCCGACGGCTACAGCGCCGGCGACCAGGTGACGGTCTCGCTCTCCTCGCTCGCGTTCAGCGCGGGGGAGCCGGCTCCGGGCGAGGTGTCGCTCTCGCTGGGCGGCACGCAGCTCGCGGCCGGAGCGATCGATCCCGCCATCGTCGACACCACGGACGAGGTCGGGCGTGCGAGCCTGACGTTCACGGTGCCGTCGGGCGTCTTCGGGGAGCAGCAGCTCACCGTCGCGGTCGCGGGCACCGGGACCACCGTGCAGGTGCCGTTCACGATCGCGGGCGAGGAGGAGTTCGCCGGCACGATCGCGCTCGGCTCCTCGAAGGTGACGGCGGGCAAGAAGCTCACCATCACCGGCGAGGGCTACCAGCCCGGTGAGACCGTGACGGTGGAGCTGCGCCCGAAGAAGGGGCAGGCCATCGAGGTCGGCACGATCCAGGTCGGCGACGACGGCTCGTTCAGCACCTCGGTGACGGTTCCGAAGAAGACGCAGCCGGGCAAGTACACGGTGGCGGTGGCGCAGGCGGACGGTGACGAGGCGACGGCCACGGTCACGGTCAACCGCGCCGGCGGCATCGGCGGCGCCATCGGGGACATCCTCGACTGGCTGTGGGATCTGCTCACCGGGTGGTGGTGATCCTGCACACAGGATGACAGAGCGGAGGCCGTCGGGAGAGATCCCGACGGCCTCCGTCGTTCAGGAGTACACCTCCACCGGGGCCCAGGCGAAGCCGTCGGGATCGACCGCGGTCCCGAGTGCGCCGTTGACGGTGAGCCGGTGCGATCCGGAGCCGGCAGCGGGCACGCCCGCATCCTTCGCGAGCGAGGCGTGGCGGTAGAGCCCGAGTCCGATCGGGCTCGTCCCGGTGTCGAACTGCACGTAGCTGCGGCCATAGCTCTTCGCGACGGGGATGCCACGCTCCGTGTAGAATGTCCGCGTGGCGACGACATCCTCGGCGCCGAGGAGCAGGATGATCTCGTCGACGGAGCGGCTCGGGGGAGCGGTGTCCTTCTTCGACGAAGTGGCGATCTTCCACATCGCCCCGTCCGGCGCCTGCACGGTGCCGCCCACGCCCCAGAGCGACTTCGCGACGGGCTTGACCACGCTGGCTCCCGCGGCGACGGCGGCGTCGACGAGGGCGTGCACGTTCCCCGGCTGCGAGACCACCAGCGAGAGGGTGTATCCGCGGAACCCGGATGTCTCGGCATCCGAGGTGCGGAATCGCAGACGATCGCCGAGGTCGAACGTGTCTGCGTAGAAGGACTGTGCGGCCTCGAGGTCGGCGACGTCGAGGGTGACGGAATCGATGATCGTGTTCATGTCATCGACGCTACGGAGCAGCAGCGGGCGGCGCTTCTCGAATCCTGACCGATCCGCGTCTGCCCGGGCGTCGTCGACTCAGGGAGTGAGCACCTGCACGTCGGCCTGCGCGAGGGCGGCGGCGATGCGCGCCGGCGGCGGCGCGTCGGTGATCAGGTAGTCGGCGCGGTCGAGCAGCGCGATCTGCGCGAAGAAGCGGCGACCCAGCTTCGTGGAGTCGGCGAGGATCGCGGTCCGCTCCGCGCGCTGGATCATCTCGGACATCATCGCCGCATCGCCGAGGTTCGAGGTCGAGTATCCGGCCTCATCGATCGCGCCGACCGCGATGAGTGCCAGGTCGCAGCGGATGTCGACCTCCGGTCCGCCCGGCGTCATGGTGAACGTCACCGGTCCGGTGGTCGCCTGGGTGATCGAGCGCACGGCTCCGCCGAACACGTACAGGTCGCGGAAGGCCGACGGCGAGAGCTCGCCCGGGATGCGGAGGTTGTTCGTGGCGATCGTGAGGTCGTGATGGTTTCGCAGCGCTCGTGCGACCGCGAGGGTCGTCGTGCCGGCGTTCAGCATGATGACCGAGCCGTCCTCGACGAGCCCGGCCGCCACGCGCGCGATCCGCTCCTTCTCCTCGGTCTGCACGCGCATGCGCACGTCGAGCGCGCGGTCCTTGAGGGGGCCGCTCGCGGAGCTGACCGCCCCGCCGTGGGTGCGGACGAGCACGCCTTCGCGGTCGAGCTGGTCGAGGTCGCGGCGGATCGTGTCGATCGAGACGCCGAAGTGCTCGGCGAGATCGCTGACCGTCACCTGCCCGGTCTGCTCGACGTAGCTGGCGAGGTCGGCTTTTCTGCCCGCAGGCAGGCGGCGTCGCGCCGTTCCGGAAGCATCCATGACCTCATCTTTAGCACATTCGAGAGACCAACACCGCATAGTCATGCAAAAAGACGCACATCAGCGACACTAGCGATCGGTGCAGGAAATCCCTGTGATTCTGGGAGAGGCAGGAGGAAATGCGACAAAGTTGCCCTTGACGATCACGCAGATGTCGGCATAACATGGCTCAAAACCGCATGAAGAAGCATTGAAGCGCGTCATGCGGCACGATCTCGAAGAGGAGAAGTGATGAGCACAGTGGGACGAGGGCGCGGACGAACCCGAATGATCGTCGGCGCCGCGACCGCGACGGTTGCCCTTCTGGCGGTGGCGGGCTGCACGCCCAGCACCTCAGGCGACGGGGGCGGCGACGGCGAGGATGTCACGATCGAGTTCGCTCAGTGGTGGGAGCCGGAGCTGCCTGACGGCGAGTTCCGCGCGCTCATCGACAAGTTCGAGGAGGCGAACCCGGGCATCACGGTCGAACTGGTCAGCGGTCCGTACGCGTCGACCAAGGAGCAGCTTTTCGCCGGAGCGGCATCCGGCACCATGCCCGACGTCGTCGGACTCGACGGCGCCTGGGTGAACGACTTCGCCTCGCAGGGTGTGATCGCCGATCTCACCGCGCTGATGAAGGAGAACGACTACGACGACAGTCAGCTGGCCAGCCAGATCCAGGTCGACGGCAGCACCTACATGATCCCGGTCGTGAACTTCGTCTATCCGATGTTCACGAACGACGACCTGCTGGCGCAGGCCGGCGTCACCGCGCCGCCGACGAACCGCACGGAGTTCGCGGATGCCGCAGCCAAGGTCACAGCCCTCGGCGGAGACGTCTCCGGCTGGGTGCTCCCGCTGTCGCTCGAGACACCGAACGGCGTGCAGAACGACGTGATGTCGTGGGTCTGGGCGTCGGGCGGCTCGATGCTGAAGGACGGGCAGCCCGACCTGACCAACGGCGACGTCACCTCGGCTGTCGAGTACATCGGCGGCCTGTGGGACGACGGCGTCATCGCCTCCGGATCGTTCACGATGAAGGAGCAGGACAAGGTCGAGGAGTTCACCAACGGCCGTGCCGGCATGATGATCGACTCGCTCGCGCACATCAACCTGATCCGAGAGACGAACCCCGACCTGAAGTTCTCCATCTCCGCGCTCCCCGCGGAGGACGGCTACGACGGAGAACGCGGAATCCCGTACGCATCCTGGGGCATCGGCGTCGCCGAGAACTCGGAGCACAAGGACGCCGCCTTCAAGCTCGTCTCCTTCCTGATGAGCGAGGAGACCAACTCGGAGCTCTCGACCATGGCCAACGCGTTCCCGGGCAACTCGGAATCGGTCCCGGCCTTCGTCGAGGACGACGAGCTGTTCAAGAAGGCGTTCGAGATCTACCAGGCGGGTTACCCGGCGAACGAGTTCACGGGTCTTCCCGTCGCGGAAGAGCTCATGCGTCAGCTCGGCGAGCAGCTGCAGTCGGCGTTCGACGGTCAGCAGTCGATCGACGATGCGCTCAAGAAGGCACAGGAGGCCTGGAAAGCGGAGTTCTGATCTCCCGCCTCCCGCCTCCCGCATGAACGGGGTGCCGCATCGCCACTGCGGTGCGGCACCCGACCAACCAAGGAGCACCGGTTCCCATGAGCCTGAGAACGACCGACGACACCGAGGTGATCGTCACGGGAGTGCCGCTGTCGCGCCGGCGACGTCAGCTGCGCAAGACCACGGAGTCCTACGCCTTCCTGTCGCCCACGATCATCCTGCTGCTCGTGCTGATGATCGTGCCGATCATCATGGTGATCGGCTACTCGTTCCAGGACAACGTCATCCTGAACAAGTCGCCCGAGTTCGTCGGCATCGCGAACTTCGTCGAGATCCTCGGCGATCCCGGATTCTGGAAGGCGACCGGCAACACCCTCGTCTTCACGATCGGCAGTGTGATCGCCCACCTCATCCTGGGCCTCGGCTTCGCGATGATGCTGAACAGCACGCTGCTCCACCATGCGGCCCGCGCGATCTTCCGGGCCCTCTACGTCCTTCCGTGGCTCTTCACGGTCGCGGTGATCGCCGTGCTCTGGCGCATGCTGCTCGCTCCGAACGGTGTGATCAACTTCCTGCTGAACACAGACATCGAATGGCTCGCCTCGCCGCAGCTCGCGCTCGGCACCATCACGTTCATCAACATCTGGGCGGGGTACCCGTTCTTCATGGTGAGCCTGCTCGCCGGGCTCCAGGGCATCCCCGGTGAGCTGAACGAAGCGGCGACCGTCGACGGCGCGAGCGCCATCCAGCGGTTCTGGAATGTCACGATCCCGCAGCTGCGGCCGATCATCGTCAGCCTCGTGCTGCTCGACCTGATCTGGACCTCTCAGCAGTTCGCCCTCATCTGGATGACGACGGGCGGTGGTCCGATCGACGTGACCGAGGTGCTCAGCACCTTCACGTACAAGCTGGCGTTCGCCAAGTACGACTTCTCGCTCGCCGCGACCTCCGCCGTCCTCGTGCTGCTGATGTCGATGGTGCTCGCCGTGTTCTACGTCCGTCACCAGAAAGCGAGGGACTGACCATGGCTCTCACCGTCAAGGGCAAGCGCCGGGTCGCCACCGCGGGTGTGTCCATCGGCCTGATCATCGGCGCGGTCTTCGCCGCCGGACCCGTGCTCTGGATGCTGTCGAGCTCGTTCAAGTCCAACACCCAGATCTTCGAGCTGCCCCCGCGGCTGATCACCGACACGTTCTCGTTCGACGCCTACATCGCGATCTTCACGAACCCCGAGACCATGCGGTTCTTCCTGAACAGCTACATCGTGGCCGGTGCGGTGACCGTGCTCACCCTGATCGTCGCGATCCAGGCGGCCTACGCGTTCAGCCGGTTCGACTTCCGCGGCAAGCGCATCCTGAACGTGGTGATCGTGAGCGTGCAGGCGGTGCCGCCCATCACGCTGCTCATCCCGTACTTCGGCCTCATGGTGGCGCTGGGCCTCTACAACTCGTATGCGGGCCTGATCCTCACGTACATGGTGTTCACCCTGCCGTACGCGATCATCATGATGACCGGCTACTTCAACACCCTGCCGCGCGAGCTCGACGAGGCCGTGCGCGTGGACGGCGCCGGCTCCATGACGGCGCTCTGGCGGATCCTCGTCCCGATCTCCGTCCCCGGCATCGTCTCGGTCGGCATCTACACCTTCATGATCGCGTGGAACGAGTACCTGTTCGCGTTGACCCTGACGCGCACGATCGACATGCGCACCGTCCCCATCGGCATCCAGCTCCTCATGGGACAGCACTCCTACGAGTGGAACCAGATCATGGCGATGAGCGTGCTCGGCTCGATCCCCGTGCTGCTGCTCTTCCTCTTCTTCCAGCGCTACTTCATCAGCGGGCTGACCGCCGGCTCTGTGAAGAGCTGACCTCCGTCCGACCGGACCAACGACCACCACGAAACAGGAGAAACACGTGCTCTACACCGGCAAATCCATCCTCGACGTCGCCAATGCGAACAACTTCGCGATCCCGGCGTTCAACATCAGCGACTGGGCGATGTTCACCGGCATCATCGACATCAGCGAGGAACTGAACGCCCCGGTCATCATCGCGATCCACCCCGACGAGGTCTCGCACATCACGACCGATCTGATCACCGCGATGCGCTCGCGTGCCCATCGGGCGAGCGTCCCGGTCGCGATCCACTGGGACCACGGCGGCACGTACGAGCAGATGATCACGGCGTTCCAGGCCGGCTTCACCTCGGTCATGATCGACGCCTCGCTGCTGCCGTTCGAGGAGAACGTCGCGCTGACCCGCAAGGTCGTCGAGGCCGCGCACGCCGTCGGCGTGCAGGTCGAGGGCGAGCTCGGCACGATCGGCGCGAACGACAGCTACGGCGAGTCGGGTGCGGCGGAGATCATCTACACCAACCCCGACGACGCGGTGCGCTTCGTGCAGGAGACCGGGGTCGACAGCCTGGCCATCGCGATCGGCACCTCGCACGGGCTCTACCCGGCCGAGAAGAACCCCGAGCTGCGTCACGATCTGCTCGAGCAGATCAAGGCCGCCGTCGGCATCCCGCTCGTCCTGCACGGCGGATCGTCGAACCCCGACTCCGAGCTGCGCCGCGCCGTCGAACTCGGCGTCAACAAGATCAACATCTCCAGCGACATCAAGGTCGCGTACCACAACCGCATGCGCGAGATCCTCGGCACCGACGAGCGTCTGCGTGAGCCGAACGCGATCCAGCCCGAGCCGATCGCCGCCATGAAGGCCACGGCGGCTGAGAAGATCAAGCTGTTCGGTGCCGACGGCAAGGCCGGCCTGTACTGACGCACGAATCGACGGGGAGGGCGCTCGACGGATGATCGGCGATGTGGGCAGGCAGCTGGTGCTCGGGCTCGGCGGCACGGTCGACTACGAGCTGCGGTGGGACTCCGCGGTGCTCGAACGGCTCGCCGGCGCGCATGGGGTGGGCGTCGGCGACCTCACCACGACGGGGCCGATCGTCGACGAGCGCTCACTCCTGGTCGCCGTGCTCGCCTTCGCCGCAGAGGGGATCGGGGCGGAGCGCTTCGTCGCCTCCTCCGAGGTCGTCGAGCGCTTCGCCGCGCACTTCGTCTACGACGTGACCCTCGGCGGCACGGGAGTCCGCGCCGGTCTCGTGCTCGACGGTCTCGGCATCCCGAGCGTGCAGCATCTGGTGAGCATCGACGACAACGTGCGTCGCCTTCTTCCCGACAGGATCACGATCCTGTCGTCCGCTGACGGGGACACGCTGGATCCGCACCTGATCGTGCAGTATCCGGCGGGGGCGCGTGTGCGCCTGACCGACGGCGAGGTGGTCTCATCCGGGGCCAATCGGCTCATCTTCGCCAACGATCCGCCGAATCGGACGATGGCGATCGCCGCAGGCCTCTCCGAGGCGCTCGCGGAGGCTTCCGCGTTCCTCATCTCGGGGTTCAACACGATGCAGGACCACGACCTGCTGGTGCGGAGACTCAGCGAGCTCCTCACCGCGATGGCGCGCCTGGCGGCGGGGGCTCTGGTGTACTACGAGGACGCCGGCTTCTACACCCGCGCGTTCGCCGAGACGGTGCGCGCGCGGCTGCTGCCGCACATCCACGTGTACGGCATGAACGAGGACGAGCTGCAGGAGTACCTCGGCCGGGCTGTCGATCTGCTCGATCCGGCGCAGGTCGCCGCGGCGCTGGGGGAGATCCACCGGCTGATCCCCGTGCCCGCCCTCGTGGTGCACACGCGCTACTGGGCGCTCGCGGTCGGACCCGACGCGTCGCGGCATCGTGCGGCGTTGGAGAGCGCGGTGCGGGTGGCCGCGACCCGCTATCGTCTCGGAGACGGGTTCACCGCCGCCGACGCGGACGAGACGGCCGCCATGAAGCGGCACGACGGGGGAGTCTCGCTCGTCCGTGCGATCGAAGAAACCACCCCGGATGCCGTCGGCGTCGCCGCGTTCGCCCTCGATGTCGCATCGCCCACCACCATCGGCCTCGGTGACACCTTCGTCGGCGGATTCCTCGCGGCCCACGCCCGGAACGGAGAACAGCAGTGAAACCGATCAACCTTCCCTCGAATCGCCCGCCGGAACGCTTCTACCGCGGCGGCGCCCGGATCTCCGCGTTCCGAGGGGAAGCGGCGGCGGCTCCCCGTGAGCCGGAGGACTGGGTCGGGTCCACGACGACGATCCGTGGCGAGGAGGCTCTCGGCCTGACCAGCCTCCCGGACGGGCGGCTCCTCCGCGACGCGATCGAGGTCGATCCCGTCGCCTGGCTCGGCGAGCGTCACGCGCGGCGCTGGGGTTCCGACGCCCGCCTGCTGGTCAAGCTCCTCGACGCCGGTCAGCGCCTGCCCGTGCATGCCCACCCGCACGACGACTTCGCCGCCTCGCACCTCGGCCGCGCGCATGGCAAGGCCGAGGCGTGGTACATCCTCGAGGGCGGCACGGTCCACGTCGGGCTGCGCGAGGATGTGGCGGTCGAGGCCCTCGCCGATCTCGTCGCGCGCCAGGACGTCGGTACGCTCCTCGGCCTTCTGCACGCCGTCGAGGTGCAGCCGGGCGACGTCGTCTGGGTCCCGCCGGGAGAGCTGCACGCGATCGGCGCCGGCGTGCTCCTCGTCGAGCTGCAGCAGCCCGAGGATCTGTCGATCCTGCTCGAGTGGGAGGGGTTCGAGATCGACGGCCCTCAGCACGGGCACCTGGGCCTCGGCTTCGACCTCGCGCTCGCCGCCGTGACCAGGACGGCGCGGAGTCTCGCCGAGATGGGAGCGCTCGTGCATGCGGCGCCGCCGTCGGGCTCGGTGTTCCCCCGCGATGCCGACGGGTACTTCCGCCTGGAGCGGATGCCGGTCCACGGCGCTGCCGTCGTCGAGCCGGGCTTCGCGATCGTCGTCGTGGTCAGCGGAACGGTCGATCTCGCCGGGCAGCACCTCGCCGCCGGCGCGACGGTGCTCGTCCCCGCAGCCGCGGGCCGTCTCGAGGTCAGCGGAGACGGCGAGCTGCTGGTCGCTCGTCCGCCGGCGCCCTGAGCGGCATCCCGTGCACAACCGCGGAGATGGGGCCCGACACGCCGCGGGAACGGACCGGACGCCCGGGGATTCGCCTTCGATCTCCGAAGTCGTGCACGCGCGGAGGCGGTGCCGACACCTGAATCGGACTGTTCGCGCGCCGTCTAGACTGGACTCATGCCCGAACCGAAAGTCGCCAGCTTTCCGGCGATCCGCGGTGCGCTGAAGTTCTACCAGATCGCGTCGATCATCACCGGAGTCATGCTGCTCCTGCTGGTCGCCGAGATGGTGCTGAAGTACACGCCGATCCACCTCGAACTCTTCGCCGGGGGCTCGGGCGGACCGCTCTGGTTCGCTCCGGTCGTCGAGGGCCCGGAGGGCCTCGAATCCACGGGCGACGGATTCAACCTGTCGCTGTTCATCCTCGTGGCGCACGGCTGGTTCTACGTCGTCTACCTGTTCGCGTGCTTCCGCATGTGGAGCCTGATGCGCTGGCCGTTCCTGCGCTTCATCCTGCTCGCGCTCGGCGGTGTGATCCCGCTGCTCTCGTTCATCATGGAGACGATCGTCGCCCGCGACGTGAAGACCTATCTCGCCACCAGGGAGGCCGCAGACGCTTCGACAAGCTCGGCGACCCACCCGAACAATGCCCCGGAAGGTGTCCGTTGACCGAGCATTCCGAGACCGAGCAGCGCCCTGCTCTCGTCGTCGACTTCGGCGCGCAGTACGCGCAGCTGATCGCCCGCCGTGTGCGTGAGGCGGGTGTGTACAGCGAGATCGTGCCGCACACCGCCACCGCCGAGGAGATCGCGGCGAAGAACCCGGTGGCGATCATCCTCTCCGGCGGGCCCTCGTCCGTCTACGAGGAGGGCGCTCCGCGCCTCGACCCGGCCGTGTTCGACCTCGGCGTCCCGACGCTGGGCATCTGCTACGGCTTCCAGTACATGGCGCAGACCCTCGGCGGCGAGGTCGCCCACACGGGCTTGCGCGAATACGGCGCGACGGATGCCGTCATCTCGGGTGACGGCGGAACCCTGCTCGGCGGCCAGCCGGCGGAGCAGAACGTGTGGATGAGCCACGGCGACCAGGTCGCCAAGGCTCCCGAGGGCTTCGAGGTCCTCGCGACCACCGACGCCACCAAGGTCGCGGCGTTCGCGAACGAGGAGCGCGGCTTCTACGGCGTGCAGTGGCATCCCGAGGTCAAGCACTCGGACCACGGCCAGCGCGTGCTGGAGAACTTCCTGCACAAGGGCGCCGGTCTCGCCTCCGACTGGAACAGCGGCAATGTGATCGCCGAGCAGATCGAGCGCATCCGCGAGCAGGTCGGCGACGCCCGCGTCATCTCGGCCCTCTCCGGCGGCGTCGACTCCGCGGTGTCGACGGCTCTCGTGCACAAGGCGATCGGCGACCAGCTGACCGCCGTGTTCGTCGACCATGGGCTCCTCCGCAAGGGCGAGCGCGAGCAGGTCGAGAAGGACTACGTCGAATCCACCGGCGTCCGACTCATCACGGTCGATGCCGCCGACACCTTCCTCGGTCACCTCAAGGGGGTCACCGACCCCGAGGAGAAGCGCAAGATCATCGGCCGCGAGTTCATCCGCGCGTTCGAGAAGGTGCAGCTCGACCTCGTCGCCGAGGCGAAGGCCTCGGGCGGCGCTCCCGTGAAGTTCCTCGTGCAGGGGACGCTGTACCCCGACGTCGTCGAGTCCGGCGGCGGAGCGGGCACCGCGAACATCAAGTCGCACCACAACGTGGGCGGACTTCCCGACGACCTCGACTTCGAGCTCATCGAGCCGCTGCGCGCGCTGTTCAAGGACGAGGTCCGCGCGATCGGCCGTGAGCTCGGCATCCCCGAGGCGATCGTCGGCCGCCAGCCGTTCCCCGGCCCCGGTCTCGGCATCCGCATCATCGGCGAGGTCACTGCCGATCGTCTCGAGATCCTGCGCGAGGCCGATGCCATCGCCCGCGAGGAGCTCACCAAGGCGGGCCTCGACCAGGAGATCTGGCAGTGCCCCGTCGTGCTCCTCGCCGACGTGCGCTCGGTCGGCGTGCAGGGCGACGGCCGCACCTACGGTCACCCGATCGTGCTGCGTCCGGTCTCCAGCGAAGACGCCATGACGGCCGACTGGACGCGCCTGCCGTACGACGTGCTGTCGAAGATCTCGAACCGCATCACGAACGGCGTCCGCGACGTGAACCGCGTCGTGCTCGACGTGACGTCGAAGCCGCCGGGAACGATCGAGTGGGAGTAGGGGACGCCGTGTCCCCGGATACGGCGGCCGGGGAGCTCCCCGACGCCGAGTACCTGGTGCTGTCCAGCCGTCTGATCCCGGGCCGGGACGGCGGATACACGATCGCCTCGCTCGCCCGCGCCCGGCAGCTGGCCCGTGCCGGCGTCGCCGACGGCTGTGGGCCGCAGCTGCTCACCTTCGATCCCGGTACGGCGGCCGCGCACGCGGAGCACCGGGCGTTCTTCGCCGAGCACGGCGAGCTGACCGACCTGTCGCGGATGCGCAATCTCTTCGACGAGGCGGCCGCGCCCGGCGGGGGAGCGGCGGCCTGGCTCCTCGCGGCGGCGGATGCTGCGGCGGCACCCGAGCCCGGCATCGAGTACCGGGTGCTCGACGACGCCGACGGCCGCCCGTTCGCGGCGCTGCCGGTCATCCCCGGGAATCCCGACTGGCATCTCACCGAGCAGCCCGTGCTGATCCACGATGCATCGGGGGAGGTCGTGGGCGGTGTCCGCGGGTTCCGCGGGCTGTACTGTGCGTGGCTCGACCACGTCACGGCGTCCTTCGGCGACCGCCGCATCGTCGTGATCTGCGAGTCCCGACAGCTCGGCGAGCTCGTCGCGGACTGGTCGGATCCCCGTGTGCGCATCATCCACCCGATCCACACCATCCACCTCGAGGCGCCGTACACGCCGGATGCGCCGATGAGCGTGTTCTGGAAGCGCTGGCTCGCGCTGGCCGACCGGTTCGACGCGGTCGTGTGGCCGACCGAGACGCAGCGCGACGACGTGGTGGCCCGGTTCGGCGACGCGGCGCGGCACGTCGTCGTCCCCAACCCCATCACACCGGTCGAGCGGCGGGATGACCTGCGCGAAGACGGCCTGGTCGTCGTGCTCGGGCGGCTCGCTCCCGCCAAGCGCGTCGATCAGGCGATCCGCGCATTCCTCGCCGCCGATGTTCCGGGCGCCCGGCTGGAGATCTGGGGCGAGGGAGCCGAGCACGAGAAGATCCAGACCCTGCTCGACGAGCTCGATGCGGGGGAGCGGATCCTGCTCGCGGGCTACACCGACGACCCGGGGCGGGTGCTCGATCGTGCGTCCGTCGTCGTGACGTCCACGGCGTTCGAAGGCCAGCCGCTCGGAGTGGTCGAGGCGCTGCTGCATGGTGCGCCCGTCATCGCCTACGACGTGCGCTACGGCATCCGTGACGTGCTGCAGCAGGGCGGGGGAGTCCTGGTCCCCGGCGGCGACGTCGAGGCCCTGGGCGACGCCCTGCGGCGCGTGCTCACTGACGACGAGTGGCGCGCGCGGCTCAGCGCCGAGGCCCCCGCGGTCGCAGCGGCCTGGAACCCCGAGCACTCCCTCGCCGCTCTCGCCGCGGTGATCCGGGACGCGGTATCGCGTCCTTCGCGTCGCTGAGCTCCGCGCGCGACCGGAACGGCCTCGAGAGAGAATCTCGAGAAAATCTCCCGAGGATGTCGATCCGGGGCATTCCCGTTCGACGTCTGTGATGAGAGGGTCGAGAGACGGCCCCTCGAACAAGGAGAACATCATGAAGTACATGCTCATCATGCGCGCGACCGACGAAGCGGTGGAGTCCTTCAAGGAGATGCCGTTCGAAGAGGTCATCGAGGCGATGGGGAAGTACAACGAGTCCATGATCAAGGCCGGCGTGCTGGCCGCGGGTGAAGGCCTCACCGACGCCGCCGAGGGATTCGTCGTCGACTTCAGCGCCGAGACGCCCCTGATCACTGACGGCCCCTACGGCGAGACCAAGGAGCTCTTCAACGGGTTCTGGATCATCGAGGTCTCCAGTCGCGAGGAGGCTGCCGAGTGGGCGAGCCGCGCACCCCTCGGACCCGGCTCCTTCCTCGAGGTGCGCCGCGTCACCGACATGTCCGACTTCCCCGCCGACAACGAGTGGATCCAGAAGGAAGAGGGCTGGCGCGACGAGCAGGCGCAGCGCGCACAGCAGTGATGGACGACTCCCCGCGCAGCGAGACGGCGCGTTCCGCCCCCGATCAGGGGTCGACGGAGCGCGCCGTCGCCGCCGTCTGGCGCATCGAATCCGCGCGCATCGTCGGAGCCCTCACCCGCATCGTCGGCGACTTCGGCCTGGCGGAGGATCTCGCGCAGGAGGCGCTCGTCGACGCGCTGCGGCAGTGGCCCGTCGAGGGAGTTCCGCGCAACGCGGCGGCCTGGCTCACCGCGGTCGCGAAGCGCAAGGCCATCGACGGGTGGCGCCGTCGCGAGCGGCTCGACGAGCGCGTCGCGCTGCTCGCCCACGACCTGGAGCGGGAGCAGGCGGAAGCGGGGGACATGCTGTGGGATCCGGATGCCGTCGACGACGACGTCCTGCGCCTGATCTTCATCGCCTGTCACCCGGTGCTCTCGAAGGAGGCGCAGGTCGCACTCACCCTGCGCGTCGTCGCCGGTCTGTCGAGCGAGGAGATCGCCCGCGCGTTCCTCGTGCCGACGGCGACCGTGCAGCAGCGGATCGTCCGTGCGAAGAAGACGCTCGCCGCCGCGAACGCCCCGTTCGAGGTGCCGCCCCGCGAGGAGCACGCGCAGCGCCTCGGAGCCGTCCTGGGGGTGCTCTATCTGATCTTCAACGAGGCGCACGCCGCGTCGAGCGGCCCGGACCTGATGCGGCCGGAGCTCAGCGACGAGGCGATCCGGCTCGGCAGAGTGCTGGCGGCGCTGATGCCCGGCGAGCCCGACGTGCACGGCCTGCTCGCGCTCATGGAGCTGACGGCGGCACGGTTCGCCGCTCGGGTGGACGCGAACGGCGACCCCGTGCTGCTGGCCGATCAGGACCGGCGCCGCTGGGATCGCAGCCGCATCTCGCGGGGTCGTGCGGCTCTCGCTGCGGCGGATGCCGTCGGTCGCGGTCGCGGCGCCTACAGCCTGCAGGCAGCGATCGCCGAGTGCCATGCCGTCGCGGCATCCGTCGACGACACCGACTGGGACCGGATCGTGCTGCTCTACGAAGCGCTGGGACGCATCGCCCCCTCACCTGTGGTCGAGCTGAACCGTGCGGCCGCGGTGGCGATGGCCACGGGCCCGGCATCGGCGTTGCGCATCATCGACCAGCTGTCGTCGTCGGGCGTGCTGCGCGGCTACCATCTGCTGCCCGCGACGCGCGGCGAGCTGCTCCTGCGTCTCGGGCGCGAGGAGGAGGCGCGGAGCGAGTTCGCCGTGGCAGCGGGGCTGGCCGGAAATGACCGGGAGAGAGCGCTGCTGGATCGGAAGGCGCACGGACACGAAAGATGACCCGCCCCTCCGGCAGCTGATGCTGCCGGAGGGACGGGTCTCTGGGGTGCTGTGCGGGCGTCAGTATCCGCTCAGTTGCGAGCCTTGCTGCCGCGGCCGACGATCAGGCCGTAGATCAGCAGCACGACGATGGCGCCGCCGATCGCGAGGAGCCAGGTCTGCAGGCTCCAGAACTCCTCCAGGCCCACACCGAAGATGACGGATCCGAGCCAGCCGCCCAGGAAGGCGCCGACCACGCCGAGCAGGAGCGTGACGATCCAGCCGCCGCCCTGCTTGCCCGGGAGGATCAGCTTGGCGATGGCGCCGGCGATGAGGCCGAGAAGAAGGAATCCGAGGAAACTCATGGTCTGCTCCTTTGTGTTGCGAATACCCGTGGTGTCGGGTCTCGCAGATGACTATGCCGTTCGACCATCCGCGAGGACACCCCCTTGCGCGCACCTCCCCGGGTATGGCAAGAGGCCCGCCTCCCCCGGGGAGACGGGCCTCTCGACGAGGTCTCTGATCAGCTGATCATCGTGATCAGTTGCTGCGGACGATCGCGATGATGCGCAGGATCTCGACGTAGAGCCAGACGACCGTGACCATGATGCCGAAGGCGCCCATCCAGCCGAACTGGCGCGGAGCGCCGTTGCGGACGCCCTGCTGGATCTGGTCGAAGTCGAGCACCAGCGAGTACGCGGCCATGATGACGACGAGCACACCGATGATGAGTCCGAGCGGGATGCCGGCGATCGACGCGCTCAGCAGGCCGAACGCCTGTCCCTCGGGCAGCACGCCCGTCCACATCAGGACGAGGTTCAGCAGCGAGAAGACGAGGTAGCCGACCATGGCGATCATGAAGACCTTGGTGGCCTTCTTCGAGGCGCGGATCTTGCCGCTGGCGAAGAGGGCCAGCGTGACGCCGACGACGGAGACCGTCGCGAGGGTCGCCTGGAAGACGATGCCGGGGTAGATGACCTCGAAGAACGCCGAGATGCCACCCACGAAGAGGCCCTCGAAAGCCGCGTAGGCGAAGATCAGCGCGGGGCGCACCTTCTTGCGCGACGTGAAGGTGATGACCATGGCGAGCACGAAGCCGCCGAGGGCGCCGATGATCCACGGCAGCATCGAGACGCCGCCGTACGGGTTCATCTGGACCCCGCCGAGCGTCCAGACCCAGCCGACGGCCGCGGTCACGAGAAGGATGGCGAACAGGCCGGCGGTCTTCCAGACGGTGTCCTCGACGGACATCCGGTCGGTCTCGATGGCGCCGGCGGGAGGTGCCGCGTACATGCCCTCGAGCTGCGCGTTGGCCGCGGCATCCATCGTGGCGTGCTGGAAGGAGGCGTTCTGCGCACCCTGAGCGGCCTGCGGTCCGCCCGGGTAGGTCGCGACATTGCGCGGATCCTGCTGCTTGAACGCCGGGTTGTTGAAGGCGAAGTTGCTCATTGGTGGGCCTCACTCCAAAAGGGGGTCGTAGGTCGCTTTCCTCTACGATACCCGCGTGGTGGCGGGTGTGGGGTGTTCTACGCTGAGAGCGTGCCAAGGAAATCGCCCCTCGTCATCGGGCATCGCGGTGCGCCCGGCTACCGCCCGGAGCACAGCCGTTCCTCCTACGAACTCGCACTGGCGATGGGTGTCGACGCGGTGGAGCCCGACGTGGTGGCCACGAAGGACGGCGTCCTCGTCGTCCGCCACGAGAACGAGATCTCCGGCACGACCGACATCGCCCGGCATCCGGAGTTCGCCGACCGCAAGACGACCAAGCGCGTCGACGGGCAGGCGCTGACGGGCTGGTTCACCGAGGACTTCACCTGGGCGGAGCTGTCGACCCTGCGCGGGCGCGAGCGGCTGCCCGAGGTGCGCGCCTCCAGTGCGAGCTTCGACGACGCGCAGGCGATCCTCCGCCTGCGCGACGTGCTCGACATCGTGCGCGAGGGCTCGGTGGAGCACGGTCGCGAGATCGGCGTCGTGCTCGAGGTCAAGCACGCGACGTACTTCGCCAGCATCGGGCTCGATCTCGCACCGCTCATCGAGAGGGAGCTCCGCGATGCGGGCTGGGCGGACGGCGAGCTGCCGTTGATCATCGAGTGCTTCGAGTCCACCGTGCTCGGCCAGTTGCGCGCACGCGGGATCTCCGCGTCGTACGTGTATCTCATCGAGGCGGCGGGACGCCCGTACGACCTGCTCGTCGCCGAGGGCAAGCAGGCGCTCACCTACAAGGCGACGGTCACGCCGCACGGCCTCGACGAGCTGGTCGGCAAGGTCGACGGGATCAGCGTGAACAAGAAGATGCTGCTCGCCCGCGGCAGCACGATCGTGCCGGACGCGCACGCGCGCGGGCTCAAGGTCTTCACATGGACATGCCGCCCGGAGAACGCGTTCCTCGCGGCGGAGTTCCGAGGGCCCGGCGGCAAGGGAGCCTTCGGCGACTACGAGTCGGAGTGGGGCGTGATCGCCCGATCGGGCGTCGACGGCGTCTTCGTCGACCACCCCGACCTGGGCGTGAGCTTCTTCCGCAGCTGACCTCGCGGCGTCAGGATCCGAGCGTACGGTCGAACGCGCCCCTGCGGGTGGAGACGATCTCCTTGCCGAGCGGCATCAGCGAGACCGGGACCATCTTGAAGTCGGCGATGCCCATCGGGATGCCGATGATCGTGATGCACAGCGCGATACCCGAGATGATGTGCCCGATCGCGAGCCACCAGCCCGCGAGGATCACCCAGAGCACGTTGCCCAGGAACGACCCGACGCCGGCGGTCGGCTTGCTGACGACCTCGCGGCCGAACGGCCAGATCGCGTACCGCGCGATGCGGAACGAGGCGATCGCCCACGGGATCGTGATGATCGGGATGCACAGCAGGACGCCGGCCAGGATGTAGCCGAGGAACAGAGCCCATCCCGCCAGGATCACCCAGATGATGTTGAGGATCGTGCGCATGGATCGATTGTGTCACCTGCGATCCGAGCCGGCTGAGCATCCGCCCCGAGCTCCCGGGCCGCGCTGCACCCGGATGGCAGACTGACCGCATGACCGGAATCGTCGTGGAAGTCGTCAGCAGAGCATTCGGGACGGTTCAGGCCGTGCGGGCGGCCACCCTCCGCGCGGAGCCGGGGCGCGTCACCGGACTCGTGGGGCCGAACGGCGCGGGCAAGACCACGCTGCTTCTGATGCTCGCCTCCCTGCTTGCTCCCGACACCGGCCGGATCAGCATCGGCGGCGTCGACCCCTCCGTAGACCCGCTCGCCGCTCGACGGCGACTGGGGTGGATGCCGGATGCGCTCGGCGCCTGGCCGTCGCTCACCGCCCGCGAGACCATCGTCACGACGGCTCGCCTCTACGACATGCCGAAGCCCGAGGCGGCGACCCGCGCGGAGCAGCTGCTGGCGCTCGTCGGGCTCGGCGACCTCGCCGATGCACCCGCGAAGGTGCTCTCCCGCGGACAGAAGCAGAAGCTGGGCCTCGCCCGCGCCCTGGTGCACGACCCCCAGGTGCTGCTGCTCGACGAACCGGCATCCGGTCTCGATCCCGAGGCGCGTGTGCACCTGCGGGTCCTGCTGCGCCGTTTCGCGGCGGAGGGCCGCACGGTCCTGATCTCCAGCCATATCCTCTCCGAGCTGGAGGAGGTCGTCGACGATGCGGTGTTCCTCGTCGCCGGGTCGGTCGTCGACGCGGCCCCGGCCCAGGCGTCGGTGCGCGCATGGCGGGTCCGCCTCGCCGGAGCGACGCCGGAGCGGATGAACGCCGACGCCTGGCAGGTCGCCTCCCTGCTGGGCCTCGCTCCCGAGTCGCTCGGATCCGACCGCGGCGCCGTCCTGGTCGGCTTCACCGACGACGACGGCGCGGCCCAGGCGCTGCGCCGCCTCGTCGAGGCCGGGCTCCCGGTGGCGGAGTTCGCCCCCGCGCAGAGCGCGCTCGAACACACGTTCCTGAACCTCCCGCAGACCCCGGCCGGAACGGAGGCAGGCGCATGAGTCTCGCGCACATCGGCACCGTCGCCCGCCTCGAGCTGACCCAGCGCCTGCGCAGCGTCAGCTGGTACGTCCTCCTCGGGGTGTTCGCGCTCGTCCTGCTCGGCATCACCGGGCTCGCGTTCGCCGTGTACTCCTGGGGTGACGCCGTCGGAGCCGGGGTCTACTCGATCGTCGTCAACATCGTCCTGCTGCTGGTGGTGCTGGTCTCGCCGACGCTCAGCGGCAACGCGATCAACGGCGACCGCGATGCCGCGACGCTCGCCGCGGTCCAGGTCACCGCCGTCTCGACCGGCGACATCATGATCGGCAAGCTCGTCGCCGCCATCGCGACGGGCGGCGCGTTCCTCGTCGTGGCGTTGCCGTTCCTCGCGTTCTCCCTGCTCGGCGGCGGAGCGAACGCCGCCGTCCTGCTCGTCTCCCTCCTCGTCCTCGCGGTGGAGATCGTCGTGGTCGCCGCGATCGGCGTGGGACTGAGCGGACTGCTCGCGCGTCCGCTGTTCTCGGTCGCGACGACCTACCTCGTCGTGTCGGTGCTCGTGATCGGCACGCTCATCGTCTTCCTCCTCGGCGGGATGGCGGTGCGCGGCGAGGCGACCAGCTATCACCGTCCGTACGACTCTTCCGGGAACGTCGACTGCGAGCGCTGGGAGAGCAACAGCTACGAGGTGCCGCGGTTCGATCTCGTCTGGTGGGCGCTCGCCGCCAACCCGTTCGTGGTGCTCGCGGATGCGACCCCGACCGAGCTCTCCGCCGACGGCTACCCCGTCGACCTGTTCGGGCAGATCAAGTACGGGGTGCGCAGCGCGCAGCTGTCACCCCTCGAGCAGCGCTGGGACGAGTGCGATCCGAGCGGTGGCGTCACCGGTCGGACACCGCAGGAGGTCCTCGACTCGACCGTGCCGAGCTGGTTCGTCGGGCTGGGAGTGCAGCTCGTCATCGCCGGCTCCCTGTTCGCCGGGGCGTGGGCGCGCACCCGCACGCCGGCGCGACGGCTTCCGCCGGGCACCCGCATCGCCTGAGCCAGAGCCCACGCGGCACGGGAGGTGAACGGCCACCCGTCGTTCACCTCCCGTGCACGTGCGAGTCGCCGCGCGGCCACGCGGAGTCGGTGGTCTGTAGGCCTACCCGTCTGAACCCCTACCCAGGAGTCCTCCATGCCCCGCCTGCACTACGCAGCGGCGGTCACGGCCGTCTGCGCCCTCAGCGCCGCCGCCCTGCTCGCCACCCCGGTCGCCGCGGTCGGCGCCGATCCCGGCATCCGTCCCGTCGAGGAGGCTCCGGGCGTCACCGCGTCCGCGGGTCTCGTGCTCAACGAGATCATCTACGACGACGCAGCGACCGGTCTCGCCGATCAGGTCGAGCTCTACAATGCCGGCACCGAGTCGGTCGCCCTCGACGGCTGGTACATCTCCGACGAGAAGCGCGACACGTTCGGATCTGCGCCGGAAGGCACGTCGCTGGCGCCGGGGGAGTTCCTCGTTCTTCAGAAGGATGTCGACTTCGGCTTCGGGCTGGGCAAGGGCGACGAGGTCGTGCTGTTCGACCCGGCCGGTGCGGAGATCGACGCCTACGCGTACGAGAACACCGCGCCGCTGTCGGACTGGTCGCGGTGCCCTGACGGCACAGGGGAGTGGGCGCACGCGACGGCAGCGACACCCGGTGCGGCCAACGACTGCTCGGTGACCCCCGTCGACGGTGCGATCGTCATCAACGAGGTGGATTCGCAGCCGGCCGACTGGGTGGAGTTCCACAACCCCGGCGACGCGGCACTCGACATCTCGGGCTACGAGGTCCGCGACAACTCGGATGACCACCGCTGGCAGTTCCTGCCCGGCACGACGATCGAGGCGGGAGCCTTCCTCGTCGTGGAGGAGGGCACGATCGGACTCGTCGGAGGCGCGGAAGCGGCATTCCGCGATCCGATCGGCATCGGCAGCGCCGACCGCATCCGTCTCTACGACGCCGGTGGCACGATGATCGACGACACGCTGCCCTGGTCCGGACACGCGGCCATCGACGGGGACTTCGCCGCAGCGACGCTCGCACGCTGCCCCGACGGCGAGGGCGCGTTCCTGCTGGCCCACCCCACCCCGGGTGCGGCGAACTCCTGCGTGATGCCGGACGTCGTCATCAACGAGATCGAGTCGAACGGCGATGCCACCGACTGGGTCGAGATCGTCAACACCGGAGCGACGGCGGTCGACCTCTCGGGGTGGTCCGTGATGGACAACGATCCGAACGGCCATGCCGCGGAGACCACGCCGCTTCCGGCCGGCACGATCCTCGAGCCCGGCGCCTTCTTCGTGTTCGACCAGCCCGCGAACTTCGTGTTCGGGCTCGGCAACGGCGACACCGTGACGATCCGCGACGCCAACGGGAACACGGTCGACGAGCACGTCTACGCGGCGCACGCCGAGGGCGTCTGGGCGCGCTGCGCCGACGGCACGGGCGAGTTCGCCGATGTGGCCGTGTCGACCAAGGGACTCCGCAACGCCTGCGGCAACCCCGTGCGCATCAACGAGGTCGAGTCCGACGGCGGCTCCCCGGACGACTGGGTGGAGCTCGTGAACCCGACGACGGCGGCCCTCGACGTCTCGGGCGTCGTCGTGAAGGACGATGACGACGCACACGCGTATGCGATCCCCGCCGGCACCTCGATCGCGGCCGGCGGATACCTCGTCGTCGAGCGCGAGCAGCTGGGCTTCGGTCTCGGCGGCGGCGACACGGTGCGCCTGTTCGACGGAGACCTGCTGATCGACGAGACCACCTGGGGTGAGGGCCACGCGGCGACCACGTGGGGCCGCTGCCCCGACGCCACCGGGGTCTTCGCGACCACGACCGAGTCCACGAAGGGCGCGGCGAACGTCTGCGACGGCGAGGTCACGGTCTCGCCGTGGCCCGGCTCCGCCGACGTGCGCGCGCTCGACGGCGTCCCGACCTTCCTCGAGGACAGCTCGGGCCTCGACGTGCAGGAGACCGCCGACGGCTTGTTCCTCTGGGCGGTCGACAACGGCGAAGGGCGCATCTGGAAGCTCGAGGCGCATGCCGACGGCTCGGTGGAGAAGGTCGACGGCTGGGAGGACGGCAAGCGCGTCCGCTTCCAGAAGGACGCCGAGGACCCGGGAGCCGCAGGTCCTGACACCGAGGGCATCACGGTCGACGGCGCAGGCGCGGTCTACGTCGCCTCCGAACGCGACAACAGCGCCAAGGGCGTGAACCAGAACGTCGTGCTGAAGGTGGCCCCGGATGCCGCGGCGGGAGACCTCGTCGCGGAGCAGGAGTGGGATCTGACCGCGCTGCTGCCGGCCGTCGGAGCCAACCTCGGCATGGAGGCCGTCCAGTGGGTGCCTGACGCGGCGCTCGCCGGAAAGCTCTTCGACGACAACACCGGAGCCGCGTACGACCCGTCGGCATACGCCGGGCACGGAGACGGGCTGTTCTTCGTCGCCGTCGAGGACAACGGACACGTCTACGCCTTCGCGCTCGCCGCGGACGGCACGGCGACGCTGGTGTCGGAGATCGCCCCAGGCCTCCCCGGGGTCATGGCGCTCGACTACGACGGCGTGCGGAACACGCTGTGGGCGGTCTGCGACGACGGATGCCAGGGCCGCTCGGCCGAGATCACCCTGAACGGCACCGCGAAGCCGGGTGTCGCGCACTACGCGCGCCCCGCCGGGATGCCCGACATCAACAACGAGGGCTTCGCCACGGCTCCGGCCTCGCTGTCGGTCGACGGTCAGCGCCCGGTCTGGTGGTTCGCCGACGGCTTCGCGTCGGAGGCGCTGCGCGTCGGGACCCTCCCGGGTGTCGACGGCGAGAACCCCGGCGGGGAGAACCCCGGTGGCGAGACGCCGCCGCTGCCCGGCACGGATCTGGTCGACGGCAACCGCAACGGCGTGACGGTCGACCCGGCGGTCGCGACGCGAGGCCAGAAGGTCACCGTCACGGTCGGAGCGGATGCCGCCGGCGAGGACGTCGCGGTGTGGATGTACTCCGACCCGGTGCGCATCGCGACCGGATCGCTCTCGGCATCCGGCGCTCTGAACGTCACGATCCCGGCGGATGCCGCGCTCGGTGCACACCGGATCGCGGTCTACGCGGCCGACGGCACGCTGCTCGGGTGGGCGGACATCCGCATCACGGCGGCATCCGGCGGTCTGGCGGCCACGGGAGCGGAGCTGCCCATCGCAGCGATCGCGCTCGCGCTGATGCTGCTGACGGCGGGTGGCATCGCCGTCGGTCGGCGCCGACGCACCGCCTGACACCGACCCGCGACAGGAGGGGTGCGCGAGTTCGCTCGTGCACCCCTCCTGTCTCTCGACGGCCGTCGTCGCCGTGCCGCGGTGTCGGTGCCGCGGCCTAGACTCATAAGGCCATGACCGAAGCTCCCCTCATCGTCCCCGGAACCGCCGGTCCCCGCTCCGCAGGGGCCGAGGGACAGGACGACCTCCTCGCCGGACTGAACCCGCAGCAGCTCGAAGCCGTCACCTATCGCGGACCCGCGCTGCTCATCGTCGCGGGCGCCGGATCCGGCAAGACGAGCGTGCTCACGCGCCGCATCGCGTCGCTGCTCCGCGGCCGCGAGGCGTGGCCGAGCCAGATCCTCGCGATCACGTTCACGAACAAGGCTGCGGGCGAGATGCGCGAGCGCGTCGCCGGACTCATCGGCGACGCCGCGCGCGGCATGTGGATCTCGACGTTCCACTCCGCGTGCGTGCGCATCCTGCGCCGCGAGGCCGAGCAGTTCGGGTTCACGAAGACGTTCACGATCTACGACTCGGGTGACTCGCGCGCGCTCATCAAGCGCCTCGTGAAGGAGCACGAGGCCGATGCCTACGGCCTCACCCCGGCCTCCGTGCAGTCGCGCATCTCGAAGCTCAAGAACGAGCTCTCCGATGCCGAGTCGTACGCCCGCCAGGCCAACATGAGCGACCCGACCGAGCGCATCTTCGTCGAGCTGTTCGCCGACTACCAGCGGCAGCTGCAGAAGGCCAACGCCTTCGACTTCGACGATCTCATCGGTCAGACGGTGTACCTCTTCCGTGCCTTCCCGCAGGTCGCCGACACCTATCGGCGCCGCTTCCGGCACATCCTGGTCGACGAGTACCAGGACACCAACCACGCGCAGTACGCGCTGATCCACGAGCTGACGAGGCCGGTCTCCTCCGACGCTCCCGATCCGTATGCCTCGAACGGCATGATGATCTTCGAACCTGAGACGACCCCCGCCCTCGGCGGTGCCTCGCTCACGGTGGTCGGCGACTCCGACCAGTCGATCTACGCGTTCCGCGGCGCCGACATCCGCAACATCAGCGAGTTCGAACGCGACTTCCCGGGTGCGCGGGTGGTGCTGCTCGAGCAGAACTACCGCTCGACCCAGAACATCCTGTCCGCGGCGAACGCCGTCATCGGCAACAACTTCGACCGCAAGGACAAGAAGCTCTGGAGCGACAAGGGCGACGGCGACGCCATCATCGGCTTCACCGGCTACTCGCAGCACGATGAGGCGCAGTTCGTGGCCGACGAGATCGAGGTGCTGCGCCGAGCCGGCATGCCGTACTCGGAGATGGCCGTGTTCTACCGCACCAACTCGCAGTCCCGCGCGCTGGAGGAGATCTTCATCCGCTCCGCGGTGCCGTACAAGATCATGGGCGGCACGAAGTTCTACGAGCGCGCCGAGATCAAGGACGCGCTCGCCTACCTCGTCGCTGTCGCGAACCCGGCCGACGAGATGTCGGTGCGCCGCATCCTGAACAAGCCGCGCCGCGGCATCGGCGACGTCACGGAGACCGCGATCGCTCGCTTCGCAGAGGAGCACGGCATCAGCTTCCGCGATGCCCTGGCCAACTCGGCGCAACTCGGCTTCGGCCCGAAGATCCAGGCCGCGATCGCGCACCTCGACGCCGTTCTCGCCGAGGCCACGGCGATCATGCTCCCGGCATCCGGCGAGCTCCCGGCCCCGACCACCGTCGCCGACGGCTTGAGCCTGCTGCTCTCGAAGAGCGGGTACCTCGATTCGCTCCGGGCGAGCCGCGACCCGCAGGACGAGGCCCGCGTCGAGAACCTCGACGAGTTCGTCGCCGTCGCCCGCGACTTCGCGCGCAACAACCCCGAGGGCACGATCGTCGACTTCCTCACCGAGGTCGCGCTGGTGTCGGATGCCGACGACCTCGACGACGAGTCCGGAACGGTCTCCCTGATGACGATGCACACGGCGAAGGGCCTCGAATACGACGCCGTGTTCGTCACGGGCGTCGAGGAAGACCTCATCCCGCATCGCATCTCGGCGGGCGAGCCCGGAGGCCCCCAGGAGGAGCGCCGACTGTTCTACGTCGGCATCACCCGGGCCCGCAAGCGGCTGCACCTCTCGCTCGCGATGACCAGGGCGCAGTTCGGCGAGGTCACGGTCGCGATGCCCAGTCGCTTCCTGCAGGAGATCCCCGCGGCGCTGATCGACTGGCGCCAGTCGCCGGGCGACGTCAACTCGCGTGGGGGCATGCAGTCGCGTGCCCTGAACGCGCGTCGTTCCGGCGGATTCGGCGGATCGGGCTCGGGTTCGGGCGACCGGTTCGGCGTCAAGGCGCTGCCGGGCAGGGATTCGCTAAAGCCGCTCTCGACAGCGATGGACAAGTTCCCCAACCGCGTCACCGCCAAGATGCGCGACAACGGCGACCTCGAGCTCACCGCAGGTGATCGCATCCGTCACGTCGACTTCGGCGAGGGCAGGGTCGATGCCGTGACCGGTGAGGGCGCGAAGCGCATCGCGCACGTGCGCTTCGACACCGCGGGGCAGAAGAAGCTGCTCATCAAGGTCGCGCCGATCGAGAAGATCTAGGGCTCGCGAGCGGGTTAGGCTGGCTCATATGGCCCTCTTCTCCCGCCGCAAGAAGTCCAGCGACGACGCCGTCGCCCCGGCAGCAGACGCCCCCGAGACCGAATCGCGCACGCCCGCCGACGACGCAGCCGAGACGGCTGTCGCCGAACCGGTCGCCGCGGCGCCCACGATCGGCATCTCCGTCCAGGCGTTCCGCGGCGTCGGTGAGGAAGCCGGCCCCGAGGTCGCTCTGCCCGACCCCGAGGCGGCGCCCGGGGCAGCGGCATCCGCTTCTCCGTCGGCCCCGTCGGGTCTGCCGACTCCGCGGCCGTCGGCGGCGCAGCCCGCCCCGCAGCTCGCGATTCCGCAGGACCGGCGGCTCCCGCTCGCGCCGAGCCTGCCGCCCGAGCAGACCGAGACCATCGCCGGGATGAAGGACAACGTCCTGCTCCGCGAGGCCCTCAAGGAGGTCGAGGCCGGCGCGACGAACGAGCAGCTGCTCGGCGTCATGCGCCAGGCTCTGCAGGGGCACCTGTACATCCGCGTGATCGGCGACGCGCGCACGCAGATCAGCGAGGGCAAGCCGCTCGCGGTCGCGGTCGTCCGTGATGCCGAGCGCCAGTTCATGCTCGCGTTCAGCTCCGCTGCCGCCGTGCGCGACTCGGTGCAGTTGGAAGACGATCCCGCCGCGAGCTCGGCGGTGGCGCAGCCGGTCACCTCCGTGCTGCAGCAGGTGGTGTCCGGCGACTTCGCGGGTCTCATCGTGGACAACGCCTCCGCACCGCACCGCGTGGTGTTCCCGACCGAGCTGCTGCAGAAGACGCTCGATCAGGCCGACGTCGACATGACGGTCAAGTCGCTCCTCGCCGCGCCGCGGGAACAGGACTCCGCCGCGAAGGTCGGGGAGGCGCTCGCGTCGAAGCGCATGTGGGTGGCCGTGAACGACGGCAGCGGCACCGGTCAGGTCGGCATCGCCGAGGCGCAGACCACCGACGGTCGGCGGTTCCTGCAGCTCTTCTCGCATCCGCTCGAGGTCATCGCGCTCGGCCGGGGCGATCGGCCGCTGCCGTTCGAACCCGAGCAGCTCGCCAAGGTGCTCTCGAGTCACGCCGAGATGGCCGGCGTGATCGTCGACACCGCGGGGCCGTCGATCGTCGTCGAGCGCGACGCGCTCGCACCGGTCCTGGTGCTCGCGGTCGACCTCGACGACTGAGCGCGGTCTTCCCCGGAATCCGTCGGCACCCTAGGGTCGGAGCATGGCCTCCGAACGCGTGACCCTGACCGTCGCCGACTCCGACGGAGAGCGCGAGGTCGTGCTCTCCAGCCCCAACCGTGTGGTGTGGCCGGACCTCGGCATCACCAAGGCCGAGCTCGCCGAGTACGTGCAGTCGGTGTCGATCCCATTCCTCAACGCGAACGGCAACAGGGCCGTGTCCCTCGAGCGCTTCCGCGACGGCATCGAAGCGGCGGGAAAGCCGCGGAAGGAGGGGTTCTTCTCGAAGAACCCGCCGAAGGGCACGCCTGACTTCGTCGACGCCGAGATGATGACCTACAACAGCGGGCGCCAGCATCCGCAGATCGTCCTCAACCGCGCCAGCGCGATCGTGTGGTCCGTGCAGATGAACACGATCGTGTTCCATCCCTGGGCGTCGCTGGCGACGGATGCCGACAACCCCGTCGAACTGCGCATCGACCTGGACCCGCAGCCGGGAACGGACTTCGCGGATGCCGTCACCGCCGCACACACGCTGCGCGAGGTGCTTCGCGAGGCCGGCCTCGACGCGTTCGCCAAGACCAGCGGCAACCGCGGTCTGCACATCTTCGCCCCCATCGAGCCGACGCATGAGTTCCTCGACGTGCGTCATGCCGTGATCGCCGCCGGGCGGGAGCTGGAGCGCCGGATGCCGGAGCAGGTCACCATGAACTGGTGGAAGGAGGAGCGCGGGGAGCGGATCTTCGTCGACTTCAACCAGGCCAACCGGGACCGCACGATGGCCGGCGCCTACAGTCCACGTGCCCTGCCGGGTGCGACCGTCTCGACACCGGTCCTGTGGGAGGAGCTCGACGGGCTCGACCCGACCGTGTTCACGGTGCGCAGCATCCCGCAGCGGCTCGCGGACGTCGGCGACCCCTGGGCGGACATGCAGACCTCGCCGGGACGCATCGACACCCTGCTCGAGTGGTGGGAGCGCGACAAGGAGAACGGGCTCGGTGAGCTGTCCTTCCCGCCGGAGTTCCCGAAGATGCCCGGGGAGCCGCCGCGTGTGCAGCCGAGCAAGAAGGTCGCCGGCAACTGGGATGCCGAGGGCAATCCGACAGGCGACTGATGCTGCCTCAGGACAATACGTCGGCGAGGTCGTAGCCGGCGACCGTGTCGAGCTGGTCGTAGGTGCAGGAGCGGGCATCGCGGTCGGGACGCCAGCGCTCGAACTGCACGGTGTGGCGGAAGCGCGCGCCCTCGAGCTGGTCGTAGCGCACCTCGAGCACGCGCTCAGGGCGCAACCGGACGAACGACACGTCCTTCGCGCCGCTGAACCGTGACCGCTCGCCCTCGCCGGTGACCGCGTCGCCGCTCTCGTCGCGTTCGACGAGGGGCGCGAGCTCCTCGACCAGTTCCTGCCGACGCGCATCGCTCCACGCGGCGACGCCGCCGACCTGCCGCAGGGTTCCGTCGTCATCGTAGAGCCCCACGAGCAGCGAGCCGACGCCAGAACCGGACTTGTGGATCCGGTAGCCGAGCGCGACCACATCGGCCGTGCGCGCATGCTTGATCTTGAAGAGGGTGCGCTTGCCGGGAGCGTAGGGCTGATCGAGCGGCTTGGCGACGACCCCGTCGAGGCCCGCGCCTTCGAACTCGGCGAGCCAGCGGACGGCGGCGTCGCGGTCACGTGTGGTGCGTGTGATGTGCAGGGGATGCTCGACGGCATCCATCACGGTCTCGAGACGGGCGCGGCGGGTCTCGAAGGACTGGCCGAGCAGATCGTCGTCCCCGTACGCCAGCAGGTCGAACGCGATGAACATGGCGGGCGTCTCCGCCGCGAGCTTGGCGACGCGGGAGGCCGCGGGGTGGATGCGCTGACTCAACGCCTCCCAGTCCAGGCGCTGGGCGCCCTGCGGTCCGGTGGCGACGACGATCTCGCCGTCGAGGAGGCACGGACCGGGGAGGAGCGCCGGGATGGCCTCCACGAGCTCGGGGAAGTACCGGGTGAGCGGCTTCGCGCCGCGGGAGCCGATCTCGACCGTCTCGCCGTCCCACGCGATGAGGCCGCGGAAGCCGTCCCACTTCGGCTCGTACAGCAGTCCGCCGGGCGTCTTCGCCGGGTCGGGCACCGCCGGGACGGCCTTCGCGAGCATCGGGGAGGGGATGTCGTAGCGCATGGTCCCATCCTGGCCGCGGGGGTCGTGCGGCGGAAGGGGGACCGGCTCAGGCGAACAGGTCGCCGAGGTCCGTCGGCGTCCCCGCATCGCGCAGGGCGGTGCGCGCCGCGTGCCAGCCGGCCATGCCGCTGACCGCGGGACCGGGAGGAGTCGATGCCGAGGCCAGGTAGACCCCGCGCATCGGCGTCCGCCACGGCACAGGGGACAGCGTCGGCCGTCGCAGCGCCTGCCGGATGTCGAACACACCGCCCGAGATGTCTCCGCCGATCTCCGCGGGATTGATCGCCTCGCGCGAGGATGCCGGCACGGCGTGATGCGCGAGGATCAGGTCGCGGAAACCGGGTGCGAAGCGCTCGACCTGCGCGGTGATCAGCTCGGTGGGGTCGAGATCCGATCCGTTCGGCACGTGGATGTACGCCCACAGCACTGCTCTGCCCTTCGGCGCGCGCGAGGGGTCGAGCACCGAGGGCTGCACGGCGAGCACATACGGGCGCTCGCTGACGCGTCCGGCCGCGACGGCGTTCTCGCTGGCCCAGATCTCCGCGCGCGTGCCGCCCAGGTGCACGGTCGGCGCCTGTCGGACGTCGGGGTTCGTCCACGGGATCGGGCCGTCGAGCGCGAAGTCGACCTTGGCCGCAGCCGCGCCGTAGCGGTAGGCCGAGATCGCCCTGGCGTAGGCGGCGGGCACATCGGCGTGGGTGAGGGCGAGGCGCGGCGAGGTGCTGAGCAGCAGCAGATCGCCCCGCGCGGGATCGCCCCAGTCGAGCCCCCGCAGGTCGGTGACAGGGACGCCTGACTCGATGGTCCCGCCGTAGGACTCGATGTCGGCGATCAGCGCGTCGGCGATCTGCTGCGCGCCGCCGCGCGGGTACGGCCAGCCGCCGGCGTGGCCGAACGCGGCGAGGAGCATCCCGGCGGCGGCGCCCGCGAGCGTCGGCTGCGGAGAGTTCGCATGCGCGACGACTCCCGACATCAGGGCGGCGGCCGCATCGCCGAGGAATGCGCGTCCGGCCAAGGGCGTGCCCTGATCCAGCATCCTGATCGCATAGCGGGCGGCGGTGACCGGGTCGCGCGGAACGCGCAGCAGCTGATTGCCGGTGAAGTCGACGAGACCCTCGATGCGCGTGCTCAACGGCCGCACACGGGCGAGCCATGCCTGCCCGTCGACGCCCAGCCCTGCGGCCGTGCGCTCGATGTCGTGCCAGGCGATCGCGGCGCGTCCGCCGTCGAGCGGGTGGGCGTAGGAGATCTCCGGATGGATCCACTCGATGCGCTCGGCGAGTCCGAATGCCCGGAAGAACGGCGACGAGACGGCCGCGGGATGCACGGCCGAGCACACGTCGTGCCGGAATCCCGGGAGCGTGGACTCCTGCGTCCGGATGCCTCCGCCGACCGTGTCGGAGGCTTCGAGCACGTGCACGTCGTAGCCGGCGCGTCCGAGCGCGACGGCGGCCGCGAGTCCGTTGGGACCTGCGCCGATGATCGTCGCCCGTGCCATCACGCCAGTCTTGCACGGCAGCGGCAGAGAAGCGGTCGAAGCCGGCGCTCAGACGTGCGATCCTGGAGAGGATGAAAGAAGTACAGGGGCCGACCCCCGCAGGCACCTCCCGTCCATACCGTTCGCTCAACGAAGCGCTGCGCGCGCACCGCATCGACATCTCCAACTACGCGTTCATCACGGCCATCGTCGAGGCGATCGGCATCAGCTCGTACATCGACCGCGGTCGCTACATCGAGGCGATCCGTCGTGGTGAAGGGGCTTCCCTTCACATCGGACGCACCTACACGAACGGATTCACCGAAGACGAGCGCCTCGTGATCGGCGCGGCTCCGCTGCGCCTGCAGCCGAGCGAGGGGCGTGCGCCGTACTTCTACGTCAATCACCCGACCGAGTTCATGCCGATCGCGCAGCCCAAGCCGAAGCGCACGACGACGCCGCGCGTCTCGGCTCCTCGTGGCGAGCGTGCGCCCACGCCCGTGGCCGATCGCGATTACGGCGTGTGCGACGTCTGCTTCATGGTCAAGACGCCGGCCGGCGCCTGCGGCTGCAGCTGACCCGGAGCCCGGGCATGGCAGTGGATGCTTCCGCTCCCGTGATCCGTCCGGCGGATCTCTCCGGACCGGATGCCGCCGTCGTGTCCGCCGCCGTCGGCGCCTACCTCCGACAGACCGAGGCGGAGAAGCACCGAGAGGGACTCGCGCCGCGGCACGACGGCGGCGATGCGCTCCCTGAGCGATATCGCGCCGAGGTCGACGATCCTGCCGCCGCGTACGCCGGCTTCCCCGTGCTCCTCGCCGACGTCGACCAGGTGACGATGGGGGTCGTCGTCCTGGCGCGGCTCGACGGCGCGGCCGAGATCAAGCGTCTCTGGGCGGCGCCCACCGCTCGTGGCCGCGGCATCGGCTCCGCTCTTCTCGACGCCGCTGTCGCCGCAGCCGAAGGCCCCGTGCGTCTGTCGGTCTGGGACTGGCGTGCCGCAGCCGTGCGCCTCTACGAATCCCGCGGATTCGTGCGGGTTCCGAGCTGGGACGGGCGGGACCGGCTCATCTGCATGATGCGTCAGGATCGCTGGCGGCCGGCAGCGGATCAGGCGAACGCGCTCATCCCGGTGATGTCGCGGCCGAGCAGCAGCGCCTGCACGCTCTCGGTGCCCTCGTAGGTGTGGATGGCCTCGATGTCGGCCATGTGCTGCATCACGCCGTTCTCCAGCAGGATGCCGTTGCCGCCCAACAGATCGCGCGCGGTCGACGCCACCCGGCGCGCCGCGCGCGTGTTGTGGAACTTCGCGAGCGAGGCCTGCGTCGGTCGCAGATCTCCGGCGTTCTCGAGGTCGGCCATGCGACGGCAGTACAGCTGCATGGCCGTGAGGTCCTCGAGCATGTGCGTCAGGCGCTCCTGCACCATCTGGAACTTCGCGAGGGGCTTGCCGAACTGCACGCGCTCCTTGGCGTAGGCCAGCGACGCCTCGTAGCAGGCGGTGGCGTGGCCGAGCGCCGACCACGCGACGCCGGAGCGCGTCGCGTACAGCACGGTCGATGCGTCCTTGAAGCTCGCAGCGCCGGGAAGCACCGCGTCGAGGGGGACGCGCACGTCGTCGAGCCGGATGTGCGCCTGGTGGATCGCCCGCAGCGACGCCTTGCCGCGGATGACGGTGCCGGTGTATCCGGGGGTGTCCTGCTCGACGAGGAAGCAGCGCACGGCGCCGTGCTCGGCGGCCGCCTCATCGTCGACGCGGGCCCACACGAAAGTGATCCCGCCGGAGGCGCCGTTGCCGATCCACTTCTTCGCGCCGCGGATGATCCAGCTGTCGCCGTCGCGCCGGGCGACCGTCTCCAGCGAGACGGAGTCCGATCCGTGGTCGGGCTCGGTGAGCGCGAAGGATCCGAGGACCGAGCCGTCCGCGAGGGCGGTCAGCCACTTCTCCTGCTGGGCCGGGGAGCCGAAGAGCGCCAGAGTGCGCAGCGCGAGGCCGCCCTGCACGGCGAGGATCGTGCCCAGTGAGCCGTCGCCGCGGGAGATCTCCATGTTGACGAGACCTGCGGCCAGCGGGGAGAGGCGCGTCAGCGACGGGTGGTCGATGCCGTCGACGACGAGGTCCATCTCGCCCATGCGACGGGCGGCGTCGAGCGGGTACTCCGCGCGGTCCCAGGCATCCGCCATCTGCGGAGCGACCTCGTCGACGTAGGCCTTTGCGCGGTCCCACGCCTCGCGGTCGGCGGCGGGGATGTCGGCGAAGACGGCGTAGTAGTCGCTGTCCTGGCGGCCGGTGATGTCATACGACGAGACACGCTCGCCGGGGAGGGGGGCTTCGATGCTCATGGGCACTCCTTCGTGGCACCAAGTATCGTACTCCTCGATACTCGGTCCCACGAATCAACATCTTCCTGCATCTCAGCCTGAGGGTTCGCCAACGAGCGAAGGGTGTCGCCAACTGCTGGTTGGCGACACCCTTCGAGGTGGATCAGATCTCCGTCGTCACAGATCTTGGTGCGTTCTCCGCGAGCGTGAGGATCTACTCGTCAGGTTCGAGCCCACAAGAAAAGCGGTGAGACCGATCAGGAGATAGAGCGCCAGATCTTGTATCACAGGGCCGCTCAGGTTGCCTGTCGAGCCGAACCACGCCAGCACTCCGAACCATCCCAACACGAGGCAGATCGCGAGGGTGGTGCCAAGTTTCGGGCCGACTTTGCCCACGACCGCCCCCAGAACGAGGAGTGCCACACCGACGATGACGATCATGAGGGCCTCCTACCCTCGGCCATATTTCCACGAGTCACCCCGGAAGGTGCATGTATCCCGTGATCCCGCGATATATAGCGCGCTCACCTTAGCGCGAGGCGACAAAGTCATCGCCCAGGATCTCGATCGGCGTGCCAGGAGGCGGTGGAAGCCGTCGCTAGTCGAGCTTCGACTTCAATCGTCGCGTGATCTCGGCGATCGGCATCGAGCGCGGGAACACTGCGACGACGACATCGTCGGGAGCTCCGGCGGTGGCATCCGTTCCCACGCCGTAGCGCCGCCGGACATCGGCGAGGGCCGTCTGCAGCGTCGACAGCGGCACCTTCTTCTTGCCGCGGAGCAGCTGGCGGAGGACGTGGTTGTGCACGGCCGTCACGAGGGCGGCGAAGCCGACGGCGTCCAGGGGATCGACGCCGGGGAGGGCGCCGCGCAGGTAGTCGTCGAACAGTCGCTCGTAGCGGAAGACCGTGATGATCTCGCGCTCGCGGAGCACCGGCACCTGCCGCACGATCTGGTAGCGGCGTCGTGCGAGCTCCGGATCGTGCGCGAAGTGGGCGAAGACGGATTCGGATGCCGCGCACACGGCGCCCCAGGGGTCGTCATGTCCTTCCGCGAGGAACTCCCTGAGCCGTTCCAGGAGCACCTCGTGGTCGGCGAAGACCACGTCCTCCTTGCCGCCGAACTGCCGGAAGAAGGTGGATCGCGAGACTCCGGCCGCCTTGGCGATCTGCTCGACGGAGGTCTGGTCGAACCCCTGATCCTGGAAGAGCTCGAGGGCTGCGGCGACGACGGCGGCGCGCGGTTCGGGGAAGTCTCGCATAGCGAAAGCCTAGATCGTCCGCGCGATAGCGCAATCGGGGGTGCAATCCGCGGGAACCGACCGGTATACGGGCAGGGTGCGCCGCGGGAGCTCTCGGGCGGAGGTAGTAGGCTGGGGGACTGGTCGATGTCTCGACATCGAGAGAATTACCAGACAGCAGCCCAGTGAAGGAACCACAGTGGATCTGTACGAGTACCAGGCACGAGACGTTTTCGAGAAGTACGGAGTGCCGGTCCTCGCCGGCATCGTCGCGGACACTCCTGAAGAGGTGAGGGCGGCAGCCGAGAAGATCGGCGGCGTGGTCGTCGTCAAGGCTCAGGTGAAGACCGGCGGCCGTGGAAAGGCGGGCGGCGTCAAGGTCGCCAAGACCCCCGACGAGGCCTACGAGGCAGCGAAGGCCATCCTCGGCCTCGACATCAAGGGCCACGTCGTCAAGCGCGTCATGGTCGCCCAGGGTGCACGCATCGCCGAGGAGTTCTACTTCTCCGTGCTGCTCGACCGGGCCAACCGCTCCTACCTGAGCCTCTGCTCGGTCGAGGGCGGCATGGAGATCGAGGAACTCGCCGTCGAGCGTCCCGAGGCGCTCGCGCGCGTCGAGGTCAACCCGCTCACCGGCATCGACAAGGAGAAGGCGGTCGAGATCGCCCGCGCGGCGAACTTCCCCGAGGACCTCGTCGAGAAGGTCTCCGACGTCTTCGTGAAGCTCTTCGACGTCTACAAGGGTGAGGACGCGACGCTCGTCGAGGTCAACCCGCTGGTCCGCACCGAAGAGGGCGACATCATCGCGCTCGACGGCAAGGTCACGCTCGACGACAACGCCTCCGAGATCCGTCACCCCGAGCACGAGGCGCTCGAGGACAAGGATGCCGCCGACCCGCTCGAGGCCAAGGCCAAAGCGTCCGGTCTCAACTACGTGAAGCTCGACGGCGAGGTCGGCATCATCGGCAACGGCGCAGGACTCGTCATGTCGACGCTCGACGTGGTCGCCTACGCCGGTGAGAACCACAACGGCGTGAAGCCCGCCAACTTCCTCGACATCGGCGGCGGCGCCTCGGCTGAGGTCATGGCCGCAGGCCTCGACGTCATCCTCGGCGACCCGCAGGTCAAGAGCGTGTTCGTCAACGTCTTCGGTGGCATCACGGCGTGCGACGCCGTCGCCAACGGCATCAAGGGTGCCCTCGAGACGCTGGGTGCCACGGCATCCAAGCCGCTCGTCGTGCGTCTCGACGGCAACCGCGTCGACGAGGGTCGCGCGATCCTCGCCGAGTACGCGCACCCGCTCGTCACCCTGGCCGCCACCATGGACGAGGGCGCCGACAAGGCCGCCGAGCTCGCCAACGCCTGAGACACAAGGACTGAAGAAATGTCGATCTACCTCAACAAGGACTCCAAGGTCATCGTCCAGGGCATCACCGGCGGCGAGGGCACCAAGCACACGGCACTCATGCTGAAGGCCGGCACCCAGGTCGTCGGCGGCGTGAACGCCCGCAAGGCCGGCACCACGGTCGCGCACACCGACAAGGACGGCAACGCCGTCGAGCTCCCCGTCTACGCATCCGTGGCCGAGGCCATGAAGGAGACCGGCGCCGACGTGTCGATCGCCTTCGTCCCCGGCGCCTTCACGAAGGACGCCATGATCGAGGCCATCGACGCCGAGATCCCGCTGCTGGTCGTCATCACCGAGGGCGTGCCCGTCGGCGACTCGGCCGAGGCGTGGGCGTACGCCCAGAGCAAGGGCAACAAGACCCGCATCATCGGGCCGAACTGCCCCGGCATCATCACGCCCGGTGAGGCGCTCGTCGGCATCACGCCGGCGAACATCACCGGCAAGGGACCGATCGGCCTCGTGTCGAAGTCGGGCACCCTGACCTACCAGATGATGTTCGAGCTGCGCGACCTCGGCTTCTCGACCGCCATCGGCATCGGCGGCGACCCCGTCATCGGCACCACGCACATCGACGCGCTCGCCGCGTTCGAGGCAGACCCCGAGACCAAGGCGATCGTGATGATCGGCGAGATCGGCGGCGACGCCGAGGAGCGTGCGGCCGACTACATCAAGGCGAACGTCACCAAGCCGGTCGTCGGCTACGTCGCGGGCTTCACCGCTCCCGAGGGCAAGACCATGGGCCACGCCGGCGCCATCGTCTCGGGCTCGGCCGGTACCGCGCAGGCGAAGAAGGAGGCCCTCGAGGCCGCCGGCGTCAAGGTCGGCAAGACGCCGTCCGAGACCGCTGACCTGATGCGTGCGATTGTCGAAGGTCTCTGACCTGAGCTACGCTTGATCTGAAGGCCCCGGACTCCACTCTGGGGCCTTCTTTCATGCCCGGGCGCTTCAACTTCTGCGGCCATTCGTGACTTCTGCGGCCATCCGCCGCCCTGGAGGCCGCAGAAGTTCGAGTCGGCCGCAGAATTGGGGCCCTGGGCCGCGGTCAGGACGTCTGCGGAACCACAGCGTCCAGCAGCTGGTCGAGCGCGTCGTGCGCCTGGGCGCGAGCCGCGGCATCCGCCGGCCGCTCCGACAACCAGAGCGCGAGCTCGTTCATGGCTCCCGAGAGTGCCGCCGTCAGTGCATCTCGCAGCGCCGGCGCGATCCCGGCGTCGGCGAGACCCTCGTGCAACGTCACGGCAGGGCCTTCGGCATCGAACCGTCGCCAGTCCTCCCAGCTCAGCACAGCAGGCCCGTCGACGAGCAGGACGCGCGCGGCCGCGCCGCGCGTGATCGCGTCGAGGAACGCGTGGCTGCCGTCGCGGAGCGCCGCATCCGGGGCGCTGTCCGCCGTGGCTGACATGATCGCGTCGGCGACGAGCCCCTGCTGCGCGGAGGCCACCGCCGCGAAGAGGAGCGGCTTCGACGTGTAGTGGTGGTACACGGCGCCGCGCGTGACCTGCGCTGCGCGAGCGATCTCGTCGACGGATGCTGCGGCGTAGCCGTGCTCGGCGAAGTGGGCGCCGGCGACCTCGAGGATCCGGCGGGCGGTCGCGGCGGCGTCGGCGGCGGAGGCTCGAGGCATAGGGTTCCTTTACGTGCGGTGTGTATGTATTCTAGACCCGAAGATACAAACACAGAGTATGTAAAGGAGATCCGCATGCACATCACGAGCTTCTACCCCGTGCTGATGGTCGACGACGTCGCCGAAGCCGCGGCCTTCTATCGAGACGAGCTCGGCTTCGAGACGACCTTCGAGACCGACTGGTACGTGAGCCTGCGCTTCGAGGGCGGCGAGCTCGCGATCCTCGACCGGCGGCATGAGACGATCCCCGCCGGTTTCCGTGAGCCGGTGCGTGGACTGCTGCTCAACGTCGAGGTCGCCGATGCCACCGCCGAGCATGCCCGGCTGGTGGGGGAGCGCGAGCTCCCTGAACGCCTCACGCTGCGCGACGAGGCCTTCGGCCAGCGGCACTTCATCGTCGAGGCGCCGGGCGGCGTGCTCATCGACGTGATCGAGCCGATCGAGCCGGCACCCGAGTTCGCCGCCGCGTTCGCCTGAGATCTGCTCGGCGACGGAGCCTCGTCGCCTCAGCCGGATTCGTGCGCGCTGAGCCGACGCCACATCTCCGCGATATGGCGCACGTCGGTGCCGCAGCATCCGCCGATCACGCGCACAGCCGGCATCCGCTGCAGTAGCTCGACGGTGCGGGCGGCGAGTTCCTCCGGATCGCCGTCGTCGAGCTGCTCGGCTTCGTCGAGTTCCGCGTGCGACAGACGAGACGCGTTGGGACGGATGCCGATGATCCGCGCGGTGACCGTCGGATCGATCGCGCGGTCGAGGTGCTCCGGATGCGCGCAGTTCAACAGATAGCCGTCCGGCGAGGCGGCCGCATCGACGAGGTCGATCGTCTCCGCCAGAGTGCGTCCCGAGGCGAGAAGCCCGTCGGTCTCCACGGTGAAGGAGATCTCGACCGGCATCCCGGCCTCGCGTGCGGCGCGGACGATGCCGATGGCCTCGGCGGGATCCGTGAGCGTGTACGCCGCGATGACGTGCACTCCGGCATCGCTGAGCGCCCGCACCTGCGCCCGGTGGTAGGCGAGTGCGTCGTCGGCTCCGCTGCGGGCGTCCCATGAGCCGGGTCGGTAGCCGTCGCCGCGGGGACCGATCACCCCGACGAGGCGGACCTCGGGCAGATCGCGGAAGTCCGCCGCGACATCGTGGAGCAGGTCCACCGCGGCGACGTTGGATCTGCGGAGGGCTGCCGCGTCGTACCCCCGTCGCGCACCCCAGTCCGCGCTCGCCCGCCAGGTGGCGGACTCGAGCCTCAGACTGGCACCGTGCGCGCGCGCGACCTCGGCGAACCCGCGGTAGTAGTCCCGCAGCAGGCCACGGCCACGCTCGTCGTCGAGCAGCACGAACGCGGCGAAGTCGGGAAGTTCGACGCCATGGTGGAAGATCAGGTCGGTCTCGAGACCGCCGTCGGTGACATAGCGGGCGCCTGCGGCCGCGTCGGATGCGGACATCGGATCCACCTTCTCGGGAGGTGCCTCCGGTCTACCAGAGAGCCGCCGGGATCGCTACGGGGCCGGTGACGACGGGCCCTGCTGCACACGATGCCGGGCGAAGGCCGGAGCTCCCGCGCCGTGGCCCTGCACTCCGACCTGGTTCGCGGCCGTGAGGATCAGCGTCCACGCCGCCGTGAGCGACGCGATCACGAGCAGCGTGCTGATGGCTGCCCCGGCACTCGCCGACGAGCGGATGCCGTCGGCGAGAGAGCTGTCGTCGGCCACGCCGACCTGGGCGGCGCACGAGACGATGGCGAGTACGCCGATGAGGGCGAGGAGCAGGGCTGCGCATCGGAGGATGGTCTTCCGCCGACGCATCGCTCGCACCGACTCGACGCGGAGCGCGAGGGTCTCGTAGCACTGGGGGCATCGGACGCTGACCTCCGAGGGAGGATCGCCGTCGGCCGGGCGGCGTGCCTGCCAGACCTGCCCGCGGTACTCCCAGCTCAGACTCCCCGGACGATCGCTCGACAGACCCCAGGTGTTCATCCGATGCAGCAGCGTGAACTCCTGTTCGTCGCCGGGATCCGTCACGACGACGAGCGTAAGACGGAGGGGGCGGATGCCGCAGCATCCGCCCCCTCCTTCATATCGGGATATCAGATCCCGATGCCGAACAGCGCCTCGATCGGGCCCCGCGCGAAGAAGATCAGGAAGCCCGCGCCGACCACCCACAGCAGGGGGCTGATGCTCTTGGCCTTGCCGGAGAACGCGTGGATGAGCACCCAGCTGACGAAGCCCGCGCCGATGCCGTTGGCGATCGAGTAGGTCAGCGGCATGACCGACACGGTGAGGAAGACCGGCAGCAGCACGCGGAAGTCGCCGAAGTCGATGTGGCGGATCTGCGCCATCATCATCGCACCCACGATGATCAGCGCGGCAGCGGCGATCTCGGTCGGCACGATCGACGTGAGCGGCGTCAGGAACATCGCGAGCAGGAAGACGACGCCGGTGACGACGTTCGCGAGGCCGGTGCGCGCCCCTTCGCCGATGCCCGCACCCGACTCGATGAACACGGTGCTCGAGGAGGACGAGGTCGCGCCGCCGGCGATCGCGCCGACACCCTCGACGATCAGTGCGGACTTGATGCGGGGGAAGTCGCCGTTGTCATCGGCGAGGTTCGCCTCCTTGGCCAGGCCAGTCATGGTGCCCATGGCGTCGAAGAAGTTCGTGAAGAGCAGTGTGAAGACGATCATGACCAGCGCGACGACGCTGACCTTGCCGAAGTCGAACGTGAAGTCGACGGCGCCGACCAGGCTGAGGTCCGGAACGCTCACAGGCGAGCCGTTCAGCGCGGGAACGGTCAGCCCCCAGCCGCCGGGGTTGACGACATTCCCCTCGTCGTCGAAGCCGCGCGGGCCGATGTGCCAGATCGCCTCGACGATCACGGCGAGCACCGTGCCGCCGACGAGTCCGATCAGCATGCCGCCCTTGATCCGCAGCGCCACCAGGATGCCGGTGAGCAGGAGCGTGATCACGAAGAGCAGGCTCGGCACGGTCGCCACCGAGCCGTTCACGCCGAGGCCGACCGGGGGAGAGGAGGCGCCCGTCGCGGTGACGAAGCCGGAGTTGACGAAGCCGATGAAGGCGATGAACAGGCCGATTCCGACCGTGATCGCGATCTTCAGCTGGAAGGGGACCGCGTCGAAGATCGCCTTCCGCAGTCCGGTGGCCGCGAGCAGCACGATGATGACGCCGTTGATCATCACGAGCGCCATCGCCTCGGGCCAGGTGACCTGGCCGACCACCGAGAAGGCCACGAAGGCGTTGATGCCGAGACCTGCCGCGAAGCCGAACGGCAGGCGCGTGACGAGTCCGAACAGGATCGTCATCACACCGGCGGTGAGGGCGGTGGCAGCTCCCACGGCGTTGAAGGCGAGCATGTCGCCCGCGACATCGGGTTTGCCCGACAGGATGATCGGGTTCAGGATCACGATGTACGCCATCGTGACGAACGTCACCAGGCCACCGCGGATCTCGGTGCCGACCGTGGATCCTCGCTTGCTGATCTCGAAGTAGCGATCGAGAGCGCTCGTGGGCTCAGTGGGCGCGTGGGCGGGGGACGGGGCAGTTGTCATCGGGGGAACCTCCGGAGAAGACGCTATCGTGTCGTCCGACCAGCGCGCGCCCCCAGGAGGTGAGCGGGAACTCGTCGTAGTCTCGATTCGATATGCAACGCCTCCTCGTCGCGCTCCTCGCCGCCTTCGACGCCGCCATCGCCGCCGCGGTCGGCCTCGCCGTGCTCCTGGCGCCGCTGACGCTGCTCTGGACGCTGGCGTTCGGCGTCACCGCCGACTGGGGTGCGCTCTGGCCGCTCACCGGCACCCTGTGGGAGTTCGGTCACGGAGTGCCGCTCGCGGTGACGATCCCCGACGAGCTCATCGTCGCGCTCGGCCTCCCGACCGAAGCCGCGAGCTTCGCCGTATCGATCACCCCGCTCGCATTCCTGCTGTTCACCCTGCTGTTCGCCGCACGCTCCGGCAAGCGTGCCGCGACCGCCGGCGCCTGGCTCCTCGGCGCGCTCTCCGGCTCGGCCGTCTTCGCCCTCATCGCGACCGGCGTCGCGCTCAGCACAGAGCTCGCGGCGGCGCAGACCCCCTTGTTCCTGGCGATCCTCCTCCCGCCTGCGGTGTACCTCGTCGGCGCGATGTGCGGCGGAGTCCGCGTCGCCTGGGAGGAGGGCGACGGGGGCCTGCTGGATCGCATCCACGACGCGCTCGACGCCAGGGAGGACTGGGCGGCGGTCCCGGCCGCGATCGTGCGCGGCACGGCCATCGTCATCGTCGCCGTGACGGGCGCGGCGGCCACGGCGCTCGCCGTGATGATCGCGCTGCGCGGCGGGGAGGTCGTCGCCCTGTTCCAGGCGGCCCGCGTCGACGTGCTCGGGCTGACGGTCATGACGCTCGGCCAGCTCGTCTACCTGCCGACGCTGATCGTGTGGGTGGCGTCCTGGATCGCGGGACCGGGTTTCGCGGTCGGCGCCGGGACCGCGGTGTCGCCGGCGGGCACGCAGCTGGGAGTGGTCCCCGGCATCCCGGTCTTCGGCCTGCTCCCGGAGAACAGCTCGATCTGGATGCTGATCATCGTGCTCGTGCCGATCGCCGCCGGTGCCTTCGCCGGCTGGGCCGTCCGCTCCCGCCTGGTGTGGGAGGGCACGCCGCTCGGCATGTCCCAGCGAACGGTCATCGCACTCGGCATCGGCGCCGTGACCGCGGGGATCGCCGCGCTCGCCGCGGTGCTCGCCTCGGGGTCGATGGGACCGGGTCGACTGGCAGAGGTCGGGCCGTCGCCGCTCCCGTTCGCCCTCGCCCTGGGCGGCGAGGTGCTCCTCGGGGCCGCGATCCTGCTGCTGTCGCCGCGACATCGCGACGAGCTGGCGGAGGAGCGCACCGATCGGTGGCTGGCCGAGATGTCGGCCGAGCCGCTCGTGGACGGCGACCCGGCGCCGGCATCCGACGCGGCACGCACCACCGGCCCCTCCCCGTTCGACGACACGGCGCCGCTGGACGACCCCCGCGGGTTCACGATCCCGAAGCGCGACCCCTCGGACCGTCTCGACTGATGCCCTCGGACGACGGCGGATGCGAGGCGGGAGCACTGCCCGCGCCCCGGTAGACTGGGCGCGTGCTCACGGTCGCCGTTCTCATCTCGGGCACCGGCTCGAACCTTCGCGCCCTCCTCGAGGCCGCTCGTCACCCCGATTTCCCCGCCAGGGTCGTCGTGGTCGGCGCCGACCGCGAAGCCGACGGGCTGGCGCACGCCGAGGAGTTCGGCATCCCCAGCTTCACGGTGCCGTGGCACGAGCACGACAGTCGCGAGGCGTGGGGTGAAGAGCTCGGACGACAGCTCGCCGTCTGGACTCCGGATCTGGTCGTCCTCAGCGGGCTCATGCGCCTGCTGCCGCCGGCGCTGGTCGCGGAGTACTCGCCGCGGCTGCTGAACACGCACCCGGCGTTCCTCCCGGAGTTCCCGGGCGCCCACGGCGTTCGCGACGCGCTGGCCGCCGGCGTCGAGCAGACCGGTGCGAGCGTGATCGTGGTCGACGACGGTGTGGACACCGGACCGATCCTCGCGCAGGAACGCGTGCCGATCCTGCCCGGCGACACCGAGCACAGCCTGCACGAGCGCATCAAGCCCGTCGAGCGTCGACTGCTCATCGACGTCGTGCGCGCCATCGCCACCGGCGAGCTCGCACTGACCCCCGCACCCTGACAGCTTCCACCCGACGCACCTCACGCACGAAGGAGCCCACCATGGCCGGCCCCCGCCACGACCCCTCGCTCTACCGCGATCGCGACACCGTGCCGATCCGGCGCGCGCTCGTCTCGGTGAGCGACAAGACCGATCTGCTCGTGCTCGCCGAAGCGCTGGCCGCCGCCGGAGTGGAGATCGTCTCGACCGGATCGACGGCCGCGACGATCCGCGATGCGGGCTTCGACGTGACCGACGTCGCCGCCGTCACGGGCGTTGCGGAGATGCTCGACGGACGCGTGAAGACGCTGCACCCCAAGGTCCACGGCGGTCTGCTCGCCGACCTCCGCCTCGCGGACCACGAGCGTCAGCTGCAGGAGCTCGACATCGCCCCGTTCGAGCTGGTCGTGGTGAACCTCTACCCGTTCGTCGAGACGGTCGCCTCCGGTGCCGTCGGCGACGACGTCGTGGAGCAGATCGACATCGGCGGGCCGGCGATGGTGCGCGCCGCGGCGAAGAACCACGCCAACGTCGCGATCGTCGTCTCTCCCCAGTCCTATCCCGCGGTCGTCGCGGCGATCGGCGAAGGTGGCACCTCGCTGTCGCAGCGCCGCGAACTCGCCGCCCGGGCGTTCGCGCACACCGCCTCCTACGACACCGCCGTCGCGCAGTGGTTCGCCGAGGGAACGCTCGGCGAGCCGGACGACCTGCCGGTGCACCTGACGATCCAGGCCGAGCGTCTCGCCACGCTGCGCTACGGCGAGAACTCGCACCAGCGCGCCGCGATCTACACGCGCGCCGGCGGCCACGGCATCGCGCAGGCGACGCAGCTCCAGGGCAAGGAGATGTCGTACAACAACTACGTCGACGCGGATGCCGCGCTGCGTGCCGCCTACGACATGGTGAAGCCGGCCGTCGCGATCATCAAGCACGCGAACCCGTGCGGGATCGCCACCACCGCGCCGAACGCCCTCGACCCCATCGCCAGCGCCCACCTGCGCGCGCACGAGTGCGACCCGGTGTCGGCGTACGGCGGCGTGATCGCCGCCAACGGCACGGTGACCCTCAAGATGGCCGAGAACCTGAAGGACATCTTCACCGAGGTCATCGTCGCGCCCTCGTTCGAGCCGGCCGCGCTCGAGGTGTTCAAGGCGAAGAAGAACCTCCGCCTGCTGCAGCTGCCGGAGGACTGGCAGCAGGAGCGGATGGACGTGCGTCTGGTCTCCGGTGGCCTGCTGTTGCAGGACGCCGACCGCTTCCCCGACGACATCGGATCCGTCGCCGAGAACTGGGAGCTCGTCTCCGGTGAGCGTCCGAGCGATGACGAGATGGTCAACCTCATCTTCGCGTGGAAGGCGTGCCGCGCGGTGAAATCCAACGCGATCGTGCTCGCGAAGGACAACGCCACGGTCGGCGTCGGCATGGGCCAGGTCAATCGCGTCGACTCGTGCCGCCTCGCGGTCGAGCGGGCGGGAGATCGCGCGGCCGGATCGGTCGCGGCGTCCGACGCGTTCTTCCCGTTCGCGGACGGCGCCCAGGTGCTCATCGACGCGGGTGTCACGGCCATCGTGCAGCCGGGTGGGTCGGTGCGCGACGAAGAGGTCATCGATGCTGCTCGCAAGGCCGGTGTGACGATGTTCTTCACCGGGGAGCGGCACTTCTTCCACTGATCCGGGGCGTCCACAGCGATGTCCGATTCCCGCCAGTCGATGTCGGCGGGTCGTGACAGAGTGGGGGCATGAGCCTCCCCCTGACCGACTTCGACGAACGCTATCGGGCGATCAACGCCCGCGACACGCGCTTCGACGGGCAGTTCGTGACGGCGGTGCGCTCGACCGGCATCTACTGCCGGCCGAGCTGCCCCGCGCGCACGCCGAAACCGCAGAACGTCACGTTCTATCCGACGAGCGCGGCCGCCCACGAGGCCGGCTACCGTGCGTGCAAGCGCTGCCTGCCGGAGGCGGCTCCCGGCTCTCCCGCCTGGAACGTCCGCGGCGACACGGCGGCCAGAGCGATGCGTCTGATCGCCGACGGCGTGATCGAACGCGAAGGCGTGCCGGGGCTGGCTGCACGGCTCGGGTACTCCTCGCGTCACCTCACCCGACTGCTCAGCGCCGAGCTGGGCGCGGGTCCCCTCGCGCTGGCCAGGGCGCATCGGGCGCACACCGCGCGGATGCTCCTCGTCGGAACCGACATGTCGATCTCCGATGTCGCATTCTCGGCCGGCTTCGCCAGCATCCGGCAGGGCAACGACACGATCCGCGAGGTGTTCGGACTCACTCCCGGCGAGCTGCGTGCGCGCCGACGGTCGTCCGGCATCGAGGTCGCCTCCGGCGTGATCGACCTCGTGCTCCCGTACCGCGGCCCGCTCGATGCCAGCGGCATCTTCGACTGGATGACGGCGCGGGCGCTGCCGGGGGTCGAGGAGGCGACGCCGACGTCGTTCTCCCGGCACCTGCGCATGAGCGGAGGTGCCGCCTGGTTCGAGGTGCGCCAAGATGCCGCCGAGCGCCTGCGCCTCCGCGCCCGCGTCGCACGGCTCTCCGACCTCGCGCCTCTCGTCGCGACCGTCCGCCGCATCTTCGACCTCGACGCCGACCCGATCGCCGTCGCGGAGGCTCTCTCCGCCCATCCTGAGCTCGCGCCGCTCGTGGCGCGCACACCGGGCATCCGCGTTCCCGGATCGGCCGACCCGCACGAGATGCTGATCCGCGCCATGATCGGACAGCAGATCACCGTCGTGGCGGCGCGCACCGCGCTCAGCGGGCTCGCCGAGGCGCTGGGGGAGCGCACGGAGAGCGGTCTGCTCTTCCCGACGATGGCGGCGATCGCCGAGCGCGGCACCGAGGTGCTGCGCGGGCCGGCCGCCCGAATCCGAGCGATCACCGGAGCCGCCGCGGCCCTCGCAGACGGGTCCCTGCGCCTCACCGTCGGCGACGACGGAGCGGAGCAACGCGCCGCGCTGCTCGCGATGCCGGGTATCGGTCCGTGGACCGCCGACTACGTGCGGATGCGGGTGCTCGGCGATCCCGACATCCTGCTCCCCGGAGACGTGGCGCTGCGCGCCGGTGCCGCGGCTTCCGGCCTCCCGGGCGAGCCCAAGGCGCTCACGGCCTGGGCAGAGCGCGCCGCTCCCTGGCGCAGCTACCTGAGCGCGCATCTCTGGCGAGCCGCACCGATTCGCCCCGCCCGCATCACCCGAACCGTCACTTCGAAGGAGACATCATGACCGCGATCATCCAGACCATCGACACCGCCGACGGCCCCTTCACGATCCTCGTCGACGACCGGCAGCGCGTGCTCTCGTCCGGCTGGACGGCCGACGCCGACGCGATCGTCGGCCGGCTGGCAGCCTCCGCCCGCCCTGAGGCGATCCGCGACGGAGAGACGGATGCCGCCGCTGCGGCCCTCGCCTACTATGCGGGGGACCTCTCCGCGATCGACGCGGTCGCCGTGAAGCAGACCGGAACGGCGCTGCAGCTCGCCGGCTGGGCTGAGCTGCGTGCGATCGACGCGGGAGAGCCCCTGACCTACACCTCGTTCGCAGCACGACTGGGCAACCCACGTGCCGTGCGCGCCGCGGCATCCATCTGCGCGCGGAACGCACCGGCGCTGTTCGTGCCGTGCCACCGCGTGCTGCGCACCGACGGCAGCCTCGGCGGCTTCGCCTGGGGCCTCCCGGTCAAGGAGAGCCTGCTGGCCAGAGAGTCCTCCGCACGCTGAGATCTGCGTGACGATCACGTTACTTCTCGCGCCGTTCGGGCGATATGCCCGGATCAGGTGTCCCAGGGCGGCAGGATGGGCGCATGACCGATAACCGAGCAGCCGCGCTCCACCGCAGCGCCCTCGTCGCCGACGCGCACAACGATCTGCTGTGCGCGGTCGCGACTCGGCCGTCGGATGAGTGGGCGTCGTTCTTCCGCAGGCAGTGGCTTCCGCAGCTGCAGGCCGGCGGCGTCGATCTGCAGATCCTTCCCGTCTTCATCGACGAGTTCTATCGCCCCGAAGGCGCTCTGCGGCGAACGCTCCGCATGATCGAGGCCGCGCACCGCCTCGCGGAGGGGAACGCCGACGCCGTGGCCCTCTGCCTCACCGGTGCCGACATCGACAGGGCGGTCGCCGAGGGGCGCATCGCGCTCGTGCTGGCACTCGAGGGCATGCCGGGCATCGCCGAAGACGTCGAGCTGCTCGAGACCGTGCACCGGCTGGGCGTTCGCATGGGCTCCGTCGCGCACTTCGGTCGCAGTGCGTTCGCGGACGGCAGCGGCGAGGATGCCGCGGGGAGCAGGCTCACGCGCCCCGGCATCCGGGCCTTCGCGGAGATGGAGCGGATCGGGATGATCTTCGACGTCAGTCACCTCGGGGCAGCCGGCGTCGATCACGTGCTCGAACTCGCGACCCGCCCCGTCATCGCGTCGCACTCGTCGGCGCGAGCCCTGTTCGATCACCATCGCAACCTCACCGACGCGCAGATCGCGGCGATCGCCGCAGGCGGCGGGCTCGTCTGCGTCAACTTCTTCGCGTCGTACCTGCACGCCGACACCCACACGCTCGACACCGTCGTCGATCACCTCGAGCATGTCGTCTCGATCGCGGGCATCGACCACGTCGGCATGGGGCCGGACTTCGTCCGCGAGGTCCTCGAAGACACGACAGCCCCCTGCTGCGTGGAGGAGCTGGTCGAAGGCGTGCCGGTCGACTGCTATATCCCGGGACTCGAAGGGCCGACGGGGCTCCCGCTCGTCACCGAGGCGCTGCTCCGGCGGGGCTGGGGCGAAGAGGAGATCTTCTCGGTGCTCGGCGCGAACCTGCATCGTCTGCTGAGGGCCGAGCTCGGGCGCACGACGCGAAGCTGAGCCGCGGCTGCGACCTCCGTGGCGCGGGGCGATCCGATCAATCGGGAATGACTCTTGCCTTCAGCTGGTTCACAGGAATAGGCTGGTGGGCTGTCGCGCCGACCGGGCGACGCCGCCGAGCCCCTGAGGAGGACATCATGACCACGATCGCCGCTGTGCGGATCGACGCTCTCGGCTCGACCCCGGTGCGTCCGCTCATCTAGAGCCGCTTCTCTCGCAACGGATGCCGGGCTCGCAGAGTCCGCGCTGTCATCCGTCCCTTTCCGCAACCGTTTTCCCATACGAAACTCATCTGAGAGACATGTCCTCCTCGCCTTCCTCGCAGAACATCTCGCCCTCTTCCACTCTCTCCACTCCGGCTGCACTGTGGCGCCTGAAGCCCTTCGTGAAGCCGGTCATCTGGCGGCTCGCCGGCGGTGCCGCCAGTGCGCTCATCGCCGCGATCATCGCCCTGATGATCCCGATCGTGCTCGAGCAGATCATCGGCGGACCCGTGCGGTCCGGCGAGATCAGCGCCATCGTCGTCGGTGCCGTCGTCGTCTTCGCCCTCGCGCTCGGCGAGGCCGTCATGGTGTGGCTGCGCCGGCAGTTCGTGCTGAACCCGGCCACCGAGGTCGAGTACCAGATGCGCACGACGCTCTACTCGCGCCTGCAGACGCTGCCGGTGTCGTTCCACGACCGCTGGCAGTCCGGTCAGCTGCTCAGCCGCATGATGCAGGACATCGGCCTCATCCGGCGCTGGCTCGCCTTCGGCCTCGTGCTGCTCGTCGTGAACATCCTCACGATCGCCATCGGGTCGGCGCTGCTCTTCCGCTGGCACTGGCTGCTGGGCACGATCTTCCTCGTGACCGCGATCCCGCTGTGGGTGCGTGGATACCTGTTCGAGAAGCGCTACGGCGCGCTGACCCGCCGCAGCCAGGACCAGGCCGGCGACCTCGCCACCAGCGTCGAGGAGAGCGTGCACGGCATCCGCGTGCTGAAGGCCTTCGGCCGCGGCAAGCACGCCCTGAGCCGGTTCAGCCGTCAGGCCGAGACGCTCCGCGAGACGGAGATGAGCAAGGCCCGCGCGATCGCGTCGATCTGGTTCTGGCTCGACCTGATGCCGCAGATCGCCTTCGGACTCAGCCTGATGTCCGGTATCTGGCTGATCTCCCAGGGCGCGATCGACGAGGCAGAGCTGTTCGCGTTCTTCGCGATGGCCGTCGTGCTGCGGTGGCCGATCGAGTCGATCGGCTTCCTGTTCTCGTTCATGCTCGACGCCCGCACGGCGACCGACCGTGTGTTCGACATCTTCTCCGAGACGAACACCATCACGGATCCGGAGCACCCGGTGCACATCGAGAACCCGCGGGGAGAGCTCGCGTTCGAGAACGCGCACTTCCGCTACCAGGACGCCGGCGCACACGAGCGCGACCTCCTCGACGGCATCGACCTGGTGCTGCGCCCCGGCGAGACCATGGCGCTGGTGGGACTCACCGGAAGCGGCAAGACGACGCTGACGACCCTACCGACGCGTCTGTATGACGTGACGGGCGGCAAGGTCACGCTCGACGGCGTCGATGTGCGCGATCTCCCGCTTTCCGAGCTGCGGCAGCACATCGCCATGGCGTTCGAGGATGCGACCCTGTTCTCGGCGACCGTCCGCGAGAACGTGCTGCTCGGCCGTGCCGACCTCGACGTGCACAGCGAAGAGGGCGAGCGGGTGCTGCGCGAGGCGCTGCAGGTCGCTCAGGCGGCGTTCGTGGACTCCCTGCCCGACGGCGTGGAGACCGTGATCGGCGAGGAGGGGCTCAGCCTCTCCGGCGGCCAGCGGCAGCGGCTGGCCCTCGCCCGTGCGGTGGCGGCGAAGCCGAAGGTTCTCGTGCTCGACGACCCGCTGTCCGCACTCGACGTCGACACCGAGGCCCTCGTGGAGGAGGCGCTCCGGCACGTCCTCGCCGACACCACGGCCATGATCGTGGCGCACCGTCCTTCCACGGTCGCGCTCGCCGACCGCGTCGCCCTGCTCGAGGCCGGGCGTGTGACCGCGGTCGGCACGCACTCCGAACTGCTCAAGTCGAGTCGGCACTACCGTCATGTCATCTCCAGCCTCGAGGCGGAGGAGGCGGCACGAACCGGGGCGATCCCCGTGATCCGCGACGAGCAGCTCGAGGTCGCCGAAGAGGTCCGCGAGGGCCTCGAGATGGCGGCCGCCGACGATGCTTCGTCGGACTCAGCAACCGAAATGAAGAAGGAGGTGCAGCGATGAGCTCCGCCATCACCGGAACCCAGGACGAGGATCGTTCCCGGTATACCCGCGAGGAGAGCAAGGAGATCCGTCGTCGGTCCCTCCGTCTGCTCGGATCCCTCGTCCGTCCGCTGAAGCCGCAGATCGTGCTCGCGGCTGCCGTGCTGGTGGTCTCGACCGCTCTGCAGGTTGCCGGCCCGATCCTGATCAGCATCGGGCTCGACCGCGCTCTGCCGGCCGTGCTGAACGACGCCGATTGGATGCCGACCTTCATGGTCGGCGGCATCTACCTGCTCGCGGGGCTCCTGGCCTCGATCCTGATCGCCTGGTACGTGATCATCGCCGCCAAGCTCACACAGGCGGTGCTGCTCGATCTTCGCAAGCGCATCTTCCTGCACACGCAGCGGCTGAGCCTGGAGTTCCACGAGTCGTACACGTCGGGGCGCATCATCTCCCGTCAGACGAGCGACCTCGACTCGATCAAGGAGCTGCTGGACGGAGGTCTGAACGAGCTCGTCTCCGGTGTGCTCTTCGGCCTGTTCACGTTCATCGCCCTGTGCTTCTGGGACTGGCAGTCGGGGCTGATCCTCGCGGTCGGCGGCATCCCGCTGTTCTTCCTGATGCGCTGGTTCTACTCGCGCTCTCAGCTCGTCTACCGCGAGTCCCGCGTCATCAGCGCGAAGGTGATCGTGCAGTTCGTCGAGACGATGACCGGCATCCGCGCCGTGAAGGCGTTCCGCAAGGAGCCGCGCAACGACACGTCGTTCCAGGAGGTCGCGGGCGACTACCGCGACGTCAACCGCCGGTCGATGCTGCTGTTCGGCACGTTCGAGCCGGGGCTCATGGGCGTCGCAGCGCTGGTGCTCGGCATCGTCGTGCTCTGGGGCGGCATCCGGGTCTCCGATGGAGCGCTCACGGTGGGTGTGCTGCTCTCCGCGGTGCTCTACGTACGGAACTTCTTCGCGCCGATGCAGGAGATCGCGATGTTCCTGAACTCCTATCAGTCGGCGACGGCCGCGCTGGAGAAGGTGTCGGGCGTGCTCGAAGAGGTGCCGACGGTGCCGGACCCCGAGAAGCCCGTGGATCTGTGGGAGTCGCGCGGACACGTGAACTTCGACGAGGTGACCTTCGGCTACAACGGCGAGAAGACGATCCTGCCGAACTTCTCGCTCGACATCCCCGCGGGTCAGACGATCGCGCTCGTCGGCACGACCGGCGCGGGCAAGTCCACGCTGGCGAAGCTGATCTCGCGGTTCTACGATCCGTCGGAGGGACACGTCACGCTGGACGGCGTCGACCTGCGCTCGCTGCATCCGAAGGATCTCCGCCGCGCGATCGTCATGGTCACGCAGGAGGCGTACCTGTTCAGCGGCACGGTCGCCGACAACATCGCGCTCGGCAAGCCGGACGCGACGCTGGATGAGATCCGCGCGGCGGCTCGGGCCGTCGGCGCTGACGGGTTCATCTCGTCCCTGCCCGACGGATACGGCACCGACGTCAACAAGCGCGGTGGCCGGGTGTCGGCGGGACAGCGTCAGCTGATCTCGTTCGCCCGCGCGTTCCTCGCCGACCCGGCGGTGCTGATCCTCGACGAGGCCACGGCCTCGCTGGACATCCCGTCGGAGCGACTGATCCAGGACGCGCTGCAGACCCTGCTCAAGGACCGCACCGCGATCATCATCGCGCACCGCCTCTCGACGGTCGCGATCGCCGATCGTGTGCTGGTGATGGAGCACGGGCAGATCATCGAGGACGACACCCCCGACGCGCTCATCAGCGGCACCGGCAAGTTCGCGCAGCTGCATGCGGCGTGGCAGGAGACCCTGGTCTAGCCGCGTCGCTTCCGTATCGCCGCAACTTCCGCGGCCATCTCGAACTTCTGCGGCCACATCCGATCGATGTGGCCGCAGAAGCTCGGATCGGCCGCAGAAGTTCGAGGGGCCACCGGAGGGGTGAGGGCCGGTCGCCTCGTCAGGTGGGAATCGGCCGCAGAAGACGCCCAAGCCCGCGTGCCGCAACCTGCCCCTGGGTAGCATCGAAGGATGGACCCCTTGCTGCTCGTGGCCGAGTGGTGGTGGATCGCGCCTTCCGCGGTCGCCGTGGGGACAGTGGGGGTGATCGGGGTGAACCGACGCAACAGCACGACCAGCGGCAGGAGGCTCGCCGTCGATGCGGCCCGCCATGACCTTCGCGCGTCGCAGCAGGTCGCGGCGGAGCGGCGGACGGCGCTCAAGATCGCGCGGGCGGACCTGACGAGGGTCGCCGCCGAGCGCGCGGCACAGCGGGCGTCCGCGGAGCAGGTCGCCGCCGCACGGCGGATGCTGCGCGAGAGGGAACGCGATGCGAAGGCCGCGTCGGCCGATGTGCGAGCCCGTCAGGTGCGGCTGAACGCCGCGCGGGCGGCGATCCCGCCGGCATCCGGTCCTCGTCCGCTGGATCGGCTGCAGGCGGAGCACGACGCGGTGATCGCTCGATGGATGCGATACGAGACCGACCCGGCGCTGCAGATCGGGTATCCGGCGATGACCGACGTCAAGCGACCGGAGACGGCCGCGTATCTGCGAGCGGCGGATCACGCGAAGGAGATGCGTCGGGCCGCGACCGGCCGCGTCACACCCGCCGAGTTCGCCGCCTACCGGGATGCCGTCGCCGAACTCGAGCGCGCGTTCGAGGCGGCGGAGCACGCGGCGAAGGTGCAGGCGGGGGAGGCGACGACGATCCCCGCGTGGCAGGACGCGGCACAGGACGTGCTGAGTCGCTCGGCCGAGGCCATCGATCGGGCGGCGGGGGCCGCGGCATCCGCCCTGTCGGCGTGGACGTCGCGCCGACGCCCCGGAAAGCCGGACGACCACCGCTGATCGTCCGGCTCGCGATCGTGGCCTAGGCTCCCACGGTCCGGAGCCGGACGACCATCGCTGATCGTCCGGCTCGCGATCGTGGCCTAGGCTCCCACGGTCCGCGTCCGCACGAGCTCGCGGTACCAGTGCCCCGAGTCCTTCACGGTGCGCTCGAGCGTGTCGAAGTCGACCCGCACGATCCCGAATCGCTTGGCATAGCCGTAGCCCCACTCGAAGTTGTCGAGCAGCGACCACACGAAGTACCCGCGCAGGTCGACCCCGCGCTCGAGCGCCCGGTGCGCGGCGGTGAAGTGCCGACGCAGGTAGTCGGTGCGCTCCGGATCGGGGACCGCGCCGTCTTCGGCGACCTCGTCTTCGAAGGCAGCCCCGTTCTCGGTGACCATGAGCGCCTGATCCGGGAACTGCTCCGACAGCGACACGAGCAGCTCTTCGAGCCCCTCCGGTGCGATGTTCCAGCCCATGGCCGTGTACGGCCCGGGCTGCTCGACGAACTCCACGATCCGGTCGCTTCCGGGCCATGCCGTGCCGCCCTCGGCGCCCTTGTGTCCGTCGTTCTGCTGCTTCTCGGACACGCCGTCCCAGAGCCGTACGGTCGCGGTCGAGTAGTAGTTCACGCCGAGCACGTCGATCGGCTGCGCGATCGTGGCGAGGTCTCCGGCCTGAACGAAGTCCCAGTCGGTGACGGATGCCGTGTCAGCCAGCAGATCGGCGGGGTACTCGCCCCGCAGCATCGGTCCGGTGAACGCCCGGTTCGCCAGGGCATCGATGCGCCGCACGGCCTCGGCGGCGCCCTCTCCCTGCCCGCGGAGCACATGGAAGTTCAGCGTCACCGAGTAGTCGGGGTCGCCGCTCGACGTCGCTCGCAGCGCCTGGATCGCACGCCCGTGCGCGAGGTTCAGGTGGTGCACGGCCGCCAGCGCCGATGCCGGCTCATGCCGACCCGGCGCGTGCCCGCCCTGCCCGTAGCCGAGATACGCCGAGCACCACGGCTCGTTGAGGGTCGTCCACGTGTGCACGCGGTCGCCGAGCGCGGAACCCATGATCTCGGCGTAGCGCTCGAAGGCATCGGTCGTCGCGCGGGCCGTCCAGCCTCCGGCATCCTCCAGGTACTGGGGGAGATCCCAGTGGTACAGGGTGGCCACCGGGCGGATGCCGCGCTCGAGCAGCCCGTCGACGAGCCGCGAGTAGAAGTCGACCCCTGCCTGATTCACCTCGCCCGAGGCCGTCGGCACGATGCGGGGCCAGGCGATCGAGAAGCGATAGGCCTGCAGGCCCAGGTCCTGCATCAGGTCGAGGTCCTCGTCGACGCGGTGGTAGTGGTCGCACGCGACGTCTCCCGTGTCGCCGTTCCAGACGCGTCCCGGTGTCTTGCTGAACGTGTCCCAGATCGACGGGGTGCGCCCGTCCTCGGCCGCCGCGCCCTCGATCTGGTACGAGGCGGTGGCAGAGCCGAAGGTGAAACCCTCCGGGAAGACGAGACCGGAACCCCGGTAGTCGTCGCGCGGGATGAGCGGGGTGAGCGGGCTGGTCATCCGGTGATCTCCTCGAGGTCGACGTCGTAGGTCACACTACGGCCATCCGGATTCGTCACGGTCACCGATCCGGCGCCCGTCCCGCCGGGGAAGACGCGCAGCTGCAGCCCGTCGTGGTAGTCGTACCCGGGTCCGTCGACGCGTGCGCCCCAGGGGAGCGCGGCGCCGGGCCGCACATACAGCGGCAGGGAGTCGAAGCCGTGGGTCTCGCGGCGCCACGAGCCTCCCGTCACGGTCTCCCCGGTGAGGAGCGACGTCCACTCGCCCGCGGGCAGATAGAAGTCGACGGTGCCCTCGGCCGAGAACACCGGGGCGACGAGCAGATCCGACCCGAGCATGTACTGGCGGTCGAGATAGGCCGCGGCCCGGTCGTCCGGGAACTCGAGCACCATCGGCCGCATGAGCGGCACGCCGGTCGCCGCGGCATCGAGCCCCTGCTGGTAGAGATACGGCATCAGTCGCATCTTCAGGTGCGTGAAGCGCCGGGTCACATCGACAGCCTCCTCGTCGAATGCCCACGGCACGCGGTACGAGCTCGACCCGTGGAAGCGCGAATGCGAGCCGAGCAGCCCGAACGCGGTCCAGCGCTTGAACACCGCGGCATCCGGTGTTCCCTCGAATCCGCCGATGTCGTGGCTCCAGAACGCGAAGCCGCTCAGCGCGAGGGAGAGGCCCCCGCGCAGGGTCTCAGCCATCGACGCGAACGTCGAGGTCGAGTCTCCGCCCCAGTGCACGGGCATGCTCTGGCCGCCCGCGGTCGCGGACCGGGCGAACAGCACGGCCTCGCCGTCACCGCGGACGTCAGTGAGCACCTCGAACACGGCGCGGTTGTACAGCTCCGTGTAGAGGTTGTGCATGCGCTCGGGGTCGGCGCCGTCCGCCCACACGACGTCGGTGGGGATGCGCTCCCCGAAGTCGGTCTTGAAGCAGTCGACGCCCTGCCCGATGAGCGCGCGGAGCTTCGACTGGTACCACGCCGTCGCGTCGGGATTCGTGAAGTCGACGAGCCCCATGCCCGCCTGCCAGAGGTCCCATTGCCATACCGATCCGTCGGTGCGGCGCACCAGGAATCCCTGATCGGCGGCCTCGCGGAACAGCGGCGAACGCTGCGCGATGTACGGGTTGATCCAGACGCAGACGCGGATGTCCTTGTCGTGCAGGCGTCCGAGCATGCCCTCGGGGTCGGGGAAGACCCGCGGATCCCACTCGAAGTCGCACCAGTTGAACTCGCGCATCCAGAAGCAGTCGAAGTGGAAGACCGACACAGGCAGCTCGCGAGCGGCCATCTCGTCGATGAACGAGTTCACGGTCTGCTCGTCGTAGTCGGTCGTGAAGCTCGTCGACAGCCAGAGGCCGTAGGACCACGCCGGAACGACCGGCGGCCGCCCGGTCAGCGCCGTGTAGCGGCCCAGCACCTGCTTCGGCGTGGGGCCGGCGATCACGAAGTACTCCAGCACCTCGCCCGAGACCGAGAACTGCACGCGCTCGACGGCCTCGGACCCGATCTCGTAGGAGACGTGACCCGGGTCGTTGACGAGCACCCCGTATCCGCGGTCGGAGAGGTGGAACGGCACGTTCTTGTACGCCTGCTCGCTCGAGGTGCCGCCGTCGGCGTTCCAGATCTCGACCGTCTGGCCGTTCTTGACCAGGGGACCGAAGCGCTCGCCGAGCCCGTAGATGTGCTCGCCCACACCGAGATCGAGCTGCTCATGCAGGAAGGCGGATGCCGCCGGCATCCGTCCTCCCTGCCGGGCGTTGCCCACGATGCCCGGATCGACCTGCGCGTCTTCGGCGAGACGGATGTACCCCTGCGCCTTGTGCCCGCTGCCGGTGACCCGGCGGCCCTCGACCTCGAACGCCAGGTTCCAGGGGGCGCCCGGGGCGATCCGGGCGACGAGTGCGCCGGCGTTCACGACGCCGCCGGTCTCCGAGACCGAGACGGATGCCGTGCTGCGCTCCGCCCCGGGAAGGGCGAAGCCTCCGTGCCATCGCCCGCCGGTGTGGTGTGCGATGCGCACGCGGATCACGCCCTCCGCGGGGGAGGAGAGCGTCGTGGTCAGCACCGGCCGGTTGAGCACGTCGCCGCGCCGGGCGATCACCATGGTCGGAGCGGTGATGACGATGCCGGGGCCATCGGGGGTGTCGTCGGTCGCCGCGATGTCGTAGGCCTCCTGTGCGTGGAGCGCGGTGACGCCGGGACGAAGCTGCCAGAACCCGTCGGTGAACTTCATTACTTGACTGCTCCTGCCGTGATGCCGCGTGTCAGCGTGCGCTGGAAGATGAGGAAGAAGATGAGCGTGGGGATGATGCCGAGAAGAGCCGACGCGCTCGTCGTCGTGACGTCCATCAGACGGTCGCCCTGCAGCACGCTGATCGCCACCGGGACGGTCTGGTTGGCGTTCGAGGCGAGGAACGTCAGCGGGATGAGGAACTCGTTCCACGTCCAGATGAAGAAGAAGATGAGCAGCACCGACAGGGTCGGCCGGCTGATCGGGAAGATCACGCGCCAGAGGATCTGCCAACGAGTCGCGCCGTCGAGCGAGGCCGCCTCGAGGATCTCCTTGGGGAACGTGCCGTACACGGAGGACAGCAGGTAGGTGCCGAAGGCGGCCTGGATCACGGTGAACACGATGATCACCGCCCACACGTTGTCGTACAGCCCCACCGATTTGAACATGTAGTACAGCGGGTAGAGCAGGGCCTCCTGCGGCAGCAGGTTGGCCATGAGGAACAGCAGCACGATCCAGCTGCGCCCGCGGATGCGGCCGATGCCGATCGCGAAGGCATTCAGCATCGAGATCACGACGGCCAGCACCGCGACGATGCCGGAGATGAAGATCGAGTTCCAGACCTTCTCGGGGAAGTTCACCCGCTCCCAGAACTTGATGATCCCGCCGAAGTCGAGCGTCTCGGGGAAGGCGAGGGGACCGGATGTGGCGTAGTCCACCGGCGACTTGAACGAGTTCACCAGCACGAGGTAGAACGGCGCGATCACGAGCAGCGCACCCACGACGACGAGGGCGAGCAGCAGCCAGTCGACGGGCCGCTTCTTGGTCATGCCGCCGCGGGCACGGCTCTTCGACGGCTTGCCGGTGACGATGGCAGTGGTGGCGTGCATCACAGTCCCGCCCTTTCCTTGCGCTCGAGCGAGTTCTGCACGCGGATGAACACGATCGACACGATGACCACGACGATGGTGAGCACGGTGGCGATGGTCGCGCCGTAGCCGACGTTCCGCTTGGTGAAGAACTCCTGGTACGCGTAGTAGGCCGGCACGAGCGTGGCGCCCGCGGGTCCGCCGCGCGTGATGATGTAGACCGGGCCGAACACCTTCAGGGCCGCGATCGTGCAGGTCAGCGTCACGACGAAGATCTCCGGGCGGATGATGCTCATCGTGATGGCCGTGAACCGCTGCAGCCAGTTGGCCCCGTCGAGCTCCGCCGCCTCGTAGAGCTCGGGATCGACGCGCTGCAGAGCCGCCATGAACACGACGACCGGATAGCCGAGCTGCACCCACACCATGACGAGCATCAGCACGATGAGCGCGGAGGGCATCTGACCCAGCCAGTCGTAGGACGGCAGTCCGAAGGCGCCGAGGATCTGGTTGAGGGCTCCGTCTCCGCCCGGACGCACGATCCATCCGATCACGATGCCGGCGACGGCGATGGGCAGGATCTGCGGGAGGTAATAGGTGGCCCGCAGGAAGCTGCCGACCTTGCCGCCGAACTTGCGGCCGACGACGTCGAACAGCAGGGCGGCGACGATGAGACCGACGATCGTGGGGACCACGACCATCGCCAGGATCATCCAGACGGAGTTCGTGAACGACGTCCAGAAGTCGCTGTCGGTGAGGATCTTCTGCCAGTTCTCCAGCCCGATGAACTCCGGCGTGCGCACGCCCTTCCACTTCGTGAAGGTGAGGTACACGTTCCAGATGAGCGGGATGATGACGACGACGAGCAGCAGAGCGAAGCCGGGAAGAAGGTACATCCAATAGGCGCCGGTCCCGCCGCTGCGCTGCGGGATGGACGGCTGTTCGGGCGGCAGCTTCTGGCGGCGGCCCTCGCGGGTGGCGAGCGACATGTTCATCTCCAGGAGGAGGCGGGGGCGGCGATCCTGAGGATGCCGCCCCCGCGGACGGATCAACGGAATTCGGCGGTGCCTTCGTCGTACTGCTCACCGAGGTTGGTGTTCGTGGTCTTCACGTCCTGCACACCGGTGACCAGACCCTGGAGCTCCTGGACGATGACGTCGTAGAAGCCGGGGGCGGGCCAGTCCGGGTAGAACGACAGGCCGTCGGCGTCGAGCACGCCGTTGAACGTCTCGATGAGGGCCGCGCTCTTCTCGTCGGTGATGTCGGCGGTGTCCGCGGCCACGGGCAGACCGCCGTTGTTGCCGATGATCGCCTGGATCTCGGGCCGCATGGTGATGTCGATGAACTCGTAGGCGAGCTCCTTGTTGGCGGCGTTCTCGGGGACGACCCAGAGGTTGCCCGAGGAGCCCAGCGAGAGATCGGCGCCGGGGAAGGCGGTCATCGTCCAGTCGAAGCCCGTGGCCTCGGCCACGAAACGACCGAACCACCACGAGCCCGACACGAAGATGGGGGAGTTGCCGTTGATGAACGAGACGCCGGCGTCCTCGGCCTTGACCGAGGAGACGTCGGAGGCGATGTAGCCCTTGTCGACGTACTCCTTCAGGGTCTCGGTCGCGGCCGTGACCTCGGGTCCCTGCCAGTCGACCTCGCCGTCGTAGAGCTGGTAGGCGTCGACGAATCCGCGGTCGCCCTCGAGCAGCGCGAGCTGGTACCAGAGCTGTCCGAGGGGGTACTCGGCGCCGGCCTCCGCCAGCGGCGTGATGCCCTTCGCGACGAAGGCGTCGAGCACGTCGACGAACTCGTCGTAGGTCGTGGGGATCTCGAGTCCCGCCGCCGCGAACGCGTCCTGGTTGTAGTAGACGCCGACGAACTCGCCGTAGTTCGGCACACCGAACCAGGTGTCGCCGCCCATGACCCCGTCTTCGGAGTACTTCGCGGTCGTCTGCAGGGAGGGCGCGAGCTTCTCATCCCAGCCGTACTCGTCCACGGCATCCGAGATGTCGGCGATCAGGCCGGTCGACGCGAGGAACCCCGCCGTCGCGTTGCCCTTGTTGAACTCCATCAGGTCCGGTGCTGCGTCGGTGTCGAGCACCTGGCTGGCGGTCTTCTGGATCTGCTCGAAGGACTTCTCCTCGAACTCGACCTTCGCGCCGGTCTCCTCCTCGAAGATCTTGATGGCCTCGGCCCATGCCTTGCCCATCGCGCTGTCGGCTCCCTCGTAGTGCCACAGCTTGAGGGTCTTGCCATCACCGCCGTCGTCGCCGGAGCCGGCCGTGCAGCCGCTCAGGGCGATCCCCGTCGCGGTGAGCGCGGCCATCACGGCGAGCGCCTTCGTCCTGCGGATGTTGCGTGCCATCGTCGGCACTCCTTTCTCGGTGGCCCGTCGGGCCGGACACTTCTCTGGGTCGGGTCTTCAGTTGTGGGGGAGCATTCGTCGAAGCGTTTCGACAATGCGCAGGCAAGAGCGTCGGGTCGGATGTCAGCCCCGAGGGGCGACCGATCCGACGGAGCGGTATTCGGGTGGGAGGAGATGGATCCCCGGTCGCACGTCCGCCTCTTCCAGGCGGCGGACCGCGAGGTCGACGGCGAGCTCGCACGACTGCTGCGGCACGAGGGGGATGGTGTCGACCGGGACGGCGAGGGTCGTCGTGTCGAAGGAGGCGGCGGCGGAGATCACGGACACGTCGTGCCCGACACGCAGCCCGTGCTCGTCGAGGACGGTCAGCAGCGCCCCGTGCACATCGTCGACGGCGTGCACGATGAAGGCCCGGTCGCCGCGCGCGATCGCCGTCTCCGCGGCCGCTCGCACGGCGGCGATGTCGGTGGCCGCCGCGCCCGTGGTCACCCAGTCGAGAGCGACCCCGCGCTCGACGGCGCGATCCTGGACGCCATGGAGCAGCCGCCGCGGGAAGTTCGACTTCCGGTACGAGACCTCGGTCTGACCGAGGAGGGTGATGCGTGTGTGCTCGGCGTCCGCCAGACGATCGACGGCGAGGTGTCCGGCCGCCTCGAAGTCGAGGTCGACGCAGGTCAGGCCCTCGTGGTCGTCGGGGATCCCGATGAACACCGTGGGGGTGCGCACCGTCCGCGCGATCGCCGCGCGCTCATCGTCCGGCGCGACATCGAGCACGAGGATCGCGTCGACGAGGTTGCTGGCCGCCACGCGGTTCATGCCTTCGGAGGCCTGCTCGTCGGTCAGCAGGAGGATGTCGTATCCGCGCCGGCGTGCAGCCACGGCCGTCGCCAGCACGAAGGCCATGTGCGTCGGGGCGTGCGTGTCCGCGCGCAGGGGCTCGGTCAGCGCGAAGATGTGCGTACGCCTTCCGGCCAGCATCCGGGCTCCGGCATCCGGCTCGTAGCCGAGCGCACGTGCGGCTTCCTCGATGCGCACGCGGGTCTTCTCGGACACCGGACGCTTGCCGCTGAGCGCATAGGAGACCGTGCTGATCGACACTCCGGCGGCCTCGGCCACCTCGTGGATCGTCGTCATCGTGACTCCATCGTCGTCATGCGGAATGCTGTCGAAGCGTTTCGCTTATGCCTCTGGAGCGATGATACGCACGGCGATGAGAGGAGCGCAAGCTTTTTGTGGTTGCTCGCAACATATTCGTGACGATCGGCGTGGGAGCGGTCCCGCCGATGGTCGATGAAAGGCGACGGAGTCTCGATGGGGGAGGGGATTCGAGACCCCGCCGCCGGTCTCAGGGTGTGACGCGGATCTCGGCGATGATCTCGCCGTATGCCGTCTCGCCGACGGGCGTGAAGCCGACGCGGTGGAAGAAGTTCTCCGGTCCGCCGTCGCCCGCCTCGTAGATCACGTTCACGTGGTCGACCTCGCGGCGACGCGCTTCGTCGATGAGCGACTCGACCGCGAAGCGCCCGACGCCGCGACCCTGGTCGTCGGCGTCGACGTTGATGCGCCAGAGAACGGAGCGGAAATGCTCCTCCGGCGCCTCGTCGTCGAAGTTCGCGCTGACGAAGCCCACGACCTCGTCGCGATCGAGGATCACCCGCTGCCACGACGTCTGCGGGTTGATGACGGTGGCCGCGATCCCGTAGGAGACGGGGGCGAGGAACTGCTCCTGTCCGGGCTTGAGCGACAGGTTGTTCACGGCGACGATCGTCGCAGCGGAGAGTTCGACCATGCGCAGTTCGGACATGATCCCAGGCTAACCCCTCCCGCGCGGAGGAACACGTTTCGGAGGAACATTTCGCTCACGGCCGCAACGGGATCGGTTTCCGGATGCCGTGGCGAGGCGTGCGGCCCACGCGGCGAGAGCGGCTCAGGTATCTTGGTATCGAGACAAATAGACCCCGCGAACGGAGAACCTCCTGGTGACCGACGACGCCATCATCTACACCTACACCGACGAGGCGCCGGCCCTTGCCACCGCCTCCTTCCTGCCGATCATCCAGGCCTACACCGGCCAGGCGGGCATCGAGGTGGAGACCCGCGACATCTCGCTGGCCGGCCGCATCCTCGCCGCCTTCCCGCAGAAGCTCACCCCCGAGCAGCAGGTCGGCGACTCGCTCGCCGAGCTCGGCGGCCTCGCCACCCTGCCCGAGGCGAACATCATCAAGCTGCCGAACATCTCGGCGTCCATCCCGCAGCTGAAGGGCGCGATCGCCGAGCTCCAGCAGCAGGGGTACGACATCCCGGACTTCCCGGACGAGCCCTCCTCGCTGGAGGAGAAGGACGTGCGGGCGCGCTACGACCGCATCAAGGGCTCGGCGGTCAACCCGGTGCTCCGCGAGGGCAACAGCGACCGCCGCGCGCCGCTGGCGGTGAAGAACTACGCCAAGAAGCACCCGCACCGCAACAAGCCGTTCGCGGAGGGCTCGAAGACCTGCGTCGCGACGATGGGTCACGATGACTTCAAGAGCAACGAGCGCTCCTGGGTCGCCGCGCACGACGACGTCCTGAGCTTCCGCCACACGGCGGAGGACGGCACGGTCACCGTGCTCAAGGAGGGCCTGAAGGTCCTTCCGCGCGAGATCATCGACGCGACGTTCCTCTCGGCCGCCGACCTCGACGCGTTCCTCGACGAGACGCTGAAGACCGCGAAGGCCGACGGCATCCTGTACTCGGTGCACCTCAAGGCGACGATGATGAAGGTCAGCGACCCGATCATCTTCGGCCACGTCGTGCGGGCGTTCTTCACGGATGTGTTCGCGCAGTACGGCGAGCAGCTCGCCGCCGCGGGCCTCAGCGCCAACGACGGTCTCGGCTCGATCCTCACCGGCCTCGCGGACGTGTCAGGCGGCGACGAGATCGCCGCAGCGTTCGACAAGGCCATCGCCGAAGGCCCGGCCCTGTCGTACGTGAACTCCGACAAGGGGATCACGAACCTCCACGTGCCGAGCGACGTGATCGTCGATGCATCGATGCCCGCGCTCGTGCGCAACGGCGGCAAGCTCTGGGGCAAGGACGGCGGCGAGGCGGACACGCTCGCGGTCATCCCGGACTCCTCGTACGCGAGCGTCTACCAGGCCGTGCTCGACGACGTCATCGCGAACGGTCCGCTGGACCCCGCCACGATCGGCACCGTGCCGAACGTGGGCCTGATGGCGCAGGCTGCCGAGGAGTACGGCAGCCACGACAAGACGTTCGAGATCGCCTCGGACGGCATCGTCCAGGTCCTCGACGGCGAAGGCACCGTGCTGATCGAGCACCGGGTCGGCAAGGGCGACATCTGGCGCGCGACGCAGACCAAGCACATCCCGGTGATGGACTGGGTGCGGCTCGCCGTGTCACGCGCACGGGCGACCGGCGTGCCGGCCGTGTTCTGGCTCGACGCGAACCGTTCGCACGACGCTCAGATCATCGCGAAGGTGCACCAGGGCCTCGCGACGCTCGACACCAAGGGGCTGACGATCACGATCCTCGCGCCCGAGGAGGCCACGCGCTACACGCTCGCGCGCATGCGCCACGGTCTGGACACGATCTCGGTCACCGGCAACGTGCTGCGCGACTACCTGACCGACCTGTTCCCGATCCTCGAGGTGGGCACGAGCGCCAAGATGCTCTCGATCGTCCCGCTCCTCGCGGGTGGCGGTCTGTTCGAGACGGGTGCCGGCGGCTCGGCCCCGAAGCACGTGCAGCAGCTGGTGGAGGAGAACTACCTCCGGTGGGATTCCCTGGGCGAGTTCTTCGCGCTGGCGGCGTCGCTCGAGCACTTCGCGGACCGCACGGGCAACGAGAAGGCCCGTGTCCTCGCCGAGACGCTGGATGCCGCGACCGGCACCTTCCTCGAGGAGGACCGTTCCCCGGGCCGCGCTCTCGGCACGATCGACAACCGCGGCAGCCACTTCTACCTCAGCCTCTACTGGGCTCAGGAGCTGGCTGCGCAGACGAAGGATGCCGAACTCGCGGCGTCGTTCGCGCCGATCGCCGCGACCCTCGCGGAGAACGAGGCGACCATCGTGTCCGAGCTCAACGCCGTGCAGGGCAAGCCCGTCGAGATCGGCGGCTACTACCGCCCGGACGACGCGCTCGTCGAGGCGGTCATGCGTCCGTCGGCCACGCTGAACGGCATCGTCGACGCTCTGCGCTGACGAACACACGAAAGGGGCCGGATGCGAATCGCATCCGGCCCCTTTCGCGTGCGTCTCGCGAGGAGACGTCCGCTCAGTGGTGGACCGAGACCTCGAGGCCGACGGGCGCCCAGTCGTAGACGTACTTCGCGACCGAGATGGGCATGTTCACGCATCCGTGACTCATCTGGTTGCCGAAGTTGTTGTGCCAGTAGGCGCCGTGGAAGGCGATGTCCGGCGCGAACCAGGTGTTCCACGGGACATCCTTGGTGACGTAGTCCGTGCCGATCATGTCCTGGATCTCGGTGTGCGCGAACACGGTGAAGTTCCCGGTCGGGGTGGGAGTCGCGTCCAGACCGGAGGAGATCGCCCACGACTCCACGACGGCGCCGTTCTCATACAGCGTGGCGCGCTGCGCGCCGAGGTCGACGTCGATCCGCCGGAAGAGCGTGACGGTCTCGAAGGGGACCTCGGTGACCGAGAGTGCGAAGACGCCATCGCCGGCGGCGAGCTGCTGGGCGAACTTCTCCGCCACGTCGGAGGTGTCGCCGACCGTGCGGCCGGTGACACCGGCCTGCTCCTCACGGAGGACGTTGCCGCCCGAATCGACGATGCTCGTGGCGCTGACCGGTGCGCGGTCGACGACGAGCGCGAGGTAGTCGGAGGTCGAGCTGATCGCCTGTGCGTCGGCCTCGATGCGCAGCTGGCCGTTGTCATCCACGACCGTCATCCAGCTGGCGGCGGTGGCCGCGTCGATCGGCACGGTGCGCTCGGCGCCGACGTAGAAGCCGATGGTGGTGAGCAGCGTGTTCATCTTCGCGGCCATCGCGGCGGCGTCTTCGTCGGAGACGGCGGCCGGAGCCTCGGCCGGGCCTCCGGGGAACTCGAGAGTCTTGCTGCCACCGGCGACGGCGTCGACGAATGCGGCGTTGAGCTCGCCCACGTCGATGCCGGTTCCGGCCTCGGCCGGCGTGGTCACGTAGGAGGCGGTGGCCGCGTCGAAGGCGACGCCGGCGTCGACCGGGTCTTCGAAGCTGGTCGGCACGGCGGCGCGCAGCGCGCTCGTCGCCTGCTCGATGTCGAAGGAGATGTCGGCCGGGACCGGCTCGCCCATCCAGGCGCCGAGGTTCCACATCGGTGCCGTGGCGAACGCCTTGTCGGCGAGAGCCGTCGCGTCGACGGCGGCGCCGAGGTCGGCTCCGGTCAGCACGGTGCCCTCGCCGTCGCCCGTGAGGACGACCTCTGTCTCGGCGAGGTGGGCGTTGATCGCGTCGGCCGCGGCGCCCGGCGTCATCCAGCCGACGGGGATGCCGGCGACGGTCGTTCCCGGAGCGATGAGGACCATGGATGCGGCGCCCGCGCCGATGGCGACGACACCGAGGCCGAGACCGATCCAGAGCCCGAGGCGGCGCTTCTTCGGCGCCGGCTCCATCGGCGCCCAGGCGAGCGGCTGATCGCCGGTCGTGGGCGGCAGGGAATCGGTGGGTGCGCCGGTAGGTGCGATGACGGCCGTGGCCGCATCGTCGTCGCCATGCGCCTGTGCTGCGCCCGGTACTGAGATCACATCGGTCACGAACTTCACCCCCCGGTTCTCACGTGTCCTGATGCTCAATAGTACGTGATGGCAGGTAACGGGGAGGCAACGGTGTATGGGGGCTCGCTCGGCGGGCCCCCGGGTCAGGAGATGACGGCGAGTCCGTCGATCTCGACGAGCATCTCCTCGCGGGGCAGACCTGTGAACACGGTGGTGCGCGCGGGGAGCACGCCGCTCGTGGTGTGGGCGTTCACGAAGGCGCCGTACGCCTCGTTCATGAGGGGGAAGTCCTCGCGCGTGGTGAGGTAGACGCGCAGCATGACCACGTCGTCGAACGTGGCGCCCGATGCCTCGACGATCGCCTTGACGTTCTCGAGGGTGCGGGTCGTCTGCGCGGCGACGTCGCCGGGGAAGAGGTACTCGTTCGTCTCGGGGTGGACCGGGCCCTGGCCGGAGACCTGCACGATGGGGCCCTTCCGGACGCCCTGCGAGAAGGTGTGCGCGGGGGCGGGGGCAGCGTCGGTGGAAACTCGGGTCTTCGCGGTCATGGTTCCACCCTAGTAGCCTTGTTAGGTGCCTCTACAAATTCCGGATCCTGTTCTCGGCGCCTGGGCGAAGGGCTTCCCGGCCCGCGCATCCGGGCTGCGGCTGTCGGAGGTCGCGGACGCGGATCTGCGTCTCTCCGACCTGGTCACGCCGGTGCTCACGGTGCAGGAGAGCGCGCTCGCTCACAACGAGGACACCGTCTTCTCCTGGGCAAGGGCGCAGGGTCTCGTGCTCGCCCCCCACGGCAAGACGACGATGGCGCCCGCGCTGTGGCAGCGACTGCTCGACGCCGGCGCGTGGGGGATCTCCGTCGCGACGCCCTGGCAGGCCGAGGTCGCCGTCGACGCCGGCGTGCCGACCGTGTTGATCGCGAACACCGTGACGGATGCCGCGGCCGCGGCGCGGCTCGGCGAGCTCCTCGCGGCCGACGTGGGACTGCGCATCCTGTGCTGGGCCGACTCCGTCGCCGGGGTGGAGATCCTGGCGGGCGCGCTCGCGGATGCCGCCCGGCCGCTCGATGTCCTCGTCGAACTCGGCGGCGCCCACGGACGCACCGGCGCGCGCACCGTCGAGGAGGGGGAGCGGATCGCCGCGGCGATCTCCGGCGCCCCCGGACTGCGCCTCGCGGGCGTCGCCGGCTACGAGGGGCCGTTCGGCCCCGACCGCAGCGACGCATCGGTCGTGGCGGTCGACGGATATCTGCAGACGCTGATCGAGCTGCATGAGCGTCTCGCCTATCCCGACGGTCTCCGGCCAGTGCTCAGCGCCGGGGGCAGCTCCTTCCCCGACCGCGCCGCCGCGGTGCTGACGCAGAGCGAGGGAGCTGACGTGGTGCTGCGGTCGGGGGCGTTCCAGATCCATGACGACGGCTTCTACAGCCGGATGTCGCCGTTCGGACCGCTCACCGGCACGGCGCCGCTCCGGTCCGCGATGCATGCGTGGGCGCGGGTGGTCTCGCAGCCGGAGGAGAGCCTGGCTCTGCTCGACGCCGGGCGACGTGATGTGCCCTTCGATCTCGATCTCCCGGTGCCCCAGTCGGTGGACGGCGAGATCACGGCGCTCAACGACCAGCACGCCTTCCTCCGTCTCTCCGACGGAGCGACGGTCGACGTCGGGGACGTGGTGCGGCTCGGTCTCTCGCATCCGTGCACGGCCTTCGACAAGTGGAAGGTGGTCGCCGTCATCGACGACCCCGACGCCGCGGACCCCCGGGTGATCGGAGCGGTCGCGACATGCTTCTGAGTGCGGAGAAGGCGGCAGCAGGCCGCGTGCGGGTGTATCGCGGAGCGACCGTCGTCGACGGCACCGGCTCGCGGCGGTACACGGCCGACGTCGCGGTCGAGGGCGCCAGGATCGTCGCGATCGTGAAGGGCACGGATGCCCCGTCGCTCGACCTCGAACTGCCGGAGGGCGCGATCGAGGTCGACGCGACCGGGCTCGTCCTCGCGCCGGGCTTCATCGACATGCACGCGCACAGCGACCTCGCGGTCCTCACCGGCGTCGCGCACGACGCCAAGATCCGCCAGGGTGTGACGACCGAGGTGCTCGGTCAGGACGGCCTCGGATACGCGCCGCTGGACGAGGCCACGGCATCCGTCATCCCCGCGCAGATCGCCGGCTGGAACGGGACGCCCGCCACCGCGCCCTGGCGCACGATGGACGACCTGCTCGCGGCGATCGACACCGCGACGGTCGGGAACGCCGCTGTGCTCGTGCCGCAGGGGAACCTCCGCATGATGGTCGTCGGACACGCGAACCGTCGCGCCACGTCGGACGAGGTCTCGACCATGTCGGCGATGCTCGGCCAGGCGCTGGACGCCGGTGCCTTCGGGATGTCGAGCGGCCTCACGTACACGCCCGGCATGTATGCGGACACCGACGAGCTCGAGGCACTGTGCCGTGTGGTCGCCGAGCGTGGCGGCTACTGGGCCCCGCACACGCGCAGCTACGGCGCGGGAGCGCTCGACGCCTACCGCGAGGCGCTCGACATCGGCCGGCGCACGGGCTGCCCGATCCACCTGACCCACGCGACGATGAACTTCGCCCCGAACCGCGGGCGTGCCGACGAGCTGCTCTCCCTGGTCGACGCGGCGATCGCCGACGGCGTCGACGTGACGCTTGACACCTACCCCTACCTCCCCGGCGCCACGACACTGGCCGCTCTGCTGCCCAGCAGGCTCGCCGCGACGGGCGACCTGCTCGGAGCGATCGCGGCGCTCGACGCGGCCGGCAGGGAAGCCGTGCGGGTGGAGCTCGAGGAGATCGGCTGCGACGGCTTCCACGGCGAGAAGGCCGACTGGTCGGCGATCCAGATCTCAGGCGCGGCCGATCCGGCCCTCGCGGAGCTGGTCGGTCGCACGGTCGCCGAGATCGCCGCGACGACGGGCCGTCGAGCGGTCGACGTCGTGCTCGACACGATCACCGCGGATGCCGGCGCCACCGGCATCCTGATGCACATCGGCGACGAGGAGAACGTCCGCGCCATCATGCGGCATCCGCGTCACACCGGCGGCAGCGACGGGATCCTGATCGGCGCCCGCCCGCACCCGCGCGGGCGGGGGACCTTCCCCCGCTACCTCGGGCACTACGTGCGCGAGCTCGGCGTCCTCACCCTCGAGGAGGCGGTGCGGCATCTGGCAGGCACCCCGGCCGCACGGCTGGGCCTGGACCGCGGCGACGCGTCACGCGGCATCATCCGCGAGGGGGCGATCGCCGACCTCGTGCTGTTCGACCCGCAGACGGTCGCCGCCGGCGCGACCTTCGAGCGGCCGCTCGAGGCGCCGATCGGCATCCTGGAGGTGCTCATCGGCGGTGTCCCCGTGCTGTCGGACGGGCAGGTCACGGGCGCGACGCCGGGGCGAGCGCTGCGGATGCCGCCGCCCGCGCATCGTGCGACGGTTCCGCGCATCGACTCCCGCATCGATCCGGCCGCTCCCGTGTTCTCCTGGGGGCCGGCGACGCCGATCGTCGCGGAGCAGGGACTGTCCGCATCCGTCGCCCGGCTGGGCGGGGGAGCAGCCGTCGAGGACGCGCCGCCGATCCGGCTCGTGATCGACGAGGGCATCGCCGCCGAGGTCGTGGAGGGCACGCGGATCGGCGAGGAGGCGTTCCGCCTGACCATCGCCGCCGACGGCGTCGAGATCCGGGGAGCGAGCGCGGCGGGCGTCTTCCGGGGCGCCACGACCCTGCGACAGCTGCGCGACCCGGACGCCGCGTCGGCGACGCTGCCCGCGGGCGTGTGGCAGGGGGCGCCCGCGTACGGCTGGCGCGGGGTGATGCTCGACGTGGCACGTCACTTCCGCCCGGTCGACGAGGTGCGACGCCTCATCGACCTCCTCGCGGACCACCACCTGAACGTGCTCCATCTGCACCTCACCGACGATCAGGGCTGGCGCTTCGAGGTTCCCGGCTACCCGCGGCTCACCGAGGTCGGCTCCCGCCGATCGTCGACGCAGCGGGGACACGGTCCGCTCGCGACCGTCGAACCCGGCATCCACGAGGGGTTCTACACGACCGCCCAGCTGCGTGAGCTCGTCGCCTACGCGGCCGAGCGCTTCGTGACGCTCGTGCCGGAGGTCGAGCTGCCCGGCCACATCCAGGCCGGCCTCGCGGCGTATCCCGAGCTGGGCAACACCGATGTCGGCGAACCGGTCACGGCGCCCTGGGAGCGCTTCGGCGTCAATCCGCGCACGCTCGCCCCGACCGAGGCGTCACTGGCGTTCGGCCGTGCGGCGATCGACGCACTGTGCGAGGCGTTCGACGCCGAATGGATCGGCATCGGCGGCGACGAGGTGCCCGTCACCGAGTGGGCGCAGAGCGCCGCGGCCGCCGAACGGATGCGCGAGCTCGGCCTCGCCACGCCCCACGACGTGCAGCCGTGGTTCACGGCCCAGTTCGTCGCACATGTCCGCAGCCGCGGGCGCACCGCGCTGGCGTGGGACGAGGTGCTCGAGGGGGAGGTCCCCGAGGGCGTCCGCATCCTCGCCTGGCGGGGTCCTGTCGCGATGCGGGAGGCGCTCGCGCGCGGCATCCCGGTCGTGGCGTGCCCCGACCTAGAGGTGTACCTGGACTACCCCCAGTCGGAGTCGGCGGAGGAGCCCATCCGCGTCGGACCGCCGCTGAGCATCGAGCGCGCCTACACCCTGCGCATCGAGGACGGTGCGGTCGGCGGTCAGGCGAACGTGTGGAGCGAGCATCTGCCCACTCCCGACCGCGTCGACTTCGCGATGTTCCCGCGGCTCGCGGCGATCGCCGAACGCCTCTGGGCGGGTGGGGAACCGGAGCCCTATGCTGACTTCGGACGCCGCCTGACGACGCACCTGCGCCGTCTGCAGGCCTCCGGGGTGCGGTACCGGCCCCTGGACGGTCCTGCGCCGGACCAGAGGCGCCCCGGAGTGCCGGGCAAGCCGCTCACGGTCGAGGCGCGGGAGGCGATCGTCGCGGGGCTGGTCGCCCGCCTCGTGGAGCTCTCGGATTCCCGCCCTGTCCTGCCTCGAAAGTAATGTAACGTTTCGGTAACCCTCGCCGCCCGCCTCGCGGCAGAGGTTGCACAAATTTTGTTCGTAAGGTCTACTAACAAACATGTCCGTTTCGGATGAACAGCGTGCCGCATCGCCGTCGGAGTACGGCGGTGCGAATGCGCACGCCTTCGGCCCCGGCCGGCACCTTCGCTCCCGGTCCAAGGTGCTGCCCGAGCACGCGCGCGGGCACAACCGTGCGCTCGTCCTGCAGACGCTCTACCACGCCGGAGCGATGAGCCGCGCCGACCTCTCGCGTGAGACAGGACTGACCCGGGTCACCATCTCCGACCTGGTCGCCGAGTTCATCGCCGACGGGATCGTCATCGAGATGGGTGTGCGCGAGGCCGTCGGCCCCGGCAAGCCTCCGATCCTGATCGACATCGACCGCATCGGGCACCAGATCCTCGGTCTCGACCTGTCCGGTCCGACCGCATTCGAGGGGGCCGTGCTCAGCCTCGACGGGGATGTCCTCGAGCGACGCGAGGTCGCCCGCCCGGAATCCCCGGACGGGGACGCCGTGTACGCGGCGACGCTCGAGCTCGCGCGCACCCTCGTCGCCGCATCGACGCAGCCGCTGCTGGGCGTCGGCATCGGCACGCCCGGTGTCGTCCGCCCCGACGGCGTCGTGCTCAGCTCGCCGAACCTCGGATGGTCGAACTTCCCGCTCGAGGCCAAGCTCAGCATCGATCTCGACCTGCCGGTGCTCGCCCGCAACGACGCCAACGCGGCCGTGCTCGCCGAGTACACGTTCGGCGACGCCAAGGCCGACTTCATGCTGATCAAGCTTGGGCGCGGTGTGGGTGCCGGCCTCATCACGGGCAGCCAGCCCCTCCTCGGCAGCCGATTCGCCGCGGGGGAGATCGGGCACGTCGTCGTCGGGACCGACGGCGGTCCGCGCTGCGCCTGCGGCAAGGACGGCTGCCTCGAAGCGTGGCTCAGCGTCAGCCGCATGCGCGAGGCGCTCGCGGCCGACCCCGCCGCGCGCGACGAGATCCTCCGCGATTCGGGAACGCGCATGGCGATCGCCATCGCCCCGATCGTCGCGGCCCTCGACCTGTCCGAGGTCGTGCTCTCTGGCCCCGCCGATCTGCTCGACGGGATCCTCATCGACGCCGCCATCGAGACCCTGCACGCGCGCACGCTCGAGGGCGTCTTCGAAGACGTCGTGGTGCGCCGCACGCATCAGGACGACATCGTGCTGCGCGGGACCGCGGTGATGGTGCTCTCCGGACAGCTGGGAGTGTCGTGACCCCCGCCGCCCGCACGACAGACACAAGCGCCATCCGATGACCGGGGCACAGAACGCCGACCGGGCAGGTCGGCAGATTCGAGTGGGCCTGGACGTCGGCGGGACGAAGATCGACGCGGTCGCCGTCGACGGCTCTGGTGACATCCTCGGCCGCATCCGCCGTTCGACCGGCTGGGGCGATGACGCGGTGGTCGAGAGCATCGTCATGGCCGTCACCGCGCTCGCCGACGAGACGGGCTTCCCCGTCGCGGACATCGGGTCCGTGGGCATCGGCATCCCCGGCCTCGTGGACGTGGCGCAGGGGCGCGTCGACCATGCGGTCAACCTCGGCGTCGAATCGCTCGATCTCGCCGCGCGTGCCGAGCAGGTGCTCGGCATCCCCTTCCGTGTCGAGAACGACGTCAAGGCCGCCGCCCTCGGGGCTGCCGTCCTCAGCGGCGTCGCCGGCTCCATGGCCTACCTCAACCTCGGGACGGGCGTCGCGGCGGGCATCGTGATCGACGGACGCATCTGGCGCGGTTCGCGCGGCACGGCGGGCGAGGTCGGACACATCTCGGTCGACCCGCACGGCCGCCTGTGCGGATGCGGACAGTTCGGCTGCATCGAGACGTTCTGCGGGGGAGGTGCCCTCGCGAAGGCGTGGGGGCGCCCCGGCGCACTCCCGATCAGGGACATCTTCGATGCGGCGGACGCCGGAGACGCCGACGCGTCGGCGCTCCGCGACGACCTGTACCACGGCGCCGCCGCCGCCGTCCGCGTCCTCGTGCTGTCCGCCGACGTCGAGACGGTGGTCATCGGCGGTGGACTCACGGCGCTCGGAGCGCGGCTCGAGGACGGCATCCGCGCCGCACTGCACGCCGGCGCCGAGGCGTCACCGTTCATGCGGTCGCTGCGCCTGGATGAGAGAATCGAACTGCTCTCCGCGGGTTCTCCCGCGGCTGCCTTCGGCGCCGCTCTGGTCGGCGCCTCCGTCCCCGAGAAGGAGATCGTCCCCCATGGCTGAGGTCGTCATCGTCGAGAACGCGGCAGCCGCCGGCGCGCTGGTCGCCACCGAGATCGTCGAGCTCATCGAGCGCCGCCCCGACGCGGTGCTGGGTCTCGCCACGGGGTCCACCCCGCTGCCCGTCTACCTCGCGCTGCGCACGCAGCTCGCCGGTCACGATGTCTCGCAGGTCCGCGGCTTCGCGCTGGACGAGTACGTCGGCATCGACCCCGCGCACCCCGAGAGCTACCGTTCGGTGATCACGCGCGAGGTGGTCGAGCCGCTCGGCCTGGATCCGCAGCGCATCCACGTGCCCAACGGCGCCGAGGCGACGATCCAGCACGCCGGTGACGACTACGAGGCCGCGATCGCCGCAGCAGGAGGGGTGGACCTGCAGATCCTCGGGATCGGCACCGACGGGCACATCGGCTTCAACGAGCCCGGATCCTCCTTCGCCTCGCAGACCCGTGTGAAGACGCTCACGGAGCAGACCCGCGAGGACAACGCGCGCTTCTTCGACTCCATCGACGACGTGCCGCGGCACTGCATCACGCAGGGACTCGGAACCATCCTGAAGGCGCGCCACCTCGTGCTCCTCGCGTTCGGAGAGGGCAAGGCGCAGGCGGTCGCCGACGCGGTCGAGGGGCCTCTCACGGCCTTCCTCCCCGGCTCTGCGATCCAGCTGCACCCGCACGCCACGGTGGTCGTCGATGAGGCGGCGGCATCCCGCCTCCGTCTCGCCGACTACTACCGGTACACGTTCGCCAACAAGCCCGCCTGGCAGGGCATCTAGCGGGAGCGCCCTAGCGCGCCTGCGCCGGCCAGGCGATGGGCAGCAGATGCTCGAGGCTGAGCGGGGCGAGCGGCAGCGTCGCGACGTCAGACGGAGTGATCCAGCGCAGTTCGGCGAGCTCGGCCTGCACCGACACCGCCTCGGGGTCGATCGAGGTCGCGAACGCCTCGGCGACCACACGATGACCGGGTTCGTTGGCCGCCTCGGAGATGAACGTGCCGAGCGGCTGGAGGTCGGCCTCGTCGAGGAGCAGCCCGAGCTCTTCGTGCAGTTCGCGGATCAGCGTCTGCGCGGGGGATTCACCGGGCTCCGGCTTGCCGCCGGGCTGCATGAACCTCGTCGTGCCCTGCTTGCGCACGACGAGCACGCGCCCGTCGTCGTCGACGATCACGGCGGCGCTCACATGGATATCAGGCATCGGGCTCGAAGACCTTTCCGGGATTGAGGATGCCGAGCGGGTCGAACACGGCCGCGATCTGCCGCTGCAGCCGCCACTGGTCGTCGCCGAGCTCATCGGCGAGCCAGCGACGCTTCAGCACGCCGATGCCGTGCTCGCCGGTCAGGGTGCCGCCGAGGCGGATCGCCGCGCGGAACAGCTCGTCCGCGGCCGCCCAGACGTGCGCCGGAGTCTCGGACCCCTCGAAGATGAAGTTCGGATGCAGGTTGCCGTCGCCGGCGTGGGCGACCGTGGGGATCGTGAGCCCGAAATCGCGCTCGATGCGCGCGATCTCGTCGAACATGGCCGGCATCGCGCTGCGCGGCACCGAGACGTCTTCGATCAGCGTGGTGCCGAGAGAGGCCATCGCCGCGTGCATCGAGCGCCGGATCGCGAGAAGCCGCTCGCCGTCCTCGCGGTCGCGGGCGACGGTCGTGAGGCCGCCGTGATCGCGCAGGATCCCGGCGATCGTCTCGGCCTCCGCGGCGGCCGCGGGGCCGTCGGTGCGGATGGTGAGCTGGGCTGCACCGACAGCGGGGGCCGGCAGATCGAGCAGGGCGTGGACGGCGGCGAGGCTCGCGGCATCCATCAGCTCCATGATCGCCGGCTGCGCGCCGGCGGCGGTGACCGCAGCGGATGCCGAGGCCGCGGCCCGCACGCCGGGGAAGGTCGCGGTGAGGGTGCAGACGTCACCCGCGACGAGGCGGCGCAGCTTCAGCGTGGCGCCGACGACGACGCCGAGCGTGCCCTCCGAGCCGATCACCAGCGAGGTGAGGTCGAGGCCCGTCACGCCTTTGACGCTGCGGTGCCCGAGGTGCAGCAGGCGGCCGTCGGCGAGCACCAGGTCGACGCCGAGCACTGCGTCGCGCACGACGCCGTACTTGGCGCAGAGCAGTCCGCCCGCGCCGGTCGCGATGTTGCCGCCGACGGTCGAGATGTCGCGGCTGGCGGGGTCGGGCGCCCACCACACGCCGGAGACCGCGAGACGGTCGTTGAGGTCGGCGTTGAGGATGCCGGGTTCGACGACGGCGAGCAGGTCGTCGGGGCGCACCTCGAGGATCGCGTCCATCCGTCGGGTGGAGAGCACGATCTCTCCTTCGCCGGCGTTGGCCGCACCGGCCAGCCCCGTGCCCGCCCCGCGGACGACCACGGGTGTGCGGGTGGCGGTGGCGATCCGCATGGTCTGCTGCACGTGGTCCACGGTCTCCGCGTGCACGACCGCGAGCGGACGACCGACGGCGGCGTGCCCGGAGCGGTCGGCGCGCGCCTCTTCGAGCGTCGCATCGCTCACGTCGACGAGCGGGCCGAGCGCCTCCTGCAGCAGCGACAGTGCGGTCATGACCGCGTCTTCACGACAGGGCGCGTCGACCGCTGAGGACGCCGGTGACGATGGCGACCAGGGCGAACGCGGTGCCGATGAGCGCCTGGCCCATCGACCACCAGGCGATCGTGACGCCCACGTAGATGAAGAGCTCGACGGCGGCACGGAGGAATGGGTGCACTCGCAGAACAGGGCGCGGGGAGAGGAACAGAGCCCACACCAGGAGGACGACGACCGGCGCACCCACACCGGCGATGACGTTCCACGGAAGCGACCAGCTGGCGAAGCCCCACAGGGCGAGGGATGCCACCGCGACGACCAGCACGACGGCGCGGACGATGTCGAGAGCGGTGATGACCGGACGGTCGACGCCGGGGACGGGTACGGAATCCTGGGGCATGCTCCCAGTCTATTCGGCGGGTGCGGACCCCTCGGTCGTGGCGAGGGCCTCGTCCACCGGGGCGAGGACGGCGTCGACGGTCGGTGTCGGCTCGACGACCGCGGGTGCGGACTCGACAGGGGCAGGTTCCGTCTCGACAGGAGCCGGTTCCGTCTCGACAGGGGCGGGATCGGTCTCGACCGGAGCCGGAGCCTCCTCCGCCGAGCCGGGGGCGACCTCCACCGGGGCGGCCGTCTCGACAGGCTCTCCGGCAGGGACGCCTGCGGCGCTGTCGTCGAGGGGCGTGGCTTCCGCGACCGGAGCCGCATCCGCGTCGACGAGGAGGGGATTGCCCAGTGCGCGCAACGTCGTGTCGGCGGAGGGGCCGATGCCGTCGGCGAGCACGTAGCGGAAGGTCACCGTCGTGTCTGATGCGAACACCAGCTGGGCCAGACCGGGCCGCAGATCGATCGTTCCCTGGCCGAGGGAGTCGAGAACGATCTCGTCTCCTCCGCCACGGCTCCCGTCGAGCAGCGCCTCCACGGTCGCTCCGGGAACGCCCGTGATCGGCACGCTGTAGTGGATGCGCAGACCTTCGAACCAGATCGTGGCGGCGGACCAGGAGGGCGCGGTGGTCGGCACTCCGGGGTCTGTCGGATCGGTGGGATCGGTCGGGTCCGTGGGATCGGTCGGGTCGGTCGGGTCCGTGGGATCGGTGGGATCGGTCGGGTCTGTGGGATCGGTCGGGTCCGTGGGATCGGTCGGGTCGGTCGGGTCCGTGGGATCGGTCGGATCGGTCGGATCGGTCGGGTCGGTCGGGTCGGTCGGGTCCGTGGGATCGACGTCGTCCTCCGGGTCGGGAGCCGTCACCGGCGGCGCCGGCGGGGCGACGACCGGGCCGTTCTGCTCCGGAGTCGACCGCACCGCGGTCTCATCCGCCGGCGGGGGCGGCGTCGCGTCGGGCTTCGTCACCGGCGCGATGACGACCGGCTCTTCGAGGTTCATCGACGCGTCGGGTCCGACGTCGGACGTGATCGACGACGAGTCCGCGTCGGCGGCACTGGGGAGGGAGGTCGATGGATCGGCGCCCGCCAGGCCGGGGATGATCGTCGCCGCGGCGACGACGCCGGCGACGACCAGAGCAGCCGAGCCCGCGCCGACGAGGGCACCCATCCCGGTGAGCACGCCGCCGGAGGTGCCGGCACCGGTCGCGACACCCGCGCCGCCGCCCGCCGTGCCGCTCGAACCGGCTGCACCGCTGCCGGCGCCCGCGCCGAGGGCCGCGGCGCCGGGGTCGCCGGCGAAAACGCTGCCGGGGATGCTCGAGGGCATCGCGGCGAGAGCGACGATCGGCGTTCCGCCGCCCTGCAGCGTGGCGAGGTACCCCGCGGCGCCGGTGACGCCCAGCACGAGAGGCAGCAGGACGAGGGCGAGCCGCTTCGACACGTCTTTCGCCTCGGCGGCGACGATCATGCAGCGTGCGCACTCGTCGAGGTGGAGCTCGAGTCGCTTGTGATCACGTGTACCGAGGTTGCCCCGCGAGTATGCGCCGAGGTGCTCGATCGTCCACTGACAGTCCGACCCCTCAGCGGCGCTGCGCAGGTGAGCCTGGATCCACGCCTCACGAAGACCTTCGCGGGCCCGGAAGGCCAGCTGCGAGACGGCGCCGGACTTCATGCCGAGGAGCGGGCCCACCTCCTGCGGCTTCATCTGCTCGATCTCGGTGTACCAGAGCACCTCCTGCCAGCGGGAGGGAAGGCTGCGGAAGGCCTGCGCGGTCAGGCTGCGATCGAGTGCCTCGTTGGCTGCCTGGTCGGTGGTGTCCGGGTCGGCGACGGTGTCGAGCTCGTCGATCGCGGTCTCCCGACGCGACCGGCCCCATGCCGCCGCCGTGTTGCGGATGCTCGTGAACAGGTAGGCGCGGAACGACCCGTTCGGGCCGCCGCCCTTGATGATCGCCTGATAGATGCGCGTGTACGACTCCTGCACGAGGTCGTCGGGGTCGATCGACGAGGTGATGGAGCGCGCGACGGACAGGCCGGACGGGTAGTGGCGTCGCCAGAGCTCACCGAAGGCCTCCGTGTCGCCCGAGCGGGCGCGGAGGATCAGGTCGGCGTCGCCGATCGGTTCGTCGTGGTGTGAGTTCTGTTCGTGCACTGTCATCCATCGCTCCTGGGGCGCAGGAACGCCTCCACAGGAAGAGACGCGCGAGAGTGGATCTCATCACGCGTCTTTCCATTCTCTCCCGGATCTCCCAGCTTGGCCACCCCTCGGCGGGATCTCGCCGGCAGAATCTTTTCGTGGATAAATCCCAGGTCTGGACTAATTTCTCCGGATCGTCGAGAAAAGATTCCAGGAAAATCTGAGAAGTCGCGTAATGAATCGGCGTCGGCGTCGTCTCATCCCATAGAGACAGCCGTACGAATTCCACCGGGGGGCGGAGTTCAGGCGCTGGTGCGAGGGGCAACTGCACCGGCTGGGTGGGTCGAGAGCCTCGGGGGAGGAGTTCTCGGCCCCCCTCTCTGTGAGGGGGATGAGGCCGCCGATCTGGGGAGAGGCGGCCTCCCGCCCCGTCGTCGGATCGACCGGAGTGCTCAGAGCTGCGCGTCGTCGCGAGATGCGGTTCCTGTCAGCGGAGCCGCGGTCCCACCCAGACACGCGCGACGCGCAGTTCTGCATCCAGCAGCACCGCATCCGCGGTCATGCCGGCGCGGAGGCTGCCGAGCACGGCGTCGCGGCCGATCGCCCGCGCCGGCGTCTCGGTGAGTGCTCGAACGGCCTCCGGCAGCACGGCACCCGCATCGACCGCTTGGCGCAGCGCCACGTCCTGCGTCAGGGTCGAGCCCGCGATCGAGCCGGTGTCGTCGGCGCGGGCCACGCCGTTCTCGACCGTGACGCTCACGGCGCCGAGGTCGTAATGGCCGTCGGCGCTGCCGGCGGCGGCCATCGCGTCGGTGATCAGTGCCACGCGTCCCGGAGCGGAGTCGAAGATCAGCTTGATCACGTGAGGATCGAGGTGCACGTTGTCGGCGATCGCCTCGAGGATCACGCGGTGATCCGCCGCGGCGGCTAGCACGGGACCGGGTGCGCGGTGGTGGATGCCCGGCATCGCGTTGAACGCATGCGTGAGGATCGATGCGCCCGCTTCGAAGGCGGCGACCGCCATCGTCGCATCCGCGCTCGTGTGCCCGACCGCCGCTGCCGAGCCTGCGGCGACGATCTGTCGGATCGCGTCGAGTCCGCCCGGCAGTTCCGGGGCGATCGTCACCTGACGGACGGTGCCGCGCCCGGCTTCGAGGAGGCGGGCGACATCATCGGCCGCCGGTGCCCTGAGGAGCGAGGGCTCGTGGGCGCCGTGGTGGGCGGGATCGAGGAAGGGACCCTCCAGGTGGATGCCGAGGATGTCGGCATCCGTCTCCATGAGGTCGGCGATCGTCGCGACGCTGCGGGCGAGATCGTCCAGGGGTGCCGTCACGAGCGAGATCACCGCGCGGGTCGTACCGTGAGCGCGATGCAGGGCGCGCCCGGTACGGATGGCCTCCACGCCGTCGTCGAACGCGGCTCCGGCTCCGCCGTGCCCGTGGATGTCGACGAAACCGGGGGTGAGCACGGCGCCGGGGCCGGCGAGCTCGGCGGCGTCGATCGTCTCATCCGCGGGTTCCCAGGTCGTCCCCGTCCCGCGTCCGACGATCTCGCCGTCCGCGAAGCGGACCCAGCCGTCTTCGACGATCTCGCCGCGGTCGACGATGCGGGCGGAATGGATGACCAGCGAGCCGGTCGCGGAGGAGTGGATGCTCAACGTTCGCTCCAGGGGATCTCGTCGGCGGGGTGGAAATCGACTCCCTCAGCCTTCCACAGCGGGGCGAGGGAGCCGAGCCGCTCGCGGAACGACGACCAGACGCGGTCGGGCGCCTCCTTCGGCGACCATGCGATCTCCGCCTGCGCGGCGGCGCGCGGGAAGACGAGCTTCTCGACGTCGCTCAGCGTGCGCGTGGTCTCGGACCAGAGCGGAGCCTCGATGCCGAGGATGGCGGCATCCGGGATCTCGAGTACCGCGGTCGGCTCCCATTCATAGGCCGAGCGGACGTCGATGATCGCCGCCCAGGTCAGCCCGAGGGGGAAGTCCTCCGAGTACTTCATGTCGAGGTAGGCGACGTCGGCGGCAGACATGATCAGCGCGCCACCGCGTTCGACGAAGTGGGTCGCCTCCTCGGCGTGGGTGCCCTCCGGTGTGGTCTTGCCCCAGTACTGGCCGACCGTTCCCTCGGCGATCTCGGCTGCCGAGCACATCTCGTGCCAGGCGACCGGCGTCTTGCCCTCGGCGAAGACGATGGCGGTGACGCGTTCGGCGAACAGGTCGAAGTCCGCCTGCGGGGTGCCGAGCGATTCGTCTCCGCCGACGTGGATGTACGGTCCGGGCGTGAGCTCGGCGAGCTCGCGGACGACGTCGCGGACGAACTCGTAGGTGCGCTCCTCGTGGATGCGGACGCTGGAGTGGCCGACGCCCCAGCCCAGGTACGTCTCCCCGGCGACGGGCAGCGGCTGCCCGAGTCTCGCGGATTCGGCGACGAGGCCGTCGTTCAGCACCGGCGGCTCGACGAGATCGGGGTACGCGACGCCGATGGCATGCGTGTGGCCCGGCAGGTCTATCTCGGGGATCACGATCATGTGGCGCTCTGCCGCGTACGACACGATCTCGCGGTAGTCGTCCTTCGTGTAGAAGCCGCCGGGGTGGCCGTCGACCGACGTGGCGGAGGAGAGCTCGGTGAGGAGCGGCCACGAGTCGATGTGGATGCGCCAGCCCTGGTCGTCGCTCAGGTGCAGGTGCAGGTGGTTGAACTTCAGCGCACTGGTGCTGTCGATGAAGGTCTTCACCTCGGCCACGTCGAAGAAGTGCCGGGCGACGTCGAGCATGACGCCGCGACGACCGAACCGCGGAGCATCCTGCACCTCGGAGCGCAGGAAGCCCCATCCGCTCTCGTCCTCGCGGAACAGCTGCAGCAGGGTCTGCACGCCGTAGAACAGGCCGGCCTCGTCGGCGCCGACGACGACCGCGCCGTCGCCGACGGAGAGCGTGTAGCCCTCGGTGGCGGCCACGGTCGGGTCGACGCGGAGCTCGACGTCGGCCGGGGCCGCGTCCGAGAGAGAGAGGCGGATGCCGCTGCGTCGCTCGACCGCCTCGATCAGCTGCGTCGCGGCGGGGGAGGGGCCGAGCACGCGCGTCGTCGCGGTGATCGGCATCCGTCCCTCTCCTGCGGTGGCGGACACGGGCGCTGGCACGAGCGGAAGGGAATGGGTAAAGACCATGAACAAAACCTACCCGGCGGCAGCATCCAGCGGAATGGTGGAGGTCGAATCGATTCTGTGGACAACCTCCGCGGCGATGCGTCCTCCCCCGCTATCGTCTCCCCATGCTGAGATCACAGACGGTGCATGCAGATGTGCATGCTAATATCCGTCGCATGGTGGCGATTCAAGTGCGAGATGTGCCGGACGGAATCCGGGACGATCTGATGCGGGCGGCTCGCGAGCGGGGGCAATCACTGCAGGTGTTCCTTCGTGAAGTCCTGGAAGTCGAGGCGAGGAAGTCGCGAAACCGCGAGTTCCTCCGTGCGATGGCGCCGATTCCGGTCTCCGGAGAGATGTCCTCCGATCGCATCGCAGAGCTGATCCGCGAAGGCCGGGACGAACGTGACGAACGCATCATGGACGTGCTGGGCACGCCAGCCGATTCGTGATCGTTCTCGACGCTTCGGCCCTGGTCGAGGCGATCACCGACCTCGGTGATCGAGGACAGCAGGTGCGTGAGGTCATGATGGGTGATGGTGACTGGGCGATGCCCGCGCATGGTCCGACGGAGGTCGCGAACGCCCTTCGAGGGCTGCGTCTCGCCCGTCTGACGACCGATGCGGAGTTTCGTGGACAGCTTGCGCTGCTTCAGCGGATGGAGCTGGTGTTGTTTCCGGTGTCGCCGCTCCTCGGGAGAGTCGCCGACCTCGCCATGAATGCCACGGCCTACGATGCGGCGTACCTTGCGCTGGGAGAGCTGCTCGAGGCCAGGGTGCTGACGATCGACCGCAAACTCGCCACGGTCCCGGGCGCCCATGCCGACGTCCACGTGGTACCGGTCGGATGATCTCGCAGCGTCGTCGCGGGACGCGGCGTGCAGCGGCGATCCGCTATGCTCGTAACCGTCGCAACTGGCGTCTGGGTGGACTACCACCGGGGAGCGACTGACCACGGAATTCGACCGCGCGCCTGGGCCGATCGGTACACCCTTCGAATCCGTCGTCAGAGGAGCATGTCATGACCGACCGTTACTTCAACGCCCCGCTTTCCGAGGTCGATCCCGAGATCGCCCAGGTACTCGACCGCGAGCTGAAGCGTCAGCAGACGTTCCTCGAGATGATCGCCTCCGAGAACTTCGTGCCTGTCTCCGTGCTGCAGTCGCAGGGCTCGGTGCTCACGAACAAGTACGCCGAGGGGTACCCGGGTCGTCGCTACTACGGCGGCTGCGAAGAGGTCGACGTCGCGGAATCGCTGGCGATCGAGCGGGCCAAGAGCCTGTTCGGCTCGGAGTTCGCCAACGTCCAGCCCCACTCGGGTGCCTCGGCGAACGCCGCCGTGCTGCACGCGATCGCCCGCCCCGGCGACACGCTGCTCGGACTGTCGCTCGACCAGGGCGGCCACCTGACGCACGGCATGAAGATCAACTTCTCCGGCCGTCTCTACGACATCGTCGCCTACGGCGTGAACCCCGAGACCTCCGTCATCGACATGGACGAGGTGCGCCGGCTCGCGATCCAGCACAAGCCGAAGGTGATCATCGCCGGCTGGTCGGCCTATCCGCGAACGCTCGACTTCGCGGCGTTCCGCGCCATCGCCGACGAGGTCGGTGCGCTCCTCTGGGTCGACATGGCGCACTTCGCCGGTCTCGTGGCCGCCGGCCTGCACCCGAACCCGGTGCCGCACGCGCACGTCGTCTCGTCGACCGTGCACAAGACCATCGGCGGTCCTCGCTCGGGCTTCATCCTCACGAACGACGCCGACATCGCGAAGAAGATCAACACCGCCGTGTTCCCGGGCCAGCAGGGCGGTCCGCTCATGCACGTGATCGCCGCCAAGGCGACCGCGTTCAAGCTCGCCGCCACTCCCGAGTTCGCCGAGCGTCAGGAGCGCACCCTGCGCGGTGCCGCTCTCATCGCGGAGCGCCTCTCGCAGCAGGACGTGAAGGATGCCGGAATCGGCGTGCGCTCCGGCGGTACCGACGTGCACCTCGTGCTCGTCGACCTGCGTGACGCCGAGATCGACGGCAAGCAGGCCGAAGACCTGCTGCACGACATCCGCATCACGGTGAACCGCAACGCGGTGCCGAACGACCCGCGCCCGCCGATGGTCACCTCGGGTCTGCGCGTCGGCACGCCGGCGCTCGCGACCCGCGGCTTCGGCGACGCGGAGTTCACCGAGGTCGCCGACATCATCGCGCTCGCGCTGATCCCCGGCGCCGACGTCGAGGCGCTCCGTGCGCGCGTGGACGCGCTCGCCGCGGCCTTCCCGCTCTACCCGGACCTGCAGCAGTGACCGCTGTCGTCCTCGATGGCAAGGCGGCCGCTGCTGAGATCCGCGCCGAGCTGACGGAGCGGGTCGCCGCGCTGAAGGAGAAGGGCGTCACGCCCGGCATCGCGACCGTGCTCGTCGGCGCCGACCCGGCATCGCAGCTCTATGTGGGCATGAAGCACCGGCAGTCGGAGGCGATCGGGATGAACTCGATCCAGCGCGAGCTGCCCGCGGACGCCACCCAGGCCGACGTCGAGGCGCTGATCGACGAGCTCAACGCCGATCCGGCGTGCCACGGCTACATCGTGCAGCTGCCGCTGCCGAAGCACATCGACACCGACGCGATCCTCGAGCGCATCGACCCGGCGAAGGATGCCGACGGCCTGCACCCGACCAACCTCGGTCGGCTCGTGCTGAACGTGAACGCACCGATCCACACGCCGCTGCCGTGCACCCCGCGGGGCGTGATCGAGCTGCTCCTGCGCAACGACTACGACCTCACGGGCAAGCACGTGGTCGTCGTCGGACGCGGTGTCACCATCGGACGCTCGATCGGTCTGCTGCTGACGCGACGCGACCTGAACGCGACGGTCACGCTCACGCACACCGGCACCGTCGACATGCCGCGCTACCTGCGCGAGGCCGACGTCATCGTCGCGGCAGCGGGGGTCAAGCACCTCATCCGCGCCGAGGACGTCAAGCCCGGCGCGGCCGTGCTCGATGTCGGCGTCACGCGGGAGAGCGACCCGGAGACGGGCAAGAGCCTCGTCTTCGGCGACGTGCACCCCGACGTCGCTGAGATCGCCGGCTACCTGTCGCCGAACCCGGGTGGTGTCGGCCCGATGACGGTGGCCCTGCTCATGACGAACGTGGTCGAGGCGGCCGAGCGGGTCGCCTAGCCCAAGCTCCCGTCGCAGAAAGGCACCCATTCCACCGTGGATGGGTGCCTTCTCGCGATCGGAGCGAGCCCGGAGTCAGCCGAGTTCGTCGAGCATCCGACGCTGCTCGGGAGTGAGGCCGTCCTTGAGCTCGTCGCGGGCGGCCGTCGTCTCCGGCGTCTCGGGGGCAGGGGCGGATGCCGTGGGCTTCGCACCGCCGCCCTTGACGCGCGCCTGGACGACGTCGTAGATCTCTCCGGCCTTGGCGTGGAGCTTGTCGTCGATCTGGTCGTAGACGACCCAGCCGAGCAGCAGGATCAGCGGCGGGATGACGTAGCCCCAGAAGCTCGTGGAGCGCACGCCGCTCAGCCACACCGTGAGGACCCACACGATCAGCTCGACGATGTACACGAGCACGTACTGGACGACCTTCTCGCCCGTCTTCGTGCGGTCCGCGGCCGACTTCGCGGCAGACCGTCGGAAGACGTTCCGCAGCAGCGGCTTCACGAACAGGGCCGCGAGCGTCAGGATGATGGCGGCCCAGAGCGCGTTCCACCCGACGGAGACTCCGCGCAGCAGCACACCGATGAGCAGCAGGACCGCGACGTTGAAGACGTAGAGCGATACGAACCGGACGATTCCGTTCTTCATGCGACCAGAGTCCCACACCGGGCCTGATCCCGCAGGTGCCGCGCCCGCGTCGGATCAGGCCTGCGCCTGGAGCGACCCCTCGATCCCGCTGATCCGCGCCTGCTCGTCGAAGCGGAACGTCGCCGAGCCCGAGGCGTCGACGACAGAGGCTCCGGAGAACGCCTCATCCGTCCAGGTGAGGGTCCAGCCGGCGAGGCGGGCGAGGTCCCAGACGGACGTGCGGGCGTCGGTGAGGGCCAGGCCCGAGAGGATGCGGGGGAGCGCGATGACGGCGTCGGACACCGTGAGGGGCGGGAGCGGCGCGTCGAGGAGGAAGACGGCTCGGGTGCCGCCGCCCACCGGCGCGGAGTAGTAGGGCGAGCGGCCGGTGAGCTCCACCGCGACCCCGCCGACCACGTGAGCCGCCTGGGCGATCCATGCCTCGTCCGCGGCCGCGTCTGCCGGGAAGGGGACCTCGGGGGCGGTGAGATCGGCGATGCCGTGCTCCGTCCCGTAGGAACGCAGCTGTGCGGCGATGCCCTGGGCATCGCCCTGCGGGTGCGCCCAGGCCCACAGCATCGACCGTGGCCCCGGGGCGATCGTCGCGATCAGGTGCGCCCGCGTGACGAGCTGGCGAGAGGGGTCGGCGTTCGCCGTGAAGGTGATGGTGCCCGCGGCCATGTCCGCGTCCCAGCGGTGCTCACCCAGCGCGTCTGCCGCGGTGGCGAGAGCGTCCTGGCGGAGCGCGGTGAACAGGGCGGCACGGTCGGCGAGGGGCTGGAGCGCGGCGAAGGTCATGCTGACAGTCTCGCCCGGATTGCTATGAATACGCCAGAGCCGGAGGTCACCCCGGCAGAGCGCTCTCGACGGCGGCCTTCGACTCTCCGACCGCCCAGACGAAGTCGGGGGTGCGTCCGTTGACCGCGTGGTCGCCGAGTTGGCGCGCCTTGAAGATCCACGGGTTGTGGGACGCGACCGTGCGGGCGTTGCGCCAGTGGCGATCCAGTGCCGTCCCCGATCGCACGGCGGATGCGCCGAGGGTGTCGAACAGGCGGGACGCGGCGCGAGGGACCAGATCGGTGAGCACGATCTGCGCCCTCGACGAGCCGAGCTCCGCTGCCGCCACGGCATCCTCGGTCTCGGACGTGCCCAGGACGTCCGCCGCATGCTGCACGGCACGGGCGACATCGAGCACGAGCGCACGTGCCGTCGCACTCGTCGCCGTCAGCTCTCCGACGATCTGCAGCACCTGCGGGTCGTCGGCCACGCGGTTCGCGCTCCCGTGGCTGTAGGTGCGGGTGCGCGCACGCACCTGCGCGACCGTGTCGCGTTCGATCGCGGCGGCGATCCCCGCGAGCACCGCCAGCAGCGTGAGCTGGTAGACGGCCGTCTGATACGGGAATCTCGAGGTGAACGGCTCGACGTCGTCCTCGTCGACGCTCGCGTCGGTGAACACGGCCGTGCCGGTCCCCGTCAGCGGCTGTCCGAAGCCGTCCCAGTCGTCCGAGATCTCCACGCCGTCCTGGTGCCGCCGGATCAGCGCGGTGACGGTCTCGCCGTCCAGATCGACGGTGGCGTCCACCCAGTCGGCGAAGATGCTGCCCGTCGTGTAGAACTTGCGTCCGTCCACCCGCCAGGTGCCGTCTGCTCGCCGGCTCACCCGTGTCGCGTTCGTGCCGACCGCCGCCGCGCCGTTCTCCGACCACGCGTTGCCGACCAGCTCGCCGTCGGAGATGCGGTCGAGCCACCGTGATCGTCGATCGCTCGGCGCCGCGGCCAGCACGTGCTCGACGTACGCGATGTGGCCCCGGAAGATCTGGGGGAGGTTCGAGTCCGCCGCGGCGAGCTCGATGAGCAGCTCGGCGAACGACGGCCAGTCGAGCCCGAAGCCGCCGTCGTCGATCGGCAGCCGAAGCCTCCCGAAGCCGGCGTCGCGCAGTGCCTCGACTTCGGTGAAAGGAAGCTCATGGCCCTGCTCGCGCACGACCGTGCCCGCCGCGATCTCGGCGAACACGGGCCGCAGGTGCTCTCGAGCGACGGCGAGCCGCTGCGTCTGCTCGCTCATCAGGTGTACAGGGAGATCGGCTGGAGCTCGCCGTTCAGCGTCCAGGCGCCGACCTCGAGCTTCTTGTAGTCGACCGGATCGTGCAGCGAGTGCGTGCGGACGTTCCTCCAGAAGAGATCCAGCCCGACATCGGCGCGCGCCGAGCTCGAACCCGTGATCTCGAAGATCCGGTTCGCGACCTCGATGCCGACCTCGGTCGACACCACCTTCACCTTGGCGATCTCGATCGCCAGCTCCCCGCGGCGCTCTGCCGTGACGGCGTCCCCTTCATCCACGACCTCGTCGAAAAGGCGCCCGGCGCGGTCCGTCAGAGCCTCGACCGCGGCGATGCGCGAGGCGAACTCGCCGACGACGCGCTGCACGAACGGGTCGTCCCGGTAGGAGTCGGCCTGGCTGAGGAACCAGGCGCGGGGGCGCGCACGCACCAGGTCGAGTCCTCGCGCGAGGGCCCCCTCGGCGATCCCGAGATACAGATTTCCGAAGGCGAGCTGGATGCCGGGCGTGATCAGCGTCGAGAACGGCTCGTCGCCGAGCTCGCCGAGCACATCGTCTGCCGAGACGCGGACGTCGTCGAAGCGCACGGACCCGCTGGCGGACAGGCGCTGTCCGAGCGCATCCCAGTCGCCGAGATAGCGGATTCCCTCGCGATCGTGATCGAGCACGACGAACAGCACCTGTCCGTCGCGGTCTCCACCGCGGACGAGCGCCGCGGCCAGCACCACGTCGCCGGCCGATGCGCCGGTCGAGAAGCGCTTCAGGCCGTTGAGTCGGAAGCCGTCGCCGTCCGCCGTCAGCTCGAGGTCCGGGTCGGTCGGGTTCACGGAGTCGCCCCACACCCACCGGCCCGCGATGGTCTTGCGATGCCAGGCCTCTTGCACCGACGGGTCGGCCGCGAAGCCGATGTTGCTCGAGTTGATGTAGTGGTAGGCGAGGACCTGGGCCACCGATGCGTCGGCACGCGACAGGATGCGGATGACGAGGAATGCCGTCTCCCAGTGCGCGCCGCCTCCGCCGAACTCGGCCGGTTCGAGCAGCGTCACCAGCCCCGCATCGCGGAGCAGGTCGAGTTCGACCGTGGGGTCCTGATTCGCGCGGTCGCGCTGCAGGGCGTCGCTCGCGAGCTCGTCGGCGACACGCTCTGCGACTCCACGCCAGTGGGCTCGCTCCGCGGCATCCGCGGTACCCGTCCAGCGGCTGCGATTCGTGGTCTCTGCGATGACGCTCATCGGGCGCCCTCCTTCTCGGTGAGTTCGGTCAGGTCGTCGTTCGCGGCATCCACCAGCGGGCCGCCGAGTGTGCCGTCGAGCGCGCTGGGACCGCCGACGTAGGCGCCCCGATACGCGTGCGCGGGGTGCCACTCCGGAACGACCGGAGAGCCGTCGCCGGTGAGCCTCCCGCGCAGCGTGCCCTCGGGATAGTCATCCCACGTGCGGCCACGGCGGCGGAGTTCGGGGACGAGGTGCTCGACGATGTCCTCGAACGATCCCGGCGTCACCACGTAGGCGATGTTGAAGCCGTCGACGCCGCCGACCTCGACCCATCGCTCGAGCTCGTCCGCCACGGTCTGCGGGCTGCCGACGATGACGGGGCCGATGCCGCCGATCCCGACGTAGTGGGCGATGTCGCGCGGCGTCCACCGGCGCTCCGGATCGGCCTTGGTGAAGAGCGACAGCGCCGAGCGCCCGGCATCCGTGTCGATGTATTCCAGGGGGACGTCGGGGTCGTACTGTGACAGGTCGAGTCCCGTCCATCCCGCGTAGAGCGCCAGGGCGCCCTCGACCGAGACGTAGCGGCGGTAGTCCTCGAGCCGGGCCTGCGCCTCCTCGTCGGTGGCCGCGACCACGATCGTGATCAGGGTGAGGATCTTGACCGAGTCCCGCGGGCGTCCGAGAGCCTCCGCACGATCGCGGATGTCGTCGGTCACCGGTCGCGTCACCTCCGGACGCAGCCCGTTGATGAAGATCGCCTCACCGTGCTTCGCCGCGAACTGGCGCCCGCGCGGCGAGGCTCCCGCCTGGAACATCACCGGAGTGCGCTGGGGGCTCGGCTCGGCGAGGTGGATGCCGGGGACCCGGTAGTGCCGCCCCTCGTGTGCGATCGGGTGCACGCGCGCCGCATCGGCGAAGACACCGGACTCGCGGTCGCGGAGCACCGCGGCGTCCTCCCACGACCCCTCCCACAGCTTGTACGTCACGTCGAGGAACTCCTCGGCGATCTCGTACCGGTCGTCGTGGGCGATCTGCGTGTCGAGCCCGAGGTTGCGTGCGGCGGAATCGAGGTAGCTGGTCACGACGTTCCACCCCACCCGCCCCCGCGTGAAGTGGTCGAGGGTCGAGAACCGGCGGGCGAGCGCGTAGGGCTGTTCGTAGGTCGTGGCGACGGTCACCCCGAATCCGAGATGCTCGGTCGCGTGCGCCATCGCGGAGATCTGCACGACCGGATCGCCGAGGGGCACCTGCGCCGCATCGCCGAGCGCCGTGGCGGCCGAGTCGCGGTAGACGTCGTAGGTCCCGAGCACGTCGGCGATGAAGATCGCATCGAACATGCCGCGCTCGAGCGTCTTCGCGAGGTCCACCCAGTAGTCGAGATCGTGGTACCGGTCGGCCCGGTTCTCCGGGTGCCGCCAGAGTCCGGGAGCCTGGTGCGTCACGCATGTCATGTCGAAGGCGTTCAGGATGATGCGGCGTGACACGGTGCTCCTCAGGTGGTCGGGGACTCCGCGACCATAGCCACTCGGGTTGCGCTCTGTCGCGCGGGATGACTCTTCGCGTCGCCACACGACGAACTGTTACGTCCGCGATGCGTCGGTCCACGGCCGAGACCTAGCCTGAGCGCCGATCCGCTTCCCCGACCCGACGCCTGAGGAGCCCCCATGTCATCCCTTCCGAGCCGCGGTGGACGCCGCATCCTTCTCGGTGCCGCCGCCCTCACGGCCGCGACCCTCGTCATCGCCGGCTGCGCGACGCAGACTCCCGACGCGGGCGGAGCGGGCGACGACGGGGACTTCTCCGGGCAGAGCCTGAACGCTCTGCTCATCACCTCGCACGAGGGTGCGGCCAACTGGCTCAAGGAGCACTTCGAAGAGGAGACCGGCGCCGAGGTGAACCTCACCATCGTCCCCTACGACGAGATCGGCTCCACACTCGCACTCGACCAGCAGTCGGGAGCGAACACGTTCGATGTCGCGGCTCCCTGGTACGTGTCGATCGGCGACCTCGCCGAGGGCGGCTCGATCCAGGACCTCACGGACTGGATCGCCGAGACCCCCTCGCTCGAGGAGGACGACTTCATCCCCTCCATCAACGACCCGTACACCCTGGTCGGCGACCGCCGCTACGGTCTGCCCTTCGACGGCGACACGCACGTGCTCTTCTACAACAAGGAGATCCTCGAGCGGAACGGCATCACCGAGCCGCCCGCGACCTGGGACGAGTACGTGGCCGACGTCAAGACCATCACCGAGAACGAAGGCGCGGACGGCGTGTACGGCTCTGCGATCTTCGGACAGAAGTCGCCCCTGATCCTCGGCGCCGCCTACGCGAACCGGCTGGCCGGCTTCGGCGGGGAGTTCGTCGACGAGGACGGCAAGCCCACGATCAACTCTCCCGCTGCGGTGGCCGCGGCCCAGTCGCTGGTGGATGCCGTGCCGTACGCCTTCCCGACGGCAGCCGAGACCGACTTCGGCGTCGGCAACGGCGCCTGGTACGACGGCAAGGTCGGCTTCATCGAGAACTGGACCGACCTCGGCGTGGGCTCGGAGACGAACCCCGACTCCAAGGTCGCGGGCAAGTGGGGTGTGACGACGCTGCCCGTCGGCGGCGACAACACCGAGGCGCGGGCGTCGCTCGTGGCCGGCTTCACGTGGGTCATCGCCGCGAACACCGAGAAGACCGACCTGGCGAAGGCGTTCATCGAGTACGCCGCGTCGAGCGAGGTCAACTCCGAGCTGATCGTCGCCGACCCGCAGACGGGCATCGACCCGAACCGCGAGTCCTCGCTCGAGAGCACGGCGTACGGGGAGACCTACCCCGACCTACAGCGGGTCAACCGCACGACGCTCAGCGGATCGCTCGCCTGGCCGACGGGAGAGAACGCGTCGCAGGCGGCGCAGATCCTCACCGACGAGCTGGCGAAGCTCATCGCGGGTGACGGCGGCACTGCCAAGGAGACACTCGACCGCGTCCAGGCCGAGTGGGAAGAGATCCTTGGCTGACGCCTCCGCGATCCAGGTGCGTGCCGCCCGCGCGTCCGGCCGAGTGCCGAGACGGGCGGGCGGCTCCGCGCGGGCGGGCGCCGGGCTGCTCACGGCGCCGACGATCCTGTCGATCGTGGTGCTCGGCGCGTATCCGCTCCTGTTCATCCTCGCCGCGGCCTTCACGGACTCGACGCTCGGGCGGCCCTTCCAGGAGTGGGTCGGGACGGCGAACCTGGAGACGATCCTCGCCGATGCCGACGTCGTCGCCTCGTTCGGACGGACTGTCGCGTACGCGGTCGCGGTCGCCGTCGTGAGCGTCGTGCTGGGCGTCGTGATCGCCGTCGCGCTGGAGCGCGCGACCCGAGCCGGCGCGGTCCTGCGGACGCTGCTCCTGCTCCCGCTGATCACGCCCCCGGTCGTGGTCGGCACGCTGTGGAAGCTCGTGTTCAACCCGGGCGGCGGACTGCTCGCGACGCTGCTTCCCGGCGTCTCGCTCACGCCGCTGTCGACGACGGCCTGGGCGCTCCCGGCGATCGGTCTCGCCGATGTCTGGCAGTGGACGCCGCTGATCGTGATCCTCGTCTACGCCGCGCTGCTCACGCAGGACCCCTCGGTGCGAGAGGCCGCGTCGCTCGACGGCGCTCACGGCGCGGGGCTGTTCCGGCACATCACCTGGCCGGCGATCGCGGGCACCGTGATCGCGGCGCTCTTCATCCGTCTCGTCATCGCGCTGAAGGTCTTCGATCTCGTGTTCGTCATGACGTCGGGCGGACCCGGTCAGGCCTCGACCGTGACCACGTACCTCATCCAGCAGGTCGCCCTCAAGGAGTTCGACATCGGTCGCGCGTCGGCGATCACCCTCGTGTTCGCGGTCATCGTCACGGTGGTGACGCTCGTGGTGGCCGTCTTCGCCCGAAAGGCCCGTCATGACTGACCGGCGCACCCGTCAGCGGCCCGTCGCGAGCACGGTGCTCTTCGTGGCTCTCGCGGTCACCCTCGTCCCGCTCGCCTATCTGTTCTCGGTGTCGCTGATGGGGCGCGACGAGACCGTCTCCGGAGTCCTGTGGAGCGCTGCCCCGCAGTGGGAGAACTGGGGGGATGTGCTGGCCACCGACATCCCGCGTTCGATCCTGAACTCCCTGGCCGCCGCCGTCGGCGGCGCTGTGGTGTCGCTGGTCATCGCGGTCCCCGGTGCCTGGGCCATCGTCCGGCACAACGCCGGTGGGCGCACGCTCGCCGCGACGCTCATGAGCCCGTGGCTCCTCCCGCCGATCGTCGCCGTGGTCCCGCTGCTCACACTGCTGCGCTCGATCGGGCTCAACAACACGCTCGTCGGGCTCACGCTCGTCTACGCGCTCGTCAACGTCCCGGTGGCCGTCTGGCTGCTGGAGGGATTCCTCCGCCGGCTGCCGGTGGAGATCGAGGAGGCGGCGCGCATCGACGGAGCGGGGACCCTGCGGATGCTCTGGTCGGTCGTCGTGCCGCTGCTCCTGCCCAGTCTCGTCGCGATCGGGATCATCGTCGCGATCCTCAACTACAACGAGTTCCTGCTCGCCACGTTCCTCACGCAGAGCGTGGACGCGCAGACGTTCCCGGTCGCCCTCTCGCTGTTCTACGGCGATCGCACGCCGCACTTCGGCAAGATCGCCGCCGCGTCGTTCATCGGCGTGATCCCGGTCTTCGCGGCCGCGGTGTTCTTCCAGCGCTGGCTGGTGGGCGGGTTGACGGCAGGGGCGGTGCGCTGATCCCGGTTCCTGGCGGAACCGGGATCACTCAGGCGCGCTGAGGCGAGGCGTCGGGATTCAGGGCGCCGTCCGGCCTTCCCATGCGCCACACGCTCGGCACGGCGAGAGTGAGGAGCGCGACGCCCGCGTACACGATCCCGGACGTGATCAGCACCGTCGCGGCATCCGCATGGGTGATGAGCCAGCCGAACACCAACGTGCCGATCGGCATCGCGACGAAGCTGCCGAGCATGTCGTAGCTGGACACGCGGGAGAGCTTCTCGCCGGGCACGTTCTCCATCATCGCGAGGTTCCACCCGGTGCTGAAGACCTCGGCGCCCGCACCCGCGATGAAGGCCGCGATGGCGAGGAGCACGACGGCGGGGTGCACGCCCAGCATGGTCACGGGAATCGCGAACGCGGCCATGCCGAGCATCCCGTAGCGCAGCGGCCGTCTGAGCGGGAACCACATCAGGATCAGCGTCATCACGAGGACGCCGGCCCCCTCGGCGCTGAGCACCCAGCCCCACCCGGCGATGCCGAGCAGATCGTCGTTCTTCGCGATGTACGGACCCACGACGCCCCAGGCGCCGACGTGGATCGCATTCATGACCATGAAGGCCAGCACGATCGTCCAGAGCCAGGATCGGCTCCAGAACTCCTGCCAGCCGACGCGCAGATCGTGGAACATGGTCGTGCCGCCGGCATGCGCGGGAGGCGGGAGCTTCACCAGGGCGAGGACCGGGATGGCGATCACCCAGCCGGCCGCCTGCACGACCATCGCCCAGGCGGGGCCGGCTGTGGCGACGAGGATGCCGGCGATGATCGGGCCGCCGATCGTCACGGCGGAGCGCACGAACGAGAGCATCGCGTTGGCCTGCTGAAGGTTCTCGGGCGTCGTCAGCTGCGGGATGATGCCCTGCATGGCCGGCAGCACGAACGCCGTGGAGGCGCCGTTGGCGACCGAGAGCACCACCAGGAGCGCGACGGTCGCCGAGTCCGTGAACAGCAGCGCCGCCATCGCGCCGATCGTGAGGATGTCGATCACGTAGCAGGTCTGGATGATCAGGGCCCGCGGCAGCCGGTCGGCCACGACGCCGCCGAACAGGAGGAAGACGATGTTGCTCACCGTGAAGGCGGTGAGCACGAACGACAGGGAGCGGGCGTCGTTGTCGATCTCCAGCACCGCGAACGCGAGCGCGATCGACGACATCGAGCCGGTGATCATGGTGATCGCCCTGGCGAGGAAGAACCACCGGAAGTTGCGGTCCCGCATCGCGGCGAGCCCGCGGCTCATCGGTTCACCGCCCTCGTCCGCATCAGACGATCCTGCCACGTCAGTAGCTGGCGCGTGCCGATCCGTCCGCCGTGATGAAGCGGGCGGCCAGCGCCTCGGATGCCCGCGCGAGCAGCGCCACATCGGCGCCCACCGCCACGAAGTCCGCACCGCCGGCGACGTACGCATCGGCGGCGGCCGGGTCGAAGGCGTTGACCCCGACCGGCTTGCCCGCCGCCTTGACCGCATGGAAGACCTTCTCGACGGCGGCGACGACATCGGGATGCGTCTGCTGGCCGAGGAGACCCATCGAGGCGGAGAGGTCGGACGGGCCGACGAAGACCGCGTCGATGCCGTCCACGGCGGCGATCTCCCCCGCCGCGTCCACGCCCGCCGCCGTCTCGATCTGCACCGTGAGGGAGGTGTGCCGCGCCGACTCCTGGAGGTAGCCGTCGACCCGGTTCCAGCGGGCGCTGCGCGCCAGCGCGCTGCCGACCCCGCGGACGCCGGCCGGGGGATAGCGCGTCGCGGACACGGCGGCTCGCGCCTCATCGGCGGAGGACACCATCGGCACGATCAGGTTCTGTGCGCCGAGGTCGAGGATCTGCTTGATCGCGACGGTGTCGTTGGAGGGCACCCGCACGAGCGGGGTGATCGGGTACGCCGCGACCGTCTGCAGCTGCAGCAGCACCGACTCGAGCGTGTTCGTGGAGTGCTCCATGTCGATCAGCAGCCAGTCGAGCCCGGAACCCGCGGCGACCTCGGTGACGAGCGTGCTGCCCGAGCATGCCCACATGCCGATCAGCGCACGATCGGAGGCGGCGATGCGCTCGCGGAACGACGGGTCTAGACGAAGCGGCATGTGATTGTTCCCATCGGTCCGTAATCGCACAGCACCTCGTCGCCGCGCGACACCCACATCGGGCGCGTGAACGATCCTGCCAGGATGATCTCTCCCGCCTCCAGACGCGCGCCGTGCTGATGGAACTTGTTCGCCAGCCACGCGACACCGGTGGCCGGATGCCCGAGCACGCCCGCGGCCACTCCGGTCTCCTCGATCTCACCGTTGCGCGACAGCACACCGGGGACCCAGCGCAGATCGATCTCGTCCGGGCGGCGACGCTCGGTGCCCAGCACCATCGCCCCGTAGGCGGCGTTGTCGCTGATGGTGTCGACGATCGTGCGCCCCTCGAGCTCGATGTGCGAGTTGAGCACTTCGAGCGCGGGGACGGCGTAGTCGATCGCCGCGAGGGCGTCATCGAGCGTGCAGTCGGGACCTTCGAGCGGATGCTTCAGCACGAACGCCAGCTCCACCTCGATGCGCACGTTGGAGAAGTGGTCGACAGGGATCTCGGCGCCGGACTCGTACACCGTGTCGTCGAACATCACACCGTAGTCGGGTTCGGTGATGCCGGTCGCCTGCTGCATCGCCTTGGAGGTCAGTCCGATCTTGCGCCCGACGAGCCGGCGGCCCGCGGCGATCTGGCTGTCGCGCCAGACACCCTGGATCGCGTAGGAGTCTTCGATCACGGCATCCGGGTAGCGCGCCGTGATCCGCGGGATCACGGTGTGTGCACGCTCGGCCTCGGCGAGCTGGGCCGCGATCTCTGCGATGACTTCTTGCGACAGCATCCGTTCCTTCTCTCTGTTCGGTCGGGCCCTTCGACAAGCTCAGGGACCCAGCCACTGGGTCGCTGAGCTTGTCGAAGCGTCGGTGGTGACCTATAGCTGGTTGCCCAGCTTCTTCTCGCCCTCGTCCGCGCGCGTGTACGAGAACCCGTCGGCGCCGATCGTGACCGCCATCTCCGAGCTGTCGGTGCGGGCGACGACCGGCTGCGGGTTGCCGTCGAGGTCGAGCACCAGGCTGGCATCGGTGTACCAGGACGGGACGACGGGGTTGCCCCACCAGTCGCGGCGCTGGTTGTCGTGCACGTCCCAGGTGATGACCGGGTTGTCCGGGTCGCCCGTGTAGTAGTCCTGCGTGTAGACCTCGACGCGGTGGCCGTCGGGATCGCGCAGGTACAGGTAGAACGCGTTCGAGACGCCGTGGCGGCCCGGCCCTCGCTCGATCGAGTCGGAGCGGCGGAGGGCGCCGAGCTTGTCGCAGATCGCGAGGATGTTGTGCTTCTCGTGCGTCGCGAAGCACACGTGGTGCATGCGGGGACCGTCGCCGCCGGTCATGGCGGTGTCGTGCACGGTGGGCTTGCGGCGCATCCAGGCGGCATAGACCGTGCCCTCGTCGTCCTGGATGTCCTCGGTCACGCGGAAGCCGAGATCCTGCATGAACTTCACGGCGCGCGGCACGTCGGGGGTGACCTGGTTGAAGTGGTCGAGCCGAACGAGCTCGCCCGGGATGTGCAGGTCGTAGCGCCACGACATGCGCTCGACGTGGTCGGACTGGTGGAAGAACTCGATCGGGAAGCCGAGCGGGTCGACCACGCGGACCGAGTCGCCGACGCCCTTCACGAACCCGTCGGGGTTGCGGCGCACGTCGCAGCCGAGCTCCGTGTAGAACGCGACCGCACGGTCGAGGTCTTCCGCCGCGCGGACGCGATACGAGAACGCGGCCACGGCCGCGACCGGCCCCTTGCGCAGCACGAGGTTGTGGTGGATGAACTCCTCGGTCGAGCGGAGGTAGATCGCCTCGTCGTCCTCCTCGGTCACGTACAGTCCCAGCACGTCGACGTAGAACTGCCGCGACGCGGCCAGGTCGGTGACGACGAGCTCCATGTAGGCGCAGCGCAGGATGTCGGGCGCGGCGCTGGTCGGCGTCGCGACGGGGTTCGTCGTGCGGATCGGGGCCTCCTGCGACACGTAGTAGCCGGCAGAGGTCAGGGTCATGTCTTCGCGATCGGTCATGTCAGCGTCCTTGCAGATCAGAGCGGCGGGTCAGTTCTTGCCGAAGGTCGGGTTGTGGGCTCCGCCGAGCGTGATGTGCACGCTCTGCTGGTCGGTGTAGAAGTCGATCGAGCGGTAGCCGCCCTCATGACCGAGACCCGAGGCCTTCACTCCGCCGAACGGGGTGCGGAGGTCGCGCACGTTGTTGCTGTTCAGCCACACCATGCCGGCCTCGACCGACTGCGCGAAGTTGTGCGCGCGCTTCAGGTCGTTGGTCCAGATGTACGCCGCGAGGCCATACTTCGTGTTGTTCGCGAGCGACAGCGCCTCGTCGTCGGAGTCGAACGGTGTGATCGCGACGACCGGGCCGAAGATCTCCTCCTGGAAGATGCGGGCGTCGGGGGAGACGTCGGCGAACACGGTCGGCGCGACGAAGTTGCCCTCCTCGAACCCGTCGGGGCGTCCGCCACCGGCGACCAGTCGCCCCTCGCTCTTGCCGATCTCGACGTAGCTCATCACCTTGTCGTGGTGCTCCGGGTGGACCAGCGCGCCGACCTCGGTGGCCGGATCGTGCGGGTAGCCCACCTTGACGCGCTTCGCCTGCGCGGCGTAGCGCTCGACGAACTCCTGGTAGATGGAGCGCTCGACGAGGATGCGGGATCCTGCGGTGCAGCGCTCGCCGTTCAGGGAGAAGACGCCGAAGATCGTGGCGTCGACGGCGGCCTCGAGGTCGGCGTCCGCGAAGACGACGGCGGGCGACTTGCCGCCGAGCTCCATCGACAGGCCCTTGAGGAAGGGAGCGGCGTTGCCGAAGATGATCTGTCCGGTGCGGCTCTCGCCCGTGAAGGAGATCAGGGGGACGTCGGGGTGCTTGACGAGGGCGTCGCCTGCATCTTCGCCGAGGCCGTTCACGAGGTTGAAGACGCCCTGGGGGAGTCCCGCCTCTTCGAAGATGCCCGCCCAGAGGGATGCCGAGAGCGGCGTGAACTCCGCCGGCTTCAGCACGACCGTGTTGCCGGTCGCTAGCGCGGGGCCGAGCTTCCACGACTCGAGCATGAACGGCGTGTTCCATGGCGTGATGAGGCCCGCGACGCCGATCGGCTTGCGGTTGACGTAGTTCATCTGGCGGCCGGGCACCTTGAAGGCGTCATCCGACTGCGCGACGATCAGGTCGGCGAAGAAGCGGAAGTTCTCGGCCGCCCGGCGGGCCTGGCCCAGCGCCTGGGTGATCGGCAGGCCGGAGTCGTAGGACTCGAGCTCGGCGAGCCGTGCGTCACGGGACTCGACGATGTCGGCGATGCGGTGCAGCACGCGCGAGCGCTCGCGCGGCAGCATCCGCGGCCACGGGCCTTCGTCGAAGGCGCGCTTCGCGGCGGCCACGGCCAGCTCGATGTCGGCCTTCTTGCCGGCGGCGGCCGTCGTGTAGGTCTTGTTGGTCACCGGGTCGAGCACGTCGAACGTGTCGCCGTCGACCGAGTCGACGAAGGCGCCGTCGATGTAGTGCTGGATGTGGTCAGGAAGATCGGCGGGGATGCGCGAGTCGGTCATGAGGCTTCTCCTGTGGCGTGGGCGGAACGGGTGTGCAGGGCATCGAGGAACGCGTCCATCGTGCGCCAGCGGTGGTTGCGGGCGGCGAGCTCGATCTCGAGCGGATCGGCATCCGCCCGGATGAGTGCGAGGATCTCGGCGTGCTCCTCGACCGAGTGCTGGGCGCGACCCGGGACCGACGCGAACGTCGATTCGCGGATGCCGGAGAGCCGAGACCAGCCGCGATGAACGAGGTCGAGCAGGTGCGGGTTCGGGCACGGCTCGAACAGCACCGAATGGAACTGCCGGTTGAGCTCGGTGAACGCGTGGGCGTCGAAGTGCTCGAGCATCCGCGACATCCGGTCGTTGATCCGGGCCGCCTCGTCGAGGGCCGCCTCGTCGAGCAGGGGAGCGGAGAGCGCCGTCGCCGAGCCCTCGACGATGCCGAGCGTCTGCATGGTGTGTGCGTACTCGCTCTCGTCGACGAGGGTGACCCTGGCGCCGACGTTGCGCTCGAAGGTGACGAGGCCCTCGGCCTCGAGTCGCCGGATCGCCTCGCGCACCGGCACGACGCTCATCTTCAGGTCGTCCGCGATCGATCCGAGCACCAGGCGGTAGCCGGGGCTGAACATGTGCGCGGTGATGCGCGAGCGGATCCACTCGTAGGCGACCTGGGACTTGCTGACAGCGGTCGCGCTCATAGCTGGGTCCCTGAGCCTGTCGAAGGGCTTTCCGCCTCGTAGCGGGCGCGCCATTCGGCGTTCATCGGGAACAGCCCGTCGACCGGGTGTCCGGCGGCGACCTGCTCCGCGATCCAGGCGTCTTCGATCTCCTGGGCGAGTGCGGCGTCGACGACCTCCTCGACGAGCGACGGCGGGATGACGATCGCGCCGTCGCCGTCGCCGACGATGATGTCGCCGGGCTGCACGGTCGCTCCGCCGCAGGAGATCGTCACGTCGACGTCCCACGGCACGTGCTTGCGACCGAGGACCGAGGGGTGGGCGCCCTGGGAGAAGACGGGAAGACCGATCTCGGCCACCGCGTCGAAGTCGCGGACCCCGCCGTCGGTGATCACTCCGGCTGCTCCGCGGGCCCGGGCGCGGAGGGCGAGGATGTCGCCCAGCGTGCCGGTCGTCGCATCGCCGCGAGCCTCGATCACGATGATCTCGCCCTCGTCCACCGCGTCGAAGGCGCGCTTCTGGGCGTTGTAGCCGCCGCCGTGGCTCTGGAACAGGTCCTCGCGGAAAGGCACGAAGCGGAGCGTCTTGGCCGTGCCGACGATCTTGGCGCCGGGGATGTTGGCGGAGACGCCGTCGATGAAGCAGGAGTGGTGCCCGCGCTTGCGCAGCTGGGCGGAGAGCCCGGCGGTGGGGGCTTCGAGGAGCTTCGCCCGGAGTTCGGGGGAGAGCGTGGGGGACGCTTCGACCGGCTCAGCGAACCCGCTTTTCGCGGGCGTCACACCATGCTGGGTCCCTGAGCCTGTCGAAGGGCCGTCGGCCAGTCCCGCCGCTTTCGCGGATCCCCAGGCCTCGGTGCGCTGCAGGTCGTCGACTGCGGGGAGAGATCCGAGCTCCGCGTCGAACGGCACGTCGCCCTGCGTGACGGTGGTGACCAGGCGCCCGGAGGTGGGGGCGCCCGCGGCATCCGGGGCGTCCACCTCGATCTCGACGACGTCACCCGGGACGATGACGGAGGAGCCGGCCGGTGTCCCGGTGAGGATCACGTCGCCGGGCTCGAGAGTGAAGTGCTGGGAGAGATCGGCCACGAGCTGGGCGAGCGGGAAGATGAGGCCGGCGGTGGTGTCGTCCTGACGCAGCTCGCCGTTGACCCAGGCGCGCACGCGCAGCGCGGCGGGGTCGACCGTACGCGCGTCGATCAGCTGCGGTCCGAGCGGCGTGTAGCCGTCGCCGCCCTTGGAGCGGACGTTGGAGCCCTTGTCGTTCGCGCGCAGGTCGTACAGGCCGAGGTCGTTCGACGCGGTGACCCCGCCGACGTGCGACCACGCCTCGTCGAGCGAGACGCGGCGTGCGGTGGTGCCGATCACCAGGGCGATCTCCCCCTCGAAGGCGAGGAGCTCGGTCCCGGCCGGGCGCTCGACCGTGCCGCCGGAGACTCCGACGGAGCTGGCCGGCTTGAAGAAGTACGAGGGGGCTGCCGGGCGCCGGCCGCGCTGATCCGCGCGGGATGCGTAACTCAGATGGATCGCGATGATCTTGCCGGGGCGGGCGATCTGGTCCGTCACGGGGCGCCTCCTCGCGCTCGTCAGCGGTGTGCTGCAGGACGCCTTGTGCGTCGTATTCGAAATCATATATCATCGGATCACCCCTCGGCAAGCAACTCGGGATTCACGTCCCCGCACGCCGTGACAGTGCAGTCACAATCAAAGGAGACACCCCATGAGCGGGCAGTCACAGGCTGGGTTCACGCCCACCGGCACCATCGCGACAGCGGCCGATCGGCGCCGCGTCGTGTTCGCCACCGTCGTCGGGACCACCGTGGAGTGGTACGACTTCTTCATCTACGCCACCGCGGTCGGCCTCGTGTTCGGCCAGCTCTTCTTCGAGCCCCTGGGCGCGAACAGCGCGCTGATCGCCTTCGCCACCGTCGGGGTCAGCTTCCTCTTCCGCCCGCTCGGCGCGTTCCTCGCCGGCCACTACGGCGACAAGCTCGGGCGCAAGACGGTGCTCATGTGGACGCTGATCCTGATGGGCGCGGCGACCGCACTGATCGGTCTGCTTCCGACCTACGAGGCCATCGGCATCACCGCGCCGATCCTGCTGGTGCTGCTGCGCATCATCCAGGGCATCTCGGCCGGTGGCGAGTGGGGCGGTGCGGTCCTCATGGCCGTCGAGCACGCCCCGCGCAAGAAACGCGGCATCTTCGGGGCCTCGCCGCAGATCGGCGTGCCGCTGGGGCTGCTGCTCGCCTCGGGCGTGATGGCGCTGATGACCGCGATCGCACCCGGTGACCAGTTCGCGGCGTGGGGATGGCGCGTGCCGTTCCTGCTCAGCGTCGTGCTGATCCTCGTCGGCTACTACGTGCGCCGGAAGGTCGAGGAGAGCCCGGTGTTCACCGAGCTCGCCGCGCGCAAGGAGAAGGCGCGGATGCCGATCGTGCAGCTGTTCCGCAAGCACGCGCTGCTCGTGATCATCGCGGCCTTCGTCTTCGCCGGCAACAACGCGGTCGGCTACATGACCACGGGCGGCTACATCCAGAACTACGCCACGAACCCCGAGGGCCCCATCGGCCTCGATCGCGGTCCGGTGCTCTGGGCGGTCGCCGGGTCCGCGGTCACCTGGCTGCTGACGACGCTGCTGGCCGGATGGATCTGCGACCGCATCGGTCGCCGCACGACCTACATCATCGGCTGGGTGCTGCAGCTCATCGGCGTCTTCGCCCTGTTCCCGCTCGTCAACACCGGGCAGATCGGGCTGCTCTTCGCCGGGCTCGCCATCCTCACGATCGGCCTCGGGTTCACGTACGGCCCGCAGGCGGCGCTGTACACGGAGCTCTTCCCCGCCAGCATCCGCTTCTCCGGCGTCTCGATCTCGTACGCGATCGGCGCGATCGCGGGCGGTGCGTTCGCGCCCACCATCGCGACGGCGATCGTGCAGGCGACGGGGTCGACCCAGGCGGTGACCGGGTACCTCGCCGGCATGACGGTTCTCGGCCTCATCGCCACCCTGCTGCTGCGCGATCGCTCCGGCATCCCGCTCGGCCCGGATCATGAGGACGAGCAGTCGGTCAGCCCGATCTACGGACTCGCCAAGGCCTGACCTCGCCCGCTCCCGTGGCACGTCGTCGGGTCATCGTCGCGATGACCCGCACGACGTGCCGCAGGAGCGCAGAATGAGAAGACTCCTCGAAAGGAATCGACGACGATGCAGTTCCACCACCACGGCTACGTCTCCGGGGACCCGCGCGTGCAGGATGCCGCAGGGCTCGGCACGGATCGTCCGGCTGCCCTGCCCGACGAGGTCGACGTGCTCATCGTCGGCTCGGGCCCGGCCGGCATGCTCCTCGCCGCGCAGATGTCGCAGTACCCCGACATCTCGACGCGCATCATCGAGAAGCGGGAGGGGCGGCTCGTGCTCGGGCAGGCCGACGGCATCCAGCCGCGCAGCGTCGAGACCTTCCAGGCGTTCGGATTCGCCGAGCGCATCGTCGCCGAGGCCTACAACATCGGCTGGATGAACTTCTGGAGTCCTGACCCGGAGAATCCGCGCGAGATCATCCGCACCGCGCGCACCGCCGACTACGCCTATGACATCTGCGAGTTCCCGCACCTGATCGTGAACCAGGCGCGCGTGCTCGACTACTTCGCCGAGGCGGCAGCGACGGGGCCGGGCCGGATCGCGCCCGACTACGGCGTCGAGTTCGTGGGGCTCACCGTGCACGACGAGGGCGAGCACCCCGTCGAGGTCCGCGTGCGTCACGTGGCGGGGGAGCGGGCCGGCGAGGAGCAGACCATCCGGGCGAAGTACGTCGCGGGCTGCGACGGCGCCCGCAGCGGTGTGCGTCAGGCCATCGGGCGCACCCACGTCGGCGGAAGCGCCGCGCACGCCTGGGGTGTCATGGACGTGCTCGTGAACACCGACTTCCCGGACTGGCGCACCAAGTGCGCGATCAACTCCCAGGCAGGAAACATCCTGCACATCCCCCGCGAGGGCGGCTACCTGTCGCGGATGTACATCGATCTCGGCGAGGTCGCGCAGGACGACGACCACCGCGTGCGGCAGACGCCGATCGAGGAGATCATCCGCAAGGCGAACGACATCCTGCATCCGTACACGATCGACGTGAAGCAGGTCGCCTGGCACAGCGTGTACGAGGTCGGACACCGGGTGACCGACGGCTTCGACGACGTGCTCGAGGAGTCGGGCCGCACCCCGCGGGTCTTCCTGACGGGTGACGCGTGCCACACGCACAGTGCCAAGGCAGGACAGGGCATGAACGTCTCGATGCAGGACGGCTTCAACCTGGGCTGGAAGCTCGGCTCCGTGCTGACCGGTCGTGCACCGGAGGCTCTGCTCGCGACGTACGGCGCCGAGCGGCGGCCGGTCGCGCAGCAGCTCATCAACTTCGATCGGGAGTGGTCGTCGCTCATGGCGCGCAAGCCCGAGGAGATCTCGGACCCGGGCGAGCTCGCCACGTACTACCTGGCGACGGCCGAGTTCCCGTCGGGTTTCATGACGCAGTACACCGCGTCGATGATCACCGGATCCGATGCGCACCAGGGGCTGGCCGGCGGGTTCCCGCTCGGCAAGCGGTTCAAGTCGGCCGAGGTCATCAGGGTCGGCGACGGCAACGTCGTGCATCTCGGTCACCATGCGCGCGCGGACGGACGGTGGCGGGTCTACGCGTTCGGCGACCGCGCCGGGGCAGCGCTCGCCGCGTGGGCGGATGCCGCTGCGCCGGTGTTCGCTCGCTTCACCCCCGCGGATGCCGACGCCGACGCGGTCTTCGACGTGAAGGCGGTGTACCAGCAGCCGTACGAGGAGGTCGAGGTCACGAGCGCACCTGCGCTGTTCCAGCCCAAGACCGGGCCGCTCGGACTCACGGATTGGGAGAAGGTGTATGCCGCGGGTCCCTCGAAGTGGACGGAGACCGACATCTTCGAGGCGCGGGAGCTGTCTCGCGACGGCGTCGTGATCGTCGTCCGTCCTGACCAGTACGTCGCGGCGATCCTGCCGTTGGAGGGGGTCGACGAGCTCGCGGAGTTCTTCGAGGGGGCCTTGCTTCCGGCGGTCTGACGCGGCCGATCTCCGTGGTCGGCGTCTGTACAAGCGCATTTGTACAAGACGGTGGCGCCGCACGTCGAGTGCGTCGTACCGTGGTCGCGGACGGGCGACGGCGCCCGCCAGGAGGAGTGCGTGATGGATTGGAAGATCGAACTCATCTTCGTGCCGGTGACAGATGTCGACCGGTCGAAGGACTTCTACGTGAAGATCGGCTTCAACGCCGACCACGACCAGACACCGTTCGACGGGATGCGGTTCGTGCAGATGACGCCGCCGGGGTCGGCCTGCTCGATCGCGTTCGGCACCGGTCTCGGCATCGATCTCGAACCGGGGCAGCAGAACACGATCCAGGTCGTGGTGCCGAATGCGGATGAGGCGCTGGCGCACCTGCGGAGTGTCGGTGTCGAGGCGCAGGGCGTCGACGAGCAGGGGTGGGGTCGATTCGTCAGCTTCGACGACCCCGACGGCAACACGTGGACGCTGCAGGAGCTTCCGGACTACGGCGCCCAGAGCTGAGAGTCCCGCGCCTTCGTTCCCGTGGCAGTTGCGGTGGGTGTCGAGCCGATTCACCCGCCACAACTGCCACGGGAGCGTCAGGAGTTCACGCGGATGATCTCCTGCTGGTACGGGGCGATGACAGCGCCGGAGATGCGGAGGTCGAGGAGCAGGAAGCGGCGGGTCGCGGCATCCTCCTGCGCCCAGGCCTCCAGCCGGTCAAGATCGGCGAGCGTGCGGACCACGACGCCCTCGGCCCCGACCGCAGCCCCGAACGCGGCGAAGTCGACCTCGGGGATGAGCATCGGGCCCTCGGCGAGCCCCTTGAGACCGTAGAGGTTGACCTCGGCCCCGTAGGCGGCATCGTTCCAGATCACGGCCATACCTCGCCCGGCCGCGGCGCGCACCGCGGATTCCAGGTCGGCGATCGCCATCAGTCCGCCACCATCGCCCGAGGTCAGCACGATCGTGGAGTCGCGGCGGGCCAGAGCGGCGCCGACGACGCTCGGCCAGCCCTGACCGATCGACTGGAACGCGGTGCCGATCATCATCATGCGATCCGGTGCGGCGACGGGCCAGTACATGTTGGCCCAGCCGATGAAGTGTCCGCCGTCCGAGACCACGACGCGGTCCTCCGGAAGCAGCTCGGCGATGCGCCGTGCTGCCGAACGCGGGTCGAGTCGCCCGTCGGCGGCGAGGTCGTCGCCGGCGTCGTATGCCCGGGCGGATGCCACGTCGACGCTCTCCCGCCACGGCCGGGCGGGCACAGTTTCGGAGCTCGCGGCCGACTCGCCGGCAGGACCCTCGGCGGATGCGGCGTGTCGAGCCCGATCTCCGAAGCTGTGCCCGTCGGCCGACGTGGACCGCAGCCGGGTCACGAGCTCCTCGGCCGCGACGCGCGCATCCGCGCGGACGAAACCTCCGATGTGCGCGTGCGTGGCGGCGGGGGCGATGTCGATCTGGAACACCCGTGTACCCGGGGCGAACAGCTCGCCGAAGCGCATCGTGAACTGGTTCAGCGACGCCCCGAAGACGACGGCGACGTCGGCCGTCCGGACGAGCTCCATCGCACCGTCGGCACCGAATCCGCCCGTGACGCCGAGGTCGTAACGGGGGTCGGGGAAGACCCCGCGGCCGAGGGCGGACGACGCGGTGAGCGCGCCGGTCAGCTCGGCGAGCTCGCCCAGCGCATGGCTCGCACCGGCCAGCCATGCGCCGCGTCCCGCGAGCAGGAACGGGCGCTCGGCTCCGCGCAGCGCCGCGGCGATCTCGTCGAGCATCCCCTCGGCGAACTCGCCCTTCGGGGTGAGGGGTGCGGGCAGGCGCGGCGACGGCGCCTCCGCCACGGGGCCCGCCTCGAGGGCGGCGACGTCGTACGGGATCGCGAGCACGACGGGCACACGATAGGTGAGGGCGTGCTCGATCGCGATGACTGTGGTCGCCGCGGCATCCGTCCGTCCGACCGTATAGGTGCGGGCCCCGACGGCCGACGCGAGGGCGATCTGGTCGACGTCCCACGGGCGTGGGCCCGACGTCGGCTCGTCGCCGACCACGAGCACGAGCGGCACGTGTGCCTGCACGGCCTCCGCGAGAGCGGTGAGGGTGTTCGTGAAGCCGGCGCCGTATGTCGAGGTGCCGGCGGCGATGCGCCCGGAGGCGCGGAAGTGCGCGTCCGCGGCGACCACGGCGCCCTGCTCATGGCGGACGGCGGTGAAGACGGCATCCGTCTGCTTCTCGATCGCATCGAGGAAGTAGGCGTTGCCGTTGCCCATCACGCCGAAGACGGCGTCGATGTGCTGGGCGAGGGTGAGGGCGACATGCGCGGACACGGTGGGCATGGGAATGCCTTTCGAGACAGGGACGGAGAACTGCGGATCCGTATGTGTCTCGCCCTCGCTGCTGCGCGAGGTGCTTCGTGCCTCTTTTTCAGGCACCGGCGGGCGACCGCCGGACTCCTCGACTCTACCGCGGCAGCGGGCGTGTCGCTGCGTCGTCTTCCCCCGGAAACATCGCCGAAACTCCGCCACGGAAGTATTCCGTCATGGAGTCGCTGTTCAACGGATACACCTCTCGTCGCACCGCGATGCGCCGCGGGCCGCAGCCCTGGGACGAGATGTTCCCGTCCGAGGTCGTGGCGGGCGCGGGCGATGTGCGCCTCCCGTACCGCGACATGTACCCGGCGCTCGCAGGGATGGACGATGCCGAGCTGCGGGCGCGGACGGATGCGCTGGCGAGCTCGTACCTCGCGCAGGGCGTGACGTTCGACTTCGCGGGCGAGGAGCGGCCGTTCCCGCTCGACGTGGTGCCGCGTGTGATCGCCGCCGAGGACTGGATGTACGTCGAATCCGGGGTCAAGCAGCGCGTGCGTGCGCTCGAGGCCTTCCTCGCGGACGTCTACGGCCCGCAGTCGGCGGTGCGCGACGGGGTGATCCCCGCGACGCTGATCAGCTCCTCCTCGCACTTCCACCGCCAGGCGGCGGGCATCGTCGGCGCGAACGGCGTGCGCATCCACGTGGCCGGGATCGACGTCATCCGCGACGAGAAGGGCGCCTGGCGGGTGCTCGAGGACAACGTCCGCGTGCCGAGCGGCGTCAGCTATGTGCTCGCGAACCGACGGGTGATGGCGCAGACGCTCCCGGAGCTGTTCACGAGTCTCCGGGTGCGACCGGTCGTCGACTATCCGGGACGACTGCTCCAGGCGCTGCGCGCCGCGGCGCCGGCCGGCGTCGACGACCCCACCGTCGTCGTGCTCACGCCCGGTGTGTACAACTCCGCGTACTACGAGCACACGCTGCTGGCGCGCATGATGGGCGTCGAGCTCGTCGAGGGTCGCGACCTCTTCTGCTCCGGCGGACGGGTGTGGATGCACACGACCGCGGGGCCCACCCGCGTCGATGTGATCTACCGCCGCGTGGACGACGAGTTCCTCGATCCGCAGCACTTCCGCCCTGACTCGGTGCTGGGCGCCCCCGGGCTGATGCTCGCCGCGCGCCTCGGCAACGTCACGCTGGCGAACGCGATCGGCAACGGCGTCGCCGACGACAAGCTCGTCTACACGTACGTCCCCGAGCTCATCCGGTACTACCTCGGCGAGGATCCGATCCTCCCGAACGTCGACACCTGGCGGCTGGAAGAGCCGGATGCTCTCGCCGAGGTGCTCGATCGACTGGACGAGCTCGTCGTGAAGCCGGTCGACGGGTCGGGCGGCAAGGGACTCGTGGTCGGCCCGGATGCGACGCGCGCGGAGCTGGACGCCCTGCGGGCGCAGCTGCTCGCCGATCCGCGCGGCTGGATCGCGCAGCCGGTCGTGCAGCTCTCGACGATCCCGACGCTCGTGGAAGACGGCTTCCGCCCGCGGCACGTCGATCTCCGCCCCTTCGCCGTGAACGACGGGGAGGACATCTGGGTGCTGCCCGGAGGGCTCACACGCGTCGCGCTCCCTGAGGGACAGCTGGTCGTCAACTCGAGCCAGGGCGGCGGGTCCAAGGACACCTGGGTGCTGGATCCCTCCCTGTTCACCGGGCCGACCGCGACGCTGGCCGGGCTCTCGGACCCTGCGACCGACGAGGTGTCGATCGCGACAGGGGCCATCGGGATCGTGTCGTCTCCGCGAGAGGAGCCGCATCCGCCGTTCCTGTCGTCGCCGCAGGACGAGGACCTCGAGACCCGGCACCACCAGCAGCAGCAACAACAGCAACAACAGCAGCAGGGAGGCGCGACATGCTGAGCCGCATCGCCGAGGCGCTGTTCTGGATCGGCCGCTACGTCGAGCGCGCCGACGGCACCGCCCGCATCCTGGACGTGCACCTGCAGCTGCTCCTGGAGGATCCGTGGGTCGAGGAGGACACTGCATGCCGGGCCCTGCTCTCGGTCATGGGTACCACGGCCGACGGCGAACGCACGGTCGGGCGCGACGACGTGGTGCGGCTGCTGGCGCTGGACCGCGATCACGCGGCATCCATCGCCCACTCGATCGCAGCCGCGCGCGAGAACGCACGGCGGGCACGGGAGATCATCTCGACGGATCTCTGGGAGACCCTCAACGAGTCGAATGCGCGGATGCCGCGGTGGGTCGCCTCCGACAAGACGCACCCGTTCTTCCGCTGGGTCCGCGACCGGTCGGCGCTCGCGTTCGGCGTGGTCGACTCGTCGACGAGCCGCGACGAGGCCTGGCAGTTCTTCGTCCTCGGCCGTTCGATCGAGCGCGCCGACATGACGGCCCGTCTGTTGGCGACCCGGTCGCTGACGGATGCCGGCGGCCCGAGCTGGACCACGCTGCTGCGCAGCTGCGGCGCGTACGAAGCACATCTGCGCGGTCATCGTGCGGTGCCGACGGCGGCCTCAGCGGTGGAGTTCCTGCTCGTGGACAAGCTGTTCCCGAGGTCGGTGCTGTCGAGCATCCTGCAGGCGGAGGAGTGTCTGCGAGGGATCGACCCGGCCGGAGCGTTCGGCGCACCTGATCGTGCGCATCGGGTGCTCGGCCGGATGCGATCGGAACTGGAGTACCGACCCGTCGCCGACATCGTGCACCGGCTCTCGGAGAGCATGGAAGAGGTGCAGGTGGCGATCTCGGTGGCGAGCGATGCGATCCGGGAGCGCTACTTCCCGTCGATCGCGATGCCGGTGTGGATCGGAGAGGCACTGTGAGCAGGTTGAGGATCGTGCACCGGACCGGCTTCCGCTATGAGAAGCCGGCGACCGCCTCGTACAACGAGGCGCGGATGCTGCCGCACTCGCGCGACGGGCAGTTCGTGCTGCAGGCGACCCTGGACATCTCTCCGACGGCGACGCAGCACTCCTATGCGGACTACTGGGACACGCGTGTGTCGACGTTCGAGGTGCTCACGCCGCATCAGCTGCTGTCGGTGACGGCGACCAGCGTCGTCGATGTGCGCGCTCTGCCTCACACCTCCGATGCGGTGGGGTGGGAAGAGCTCGACGCGCGCATTCCGTCGTCCCTCTCTCTCGCCGAGTGCGTCACGCAGACACCGGCGACCATGCCCGACGACGAGATGCGCGAGCTCGCCCTGCGGATCAGAGCCGAGGGAGGCGGCGTCGACGACACCGCCTTCGAGATCTGCCGGACGGTCGGCGGAGCCATGGACTACCAGAGCGGCGTGACCGGCGTGAACTCCACGGCGCGCGAGGCGTGGGCCGCGCGATCCGGGGTGTGCCAGGACATCGCGCACGTCGCGCTGGGCGTGCTGCGGGCGGCGGGGATCCCCGCGCGCTACGTGTCGGGCTACCTGCATCCGGATCCGACGGCGCCGATCGGCCAGCCGGTGATCGGCGAGTCGCACGCGTGGGTGGAGTGGTACTCGGGGGAGTGGCGGGGGTACGACCCGACGAACCTCCTGGACATCGGAGAATCGCACGTCTACGTCGGGCACGGCCGCGACTACGGGGACGTGGCACCGCTGCGCGGCGTGTACGCGGGACCGAGCGCATCGGAGCTGTTCGTCTCCGTCGAGGTCACGCGACTCGACTGACGGTGCGTGGGGGAGAATGAGGCGATGACGACTACGACGACCGAGCGCGAGACGCTCACCTGGGACGGCTTCGGCACGGCGACACGCGAACTGGCGCGGAGCATCCTCGCCAGCGGTTTCGAGCCGGAGGTCGTCGTGGCGATCGCCCGCGGCGGACTGCTTCCCGCCGGAGCCATCGCCTACGGGCTGGGCGCCAAGAACTGCGGCGCCATCAACGTCGAGTTCTACACCGGGATCGGCACCGTACTGGACGCACCGGAGGTCCTCCCTCCCGAGCTCGACATGGCGTACCTCGACGGGCGTCGTGTGCTGCTGGTCGACGACGTCGCCGACTCGGGTCGCACCCTCGCGCTCGCGGTGGAGCTCCTGAAGGACAAGGGCGCCGATGTGCGCTCGGTCACGATCTACACGAAGCCCTCGACGATCATCCAGCCCGATTACGCCTGGAAGGACACCGACCTCTGGATCAACTTCCCGTGGTCGTTCCAGGGAACCGTGCGGGAAGAGGACCTGGGGCTTCCGCCGTCGGCGTGACGCGGCGGCGCGTCAGTCCTCGTCGTCCAGCCCGTCAAGAAGACGGGTGGTGGCTGCCGCGAGCTGCGGAATATCGTTCCGTGCGGTCGCGGTGACGACGGCGTGCGCGGTGTCAAAGTAGCGATGCGCGAGCTGGTCGCGCATACGGGCGATCTCACGCCAGGGGATCGTGGGTGCGGCGTCGAGGATATCCGCCGGGAGGTCTTTCACGGCTTCGCCGATTTCCAGCAGGCGGATGCGAATCGCGTCGAACACGATCTCGTCCTCATTGTCAGCGCGCTCGACGTAACCCGAGATCTTCGCGCAGGCGAGTGCGATGTCTTCGAGCCGTGTACGAGTCCGTCGGCTCATAGGGGAATCGCTTCTCGCTGAACATCGTCCGCGACACCGGATTTGAGGCTGGCACGCGGAACGATGTCGACTGCACGCTCGAGTAGTGCCTCGGCCGCGGATTGCATACGGAGCAGATCGAACATCCCGACTGTCGGGGCGAGGTCGACGAGGAGGTCGACGTCGCTGTTCTCATGATCGTCGCCGCGGGCGACGCTGCCGAACACTTCGATGTTCGTCGCGCCGTGCTCGGCGAACATCGCCCGAAGGTCCGCAGCTCGGAGGCGCACCCGGCGAAGAGTCTCAGGCTCGTCGGCGAGGGCCAGCGATAGTCCTGCGGCACCCAGAAGCCTGTCGAGAGCAGCGACCGATGGCTCGCGCCTCCCGCTCTCGTACTCGCTGATGACGCTCTGGCGGATGCCCGAACGGTTCGCCAGAGCGCTCTGCGTCAGCCCTGTGCGCTCACGGGCGGTCTTGATCAAGAAAGCTCCCCGTCGCATGCTTTGATGATATCGCGGATACGCGATATTTATCCTCACCCGCGGAGCAGCGCGCGCAGCGTCTGGATCGTGTCGGCTTCGGCGGGCGTCTTGTCGGGGCGGTAGCCCTTCACACGGGCGAAGCGGAGCGCGATGCCGCCGGGATAGCGCGGAGAGCGCTGCACACCGTCGATCGCGATCTCCACGACGATCTCGGGTCGCAGGAAAACCGTGCCCTGCGTACGCCGCGTCTCGTATTCGGGGAACGTCTCGGTCTGCCACCGCAGCAGCTCGTCGGTGAGGCCCTTGAACGTCTTGCCCACCATGACGTAGCCACCGGGATCGCCGAACTCGCCGTCGGGGTCGAGGGCGCCGAGATGCAGGTTCGACAGCCAGCCCTGTCGTCGGCCGGATCCCCACTCGGCGCCGAGGACCACGAGGTCGTAGGTCAGCACCGGCTTGACCTTGACCCAGGATTTGCCGCGCCGACCGGCGGCGTAGGGTGCATCGATCGACTTGACGACCACGCCCTCGTGCCCGGCCGCGAGGGCCTGGCGGGACAGCTGTTCGGCGGCATCGGGATCGGCGGTGACGACACCCGGCATCCGCCATTCTCCGGCCACGCGTTCGAGTTCGGCGAGACGCACCGACAGTGGCTCGTCGAGAAGATCGCGCCCGTCGACATGCAGCACGTCGAAGAACCACGGCCGGAGCAGCAGTTCGCGGGAGACGTCGGCGCCGAAGCGCGACATCGTCTCCTGGAACGGACGCGGCCCGCCGTCTTCGTCGAGGGAGAGGGTCTCTCCGTCGAGGATGAGATCATGCGCCGGAAGCGACCGCACGATCTCGACGAGCTCCGGGACGCGGTGCGTGATGTCGGCGAGGCTGCGGGTGTAGACGCCGACGTCGTCGCCGTGACGATGCACCTGGATGCGGGCGCCGTCGAGCTTGTACTCGACGGAAGCCTGGCCGGTGATCTCGAGCGCTGCGGTGGGAGTCGCCGCCGTGGCGGCCAGCATCGGCAGCACAGCGCGTCCGACTTGCAGGCCGACGGCCTCGAGCTCTTCCTCGGTCCCGGTGAGGGCGATGAGTGCGGTCTCGCCGAGGTCGCCGGAGAGCATCGCAGCCCTTCGCACGGTCGCGGCGGCGCGATCCGATGCCTTCGCGATCGCATCGAGGAGTACACCCGAGAGAGCACCCGTGCGGAGCTCGCCGAGCATGGCGCGCGTGAGGAAGTCCCACTCGTCGGCGGTCGATCGTGCGGCGAGGGCGCCCAGCGCGCCGGTGCGCGTGGCGGCCGAGCCTGTGCCGGATGCCGCGGCGAGAGCAGTCAACGCGTCGTCCACGTCTGCGATGGTCAGGCTCGAGCTGTCGGCGTGCGAGACCTCCAGTGCCGCGATCCCTCGCCATCCGACGCCGAGCTTGCCCTGACGCGGCGACGCGAGGAGCAGCCCGACGAGGGATGCGATCTCATCCGGCTCTGCCGTCGCGAGCAGCCGTGCGAGCGCGTCGATCTTCGCCCGCCGCGACGACGTGGCGGCGACCTCTTCGGTGGTGGAGACGAGCTCCGCGAGCTTCATCCCCGCATTCTCGCACCGGCCTCGGACATGCAAGCCTGATCCCGCGCGGCGGCCGGCGGATGCCGATGCGCTCAGCGCCCCCGGAACTCCGGCTTCCGCTTCTCCTGGAAGGCGGTGAAGCCCTCGCGGTAGTCGTCCGAGTCGCAGAGCGCGGCCTGCGCGGCGTTCTCGATGTCGACCGAGTCCCACAGGGCCAGTCGCTCGTCGCGGATCCGGGCGACGAGCTGCTTGCTGGCGAGGAACGCAGCCGTGGCTCCTCGTGCGGCGGTGGCAGCGGCATCCGTCGTCGCGGAGACGACTTCGTCGTCGGGGAAGACCCGCGAGAACAGACCGGATGCCACGGCCTCGGCACCGCTCATCAGGCGGCCGGTGTAGATGAGGTCGAGGGTCTTGTGGGCACCGAGCCGATCGAGGAAGAGCGCGTGCCCTCCCGAATCGAGCGTCGCCCCGAGCGCGGCGAACGGCGAGCCGATCTTCGCGGACTCCGCGACGTAGACGACATCCGTCGCGATCAGCAGGCCGAGCCCCACGCCGAGGCAGGCGCCGTGCGCGACCGCGAACGTCGGTGCGGGGAAGCGCGACATGCGCTGCAGCAGCGGTGTCACGAGTCCGCCGAGGTAGCCGATCACGTCGTCTTCTCGCGGGTCGACGCCGGAGATGTCGCGTCCGGCGCAGAACGCCCGCCCTTCGCCGCGCAGCACGAGGGCGCGAACGCCCGCGGACTCGGCTTCGGCGTACGCGGCGTCGAGCCCGTGCAGCGCCTGCTCGTCGAGGGAATTCAGCTTGTCGGGCGCGTTCAGCACGACCGTGGCGACGTCATCGGCGATGGTGAGATCGATCATGGGGTTCCTCTCGGCGGGCCCTTCGAGAAGCTCAGGGACCCAGGCGACGCACTCCGGTCATACGTCGTAGTCGACGACCACGCGGTCGCTGGTGGGATGGGACTGGCAGGTGAGCACGTAGCCCCGCTCGAGCTCGTCGGGCTCCAGCGCGTAGTTCTCCGTCATGCTCACGCTGCCCTCGATCACGCGGGCGCGGCACGTGCCGCAGACGCCGCCCGCGCAGGCGAACGGGGCATCGGGACGCACGCGCAGCGCCGCATTCAGCACCGATTCGTGCGCGTCGACCGGACTCTCCACCGTCGAGGAGACGCCGTCGAGATTCACCTCGATGCGGAATGTCGCAGCTCCCGCGCGCACCTGAACGGGGCGGGCGGTGCGCAGCGGCTCCTCGCCCGTGGTGAACAGCTCGAACCGGATGTGCTCGCGTGCGACGCCGACGTCGGCGAGCACCTCGCGGCACAGATCCACCAGCGCGAGGGGCCCGCACAGGAACCACTCGTCGACGTCGGCAGGATCGATGAGCGAGGCGAAGATGGTCCGCAGCTTCTCCTCGTCGATCCGCCCCGAGAGCACCGGAGCCGTCCGCTGCTCCCGCGAGAGCACATGATGGAGCGTCACGCGGGTCGGGTACCGGTCCTTGAGATCGGCGAGATCTTCCAGGAACATCACGTCGAGGGTCGACCGGTTCGTGTAGAGCAGGGTGAAGCGCGAGGTCGTCGACCGGGTGAGCACCGTGTGTGCGAGCGCCATGAGCGGCGTGATGCCGGAGCCCGCGGCGATGCCGACCACGTGCTTGTGATCGAGATCGTCGAGGCCCGACGTGAAGGTGCCCTGCGGGCTCATCACCTCGATCTCGAACCCGGGATGCAGGCCGGTCTGCGCCCAGGTCGAGAACAGGCCGCCCTCGTCGCGCTTCACCGCGACGCTGAGCCGGGTCGGCCGGCCGTCGGTGCGGTGCTCGGGAGCTCGGCACAGCGAGTACGAGCGGCGCACCTCCGTGCCCTCGAGCGTCGTGCGCAGCGCCACGTACTGGCCGGGGAGATGGTCGTAGTCGTCGGCGAGCTCGGCCGGCACGGTGAAGGTCACCTCGACGGCGTCGTCGGTGAGCGGACGCACGTCCTCGACCGTGAGCGTGTGGAAGCGGGCGCGCGTGCGCTCGCCGGGCAAGCGATGCGGCGGGACGGATGCCGAGGCGGCGGCTCGCGCGGAGGAGAAGAGCGACATCAGTGCACCTTGAAGTGGTCGAAGGGCTCGAGGCAGGCGCGGCACTCGAACAGGGACTTGCAGGAGGTGGAGCCGAAGCGGGAGACCTCGTGCGTGTCGAGAGATCCGCAGCGGGGGCAGCGCACGCTCAAGGACAGCCGGATCGGGCCGCCCTTCGACAGCCTCAGGGACCCCGTAGCGGCGCGGCCGGAGGGCGGCGCGATGCCGTAGGCCTCGAGCTTCTTCTTGCCGGCATCCGTCATCCAGTCCGTCGTCCAGGCGGGGGAGAGGACGAAGCGCACGTCGACCTCCGCGAAGCCCGCCGCCGTCAGCGACATGATCACGTCGTCGCGGATCGTGTCCATCGCCGGGCATCCGCTGTACGTCGGCGTGATGTCGACGCGCACACGGTCGCCGTCGGCCTCGACCGCGCGGAGCACCCCGAGGTCCTCGATCGTGAGGACGGGAACCTCGGGGTCGGGGACGGCGGCGGCGATCCGCCATGCCGCCTGCGTCGGAGTGAGGGTCACCATGACGCCCCCGGATGCCGACGCGCGAGTACCTGCATCTCGGCGAGGATATGGCCCAGGGGAGTCGCGTGTGCTCCGCGCCGTCCTCCGGCGGAAGAGGCGGCCACCGGCGGCACGGCCAACTCGGCCTCGGCGAACACCGTGTCGACCACACCGTCGAAGCCCGCGCGCAGGCTCGACGGGCGCACGGCGGCATCGCCCAGCCGGTCGATCAGATCGTCGTCGCGGAACAGCTCGTCGACGTACGGCCAGACGTCACCGGTCGCGCGGATGACCCGGGCTCGCGACTCCTCCGTGCCGCCGGCGAGGCGCAGCATCCACTGCACGGCGTGATCGCGGTGGTAGTCGACCTCTTTCAGAGACTTCTCGGCGATCGCCGCGAACGTCTCGTCACTGCTCGTCCGCAGCGCCGAGTAGAGCTCGAACATGTACGTCGACACGACGAACTGCCGGGCGATGGTCTGCGCGAAATCGCCGTTGGGCTGCTGCACGATCCAGGCGCACCGGAACTCGGGCTCGTCGCGGAAGAACGCGAGGTCGTCTTCGCTCCGGCCGTCATAGGAGCCTGCGTAGTGCAGGAGCGAGCGGGCATGGCCGAGTAGATCGAGGGCGATGTTGCCGAGCGCCACGTCTTCCTCGAGCTCGGGTGCGCGGGAGATCCAGGCGCCGAGCTGCTGCGAGAGGATCAGCGCGTCGTCGCCGAGGCGGAGCGCGTACTCGGCGATGTCGGCGGACGCGGCGATCGCGCCTGTGCCGGAGAGCTCATCGCTGAGCTGCAGCGCGTCGACGGTCACGTCGCCGTGGATGTCGTGCGTTTCGTCTCGCTCCGCTCGCTCAACGACCGGGTCTGGCGTGTTCACAGGTGCGGCACCCCCTCGGATGCCGTGTAGTACACGGCGTGCCGGTAGTTCTTGCCCGCGGGGCTCTCGAAGTACGCGCCCTTCGCATCCGGGTCGCTGGTGGTGATCGCATCGGCCGGAACGGCCCAGATCGACACGCCCTCGCCGCGACGCGTGTAGAGGTCGCGGGCGTTGCGGATCGCCATCTCGGCGTCCGGAGCGTGGAGTGACCCGACGTGCACGTGGCTCAGGCCACGATTCGCGCGGACGAAGACCTCCCACAGGGGCCAGGGCTCGCGCTCGTCAGCGCCGGGGGTCGCCATCAGGCCACGGCCTTCGTCTTGACGGCCTGCTTGCGGGCGTACTCCGCCGCGGCCTCGCGCACCCAGGCGCCCTCTTCGTGGGCGGTCCGCCGGCGCTCGAGACGCTCGGCGTTGCACGGGCCGTTGCCGCGCAGCACCTCGAAGAACTCGTCCCAGTCGATCTCGCCGATCACGTACTGGCCGCTCTCCTCGTCGAAGCGCAGGTCGGGGTCGGGCAGCGTGACGCCGAGGATCTCGGCCTGCGGCACCAGCATCCCGACGAAGCGCTGACGCAGATCGTCGTTGGAGAAGCGCTTGATCTTCCACTTCATCGACTGAGCGGAGTTCGGAGACTGCTCGTCGGGCGGCCCGAACATCGCCAGGCTCGGCCAGTACCAGCGGTTCACGGCATCCTGCGCCATCTGCCGCTGCTCCTCAGAGCCCTGCATCAGGCTGAGCAGGATCTCGAATCCCTGGCGCTGATGGAACGACTCCTCCTTGCAGACGCGCACCATGGCGCGGCCGTAGGGTCCGTACGACGCACGGCACAGCGGCACCTGGTTGACGATCGCCGCGCCGTCGACGAGCCAGCCGATCGCGCCCATGTCGGCCCAGGTCGGGGTGGGGTAGTTGAAGATCGACGAGTACTTGGCCTTGCCGCTGATGAGCTGGTCCATCATCTCGTCGCGCGTGATGCCGAGGGTCTGCGCGGCCGAGTAGAGGTAGAGACCGTGGCCGGCTTCGTCCTGCACCTTGGCCATCAGGATCGCCTTGCGCTTGAGGCTTGGCGCCCGAGTGATCCAGTTGCCCTCCGGCTGCATCCCGATGATCTCGGAGTGCGCGTGCTGGGAGATCTGCCGGATGAGCGTCTTGCGGTACGCGTCGGGCATCCAGTCGCGGGGTTCGATGCGCTGCTCGTTCGCGATGAGCTCGTCGAACACGCGCTCCTCGTCCGAGATCTCGCTCGTGACGAGGGAGAGGTCTGCGGGGCTGGTCATCGTCGCTCCTCATTCAGCATCTTTACTGACCGATCGTTAGGTTATTCTGACACAGAAGGCCGCCCCTCTTCAAGGCGGGTGTCAGTGCGAGCGCGAGATCAGTTCCAGGAGGGCCCGACCGTACGCCTCGGCCGGGTCCGGATGCTCGAACGAGAGGCCGTTCCCGGCGAGCTCGATGTCCACGCGGAAGGTGTCGTCGAGACGCACGAGCGAGCGGAAAGTGCCGCGGAGCAGGTCGCGCAGCTGGTCCTCGCGCGGCAGCCAGACCGCGTCCGCGAGAGTCACGGCGTCGAGCGCCCATTCCGTCGTGCCGTTGAACGCGAGATCGGTGCCGCTCGGCGTCTGGCGCGCCTCGATCGTCATCTCGCTGACCGTGAAGACGTCGGCCTCCGCCTCGAGCTCCACCTCGTCCGGCAGGTCGAGCTGGAAGCGGTCGCCTTCGGCCGGGTGCCAGCCGATGCCGGCATCCCGCAGGGCGACGGCGAGTTCGCGGGTGATCATGCTCCTACGCTAGGCGCGATCTGCGGCCCGGGATCGACACATCTGCAGGTTGAGAGTACGGATGCAGGTCCGGAGAGGTGTTGTGAACCTGCATCTGTGTTTTCATCCGACAAGTCGGGCCCGGATGCCGGATGCCGGGATCCCGGGCGCGGGCGCGGGCGCGGTCGAGCCTGTGGATGACGGCCGCGAGGTGTCGGTGGCGTGAGGCAGAGTGGGGGCATGACCTCCCCCTCTCCCGTCGACACCCGCGAGGCCGCGCTCGCCGCACTGCGCGAGCTCGTCGGCCGCCCCGACGCCGACTTCCACGACGGACAGTACGAGGCGATCGAGGCGCTGGTCGAGGGGCGCCGCCGCGCGCTCGTGGTGCAGCGCACCGGCTGGGGCAAGTCGGCGGTCTACTTCGTCGCGACGCTTCTGCTGCGGCGGCAGGGCGCCGGGCCGACCGTGCTCGTGTCGCCCCTGCTGGCGCTCATGCGCGACCAGATCGCCGCCGCCGAGCGCGCCGGGGTGCGCGCGGTCGCCATCAACTCCACGAACGCGCACGAGTGGACCGACGTGCTCGCGCAGCTCGACCGCGACGAGGTCGACGTGCTGCTGGTCTCGCCCGAGCGGCTGAACAACCCCGCGTTCCGCGAGGAGCAGCTGCCGGCACTGGTCCGGCGCATCGGCATGCTGGTCGTCGACGAGGCGCACTGCATCAGCGACTGGGGACACGACTTCCGTCCCGACTACCGCCGGCTGCGCGACCTCATCGCCCAGATGCCGGCCGACGTGCCCGTGCTCGCGACGACGGCGACCGCGAACAGCCGGGTCGTGGCCGATGTGGCCGAGCAGCTCGGCAGTCTGAGCGAGGGCACGGGGGAGGCCGCCGCAGCCGCCGCGCCGGTGCTCACGATCCGGGGCCCCCTCGCGCGCACCTCGCTGCGGCTGGGCGTGCTGCGGCTGCGCGATTCGGCGAGCCGCCTGGCCTGGCTGCTGAGCCATCTCGATGACCTGCCCGGTTCCGGCATCATCTACACGCTGACCGTCGCCGCGGCCGTCGACACCGCCCGGCTGCTGCGCGACCACGGCCACGACGTGCGGGCGTACACCGGGCAGACAGACACCGAGGAGCGCGCCGAGTCGGAGGGGATGCTGAAGCGCAACGAGGTCAAGGCGCTCGTCGCGACCAGCGCTCTGGGCATGGGCTTCGACAAGCCCGATCTGGGCTTCGTGCTGCACCTGGGCGCGCCCTCGTCTCCCGTGGCGTACTACCAGCAGGTGGGTCGTGCCGGTCGTGCGAGCGAGAGCGCCGACGTTCTGCTGCTGCCCGGGGTGGAAGACCGCGACATCTGGCACTACTTCGCGACCGCGTCCATGCCTGACAGGGAGCGCGCCGAGCGGGTGATCGGCGCCCTCGGCGATACGCCGATCTCGACGCCGGCGCTCGAGGCGATGGTCGACATCCGGCGGACGCCGCTCGAGCTGCTGCTGAAGGTGCTCGATGTCGACGGGGCAGTGCGGCGCGTGCAGGGCGGCTGGGTCGCGACCGGCGAGCCGTGGACCTACGATGCCGAGCGCTACGAGCGGATCGCCGCCGAGCGCGTCGCCGAGCAGCAGCACATGATCGAGTACGAGCAGACCGACGGATGCCGGATGGAGTTCCTGCAGCGCTCGCTCGACGACGACACGGCCGCGCCGTGCGGGAGATGCGACAACTGCGCGGGCGGGTGGTTCCCGCGCGAGATCGGGACGGCGGCGAGCACGCAGGCCGCGGAGTCGCTCGATCGGGTCGGGGTTCCGATCGAGCCCCGACGGGCCTGGCCGACGGGAGCCGACCGGCTCGGGGTGCCGCTCAAGGGCCGCATCGCCGCCGACGAGCAGGCCGGGGAGGGGCGGGCGCTCGCGCGTCTCACCGACCTGGGATGGGGGAACACGCTGCGTGACCTGTTCGCGGCGGGCGCGTCGGATGCAGCCGTCACGCCGGCGCTGCTCCAGGCGTGCGTCCGGGTGCTCGCCGGGTGGGGCTGGGCCGAGCGGCCGGTGGCGGTCGTCGCCCTGCCGTCGCGCTCGCGTCCGCTGCTGGTGGATTCGCTCGCCCGGGGCATCGCCGAGGTCGGCCGCCTGCCGTACCTGGGGGCGCTCGAACCGGTCGGCGGCGGCCCAACAGGGCAGCCCGGCGGGAACAGCGTCTTCCGCCTCGCCGGTCTCTGGGACCGGTTCAGCGCCGAGCACCTGGAGGTGCCTGCCGGCCCTGTGCTGCTCGTCGACGACCTGGTCGACAGCCGGTGGACGATGACGGTCGCCGCTCGTGCGCTGCGGCAGGCGGGCGCGACCGACGTCCTTCCGCTCGCTCTCGCGCTGCGCGGCTGACGACCCTTCGTGGCTGTCGGCCCTGCGCGGCTGACGGCCTCGCGCGGTCAGTCCTCCGCGGGGGCGACGCGCGGCGGCCAGGACGTCGCTCCGAGCTCCCGCGAGATGTTGCGGGCCGTCTCGCGGAGCGCGTCGAGGATGGCATCCGAGGGCGGTGTCTGCGTGGTCGGCATCACCACCGCCACGGCTGCGACGATGTCGTTCGAGGCATCCGCGATGGGGGCCGCGATCGAGGATTCGCCGAGCACCGCCTCGTCGAACTCTGCCGCATTCCCGCGCTCGGCGATCGCGGGGAGCTCCAGGGTGAGCCGTGCGATGTCGGTCACCGTGTCGCCGGTGAGGCTGCGCAGCGGCTGCTCGAAAACGCTCCGCTGGAACCCGAGGTCATAGGCCAGCAGCACCTTGCCCATCGCCGAGGCGTGAGCCGGGATCGCGACCCCCGTCTCCAGCATCTGCTGACTGTCATCGGGGCGGAGGTTGTGGTGGATGACCAGCACATCGGTGAAGTGCGGGGCGCCGAGCCGTACCGAGAGGTTGGTGCGGCGGGCGAGCTCCTGCGTCCAGCGCATCGCCCGCGCGCGCACGTCGAGCGTGTCGAGGTAGACGTTGCTGAGACGCAGGAGGGTGGGGCCCAGCATGTAGCGCTGTCCGCCGCGCTCCTTCGCGACGAGGCCGTGCGAGCGCAGCGATTTCACGATGCCGTGCACGGTGGAGGGCGGAAGGCTGAGGGCTGCGGCGAGGTCGGTGATGCCCAGATGGCGCGCGCCCTGGAGCAGCTCGAGGATCTTCGCCGCACGGTCGATCGCCTGGATCACGGGGCATCCCTTCTTCCGGTTCGACGTCGAACCGGCTCGTCGTGCTGGTCTTCCGGATTGATCTTGACAACCCGACCGGGTCCGAGCATATTCGACATTAACGAATTGCTTTCCGATTTTCGCGAAAGAGATCAAAGGAGATCGCAGTGAAGAAGCTCATCAATGCCCCGGAAGACGTGCTCGTCGAATCGCTCAGAGGCGTGGCGCTCGCCCACCCCGAGCTCTCGGTCGACCTCGAGACCCACGTCATCACGCGCGCGACGCCCAAGGCGCAGGGCAAGGTCGCCATCGTGTCCGGCGGCGGATCAGGACACGAACCGCTGCACGGCGGGTTCGTCGGCGAGGGCATGCTCGACGCCGCCGTGGCGGGAGAGGTCTTCACCTCGCCCACGCCCGACCGCGTGCAGGCCGCGACCAAGGCCGTCGACCGCGGTGCCGGGGTGCTGCACATCGTGAAGAACTACACCGGCGACGTGCTCAACTTCGAGATGGCGGCCGAACTGGCGTCGATGGAGGGCATCGAGGTCGGCAGCGTCGTGGTCGACGACGACGTGGCCGTGCAGGACTCGCTCTACACCGCGGGGCGTCGCGGCGTCGGCCTCACCGTGCTGCTGGAGAAGATCGTCGGTGCCGCCGCGGAGGAGGGCCAGGACCTCGCCTCGGTGGTCGAGCTCGCGAAGCGAGTCAACGGCCAGGGGCGCTCGATGGGCATGGCGCTCACGAGCTGCACGGTCCCGGCCGCGGGCAAGCCGACCTTCGACCTCCCCGAGGACCAGATGGAGATCGGCATCGGCATCCACGGCGAGCCGGGTCGGCACCGTGAGCCGCTGGCTCCGGCATCCGACATCGCCCGTCAGCTCGTCGAGCCGATCCTCGCCGACCTCGACTTCGCCGGACCCGCGATCGTGATGGTCAACGGGATGGGGGCGACACCGCAGATCGAGCTGTACCTGATGTACGCCGAGGTCGCGGCGCTCCTCGAGAAGGCGGGCGTGCAGATCGTGCGGAACCTCGTCGGCAACTACATCACCTCGCTCGACATGGCCGGATGCTCCGTCACGGTGCTCAAAGTCGACGACGAGCTGCTGCGCCTGTGGGACGCCCCGGTGAACACCCCTGGTCTGCGGTGGGGGGCGTGATGGCGACCATCGGAACCGACACCCTGGTCGACTGGATCTCGCGCTTCCGCGACGCGGTGACCGAGAAGCGCGAGTGGCTCACGGAGCTGGACTCGGCGATCGGCGACGCCGACCACGGCGCGAACATGGCGCGCGGCATGAGCGCGGTGGGGGAGAAGCTCGCCGCGGGAGCCCCCGCGACGGCGGACGAACTGCTGAAGAGCGTCGGCATGACGCTCGTGAGCTCGGTCGGCGGCGCCAGCGGGCCGCTCTACGGCACCTTCTTCCTGCGCATGGGGATGACGGCCGGCGCGGTCGACGAGCTCGACGCCGCCGGCCTCGCATCCGCGTTGCGCGCGGGACTCGAGGGCATCGTCGCCCGCGGCAAGGCCGAGGCCGGCGACAAGACGATGTTCGACGCCATGGCACCCGCGGTCGACGCGCTCGATGCGGCGATCGCCGAAGGCGCCGATCTGTCGTCGTCGGCGCGGCGGGCCGCCGATGCCGCGGCCGCAGGACGAGACGCGACCGAACCGCTCGTGGCCCGCAAGGGCCGGGCGAGCTATCTGGGCGAACGCAGCGCCGGACACCTCGACCCGGGTGCCGCCTCGACGGCCATCCTGTTCGACACGCTCTCCGCGGCGATCTCCGGCAGCTCCTGATGATCGGGATCGTGGCCGTCTCCCACAGTGCACGACTCGGGGAGGCGGCGCTGGAGCTTGCCCTGCAGATGGTGCAGGGCGGGGATGTGCGGGTGAAGGTCGCCGCCGGTGCAGGAACCGACGGCGAAGGGGCGCCGATCCTCGGAACGGATGCCGTCGCCGTCGCGGGCGCGATCGATGAGCTGGCCGCCGACTGCGACGGGGTGCTGGTGCTCATGGATCTCGGATCCGCCGTGCTGAGCGCGGAGCTCGCCCTCGAGCTGCGCGGGAGCGACGTGCCGGTGCGCCTCGCCCCCGCTCCCTTCGTGGAGGGGCTCTTGGCAGCGGTGGTCTCGGCGGCCGCGGGCGGTTCGCTCGACGATGTGGCGGCGGAGGCCGGTGCGGCCCTCGGCGCGAAGACCGGGCAGCTCGGGAGCCCCGGGGAGTCCGATGCTGTGGAGACCGCCTCGACCGGAACGACCGCGGACGCGGGCGACGCGCACGTCCGTCGGGTGCGGGTACGCAACCCCCTCGGCATCCACGCGCGCCCGGCGGCGCTGATCGCCCGAGCCGCCGCGGGTTCGGACGTGCGGCTGCGTCGCCTTCCGGAGGGACCGGATGCGTCTGCCGCGAGCCTCTCCCGACTGCTGATCCTCGGAGCCCGCCAGGGAGACGAGGTGGAGCTGACAGCCCGGGGAGCAGACGCTGAGGCGGCGCTGACCCGCGTGGCCGCGCTCTTCGACGACGGATTCGGCGAGGGGACCGAGGACGCGTCGGCTGGGCGTCCCACCGCCGCGCCGCAGAGCTCTGCCGCGCCCGCGACGAAGATCGCGGCTCCGGCCGAGATCGCCTCCGGTGCCGTTCTCCGCGGACGCGGGGTGAGCGCGGGGCGCGTCGCGGCGCCCGTGGTGCATCTCGCCCCTCCGCTTCCTGAGCCCGATCCGGCAACGGTGATCGCCCCGGAGGACCGCGCTGACGAGGTCTCCGCGATCGAGTGGGCGGCGGTGGCGGTCGCCGATCAGCTGCGTTCCCGCACGGCGCAGGCCACGGGGGAGGCCAGGGCGATCCTCGACGCCTCGCGGCTCCTCGCCTCAGACCCGGAGCTCGTCGCGGATGCGACCGCTCTCGTGCAGACGAAGGGGCGCAGCGCCGCGCGCGCGGTGTGGGAGGCCGCAGCGGTCCACGAGAAGGGCCTCCGCGCCCTCGGCGGCCGGATGGCGGAGCGAGTCGCGGACATCCGCGACGTGCGGGATCGGATCATCGCCGAGGTCCTCGAGGTCGACCTGCCCGGTGTGCCGGAGCGCGACGAGCCGTTCGTGCTGGTCGCCACGGATCTCGCCCCGGCCGACACCGCGTCGCTCGAGGGCGGGCAGTGCGTCGGACTGGTCACCGAGCAGGGCGGGCCGACCTCGCACACCGCCATCATCGCGCGGTCCCTCGGCCTGCCGGCGGTCGTCGGCGTCGCCGGTGCGACGGGCGTGGTCGCGGGCGCTCTGCTGCTCGTCGACGGCGACCACGGCACGGTCGAGGTGGATCCTCCCGAGGAGCGCATCGCCGAGGCACGGGCGGCGGCCGTCGTCGTCGCCTTCGACGGCGCCGGTGCGCTCGCCGACGGACACCCCGTCCCGCTGCTGGCGAATGTCGGGGGAGGGGCGGATGCCGCCTCCGCCGCGTCCGCCCGAGCGGAGGGCGTCGGGCTCTTCCGCACCGAGTTCTGCTTCCTGGACCGGGCGGATGCCCCGAGCATCGAGGAGCAGGTCGCCGCCTACCGCGGGGTGCTGGCCGCGTTCCCCGGACGCAAGGTCGTGGTGCGCACGCTCGACGCGGGCAGCGACAAGCCGCTGCCCTTCGCGAACGCCGACCACGAGGAGAACCCGGCGCTGGGCGTGCGTGGTCTCCGCATCGCCCGTCGTTCCCCGGAGCTCCTCGACGAGCAGCTGCGGGCGCTCGCGCTCGCGGCCGATGCGGAGTCGGCGTTGGTCGAGGTGATGGCCCCGATGGTGTCGACGGTCGAGGAGGCCCGTGACTTCGCGGAGCGCTGCCGGTCGGCAGGGATCGCGCGCGTCGGGATCATGATCGAGACGCCGGCCGCCGCGCTGCTCGCCGCCGAGCTCTTCGAGGTCGTCGACTTCGTCAGCCTCGGCACCAACGACCTGGCGCAGTACACGCTGGCGGCGGATCGTCTGCTCAGCGAGCTCGGCGATCTGAACGATCCGTGGCAGCCCGCCGTCCTGCGTCTGATCGGCGCGGTGGGCGACGCGGGCCGTGCGGTCGGGAAGCCGGTGGGGGTCTGCGGTGAGGCGGGCGGGGATCCGGCGCTCGCGCCGGTGCTGGTCGGGCTCGGCGTCACCTCGCTGTCGATGACCTCCCGATCGCTCGGCAGGGTCGCGGCCGCACTCGCGGATGTCGATGAGGCGGCGTGCCGACGCGCGGCCCTCGCGGCGATCACGGCCTCCACGGTCGCCGATGCCCGGGCGGCGGCGGCTTCCGAGCTCGGCGTCGCGCTCCGGTCCTGAGCCCCGAGGCGCGGGTGTATGCGCACAGCGGCATGCGTTTCTTATCATTCTGATCTCGACATGGGTCGTCATTCTCCGCCGCGTCGCGCGCAGGCTCTACGCTCGCCGCAGGGGGCGTCGACGGACGACGCTTGGTTCTGCATCGGAGGGTCATATGTCGCGCTCACGCTCACTCACGACGACGGCGGTCGGGGTCATCGCCGCCGGTTCTCTGCTTCTGCTCGCGGCGTGCGCGCCGGAACCGGGAACGGGCCCGGAGCCCACAGGTACGGAGGGGCCCGGTGCCTCTCCGTACACGGGTCCGGCGGTCTTCGTGGGCGACGAGCTCGACATGCTGCTGCTCACGCCCGACGAGATCACGGAGCTCCTGCCCGGAAGCACCGAGGTGGGTGCGTCGTCGTCGGTCCTGCAGCAGATCTCCGACGGGGGCGGCCCGAGCCCGGAACCCGCGATCTGCGCGGCGCTGTTCGCCGAGCAATCGTTGTGGACCGTGGGGTCGCGCACCGTCTCGTGGAAGGTGCCGGACGACGCGCAGCGGGGTGCCGGCAGCCTGTCCGTCCTGCAGTTCGCCGATGAGGACCACGCGGCGAAGCGCATGGACCAGCTCCGCTCCGCGGCGGAGCAGTGCGGCACCTTCGACTACAACGGCGAGGCGAGCTTCGACGCCGTGCTCCCGGACGCCTCGGAGAACGCGCAGGCGTACGCCGGCGTCCTGACCTTCCCCGAGATCGAGGGCGGAGCCCGCACGTTCTCCGCCGTCGCCTCCGTCGGCAACGTTCTCGTGCAGATCTGGCAGCCCGTCGTCGGCGACACGGTGATCGACGGGGAGGCCATCGCCGAGCTGCTCCTGTGGCGCGCGGAAGACGCCCACGCGGCGTTGATCGACGAGCTCACGGCGAACCCGCCGACGGAGGAGGAGGAACCCGCCTCCGATGCCTCCGCGCCCTGGAGCGAGTGGGCGGTCTCGGTCGGTGGTGTCGGTCCCGTCCGTCTCGGGGACCCGATCGACGACGCCGTGAAGGCCGCGGCGGGGGCGCAGGCGCTCGAGCCCGCCTTCGAGCAGGGGCCGTGGCGGGTCGTCAACCAGGACGCGAGCGCGTCGATGCTGATCCAGCCGGACGAGGGCGGCACGGTCGTGACGTCGATCACGGTCGGCAACGACCGCACCTTCGACGAGGCCGCGCAGTCGGGGGCGGTTCTCCCGGCCCGGGGCGACGTGCGGGTGGGCGACACGGTCGCCGAGGCGATCGCCGCCTACCCCGGTGGCACCACCGTCACCGTCGCCTCGTCGGGCGACGACTGGTACGACGTCGCGACGCGGGACGGGCGCCTGTTCCGATTCCACGCCGACCGCGACGTCGTCGACGCCGGATCGCTCATCATCGGGATCACCGTGGAGGACGCGACGACGCGTCGCGAGCCCGTCTTCGGGTGACGGACGCTCAGTCGATCCGGCGGCTCGTCGTGACCGAGCGGCCGCGGAACTCCGCGACCACGTCACCCGTGTCGTCGGTGACCGTGACGTCGTAGAGGCCGGTGCGTCCGCTGACGACGCGGCGCACCGCCGTCGCGGTCAGCGTCTGTCCGGCGTGCGTCGACTTCAGGAACGTGATGTCGGCGCCCGCCGCCACGGTCACGCGTTCGTCCTCGTTGCACGCGAGGGCGAACGCGGTGTCGGCGAGCGCGAAGACGAGGCCGCCGTGCGTGATCGCGAACCCGTTCAGCATGTCGTCGCGCACGACCATCGACACGACCGCGGCACCCGGTTCGTCGCGGTCCACGCTCATGCCCAGCGCAGCAGACGCCCGGTCGCGCTGCATCATCGGCCTCATACCGGGACCGCCGCCGGAGCGGGCTCCTTGCTGACGAGCGTCAGCACGTCGTAGGTGGCCACCGTCTCGTCGGCCTGGTTGCGGATGACCGCGTCCCAGCGCACCTCGCCGTACTCGTCGGTCTCGCGGGGAGTGATCTGCTTCGCGGTGAGCTCGACCCGGATCTCATCTCCCGGAGACACCGGGGTCAGGAACCGCAGGTTCTCCAGCCCGTAGTTCGCGAGCACGGGACCGGGTTCCGGGTCGACGAAGAGCCCGGCCGCCCAGGAGACGAGCAGATACCCATGGGCGACGCGTCCGGGGAAGAACGGGTTGGCGGCCGCGGCATCCTCGTCCATGTGCGCGTAGAACGTGTCGCCCGTGAACCGCGCGAAGGTCTCGATGTCGGCCAGCGTCACCTCGCGCGACGCCGAGACGACCTGATCGCCGATGCGCAGCTCGGCCAGCGATTTGCGGAACGGATGCCGGCCCTCGCTGCGGGAAGTGGCGCCGGCGTGCCAGATGCCGGTGAGCGCGGTGAGCATCTGCGGCGAGCCCTGCACGGCCGTCCGCTGCATGTGATGCAGGACGGCGCGGATGCCGCCGAGCTCCTCGCCGCCGCCCGCCCGCCCCGGGCCACCGTGCACGAGGTTGGGGAGCGGCGAGCCGTGACCGGTCGACGAGCGGGCGTCATCGCGGTCGAGCAGCAGCATGCGGCCGTTGAAGGGGGCGATGCGCGTGGCGAGGTCGACGGCCTGCACGGGATCGTGCGTCGCGATGCTGGTGACCAGCGAGCCGCCGCCCCGTCCGACGAGCGCCGCCGCCTCGGCCGTCGTGTCGTAGGTCAGGAGCGACGCCACCGGGCCGAAGGCCTCCACGCTGTGCACGGCATCGGTCCCGGGATCGTCGAAGCGCAGCAGGACGGGGGAGACGAAGGCGCCGTCCGCCGCCGCACCGGTGGTCCCGTCGGCGAGACGCACCTCGGGAGTCTCGGTCGATCCGACGACGAGCCGCCCGCCGGCGTCCTGCAGCACCTTCACCTGGCGCAGAACCTCGTCACGCTGGGCGAGCGAGGCGAGCGGGCCCATCGTGACGCCGTCGGCTCGCGGGTCACCCAGCACCGTCTTCTCGGCGATCCGAGCCTGGACCGCCGCGATCACGGCATCCGCGGTCTCCGTCGGCACGATCGCCCGGCGGATCGCCGTGCACTTCTGACCGGCCTTGGTCGTCATCTCCGTCACGAGCTGGCGCACGTAGGCGTCGAACTCCGCAGTGCCGGCCACGGCGTCCGTGCCGAGCACCGAGGCATTGATCGAGTCGGTCTCGGCGGTGAACCGCACACCGCCCGTCTGCACGGCCGGGTGCGCTTTGAGGCTCTCCGCCGTCGATGCGCTGCCGGTGAATCCGACGATGTCGCCGAGGCGCAGGTGATCGAACAGGGTCGGGACGCTGCCGCTGACCAGCTGCAACGAGCCCGCGGGCAGGAGTCCGGACTCGACGAGGATCCGCACCATCGCCTCGGCCAGGTACCCGGTCGGCGTCGCCGGCTTCACCAGCGTCGGCATGCCGGCGAGGAAGGCCGGGGCGAGCTTCTCGAGCGACCCCCACACCGGGAAGTTGAAGGCGTTGATCTGCACCGCGACGCCCGGCAGGGTCGTGTAGACGTGGCGACCGAGGAACGAGCCGTCCTTCGAGAGCGGCTCGACCGGGCCGTCGACGTGCACGGTGCTGTTCGGCAGCTCGCGGCGACCCTTGCCCGAGTAGGAGAACAGGACCCCGATCCCGCCGTCGATGTCGACCCAGGAGTCCGTCCGGGTGGCACCCGTGCGAGCGGACAGCGCGTACAGCTCGTCCTTGCGCTCGGTCAGCGCGAGCGCGAACTGCTTCAGCAGCACGGCGCGCTGGTGGAACGTGAGAGCGCCCAGGCTCGCCTGGCCGACCGTGCGGGCGTGCTCGAGAGCCGCCGCGAGATCCAGTCCCTCGGTGCTCACGCGGGTCACGATCTCGCCCGTCGACGCATCGCGCACGTCGGTTCCGGCGACGGGTCCCTGAGCCTGTCGGAGGGGCGTCCACCAGGATCCCTCGACGTAGCTCGGAAGGTGGTCGGTCATCGCGTCTCCTCGTTCCATCTGTAGAAGCCCTCGCCGCTCTTGCGGCCCAGCTTTCCGTCGGCGACCATCGCGCGCAGCAGCGCGGGCGGTTCGAAGCGCGGGCCCAGCGTCGCGGCGAGCTCCTCGGCGATCCCGAGTCGCACGTCGAGTCCGACGATGTCGGTCGTGCGCAGGGGGCCGGTCGGATGCCGGTAGCCGAGGGCCATCGCCGCGTCGATGTCGGCGGCGCTCGCGACGCCCTCCTCCAGCATCCGGATCGCCTCGAGGCCGAGCATGACGCCGAGCCGTGAGGAGGCGAAGCCGGGGGAGTCGCGCACCACGATCGGCGACTTGCCCAGCGTCTGCACCCAGGTGCGAGCGGTCTCGACGACGTCGGTCCGCGTGGCCGAGCCGCGGACGATCTCCACGAGGGCGGACGCCGGCACCGGATTGAAGAAGTGCAGCCCGAGGAAGGTCTCGGGACGGGCGCGGTCCGTGGCGAGGTCGTCGATCGAGATCGAGGAGGTGTTCGAGGCGAGGATCGCGCCGTCGTGCATCGCCCCCTCGGCGCGACTCAGCGCCTCCTCCTTGAGCGCCCGGTCCTCCGGAACGGCTTCCACGACCAGCGCGCACGCCGAGAACTCGGCGATCTCGGTGCCGCAGTCGAGGCGGGCGCGGAGAGCGGATCCGTCGAGCAGCGGGTCGCGGTCGACCGAGCGCCGGATGCTGTCGTGCACGCGCTCGGCGGCGGCGTCGGCACTGGCGCTGTCGCGCTCCACCACGCTCACGCGGGATCCGGCGAGCAGGAAGGCATGGGCGATCCCGGCGCCCATGCGCCCTCCGCCGAGGACTCCGACGTGTGCCGGTGCGTCGATCCCGCTCATCGACGTGCCCGCCTCTCGAGGAACTCCGTCATCCGACGGTGCTTCGCCGGGGACTCGAAAAGCTCGGCCTGCAGCGCGAACTCGATCGCGGGGTGCTCGGCGCGCGGCGTCCGCAGAGCCCGCTTGGTGTGCTGGGTCGCGAGCGGGTCGTTCGCGGCGATCCGATCGGCGAGGGCGTGCGCCGCGCCGAGCAGGTCCTCGGCCGGGTGCAGGGCCGAGACGAGCCCCCAGGCGAGCGCCTCTTCGGCGTCGAGTGTGCGACCTGTCAGGAGCAGTTCGCTCGCCCTGGCCTCGCCGATGATCTCGGGCAGCCGCCAGGTGGCGCCGGCCGCGGCCATGATCCCGAGCCCCGTCTCCGGATTCCCGATCCGCAGCGCGGGCGTGCCGATGCGGATGTCGGCGGCGTAGGCGAGTTCGGCGCCGCCGCCCAGCGCATAGCCGTCGATCGCGGCGATCACCGGCATCGGCAGTTCCCTGATGCGGATGAACGCGGTCGCGTTGATCCCGCGGCGGGCGTCGTCGGCCGTGCGCTCGCGCAGCTGGGCGATGTCGGCGCCGGCGGCGAAGACGCCGTCGGCGCCGGTGAGGATGAGCGTGCGCGGGTGCTCCTCGAGCGACGCGCACAGGTCGTGCAGCGCGTCGATGGTCTCCTGGTCGATCGCGTTGCGCTTCTCCGGACGATCCAGCACGGCGATGACGCGGTCGGGTCGCGCCTCGACCTGCAGCGTCATGAGACGCGCTCCACGATCATCGCGGAGCCCTGGCCCACGCCGACGCACATCGTGGCGAGGCCGCGTTCGACGCCTTCTCGCTCCAGGCGCCCGAGCAGCGTCACGACGAGACGGCATCCGCTCGAGCCGAGGGGGTGCCCCAGGGCGATCGCGCCGCCGTTCCGGTTGACGATCTCGGGGTCCAGGCCGAGTCGGCGCATCGACGCGAGCGACTGGGTGGCGAAGGCCTCGTTCAGTTCGACGGCCCCGATGTCGGAGATCTCGAGTCCGGCGCGCTGGAGCGCCTTCTCGGTGGCCGGTACCGGTCCGAGGCCCATGATCTCGGGGGCGAGGGCCGCCGAGGTCGCTGCGATGATGCGGGCGCGCGGCACGAGTCCATAGCGTCGCACGGCGTCGGCGCTCGCGACCACGATCGCGGAGGAGCCGTCGTTGAGCGAGCTGGAGTTCCCGGCGGTGACCACCTCGCCTCCGGCGACGACCGGTCGGAGCCCGGCCAGGGCCTCCAGGCTGGTGTCGCGACGCGGGCCCTCGTCGACCGTGACATCGCCGGACCGCGTGGGCACCGCGACGATCTCGGCGGCGAAGCGACCGGCGTCGATCGCGGCGGCGGCGCGCTGCTGACTGCGGAGGGCGAAGGCGTCGGCATCCGCACGGGTGATGCCGTCGCGGCGCGCCACCTCCTCGGCGGTCTCGGGCATCGAGAACGTCGCCTTGTCACGCGCGGCCAGACGGGGGTTCGTGAAGCGCCAGCCGATCGAGGAGTCGAACGCCTCACCGGGCTTCGCCCACGCGCGCTCGGGTTTCGCCTGCACCCACGGCGCCCGGGTCATGGATTCGACACCACCCGCGACGATGAGGTCGGCGTCGCCGGCACGGATCGCCTGTGCGGCCATCGCGATCGCCGACATCCCGGATGCGCAGAGCCGGTTCACGGTGATGCCGGGGATGCTGTCGGGGAGTCCCGCGAGCAGCACGGCCATGCGCGCGACATTCCGGTTGTCCTCGCCCGCCTGGTTCGCCGCTCCCAGGATGACCTCGTCGATCGCGGCATCCGGGATTCCGGCCCTGACGACCGCCTCGCGCACGACGAGAGCGGCGAGGTCGTCGGGTCGCACCCCGGCGAGGGCTCCGCCGTAGCGTCCGACCGGTGTGCGGACACCGCCGACGAGGAACGCCTCCGTCATCAGACCCTCCCGAAGGCGCGCAGCGGATGCTCGATGAGCTCGGTCACGCGCCGGAGGAAGCCGGCCGCGTACCCGCCGTCGCAGACGCGGTGGTCGAACACGAGCGAGAGCTGGGCGATGCGCCGCACCACGATCTCGCCGTCCACGACCCAGGGGCGCTCGATGATGCGGCCGATGCCGAGGATGGCGACATCCGGATGGTTGATGATCGCGGCAGACCCGTCGACGCCGAGCCCGCCGTAGTTGTTGAGGGTGAACGTCGATCCGCGGAGGCGCTCCGGCGGCAGCGATCCGGCCCTGGCCGAGGTGGCGAGTTCGCGCAGAGCCACGTCGAGTTGCTCGACCGTGAGGCTGTGAGCGCCCGGGATCACCGGGACCATCAGCCCGCGCTCGGTGTCGGCGGCGACGCCGAGGTTCACCCCGTCGAAGGAGATCAGCTCGCCGGCGTCCTCGCTGAGACGCGACGCGAGGATCGGGAAGTCCTCGAGGGCGAGGAGCACGAAGCGGGCGAGAAGGGCGGTGACCGACGGTGCCCTGCCGCCCTCGGGCGCCATCTGCGCGCGGAGGTCCCAGAGGGCGGTGGCGTCGACGTCGACCCAGACCGTCGCCTCCGGGATCTCCGCCCTGCTGCGGCTGAGCTTGGCGCTGACGGCCTTGCGCAACGGCGACATCCGCTCCCGCGTCCGGACCGCGAGTCCGTCGACGGTCTCCCCGGTGACAGCCGCTGCGCTGCTCGTCTCGCGATGGTGCGCGGCCGCGCCGTCCACGGCGCTGTCCACCGCGGCCCGGAGCACGTCGGCGCGCGTCACGGCGCCGTCGGGTCCGGTCGCGGCGATCGTGTGCACGTCGAGGCCGAGATCACGCGCGAGACGCCGCACGAGCGGAGAGCGTACCGCCACGGGGTGCCGCGGCGCGGCATCCGCTTCTCGGACGATCGTCGGCTTCTCGGAGGATTCCGCGGGGACGGTCCGGGAGACGGAGGTCTCTCCGAGATGTGCGGGAGTCTTCGCACGCACCGCGGCGGGGCGGCGACGACGACCGGATCCGGCGCGCTCCGTGGTGCCGTAGCCGATGAGCACGTTGCCGGAGCCGGCGCGCTCCTCCTCGCGGTAGGCCTCCTGCTCCACGGCAGCGCCCGCAGCGTTCTGACTCTCCGGGGCTCCCGCGACCTCGAGGACCGGGGCTCCCACATCGATCGTGTCACCCGCCTCCCCGTGCAGCGCGGTCACGACACCCGCGAACGGCGAGGGCAGCTCGACGACGCTCTTCGCGGTCTCGACCTCGGCGATGGGCTGGTCGGTGACGATCGTGTCGCCGACCGCGACGAGCCACTGCACGAGTCCGGCCTCGGTCAGTCCCTCGCCGAGGTCGGGGAGACGGAAGACCTGCGCGGTGCCGTTCTTCAGCTCGGTGCTCATACGTCCTCGTCCCAGTGCAGCGTGTCGATCGCGTCGAGAACCCGGTCGACGTCGGGCAGGTACCAGTGTTCGAGCTTCGGCGGTGCGTAGGGCACGTCGAAGCCGGTGACCCGGCGCACGGGCGCCTCGAGGAACTCGAAGCACCGCTCGAAGACGCGGGCCTGGATCTCCGAGGCGACCGACGCATAGCCTGGTGCCTCGGCGATGACCACGGCACGCCCCGTCGACTTCACGGCGGCCGTCACGGTCGCGTCGTCGAAGGGCGAGAGCGAGCGCACGTCGACGACCTGCACGCTCCGGCCCTCCGCGGCGGCGACCTCGGCGGCCTCCAGGGCGAGCGCCACAGAGGCGCCGTAGGCGAGGAGGGTCACGTCGGTGCCCTCGCGGGCGATGCGCGCGGTGCCGATCTCGGCCGTGATCGACGTGTCGACCTCGCCCTTGCTCCAGTAGAGCTTCTTGGGCTCGAGGAAGATCACGGGGTCGGGGGAGGCGATCGCCGCACGCAGCAGGGAGTAGGCGTCCTGCGGGGTGGCGGGACTCACGACGGTGAGCCCCGGCGTGTGGGCGTAGTACGCCTCCGAGGAGTCGCAGTGGTGCTCCACGCCGCCGATGCCTCCGCCGAACGGGATGCGGATGACCAGCGGCATCCGCATCCCTCCGCGTGTGCGGTTGCCGAGCTTTGCGACGTGGCTCACGACCTGCTCGAAGGCGGGGAGGGCGAACGCGTCGAACTGGAGCTCGACCACGGGACGCATGCCGTTCATGGCCATGCCGACGGCGGTGCCGACGATGCCGGACTCCGCGAGAGGCGTGTCGAAGCACCGGTCCTCGCCGTAGCGCGCGGTGAGCCCGTCGGTGATGCGGAAGACGCCGCCGAGAGCGCCGACGTCCTCGCCGAAGACGACCACCTCGGGGTCGGACTCGATCGCGTCGGCGAGAGCTCGGTTGAGGGCGGCGGCCATGCTCATGGTCGTCACCTCGCGGGGCGGCACGGCGGTCTCCGTGTGCACGTCGTCGTGGGCGATGGTCATCGCTGTCCCTCCGTCTCCAGCTGCGAGCGGTCGATCTCGTCGCGCAGCAGCTGCCACTGCTCCTCGAGCTGAGGCGAGCGCTTCTCGGTCACGAATCGGAAGAGGTCCTCGGGGTCGAGGTCAGCATCCGTGTTCAGCGCCGTCCGCATGGCGGCGGCGATCTCCTCGGCTCCCGCGGCGAACCGCTCCTCGGCATCCGCATCGAGGGCGCCGGTCTGCGTCAGGTGGGCCCGCAGGCGCAGCAGGGGATCGCGGGCGACCCACTCCTGCACCTCGGCGCGCTCGCGGTAGCGGGTGTCGTCGTCGGCGTTCGTGTGCGCCTGCATCCGGTACGTGTGCGCCTCGACCAGCGAGGGGCCGCCACCGGCGCGTGCACGGGAGACCGCCTCGCCGAGCACGGCGAGGACCGCGGCGACGTCGTTGCCGTCGACCCGCTGCCCGGGCATCCCGTACCCGATCGCCTTGTGGGCGAGAGAGGGGGCCGCGGTCTGGCGGGAGAGGGGCACGGAGATAGCGAACTCGTTGTTCTGCACGAAGAAGACGACGGGCACGTGGAACACGGCGGCGAAGTTCATGGCCTCGTGGAAGTCGCCCTCGCTCGTCGCGCCGTCGCCGCAGAGGGCGAGGACGACCGTGTCCTCTCCGCGGTGCTTCGCTGCCTGGGCGAAGCCGACCGCGTGCAGGAGCTGCGTCGCGAGGGGTGTCGCCTGCGGTGCGACCCGGTGCGCGCGCACGTCGTAGCCGGAGTGCCAGTCGCCCTTGAGGAGCACCAGTGCGTCGGCGGGCTCGACTCCGCGCGCGATGACGGCGACCGAGTCGCGATAGGTGGGGAACAGCCAGTCGGCGTCGCCGAGAACCAGGGACGCGCCCACCTGGCAGGCCTCCTGGCCATGCGACGACGGATAGACGGCGAGACGGCCCTGGCGCACGAGGGCGCCGGCCTGATCATTGATCCGTCGTCCCTCGACCAGGCCGCGGTAGGCCCGCAGCAGGACGTCCGCCTCAGGGAGCGCGTACTGCTCGTCGGCGACGGGAGCGCCGTTCTGGTCGATCAGCTGCACCGCGGTGTCACGCGGGAGCATGTCGGTGTGCTGCATCCGTCGCCTCCAACTGTTCGTCGCCACTGCCGAACTCGATGAGCCCAGCATGCCTCGCAGAACTCAGTCGTCCAAGAGACTGCGATGAAAGCTGGACGATGCATGGCAAATTGCCGATTCCACGTTCGAAGTGTCAGAATTCGATGGACGAACGAAGGGGTTCCCATGACCGTGCTGGATGACATCGACCATGCGATCCTCGGAGAGCTCCGCCGGGATGCCCGGTCGTCGATGACGGCGATCGCGGAGGCCGTGCACATCTCGCGCGCCGGTGCCCACGCGCGCATCAAGCGGCTCACGGATGCCGGCGTCATCACCGGCTACTCGGTGCGCACGGATCCGGTGCTGCTGGGACATCACGCGAGCGCGTACGTCACTCTGGCGATCGAGCAGGCGACCTGGCAGGACGTGCGCGACCGCCTGCGCGCGATTCCCGAGATCGAGCACATGGCGCTGGTCGGCGGCGACTTCGACGTCATCCTGCTCGTGCGGGCCAACGATGCGCGGGATCTCCGTCGCATCGTGCTGGAGGACATCCAGGCGATCCCGTCGATCCGCTCGACACGGACGACGCTGATCTTCGAGGACTTCGGGCCGAGCTGACCCCTCGCTCCCGTGGCACCTGTGGCGGGTCGACGGCCGCAGAACCCGCCGCAGCTGCCACGGGAACAGCGGGCGAACCTGCCAGACTGACGGGATGAGTCAGAGCGGCGCGACCGAACCGGCCCGGCGCGGCCGTCCGGGATACGACCGACGCGGCCTGCTCGACGCGGCTGTCGCCGTCTTCAACGAATCCGGCTACGACGCCACCTCGGTCGCCGCCCTCGCCACCCGGCTCGGGCTGTCGAAAGCCGCTCTCTATCACCACTTCTCCTCGAAGGAGGAGATCCTCGAGACGGCACTCGGCGAAGCGCTGGACGGTCTCGAAGGCGTGCTCGCCGACACTCGGACGGTCGTGCCGAGCGAGCGTCTGGCGGCCGTGCTCCAGGGCGCCGTCCGTGTGCTCGCCGCGCACCTGCCGTCGGTGACCCTGCTGCTGCGCGTCCGCGGCAACAGCGACGTGGAACGTCGGGCGCTCGAACGACGCCGTGCCTTCGACCAGGAGGTCACGCGCATCGTCCGCGCCGCCCAGCAGGACGGTGCCGTCCGAGCGGATGTCGACGCCTCGGTCGCGACGCGACTGCTCTTCGGCATGGTCAACTCGCTCGTCGAGTGGTACCGGCCCGGCGGAGCCGAAGACGCCGCTGCGCTCGCCGGAGACGTGCTGACCGTAGCGCTCGACGGTCTGCGCACGCGCTGAGCCGCGGCATCCTTCGCACTCGGACATCTACGACGCGCTCCCGGACAAGTGCCGTGCCGGACGGCATCCGACAATGAGATGACGACCGGCCTCCCCGATGCCGGCCCCGTCCCGCTCGAAGGAGAGTCACCGATGTCCGAATCCGCCGCAGCAGCCGCCGTGCTGCTCGACCGCATCCAGGCGCCGGAGGGCGCGGGGCGCGACATCCCCGACGCGGCGACCCGCGAGATCATCGGCCGCGCGCCGGTGCACGCTGTCGCCGATCTCGACGACGCGGTCGCGCGTGCCGCGGCCGCGCAGCCCGCCTGGGAGGCGCTCGGCCACGAGAGGCGCAGCGAGCTGCTGCTCGCGGCCGCCGATGCGATCGACGCGAACGCCGAGGCGCTGGCCCACCTGCTCTCGCGCGAGCAGGGCAAGCCCCTGAACGGCCCGAACGCCCGCTTCGAGCTGGGCGCCTGCTCGGCGTGGCTGCGCACCAACGCGAGCATCGTCATCGAACCGCAGGTGCTGGTCGACGACGAGACACTCCATGCCGAGCTCGTCTACAAGGCCGCCGGCGTCGTGGGCGCGATCGGTCCGTGGAACTGGCCGCTCATGATCACCATCTGGCAGATCGGGCCCTCGCTCCGGATGGGCAACACGGTCGTCGCGAAGCCGAGCGAGTACACGCCCCTCAGCGTGCTCGCGATGCTCGCCGTCATGAACGAGGTGCTCCCGGCCGATGTGCTGATCGGCGTCTCCGGAGACCGTGAGGTGGGGGCGCGACTCGCCTCCCACCCCGACATCGCCAAGATCATGTTCACCGGATCGACCGCGACCGGACGACGCATCATCGAGAGCTCCGCCGGGAACCTCGCCCGTCTCACCCTCGAACTCGGCGGCAACGACGCCGGCATCGTGCTTCCGGGGACGGATGCCGCCGCCATCGCCGAGGATCTCTTCTGGGGCGCCTTCATCAACACCGGCCAGACGTGTGCGGCGATGAAGCGCCTCTACGTGCACGACTCCGTCTACGACGACGTCGTCGGTGCGCTCGCCGAGATCGCGGGATCCGTGCCGATGGGCAACGGCCTCGACGAGGACAACGTGCTCGGACCCCTGCAGAACCGCGCCCAGTTCGACATCGTCACCCGCCTGGTCGACGACGCGAAGAGCCGTGGCGCCCGCATCGTGACGGGTGGCGACGCGGCGCCGGAGCTGGGGGAGCTCTTCTACCGCCCGACCATCGTCGCCGACATCGACAACGACGCCGCCCTCGTGCAGGAGGAGCAGTTCGGTCCGGCGCTCCCCGTGATCCGGTACTCCGACGTCGACGAGGCCTTCGCCTGGGCGAACGCGGTCGACGTGGGTCTCGGAGCCTCGGTCTGGTCGAGCGACCCTGCGGCGGCACGCGCGGCCGCCTCGCGGATGGAGGCCGGGACCGTGTGGATCAACTCGCACGGCGGTCTGCATCCGATGGTGCCGTTCGGCGGGGTCAAGAGCTCGGGCTACGGACTGGAGTTCGGAGTTGAGGGCCTCAAGTCGGTGGCCGTGACGCAGGTCGTGTCCGGCCCCGGTCGGAAGGGCTGACCCATGCGCTCTGCCATCGTCGTCGGAGCCGGCACGTCGGGGGCGATCGTCGCGCGGAGGCTGGCGGATGCCGGCGTCGCGGTGACCCTCATCGAAGCGGGCGGGTACGACACGAATCCGGCGATCCACGATCCCTCGCGCGCGGGAGAGCTGTGGCACTCGGCCGAGGACTGGGACTACTTCACCGTGCCGCAGGAACATGCGGCCGGGCGTCGGCTGCACCTGCCCCGGGGCAAGGTGACCGGAGGCTCGCACGCTCTCAACGCCATGATCTGGGTGCGCGGAGCGGCATCCGACTACGACGCGTGGGAGACGGCCGGCGCGACCGGCTGGGGCTGGTCCGAGGTCGAACCCGTGTACGACGCGATCGAGCACGACCTGCTGTACGTGAGCGACGACTATGCGCTCTCGCCGATCCAGGAGTCGATCATCGCCGCCGCCGTGGAGGAGGGGCTGCCGCACAATCCGAACTACAACGGCGGCGTCCTCGACGGGGTCTCCCAGCAGCAGGTCACGATCCGCGACGGTCGCCGGGTGAACACCTGGACGACGTACGCGCAACCGGTCGCTGAGAAGCTGACGATCATCACCGGACGGGAAGTCCACTCGGTGATCATCGAGGACGGCCGGGCGCGGGGGGTCCGGCTGGGCGAGGGCGCGGACTCCGAGGACGTGTTCGCCGACGAGGTCATCCTCTCGGCCGGCGCCATCGGTTCGCCGATCATCCTGCTGCGATCGGGCATCGGACCCGCGACGGAGCTCGAGGCCCTGGGGATCCCGGTCGTGCAGGACTCTCCGGGGGTCGGGAAGAACCTGCACGACCACCTCCTCTCGCCGGTCGTCTTCACGACGACGGCGCGCCCGGTCGGTCCGCCGCAGCCCGGCGTCTCGGTGACGCAGACTCACCTCTTCTGGCGCAGTCGCGACGACCTCGCGGAGCCCGACACGCAGCCCATCCACTTCTCGGTGCCGATGTGGGGCGAGCTGGATCCGAAGGGGGACGACGGATTCACCCTGATGGCCGGGCTCGTGACGCCGTACAGCCGTGGTGCGCTGACACTCACCGGCCCCGGGCTGGGCGATCGACCGGACATCGACCTGGCCGCGCTGGCCGACGACCGCGATGTCGCCTCGCTCGCGGCATCCGTGCGCCAGTGCCGCCGCATCGGTGCCCAGCCGGCCCTCGCCGAGCGGTGGGGCGCGGTGGAGGCCTATCCCGGTCCCGACGTGTCGGATTCCGACGTCGAGGACTGGGTGCGCCGCACCGCCATCACCTACCACCACCAGGTCGGCACGTGCCGGATGGGGACGGATGCCGATGCCGTGGTCGACCCTCGACTGCGCGTGCACGGGGTCGACGGTCTGCGGGTGATCGACGCCTCTGTCATCCCCACGGTTCCGACCGGCAACACCAATGCGCCCGCCGCGATGATCGGGGAGCGCGGGGCGGGGTTCGTGCTCGCGGACTGAGACGCCGCGCGCGACGCCGACGAGAAACCCCCACCCGCGATGACCGCGGGTGGGGGTTTCGGCGGTACGGGTGGTCCTCGCGTCAGGCGGCGTGCACCTCGCGGCCGGCGAACCACGTCGAGATGACAGGCGTGTGCACGATCTCGTCCGGCGGCCCGGCGATCGCGTCGCGCGCCAGCACGACGAAGTCCGCGGACTTGCCGGGCGTCAGGGAACCGGTCTCCGCACCGAGGCCCATGGCCGTCGCCGCGTTGATCGTGAAGACCTCGAGCGCCTCCTCGGCGGAGATGGCCTGCTCCGGCCAGAGCACGCCGGGTGCGCGCCCGAGCGGATCGGCTCGCGTCACCAGGCCCTGCAGTCCCTCCAGGGTGTTCGGGGACTCGCTCACCGGCCAGTCCGACCCGCCGGCAACCAGTGCGCCGGAGTCGATCAGCGCGCGGTTCGGCTGCGAGTGCTCCGCGCGCTCGCCGAGCACGTCGGCGAGCGCCTGGGGGATGACACCGGGGAACCAGATGAACGGGGAGATGTCGGCCGACACGTCCAGTGCCTGCAGCCGAGGGATGTCGGTGTCGGCGAGGAACTGTCCGTGCGCGATCTGGATCGGGGTGGTGACGCCCTCGCCCCGCAGGCGCTCCGCGACATCCAGCACGAGCCGGGCGGAGCCGTCGCCGGTGCAGTGGACCTTCGCGCCGAGACCTCTGTCGGCGACCACGCGCAGCCAGCCGGCGAGCTCGTCGAACGTCATCGTCGTCTCGCCGTGGAAGTGCGCGCCGTGTGCGGCGTCGGCCGGATACGGATCGAGGAAGGCGGCCGTGTGCGCCGGGGGCACGCCGTCGAGGAAGATCTTCACGAAGTCGGGGCGGTGGTGCGTCGTGCGGAACTCCTCTCCTCGTTCGATGAGGGGCGTGCCGATCGGCGCGACGCCGAAGATGTCGTCGTTGATGAGCATCGACGACACGACCCACGCGTTCAGCGCTCCCGCGCGGTCGAGGGTCGCGAGGGCGCCGAGGATGTCGACCGAGACACCCGCGTCTTGGAAGGTCGTGATACCGAAGGAGTTCAGCAGCTCGACGCCGCGGCGCGAGGCGGCCACATGCTGCTCCGGTGTGAGCCCGCCGCCGACGTCGAAGGCCTCCTGCACCGGGATCCCCGCCGCCTCCAGCAGCACGCCCGTGGGGGTGCCGTCGTCGGGGTCGAGCATCGTCACGCCCGACGACGGGATGCTCGTCGCGGTGATGCCCGCGAGCTCGAGCGCACGCGTGTTCACCCAGCGGTTGTGCCGGGAGTCCTCCATGAGCATCACCGGCCGTCCGCCGGATGCGTCGTCGAGTCGCCGGCGCGAGTACGTGTTCGCCAGCGAAGGCAGCAGCGTCGTCGGCACCGCGCCGCCGACGATCCAGGCATCGGCGGGCAGTGCGGCCGCCCTGTCGCGCACGTGCGCGAGGATCTCATCGAGGGTCAGCGACGGCGGCAGCGACAGCTCGAACAGGTCGGTGCGGCCGGCCAGCGCGTGATGGTTGTGCACGTCGACGAAACCGGGATAGACCGCCGCGTCCCCGACGTCCAGCATCCGCGTTCCCTGTCCTCGCAGCCGTATGACATCGGCGAGGGAACCGACCGCGAGCACTCGTCCGTCGCGGACCGCGAAGGCCTCGACGAGCGGGTTCGACCGGTCGGCGGTTCGGATCACGGAGCCGGTGACGACCAGGTCGGCGGCGGCCTCCATCTCAGTCCTCTCCGAAGGCGGCCGGCTCGAGCTCGGGCGCGTGGAGCGTGGTCGACAGCAGCCGTCCGTGCGCACCGAACGTGAAGTGCGTTGGCACCTCGCCCGTCTCGTCGAGCCCGAACAGCACGCCGTGCGAGCGGATCGCGTTCACGTCGCGGTGGTCGGCGATCGTCACCGAGGCGCAGGGGATCACCTTCTCGCGCCACGCGAAGATGTAGATGCCGGGACGCACCTCCCACACGGTGTTCTCGTCGGTGTCGGCGAGGCCGCGCTCCGGCCCGGCCAGGCACTGCCACGAGTACCACCGCGACGACAGGTAGACGTGCTCGTAGGCGTGCTCGGCGCTGTAGACCCACTCGACCCGACGCCCGATCAGGGTCGTCGTCGGTGCGGCCTCGGCGCCCGACACGTCGGCGCCCTCGATCACGCTCGGCGCGAAGACGTGCTGCACGCGGGTGCGGCCCTGCTCCGGGGCGGGGAGGATGATCGAGATCACGGCGAGGGCACGACCGGCGCGGAGATCCAGCACGAGCGAGACGGCCTCGTTCGGCAGGTAGCGGTGATGGAACTGCACGAAGTAGAGATCGTCATCGACCTCGAACGCCTCGTAGTCATCGGTGTCCGCTGCGGCTTCGGTGGGATCCTCCGAGCCCGGGTGATACTGCCAGGAGACCGTGGTGTCGCCGAAGCGGTGCACGATGCGGGTGCCGCGGGCGTCGACGACCGCGATCTCACGGCCGCTGAGCGCCGTGGTGTGCGGCGCCTTGTTGGCGTCGAAGCCGGGGGCGAGGCCCTCGAGCGGCAGCCAGGTGGAGGTGTCTGCGGGGTTCAGGGTCGTCATGCGTCGTCCTTGCTCTGTCGATGGGGGAGGCGGGGGAGAGCGTCAGCGGTCGCTGAACTTCTCCAGGTCGGTGGCGAGTCCGTCGTAGACGGCGGGCTTCGCGCGCTTGAGGTAGGCGCCGTACGCGATGCCGCCGATCAGCGCGACGACCAGCAGCAGCGGCATCAGCCGGATCGCGAGCTCCTCGGAGCCGGCGACGATGTTGAAGTTCACGACGGCGAGGACCGAGATCGCCGCGATGCCGAGGAATCCGATTCCGGGTGCGATGAACGTGCTCCACCAGCGCGGGTCCCGGTTGCGGCGGAAGTACACGACGATCGAGATCGCCGCGAGTCCCTGCAGGATCAGCACGCTGAGGGTACCGAAGCCGAGCATCGCGGGAACGAGCGTGAGGATCGGGTCGGCGCCGGCGATCGCGAAGATGATCGCCATGATGCCGGCGAATGCGGCCTGCACGATACCGGCGAGCTGCGGGGCGCCGTTGGCCCTGGTGCGCGCGAGCGCCTGCGGCAGGATCCGCGAGCGTCCCAGCGAGTACAGGTAGCGGGTCGCCGAGTTGTGGAAGGCGAGCATCGCGGCGAACAGGCTCACCAGCAGGAGCACCATCATCACCGTGGTGAGGGTGCCCCCGAGGTACTGCTGCGACAGGGAGAAGATCAGGTCGCCCGTCGGGAGGTGCTCGAGCGCGGTCGCCTGCGCCTGCGCCACTCCGGTCGCGCTGACCACGGCCCAGGTCGTGACGCCCAGGATCACGCCGATCGCGATGATCGAGGTGTAGGTGGCGCGGGGGATGGTGCGCAGCGGCTGATTCGCCTCTTCGCTGAAGAGCGCGGTCGCCTCGAACCCCAGGAAGCCGGTCGCGGCGAGCAGGAGTCCGATCGGCAGGGAGCCGGAGAACACCGCCTCCGGGCTGAACGCACCCAGGTCGTACCCGGTCTGCACGAGCACCGACACGTCGAACACGACGAGCATCAGCACCTCGAGCACCAGGCAGACGCCCAGCACCTTCGAGCTGAAGTCGACGCCGATGCGGGCGAGGACGAAGCACACCACGATCGAGAGCAGGCCCCATACGAGCCAGTGCACGTCGAGACCGGTGAGGTCGCGGATGATCGTCTGCATGAAGAATCCGCTGGTGCCGATCGTGCCCACGACGAAGAAGTTGTAGCCGAGAGTCGCGATGAGCCCGGCGATCAGACCGCCGGTGCGGCCGAGGCCCTTCACGACGAACGCGTAGAAGCCGCCGGCGTTCACGAGCTGCTTGGACATCTGCGCGTAGCCGACGGCGAAGAGCAGCAGGATCGCCGCCACCAGGAAGAACGACATCGGGGTGCCGCCGCCGTTGCCGAGGGCGATCGCCAGGGACGCGACGACCACGATGCCCGTGAGCGGTGCGACCGCGGCGAGCACGAGGAAGACGATGCCGGCGACGCCGAGGGCACCGGGGCGGAGAGCGGTGTGCTCGTGAGATGTTTCGGTCGAGGGTGCCACGTCGGCTCCTTTGCTCGGTGACGCCGTGCTCGCACGGCACCGACGACGAGGGGAATCGTCGATAGAGCGAGTCTGCTCGCGCGGCACCTCGGGCGCTTGACCCTGAGTGAAGGACGATGGTGCGAGCGCGCACACCCCGCCGACGGCGGTTCGCGTCATCGCGAGGGGGGAGCAGGATGACCGAGACGACACCGCCGTCCTCTCCGCACCATCCGGTGCCCGGCGGCGGCCCCGGAGGGTGCGATGGATCTGCAGCTGCAGGGTACGACGGCGCTCGTGACGGGCGCGGCGAGCGGGATCGGCCGCGCCACGGCGCTCGCGCTCGCCGCGGAAGGCGTGGGGGTCGCCCTGCTGGATCGCGACGCCGCCGCGCTCCGCGAGACGGCGAGCGGATGTCTAGGGGCCCTGATCCTCGTCGCGGATGTGACCGACGAGAGCGAGGTGCGTGCGGCGGTGGGCTCCGCTGCCATGACGCTCGGCCGCCTCGACGCCGTGGTCTGCTGCGCCGGGATATCGGGGCCCGTCGGCACGTCGATCGAGGACACCGATCTCGCCGACTGGGATGCCGTGCTCTCCGTGAACGTGACCGGAGCGTTCCTCGTGCTCAAGCACGCGCTCCCGATGCTGCGTGCCGCGCCGGCGGCATCCGTCGTCCTGCTCGCAAGCGACTCGGCCTTCGTCGCGTCGCCGGGCATGGTGCCGTACGGGGCATCGAAGGCCGCACTCGTGCAGTTCGGGCGGGCGCTCTCGGTCGATCTCTCCGACACGCGCATCCGCGTGAACACGGTGGCGCCGTCGATCGTCGACACGCCGATGAGCCGCGGCGATCTCGGCTCCGCCGCGTTCGACGCACCGGGATTCCCGGTGCAGAGCGCTGCGGATGTCGCCGCGCACGTCTCCTATCTGGTGTCGCCGCTCAGCAGGGCGATCAACGGGACGACGCTGCTCAGCGACTTCGGATACACCGCCCGCTCGGGGTTCCCCGCGTGACGAGGGAGCCGTCGAGCACGAATCCACCGCGCGCAGGCGCCAGATCAGTACAGGGAGCAGAAATGGGACTCGCAGTCGGATCGACGGTCGCCGGACGCGTCGTCGTCATCACCGGAGGCGGCACCGGCATCGGCGCCGCCATCGCCCAGCGCTATGCGGCCGAGGGCGCGCACGTCGTGGTCGTCGGGCGCCGCCCGGAGCCGCTGCAGGAGGTCGAGCGCGCCGTCGGCGCCGTGCCGGTCGTCGCGGACGCCGCCGACACCGCCTCGGCGAAGGCGGCCGTCGCCGAGGTGCTGGCGCGCTTCGGACGCATCGACGTGCTCGTGGCGAATGCCGGAGGCCACGGATTCTCGCCGGTCGGCGAGACCGACGACGCCGGCTGGGAGGCGGCGATCCGCGCCAACCTCACGACCGCCTTCACGATGGCGCGGGAGTCGCTGCCCGCGTTGATCGAGGCGAAGGGGCAGATCGTGATCGTGTCGTCGCTCGCCGGGCTCTTCGCCGGGCCGTCGGTCGCGGGGTACACCGTGGGCAAGCATGCGCTGATCGGTCTGACCCGCACGCTCGCCCGCGACTACGGCCGGCACGGGGTGCGCGTGAACGCGATCTGCCCCGGCTGGGTGCAGACGCCGATGGCCGACGACGAGATGGACGAGTTCGCGAACCACGCGGATCTCTCCTCCCGCGAGGAGGCCTATGCGGCGGTCACCGCCGACGTGCCGCTGCGCCGACCCGCACAGCCGTCGGAGATCGCGTCGGTCGTGCGATTCCTCGGCTCGGGGGAGTCGTCGTACATCACGGGCGCGGTGATCGTGGCCGACGGCGGATCGCATGTCGTCGATGTGCCGACGATCGCGTTCGACCACGCCGGGATGTAGCAGCCCGCTCAGTCGATGGCGAGCGCGAAGCCGTCGCCCGTCGCCACGACCGCGACCTGCGTGAGGTCGTCGACGAGGTAGGTCGGGCTGTGCGCTGCGGCGTGCTCTCCGACGCCGACCACGCGCATGCCGGCGGCGAGGCCCGCCTGGATGCCGGCCCCCGAGTCCTCGAACACGATGCAGTCGGCGGGGTCGACGCCGAGCGTCTTCGCGCCGAGGAGGAAGCCTTCGGGATCCGGCTTGGATGCCGAGACGCTCTCGGCCGTGACGGCGAGGGCGGGGACGGTGAGACCTGCCGCCTGCATCCGTGCCGTCATCAGCGCGACGTTCGCGGACGTCACGATCGCGTGCGGGTAGGGGAGCAGTGCCAGGAGCAGCGCCTTCGCCCCCGAGATCTCGATGACCCCGTCGACGTCGTTCGTCTCGGTCGCGAGCATCTCGTCGTTCTCGCGGAGATTGATCGCATGATCGCGCTCCGGCAGCATGATCGACATGCTCTGGTGCCCCTGCCGACCGTGCACGACGCTGAGCACGTGCTCGGGGTCGATTCCGTGCGGCTCCGCCCAGGCGAGCCAGAGCCGTTCCACGACCGCAGTCGAGTCGACGAGGGTGCCGTCCATGTCGAGCAGGACGGCGCGGGCGCGAATCGTTTCGGTCACCTCTCCAGGCTAGCTGGCGAACTCTCCACCTAGGGGGCCGGTCGGCGGAGGACGTGGATGTCGTCAGCCGCCGAGGTACGCGCGGTGCAGCAGGGCGGGATCGGCGCTGAGCTCTTCCGCCGTGCCCTGGAAGGACACCCGGCCGCCCGCGACGACCACGGCCTCGCGCGCGAGACCGAGGGCGACCTGCGTGAACTGCTCCACCAGCAGCACCCCGACGCCGGAGTCCGCGATCGAGCGCACGATCGGCATGAGCCGCAGGAAGACGACCGGCGCGAGCCCGAGCGACATCTCGTCGATGAGCAGGATGCGGGGCTTCGCGGCGAAGGCGCGCGCCAGCACCACCATCTGCTGCTCTCCGCCCGAGAGCAGGGCGGTCGGCGAGTCGATGCGCTTCTCCAGCTCGGGGAATTGCGCGATCGCCGCATCCAGCTCCGCGGACGTGCGGGCGGTGAGCGAGATGTTCTCCCGCACGGTGAGCGAGGGGAACACCGCTCTGCCCTGCTCGATGTGCACGATGCCGCGCCGTGATCGCGCGACCCGCGACAGCCTGTCGATCGGCTCGCCGTCGAGCGTGATGGTGCCGGCGGAGTGCGGGGTCACACCCGAGATCGACTCGATCAGGCTGGTCTTTCCTGCGCCGTTGGGACCGACCAGGGCCAGCACCTCGCCGCCCTCGACCCGCAGGGAGACATCGGAGATGACGGCGCCCGCCCCGCGGCTGACGCTCACGGCGTCCACGACGAGTTCGCTCACTTCAGCAGCTCCGTCTCTCCCATGTACGCCTTCACGACGTCGGGGTTCGCGAGGACCTCGGCCTGCGGTCCGCTGGCGAGCACGCGCCCGAAGTCCAGGACGGTCAGTGTCGGGCAGACCGAGCGCACGAGATCGAGGTCGTGCTCGATGATGATCAGCGCGATGCCGTAGCGCGCCGGGAGCTCTCGGAGCCGCGCAGCGAGGGCCAGATGCTCGTCATGCGAGAGCCCGGCAGCAGGCTCGTCGAGGATCAGCAGCCGAGGGCGCGACACCACGTTCGCGGCGACCTCGACGAGTCGTCTCGTTCCGACGTCGACGCTCGACAGGCGAGCGCGGGCCGGCGGGCATCCGAAGAACTCCAGCACCTCGTCGATGTCGGATGCCGCGAGTCGGCGTCGTGCGACGAACCGCACATAGGCGCCGATCGTGAGCGCGGGCGGCACGCGGTCCTGCTGGAACGTGCGGCGCAGCCCGAGCCGTGCGCGCCGGGTGGGGGAGAGGCCTCCGAGATCCCGATCGCCGAGGAGCACGCGTCCGCCGTGCTTCGGCAGGAATCCGCTGATCGCATCGACGAACGTCGACTTCCCTGCACCGTTCGGCCCGATCAGCCCCATGATCGACGCGGCCGGCACCACGACCGACACATCGTCGAGCGCCTTGAGTGCGCCGAACTGCACGGTGAGCCCTTCGACCGAGAGCACGGGTGCACCGTCGAGGGCGGCCTCGTCGACCGTGGCGGTGGTCGTCGTGGTGATGGCACCGGCATCCGCTGCGGCATCCGGAGGGAGCGCCGTGAGCTCGGCGTTCGCCGCGCGCCGGTCGGCCCGCCGGTAGAACAGGTTGCGGATCCCCTGACCGAGGTTGGTCCCACTCGTGAGTGCCTGCACGCCGAGCACGCCGAACACCACGAATCCCCAGTCCTGCGGGATTCCCCAGCGCTTGAGCAGCTCGGGGACGAGCACCCAGAGGATGCCGCCGAAGATGGCCATGTCGATCAGGTGCGCGCCCGACATGATCGCCAGCACGTAGAGCGCGAGAGACTGCAGCGGAGTGAAGCTCGACGCGAACGGCAGCTGCACCTGACCGGCCAGCAGACCCCCGGCGACGCCGCCCAGCGCGGCCGAGACCGCGAACGCCGTGAGTTTCGCGATCTGCACGCTCTGGCCCGCGGCGGCGGTGCCGCGCTCGGAGAACGCGACGGCCTTCCAGCTCGATCCCCAGCGTCCGCGCTGGAGGAAGAAGACTCCGAGCGCGCAGAGTGCGAGCACGACGATCGAGAGGAAGAAGAACTGCCGATCGTCGGAGAACATCGTGGGGCGCTCGATCGCGGTGCCGTCGGCGGAGCCGGGGAACTGGATCTGCACGAGGGTGACGTCGGCCGCTGCCGCGAAGCCGAGTGTGACGACCGCGAGATTCACGCCGCGGAGGCGGAGTGCGGGGAGTCCGACGAGCACGCCGACGAGCCCTGCGGCGATGCCGCCGAGCACGAGCCAGACGATGAATCCGCCCGGTGCCTGCAGCACGTTGAGCAGCGAGACGATCCACGCGCCGACGGCTGCGAACGTGAGCTGGCACAGCGCGATCATGCCGGCGGACCCGGTCACGATGCCGAGACCGAGGATCGCGATGGCGGCGATCACGGCGCTGATGGCGAGGAACACGAAATAGCCCGGCAGGGCCGCGCTCAGGATCGCGCCGGCCCCGATGCCCGCGAGGGCGATCGCGAACGGCCAGGTGATCCGGAACCAGGGACGGTCAGCGAGCGGCATCCCACACCTCCTTGCGCTGCGTCCAGAGGAGGAGGACGACGATGAACAGGAACGGGAGGAAGTTGCGCACGAGCGCGACCTCGTCGATCTGGGCGACCAGGCCGCCGAGCACGCCGAGCACGACGCCGCCGATCACCGCGAGGTCGAGACGCCGGAACCCGCCGAGCAGGGCGGCAGCGGCCGCGGGGACGATGAGCATCGCGAGGCTCGTCGCGTCGTTCGACTGCGACGGGGCCACGATGATGATCGCGATCGCGCTGATCACGCCGGTCACGAACCAGACCGCGATCGACAGCGGACGCGAGCGGATGCCGAGCAGCTCGGCCGTCGTCGGCCGCTCCGAGAGGGCACGGAGCTGCGTGCCCACCCTGGTGCGACGAAGCACGATCCGCACCACGACGGCGGTGACGATCGCCATCGCCACGGTCGCGACCGTGACCTGGCTGACCACGACGCCGCCGAACGAGAAGGCGGGCCCGGCGATGATCGGTGTGAACGGCTGGGGCTTGTTGCCGAACAGGATGAACGACATCGAGATCAGCAGGAGCAGCGGCCCGACCGTCATCGCGGAGCGTGTGGTGGTCGACGCCTCGGAGAGCCAGGTCGCCGCGATGAAGCCGATCGCCGCGGCCAGCAGCCCCGCGACCAGCACACCGAGCACCGACCCGAGCCAGATGGGCAGCCCGATCTCGCGGACGAACCACACCGCCGTGAACGCGCCGAACATCCCGGTCGCGGCCTGCGCGAAGTTCACCACGCGGACGAGGCGTGACATCAGCGTCAGGCATACGCCGAGGACGGCGTAGAGTCCGCCGGCGGCGAGGCCGGCGATCGCGCCTTGCAGCATGAGGCGTCCTTTCTGATCTGAGGGGGAGGGGCCCTTCGACAGGCTCAGGGACCGGGGTTGCTTCCGGTCCCTGAGCGAGCGAAGCGAGACGAAGGGCGTGAAGGGTGTCTATTCGCCGATGCGCAGCCAGTCGTCGGCGACCTGCTCCCAGGCGTTCGTGCCGGACTTCAGGATGATCGGCCACCCCGCGGTGTTCTGGGTGCCGAACGCGTACGGTGTTCCCACCATCGGGTTCTCGATCGGGTCCATGGCCTTGAGCGCCTCGGAGACGCTCTCGCGCGTGATGTCGCCGTCGATGCCCTCGAGCACCTCGATGAAGTACGTCGCGGCCAGGTACCCGCCCTGGCTGAACGAGGTGAGCGGGATGTCGTTCGCCTCCATCAGCTCCCGCCAGTCGGCGTTGATCTCGCTGTCGTCGGTGAACGGGTAGAACTCCGCGGGCACGTAGATCCCGGCGCCGGCGTCGTCGATCGCGTCGGCGAAGTTCTCGCTGTAGACGCTGGTCAGGTAGAGCCAGGTCACGTCGTCCCAGCCCTGCGCGTTGGCCGCCTTGACCTGACCGATCGCGTCGGGTTCGACCGGGTTGATCGCGAGCGCCTTGCAGCCCTGGTCCCGTGCCTTGACGATGTAGGGCGTGTAATCCGAGGCGCCGTACGGCACGGTGTCGTCGACGTACTTCGGCTCCTTGCCGGTGATCTCCGTCCACTTGTCGATCGCGGCCTGGTAGGTCGGGCGCGTGGAGCCGGCGATCTCGAGCAGGATGCAGATGTCGTCCAGGCCGAGCACCTCCGATCCGTACTGCAGCGTGAGGGTCATGTCGTTGAACGGCCCCACGTTCGCCGGTGAGATGCTCTCGCTGGCGAAGCATCCGGTGTCGACGCCGATGCCGGGCATCGAGAGGATCCCCTCCTGCTCGTAGTACTTGGCGTTGATCTCGCACTCGATGAGGCTGGCCGAGCCGACGAGAGCGACGGCGCCGTCGCTGCCCACCAGTTCGCGAGCGGATGCCGTGGCGGTCGCGGGATCGCCCTTGTCATCGAGGGTCTTGTACTCGATCGTGCGACCATCGAGCCCTCCGGCCTCGTTGAAGGCGTCGAAGACGGCGGCTGCCGCCTGCGATGCCTCGGGGAACGTCGCCGGTCCGCTGATCGTGTTGACGGAGCCGACGACGATCGGGGCGCCGTCGCCTCCGCCGCCGTCCCCGCCGGCGCAGCCGGCCAGGGTGAGGGCTGCCACGGCGAGGACCGCCGCGGTGCCGGATGCTCGTCTGTTCATGTGCTTCCTGCCTCTCGTGTGTTCGGGTCGTGCGGTGTCGTGCTGCGGCTCAGGCCGGGGTCCCTGAGCCTGTCGACGGGTCGCGCAGCGCGCGGCTGACCATCTCGGTGTCGGTGAACTGCTCGAAGGCGACGACCTCGGCGTCCTTCAGGCGCCAGACGTGCGCGACGCGAGCGGCGAAGAACCGTCCGGTGGCCCTGTTGGTGCCCGAGTACGTGCCGATGCCGACCACGACGTCTCCGCCGTCGATGACCTCGTCGATCGCCACGGTGTAGTCGTCCCAGTCCTCCTGGAGGCGGGCGAAGACGTTCGCGGCGACGGCATCCGGTCCGACGTAGGTGCCGGCGTACGGGAATCCGGCGGCCTCGGTCCACCGGATGTCCGCTGCGAACGGCGCGAGCATGCCGTCGAGGTCGCCCCGGTCGCTGGCGGCGTAGTGGCCGCGGATGATGTCTGCGTTGCTCATATGCGCTCTCCTCGATCTCTTCCGGGTTCCTGAGCCTGTCGAAGGGGGTCAGACCGGCTGGGCGTCGGGATAGGCGACGGAGCCGAGCGGGTAGATGTGACCACCGCCCCGGGAGTGCTCGGCCCGGCCTTCGCCGTTGAGTCCGAGGAAGATGCCCGTGGTCATCAGTTGGTAGCCGAGGTCGTGCAGCCAGACGCTCGCCACGGCGATGCGGAACTCGCGGAAGCAGAACAGGTACAGTCCGTCGGCGAACTTCCACACGGTCGACAGATCCATGTCGCCGTGACCGCGCTGCACGCCCTCCAGGCACTGCCACGCGTATCGCGTGCTCGACACGTAGACGTGCTCGTACAGGTGGTGCGGGCTGTAGCGGTAGACGTTGCGCTTGCCGATGAGGTCGCGGCTCGGGCCGGGGACCTCGCCCGTCGCCTCGCCGGCGTCGGTCGTCGCGGCCCAGAACTCCTGTCCGACCTGCGGGACGCCCTCCACGGCCTCCGCCGCGATGCGGGAGCGGATGACGGTCGCGCGATGCGTCGTGCGGGAGAAGACGACGGTGATCGCCTCGCGCTCGCGGCTCTCCAGCGGGATGTTGACGAACACGACGTCGTCGCGCACGGCGACGGCATCGTAGGGATCGGTGCCGGAGGCATCGAATCCGGTCCAGGTGACGGCGATGGAGTCGAAGCTCAGGGACAGCGCGGAGCCGTCGTCGAGGCTGAGGGCGAGCGCGGTGCCGGCCAAGGACACGTTCGGAAGCCGGAAGGTGTCGATCCCCGCGGCGAACTCGTCGTAGGTGCGCCACTCGTCGAGCGCCGGATCGAGGGAGGTGTCGGTCATGGAGGTCCTGACATCGCACGTGGCGGAGCATCGATGCTCCGGGCGCCGCGTCATCGCGGTGCGCTTGCCTCATGCTCAGCCGCGGCGCGGCATCCGCTCAAGAGCGGGGGCACCATCGCGCGCCGAGAGTCAACCGGCGTGCCCTCCCGGGCAAGGACCCGCGATCGGCGGCGTCAGTGCGCGGCGCGGTACTCGCTCGGGGAGACCCCGAATGCCGCCTTGAACGCGCGGCTGAAGTGCGCGGCATCCACGAAACCCCAGCGGGCCGCGATCGCGGCGACGGGGCGGTCGGCGAGCATCGGGTCGAGCAGGTCGCGTCGGCACTGCTCGAGGCGACGGGTGCGGATCCACGTCGAGACGGTGACCCCCTGCTCCTGGAAGAGCCCGTGCAGGTGACGGGTGGAGATGAAATGAGCCGCGGCGATCGTCGCGGGGCCGAGGTCGGTCGACGCCAGGTTGCGGTCGATGTACGAGCGGATGCGCTGCACAAGCGCGCGATGCGGGTCGGCGGAGACCTCGTCGAGTCCGAGCTCGCGCGTGAACACGGTCGTCACGAGGTCGAGGGCGCTGTGCGCGAGGCGGGCGCCCGTGGTGCCGGCGAGCTGGTCGAGGTTTCCGGCGAGCTGCGTCAGATACGGCACGACCATACCGCCGAGGCCCTCCTGGCCGGAGATCCGGACCGCGGTGAGCTGGCCGATCATGTCGGACGGCAGACTGATCAGGTGCTTCGGGAACATCACGACCATCGTGCGGAAGTCCTGGTCGAAGACGAGGGAGTACGGGCGATCCGTGTCGTACACGGCGAGGTCGCCGGGGTGCAGCACGGCCTCGCGGTCGTCCTGGATGAGCAGGCCGGTGCCGGCGAGCATCAGGCTCACCTTGAAGTAGGAGCGGTCGCCGCGGGCGATCAGCTCGGGCGTGCGCTCGACGACGTGCGACGTCGCACGCACCTCCGTCACGTGCACCTCATCGACGGACGCGCCGCGGATGACGCCGCGGAAGTGATCGGGGCCGTCGCTGGACACCTGCAGAGGGACGAAGGACTGGGAGACGGCAGCGCGGAACTCGCTGATGTTGCGCGCGATGAGCGACGACACCGACTCGGCAGGGGCGACGGGGGCAGCGAATGCACCGTTCATGACTGATCACCTCGGGATGGTGGAACGACGACGTTGTATACGATCCGTTCCGCGATGTTATCACCGGCGGCGGCCGCACAGCACTGCTCCTAGGATGTGACCGGAGGATGGACGATGAAAGCTCTCGGTGACAGGATCCTGCTCGTCCTGCGGCAGGTGCGGGGAGCGGACAGATCGGATGCCGTCTTCGAGGCGACGGCGCTCATCGTGGGCGCGGCCTTCCTGGTGTTGGGCTTCGCGATCGGACTGCCGGTCTTCTGGGGTCGTGAGCTCGCGATCAGCGGCTCCGGCTCCATCGGCGTCTTCGCGGCGGTCGGGGGAGCCGTCACGGCGGTCATCGCCTTCGTGGTGGGACGCCTGGCGGTGCGGCCGGCGGAGCCGGACGCCGACGGGCTTCGCGACGGCTTCAGCGTGCCGGGTGACCGGCTGCGGTGGTACGACCTCGTCGCGATCGCCTTCGCCCACGCGGCGATCGCCTACCTCGGCTGGATCGGGATCGCGGAGCTGCTCGAGCGGAGCTTCACGGATGCCCCGGTGTTCGCGTTCCCCGGCGCGGTGCTCGTGGCCGTGGCCTTCGCCCTGACCGGCTACGTCTCCTTCCTCAGCGCCGTCGCGCTCACGCCGACGGTCCTGTCTCTCGTGCTCGCGGTGTTCCTCGTCGTCGGCGCCTTCGCCAGCATGCTCGCGTCGAGCGATCCGCACTGGTGGCGCGACAACCTCTCGGCGCTCGGGATGAGCACCAACAGCGCCTCGCTCGCCTTCAACATCACGCTCATCATCGCCGGCGTCATGGTGACGACGATCTCGCGCTACGCCACGGCCGGCCTGCCGGCATCGGATCCGATCGACCGCCGCGGCCGGTTCGTCGTTCGGGGAGGCCTGATCCTGCTGGGCGTCTTCCTCGCGTGCGTGGGCATCTTCCCCGTCGACGAGTTCTTCCTCGTGCACAACACGGTGGCGACCGGCATGACGGTGGTGTTCGCGGTGGTCGTGGTCGGGCTTCCGTGGTTCCTGCGCAGCATCCCCCGCGTCTTCGTCGTCTTCGGCTGGGTGTACGTGCTGGTCATCGTGCTGCTGGCGGTGTTCTTCGTCGTCGGCTACTACAACCTCACGGCGGTGGAGCTCATCGCGGCCGTGCTGATCTTCAGCTGGATCATCGTGTTCCTGCGCACGGCGAGCTCGACCGGGTCGCCCCGGACCCCCGCCCCCGCTCCTGAAGCGGCGTCGGCGCACTGACGGCGCCGCGGCCGACGTCACTCGTCGCGGAGCGCCCTGGCTGCGTCGGCCGTGCGCTGGAGCGCGTGCACCGTGTGGGCGTGGCGACGCTGGGCGACGCCGACGAAGAGGCAGTCGACGAGCGCGAGCTGGGCGATGCGGCTGACCATGGCTCCCGCCCGGAAACGGGGTTCGCGCGCGTGGGTGAACAGGGCATGGTCCGATTCGCGGGCGAGAGGGGAGTCGACGACGCTCGTGACTCCGACCGTCGTCGTGCCGGCGCCGTGCGCCGCCTGCAGGAACCGCAGCGTCTCCCTCGTCGACCCCGAGTTCGAGAACCCGATCGCGACCGCTCTCGTCGCGCTGAGCGACGCCGCGGCGCTCGCCTCGTGCGCGTCGGACAGCACGATCGCCGAGCGCCCGATCCGGAGGAGCTTGTGTCCGAGGTCGTCGGCGACCAGGCGGCTCGCGCCGACGCCGAAGAGCAGGATGCGGTCCGCCTGATCGATCGCCTCCACGGCCGCAGCCAGCACGTCGAAGTCGAGATTCCCGATCGTCTCCTCGATCGCGAGCAGCTCGAGCGCCGCGATCTTGCCGACGGCATCCGGAAGGGTGTCGCCCGTGGCGATCTCGGAGCCGAAACCGGCGGGGGCGTTGAACTGCACGGACTCGCGCCCGAGCTCGGCGGCCAGCGCCATCCGCAGTGCGGCGTAGCCGCGAAGGCCGATGACGCGGCAGAAGCGCACGACAGAGGCGACCGAGGTGTCGCAGAGAGCGGCGAGTTCGGAGATCGTGCTCTCGACGGCGGTGGTGGGATCGTCGGCGATGACGCGGGCGATCCGAGCGAGCGAGGGCGGAAGGGTCTCGGCGGCCGTCGCGATGGTCGTCTGGATGCTCATGCCCCTCCTGGGCTCGGAAACGGCCGGATGAACAATTGTTCCACGATTAGTCGCTTCTGCGTAGACTATTTTCATGAGTTCCCCGCGCCCCGCCGTCGCCGTCGATCTCGGCAAGTCCCGGTGCCGTGTCTCGTCCGGCGACGTGGTCCGCGAGGGCGTGGGCGCCCCCGGCCTCGCCGCGGCCGACGGCGTGAACGCGGCGACCGCCGCCATCCTGCCTCTGCTGCGGGCGGACGACGGCCCCATCGACCTCGTCGGAGTCGGCGCCGCCGGCGCATGGAGCGCCCCCGGCGCAGCCCGACAGCTGGCCGCCGCTCTGGCGACGACGACGCACGCCAGGGTCGCCGTCGCGTCCGACGTCGTCGCCGCGCACGCCGGTGCGCTCGCGGGCGGGGAGGGCGTGCTCCTCATCGCCGGCACCGGCGCCGCGGCACTCGGCATCGATGCCGACGGCGCCAGGCTCGTCGACGGATGGGGGCCCGAGCTCGGCGACTTCGGGAGCGGGTCCTGGCTCGGCCGGGAGGCCCTGCGCGCGGTGCTCCGCGCATCCGCGGGTCTGTCGCCCGACACCGTGCTCACCCCGGCGATCGAGGCGCGGATCGGCACGGCATCCGACGTCATCGGCTGGCTGGCGGATCCCGAACCGCTCGCGCGGCGGCTCGCGACCTTCGCCCCGCTGGTGCTCGACTCCGCGGCCGCAGGCGATCGCGTGGCCGGCGAGATCGTCGACGACGCGGTGCGGCTGCTCACCGCTTCCGCGGTCGCCGCCTCGTCCCGCACGCTCACGGTCGCGCTCCACGGCGGGCTCACCCAGCACGCCTGGTTCCGTGCCGCCCTGGTCTCCGCGCTGCAGGCGGCAGGACGGCAGACCGTCCCCGCAGCCGGCACCGCTCTCGACGGCGCGCTGCTCCTCGCGCGCCGTGTCGATCTTCCCCACGAAAGGTTCGTGCACCGTGCCGAATGACGACGCCCGACTGACCGCCCTGCTCTCGGTGCTCGAGAGCCTCGACACCGAGGCGTCGACCACGGAGCGCGGCGACCTCGACCTGCTCGACACCGCCGAGCTCATCCGGCGCATGAACGCCGAGGACCGCCGCGTCCCGGCCGCGGTCGCGGAGCGCGCCACCGAGATCGCCTCCGCGATCGACGGGATCACCGCGCGGTTCCGCCGCGGCGGACGGCTCATCTACATCGGTGCGGGAACCGCAGGACGCATCGGCGTGCTCGACGCGAGCGAGTGCCCTCCCACCTTCGGGACGGACCCCTCGATGGTCGTGGGGCTGATCGCCGGGGGCGAGACCGCGATCCGGTCCGCCGTCGAGAACGCGGAGGACGACGACGAGGCGGCCGCCGCATCGCTGCGCGACCTCGACCTGTCCGCGAGCGACACGGTCGTCGGCATCTCGGCATCCGGGCGGACGCCCTACGTCGTCGGCGGGCTGGAGTACGCGCGGGGGCTCGGCGCGCTGACGGTCGCGATCGCCTCGAATGCCGACTCCGCCATCGGCGCGGCCGCCGAGATCGCGATCGAGGTGGTCACCGGACCCGAGTTCATCTCGGGATCCACACGGCTGAAGTCCGGCACCGCGCAGAAGCTCGTGGTGAACATGCTCACCACGCTGTCGATGATCAAGCTCGGCAAGACCTATCGCGGGGTCATGGTCGACCTGCTCGCCACCAACGAGAAGCTGCACGCCCGGTCCATCCGCACGGTGTCGCAGCTGGCCGGCGTCGGCGTCGACGCCGCGTCGGAGGCGCTCCGTGCCGCCGACGGCTCGGTGAAGCTCGCCCTGCTGATGCTCGCCGTCGACGCGTCGCCCGAGGCCGCGGCATCCGCGCTCGTCGACGCCGACGGCATCCTCCGCGACGCGATCGCCGCGCTCGCCTGACGGGATGCGGTCGCGTTCAGTGACCGCAGCTGCAGGCGTCGCCTCCGCCGCAGCATCCCTCCGCCGCCGGAGCGGCATGCGCCTGTGAGGACTCCGGCACGTCCATCGCGGGGTTCTGGTCGAGGAAGCCGTTCGGCTTGAACCAGAAGCCCGCGTAGTCGACGGGCATGATGGGCCAGTCCTCGGGGCGGGGGAAGTGCGTGAGCCCGAACGTGTGCCAGAGCACGATGTCCTCGCCGTCGATCGAGCGATCGCCCGCCGAGTACTCCGGCAGCCCCGCCCCGCCCTGATGCGCGTTCGGGTAGCGACCCGCGGGCCAGATCTGCCCCGGCTCGTGCCGCGTCGCCCAGAGGTGCTTCGTGGCGAAGGCGGCACGTGCGGCGACCGACGACTCCGGATCGGCCATCAGCAGAGCGGTCGGCTCGGGGATCAGGTGATACGCGGTGGGGCGGCCCACCCGGTTGGTCCGCGTGGCGCTCTGCACCTCCCAGACGCGCGCGACCGACGTGTCGGCCTCGCGTTGCGCTGCCTGCTCCGTCGCGAGGAGCGTCTCCGACCAGGTGAACGCGTTGCCGAAGGGGTTGTCCGGACCCATCGGCACGCGCTGGGCGTCGATCTCGAGAAGTCGGTTGTCGTCTCCGTCGATCGCGACGTCGAGTCGGGCGCAGAACAGATGCTGGTGCACCGGGGCGAAGACGCCGGGTGCGAGCTCGGTCGCGTGCTTCTGCCGCACGCCGGGCTCGCCGGCTGCGGCGAAGACGATGCCGGTGGCCTTCGCGACGACCTCGATCGAGCCGTCGAGGGAGAAGTTCCAGTAGAAGCCGTAGTCGTAGTTGCCGATCGTCGAGAAGTACGACACGACGAAGCGGCGCGAGCGGCGCACGTCGGAGCGGCCGGAGAGGTCGGTGTGCTTCCAGAGGATGCCGTAGTCCTCTTCGTGCATGCAGATCACGTTCGGGATGCGCACCGGGTTGCCGTGATCGTCGGCCACATGGCCGTCGAGGTAGCGGATGACGCCGAGGCAGTCGCAGCCGAGCTCGAGGTGGTTGGCGTTCTTGCCGAGGAGGTACTCGCCGGCGTCGAAGTAGCTGATCCAGAAGCGTCCCGGTGCGGTGTCGCCGTACGGCACGACCATCTCCGGCACGCTCGCCCTGCTCAGCACCGAGCGTCCGCCGAACGAGACGTCGTGCAGCACGAGGCCTTCGCGGGCGTTGAAGTCCACGCGCATCGACCAGCCCTCCCACTCGACGAGGGAGCCTGTGACCGTGAAGCTCGGCCCCTCGGGCTGGGTGATCTCGATGGGCTTGAGGGTCGTGCGCGCGGCTCCCTGCGCCTCGGGGTAGTAGTTGCCGTGTCCGGCGGGGACCGGTACATCGCCGTGGTCCTCGACCCGGATGACGCTGTTCGTCGTGAGGTCGATGTGCACGATCAGTCCCTCGACGGGGTGCGCCCAGGGGGAGTCGGCCTCGTCGTTCTTGAGGAACGTGAGGGAGCGGATGATGCGGCGGCCGACCTCGTCGGCGCGGCCGGTGTATCCCGGGGCGAGCGGACCGCAGAACGCCAGCGCCATGTGGTCGGCGAGGCCGCGGCGCGTCATCGCGGCCTGCCACTCGGGCGAGGCCTTCGCGATCGTCTCGGCGCGCTCGTACTCCTCGAACAGATACTGCGGCTGGCCGTAGGGCGGCGCGTCGTTGGGCACCCGCTCGGTGCGGAGGACCTCGCCGCGGGTGATCGACACGATGACCTCGGTGGCGACGCCGGTGGCGATGTCGAGCAGCGTGACGTCGACTCGCCGGTCGATCGGCGCCCCGGGATGCCAGGCGGCGCGCTCCTGCTTCGTCGGCTCGTCGGGGAGCAGCATCGGCACGCGCGTGGTCTCGGTCATGAGGCCGGCGGCGTCGAGGACGGCGCGGGCGGCGGCGATCTCCGGGCCGGTGAGCGGATCGAGCGGATGCGGGACGGCGATCTTCTCGATCGAGACGGGCTGCGGGTGGTGGGACATCGTCGACCTCACTATTTTCGAGCAAGTGCTCAATAAACGGGTTGGCACGATCGTACGACGGAACGCCCGGCGTCACAAGACCCGGGCCGCGGCGGTGCGGATCAGGCGCGCCAGGGGGCGAGGATGCCCTCGAGCACGGCCAGGTGCGCCGAGGCCGGCTGAGGCTCGGTGACCTCGACCACCTGCTGGCCGTAGGTGATCGAGCGCAGCAGGGCCATCACGGCATCCTGCGGGGTCTCGGCGCGGAGCGTGCCATCGGCGACCGCCTCCTCGAGGGAGGAGCGGATGCTGTCCTGCCATGTCGCGAGGGTGGGTGCCCCGGCATCCGGCGTCGTCTCGAGGGTGGCGACGCGCCCCCAGAATCCGACGACCACATGCGCTTCGCTGCGGGTGCGCTCGTCGACCGGGAGGACCTCGCGCATGAGCGCGTGCAGTCGGGGCAGGCCGCGCAGGCCCGCGGTGGCGTCGGCGATCCGCGTGTCGGTGCGACGGGTGACCTCGGCGGCGGCGGCGCGCACGACGTCGTCGAACCCGTCGAAGTAGTGCCAGAGCGATCCGGTCGCCACGCCGAGCTCCTTCGCGACCGCGCGCGACGACACGTTCTCGTGACCGTCGCGGGCGGCGACGGTCAGCAGCGCCTCGGCGATCTGCCGGCGGCGCTCATCGTGATCGACGATGCGGGGCACGTTCACATCCTGTCGCATCCGAGGGGGTATAGCTATCTTGAGCGCTCGATCAATATACTTCGCGGGTGGAGCATCTCCTGCCGGCGGCGCCGTGGCTGATGGCCGCGGCGGCGATCGTCTCGGCCGCGGCCTGCGTGGCCGCGTGGCGCTCCGTGCCCTGGCAGGGCAGGCAGTCGGCTCTCGTGATGGCGGCGGTGATGCTGCTGGTGGCGGTCGGCGAGGGCGGTCCCGTCCTCGGCCTGATCCTCGGTGCGGTGCTGCTGCTCTCCGCGATGCTCGGGACCATGGGGGTCCGTGGAACGCCGGCCGCCGCCACGTGCTGCCACCGCGCGCTCGTGTCGCTGGTGATGGCGATCTGCTCCTTCGAGAGCGCGTCGACCGGCCAGGCCGCCGCCGTGGCAGGTCACGGTCATGGCCAGGGGCTGTCGGGGCTGCTCTCGGTCGTCGTCGTGGTCGGGGTGATCAGCGTCGTGCTGTGGACGGTCGTCGCGGAATGGGTCATCGAGCCGGTGCACCACGGGCGCACCGCGCGCCTGCTCACGACCGAGTCCTGGGCCATGGCGGCGGGAGTCGCCGTGATGTGCCTCGGGTTCTGACCGCTGATGCGGTCCGGTAGCGTGGCCGGATGCCCCTCGCTCTGATCACCGGCGCCGCGCGCGCGAACAGCATCGCGGCCGGCATCGTGCCGCGTCTGCGCGCGGCCGGCTGGACCGTCGTCACCAGCGACCTGCGCGATGCGGATCACCCCGCCGACCTCTCGACAGCGGAGGGCCCTGACGCTCTGATCGCCGAGGTCACCACCGCGCACGGCACCATCTCGGCGCTGATCCTGAGTCACGCGCACGACGTGCAGTCCGGCATCCTCGACACGACCGCCGAGAGCTTCGACCTGCACGTCGCGGTGAACGCCCGAGCGAGCCTGCTGCTGATCGCGGCGTTCGCGCGCCAGATCGGCGACGACGGCGGCGCGATCGTGGCGCTCACGAGCGACCACGTCACCGGCAACCTGCCGTACGGCGCGTCCAAGGGCGCGCTCGATCGGCTCGTGATCTCGGCGGCGCGCGAGCTCGGTCCACGGGGCATCTCGGCGAACGTGCTGAATCCCGGCCCGATCGACACCGGATGGATGGGTGACGAGACGCGCACCCAGCTGGGAGAGATGACTCCGCTCGGTCGACTCGGTCGACCGGCCGACGTCGCGGCGGTCGTGGAGTTCCTCGTCTCCGACGAAGGGCGCTGGATCTCGGGTCAGCTGCTCAAGTCCGACGGGGCGTTCTCGGCGCGGTACTGAGACGCCGCCCCACGCGGCTCAGCCGCGAGCCGCCGGTCGAACGAACACCCAGGCGGCGAAGGCCGACGCCGCTGCGGCGACCGTCATGGTGAGGGCCATCGTCACGGCATCGGTGCCGCCGATCCCTGCGGCGAGCGGCGCGACGACCGGCCCGAAGAGGAAGGTCGCCATCCCGAGCAGCGCTGACGCGGTGCCTGCTCTGGCGCGGTGGTGGGCGAGGGCGAGCGTCTGCCCGTTCGGCCCGCCGATCCCCGAGCACAGCATGAAGCCGACGAGTGCCGCGACGACCCCGGTGACTCCGGTGCCGATCATCGCGAGCACGAGGAACATCGTCGTCGCGACCAGGGTCGTGGTGATCCCGCCGAGGTACACGTTCAGCGGTCCCCAGCGGCGCACGACCAGGCGGCTCGTCTGTCCGCCGACGATGCTGGCCAGCGCCCCCGCAGGGAAGGCGAGGCTGAACTCCTGCGGGGTGAGGCCGAACTCGTCCTGCAGGACGAAGGAGGACATCGACAGGTAGGTGAAGAAGGCGACACCGCCACCCGCTGCGGCGATGAGCACGGCGAGGAAGAGGCGGTCGCGCACGACGGCGCCCGCGTGCCCGCCGAGTGCTCGCAGGCCGCCCCCGTGCCGCTCGGCGGAGGGCAGGGTCTCCGGCAGCGCGAGAACCACGACCAGGAGCAGGGCGATCCCGACACCGCCGAGCACCCAGAAGATCCCTCGCCAGTCCATGATGCGCGCGAGCTGCCCGCCCACCACGGGAGCGATGATCGGCGCCGTGCCCGAGACCAGGAACAGCAGCGACAGCATGCGGGAGAGCTCGACGCCGTCGAACTGGTCACGGGCGATCGCCAGGCAGATCACGATCCCGGCGGAGCCGGCGAGTCCCTGCAGGAAACGGGCGAGCAGCAGCAGCTCGATGCTCGGCGCCATCGCGCACAGCGCCGACAGCAGCGCGAAAGCCGTCACCCCCGCCATCAGCGGGAGTCGCCGGCCGTAGCGGTCGCTGAGCGGCCCCGCGACGAGCTGCCCGAGTCCGAGCCCGATCATGCACGCCGACATCGTCGCCTGGCCGAGTGCCTCGGTCGTCGCGAGGGAGGCAGCCAGCTGCGGCAGCTGCGGCAGATACAGGTCCATCGACAGCGGACCGAAGGCCTCCAGCATCCCCAGCACGAGCATCGCGTGCAGCGTGCCCATCCGCGGGCGCCCGGGTTCGCCGGAGACCGGGATGCTCATCCGTCGAGGCGGAGCGTGCGGCGCAGCCAGCTCTCGCGGGCGTCGTCCGCCGCCTTCGACACGGCGGCATCGGGGGAGAACCCGGAGAAGCCGTGATATCCGCCTGCCCAGACGTGCAGCTCGGCCTGACCGCCGGTCGCCCAGATGCGCAGGGCGTAGTCCACCGCCTCGTCGCGGAAGGTCTCGGCGGCGCCCACCTCGATGAACGCCGGCGCGAGGCCGGCGAGATCCGTCGCTCGTGCCGGTGCGGTGTACGGCGAGACCGCGTCGGTGAACCGCTCGGTCCCGGCGATCGCATCCCAGGCGGTGTCGTTGTTGTTGCGGTCCCACGCGCCGAAGCCGTCGTACTGACGACTCGAGACGGTCTGGTTGCGGTCGTCGAGCATGGGGCAGCCGAGGAGCTGTCCGGCCAGTCGTGGCCCTCCTCTGTCGCGGGCGATCAGCGCCACGGCAGCTGACAGCCCTCCGCCCGCGCTCACGCCGGACGCGATGATCCGGTCCGGGTCGATGCCGAGCTCCTCGGCATGGGCGACCATCCACTCCAGCGCCGCATAGCAGTCCTCGGCCTGCGCGGGGCCCGGATGCTCCGGGGCGAGGCGGTACTCGACGGCGATGCCGACCACGCCGTGTCGCTCTGCGAGATCGATCAGCTCGCCCGTGCCGAAGAACCTCGTCCCGAGGACCATGCCGCCGCCGTGGATCGAGAGCACCGCCGGGGCGGGGGCGGTCGCTGCTCTGCGCGGTCGCACGATCGTGATCTCGATGTCCGGCGCTCCCGGCGGCCCCGGGATGACGCGGTCCTCCCAGCTCACGGCCCGGCCCTCGACCTGCACGGACATCGGCGGGATGATCGTGGCGAAGTGGTCGCGGTTCGCGTGGATGGTGTCGGCGCGCAGCGGGATGATCTCGACGAGACTCACGAATGCCTCGAGTCCCGCGACGAGCTCGGGATCGTAGGGGACAGGGGGCAGGCTCATCGTCCGCTGCTCCACGTGCGGCGCAGCCAGGAGGCGCGGGCGGCGAGCGCGGCGCGGGAGATCTCGGCATCCGGCATGTACATGTCGAAGCCGTGCGCACCTCCGCCCCACACATGGAGCTCGGCCTGGCCGCCCGTCGCCCAGAGGCGCAGGGCGTACTCGGTGTCCTCATCGCGGAACGCCTCCGCTTCGCCGACCTCGATGAAGGCCGGAGGGAGGTTCGACACGTCGGTCGCGCGGCTGGCGGCCGCGTAGGCCGGAGCCTCCGCGCTGAAGGCGAGCTCCTCGCCGAGCACGCACGACCAGGCGAGCAGGTTCATCTCGCGCTGCCACGTGCCGATGCCGTCGTACTGCCGGCTCGAGACCGTGGTGTTGGTGTTGTCGATCATGGGGCAGAGCAGCAGCTGGCCCGCCATGACCGGCCCTTGCCGGTCGCGTGCCATGAGGGCGACGGCGGCGGTGAGGCCACCACCCGCACTCCCGCCGCCGACGATGATGCGGTCGGGGTCCGCGCCGAGTGCGGCGGCGTTCTCATGCAGCCAAGCGAATCCGGCGTAGCAGTCCTCCACCCCTGCCGGGAACGGATGCTCGGGCGCGAGGCGGTACTCGACGTTGACGGCGACCACCCTGTGCTCGGCGACGATGTCGACGACCCGCGCGGTCTCCCACGAGCGGTGGCCGACGATCATGCCGCCGCCGTGGATGTTGAGGAAAGCGGGGAGGACCTCGCCGGTGCTGCCGCGGGGACGGAAGATCGTGATCTCCATGTCCGGGGAGCCAGCCGGGCCGGGGATGACCCGATCCTCCCAGTCGATGTCGCGGCCGGAGATCACCGAGTCGTTGTCGGGGAACATCCGATCCGTTCCTTCGCGAGGGAGCGTCGCGCGTGTGAGAGCGGGCTGCGGGTTCCTCGCGAGCTCGTCGAGCACGGCCTGCACCTCGGGGTCGAAGGGCACCGGTGTCACGGTCGGTCGGCCGGCGGCTGTGGCGGTGGCGGTCATGGTCTCTTTCCTTGGTGGGTGTTCGCTGTGCGTGACGAAGCGCGGGGGTCAGGGTCCTTCGGGCGAGACCACGTCGCGGTCCGCCCAGAACGGCTCGACGAGACGGCGCAGCTCGGCCGCCCCGATGCGGTCGACGAGGGCGGCGGCGTCGAGGTTCGCGCGCAGCTGCTCGACGCTCGATGCCCCGAACAGCGTGGTGGTGAGCGCCGGATGGGTCAGGGTGAAGGCGATGCCCAGCTGCGCCGGCGAGACGTCGAGAGACGCCGCCGCTGCGGTGAATGCGGGGACGTCGTCGATGATCCGCTCGCGGATGTCGCCGGGGTCACGGCCGATCTGCCGGTCGCCGGCGATCTTGCCCGCCAGCACGCCGCCCTCGAGACAGTCGGATGCCTGCAGCGTGAGGCCCTGCTCCCACAGGCGGGCGAACGGCTCCCCATCGGGGATCGAACGCCGCGAGACGCTGTATTTGAGCTGAGCGATCTGGGGACCCGCGACCCCTTCGGCCGCCGCGATGTCGATCAGCTGCTGGATGCTCGCTGCGGACCAGTTGTTCACGCCCCAGGCGCGGATGAGCCCGGCATCCGTCAATCCGGCGAGGTCGAGAACGAGATCGCGCAGATCGAGGTCGTCGCGACGGAGGTCGCCGAGGATCACGAGGTCGGCGTGCTCCACGCCGACGCGCATCAGCGCGTTCTCGAGCTGTGGGCGGAATCCCTCGGCCCCGAACGACTCGAGCCACAGCTTCGACGACAGCAGCCACTCGTCCCGGCGGAGCCCCGCTGCGCGGACCATGCCTGCGAAGATGACGTCGGTGAACACCGGCGGCATGCCCGGCGCGGAGTACACGCCCACATCGAACAGGTTGATGCCCCGGTCGACGGCCTCACGGAGCATCGCGACCGCGTCGGCGAAGTCCATCCGGTCGTAGGTGTGCCAGGAGCCGAGCGAGAGCAGCGAGGCGTCGATGCCGCTGCGGCCGATCTCGCGGCGAGCGAGGGGAGTGGTCACGGTGGTCCTCACAGTCTCGGGTCGATGACGGCCTTGACCTCATCGAGGTGGTGCATGTTCGCGATCTTCGCGGAAGCATCGGCCAATCCGACGGGTGCGCTGAACAGGTCGTCCCAGGGGAAGCGGCCGGCGAAGGCGGTGAAGAAGTCGATCGCGCGGGCGTAGTCGGAGATGTCGCCGTTGAGGGAGCCGACCACGGTGAGCTCCTTGCCCATGATCGTGCTGAGCGGGAAGCCGTCACCGGTCGGGCCGGTCGAGCCGACGATCACGACCGTGCCGCGCTGGGCGGCCATGCCGATCGCGTCGGGGCCGACGCTCGGAGCGCCGGCGAAGTCGAAGACGTGGTCGGCGCCGCGACCGTCGGTCAGCTCCATGACCTGCTCGATGACCGGTCCCTCGCGGAAGTCGACGACGGCATCCGCTCCGAACCGCGCGGCGAGTTCGAGACGCGCGGCCGGCGCGCCCACCGTGATCACCTGGCCGGCGCCGGCGATCCTGGCGACCGCGGTGGCGAAGATGCCGAGAGCACCGGAGCCCTGCACCACGACCGTCGAACCGGGGCGGATGCGTCCGCCGCGCTCGAAGGATCGGAGGACGGTCTTCGCGGCGCATCCCGCCATCGAGGCCCAGGTGTCCTTGACCGATGCCGGCAGCAGGAGCTTGGCCGCGCCCCGAGTGACGTACGCGTACTCGGCGAGACCGGCGGCGGCGAAGGGGTGCACGTCCGCGCGCTGCAGGAAACCGTAGCCGCGGCGGGAACACGCGACGGGCTCGCGCAGCACGACGCAGCCGTGGCATTCGCCGCAGGTCGATTCGGACCAGCCGATGCGGTCGCCGGGGGCGAGCGGGCGGCCCAGGGCGTCTCTCGTCTCCGGGCCGGCGGCGACGATCTCGCCGACCATCTCGTGACCGAGCACCATCGGGAGCATGCCGGGGAAGGTCATCCGTCCCTCCCAGATCTCGATGTCCGTGCCGCAGAGTGTGGTGCACGCGATGCGGACGAGAGCGGCGCCCGGCTCGATCTCGGTCGGCAGGGGAAGATCCTGCAGGGTGAGCGGCTCGTGGTGCGCGGTGAGCACGGCCGCGCGCGTGGTGGTGGGGATCGTCATGATGTCCTGTCCGGTGAGGGCGAAGTCGGTTCAGACCAGGAGCTGTCCGCCGTCGACGGCGACGGAGACCCCGGTGATGTGGCTGGCGGCGTCGCTCGCGAGGAACAGGACGAGCGGGGTGATCTGGTCGACCTCGGCGATCGTGCCGAGCGGGATGCGCGACTCCCAGGCGGCGCGGGCCTGCGGGTCGTCGGCGAACGCGGCGGTCAGGGGAGTGAGGACAGGGCCGGGGGCGACGGCGTTCACTCGGACGCCGGAGGCGGCGAGCTCGATCGCTGCCGTACGCGTGAGGGCGTCGACCGCGGCCTTCGTCGCCTCGTAGTGGCCGAGGCCCGGTGTGGGCTGCCGCGCGCCGATCGATGAGATGTTCACGATGCTGCCGCGACCGGCCTCGGCGAGGAGGGCTCCGAAGACCCTCAGCATGAGGAAGGTGCCGCGCACGTTGACGCGGAGCGCGGCGTCGACCACGTCGACGGGAACCTCCTGCAGGGTGCCTCCGCCGGCGACGATCCCCGCGTTGTTCACGAGCACGTCGAGTCCGCCGGCCGCGACGATCCGCTCGGCGGCGGCGAGGACGGATGCTTCGTCGCCGATGTCGAGCGTGAGAGCGGTCGCGCCGATCGCGCTTGCGGCTTCGGCGGCGGCATCCGCGTCCACGTCTCCGATGAAGACGGTGGCGCCCTCGGCGCGGTACGCGGCCGCGATGCCGCGACCGAGCCCGGAGGCGCCTCCGGTGACCAGGATGCGGCGGGGGGATTCGGTCATGTTCGTCCTCACTGACGGTGTCGCGACGGGGGTGTCTCCGTTATATTCTACAAACATAGAAAAACACAACCCCGCATTCGCGCGTCCCGAAGGAGTCGTCATGCCCGATCAGACATATGCCCGGAGGCCGCTGCGCCCGGGCGGCGCACCGGTGCCGCCGCTCGCGCTCGGGTCCTGGAACACGTGGGACCGCATGTCGCAGGATGATGCGGTCTCGCTGATCCGTCGCGCCGTCGACCTCGATGCCGGATTCTTCGATGTCGCCTTCTACAACATGGGTCCGCACGCAGAGAACTCGAGGACGGACATCCTCTTCGGGGAGGCGCTCCGCAGGAGCGGGGTGGACCGCTCCGAGATCGTGCTGTGCGGAAAGCTCTGGCTGTGGGACTGGCCGAACCAGGGCTTCCGGGCGCAGATCGTCGAGTCGCTCCGCCGCGCCGGCCTCGATCGTTTCGACACGCTCGTCGTGGGTGACTACATCGACGCGCCCGACCTGCCGCGTCTGGTCGCCGACGTGGACGAGCTGATCGACGAAGGGCTCGTCGGCTCCTGGGGCATCAACAACTGGCGCATCGAGCACACGCGAGCGGCCCTGGCCGAGGCTGCGACCCAGGGGGTCGCCGGTCCTGTGTTCGCGCAGCTGAAATACGGCATCGCCCGGCGCTCGATGGCGGAGGGGCAGGCGTACGGGCCGCTGTTCGCGGACGGCACGCTGACCCTGCAGGCGTCCGACGTGTTCGAGGGCGGCATCCTCGCCACGGGTCGCGCGCCGCAGCGCAAGATCGGCGCGGACGTCGGAGGCATCCGGGAGCGGATCTCCGAGATCTACCCGGAGGTCGAGCGGGTCGCTGGAGAGTTCAGTGTCTCTCCCGCCGCCCTCGGCATCGCGTTCTGTCTGGCGAATCCCGCGACGTCCAACGTGCTGTTCGGCGCGTCACGGGTCGCGCAGCTCGAGCAGAACCACGCGGCGCTGGCGCTGGCCCGCGATCACGGCGCGGAGGTCCGGGCCGCGCTCGCCGGATGCTGGGTCGACCGGGAGGTGAGGGCCGACGGGGTGTGGTGACCCGGCGGCGGACGTCGCGCGGGTCGGCCGGCCTGCGTCAGTGGGCGCCGCCGAATTCGATGAGAGCCACCCCGACCGCGATCAGGGCGACCCCGATCGCCATCATGGCGGAGAAGTGATCCTTGAAGATGACGCGACCGAGCACCGCGGTGAGGGCCACGCCGGCGGCGGCCCAGACGCCGTAGGCCACGCCCACCGGCATCCCCATCGCGAGGATCGCGCCGAGCAGGGTGAATGCGGCGAGGTAGCCCACGACGATCACGGGGATCCAGCGCTTGCGACGCAGTCCCTCTGATGCGCGCAGGCTCAGAGTCGCGGTGACCTCGCTCGCGATCGCGAGGGCGAGCAGCAGCCAGGTCATGACGCCGCCCCTGCGCCGTCGCGTGCGTGGGATCCGAGCTCGACCAGCAGCACTCCGACCACGATCACCCCGACGCCGACGATCTGCACCGGGCCGAGCAGCTCGCCGAACAGAACCGTTCCGAGGACCGCGGTGAGCACCACGCCGATCGCCGACCAGATCCCGTAGGCGACGCCGACCGGCATCCCGCGATCCAGCACGATCGACAGCAGCCAGAGCGAGCCGCTGTAGCCGATGGCCACCAGGATGAGCCAGAGCGGATGCGTGAAGCCCTCAGCTGCGCGCAGGGCGAGTGTGGCCGACACTTCGAGGGCGATGGCGACCAGCAGCGGCGGCCAGGCCGAACCGCGGGGGTGAGGGGTCATCGTGCGCCTTTCGTGGAGCGTCCGAGGGGGAGAACGAGTCCGGAGCTCGGGGGATTCCCGCGGGGCGTGCGGTGGTGGCGCAGTATGCCGATCTATCAGCATTCACTTCGAACATAGCTTCGAATATAGAGTGTACGCACCGTAGAATCGGGGTATGTCGAAGCTCACCGGATTGCATCAGGCGGTCGCCCGTCTCGATGTGGCGTGGGCGGGCGCGGATGACGCGATGGGGTTGTCGCGGGAGCAGCTCATCGCCGTGAACGACGCTCTCGGGGCGCTGCAGCGATGCGCGGATGCTGTGCACGCCGACGTCGCCGCCGGGATCGCGCACGAGTCGCGGCGAGAGCTCGGGGCGGGGAGCCTGGCGAAGGAGTACGGGTTCCGGACGGCGGCGAAGCTGATCGCCGCGACCACCGGAATCTCGTCGGGTGATGCGTCGCGGTTGGTGACGGTGGGGCAGGCTACCGCACCCCGCACAGACCTGTTGGGGGCACGGTTGCCCGCCCGGTACGAGGTGTTGCGGGCAGCGTTGGCTGCTGGGGTCATTGGTGTGGCGGCCGCGGGGCTGATCATCGCGTTGTTGGACCGGTGCCGCGTCGTGGCGGGGACGGAACGGATCCTCGAGGCGGAAACGCTGCTTGCGGAGCGTGCGGTCGGGTTGGGGTTGGATGAGCTGCGGAAGCTGATCACTCGGGCTGAGGCCTGGTTGGATCCCGATGGTGTGCAGCCGAAGGAGGATGAGAAGCGGGCGAAGCGGGCGCTGAAGATCTTCGAACGCGATGGGATGGTGCACCTCAGTGCGGTGCTCGATGCGGAGACCGCGGCACCGGTGGTGACCGCGATCCGCGGGTTCGTGTCGGCGGCGTTCGCTGCCCGGAAGGATGCCCCCGATGCGGAGGCGGCGGATGCGGATCGCCGCACAGTGGCGATAATTCAGGCCGATGCCCTGGCCGCGTTCTGCGCGCACATCCTGGGATGCGAATCGCGGATGCCGCTTGCCGGGGCGACCGTGATCGTCCGGCTCACCCTGGATGATCTGCAGTCCGGGGCCGGATCAGCGACCGTGGACGGCCTTGACCAGCGAGTCGGTGTGGGCGCCGCGCGGCGGATGGCTGCCGGGGGAGGGATCATCCCGTGGGTCATGGGCGAGCGCAGCGAGATGCTCGACTGGGGTCGGGAGAAACGCCTCTTCACCCGGGCGCAACGCCTGGCGCTCGTGGAACGGGATGGCGGGTGTGCGATGTGCGGGCTCCCGCCCGAGATGACGAGAGCCCACCACATCCGCTGGTGGCAACGCGATCACGGGCCCACCGATCTCGCCAACGGGGTCCTGCTCTGCGAGACGTGTCATCACCGCATCCACGACAACGGGTGGGACATCCACATCGACGGCACGGGTATCGCGGCCCGGGTCTGGTTCACACCGCCCCGGTGCGTCGATCCCACCCGCACACCCCGCCTCGGCGGCCGCGCACGGTTCGACATCGCCGCCTGAGCAGCGCCAGACCCGTCCTCGCCGACGAGTCCTGCGCGCTCGGACAAGCCGGGTGCGTCGGGAGGCATGATCGCTGGGTCGTCGGGCGAAGATCGCTGTTGCGCTCTTTTTCCACGCATGTAGACTAAACAGCACGACACATCGAAGTGGCGTCGGATCCGGCTCTCCGGCCAGCGGCTCTTCGAACCCTTCTTCACCCTCCCTGCATCCGAGAGAAGGAACCATGAAACGAATGCCCCTCGCGCTCGCCGCAGCAGTGGCCGCGACCCTCGCGCTCACCAGTTGCAGCGGCGGAACGTCTCCGTCACCGTCCGACGGCAGCGGCGCCGAAGGACCCGACGCTCTCAACATCGGCAACTTCCTCGACGTCACCTCCTGGGATCCGTCACTGGCCGACATCGGCTTCGACGGTCCCTACCTCTCTGCGGTCTACGACGCGCTGATCGCCCTCGACGAGGACGGCGCGCCCATCCCGTCGCTCGCGACCGAATGGACCGTCGCCGACGACGATCTCAGCATCGACCTCGACATCCGGACCGACGCGGTCTTCAGCGACGGCACCCCGGTCGATGCGGATGCAGTGGTGAAGAGCCTCGAATACCTCAAGGCCGGCCCGCGCTCCGGCGAGGCGTACCTCAATGTCGCCGCGTTCGAGAAGGTCGACGACGACACGATCAGCATCCGGCTCACGCAGCGCGACGACACGATCCTCTATCTGATGGGTCTCGGCCGCAGTTACGTCATGTCGCCGGCGTCCATCGAGGCCGGGTCTCTCGGCAAGGAGCCGATCGGCTCCGGCCCCTATGTGCTCGACAGCACCACGAGCGTCGCCGGCGCGGAGTACCACTTCACCAAGACCGCCGACCATTGGGATGCCGCGACGTATCCGTTCTCCGAGCTGTCGATCTTCCCGATCACCGACGCCACCGCTCGCCACAACGCCATGCTCAGCGGCCAGATCAACGTGCAGTACGGCGACGTCGCCAACCTCGAGCAGGCGGGGCAGCAGGGATGGAACGTCGCCCAGCGCGTCTCCGGCTGGGCGGGCCTCGTGATCACCGACCACACCGGCGCCAAGAGCGAGCCGCTCGGCAAGCTCGAGGTGCGGCAGGCACTCAACTACGCCTTCGACGGCGCCGCGGTCCTCGCCGCCGTCGGCAGCGGAGCCGGAGTCGCCACCAACCAGGTCTTCCCCGACGGCGGCGACATCAACGATCCGGCGCTGAACGAGACCTACGCCTACAACATGGGCAAGGCCAAGGAGCTGCTGGCGGATGCCGGCTACCCCGACGGCTTCGCGATCTCGATGCCCATGTCGCCGATCTTCGAGATGTGGAAGCCGTCCGCCGAGCAGGCGCTCAACGAGCTCGGGGTGACGGTGACCTGGGACAACATGCAGATGCCGGACTACCAGCTGAACGCGCCGAACTACCCGATGTTCATCTCCTTCCTGGCGATGGACGGGAACGACGTCGCGACGGTGGCTCGTCAGGTCACCAGCGTCCAGTGGTTCAACCCCGAGCCCGACTACGCGCAGAACGACGTCATCGCTCCGCTCGTCGAGAAGGTGCAGACCGAGCGCGGCGACGCGCAGACCGCGGCCATCGAAGAGCTGAACAAGGCTCTCGTCGATCAGGCGTGGTGGTCGGTCTGGTATCAGGCGAACAACATCTACTACACAGCGAGCGGCATCCAGCTGCAGCCGGTCGTCGGGATGATGTTCCCGACGCTGCGCTACATCACTCGGGGCTGACGCTCCGGCCGGGGCGGCGCTCGCGTCCGCCCCGGCCCACCCCTTCCCCTCCGACCCGAGAGGTCTCCATGCTTCTGTTCACGGCGAAGCGCGTGCTGTCCGGTCTGGTTCTGCTGGTCGCGGTCTCGATCGGCACCTTCTTCCTCGCCCACCTCGCGATCAGCGACCCGACGGCATCGCTCCTCGGCACCACGGCGAGCCCCGCGCAGCAGGCCGCCCTCGCCGAGAAGATCGGGCTCGACCGTCCCCTGCTCGTGCAGTTCTGGGACTGGCTCTCGCACGCGGCACTGCTCGACTTCGGCGTCTCCTGGCGCAACTTCCAGCCGATCTCCGAGCAGCTCGCCGTCAAGGTCCCGGTGACCCTGTCGGTGGTGACGCTCGCGACTCTCATCACCGCGGTGATCGGCGTCGTGTTCGGGATGATCACCGGTCTCCGACCCGGCACGTGGTTCGACCGGGGCATCAAGGGGATCTCTGTCGTGCTCTTCGCCCTCCCCGGCTTCTGGGTGAGCCTCGTGCTGGTGATGTGGCTCGCCGTCCAGCTCAAGTGGTTCCCCGCGGTCGGCTACGTGCCGCCGACGCAGTCCGTCGACGGGTGGCTGCGGTCGATCACGCTCCCCGCCGTCTCACTCGCCCTCGGCGGCATCGTCGCCGTCGCCGAGCAGCTGCGCAATGCGGTGATCGCGCAGAGCCGGCAGGACTGGGTCCGCACCCTCCGCAGTCGTGGCCTGTCGCCCGCCAGGGTCAACCTGCACATCCTGCGCAACGCTTCGCCGGCCGCACTCACGGTGATCGCCCTGATGTTCGTCGGGCTGCTCTCCGGCGCGGTCGTGGTCGAGCAGATCTTCAGCCTCCCGGGTCTCGGGCAGCTCACCAACCAGTCCTCGCAGAACGGCGACATCCCGATGCTGCTCGGCATCACCGTCATCTCGATCGTCTTCGTCGTCCTCATCAACCTCCTGCTCGACCTCGTGCTCGGCTGGATCAACCCGAAGGTGCGCGTCGCATGACCACGACAGACATCCGTGTCGCCTTCGACAGGGCGGCCCAGAAGCGCCGGTCCGGCCTGTTCCGCCGTTTCCTCCGGCACCCCGGAGGCTTCATCCGGTTGGCGATCTTCGCGGCGGTCGTGCTGGTCGGCGTCCTCGCCCCGCTTCTCGCGCCGATGGATCCGAACCTCGTCGATCTCGCCGCGGCGAAGGCCGCGCCGGGACCGGAGCACCTCCTCGGCGGGGACTCCACCGGCCGCGACATCCTGTCCCGTCTCATCTACGGCACGCGCACCACGCTGTGGGGGGCTCTCATCACGGTCGTCACGGCGCTCGTGCTCGGCGTGCCGTCCGGTGTGGCGGCCGGCTACTTCGGCGGCGTCTTCGACCGCGTCGCGACGTGGATCAGCGATGCGCTGCAGTCGATCCCCGGCATGATCATCCTGCTGGTGGTCGCCGCAGGCAGCCGCAACAACTTCGAGCTGCTCATGGCGACGGTCGGGGTGTTCATGGTGCCCGGCTACTTCCGGATCTCGCGCTCGCAGACGCTCGCTGTGCGGGGCGAGCCGTACATCGACGCCGCCCGCGTCTCCGGACTGTCGGACGCGCGCATCATCTTCCGCCACGTGATCAGAGCGGTGTATCCGCCCGTGATCATCCAGACGGCGCTGACGGCCGGCATCGCGATGGGCATGCAGGCCGGGCTCCAGTTCCTCGGTATCGGCGACTCGAACGTCCCCAGCTGGGGCGCGATGATGCTCGAGGGCTTCCGCCTCATGCTCACCTATCCGCTCATGCTGCTCTGGCCGTCGGCTGCACTCGGGCTCACGATCGCCGTCCTGGCGATCATGGGGTCGACCCTCGCCGAGCTGGTGCAGGTGCGCACCCCACGGGCGTCGCGTCGAAAGGCGGATGCCGTCGTCGCTGGGCCATCGACCTCGGCCACGGGCAGCGCCCAGCACGAAGCCGCGCACGCCGCGCTCCGCATCGACAACCTCCGTGTCGCGCACGTCACGCCGAACGGCGAGACCGAGGTCGTGCACGGTGTCACCCTCGACATCGCGCCCGGCGAGGTCGTCGGGATCGTGGGGGAGTCGGGGTCGGGCAAGTCGCAGACCGTGTTCTCGGTGCTCGACCTGCTGCCATCGACAGGGCGAGCGACGGTCGATGCGATCTGGGTGGGCGGCAAGGACATCAGCCGCGCGAGTGGGAAGCAGCGCCACGCGCTGCTCGGGCGGGAGATCGGCTACGTGCCGCAGGAGCCGATGAGCAACCTCGACCCGTCCTACACGATCGGCCACCAGCTCATCGAGCCGCTCCGGCGGACCCACGGGCTGAGCCGGGTCGAGGCGAAGGAGCGCGCTCGAGCCATGCTCGTCCGCGTCGGCATCACAGATCCGGTCCGCGTCCTGCGCAGCTACCCGCACCAGATCTCCGGCGGCATGGCACAGCGCGTCCTGATCGCCGGCGCGATCGCGGGCAAGCCCTCGCTGCTCGTGGCCGACGAGCCGACGACCGCACTCGACGTCACCGTGCAGGCGGAGGTGCTCGAGCTCCTGCGTGAGCTGCAGGCGGAATACGGGATGGCGCTGCTCATCGTGACCCACAATTTCGGCGTCGTGGCCGACATCTGCGATCGCGTCATCGTGATGCGCGGCGGCGAGATCGTCGAAGCGGGCCCGGTCGACGAACTCTTCGCGACGCCGGCCGCCGACTACACGCGCGCCCTCATCTCGGCGTCACTCGACGATGTCGCCGGGCGCGCCGAACTCGACCGCGCCGATCTCGACCGTGCCGAGCGCCCGGTCGTGCAGACCACGGAGGTGACGGCATGACTGCCCTGCTCGAAGTGGAAGACCTCGTGGTCGACTACGGCCACGGACGCCGTGCATTCCGCGCACTGCACGGGATCTCCCTCGACATCGCGCCGGGCGAGTGCCTCGGGCTGGTCGGGGAATCGGGCTCCGGCAAATCGACTCTCGGCAAGGCGATCCTCGGACTCGCGCCGGTCACCAGCGGCTCCATCCGCTTCGACGGTCACGAGATCAGCCGCCTCGGCGGTCGGGGCAGACGTGCGCTCGCCGACGATGTGCAGGTCGTGTTCCAGGACCCGTACGGCTCACTGAACCCCGCGATGACGATCGGCGACATCCTGGCCGAACCCCTGCTCACCACGGGCATCGGCGCGAAGGCCGCCGAGAGCCGGGTGCGCGACATGCTCGATCGCGTGCGGCTGCCCGAGTCGTCCATGGATCGGTATCCGAGCGAGTTCTCGGGCGGACAGCGTCAGCGCGTCGCGATCGCGAGGGCGCTCGTGCGCGGACCTCGCCTGATCGTGTGCGACGAGCCGGTCAGCGCGCTCGACCTCACGACGCAGGCGACCATCCTCGACCTGTTCATCGAGCTGCAGCGAGACACCGGCGTCGCCTACCTCTTCGTGTCTCATGACCTCGGCGTGGTGCGCCGGGTCTGCCACCGGGTCGCGGTCATGTACCGGGGCGAGATCGTGGAGATCGGCGACGGGGAACAGGTCACGCGGTCGCCGCAGCATCCGTACTCCGAGCGGCTGCGCCTCGCCTCTCCGGTCGCAGACCCCGTCGCCCAGCGAGGACGACGTGCCGAATGGCTCGCTCTCCGGGAGGTGCGCGATGCGGCGGTACGGTAGCTCCAGGCCGGATCATCGCGTCGTCCACGACCGGCCGGAAGGACTCCATGCCGAAGATCATCGATCACGACCAGCGTCGACGGGACATCGTCGAGGTGGCGAAGAGCATCATCCTCAAGGGTGGCTTCGAAGCGGCGACGATGCGCAGCATCGCCGCCGAGGCGGGCTTCGCCAACGGAGCGCTGAAGCACTACTTCCCCGGCAAGGAGAGCATCGTCGCGGCGACCTTCGAGACGATCCTGCAGCAGATGTCGGAGGGCGTTCAGGCCGCAGGCGCGGAGCCGACGACGGCGGATGCCGCGCTGCGCGGGTTCCTGGAGGCCACGATCCCGCGCGATCAGGCACAGATCGCCGCGGGCCGGGTGCTGCTCGCCCTGTGGGAGTACGCGATGGCGAACGAGTCGCTCGCGGACCTGTACCGGAGCCACCTCGCTGCCTGGCGGGCGTCGCTCATCGAGCGGATGGAAGCCGCGCGCGACGAGGGCACGATCCGCGACCAGGACTTCGGCGCCAGGGCGAACGAGTACATCTCGGTCGCGGTCGGAGCGACCGTCATCAACCTCATGTACCCGGACGGCGAGCGCATCGCCGACTACGAGACCTACATCGACCAGTTCCTGGCGCGACTCCGCTGACGGCGACGCGCCCGATCCGAGAGGACGGCGCGCCGTGACGATCTCCCTGCACACCGATCACCACCGCGGCTCCGGCCGGCCTGTCGTCTTCCTGCACGGCCTCGCGTCGCGCGGGAAGCAGGATTGGCCGGATGCCGAGTGGGCGGCGGTCTTCACCGATCGTCCTCGGGTCCTCGTCGACCTCCCCGCACACGGCCGGAGCCCTGCGACGGGGACCGCGGCCACATCGGCGGTGATCGACGCGCTGGCGCTCGCGGTCGGCGATGAGGAGATCGACCTCGTCGGCTACTCGCTCGGGGCACGTCTCGCCTGGGATCTGGCGCAGCATCCGTCCGCGCGGGTGCGCCGCCTCGTGCTCGGCGGGCTCAGTGCTGCGGAGCCGTTCGGTCATCTCGACCTCGCGGCTGCGAGGGCGGCGATCGGCGGCGGACCCGCCCCGCAGGACCCGCTCACGGCGATGATCGTGCACATGGTCTCCTTGCCCGGCGCCCGGTCGGCGCAGCTGCTCGATCTGATCGAGGGCCTGGCCGCAGAGCCGTTCGCGCCTGAGGCTCGAGGCCCGGAGATGCCGGTGCTCCTGGTCGGAGGCGTGCACGACACGATGTCCGACGGCATCGACGCGCTCGCCGCGCTGCTGCCGGACGCGCGTGCAATGCGGGTCCCCGGCGACCATGTCACGGCTCTGCACACCGCCGAGTTCCGCACCGCCGTACAGAGCTTCCTGACGGCCTAGCGCCGATTCTCCATCTCCCAGACGCAGGCAGTCGCAGCACTCCTGCGGCTCACCCATGAAAGGCAGAACCATGACGACCACCCACGCCCCCGATGCCGCACGCATCCTCGACATCGCGACCGGCTACATGGCCTCGCAGCAGCTCTTCGAAGCCAGCCGCATCGGGCTCTTCGCCGCGATCGCCGACGGCGCCGACACCATCGAGGCGATCGCCGTGCGCTGCGGGGTGAGCGAGCGCATCGCCCGCATCCTCGTCGACGCGATGGCGGCGAAGGGACTGCTCGTGCGCACCGATGCGCGGTACACGGTGGCCGACGACGCTGCGGCGTACCTCACCGGTGCCGAGGCGCAGGTCGATCTCGCCCCCTTCCTCACCTTCCTCGGCGAGATCAGCTATCCGCACTGGCTGCAGTTCGGGCACACGGTCGACACCACGGAGCCCGGTGATCTGCAGATGGATGACGCGCGCTGGGCGACATTCATGGCCGGTGTCATGACGTACAACCGTCTCCACGCGCAGGAATTCGGCCGACACCTCGACCTGACCGGCGCCACGCGAGCGCTCGACTTCGGCGGGCTGTCCGCCGAGTTCGCCCTTTCGGTGATGGCGGGGAATCCCGGGCTGCACACCACGTTCGTCTACGCTCCGGGCTTCGAAGACGGCATCGCCGACGCGGTCGAGGCCGCAGGTGTCGCCGATCGGACGGCGGTCGAGGTCGGCGACACCGCCACGGCGACGCCGCGGGGCGAATACGACCTGGTCTACGCGAACCACGTGATCCACCGCTTCACCGCGGAGGAGAACGCGCAGATCTTCCGCAACCTGCGGGCGGCCGCGGTCGACGGCGCGACTCTGACGGTGCTCGACTTCTTCCTGGATGACGACGCGGATCAGCGCGGCCTCGATGCCCTGCACGCGGGGGAGTACCTCGTGATCGACGGCACCGTCGTGTATCCCGAGGCGCAGGTGCGCGGATGGCTGGATGACGCCGGGTGGAAGGTGCATGACAAGGTCGCGCTCCCCGGCAGCCCGCGGGTGCTGCTGGCCACCGCGGTATGAGCTCTGCCCCGGCGCCCGCTCAGGCGGCGCCGGGGCAGGGACTGGTCCGAGGGGGATCAGAGGCGGGCGGCATGCGTGAACATGCCGCCCGCCGTTTCCGTCCCGAAGGTGCTCCGTCCGAGCGTGCTCACTCCCGAGCGAAGACCGTGCGGCCGTCGACGATCGTGCGCGTGACCTCGAGCGAGGAGAACGCGCGCCCCGGCTCGAGCGGGTCCTCGTCGAGGATCGCGAGGTCCGCGACCTTGCCGGTCTCGAGGCATCCCTTCCACCTCAGCGCGCCGTCCTGACGCGCTGCGTCCACGGTCATGGTCCGCAGCAGCGCTCGTCGCTCGCCGGCGTCGTCCGGAGATCCCGCCGCGGCGAGCAGGTCGAGCGAGGCGTCGAGGCCTCGCCGCCAATCCGGCGTGGCGATCGGGGCGTCGCTCGTGATGGTGGTCAGCACGCCGGAGGCGAGCATCTCCGCGAGAGGCCAGGCGGTGGCGAGCCGCTCCGCGCCCAGCTGAGCGCGGGCCCAACTGTGCGTGTGCGCGGCGATGAGCGGCTGCACGGCGAACCCCGCCCCCAGCCGCCGCATGCGCTCGATCTGCTCGAGGGTCGCGAGGTCGCCGTGCACCACATAGTGCGGTCCGGGAGGTGCCGGGTGCCCGTTGGACCGCTCGAGCACCCGCACGAACTCCGTGATCGAACGGTCGCCCGTGGCGTGCACTGCGATCTGCAGTCCGAGCGACGCTGCGAGTTCCAGCATCCGGTGGAAGGCGGAGAGGGGATCGTGGCCGCCGCGCGTGAGCAGGCCGCCGGTCGTGCCGTCGGCGTACGGCTCGTCGACCCACGCGGTCGCGAGAGGAGGGATGCCGTCGGCGAAGATCTTCACGCCGGTGATCGCGAGCCACCGGGGATCGGTCGTCGGGAGCGGCGTGCGGATGCCGCGCTCGAAGTCCTCGAGCGTGCTCTCGCCGTCGATCGTCCCGAACAGCCGCAGCATCGTCACCCGCGAGGTCTGCGCGCCTTCCCCGTGCAGGGCGACGTAGGTCGCGAGCATGTCCGAGCCGAAGCACCCGGTCTCGCCGTCGTCCTCACCGGGTCCGATGCCCGGCTCGGTGTAGCTCGTGACGCCGAGCTCTGCGAGCAGGCGCCAGGCCGCCCGCAGCGCCGATCGCCGTTCGGCCTCGGTCGACACCAGGCGTCCGGAGGGCTGCTGGTCGGGCGGGGTGTCGGAGAAGAACAGGTGCGGCCAGCGGGCTCCGAGCCATGCCGCGTGCAGGTGTGCGTCGTTGATGCCGGGGATCGCGGTCCGTCCGTCGAGCTCGATCGTCGAACGCGCGCGGAGGCGTTCCGCCTCGGCATCCAGGCCGACGATCAGACCCGCGCGGACCGCGAGGGCGCGGACGGTCGTGTCCGACTCGTCGAAGGTGTGGATCCGCCCGCCGCGGATGATCAGATCGGCGTCGGCGCCGGAGATTGCCTCACTCATTATTCCACCACTGTAGACGAATAGTGGGATCGCATGCTCCGGCAACACTCCTGGATTCGAAACCGCCGCCGACCACGCGTACGCTGGTGGCATCCCCCGAATCTCACCCGGCAACCTCGCGCGCCGGCGATCTCGGCGCGCTCACACATGCAAGGACGCAGATGAACGATTCCGCCGCACCCCACGACGACTGGACGGCGAGAGAAGAGCTGGCCGAGCGGATGATCCCGCTCATCGGCGCACTCAAGCGCGAACACGACGTGGTGACGTCGCTCCACGGCCACCGCCTGCTCGGGCTCTCCGCCACGGGACTCGTCGAGGTGCACGAGCGCGTCGCCCAGCTCGGGCATGAGCAGCTCCGTCTCGAAGACAGCCTCGCCGTCCTGCAGGCCATCCACCAGCTGGCCCCCGGCGCCTCGTCCCTCGACGTCGCACGACTGGTCTCCGGGAACGCCGAGAGTGATCAGCCTCTCGAGGACTACGTCGCCGAGGTGCTCGCTCCGGCGGTCGGCGCGGTCGCCGCTGCGCCCACCGACGTGGTGCTCTACGGCTTCGGGCGGATCGGACGCCTGCTCGCCCGCATCCTCATCGCCCACACCGGCGGCGGCAACGGCCTGCGCCTTCGCGCGATCGTCGTGCGGCGGGGATCCGAGAACGATCTGATCAAGCGCGCGTCCCTGCTGCTGCGCGACTCGGTGCACGGGCGCTTCGCCGGCTCGGTGACGGTCGACGAGGAGACCGAGCAGATCATCGCCAACGGCACGCGCATCCAGGTCATCTACTCCGACGCACCGGCATCCGTCGATTACACCGCCTACGGCATCCAGGATGCGATCGTCGTCGACAACACGGGGCGCTGGCGCGACGAGGCCGGCCTCTCGCAGCACCTCGAGGCCAAGGGCGTCGCCCGCGTCCTGCTCACGGCACCGGGCAAGGGGCCGCTCAAGAACATCGTGCACGGCATCAACGACGACACGATCGACGTCGGCGACCGCATCGTCTCGGCCGCGTCGTGCACGACGAACGCCATCACGCCGGTCCTGGCGGCCATCGACGAGGCCTACGGGGTCGTGCGAGGTCACGTCGAGACCGTGCACTCGTTCACGAACGACCAGAACCTGATCGACAACTTCCACAAGGGCGACCGGCGGGGTCGCTCGGCCGTGCTGAACATGGTCATCACCGAGACCGGCGCGGCGAAGGCCGTGGCCAAGGCACTTCCGCAGCTGGAGGGGAGGCTCACCGGCAGCTCGATCCGGGTGCCCACCCCCGACGTCTCGCTCGCGGTGCTCCACCTCACCACGGAGCGAACGGTCTCGAAGGAGCAGGTCAACGACTACCTGCGCCGGGTGTCGCTGCACTCGAAGCTGCGGCAGCAGATCGACTACGTCGAGTCGCCCGAGGTCGTGTCGACGGACTTCGTCGGCTCCCACCGCGCCGGCATCGTCGACGGGCTGGCGACGGTCGCCGATGAGAACACCCTGATCCTCTACGTCTGGTACGACAACGAGTTCGGATACTCGTGCCAGGTGATCCGCGTCCTGGAGGTCATGGCAGGATCGCATCCCGTCGTGCTCCCCGCGCGTCGAGAGGTCACGCTCCACTCCTGAGCTCGCAGGTGCGCGACGTCGGCGGTGCCCGGCATGATGGGGTCATGAAGACCGCGACCCTGCTGGCCGAGCGTCTCCGATCGCACCGGCTCACCGCGCCGACGAAGACGGTGGCGGATGCCGCGCACCACATGCTCGCCGTGCAGAGCCAGGACTTCACCGCCGGGCGCTGGGCTCTCGCCGTGCGCACGCGCGGCGAGCCGCGGATGAGCGACGTGGACCGGGCGTTCGACGGGGGGATTCTCGTGCGCGCGTGGCCGATGCGCGGGACGCTGCACACGCTGCCGGCACGCGACCTCGGCTGGGTCCTCTCGGTGACGGCGGCGCGGCAGCGGCAGCAGGCTGCGGGGCGGCACCGCGACCTCGGCATCGACGACGACATGGTCGCTCTCGCCGTACGCGCCCTCACCCCGGCGCTGCACGACGGCGGTCGGACGCGTGCGGAGATCTTCGAGATCCTCGAGGGCGTCGGGATCGACCCCACCGGTCAGCGCGGGCTCCACCTGCTCTTCGTGCTCACGATCGACGGACTCATCTGCCAGGGGCCGGTCGTCGCCCGCGAGGGGATGACGCGTGAGCAGCGGTTCGTGCTCGTCGACGATCACATCCGCGATCACGCGCGCCCCGACGATCCGCTCGCCGAGCTGTTCGTGCGGTACATCACCGGCCACGGGCCGGCGGGGGTCGCGGACTTCGCCTGGTGGTCGGGGCTCACGCTGGGCCAGTCCCGCGAGGCGGCTGTGCGTGCTGCCGGACGCGTGGACGAGGTCGCCGAGGGCCTCTTCGTCGCGATCGAGCGTCCGCGGCGCGCCCCGGGGGCGGCATCCGTCCTCGCCCTCGGCGCCTTCGACGAGTACTACCTCTCCTACGCCGACCGCACGACCGTCTGCGCGCCGGAGCACCTCGCGACCGTCGGCCCGGGGAAGAACGGCATGGTGCGCGCGACGCTCGTCGAGGACGGACGCGTCATCGGATGCTGGATGCACGCGACCGCGAGCAGGGGAGTGCCACCCGAGTACTTCGCGGCGCCGGCCGACGCCGACGCCGCGATGGCGTCACTCGCCCGCTTCGAGCGCTTCACGGAGAGCTGAGGCGCGCCCTTCAGCCCACTGCCGCCGGGGCGACGAGTCGTGCCAGCTCGGGCGCGAGCTGCACCAGCAGATCGTTCGCTTCGCGCTCCGCGATCGTCACGCGGAAGCCTTCGCCCGCGAAAGGGCGCACCAGGAGTCCGTGCTGCTCGAGCAGCTCGGCAGCCGCGACGGTGGCGTCGCCGAACGGCACCCAGATGAAGTTCGCCTGCGTCTCGGGCAGGTCGATGCCGGCGTCGCGGAACGCGTGTACCACGCGCTCACGCTCGGTCACGAGATCGGCGACACGGGCCGAGAGCTCGCTCTCGGCGTTCAGCGAGGCCACAGCCGCCGTCTGGGCGAGATCGGTCACGCCGAACGGGATCGCGACCTTGCGGAGCGCGTTCGCCAGTCGCTCGGGAGCCAGGGCATAGCCGACCCGGAGTCCGGCGAGGCCGTACGCCTTCGAGAACGTGTGCGCGACGGCGACGTTGTCGTAGCGGCGGAAGTACTCGATGCCGGAGGGGGAGTCCGCGCGCTCGTTGAAGTGCACGTAGGCCTCGTCGATGACGACGGCGATGTCGCGAGGGACCGCATCGAGGAACGCCGTCAGCTCCTCGGCGCCGATCGTCGTGCCGGTGGGGTTGTTCGGGTTGCACACGATGACGAGACGCGTGCGGTCGGTGATCGCGGCCAGCATCGCATCCAGATCATGACGGTGGTCGGCGGTGAGCGGGACGGCCACGGGTATGGCGCCGGCGGCGCGTACGAGCATCGGATACGCCTCGAACGAGCGCCAGGCGAACAGCACCTCGTCGCCCTCGCCGGCCGTCGCCCGCATGAGCTGGGAGACGACCTCGACCGATCCGCTCCCGAGGACGACGTTCGCGGGCTCGACGTCGAACCGGGCGCACAGCAGCGCGGTGAGCGCGGTCGCGGCTGTCTCCGGGTAGCGGTTGATGTGGGAGACGCGATCGGCGATCGCCGCCGCCACGGACGGCAGAGGAGGATAGGGGTTCTCATTCGAGGAGACCTTGTAGATCGGTCCGTCGGACGCCGACTGCGTCGTCGCTCTGCCGGGCCTGTAGTCCGGAATCGCCCTCAGATCCTCGCGCAGCCTCAACTCGGACATCCGTTCCGCCTTTCGCTCATCGCCCGTTTGACAGTCCCGGGCGGGATTCATAGTATCGCAATTGACTATATCCATTGTTGTCAATTCGATCGGCGGTGATCGGATCGACGGAAGGAGCGGAACGACGGTGTCTCAGTTCGCGGCCCAGGTCTCTTCGACAACCCTCGATCTCCGGGTGCGGGCGATGCGCTGGGAGGCGACGGACGTGCTCTCTCTCGAACTCGACGACCCGACGGGCGCCCTTCTGCCGACGTGGACCCCTGGTGCGCACATCGACCTCCGCTTCGCCAACGGCGTCGAGCGCCAGTACTCGCTGTGCTCCGACCCGGCCGATCGGCGCTCCTGGCGGGTGGCGGTGCTCGCCGAGACTCCCAGTCGCGGTGGGTCTCGCTACGTGCATCAGACCTTGCGCACCGGCGATCCGGTGGCGGCCTCGGAGCCCATCAATCACTTCGAGCTCGGCGACGATGCCGTCTTCGTGTTCGTCGCGGGCGGCATCGGCGTGACCCCCATCCTGCCGATGATCGCCGAGGCGCGACGCCGCGGCATCCCCTGGCGACTGGCCTATCTGGGGGCGCACCGTGACGGCATGGCGTTCGCCGACGCTCCGCACCTCGTCCACGACGCGACGTCGATCGTCTCGCGCGACCGCGACGAGCGCCTCGACCTCGCCACCTGGATCGGTCCCGTCCCCGACGGCACGGGGGTGTACGCCTGCGGGCCGGGGCGCATGCTCGACGAGCTGGAGGAGCTCAGCGCGGGCTGGCCGAGAGGAGCGCTGCATCTGGAGCGGTTCCAGGCGAAGGCGTTCGGCGAGTCCCTCGGCGCCGACACATTCGACGTGGAGGCCAGTGCCTCGGGTCTGATCGTGACGGTGGAGCGTGGCTGCAGCATCCTCGAGATGCTCGAGCAGGCGGGGATCGGGGTCCCGAGCTCCTGCCTCGAGGGCGTCTGCGGCACCTGTGAGACCAGCGTGATCGACGGCGCCCCGGAACACCGCGACTCGATCCTCACCCCTGAGGAGCGCGAGAGCAACGAGACCATGATGATCTGCGTCTCGCGCTCACTCGACTCGAAGCTCGTCCTCGACATCTGACATCTGAACGGAGACAACATGGACACCGGAACCGCATACGGCCTCCGCCTCGGGCAGCCTCTCAACGAGCTCGCCCAGGTCGGGCCCGGCACCCCCTACGGCGAGGTGCTCCGGCGCTACTGGCACCCGGTGGCGAAGGTCGAGGACGCGACGACGCGACCGGTCTCCCTGCGGGTGCTGGGGGAGGAGCTCGTGCTGTTCCGCACCAAGAAGGGCAAGCCGGGACTGCTGCATCCGCGATGCATCCACCGCGGTGCCTCGCTGTTCTACGGCGGCGTGGAGGACGAGGGCATCCGGTGCTGCTACCACGGCTGGGTCTTCGACACCGAAGGGCACTGCCTCGAGCAGCCCTGCGAACCGGATCTGGGGTTGCATCGCGACCGCGTGCGTCAGCCGTGGTACCCCGTCGAGGAGCAGTACGGTCTGCTCTGGGCCTACATGGGGCCGCCGGACAAGAAGCCGGTGCTCCCGCGATACGACACGCTCGAACAGCTCGGCCCGGAAGAGCAGCTGATCGTCAACGACCAGGGCGTGGGAGGCGGAGGACCCGCGGTTCTCGACTTCAACTGGCTGCAGCACTGGGAGAACGTCATGGATCCCTTCCACGTGCCGATCCTGCACGCGCGGTTCAGCGGCAATCAGTTCACACCGGAGATGGCGCTGATCCCCGAGGTCAGCTACGAGTACACGCCGCTCGGGGTGCGATCGATCCAGATGCGCGACCTGGGTGACGGTCGGCAGCTGCGCCGGGTCACGGAGGTCATCTTCCCGAACCTCCGCGTCGTGGCGAGTCCGAAGCTCAGCTCGGGACAGACGAACATGATCGGCTGGGTCGTGCCGATGGATGACACCAACTTCCGCATCTTCACCGTGGCGCGCGACGAGGACGCCGACTTCCTCGCGAAGCTGCGCTCCACCCACGAGGGCAAGCCGTGGAAGGAACTCACCGATCTCGAACACCAGCGACTCCCCGGCGACTACGAGGCGCAGAAGTCACAGGGATCGATCTCGCTGCACTCCGAGGATCACCTGACGACCACTGATCAGGGGATCGCGATGATCCGTCGGATGATGGCGAAGCAGCATCGGGCCGTCGCGGCCGGAGGTGATCCGGTCGGTGTCGTCTTCGACGAGGCGGAGAGCGTCGTGCGCATCGAGGGCGGGAACTACTTCGAGGGAGCGGCGGACGCGCCGCTGCTCGCGGACGCCGTGGACGACTGACATGGCGAAGTACACGGCACGTCCGCCGCGTGGCGATCGGCCGCTGCTCGTGCTCGGGATCAGCGGGGTCGTGGTGATCGAGGGCGCGGCATCCGTGCCCGTGTCGACGCACCATCTCTCGGCATGGGGGCGCTGGGTGCGGGATGTCGAGATCCCGGATGGCGCTCCCGCGCGTCTGAGAGAGCTCGCCGAGCACTTCGAGGTGGTCTGGGCCTCCGAATGGGGGCACAACGCGCATACCGCCTTCCGGAGGGCCCTCGATCTGCCGGCGGAGCCGTGGCCGTTCCTCCCGGTCCAGTTCGACAAGCTGCGGACGATCCGCGAGTATGCCGCGGGCCTGCCATGGGTCTGGGTCGACGATCCGATCGTCGATCTGAGCGGAGAACCGCCGGCATGCGAGGACGGCATCGTGGTGAGGGTCGATCCGGCGGTCGGCCTTCTCGGTGTAGACGTGGCCGATCTGCGCGATCGGTCGCGTGCGCTGGTCGAGCGTTCGACGCGGAAGGAGGACGGATGAGCGAGGATGTCGCGATCGTCGGGGGGCGTGTGGTCACCGGCCTCGGCGACGAGCACCAGGAGGGCACGGTCCTCGTCTCCGGCGGGCGGATCGCCGCCGTCGGCATCGGGATCCCGGTTCCGGAGAACGCGCGCGTGATCGACGCGACCGGATGCTGGGTGCTGCCGGGACTCATCGATCCGCACAGCCACATCGGCGCTCACGAGGAGGCCAACGGTCCGGCCGGATTCGACGGCAGCGAGGTGTCGTCTCCGGTGACGGCGGGCGTCCGCGCGATCGATGCCATCAACATCGAGGACTCGGCCTTCGCGGACGCCGTCGCCGGAGGGGTCACGGCCGTCGTGGTGAAACCGGGGTCGGGCAACCCGATCGGCGGACAGAGCGTGGCGATCAAGACCGGAGGCGGTCGCTCGGTCGATGAGCAGGTGATCCGTCATGCGCTGGGGATGAAATCGGCTCTCGGCGAGAATCCCAAGCAGACGTACGGCGAGCGCAAGCAGCTCCCGTCCACGCGCCTGGGGATCGCTCTCGTGATCCGTCAGGCGCTCACGGATGCGCGCGACTACGCGCAGCGCCGCGATCGCGCCAGAGCGGAGGGGGCGCCGTTCGCCGCTGACCTCGGCATGCAGGCGCTCACCGAGGCGCTGGACGGCACCCTGACCTGGGAGCAGCACGCTCATCGGCACGACGACATCGCCACCGCGCTCCGGATCGCCGAGGAGTTCGGCCTGCGCCTGGTGATCAACCACGGCACCGAGGCGCACAAGCTCGCGGATGTGCTCGCCGAGCGCGACGTCCCCGTCATCTTCGGGCCCGTGCTCTCCAGCCGGTCCAAGGTCGAGGTCCGCGAGGCCGATCCGGCGAACCTCGCGAAGCTCGCCGCCGCCGGCGTGCGCGTCGCGCTGACGACGGATCATCCCGTCGTTCCGATCGGTCTCCTCGCCCTCCAGGCCGCTGTCGCGGCGCGTGCCGGCCTGCCGCGCGACACAGCGGTGGCGGCGATGACCTCCGTCGCGGCCGACATCGCCGGCATCGGCGACAGAGTGGGGGCGCTGGAGCCGGGTCGAGACGGAGACGTGGTCCTCTGGACAGGAGATCCCCTCGAGGTCGCGTCGACCGTGCGAGAGGTGCTGATCGAGGGTCGGACCGTCTACACCGCACCGGAGGCGCGCGGATGACGCTGCGCGAGGACGCCGCCCGGTTGCAGTCCGAGCTGGTGGCGCTGCGACGGCGCCTGCATCGCTCACCCGAGGTCGGGTTCGACCTCCCGCACACGCAGGCGGCGGTGCTCGATGCGCTGGCCGGCCTCGACCTCGAGATCACGACCGGGGAGGACCTCAGCTCGGTCACGGCGGTGCTGCGGGGAGCGGTGGACGGACCGTCCGTGCTGCTGCGTGGCGACATGGATGCGCTGGCGATCGTCGAGGAGACAGGGCTCGAGTACGCCGCGGTCAACGGGGCGATGCACGCGTGCGGTCACGATCTTCACGTGGCGGGCCTCGTCGGCGCCGCGCGGCTCCTCGCCGCGCGCCGGGAGCGCATCGTGGGGTCTGTCGTCTTCATGTTCCAGCCGGGGGAGGAGGCCGGGGGCGGAGCGCCGCTGATGATCAGAGACGGTGTGCTCGATGCCGCGGGCGTCCGCGTCGAGGCGGCCTACGGCATCCACGTCGGTCCGGGATCGCGCGGCACCTTCCAGCTCAAGGAGGGAACGATCATGGCCGGGGCGAACACCCTGAGAGTCCTGGTCCACGGGCGCGGCGGACATGGATCGCGTCCTCATCAGGCCGTCGATCCCGTTCCCGTGGTCGCCGAGATGATCCTGGCGCTGCAGGCGTGGACGACGCGGCGCGTCTCCGTCTTCGATCCCGTCGTGCTCTCGGTGACGAAGCTCCACGCGGGAGAGATCGTCAACGTCATCCCGGAGGAGGCAGGGTTCTCGGCGACCCTGCGCACGCTGTCCGAGGCGTCGATCGCTCAGGCACGGACCGAGCTCCCGCCTCTCGTCGAGCGTCTGGCGGCGGCGCACGGGTGCACGGCGGACGTCGAGGTGATCGTCGGCTATCCGGTCACGGTCAACACCGCGCCCGAGACGACCGACGCGATCACCGTGCTCCGCGATCTCTTCGGACCGTCGCGCGTCGAGGAGCTGTCGGCCCCGTGGATGGCCTCGGAGGACTTCTCCTACGTGCTGCGCGAGGTTCCTGGTGCCTTCGTCTTCCTGTGCGCCACTCCACCGGAGATGGTCGGCGGGGACATCCCGATGAATCACTCGCCTCGTGCGGTGTTCGACGACGGCGTGCTCGGTGATCAGGCGGCGGCTCTCGCCGCACTCGCGCTGCGCCACGTGGGTGCACGCAGCGGGTGACGACGTCTCAGCGTCCGAGCGTGCGGTGGTCGAGGACGGCCTTGCGGCCGGCCTCGACATCGCCGGAGCGTATGGCCTCGATCAGCGCGGTGTGGATGTGCAGGCGCTCGTCGGTGTCGGGTCGGAAGCCCGGGACCGACAGGTCGCTGTCGTCCACGCTCCCGCTCGTCTCGCCCTCGATGTAGTCGACGAGGTTGAGGTAGAACGTCCGCAGCACGGCGTTGGGAGAGATCTCCGCGATGCGACGGTGCAGGCGCCAGTTCCCGTGCAGGCCCTCGACGGGGTCGTGCCAATGATCGGCGATCTCGGCCATGAGGGCGTCGAGATCCGCGATGTCGTCGTCGGTGCGATGCGCCACCGCGTCGCCCATGACGGCTTCGTCGAGCGCGTCGAGCACCTTGACGACGTCGTGCACCGGGGCGCCGGTCTGCCGCAGTCGCAGCACGCTGTGTGCGAGGCGGATGAGCGGGGACTGGTCTGCGACGAAGATGCCGCCGCCGGGTCCGGGGCGCAGGTCGACCGAACCGCGGGCGCGCAGGACGCGGAGCGCTTCGCCGAGCGTGGCCGGCGCGACTCCGAACTGCTCGCACAGCTCCTGCCTGGTGCCGATCCGGTGACCGGGCGCGAGGTCCTCCGCCTTGATCATCGCCTCGACCTCGGTGACGACCCGGTCGGCTACGGACTGCGCCGGCGCGACACGCTGGAACGTACGTGCGTCTTCCTGGGTGGTGGCCACGGTGGTCCTTCGGTTCGGGGCGGCGTGCGGAGCGGATCATTCACATCCTAGGGACGCCTCGATGCCGCGGGGGCGTGACACGAGGCGAATCTCCTATTTGCAGTAATTGAATGTATCTAATACAGTCAATCACGCAATGCTGCTCACGAGAGGAACCCGATGACCGACCCCACCGGTGGCGATCTGCTCGCCGACTCCCTGATCAACCAGGGCGTCTCGACGATCTTCGGCATTCCGGGCGTCCAGCTCGATGCCGCCGCAGACGCTCTCCAGTCCCGCACCGATCAGGTCGACTTCATCTGTGCACGCAACGAGCAGGCCACCACGTACATGGCCGACGGATATGCGCGCAGCACCGGAGACGTGGGTGTCGCGATGGTCGTTCCCGGCCCCGGCGTCCTCAACGCGCTCTCGGGCGTGGCGACGGGGTACTCCGCGAACTCGCCCATGCTCCTGATCGCTGGTCAGATCGACTCGAAGGCGATCGGACGCGGACTCGGCGCTCTCCACGAACTGCCGGACCAGACCGGCATCCTCGAGCGCCTCACGAAGTGGACGGGCACGGCGCGTTCCGCGGATGAGATCCCCGGACTGGTCCGCGAGGCCTTCGTGCAGCTGCGCAGCGGGCGGCCCCGCCCGGTCGCCATCGAGGTGCCGCCGGACGTGCTGGCGGCGACGTCGCGGGTCGCCGCAGCCGAGCTCGTCTCGGCCGCGCCGCTCGTGCCGGACGAGCAGCAGATCCGCTCGGCGGCCGCGCTGCTCGCCGCCGCCGAGCGTCCCATGATCGTGGTGGGCGGCGGAGTGCTCGCCGCGAATGCCTCCGTCGCGCTCCAGGCGCTCGCAGAGGCCCTGGAAGCGCCGGTCCTCATGACGGACAACGGTCGCGGAGCGATCGATGCCCGCCATCGCCTCGCCTTCGATGCTCTCGCGCTCCGCGCTTTCCGAGAGGATGCCGACCTCGTCCTCGCGGTGGGCACGCGCTTCGTGTCCACCTTCGGCACGCAGGTCGACACCCACGGGGCCCCGGTCATCCTGATCAACGCCGAGGAAGCCGACCTCGGCGACCCGCGCGAGGCCGTGCACCGTCTGCACGCCGACGCCCGCCTGGCGCTCTCCGCGCTCGCCGCCGAGATCGGCAGCCCGACCCGCGATTCCCGTGAGGGCGAGTTCGTCCGTGTGCGTTCGTGGCTCGCCGCGCAGTTCGACGACATCGCGCCGCAGCGCGAGTACCTCTCGACGATCCGTGCCGCGCTGCCGGACGACGGCGTGTTCGTGAGCGAGTTCACGCAGGTCGGCTATGCCGCCAGCGCGTGCTACCCCGCATACCAGCCGCGAACCTACATCGGGCCCGGGTATCAGGGGACGCTGGGTTACGGCTTCGCGACCGCGCTCGGCGTCAAGGCCGCCGATCCCGCGCGCGCCGTGGTCTCGGTGAACGGCGACGGCGGCTTCTCCTGGACGCTGCAGGAGCTGTCCACGGCCAAGCGCTACGGGCTGGGACTGGTGACGATCGTCTTCCACGACGGCTTCTACGGCAACGTGCGAAGGATCCAGAAGAACCGGTACGGGGCGCGCTACTTCGCCAGCGACCTCACGAACCCCGACTACGGCGTGCTCGCGGACGCGTTCGGCATCCGCTCCGCCCAGGCGTTCACGCCGCAGGAGCTCGCGGGCGTCCTCGCGGACGCGGTCCCCGCGAACGAGCCCATCCTCATCAACGTCCCGGTGGGTGAGTTCCCCTCACCCTGGCACCTGATCCACGAAGGGGTGCCGCGGCCCGCGCCGCTCGCCACCGGATCGCACCTGATCCAGCGGGCAGGGGTCTGACATGATCATCGGTCACGACATCGCGGGCATCAGAGAGGGTGCCGAAGGACGCCGGTCGATCGATGTCGTCAATCCGGCGAACGGGAGCATCGTCGGCGCCGTCGTCGCCGGTGACTCGGAAGACGTCGATCGTGCGGTGGCCGCTGCCGTCGCGGCGTTCGACGCCTGGTCCACCAGGCCGATGTCGCAGCGGATCGCTCACGTCGAGGCGCTCGCCGAGGGGTTGGCGCGCCACCGGGAGCGACTCGCTGCGACATTGAGTGCGGAGATGGGCTCGCCCATCGCGTTCTCCCGCGCCGCGCAGGTCGAGGTCGCGATCGCCGACCTGGCCCGTCTCGTGGATGCCGCGCGCTCCCATGTGGCGAGGGAGTCGGTGTCGAACTCCCTCGTGATCGCCGAGCCCGTCGGGGTCGTGGCGGCGATCACGCCGTGGAACTTCCCGCTCCATCAGATCATGCTCAAGGTGGGCGCGGCGATCCTCGCCGGTTGCACCGTGGTGCTCAAGCCCAGCGAGGTGGCACCCCTCAACGCGGCGCTCGTCGGCGACATCCTCCGCGAGATCGACCTCCCTGCCGGAGTGGTCAACATCGTCCACGGGGACGGCGCCGGCGTGGGATCGGCGCTCGTGACGCACCCCGCCGTCGACATGGTCACGTTCACCGGCTCGCGCTCGGTGGGTGAGGGCGTCGCCCGCGCGGCAGCCGCGACCATCAAGAAGGTCGCACTCGAACTGGGAGGCAAGTCCGCGGCGATCGTCCTCGAGGACGCGCCCATCGAGGAGTCGGTCGACTCCGTGCTGGCGTCGTGCTTCGCGAACGCGGGCCAGACCTGTGCGGCTCAGACGCGGGTGCTCGTGCCCGCGTCGCTGCTCGACGCCTGGCAGGACGCCGCTGTGCGGGCGACCGCGGGATGGGCGCCGGGCGATCCGGCGGACGAGTCCACGGCGACCGGACCTGTCGCATCGGGGCTGCAGCGCGACCGTGTGCGTGCGCACATCGAGACCGCGATCGACCAGGGTGCGCGCCTGCTCGCCGGCGGCCTCGATATCGTCGAACCGACGGCAGGCGGAGCCTACGTGCAGCCCACGATCTTCACCGACGTGACACCGGAGATGCGGATCTTCCACGAGGAGGTCTTCGGCCCGGTGCTCACGATCACTCCCTATGCCACGGTCGATGAGGCTGTCGACCTGGCCAACGACAGTGTGTACGGGCTGTCGGGCGGCGTCTGGTCGAGTGATCCTCGACGCGCCCTCGATGTCGCTCTGCGCATGCGCACGGGCACCGTCGGAATCAACGGCGCGGGCCTCGACGTGGGTGCACCCTTCGGGGGGTACAAGCAGTCGGGGATCGGCCGGGAATGCGGCGTGCACGGGTTCGAGGAGTTCCTCGAGCTCAAGTCGGTGATGGGCGCCGCTGCCCTCATCGACGACCACTCGTGATCGGTTACATACCCGAAACACCGTCGACACGAGTCCATAAAGAGCAATTCATAACATTCAATTGGGTTGAACCGCACCGTGCGGAACCCGTGAGAGAGGACACCATGAGACGCAGCATTGTCGCCGCGGCCGCCGTCGGCGTGACGGCCCTTGCCCTGTCCGGCTGCGCCGGAACGGCGGAGCCCGGGGGAGGAGAAGCGCAGACGATCAGGATCGCCGTGCAGTCTGACCCTGGAACGCTCAATCCCATCACGAATGCGACGAACGCGAGTGAGTCCGTCTCCACATTCGGCTATGAGTCGCTGCTGTTCTACCCGACCGGTGCAGAGCCGCAGGGGCTCCTGGCCGAATCGTGGGAGGCCACCACCACGACCGTGCAGTTCACGCTCAAGGACGGCGTCCTCTGCGTCGACGGCGAGCCTCTCACGGCGAGCGACGTCAAGGCGACCTTCGAGTACGCCGCCGCGGATGAGACCGGCTCTCCCTACAAGGGGGTCTACTTCCCGGCCGAAGGGCTGACGATCGAGGCGGACGACGACGCCCGCACGGTCACGTTCACGAGCGAGAACGCGCAGAGCTTCCTCGCCGAGACGATCGGCGCGCTGCCCATCGTCTGCGCGACAGGACTGTCGGATCCGGGAGTCCTCGACACGGAGTTCCACGGAACAGGCGCCTACGCGCTGGAGTCCTCGTCACCCGGTCAGTCGTACACGTTCACGCTGCGTGACGACTACGCCTGGGGCCCTGACGACACGACCAGCAAGACCGCGGGTCTTCCCGGCACGGTCGAGGTCTCGATCATCGAGAGCGACTCGACTGCGGCGAACCTGCTGCAGACGGGCGAGGCCAACATCGCCGAGGTCGGCGGCAGCGAACGCGACCGGCTCGACGGCACCGAGTTCGCGAGCGAGCTCGAGGTTCCGCTGCGGCCGGGGCTGATCTTCTTCAACCAGGCGGAGGGCCGCGTCGGTCACGATCTCGCGGTCCGTGAAGCCCTCGCTCAGGCCGTCGACCGTGAAGCCGTCGGACCCGTCGCCTCGGCGGGGCGCGGCGAGCAGATCACGACCCTGGTGTCGGAGTTCGGCGCCGCCTGCACGACGATGGACAGCTCCTCCGCCATCCCGTCCTACGACGTCGAGGCGGCTGCTGCGGCGCTGGACGCCGCCGGATGGGTGGAGGGGGCCGACGGCATCCGCTCCAAGGACGGCAAGCCGCTGTCGATCCTGATGCTCTACCCGGCGTCGGAGAGCCAGGGAGTGACCGCCGCGATCGAGCTCCTGCAGACCGAGTTCGCGAAGATCGGCGTCGAGGCGACGCCGACGCCCTCGGCCGCATACACCGACGTGATATTCTCGGGTGGCGACTGGGACATCGTGTGGGCACCGATCTTCACGAGCCTGCCGAGCGACTGGGCCGGCATCCTCGGGGGAGAGTTCCCGCCGAACGGCGGCAACTGGACCTACAACGCCAACCAGGAGTACTTCGACCTGGTGGGCGAGGCGCAGGCGCTCGCCGGCGCGGACTCGTGCGATGCCTGGCAGGCCGCGCAGGACTCGCTCTTCAGCAACCTGCAGGTGCTGCCGGTGTACTCCTCGACGTCGACCTTCTACGGCGTCGGCGTGGAGTTCGGCATGTCGAAGAGCATCCTCGCTCCGACCACGATCCGCGTGACAGAGTGACCGTATGACGTCGCAGATCGTGACGCGGCCGAAGACCGTCGTGGTGACCACCCCTCGGGGTGGTCGCCGCGGCGGCGGGCGCTGGGTCCCCTTCCTCCTCCGCCGTATCGGGCGCATGATCACCGCGATGCTGGTGATCGTGACGGCGGCATTCGTCGTGCTCCGCGCCGCCGGAGGAGACCCCGTGCGCGCCGCGCTCGGCCCCACCGCTCCGGCGTCCGTCGTCGCCGAGCGCCGGTCGCAGCTGGGGCTCGATGACCCGCTCGTCGTGCAGTTCTGGGACTACCTGACGGGCATCGTCCTCCGTGGCGACCTCGGCGTCTCGCTCATCACCGGACGATCCGTGAACGAGCTGGTCGAGTTCCGGCTTCCGGCGACGGTGCAGCTCGCCGGCATCGCGTTCGTGGTGATCCTGCTCATCGCCATTCCGCTCGGACTGGCGATCGCGATCCTCACCGCGGGCAACCGACGTCGCCCGGTCGAGGTGGTGTTCACCTCGGTCACCGGGTTCTTCGCGGCCGTGCCCGAGTACCTCATCGGCGTGGCCCTGCTCCTGCTCTTCGCGATCACGATCCCGCTCCTGCCCGTGGCGGGGATCAGCGGCCCTCAGTCCTACATCCTTCCGGTGCTCGCTCTCGCGCTCGGGGCGTCCGCATCGCTCTCCCGCATCGCGCGTGTCGAGGCACTGAACGTCCTCAGCGACGACTACATCCGCACAGCACGGTCCAAGCGCCTGCCCGCCGCGATGATCTACTTCCGCCACGCTCTTCCGAACATGCTCACCGCGACCTTGACGCTCGGCGGTGCACTGCTCGCGACGATGATCGCCGGCAGCGTCCTGGTCGAGCGGGTCTTCAACTGGCCCGGCATGGGAAGCGCCTTCGTACAGGCGATCATCACAAAGGACTACGGCATCGTGCAGGGACTCGCGATCGTGTACGCGGCGATCATCCTCGTCGTGAACCTGCTGGTGGACATCGTCCTCGCCGTCCTCGACCGCCGAACGACCATTCTGGAGACCGCATGACCTCCGCTCGCCGGCGACGTTCCTGGCTCCTCCAGTCGCCCATGGCGCTGATCTCACTGACCGTCATCACGGTCCTGGCCGTGCTGGCCGTCGTCGCCCCCCTTCTGTGGGGGACGCAGGCCGAGACACCCTCACCGGCGGATCTGCTGCAGCCGCCGAGCGCGGAGCATCCGCTCGGAACCGACGCGCTGGGGCGGGATCTGCTTCTGCGCACCCTGGTCGCGACCCGTCTCTCGCTCGTGATGGCCTTGACGGCGACGGCCCTCGGCGCCGTGGCCGGTCTGATCCTCGGCGCTCTGCCCGTCGTCTCGGGGCCCCGGGTGCAGCGGATGTTCGGGTCCGTCATCAACACCTGGCTCGCCTTCCCGGTGCTGCTCGTCGCGATGCTCACCGTCATCCTGCTCGGCACCGGCTCCACGACGGCCGTGATCGCGCTGGCCCTGACCATGACACCGTCGTTCGCCCGTCTCGCGCAGACGCTGTCTTCGCGTGTCGGCGGTTCGGAGTATCTCGCGGCGGCGCGACTGCTCGGTGTCTCCAAGACCCGTCAGTTCACCCGCTACATCCTGCCCAACATCGCCGAGCCGGTGATCGTGAACGTGACGATCTCCATCGGCGGCGGGCTGCTCGCCCTGTCGAGCCTCAGCTTCCTCGGTGTCGGCGTCCAGCCGCCGGAGTACGACTGGGGGCGCCTGCTCAGTGAGGGTTTCGAGCAGGTTTACAGTCAGCCCTCCGCGGTGGTGGGCCCCGGCGTCATGGTCGTGCTCGCCGGCATCGTCTTCGGCATGTTCGGCGAGGCCCTCGCCTCCCACATGCGCGGGCGCGGGCGAGCGCGCACGCTGTCGGCGCGCGAACTCGGCGAGCCGGAGCGCGTCGACGCCGCGGCAGTGTCGGATGACGGGGAGGATGCCGTCGAATCGCTCCTCGAGGTCTCCGGACTGAGCGTCTCCTTCCCCGGCGAACACGGATGGGTGCGGCCGGTGCAGGACGTGTCCTTCCGTATAGCGCCCGGAGAGATCGTCGGCGTCGTCGGCGAATCGGGCAGTGGGAAGAGCGTCACGATGATGGCGATCGCGCAGCTCGCACCCGCAGGCGCCGCTGTGAGCGCTCGGCACCTGCGGTTCGCAGGCGAGGAGCTGGCCGGATTGTCGGGCGAACGCGCGGCGAGGAAGCTCGGCACCCGCGTCGGCGTGGTGTTCCAGGACTCGCTGACTGCTCTCAATCCCGCGCTGCGTGTCGGCACCCAGCTCGCCGAAGTGCCGCGCGTCCATCGGAACGCGACGAGGAGAGAGGCCGACGCGGCCGCCGTCGACGCTCTCGCTGCGGTGTCGATCACGGATCCCGCACGCCGCGCCAAGCAGTTCCCGCACGAGTTCTCCGGCGGCATGCGCCAGCGCGCCCTGATCGCGATGTCGCAGATCGGCAAGCCGCGTCTGATCATCGCCGACGAGCCGACGACCGCCCTCGACGTCACGGTGCAGCAGCGCGTGCTCGCCCTCCTCCGGCAGGAGTGCGAGGAGACCGGGGCCGCGGCGATCGTGGTGTCGCACGACATCGCGGTGCTCGCCGAGCTCTGCCAGCGGATCCTGGTCATGTACGGCGGTCGGATCGTCGAGGATGTCGACGTGCGGCATCTCGCCGAACCCGAACGGCTCGCCCACCCGTACACCAGGGCGCTGGCGGAATCGTTGCCCGATCTCGACACCGATCGCACGGCCCCGCTCGCGACCATCCCCGGCGAGCCGCCGGACCTGTCACTCCCCGTCGTGGGCTGCGCCTTCGCGCCTCGCTGCGCATTCGCGACCGAGACCTGCCGCACCGACACTCCGCAGCTCGTCGCTCACGGATCCGGGCGCGTCGCGTGCTGGCATCCGCAGAACGTGGGCGCTCGCGACGACACCTACTTGAAGGCGGGTGCATGATGGCCGATCTCGTCATCGAGAACCTGGTGGTCACATTCGGCCGCGGACACCACGCCGTGAACGCGGTGGACGACGTGTCGCTCACCGTCCCGCACGGAACGACCGTCGGCCTCGTGGGGGAATCCGGCTCGGGCAAGTCCACCGTCGCGCGCACGGTGGCGGGTCTGCAGAAAGCCACCTCCGGACGCATCCTGCTCGACGGAAAGGATCTGGCGCTGGGGCGACGCGACCGGCGGGCGCACGCCCGAGACGTGCAGATGATCTTCCAGGATCCGTACTCGTCGCTGAACCCGCGGATGTCGGTGGGGGAGACCCTCGATGAGGCGCTGGCGACCCACGGGTCCGGGAGCGCCCGCGCGCGTGCCGCCGGTGTGAAGGAGCTGCTCGAGCTCGTCCGTCTGAAGCCGGGCGTCTCCGACCTGCACCCGTCGAGCCTTTCCGGCGGAATGCGCCAGCGCGTCGCGATCGCGCGCTGCCTCGCGGTCAAGCCGCGGCTCATCATCGCCGACGAGATCACCTCGGCGCTCGACGCCTCCGTGCAGGGGGCCGTGCTGAATCTGATGCGCGAGCTGCAGCGAGAGCTGGAGCTGTCCGTGCTCTTCATCACGCACAACCTGGCGGCCGTCCGCTACATCGCCGACACGACAGCCGTCATGCGCAGCGGCGAGATCGTCGAGTACGGCGATGCGGATGCGATCGTGTCGCATCCGGTGCACCCCTACACCCAGGCTCTGGTCGCGGCGATACCCCGTATCCAGAACGCCGGCACCGACAGCCTCCTCCACTCGATCGGATCCTGAATGACCCTGCTCGACGACGCTCGCGGCCTGCTCCCGGAGCTCGTGGCCCTCCGCCGTGCCATCCATGCGGATCCCGAGCTCGGTCTCGCGCTTCCGCGCACCCAGCAGCGCGTGCTCGACGCGCTCGCGCCCTGGGATCTCGAGACCCGATGCGGTACGGGGCTGAGCTCGGTCGCGGCGGTCGTCCGCGGTGCGCACCCGGGGCCGACGGTGCTGCTGCGCGCCGACATGGATGCGCTTCCCCTCGCAGAGGAGACCGGTCTCGACTTCGCCGCGACCGGTGAGCGGATGCACGCGTGCGGGCACGACCTGCACGTCGCGGGACTCGTCGGAGCCGCTCACCTCCTGGCCGCGCGACGCGAGGAGCTGCACGGCGACGTCCTGCTGATGTTCCAACCCGGCGAGGAGATCGGGGACGGGGCGAAGCGGATGATCGATGAGGGGCTGCTGGAGCTCACGGGTTCGATCCCCGTCGCCGCCTTCGGGATCCACGTGGTGCCGGGGGAGTACGGGATCTTCTCGACGCGCGTCGGCGCGCTGATGGCCGGGGCGATCGAGGTCGAGGTCACGATCACGGGCCAGGGCGGCCATGCCTCGGCTCCGCACCTCACCCGCGACCCTGTGCCGGTGATCGCCGAGCTCGTCACGGCCCTGCAGGCGTTCGTGACGCGCCGCTTCGACGTGTTCGACCCCGTCGTCCTCAGCGTCACCCAGCTTCAGGCGGGGGGACCGGCCCGCAACATCATCTCCGACACCGCGACCCTCGTCGCATCGGTCCGTGTGCTCTCGCACGAGAGCAGTGCGCGCGTGCAGACCGAGCTTCCTCTGCTGGTCCAGGAGATCGCGGCGGCGCACGGCTGCACGGCCGCGATCGACACCGTCGTGCTGTGCCCTCCGACGGTCAACGACGAGGCCGCGGTGGAAGATGCCCGCGCGAGCCTGATCGCGCTGTTCGGCGAGGAGCGGGTGCGCGAGACGCCGAATCCTGTGATGGGCTCGGAGGACTTCTCGTATGTCCTCGAACGCATCCCGGGAGCATTCCTGTTCCTGCGCGCGACTCCGGCCGGACTCGACCTCGAGACCGCGGCGCCCAACCACTCGCCGCATGTCGTGTTCGACGACGCCGTGCTGGCCGACCAGGCAGCCGCCCTCGCCGGCTTCGCTCTGGACAGCCTCAGCGGCTGAGCCCGCCCAGGAAGGCTCGCAGATCGGCGTTCAGACGGATCGACGCCTCCGGGTCGCTGTACATCATGTGTCCTGCGGGGTACCAGTGGGACTCGGTGCGCTCCGTCGGCAGATCCCAGTGGCGCAGGAGATGATCGGCGGCGCCGACGGTGGTGAGGGAGTCGTAGATCCCCGTTCCGATGAACAGGCGCGCCTGCGGCATCTGCTTCATCCACTGGGAGAGCCGGGCGGGGTAGGGATAGGTGTGGAACGGCGACGGGCGTCCCATCGCGATGAACATCGCCGCTCCCTCGTCCTCCCATTCCCAGTCCGCCCCCGCTGAGGGGTCGACGATCCGGTACGGTTCGTCTACGGCTGCGCGGAAGACCTCGGTCAGCAGTCGAGCGATCCCGGAGGTGTAGCGCGGCGTCAGGGCGACGTCCGAGGGATCGATCGCGAGCTCGCCGACGGAGCGGTCCGCGGTCGCCGCCTGGTATCGGCTGTCGGTGACTCCAAGGGTCCGACCGCTCAGAAGCCGCGCCCGGAAGTCCTGCTTGCTGATCCACAGTCGCGAGTCGATCAGCTCCTGCGCAGGGATGCCGATCATCGCCGAGAGCTGCGCTGCGGTCGCTGCGAGCTCGTCCTTCTCGATCGCGTTCCCCTTCAGCATCGCAAGGGCGAGATCCGCGCCGGCGAACTCCAGCGCCGCAGTGATCGAGGCCTCGACGGTGGCGTGTTCGCGGGACCCCTTGCCGTGGAACCACGCGGTGGCGGCTTTGTAGGGCAGATTCGCGAGGGCTCCGACGATGTTGCCGGGGCGGTCGAGCGTCTCCTGGATGTTGACGGCCTGACCGAGCAGCGCGATGCCGGTGAGCGGGGCGGTGTCCATGCCGTGCGCCGAGGTCGCGAGGAATGCGGCGCGCTGCGTTCCGTAGCTCTCGCCCAGGAAGTACTTGGGGGAGTCCCACCGGCCGTGTCGGTTCACCCACTCGGCGATGGCGACCGCGATGACATCGGCATCGCCCTCGACGGAGCGGAACGCTGCGGCATCCGCGTCGTCGTCGATTCTGCCGAAGCCGGTTCCGGGGGCGTCGAGGAAGACGAGATCGGCGACGTCGAGAACGGTGGAAGGGCTCTCCTCGATCCCGTACGGGGGCGCGCCGTCGCACGCCGGGTCGCGAGGGATCCTCGCGCGCCACGGACCGATTCCGCTGAGATGCAGGTAGACAGACGAGACCCCGGGCCCGCCGTTGGTGAGGAACAGCACGGGGCGATCCCGCGCCACCTCCACCGTGTAGCTGAAAGCGGAGAGGGTGCCGAGCGCGCCTCCGGTCGATCTCCGCAGCGGGAGCTCCTCGCGTCGAGCCGTGTACTCCATAGATCCGATGCGTCCGGGGGCGCGATCGTCGGCGCCCACCTCAGTGCGCGGTCGCGTCGCGGTAGAACGAGTCGAGGTCGCGCTTCATCTGCTCGACGGCCCGCTCGTCGACGAAGGTCATGTGACCGGATTCGTAGAACGTGAAGCGGATGTTCTCGCGCAGCGTCGGTGCGAGGTACAGGTGCGCGACGTCGAGTTCCGGTCCGAAGAACGGGGTCGCCAGATCGTAGTATCCGCCCATCACGTAGACCTTCAGATTCGGATTGCGGCGCACGGCGGCGGAGAGATCGAGGGACACGTCGGGGACGAGCTGCGGGGCGTCGACACCCGGAGCCTTGTGCCTCCAGTCCCAGGCTCGCGAGATGGGCATGTTGTACAGGTGTCGGTAGTGCAGGTCGCTGGTGTAGCCGATGTCATCGACGAGGTGCGCACGATAGGTCGACAGGTGCGCGCTGTTCACGCCGGCGGTCGCGGCGTCATCCGTCGCCGGATCATGCGATCCGTTTCCCCGGACGTATTGGTGCTCCGCCGTGAATCGGGTGTCGAAGCGACCGATCACGCGGCCCTCGTCGGCGAGCAGCGCGTAGCGGTACTGCTCCATGCCGATTCGGAAGTGGTTCTTCGTGAGCATTCCGGCGTCGAGGCCGACGAGGGCGCTCATCTGCTCTGCCACGGCTGTCTCGGTCTCGGAGGGGAGGAGGTCGCCGCGCAGCAGCGCCTCCGCGAACGGTCCCTGCGCGAACGCACGTGCTTCGGCGAGGAAGGGCTCGAGTGCCTGGTGCGTCGTCCGTGCCCTGCCGTGATACCACGCAGTGGCCGCGTAGGACGGCAGCAGATTGATGTACTCGCGAGGCCCGCCGAGGTTGCTCTCCCCCCAGTTCAGGACGGTCGACAGCAGGATGACGCCGTTGAAGTCCAGACCCTGGTTCTGCAGCCGATGCACGAGCGCAGCCGCGCGCGTCGTACCGTACGACTCGCCGAAAAGGAAACGAGGGGCGTTCCAACTGTTCGTGCGAGTGAGCCACCGCGTGATCGCCTTGGCGTAGGCGTCCACGTCCTGGTCCACACCCCACAGCTGCGCCGCTGTCGCGTCGCCGAGGAGCCGGGAGTAACCCGTGCCCGGGGCATCGATGAACACCAGGTCGGATTCGGTGAGCAGCGTGTAGGGGTTCTCGTCGGTGGCATAGGGCGCAGGCGGGGTCGCGTGCGGCGTGCGGGTGGGAGTGCGCTTCGGCCCGAACCCGCCGATGTTCAACCAGAGGCTGGCGGAGCCGGGGCCGCCGTTGAACAGGAAGGTGATCGGGCGCGCCGGTGCTCCCTCCTCGCGGTCGGCGACGTACGAGGTGTAGAAGACGCTCGCGAGGGGGCGGTGGTCATCGTCTCGGACGATGAGGGTTCCTGCTCCCGCGGTGTACTCGAGCGAGCGGCCGCCCGTCGACAGCTGGTGGCGGCGCGAGGTGAAGGTCTCGGCGGGGGTCTCAGCAATGGTCGAGTCGGTCACAGGGCTCCCTCGTGAAGGTGAATGACTGAATTGAATATATCTTAATCACCTCGCCCTGAGGCGCGTCACTCGCTGGCGTGCCGCCCGAGGAAGTTGTACACCTCGTTGTCGTCCACGCCGGGGAAAGCGCCACGGGGGAGCGGCGAGAACATGTGCGTGTGCACGCGCGCGCTCGGCCAAGCCTTCCCGTTCCAGCGCTCCGCGAGGTCGTTGGACGGACGGCGGCAGCAGGCTTCGTCCGGGCAGGTCGACACGGCGCGGTCGACGCTCTCGCGGCCGCGCCACCAGCGCGCATCGTCGAAGGGGACGCCGACGGTGATGGAGAACTCCCCGTCGCTCGACGAACCCGTCTGCGTCGAGCACCAGAACGTGCCGGACGGGGTGTCGGTGTACTGGTGGTGCTCGGTCGTGCGGTTCTGCTGCGTGAACGCCGCCCGCGCCTGGAACTTCCGGCAGACGCGCTGACCCTCGACCGCCCCTGTGACGTCCATCGGCAGCGGCAGGTCGTCGTTCTCGTAGACGCGCGTGATCGCTCCGGTCGCATCCACGCGCAGGAAGTGCAGCGGCATCCCGAGGTGCTGCGTGACGAGGTTCGTCATGCGCATCCCCGCGGCCTCGTGCGTCACGCCGAACGCGTCGCGGAAGTCCTCGACCGCGAGGTTGCGGTCCTTCTTGGCCTGCTGGAGGAAGGCGACCGACGCGGTCTCGGGCATGAGGCAGCACGCGGCGAAGTAGTTGATCTCGAGGCGCTGCTGCAGGAAGTCCGCGTAGTCGGTCGGCGGCGTGTGGCCGAGCAGCCGGTGCGCCATGGCCTGCAGCGCCATCGAGCGCAGTCCGTGGCCGCCCGGGATCGACGCCGGCGGAAGGTAGATGCGCCCGTTCTCGAGGTCGGTGACGGAGCGGGTGGAATGAGGGAGATCGTTGACGTAGATCAGCTCGAAGCCGAGCTTCTCCGCCATGATGCTCACGGTGCGGTGCGTCAGTGCACCCTGCACGTGCCCTGCCGACTTCAGCTGCTTCTCGGCCAGCTTCTCGATGTCGGGGAGGTAGTTGTTCTGCGCGCGCATCCGCAGTCGCAGCTCGGTGTTGCCGCGGCGCGCCTCCTCGGGCGTCGCGATGGCCTCGCGCTCGCGGCGCTGCAGCTCGCGATGCAGCCCGAGAATCGATTCGATCGTCTCGTCGCTGGTGCCCTTGGTGACGCGGATCGGCGCGACGCCGAGCTGGCGGAACACCGGGCTCTCCTGCGCGCGCTCGAGCTCGATCTCGAGTGCCGCGCGGCGGTTCGGCGGCTCACCGGAGATGAGGTCGGTCACCTGGGTGCTGGTCGCCTGCGCGATCGCCTGGAGCAGCGACAGCTTCGGTTCGCGTTTGCCGTTCTCGATGAGGCTCAGCTGGGAGCCTGCGACGCCGACGAGCGCGCCGAGTTCGTCGAGCGTGAACCCGTTCTCGAGTCGGTGGTGACGGATGCGGTGACCGAGGGTCGTGAGATGGATGCCGGAGGACGCCATTCCTTGAGTCTAGCGAAAGAATTTGAATTCTTATCGTCTGTTTCGTCCGAAAATACCTCCCGAGTCGGAAGAAGATGGATGCAACGCCCCACACTTCGAAGGAGCAGTCATGGCCATGGCCGAAGTCATCACCCCTCGCACGTCACCCGTCGCCGCGGAGCGCACGTTCGGTGCCGCACCGACGTATGACACTCCCGCGATGGCCGAGCTGGTCGCCTGGGTCGAGGAGATCCGCGCGCTCACCCAGCCCGACTCCGTGCATTGGGTCGACGGCTCGCGAGCCGAGAACGACTGGCTCCTGCGCGGGCTCGTCTCCGAGGGCAAGCTGATCAAGCTCAACCCCGAGTGGCGCCCCGGCTCCTACCTCGCCCGCTCGCACCCGAGCGACGTCGCCCGCACCGAGGGACGCACGTACATCTCCTCGGAGCGCGAAGAGGATGCCGGCCCGACGAACAACTGGGCAGCCCCCGCCGAGATGCACGCGAAGATGGACGAGATCTTCGAGGGCTCGATGCGCGGACGCACGATGTACGTCGTGCCGTTCTCGATGGGTCCGGTCGGCGGACCGCTCTCCCACATCGGCGTGCAGGTCACCGACAGCGCCTACGCGGTCGCCTCGATCGGCATCATGACCCGCGTCGGCGAAGCCGTGACGAGCCGGATCGCCGAAGGCGCGCCCTGGGTGAAGACCGTGCACACCGTCGGCGCACCGCTCGCGCCCGGCGAGCAGGACGTCGAATGGCCGTGCAACGACGAGAAGTACATCGTGCACTTCCCCGAGACGCTCGAGGTCTACTCGTTCGGCTCCGGCTACGGCGGCAACGCGATCCTCGCGAAGAAGTGCTTCGCGCTGCGCATCGCCTCGGTGATCGCCCGCGACGAGGGCTGGCTCGCCGAGCACATGCTCCTCATCCGCGTGATCGATCCGCAGGGCAAGGCGTACCACGTCGCCGCGGCGTTCCCCTCGGCGTGCGGCAAGACGAACCTCGCGATGCTGCGTCCGACCATCCCCGGCTGGAAGGTCGAGACTCTCGGCGACGACATCGCCTGGATCCGTCCCGGCGAGGACGGCCGCATGTGGGCGATCAACCCCGAGGCCGGCTTCTTCGGCGTCGCTCCCGGCACCGGTGAGTCGACCAACGTCACCGCGGTCGAGACGCTGTGGGGCAACACGATCTTCACGAACGTCGCGCTCCGCCCGGACGGCGACGTCTGGTGGGAGGGGCTGACCGAGCAGGCGCCCGCGAACCTGATCGACTGGGAGGGCAACGACTGGACGCCCGACTCCGATCGGCCGGCGGCGCACCCGAACTCGCGCTTCACCGTGTCTGCGGCGCAGTGCCCGCAGATCTCCGAGGACTGGGAGCAGGCCGTTCCGCTCGACGTCATCCTCTTCGGCGGGCGACGTGCCAGCAACGTGCCGCTCGTGGTCGAGGCGACCGACTGGACGCACGGCGTCTTCCTCGGGTCGAACATCTCGTCCGAGAGGACGGCGGCGGCCGAGGGCAAGGTCGGCGAGCTCCGCCGCGACCCGTTCGCGATGCTGCCGTTCTGCGGCTACAACATGGCGGACTACTTCGGCCACTGGCTGAAGGTCGGTCGCGGTCTGCGCTTCGACCGCGCACCGCGCATCTTCCAGGTGAACTGGTTCCGTCGCGGCGACGACGGCCGGTTCCTGTGGCCCGGCTTCGGCGACAACTCGCGCGTCGTCGACTGGATCATCCGCCGAATCGCGGGAGACGTGCCCGCGGTCGACAGCCCGATCGGACGCCTGCCGCGGCCCGAGGACCTCAACCTCGACGGACTCGACATCCCCGCCGCCGACCTCGACGAGCTGTTCTCCGTCGATGCCGAGGCATGGAAGACCGAGGCCGACCTCACCGAGGCGTTCTACGACACCTTCGGCGACAAGGTCCCGGCGGCTCTGCGCGCTGAGCTCGCCTCGCTCCGCTACCGCCTCGCGAAGGCGTAGCCCCAGACCGGTGCCGACTCGGGGGAGTCGGCACCTCCCCTTCCGGCCCGCGCGGCCGGTCGAACCCGCGAAGGCGGGACGTCAGAGACGAACCCATGGCTGAGTGTGTCTCCGGTGTCCCGCCTTCGCGTCTGTCATCACCCGTTCGGTTTCTGGGTCCCTGAGCTCGAGGTTCTGGGTCCCTGAGCTCGAGGTTCTGGGTCCCTGAGCTCGTCGAAGGGTCAGGCGAGCAGCTGGTGACGCGCGAGGTCGCGGTACAGCGGGGTGGACTCCACCAGCTCGGCGTGGGTGCCCTGCCCGACGACGGCGCCGTCCTGGAGCACGACGATCAGGTCGCTGTCGACCACGGTCGACAGGCGGTGGGCGATCACCACGAGCGTGCGGTCCGTCGAGACGGCGTCGATGGCCTCTCGCATCCGCTGTTCGTTGACGCCGTCGAGCGACGACGTCGACTCGTCGAGGAGCAGGATCGGCGCATTCGTCAGCAGTGCACGGGCGATCGCGAGCCGCTGGCGCTCGCCGCCGGAGAGCATCACCCCGTCCTCGCCCACGGGGGCCTGGAGCCCGAGCGGACTGCGTTCGAGCACGTCGCCGAGATTGACCGCGCGCAGCACGCGCTCGCAGTCGGCGTCGGAGGCGTCGGGGGCCGCGAGGCGCAGGTTCTCGGCGAGCGATCCGGCGAGCGTGGGAGCATCCTGCTCCACGTACCCGAACTGGGCGCGCAGTTCATCGCGCGGGTACGTGCGTGCGTCGTGGCCATGGAGCCGGATCGACCCTCCGGTCGGGTCGTAGAAGCGCTCGACCAGCGACAGGATCGTGCTCTTGCCCGCTCCGCTCGGTCCGACGAGGGCCACACGCGCGCCGCGCGGCACGACGAAGGACACGCCCCGCAGGACCTCGTGGTCCGGCGTCGCGGCCGGCTCGGCATCCGCCTGTTCGAGGTGGGCGTCGGCGAGCAGGCTCCGCGCCTCCTTCGCGGCTGCCTGGCGAGCGGCGACGACGTTCTCGGGGTAGTGGAAGCGCACGTCGCGGAACTCGATGGCCGGTGCGGATCCGCCGACGCTCTGTCCCTGAGCCTCCATGGGTCCCTGAGCCTCCATGGGTCCCTGAGCCTGTCGAAGGGAGGCCGCGATCTTCTCGTCGTCCTGGGTCTCGGTCGGCAGGTCGAGGACCTCCTGGATGCGTCCGAGGGCTCCGAGCGCCTGGTTCACCGAGGTGATCGCGCCGAAGGTCGTGGCGAGCGGCATGACGAGCAGGAACAGGAACATGATGAACGCGATCAGCGAGGCGATCGAGATCACGCCGGCCGCGACACGGAAGCCGCCGACGCCCAGGACGACCAGGAGCGACAGCTGCAGGGCGATGCCCGAGACGGGGACGACGAGCGAGGAGATCTTCGCGATGCGCACGCCGATGCCGTAGGCGTCCGACGCGAGTTCCGACACGGCGGCGGTCTCGCGCTCCGTCGCTCCCGATGCGCGGACCGTGCGGATCGATCCGATCGCCCGCTCCACGCCGGAGGCGAGCTCTCCGACCTTCTCCTGCTGCGCGGTCGAGGCCGTGCGGATGCGTCCGCTGAGCAGCACCACGGTCACGACCGAGATGCCGATCACGACGACGATGAGCAGCAGCAGGACGGGGTCGATCACCAGCATGGCGATGAGCGCGCCGAGGAACAGCACCGCGCTGCCCACGGCATCCGCCAGTCCCTGGGTGAGCACGGCGTAGAGCAGAGTCGTGTCGGTGCCGACGCGCGAGACGAGGTCGCCGGTGCGCCGGGCGTCGAACTCGGAGACCGGAAGGTGCAGGATGCGCGCGATGAGCTTGCGCCGGCTGGAGTACACGACCGCGGTGCCGGTGCGCTGCAGCAGGTAGTGCTGGAAGCCGGAGATGATCGACGACACGATCACGAAGCCGACGAGGAGCCAGACCAGGATCCCGAGCGTGCCGCCGGACTGCACCGCCTCGATGACCTGCCCGACGAGGAGCGGCTGCACGAGCGAGGTCGCGGCGCCGACGACGCTCAGCACCGCGACGACGATCAGCGTGCGCTTGTGCTCGAACAGGAAGGGGAGGAGCTGGCGGAACGTGGCGCGGGGGCCTTCGGGCTGCGCGCCGCGTCCGCGGCGGCGTGGTGTCGCCGTGCGGGACATGCGGGACCTCGATCTGAGAAGGGTACTTAGAACGTACTTCGTGCGTGCGCGGATTCTGTGGATGGGCTGTGTGCCCAGGGGTCAGTGCCGCCCGTACTTCCGGTGTGCGGCCTGCTTGCTCACGCCCAGGGCGCTCGCGATCGCCTGCCAGGAGTAGCCCGCGTTCCGCGCGCGGCGCACCTGGCCCTCCTCTGCGCGGGAGATCTCCTTGCGGATGCCGGCGAGCCGGTGCAGCTCTGCCAGCGGCTCGCCTCCGTCTTCGGCGATCGCTGTCGGTGTGGTCATGATGAGCCTCCTGCGTCAATCATTGTTGACGCTCCATCGGTTGTCAACACTCATTGACGCGCTTCCCGTGCTCCCGCCCCTCCCGTCGCGATATGTCAGCGATTCCGCACCGGATGCGTGTGATTCTGCGACTCCGGCCGCGTGCGGCGACAGACTGGACGGATGCTGTCCGCACCGAAGCTCGTCCCCGGCGACCGCGTCGCCATCCTCTCGCCCGCCTTCGCGGCTCCGGCCGTCGCGCCCGCGCTGCACGAGCAGGCGATGCGCCGCCTGCAGGAGCTCACCGGGCTGGTCCCTGTCGAGTATCCGACGACCCGCGTGCTGGACGCATCGCCGGAGGCGCGCGCCGCGGATGTGAACGCGGCCTTCGCCGATCCCGGCATCCGCGCGATCCTCGCCACGATCGGCGGCGACGACCAGATCCTCGTGGTCCCGCATCTCGACCCGGCGCTCCCCGTGGCCGATCCGAAGCCGTTCGTCGGATTCAGCGACAACACGAACATCCTCAACTGGCTCTGGAGTCTCGGCGTCCGGGGATACTACGGCGGCTCGACGGCCGTGCATCTCGGTCCCGGGCCTGGGGTCGACGAGATCCACCTGCTCTCGCTGCGTGCGCTGCTCCTGGACGGCGGTTCCCTCGCCATCACCGAGCCGGGGGAGTCGGAGGACGTCGGGCGGCGCTGGGACGACCCGCGCGCGCTCACCGAGTTCGGCGACCGAACCCCGACCGAGGAGTGGGCGTGGGCCGGTCCGGCGAAGCGCGTCGAGGGACGCACCTGGGGCGGTTGCCTCGAGGTGATCGACGGACTCGCGCTCGCCGACCGTCTGCCCGCGGTCGACGAGCTGACCGGCGCGATCCTGCTGCTCGAGACGAGCGAGGAGCGCCCGTCCGCCGGGTGGGTCGCCCGCTGGGTGCGGGGGCTCGGGGAACGGGGCATCCTGGGCGCGGTGTCGGGGGTGGTCGTCGCGCGCTCGCCGGTGAGCGACTTCGAGTTCCACCCGTCGACCGGGGAGGCGGCCTCGCTCCGCGCGGCGCAACGGGATGCCGTGCTCGATCAGGTCGCCCGCTACAACCCGGATGCCGTCGTCTGCGTCGGCGTTCCGTTCGGGCACACCCGCCCGCAGTGGATCCTGCCCCATGGCGGCACGATGATGCTGGACGGTGCGGCGCGCACCATCGTGGCCGAGTACTGACTCTCGGCGACCTGTCCTAGGGTGTCCGGATGACCGACGAGAAGTGGATCCTGTTCGACATCGGCGGCGTGCTCGAGGTCGTCGACGACGACACCTGGCAGGAGCAGTGGTGGGGTCGCTGGCGCGACCGGTCGAGCCTCGATCGTGCCGAGTTCGACGCCCGGGTCGCCGCCGCCGATCTGCCGCCCATCGATGTCACCGACGGGCAGGCCGGAGTGTTCTGGCAGCGTCTCGCGGCCGCGCTCGACCTCGACGCCGACCAGGCGACCGCGATACGAACGGACTTCTGGGACGCGTACTGCGGCACGGCGAACACCGAGCTGATCGAGTACGCGCGGTCGCTCCGCGGTCGCGCCCGCACGGCGATCCTGTCGAACTCGGCAGACGGCGCGCGGGAGGAGGAGGAGCGCCGCTTCGGGTTCGCCGCCGTCTTCGACCCGATCTGCTACAGCCACGAGCAGGGCGTCAACAAGCCCGATCCGCGGGCCTACCTCCTCGCGCTCGGTCGGCTCGGGGCCGCCCCGGAGGACGTGTTCTTCATCGACGACCACACCGAGTCGCTCGTGGGTGCCGCCGGCGTCGGCATCCGCGGCATCCTGCATCGCGACAACGCCGAGACGATCGCTGCGATCGAGAGCTTCCTCTCCGGCGGCACGACCGCTGGGTCAGAGCGCGGCGCCTGACGACACTCCGAGGTCCTCCTCGTAGTCGTGGTCCTTGGTCTCGGGCGAGAGGATCAGCGCCACGAAGGTCAGCACGCCCATCACCGACAGGTACAGCCCGACGAGCCACGGAGCGCCGTCGCCGAGCTCCCACAGCGCCACCGCGATGAGCGGAGCGACGGCCGCACCCAGGATCGACGACACGTTGTACGAGATCGCCGACCCCGTGTACCGCACGTTCGTCGGGAAGAGCTCGGGAAGCAGGGCACCCATGGGCCCGAACGTCGCGCCCATCAGCAGGAAGCCGATCACGAGGAACGCCTGCACGAGTGTCGTGGTCAGTCGCGGGTCGGCGGTGGGCAGCAGGAACAGGTTGAAGGTGAGGCCGAACACGATGATGAGCCCGGTCACCACCAGCAGGACCTTCCGGCGGCCGTACCGGTCGGCGAAGGGCCCGGACAGCAGGGTGAAGATGCCGAAGAAGACCACGCCGACGATCTGCATCAGCACGAAGTCGGTGTAGCCGAAGCCGAGTCCGGGATAGAACTGGGCGGCGAACGCCGACGCGTCGAAGTCCTTGCCTGCGGCCTCGGCAGCGGCCTGGGCGGCTGCGGATGCCGTCTCGAGCGAGGCCGCCTTGGTGCCGTAGGCGAGCGTGAAGTTGGTCATCAGGTAGAAGAGCACGTACGTCGCGAGCATGATGAACGTGCCGAGGATCAGGTGCTTCCAGTGGTGACGGAACACCGTGGCGAGCGGGAGCTTGCGGATCACGCCCTTGGTCTCGGCCTTCTTGAAGGTGTCGGACTCGACGAGCTTGAGACGCACCCACAGGCCGATGATCACCATGACAGCGGAGAACAGGAACGGGATGCGCCATCCCCACGACAGGAACGCCTCGGACTTCAGCGCCGGGTTCTCGGCGTGGGGCAGCAGCCAGTTGATCCCGAGGAACAGGAAGTTCGCGATGATGAAGCCGAGCGGCGCGCCCAGCTGCGGGAAGGTGCCGTACCAGGCGCGCTTGCCCTTCGGGGCGTTCTCGGTCGCGACCAGCGCGGCACCGGACCACTCGCCGCCGAGCGCGAAGCCCTGCGCGAGACGGAGGAGCAGCAGCAGGAGCGCCGCCCACCAGCCGATCTGCTGGAATGTGGGCAGCAGGCCGATCACGAACGTCGCGATGCCCATCGTGAGCAGCGAGGCGACGAGTGTCGCCTTGCGGCCGAACTTGTCGCCGAAGTGGCCGAAGACGACCGCGCCGATCGGGCGCGCCACCATCGCCGCGCCGAACACGGCGAACGACGAGAGCAGCGATGTCGTGTCGTTGCCCGTCGGGAAGAACAGGGCGGGGAACACGAGCACGGCGGCCGTCGCATATGCGTAGAAGTCGTAGAACTCGATCGTGGTGCCGACGAGGCTGGCCGTGATGACGCGCGAGCGCGGATTCGCGGGCGCGGGTGCAGTACTCAAGATGCTTCTCCGATCAGTGCCTGGTACGCCAGGGACTCGGGCGAGTTTACGCCTTCCTGAGTGTTCGCTGTGGGTCGGGGTCGGATAGCGTGTCGGGGATGACGACGCGGATGCTGCTGCTCGCCGACACCCACGTGCCGAAGCGGGCGAGACGCCTGCCCGACGTCGTGCTGCGTGCGGTGGACGAGGCCGACATCGTGGTGCACGCGGGGGACTGGGTGGACCTGGCGACCCTCGAACTGCTCGAGTCGAGGTCTCGCCTCTTCCGCGGCGTCTACGGCAACAACGACGGACCCGAGCTGCGTGCCCGCCTGCCCGAGGTCGCGCGATTCACCGTCGAGGAGGTCGACATCGCGGTCATCCACGAGACGGGGGCGGCGACGCGGCGGGAGCAGCGCATGGACGAGGCCTTCCCCGGCATCGATCTGCTGATCTTCGGCCACTCGCACATCCCCTGGGACACGGTGTCAGCGGCCGGCATGCGGCTGCTGAACCCCGGGTCGCCCACGGACCGCCGGCGTCAGCCGGTCTGCACGATGATGACGGTCTCGATCGATGGGGCGTCGATCGAGACGGCGCTGGTGCCCGTTCGATGAGCGAGATGCCGGTCTACCGCGCTCCGATGCGCTCCCGCGACGATGCGGTGCCCCGTGGCGTGGGCCCGGAGCGCGCGCTCGAGCTCGGCATCTGCGGCATCGGCGGCAGACTGGAGCCGGCTCCCGGCTCACTGGCCGAGGCCGTGGTCACGGCAGACGCGCAGTCCGGCATCCGGTTGGCGTGGCGTATCGAGCGGTTCGCGAAGGCGCCGACCGGTGCGTTCGTGTGGACGAGGGATGTCGACGGCCTGACCTATCTGGGACGCATCGCCGGTCCCTGGGCGTACGACGCCGGAGAGGATGCCGCCGCGGCGGACCTCGTACACGTCCGCCGCTGCGCGTGGCTCGCGGAACCGATCGACCCGGCGGAGGTGCCGGCCGGTGTGCGGGCGACCTTCGCCCGCAACGGCCGGAACTGGCAGCGTATCCACGACGACGATGCCGAGCGGCTGTCCGCCGTGCTCTGGCACACGCTCCGCGACTGAACGCCTGTCACTCCTCGGTGTCGCCGAGCGAGAGAGCGCCGACGAACGACGCCCGCGGTGCCACGAGGTGCTCCAGCTCGAGCACGATCAGGCGGTTCGCACCCGCCCGGGTCGCCGGTGCCGGGACGTACAGCGTGCGCTGCGGTCCGTTGCGCCAGTAGCGGCCGAGGAAGAAGCCGTTGAGGAAGGCGTAGCCCTTGCTCCAGGCGGACGTCTCGAGGAACAGGTCGCTCGGCTCCTCGAGGGAGAAGTCTCCGGCCCATGCCAGCGGTCCGTCTTCGGCGGCGTCGTCCGATCGTCCGCCGATCTCGGCGGCGATGGCCGCGACGTCGAGCGGCGTCGAGCGCCAGCCGGTCAGAGCGACGCCGTCGAGGGTCACGTCGCCGATCAGCCCCTTCTGCTCGCCGAGTCGATGATCGTAGTTCACGCGACCCTGGTCTTCGACGAGGATGCTGAGCATGCTGCCGGCCGGGATGCGGATCGCGCGATCGTGCCGCGTGCGAGACAGTGTTCCGACAGGCTGCCCGTCGACGCTCACCCAGGCGAGGTCGCGGACGTCCTCGACCGCGAGCAGCCCGCCCTGGCCGGGCAGCTCGACGTCGTAGCGCACCAGGGCGCTGAGGTGACCGAGCTCGTCGAACGTCAGGGGATGTTCGGTGACGGGACCGGATGCCGTGGCATCCGTCCATCCGCCCAGGGGAGAGAGCGCGACGTCGAAGGTCGGCGCCGCCGCGGTCCGGGTCGGAAGCTCCTCGGGAACCGGAGCGTACTTCGCGATGACGTCGCGGAAGGCGAAGAACTTCTCCGTGGGGTCGCCGGCTTCGTCGAGCGGGGCGTCGTAGTCGTAGGAGGTCACGAGCGGGAGGTAGCGGCCCTTGTCGTTCGCGCCGTTGGTCAGGCCGAAGTTCGTGCCGCCATGGAACATGTAGATGTTCACCGACGCGCCGGCGGCGAGCAGCTCGTCGAGGTCGGCAGCGGCGGTGGCGACGTCGGTCGTGTGGTGCACGCCGCCCCACCAGTCGAACCAGCCGTCCCAGAACTCCGAGCACATCAGGGGTCCGGTCGGCTGGTGCTTCCGGAGCGTCGCCAGCCGCTCGGCGCTGCGCGAGCCGAAGGACCCGGTCTTGTGGAGCTCGGGAAGGCTGCCGTCGTCGAGCATCCGGTCGACCGGCTGATCGACCGTGGTGAGCGGCACGGTGATGCCGGCGTCACGGGTGACGGTGACCAGCGCTTCGAGGTAGGCCCTGTCGGAGCCGTACGCGCCGTACTCGTTCTCGATCTGGACGAGCACGACGGGCCCGCCGCGATCGATCTGCCGCGGCGCGACGATCTCGTAGACCCGGCGGAGATACGAGCTCACGTCGGCCAGGAACGCCGGCTCCGAGGAGCGCAGCTCGCGCTCGCCGCCGGTGAGCCAGACGGGGAGGCCCCCGTTGTGCCACTCGGCGCAGATGTAGGGTCCGGGGCGGACGATGGCGTCCATGCCCTCTGCGTGCACGAGATCGAGGAATCGACCGAGGTCGTTCCAGCCGTTCGCGTCCCACTCCCCGCGCCGGGGCTCGTGCGCGTTCCACGCGACGTAGGTCTCGATGGTGTTGAGGCCCATGAGCCTCGCCTTGCGGATGCGGTCCTGCCACTGATCGGGGTGCACCCGGAAGTAGTGGATGGCGCCGGAGATCACCTGGTGCGGCGAGCCGTCGCGAAGGAAGTCGGTGTCGCCGATGGAGAAGGAGGTCACGTTTTCGCGGTGCTTTCGATGGGGGAGGCCGGAGGGGTCCCACTGGGCCCTTCGACAGGCTCAGGGACCCGGCGGGACCCGATCCGGCCTGCGTGTTACTTGTTGACGGCGAAGCCCTGGTCGTTGCCGTACTCGACCAGCGCGTCCTGCCAGGCGGTGAGGCCCTCGTTCAGGTCGCTGTTGTTCTGGTACGACTGGCCGACGGTGTCTCCGAAGATGCTGTTCGCGTACACCTGGTAGGGGAGGTAGCTCCAGCCTTCGACCACGTCATCGGCCGCACCCGCGAGCACCTCGTTGATCTTCTGACCGCCGAAGTACTCCGGCGCGTCGGCCAGGAACTCGTCGCTCGACAGCTCTGCCGTGGTCGACGGGAAGCCGCCGGACTCGAGGAAGATCGAGATGCTCTCCTCGGAGTTGTTCAGCCACCACAGGAAGCCTGCGGCGAGCTCCGGGTTCTTGCTCTGCTTCGTCACGGCCTGGCCGCCGCCGCCGTTCTCGGCGCTGGCCGGGGTGCCGTCATAGGTCGGCATCGGCGCGACGCGCCAGTCGCCGGCGCCGTCGGGAGCACCCGAAATCAGGTTGCCGGGCATCCAGGCGCCGATCACGAGCGTGGCGATGCTGCCGTCGCCGAGCCCGCGGAACCACTCGTCGCTCCAGCTGCTGGTCTGCGCGACGAGGCCCTCCTCGACGAGGCGGTTCCAGTTCTCGGTCCACTTCTTCGAGCCCTCGTCCTGCAGATCGAGGGTCACGTCGGTGCCGGAGGTCGCGAACGGCTTGCCGCCGGCCTGCCAGATCATCGACGTCGCGAAGCCCGCGTCGCCCGTGTCGTTCGTGACGTAGGCGTCGGGGTTCGCCGCGTGGATCGCCTTGGCGGCTTCGTAGTACTCATCCCACGTGGTCGGCACGGCGATGCCGGCCGCGTCGAAGACGGCCTTGTTATAGAAGAGCGCCATGGGGCCCGAGTCCTGGGGGAGGCCGTAGATCGCGTCGCCGTCGGTCACGGAGTTCCAGGTCGACGCCGTGTAGTCGTCTTCGAAGTCGGCGAAGCCGTACTGCGAGAGGTCGACGAACGCGTCGGTCAGGGCGAACTGCGGCAGCGCGTAGTACTCGACCTGCACGACGTCGGGAGCGCCGGAGCCCGCCTTGATGGCGTTCTGCAGCTTCGTGTACTCCTCGTTGTTGGTGCCCGCGTTGACGAGGTTGACCTTGACGTTCGGGTACTCCTTCTCGAACGCGGCGACCTGGTCCTCGGCGGACGGGGTCCACGACCAGTACGTGATCTCGCCGCCCTTCTCGAGGGCCGCCTCCACGGAGTCGAACGAGCCGGTGCCGGAGCCGCTGCCGGTGTCGCCGCTGCCGCCGGTGCTGCAGCCGGCCAGCGCCAGCGCTGCCACGGTTCCTGCGGCGAGCACTGCGAGGGTGCGCCGCGTCGGTGAGGGAAGGTGCTTCATTGCTGTGTCCTTTCGGGGGGTGCGATCCGGCATCGGAGCGCGAGGGTGATGCAGGGGTACGGGAGGCTACTGCTTGACGCTTCCCGCGGTGAGACCTGACTGCCAGAAACGCTGCAGCAGCAGGAAGGCGATGACGATCGGGACGATCGTGAGGAGCGAGCCCATGATCACGAGGTTGTAGATGGGCTGGGATCCGGCGCCGATCGCCTGCGAACTCCACTGATTGAGACCCACGGTGAGCGGGTACCAGGCGGGGTCCGACAGCATGATCAGCGGCAGGAAGTAGTTGTTCCAGGTGGCGACGACCGTGAAGAGCGCGACGGTCACGATGCCGGGAGCGAGCAGCCGCATCGAGATCGTGAAGAACGTGCGGAACTCGCCGGCGCCGTCGATGCGCGCCGCCTCGAGCAGTTCGGTCGGCACCGACTCGGAGGCGAACACCCAGATGAGGTACAGGCCGAACGGACTGATCAGCGACGGGATGATCACCGCCCACGGCGTGTTCGTCAGTCCCAGTTCGCTGAACAGCAGGAACGTCGGGACTGCGAGCGCCGTGCCGGGCACCGCGACCGCGCCGAGGACGACGGCGAACACCGCACGGCGGCCCGGGAACCGGTACTTCGCCAGACCGTAGCCGGCCAGGGTGGCCAGCAGCGTCGCACCGCCGGCACCCACCACGACGTAGAGCAGCGTGTTGCCCAGCCAGCGCAGGAAGATGCCGTCGCGGTACGAGAACGTGGCCACGAGGTTGTCGAAGAACGCGAAGTCGTCGGCGAACCAGAGGCCGAACGAGCTGAACAGCCCGGACTGGGTCTTGGTCGAGCTGAAGAGCAGCCAGACCAGCGGGACGAGCGTGTACAGCGCGTACAGGATCATGACGATCAGCAGCGTGTGGGACTTGCGCGGGTTCATCGGATCGTGGCGCTTGCGCGAGGAACGGGCGAGGGGGAGTGCCATGTCAGCGCACCTCAGACTTCGAGCCGCGCAGCTGCACGACGTAGGCGATGACCGCGGTGATGACGCCCATGATGATGGCGATCGTCGCGGCGTAGTTGAACTGCTGGCCTGCGAACGACAGGTTGTACGCGTACATGTTCGGCGTGAAGAACGTCGTGATCACGTTGGGTGCCAGCGGGCGCAGGATGTTGGGCTCGTTGAACAGCTGGAAGCTGCCGATGATCGAGAAGATCGTCGCGATCACGAGAGCGCCGCGGACCGAGGGGATCTTGATCGAGAAGATCGTGCGCCAGGCTCCTGCGCCGTCGAGCGAGGCGGCCTCGTACATGTCGGTGGGGATGGTCTTGAGCGAGGAGTAGAAGATCAGCATGTTGTAGCCGACGAACTCCCAGGTCACGATGTTGCCGATCGAGACCAGCATCCATTCCTTCGCGAACGGGGTGATCGCGTCGATGCCGAGGAAGTCGTTGACGTTGCTCGCGAGGCCGAACTGGTCGCCGTAGATGTAGCCCCACATCAGCACGGCGACGACAGCGGGTACGGCATAGGGCAGGAAGATGATGATGCGGAAGAAGGATGCTCCGCGCAGCCGGGCGCTGTCGAGGGCGAGCGCCGCGCCGAGGGCGAGCATCAGCATGATCGGCACCTGCACGACGAGGAAGATCAGCACGCGGCCGAACGCCTCCCAGAACTGCGGGTCGCTCAGCGCGCGGACGTAGTTGTCGAGGCCGACGAATGCGGTGCCGCCGATGAGCTTCTCCTGGAAGAAGCTCAGGTAGAGCGCGTAGGCGAGCGGTGTCAGGAACACCAGGGCGAACACGACCATGAACGGGCCGACGAAGGCCCATCCCTTCCAGTCGCGCTTGTCGCGGCGTCGGATGCCGAGGGCTCCGAGTGCTGCGGGGTTTTCAGTCGTCATCGACGAGACCTTCTTCGAGTAAGTGCGCTCGATGCGCCATGTGTCTACGTCAACATATGCGATCGACTGCTAGTGTGTCAACGTCAACATATGAATGGATGGTTGATCGTGTCCTCGGAGCATCTGGCAGAGCCCTCGCAGCGTCGTCGCGAGCCGTCGATGGAGGACGTGGCACGGGAGGCCGGGGTCTCCGGTCAGACCGTCTCGCGCGTGGTGAACGCCCGCGGATACGTGGGCGCGGCCACACGGGAACGTGTCGAAGCGGCCATGCAGAGCCTCGGCTACCGACCGAACAGCGCCGCCCGCGCCCTCCGATCCGGGCGCTTCCGCACCATCGGCGTGGTGATGTTCTCGTTCAGCTCCTACGGCAACCAGCGCACGCTCGACGCGATCGCCGTGCGCGCCGCGCAGCTCGGATACGCCCTCACCCTCATCCCCGTCGAATCGAGCGCGGGGGAGACCGTCGAAGGCGCCTTCCGCCGGCTCGAGGAGCATGCGGTCGACGGCATCATCATCGTGATCGAGGCCCATCAGCTCGATGAGGCCGACATCGAGATCCCCGCCGCGCTGCCCGTCGTCTTCGTGGACTCGAACCGCGGCGACCTGCATCCGTTCGTCGACACCGACCAGGCGCAGGGAGCGCGGCTCGCGACCGAGCACCTGCTCGATCTCGGCCACGACACGGTCTGGCATGTCGCCGGCCCCGCGAAGTCGTACTCCGCGGAGCGTCGGCGGGAAGCCTGGCGGGCCACCCTCGACGGGCGCGGCCGGCCGATCCCCGAGGTGCTGCAGGGGGACTGGTCGGCGGCATCCGGCTACGAGGCGGGGCTCCGCCTGCGCGAGATCGACGACGTGACGGCGGTGTTCGCCGCGAACGACCAGATGGCCATCGGAGTGCTGCGCGCGTTCCGAGAGGCCGGTCGCGAGGTGCCGGGCGACGTCAGCATCGTGGGCTTCGACGGGCTGCCGGATGCCGCGCAGCTCTGGCCGCCCCTCACGACCGTGCAGCAGCATCCGGAGCGCGTCGGTGCGCTCGCGGTCGATGCGCTGCTCGCCGAGCTCGACGGCGAAGACCGCCTGCACACGCCGCTGGTGGGCACGGAGCTGATCGTGCGCGAGAGCACGGCTCCGCCGCGAGGGCGCTGACCGCGATCAGCGCCAGAGCAGGGCGAGAGCGGCGTTCGTCACCGTGAGGATGCCGATGAGCCAGAACACCGCCGACGGCACCGCGTCCCCGCGCTTCTGGCGCGCCATCCCGATGCCCAGCATCGCGCCGATGACCAGCAGGATGACGAGCTTCGTGCCGATCTTGACGTAGTTCAGGTCGTGGTCGATGCCCCAGGGAGCCGCCAGAGCGAGACCGGCGAGACCGGCGATCGCCAGTCCGTAGTCCATCATCCTGGTGATCTTGCGCTCCCCGCCGAACGCCTGAGCGGCCCACGAGCCGAAGAGCACGGCGAAGCCGATGAGATGGACGAGCACGACGATCAGGCGCAGGGTCTCCATGCGCTCACCGTAGCGATCCCGGCCGATATTCCGCCAGCAAGGAGAGGCTGACCTCAGCCACGAAGCTCGCGCGTCAGGAGGGCGGTGCGCAGCGCGGCATCCGCGGCCTCGGCGCCCTTGTCCTCCTTGGAGCCCGCGAGCCCTGCGCGGTCCAGACCCTGCTGCTCGTCGTCGAGGGTCAGCACGCCGAACCCGACGGGCTTGCCCGCATCGAGAGAGACCCGCGTGAGACCGTCGGTCGTGGCCGCGGACACGTACTCGAAGTGCGGGGTGCCGCCGCGGATGATGACCCCGAGCGCGACCACGGCATCCGCTCCGCCCGCGAAAGCGGCCTGTGCGGCGATCGCCAGCTCGAAGGAACCGGGCACGCGCGCGACGCGGTAGGTGGCGCCGGCCTCGTCCAGCACGCGCTCGGCTCCGGCGATCAGACCGTCGGAGATCGCCTCATGCCAGGTTCCGGCGATGATGACGACGTTCAGCCCGCGGCCGTCGATCTTCTCGGTCTTCGGTGCTCCTGCGCCGCTCATTCGTGGTCCTCTCCGTGGGCGAGAGCCTCTGCGAGCTCGTCCGCGCCGATGATGTGACCCATGCGGTCACGCTTGGTCTCCAGGTACTGGTGGTTGTTCGGGCCGACGCCGACGATCAGCGGCACCTGCTCGATGATGTCGAGTCCGAGCTCGCGCAGCTGCGTCACCTTGTCGGTGTTGTTCGTCAGCAGGCGCACGCGCGAGACTCCGAGGTCGTGCAGGATGCCGGCGGCCGCTGCGTATTCGCGGGCGTCGGCAGGCAGGCCGAGCGCGAGGTTGGCGTCCACGGTGTCGAGGCCCTCCTCCTGCAGGCTGTACGCCCGCAGCTTGTTGATGAGCCCGATCCCTCGTCCTTCGTGGCCGCGCATGTAGACGACGACGCCGCCCTCCTTCTCGATCGCGTCGAGCGCCGCGTCGAGCTGCGGGCCGCACTCGCACTTGAGCGAGCCGAAGGCCTCGCCGGTCAGGCACTCCGAGTGCACGCGCACGAGGGCGGTCTCGGTGAGCTCACCGGAGACGACCGCGATGTGGTCGGTGCCGGTCACGCGGTCCTTGTACGCGAGGAAGCGGAACGTGCCGTGCGTGGTCGGCACCGTCGCGTCCGCGCGCAGGCTCACACGGCGACCGCGGACCGCCTTCGGCGTGGAGCCCTCCGGATCGATCTCGTTGAGATGCGCGATGAGCTGCTCGATCGTGATCACCGGAACGCCGTCGCGGGCGCCGAGTTCCATCAGGCCGGGCAGGCGCATCATGCTGCCGTCCTCGGCGACGACCTCGGCGATGCCGCCGACCGGCTGGAGACCTGCGAGCTTCATCAGCTCGACGGCGGCCTCCGTGTGACCGCTGCGTTCCCGCACGCCGCCATCGACGGCGCGCAGCGGCAGCACGTGCCCCGGGCGGATGATGCTCGTCGCGGTCGACGCCGGATTCGCCAGCACGTTCAGCGTGTGGGCGCGGTCGTGTGCGCTGATGCCCGTGGTGACGCCCTCCGCGGCATCCACGCTCACGGTGTAGGCGGTGGAGCGGGCGTCCTCGCTCGCGGCGACCATCGGCGGCAGGTTCAGGCTGTCGGCGAGGTCGGCGGGCATGGGGGCGCAGATGAAGCCGGACGACCAGCGCACGGTCCAGGCGACCCACTCGGGGGTGGCGAGCTCGGCCGACAGGATGACGTCGCCCTCGTTCTCACGGTTCTCGTCGTCCGCGACGAGGACGGGACGCCCGGCGCGCAGCGCTTCGAGGGCCTCGGGGATGGTGGAAAGGCTCATCGCGAGCCTCCTTCCGGTGCGGCGGAGGTGGTCGGCCTGAACGCGAGCAGCCGCTCGACGTGGCGGGCGAGGATGTCGGTCTCGAGGTTGACGCGGTCTCCGACGGCGCGGGCGCCGAGAGTGGTCGCGGCGAGCGTCTCGGGGATGAGCGAGACCTCGAACCAGTGACCGCCCTGGGTCCCTGAGCTTGTCGAAGGGTCGCTCACCGCGCTCACCGTGAGCGAGGTGCCGTCGACCGAGATCGATCCCTTGTCGACGACGAGCGGCGCGAGATCGGCCGGCAGGCTGATGCGCAGCACGCTCCACTGGGCGCCGGGGCGCACCTCGAGCACCTCGCCGACCCCGTCGACGTGGCCCTGCACGATGTGGCCGCCGAGGCGGGCACCGACCGGCATGGCCTTCTCGATGTTGACCCGCGTGCCGACGACCGCCCCGCCGATCGCGGCGACGTCGAGGGTCTGCTTCATCACATCGGTGTCGAACGTGTCGTCCGTGGATCCGACGACCGTGAGGCACACACCCGACACGGCGATGGACTCGCCGTGCACGGCATCCGCGGCGGCCCTGGGCGCTCGCACGGTCAGACGCCAGCCGTCGCCTGAGGGCGCGATCGCGGTGATCTCGCCGATCTCCTCGATGATTCCGGTGAACATCAGTCGGTTCCTTCGTTCTGAGAGTGAGGGTCTTCGGCGGGGCGCGCGATCGCGAGCAGGTCGGGCCCGAGAGGGACCCATTCCGTCACGGTGAGGCGGCGGGCCTCATCGATCGACGCCACGCCGATGTCGGTGAGGGCGAGGCGGTCGCCGCCGAGCAGGACGGGAGCGATGTACGCGAGCACGCGGTCGGCCAGACCGGCGCGGAGGAAGGCGCTGGCAAGTGTCGGCCCGCCCTCGACGAACACGCTCTGGATCCCGCGAGCGTGCAGATCGGCCGCGATGCTCTGCAGGTCATGGGTGTCGTAGAAGAGGGGCGCGTGCGGATGCCGGTGCACCGCGGCATCCGACGGCGTCGGACGCGTTCCGATGACCACGGGGATCGGCTGGTTCGGGTGCAGCGCGTCGCCGTCCCGCGCGGTGAGCGCCGGGTCGTCTGCGAGCACGGTGCCGGTGCCGACGGCGATGGCGTCGGCCTGCGCGCGACGGAGGTGCACGTCGGCCCTGGCCGCGGGACCCGTGATCCACTGGCTCGAGCCGTCGGCCGCGGCCGCACGCCCGTCGAGACTCTGCGCCCACTTCACCGTGATGTGCGGTCGACCCAGACGCTGAGCGGTGAGCCATCCGTCGATCAGCGCGTGCGCGGCATCCGCCTGCTCGCCGGACTCGACGCTCACACCGGCGGCGCGCAGACGCTCCGCTCCGCCGCCCGAGGCGATGCCGGGGTCGTCCAGCGCGTACACGACGCGCGACACGCCCGCGTCGATCAGGGCCACGGCGCACGGACCGGTGCGTCCGGTGTGGTTGCAGGGCTCGAGCGTCACGACCGCGGTCGCACCGCGCGCCGCGCCGGGAGCGAGCTTCGACAGCGCGTCGACCTCGGCGTGCGGTGTGCCGGCGCCGTGGTGCCAGCCCTCCGCGAGGACCTCGCCGCCGGGGGAGAGGATGACGGCACCGACCTGCGGATTCACGCCGCGCGGCCCGCGGGCGGCGAGCTCGAGCGCACGGCTCATCGCCTCGCGCTCTGTCCCGTTCACTGCCATCCGTCGTCCTCCTGTGAGGCTCCGGAGCTTCTCCTGATCGGAGAGAGCGGCAGACAGAAGGCGCGCGCAGCTGCGCCTCGTGCTGCCTCCCTTCCGGACTAGCGAGGTCTCCCTCGCATCACCGTCGGTCCCGGAATTCCACCGGATCGGCATCTCGGCTCGGCCGAGACGCTCGCGGACTGTCACCGCCGGTTCGGATTCTCACCGACCCCGGAGCACGTTCAATGCTCTGAGTGTACTCAACGCGTCCGGACACATTTCATTCCGCGTCATCGCGCAGAGCGCACCGGTCACTTCAGAAGCCGCGAGAGACGACGATCGGCGAGCACCTTGCCGCCCGTCTGACAGGTCGGGCAGTACTCGAGCGAGCGGTCGGCGAAGAACACGCTGCGCACCGTGTCGCCGCAGACCGGACACGTCTCGCCGCGCCGCGCGTGCACCTGCATGCCCCGACGCTTCGCATCCTTGAGATCGGCGGGAGGCTTGCCGGATGCCTCGGCGACGGCGTCGGTCAGCGTCTCCTGCATCGCGGCGAAGAGCCGATCGACCTCGGCGTCGTCGAGCTTGCCGGCGATGGCGTACGGCGACATCTTCGCGGCGTGCAGGATCTCATCGGAATAGGCGTTCCCGATGCCGGCGATGACCGCCTGATCGCGCAGGAGGCCCTTGATCTGCATGCGGCGGTCCGTGAGCAGAGCGGCGAACGCGTCGCGCGTGAAGCAGGGAGCGAGGGGGTCGGGTCCGAGCCTCGCGATGCCGGGGACATCCTGCACATCACGCACGACGTACACCGCGAGGGACTTCTTCGTCCCCGCTTCGGTCAGGTCGAACCCGCTGCCGTCGTCGAACGCGATGCGCAGCGCGATCGGCGACTTGCCCGGCTTGATCAGCGTCGCGGGGAGGGCGTCGTACCAGCGCAGCCAGCCGGCCTTGGCGAGATGGAACACGAGGTGCAGGTCATCGCCGCACGACAGCACGACGAACTTGCCCAGACGAGCGGATGCCGTGATCTCGGCGCCCTGGAGCGCGGAGATCGGCGGGTCGTAGGTCTTGAGCGCGGCGATCGCAGCGACGGTCGCGCGGGTGATCGTGCGCCCCGCCGCGCGCCCGCCGAGGAACGCGGTGAGTCCCTGGACCTCCGGCATCTCGGGCATGGTGTCATCCTGCCACCGGCATCCGACACTGTCACCCGAGGACCGTTCGCCTCAGAGCACCGGCCACTCGACCGGAGTGCGGTCATCGGTCGGGAGGAGACCGGCGAACCAGCCGTCGTCGCGACCGCGCGGACTCGTGAGCGCCTGGCGCTGCAGACCCTCGTAGCGGAAGCCGAGTGCCCTGGCGGAGCGCGCGGACGGGATGTTGCCGGCGACAGCACGCCACGTGAGTCGCACGAGTCCGAGTTCCGAGAAGCCCCAGTCGATCACGGCGCGCGCCGCTTCGGCGAGGTATCCCCGGCCTCGGGCGTCTCCCGTCATCCAGAAGCCGATCTCGGCGTGACCACCGGTGTGGTGCTGCTCGATGTCGTGCAGCCCGATCATGCCGGAGAGGCGATCGTCGACGAAGATCGCCCACACCGTCTCCTTGTCCTCGGCCCACCACCCGGCCACGAGCCGCACGAAGTCCACGGCGTTCTCGCGCGTGTAGGGGCTCGGCACCGTCGTCCACCGCGGGATCTCCGGATCCTGGCACGCCGCCTCGATCGCGTCGATGTCGGCCTCGGTCGGAGCGCGCAGCACGAGTCGTTCGGTGGTGAGGGTGACCGTTTCCATCCCGACAGCCTACGAGGAGGCGAGCCGCCATGTCGGTGGGCGCGACTAGTCTTGTCCGGTGACTGTTCCGGGGATTCTGCGCGCCTTGGAAGAGGCGTCTCTGTACCGTGACGCCCTCAGCTGGGCGCACACCGACGCCGACCTCGGCCTGGTCGACGGGCTCGACGCTCCCGCGCTCGCGGGGCTGCTCGAGAAGCGCGGCGCCGCGGGGCACCCCTCCGCGCTGCTCGCCGTCGCGCCGACCGGCCGCCGCGCCGAGAGCCTCGCACACGCGCTCGAGGCCTACCTCCCGACGGCCGAGATCCTCACCTTCCCCGCATGGGAGACGCTCCCGCACGAGCGGCTGAGCCCGAGCCCCGACACGGTCGGACAGCGGCTGCAGACGCTGCGCCGGATCGCCGAGTGGTCGGGCGAGCATCCCCTCGTCGTCGTCGCCTCGGTGCGTGCGGCGCTCCAGCCGATCGCCGGCAACCTCGGCGAGATCGCGCCGCTCGAACTCGCGACCGGCAGCCGCGGCAACGAGCTCGACCACGTCGCCGAGCAGCTCGTGGAGCGTGCCTACTCGCGCGTCGACATGGTCTCGCGTCGCGGCGAGTTCGCCGTGCGCGGCGGCATCCTCGACGTCTTCCCTCCCACGTCGGAGCATCCGTACCGCGTCGAGTTCTTCGGCGACGAGATCGATCAGATCCGCGCGTTCTCGGTCGCCGATCAGCGCTCGCTGCCGGGCGACATCCCGGGTGTCGATCTGCCCCCGAGCCGCGAGCTGCTGCTGACGCCCGATGTCCGCGAGCGGGCACGAGCCCTGATCGGCGGATTCCCGGCGATCTCGGGGATGCTCGAGAAGATGGCCGAGGGCATCCCGGTCGAGGGCATGGAATCGCTGCTCCCCGCCGTGTCCGGTCCGCTCAAGTCGCTGGCCGAGTATCTGCCGGAGGGCAGCGCGACCGCCGTGGTCGACCCCGAGCGCTCGACGGCGCGTGCCATCACGCTCGGCGAGACGAACCGCGAGTTCCTCGACGCCGCGTGGAGCGCGGCCACCTCGGGCGCATCGGCGCCGATCGACCTCGGGGCCGGCGACTTCCGCACGATCGCCCAGCTGCGCGAGGTCGTCCGCGATCGCGGCGGCGTCTGGTGGCGGCTGAGCCCGTTCGGTGCGGGCCTCGGCGAAGGCGACGCCGAGGCGACGAACCTCGATGCCGCCGTCATCCCGTCGTTCCACGGCAACGTCGACGGTGCGATCTCGTTCGTCGAGGCGAAGGTCTCGGACGGATGGCGGGTCGTCGTGATCTCCGCGGGCTCCGGGCTCGTCGATCGCGCGCGCGACGTGCTCGCCGATCGGGGCATCGCGGCACGCGTCGTCGAGTCGCTCACCGAGGCTCCGGAGGCGGGGATCGCGACGCTCGTCACGGGATCGGTCGAAGCCGGCTTCCAGATCTCCGAGGCGAAGCTCGCCGTCCTGACCGACAACGAGTTCTACGGCCGCACGATCGGCGGCGACCAGCGCGTCGTCAAGAAACTCGCCTCCCGCCGCAAGAACGTCGTCGACCCGCTGCAGCTCAAGCCCGGCGACCACGTGGTGCACGCCACGCACGGCATCGGCCGCTTCGTCGAGATGACCAAGCGCGAGGTGTCGACCGGCGGTCGCAACGCCACCAAGTCGGTCCGCGACTATCTCGTCCTGGAGTACGCGCCGTCCAAGCGCGGCTACCCCGGCGACAAGCTGTACGTTCCCACCGACCAGCTCGACCTGCTGTCGAAGTACGTCGGCGGCGAGGCTCCGACCCTGTCGAAGATGGGCGGCAGCGACTGGTCGCAGGCCAAGGGCAAGGCCCGCAAGGCCGTGCGCGACATCGCGGTCGAGCTCGTCAAGCTGTACTCCGCGCGGATGAGCGCCAAGGGCCACGCGTTCGGCCCGGACACCCCGTGGCAGCGTGAGCTCGAGGAGGCGTTCCCCTTCGCCGAGACGCCCGACCAGCTGCAGACGATCGACGAGATCAAGGCCGACATGGAACGGCCCATCCCGATGGACCGCCTGCTCTCCGGAGACGTCGGCTTCGGCAAGACCGAGGTCGCCGTGCGTGCGGCGTTCAAGGCGATCCAGGACGGCAAGCAGGTCGCGATGCTCGTGCCGACGACCCTGCTGGTCAAGCAGCACATGGAGACGTTCACCGAGCGATTCGCCGGCTTCCCCGTCAAGGTGCGGGCGCTGTCGCGGTTCCAGACCGACAAGGAGGTCCGGCTCACGCTGCAGGGGCTCCTCGAGGGCTCGGTCGACATGGTCATCGGCACGCACCGCATCCTCACCGAGGGCGTTCTGTTCAAGGACCTCGGCCTGATGATCATCGATGAGGAGCAGCGCTTCGGCGTCGAGCACAAGGACACGCTGAAGAAGCTCAAGACGAACGTCGACATCCTCGCGATGAGTGCGACGCCGATTCCGCGCACGCTCGAGATGGCGGTGACCGGCATCCGCGAGATGTCGACGCTGGCGACACCGCCCGAGGATCGGCATCCGATCCTGTCGTTCGTCGGCCCCCGCAGCGACAAGCAGATGGCGGCGGCGATCCGCCGCGAGATCCTGCGCGAGGGCCAGGTGTTCTTCGTGCACAACCGCGTCCAGTCGATCCAGCGGGTCGCCGCGCAGCTCGCCGAGCTCGTGCCGGAGGCCCGGATCGCCGTCGCCCACGGACAGATGGGGGAGCACCAGCTGGAACAGGTCGTCGACGACTTCTGGGAGCGGAAGTTCGACGTACTGGTGTCGACCACCATCATCGAGACCGGGCTCGACATCTCGAACGCGAACACGATCATCATCGATCGCGCCGACAAGTACGGCCTGAGTCAGCTGCACCAGCTGCGTGGCCGCGTCGGCCGTGGACGCGAGCGCGCCTACGCCTACTTCCTCTACGACGAGATGAAGCCGCTGAGCGAGACCGCCGCCGACCGCCTGCAGACGATCGCGGTGAACAACGATCTCGGCTCAGGCATGCAGGTGGCGCTGAAGGACCTGGAGCTGCGCGGCGCGGGCAACATGCTCGGCGCCGAGCAGGCCGGGCACATCGCCGGTGTCGGATTCGACCTGTACCTGCGCATGATCGGCGAGGCCGTGGCCACGTTCCGCGGTGACGAGGTCGAGAGCGGGCAGGAGCTGCGGCTGGAGCTGCCGCTCGACGCCCGCATCCCGGAGTACTACATCGACAGCGAGAGGCTGCGTCTCGAGGCGTACCAGAAGCTCTCGGCGGCATCGGCAGCCACGGCGAAGGACGAAGCGATCGACCAGGTCATCGAGGAGCTCGTCGACCGTTACGGCACCCCGCCCGAAGAGGTCGAGGGGCTGCTCGCGATCTCGCGTCTGCGCCGCCGTGCCGCACGGGCAGGGCTGACGGATGTCGTGGTGATGGGGTCGAACCTGCGCATCGCGCCGGCGCGCCTGGAGGACTCGATCAAGGTGCGGCTGCAGCGGCTCTACCCCAAGGCGAAGCTCGTCGCCGGGGGAGAGGCGCTGGTCGTGCCGATGCCGACCGTGCCCGCCGCGGTGGGCGTGGGTCTCGAGCCGCTGCCCGATGCGCAGCTGCTCGAGTGGGTCGGCCAGCTGTTCACGGCGATCTTCCCCGAGCCCGTCAAGGTGGAGTAGCCGGGCGGTCTCAGCCGGCCGCCTCGCGCTCGGCGATGTCATCGGTCGTGCGCGCGAGGAACCGGCGGATCGTGTCGCGGCTCCGCGTGAGACAGGCGATCCGCTCGTCCAGCCCGGTCAGCTCGGTGGACAACAGCGAAGCCACCTCGCGGGGGCAGGAGGCATCCATCCGATCTGCCGCGTCCTCAGCATCGAGGAGCACCTTGACGAGCCGCGTGGGGATCCCGGCGCGCACCAGGCCGGCGGCGCGCTCGAGGCGCTCGGCGTCGGTCTCGGAGTAGTGCCGATAGCCGTTCTCCGACCGCTCGGCCGTCAGCAGCCCCTGCTGCTCGTAGTAGCGGATGAGTCGCGGCGCGACATCCGCTCTCCGCGCGAGTTCGCCGATCTTCATGACTTCTCCTCCGAAACCTTGACATTGACATTGATGTCAGGGTTTACGTTCTCAGCATGACTCACAGAATCTCTGATGACAAGCCCGGATTCCCGTGGACTCCGGTCCTCGTCCTCGCGGCGGCGACAATGCTGATGGTCACCGCCGAGATGCTCCCGACCGCCCTCCTCGTGCCGATGAGCGTCGGGTTGGGAGCCTCTGAGGCCCAGATCGGCTCACTGGTCGCCGTCTGGGCAGGAGTCGTGGTCGTGACCAGCTTCCCGCTCAGCCGGTGGGCGCGTCGGTGGCCGGCGCGACCGGTGATCGTCGTCGCACTGGCGTCGCTGGTCGTCTCGTCCGGATTGACTGCGGTCGCATCGGACTTCGTCTTCGTCGTCGCCGTGCGGATGCTGGGAGCTGCCGCGGTTGGCCTGCTCTGGGCGACAGTGAACGCCTATGTCGCCGACCTCGTCGACGATCGGATGCTGGGTCGGGCGATCAGCCTCGTGCTCGGGGGAGGGACACTCGGGATGGTGATCGGCACTCCGCTCGCGCGTGTCCTCGCCGATGCCACGGACTGGCGAGTGGCCTTCCTCGTCCTCGCGGCGGCCCTGGCCGTAATCGCGATCATCGTCGCGGTCTCCGTTCCTCTCGTGGTGCGGCAGCCGTCCGCAGCGGCGGGTGGCGAGAGGTCCTCACGCGCGGCCGGTCGCCGGCTCGGGATCGTGACGGCGCTCATCGCCGTGGCGCTGATCGGTCATTACGGCGCCTACACCTTCATCACGCGCCTCGCGGAGCCGGCGGCATCTCTGCTCCCCGGCGGAGTCGGCGGCCTCCTCATCGTGTTCGGCATCGCCTCGGCCGTGGGAGTGGGCATCGCCGCGCGGGTCGAGACCGGCACGATCCGTGCGCTGCTCATCGCGCTGCTCACGACGGCGGCCGCCGTGGCAGGAACCGCGCTGGCGGAACCTTCGGGGTCCCTGCTTGTCGTCGTGCTCTGGGGTGTCGGGTCGGGTGCGTTCCCGCCCCTCGCCCAGACGCTGATCCTGCGCATCGCCGGCCCGGAGCGTCGTGATTTCGCCGGTGCCCTCATCCCCGTCCTCTTCAACGGAGGGATCGCGGTCGGTGCCTCCTCCGCCGCCGTGCTCGCCGGTGGCTGGGGTGTCGAGAGCATCCCGTTCCCGGCAGCGGCCGCGGTCCTCGTCTCCGCGGCCGCCCTCGCCGTCACGCTCGTCGTCTTGGGCGGTGGGGCTTCGCGAGAGCGTCGTTCACCGCGACCGGACAGATCGTTCGCCGAGTGAGCCGGATGTTCAGCTCTCGGCCGCCGCCGTCGCGAGGTGCAGCAGGTTGCCGTCGGGGTCGCGCACCTGCGCGACCCGCTCGCCCCAGGGGAGATCCTCCGGCGGAGCGACGGACAGCGCTCCTGCATCGATCGCCGCACGATACGTCGCGTCGACTCCGTCGGAGTAGAGCCAGATCGCGATCGCCTCTCCCCGGAGGACGTCCGTCTCGAATCCGATGCCGATCTGACCACCCCCGACAGCGAGCGCCACGTAGACGTCGACTCCGTCCTGGTCGTACCGATACGTGACCTCGCCGCCGAACGCCTGCTCGTAGAAGCCGCGGAGTCGCGGGAGATCAGTCGTGCGCAGGATCGGGAAGAGACTCGTGATCGCCATGCCGGGAGAGTAGGTCGACAGTGAGGCACTGTCAACGGCGACATCCGCGGGACTAGTCTGGCGGCATGTTGTACGAGCACCTCGGGGCTCGGCCCCGGATCCATGACACCGCCGTCATCGCTCCCACCGCCGTGATCTCCGGCGACGTGGAGATCGGCCCGGACTGCCAGGTGCTGCACGGTGCCGTGATCACCGCGGAGGGCGGACCCATCACGCTCGGCGAGAACGTCATCGTGATGGAGAACGCTCTCATCCGCGCGACGGCGGCGAACGCCGTGCACATCGGGGCGCACACGCTCGTGGGCACGCTCGCGAGCATCGCCGGTGCGACCGTCGGCGAGGAGGTGTTCTTCGCCTCCGGCGCGCGCATCTTCAACGGAGCCCTGGTCGGCGACCGCTGCGAGGTGCGCGTGAACGCCATCGTGCATCGCAGGGCCGTGCTTCCGGCCGGCACCGTGGTGCCGATCGGCTGGGTCGCCGTCGGAGATCCGGTGCAGCTGCTGTCACCCGACCGGGAGGCCGAGATCACCGCCGCGCAGCCGGAGCTCGACTTCCCCGGCCACGTGTTCGGCGTCGATCGCGACACTCCCGACCTGATGGTGCAGCTCACCGAGCGCTACGGCCGTTCGCTCGCGCGGCACGCCGACGATCGGCAGCTCGGCGGCTGACGGCATCCGCTCGCGGTGTGCCGGTGATCAGATGACGCCCTGCGCCAGCATCGCGGCGGCGACGCGCTCGAAGCCGGCGATGTTGGCGCCCGCCACGTAGTCGCCCGGCCGGCCGTGACGCTCGGCCGCGTCGAAGGCCGCGCGGTGGATGTCGCCCATGATCTCGCGGAGCTTGTTCTCGCTGTCGTGGAAGGTCCAGCGCTGGCGCGAGGCGTTCTGGCTCATCTCCAGCGCCGAGGTCGCGACACCGCCGGCGTTCGCGGCCTTGCCGGGCGCGAAAAGCACCCCGGCGTTCTGGAACGCGTCGACCGCCGCCGGCTCGCAGGGCATGTTCGCGCCCTCGGAGACCGCGCGCACGCCGTTCGCGATCAGCGCCTCGGCGTCCGCCAGGCTCACCTCGTTCTGCGTGGCCGACGGGACCGCGATGTCGACCGGCACCTGCCAGACACTGCCGCCCTCGACGAAGCGCGCACTCGGACGGCGGTTCGCGTACTCGACGATGCGGGCGCGCTCCACCTCCTTGAGCTGACGGAGCAGATCGACGTCGATGCCGGCGTCGTCGACGACGTAGCCGGAGGAGTCGGATGCCGTCACCGGGGTCGCGCCGAGCTGGGTCGCCTTCTGGATCGCGTAGATCGCGACGTTGCCGGAACCCGAGATCCCGACGCGCTTGCCCGCGAGGGAGTCGTCGTGCACGGCGAGCATCTCCTGGGCGAAGAACACGGCGCCGTAGCCCGTGGCCTCGGTGCGCACCTCGGCGCCGCCCCAGCCGGTGCCCTTGCCGGTGAACATGCCGGACTCGTGGCGGTTGGTGACCTTGCGGTACTGGCCGAACAGGTAGCCGATCTCGCGGCCGCCCACGCCGATGTCGCCGGCCGGGACGTCGGTGTGCTCGCCCAGGTGACGGTAGAGCTCGTTCATGAACGACTGGCAGAACCGCATGACCTCGGCATCCGACCTGCCGTGCGGGTCGAAGTCCGATCCGCCCTTGCCGCCGCCGATGCCCTGACCCGTGAGCGCGTTCTTGAAGATCTGCTCGAAGCCGAGGAACTTGATGATCGAGAGGTTCACCGAGGGGTGGAAGCGCAGGCCGCCCTTGTACGGGCCGAGCACCGAGGAGAACTGGATGCGGTAGCCGCGGTTGACCTGCAGCCGGCCGGCGTCGTCGACCCACGGCACGCGGAACAGGATCTGACGCTCCGGCTCGACCAGACGCTCCAGGATGCCGCCGTCGACGTATTCCGGATGCTGCTCCAGCACCGGCGAGATCGAGTTCAGCACCTCGTGCACGGCCTGGTGGAACTCGGGCTCGTGCGGGCTCCGCGACAGCACCGTGTCGAAGACGGGCTGCACGGCGGGGGAGAGCGGGTGGAAGTCGACGGAAGACGTAGCGGTCACGCGAGGTGGCTTTCTGGTGGGGGATGAGGGCGCAGGCGATCGTGTCGCGTGAGGGGGAAGGGCCGGATCCGACCGATATTTCACTCTAGCGGTGCCCCGGATGTGAGAACTCTCACGCCGCCTCGGCCGAGAATCACCCGGTGTTCTGCAGGCCCGCCGCGACGCCGCTGACCGAGAGCAGGAGCAGTCGCTGCTGCTCGGCATCCGCTCCCGAGCTCTCCGCATGCTCGGCGGCCGAGCGGAGCGCCCGGAGCGCACGGAGCTGCAGCAGCGAGAGCGCGTCGACGTAGGGGCTCCGCAGCTGGACGGCCCGCTGCAGCACGGGCTTGTTCTCGAGGAGGCCTTCGCCGCCGGTGAGGCGGATCACCCACTCGCGGGTGAGCGCGAGCTCGTCGAGCACGAGGGCGGCGAGGTCGTCGCGGTCCCCGAGTGCGAGGTACTGACGGGCGATCCGCTCGTCGGTCTTCGCCAGGCTCATCGCGACGTTGTCGATCATGGTGCGCAGCAGCGGCCAGTCCCGGTATGCCTCGGTGAGCAGCTCCACGTCTCCCACGGCCTCCAGCGCCGTGCCCAGGCCGAACCATCCGGCGAGGTTGATGCGCGCCTGCGTCCACGCGAAGACCCACGGGATCGCCCGGAGGTCTTCGAGCGATTCGACGGAGAGGCCGCGCCGTGCGGGCCGCGAGCCCAGGGCCAGCAGGCCGATCTCCTCCAGCGGCGTGACGGTCGCGAACCAGGGAGCGAAGCCCTCGGCCTTGACGAGCGAGAAGAACCGCTCGCGCGAGGTCGCATCCATGATCGACGCGACCTCGGCGTAGCGGGCCGCCGCGCTGCTCGTGCGCTTCTCCTCCGAGGGGGAGGAGGCGAGCAGGGTCGCCGCGGCGACCTGGTCGATGTGCCGCATGGCGATCGCGGGCTCGCCGTAGCGCGCGAAGATGACCTCGCCCTGCTCCGTGAGCTTGAACCGGCCGTCGACGGAGTGCGGCGGCTGCGCGAGGATCGCGGAGTTCGCGGGTCCGCCGCCGCGGCCGAGCGCGCCGCCACGACCATGGAAGAGGGTGAGCTCGATGCCCGACTCCTGCGCCCACCGGGCGATCTTCTCCTGCGCCTCGTAGAGGGCGAGGTTCGCGGCGACCGGGCCGACGTCCTTCGACGAGTCCGAGTAGCCGAGCATGACCTCGAGGCGGTTGCCGGTCTCGGCCATGCGCGCGCGGAACTCCGGGAAGGTCACCGCCTCGGCGAGGATCTCCGGCGCGGCCTGCAGGTCGGCGAAAGTCTCGAACAACGGCACGACGTCGAGCACCGGCACATCATCGCCGAGCGCATGTCGGGCGAGGCGGTGCACGTTCGCGAGATCGGATGCGGCCTGCGTGAAAGACACCACGTAGCGGCCGGCAGCCCGGACGCCCCGGTCACGCTGGATCTCGGCGATCACGCGGAAGAGCTCGAGGACCTCCTCGGTCTGCGCGCTGATCGCCTCGCCCGCCTCGAGCTCGGCCAGCGCCTTCGCGTGCACCTGCGAGTGCTGCCGGACCTCGAGCTCGGTGAGGTGGAAGCCGTAGGTCTCGACCTGCCAGATCAGGTGCTGCACCCCGCCGAACGCGTGGCGCCTGGCACCGGCGTCCGCGAGAGAGTTCTGCACCGCGCGCAGGTCGGCGAGCAGCTCCTCGGGACGGGCGTAGCCGTGCTCGCCGTCTCCGCGACGGGTCGCCGCGACCCGGCGCGCGAGCACGAGCAGCACCCGGCGGTGCGGCTCCTCGGGGGAGCGCGCGGCCAGTTCGGCGGCGACGTCGGGCTCGGCGGCGGCGAAGGCCTCCCAGAGCGCCGTGACGGCGGCGCTCGGCGGCGTGTCGTCCGCGGCGAGCGTGAGAGTGCGGCCGATGCGATCGAGGGCGCGCTCCAGTCCGCGGAGCACGTGGTCCGCGGCGATCTGCGATGCCTCGCGGGTGACGGATGCCGTCACGAACGGGTTCCCGTCGCGGTCGCCGCCGACCCAGGATCCGATGCGGACGAAGGCCGGGACGACGGGTGCGCTGGAGCCGGACTCCTCGCCGCGCAGCGCGTCGTCGATGCGGCGGTACACGTGAGGCACGGTCGTGAAGAGGGTCTCGTCGAACACGCCCATGACCGTGCGCACCTCGTCGGTCGGCGACGGCTTCTGCGAACGCAGCGGCGCGGTGCGCCAGAGCGTGTCGATCTCCTCCAGCATCCGGCGACGGGCGCGGTGCTGCTCGGCGCCGCCCTCGCTCGCCGCGTCGTGCTGCGTGAGCAGCTCGGAGAGGCGGCGGATGCTGGACGACACGGCGCGGCGGCGGGCCTCGGTCGGGTGCGCCGTGAAGACGGGGTGGAAGCGCAGCCCGTCCAGGCGGCGGCGTGCCTCGTCGTCGCCGACCTCGCTCCGCAGACGCGCGTAGGCGGTGGCGACGGTGTCGGCGGACTGGGCGCCTGAGCCCGTCGACGAGCCGGGCTGGCCGGCGCGCTCGCGCAGCACCCGCACGCGCTGATGCTCCTCGGCGAGGTTCACCAGGTGGAAGTAGCAGGTGAAGGCGCGGGCGACCTCATCGGCGCGTGCGACGGTGAAGGACTCGGCGATCGCCGCTGCCCGCTCGAAGGCGTCGGAGTTCTCCTCCTCGTACGCCTCGATCGTCGCGAGGCGCAGACGCTCGACGTCTTCGAAGAGGTCGTCGCCGCCGGCTTCGCGCAGCACCTGACCGAGCAGGCCGCCCAGCATCCTGACGTCGGAGCGCATGGCATCCGGGATGCCCTGGCCGGCTTCGAAGCGGCCGATCACGCGGATGGCCTCGGTGTTCGTGGGCTCGGGAAAGCTCTGTGCGGGGGTCACCCTTCGAGAGTATCCCCGTCGGTCGGGGTGTCTTGAACGCATGACGCCCGAGGACGCTCTCACCCCGCGACCTACGATGGAGGGGATGCGCATCTCAGCGAACCCTCTCCGCGGCCAGCAGTTCCCCGCCGTCCTCCTGCTCGTCGCGGCCGGGCTCGGCCTTCTTCTGGCGAACCTCCCGTCACACGATGCGCTCGCCGCCGTCCTCGACTTCCACATCGCCGTGCCCGGTACGGGGCTCGACCTGTCGGTCGCGCACTGGGTGTCCGACGGGCTGCTCGCCGTCTTCTTCCTCGTCGTGGCGATCGAGCTGCGGCATGAGCTGACCCACGGCGAGCTGGATTCCCCGCGCAAGGCGGTGCAGCCCGCGATCGCCGCCGCCGGCGGCGTGCTCGTGCCGATCGCGGTGTACCTGCTGATCGCCGGCAGCGGCGACACGGCGACGGGGTGGCCCATCCCGACCGCCACCGACATCGCCTTCGCCCTCGGCGTCCTGGCGATGTTCGGTCGCGGCCTGCCGTCGAGCGTGCGCGTCTTCCTGCTCGCGCTCGCGATCCTCGACGACATCATCGGCATCATCTTCATCGCGGTCCTGTTCGCACACGACGTGCAGTGGCTGCTGCTCGGGCTCGCGGTCGTCGGCGTCGCGGCGTTCTGGGTGCTCAGCCGCCTGCTCCACGAACACGGACATGTGCTGATCGCGGTGGCCATGGTCATCGTCGGGGTCGTGACCTGGGGGCTGGTCGCGTCCTCCGGCATCCACGCCACGATCGCCGGCGTGATGCTCGGACTGGTCATGTCGCCCGTGCCCGCCGGACGCACACGGCACGCGCTCGAGCCGACCGTGAACGGTGTGATCCTGCCGGTGTTCGCGTTCGTCGCGGCCTTCGTGGTGATTCCCGCCCTCTCGCCCGCGCAGCTGTCGCCGGCTTTCTGGGCCATCGTCGTCGCGCTCCCTGTGGGCAAGATCCTCGGCATCGCGCTGTTCGGATGGATCGCGATGCGTATCCGGCCGAAGGGCGCGCCGCCGGCCCTGCCGTTCGGGGACATCCTGGCGGCGGGCGCTCTGGGCGGCATCGGCTTCACGGTCTCGCTGCTGCTCGCCAACCTGGCATTCGCCGACGACGGCGGCATCCGCGACCAGGCGATCCTCGGCGTGCTCGTCGGCTCGCTGATCGCCCTCGTGCTCTCGGGCATCATCGTGTCGCTGCGGGCGCGCTGGTACCGTCGGGTCGCGGCCGCGTCGTCGTGAGCGACACCGGCCGGAGCGCATCCGAAGGCATCGAAGGAGGAAGCGTGAGCACTGGCCCCGAACCCCGCGCGAACGTGGACGACCCGCTACGCGCCGCGGCCGAGACCATGCGCCAGGTGCGCGAGCGCTGCGTGTGGTCGCAGCGCATCACCCACCGCGACCTGGTCCCGTACCTGATCGAGGAGTCGCACGAGGTCATCGACGCGGTCGAGAGCGGCACTCGCGCCGATCTGCGCGAGGAACTCGGCGACCTGCTCTGGCAGGTGCTGTTCCACGCGGCGATCGCCGCGCAGGATCCGGACGACCCCTTCGACATCGACGACGTGGCGGAGACGCTGACCGAGAAGATGGTGCGCCGGCATCCGCACGTCTTCGCCGGTGAGGTGGCCACGACGCCGGAAGAGGTGCTCGTGCACTGGAATGCGGCGAAGGCCGCGGAGAAGCGCACCAGGACGAGCGTGCTCGACGGCGTGCCCCGGGGGATGCCGGCGCTCGCGCTCGCGCAGAAGCTCGTCGGGCGGGCCGCCGGGGCGGGGATCGTGCCACGGGCCGAGGCCGCCGCTCCGGCATCCGAGGCCGAGCTCGGAGACGCGCTCCTCGCGCTGGTGGCGACCGCGCGTGCCGAGGGATGGGATGCCGAGCGCGCCCTGCGCGAGCGGCTGCGGACGCTCGAGGACGAGGTGCGCACGGCCGAGGCGGGCGCCTGAGACCGACCGGGCGCGGTCGCGGCGACGGACCTGGGAAGATGGGACCGTGGCTACTGTGAACCCGCCGCGCGGCATGCGCGACATCCTCCCCGCCGACAAGGCGCGCCGTGAGCGCGTGCTCTCCGTCATCCGCGACCGCTACCTCGCGCATGGATTCGACGAGATCGAGACGCCGGTCGTCGAGGACTACGACCGCCTGCACGCCGGCATCGGCGGCGACAACGAGAAGCTGTCGTTCAACATCCTGCGGCGGGGTCTCGACGTCGAAGCCATCCGCGCGGCGGCGGAGGATCCGGCCGAGCTGTCCGATCTCGGGCTGCGCTACGACCTCACCGTGCCGCTCGCCCGGTTCTACGCGAGCAACCGCGGACAGCTTCCCGGGGTGTTCCGCTCGATCCAGATCGGACCCGTCTGGCGAGCCGAGCGTCCGCAGAAGGGCCGCTACCGTCAGTTCGTGCAGTGCGACATCGACATCATCGGCGATGACTCCTCGCGCGCCGAGGCCGAGCTCATGGTCGCCTCGCTCGACGCCGTCGACGCACTCGGACTCGAGGGCGCCACGGTACGGATCAACGACCGGCGGGTGCTGGACTGGATGCTCGACAGCTTCGGCTTCACGGCCGACGAGCGGCCGGGTGTGCTGATCACGATCGACAAGCTCGACAAGATCGGTCCGGAGGGCGTCGGGGCCGAGCTCCGCGAGCGAGCACTCCGCCAGGGGAGCAGCACGGAACCCGTCGACGCGTTCGAGGAGTTCCTGCGGCGTCCGCAGACCATGGAGTACAACCCCTACGGTGAGCGGCAGATCCGCAAGGCGCTGCCCGAGGGTGCACCGGACGAGATCGTCGCGCACCTGGTCGGCATCGGCGACGCCGTGGCTGCCGGGCGTGCTTCGACAGGCTCTTCGATGGGCTCAGGGACCCAGGCGTCAGAGATCCCGCTCGTCTTCGACCCGTTCCTCGTGCGGGGGATGGGCTACTACACGGGCACGATCTTCGAGCTCGCGCACCCCTCGGTCGGATATTCGCTCGGCGGCGGCGGACGCTATGACGGCATGATCGGCCGCTTCCTCGGCCAGCAGGTTCCCGCCGTCGGGTTCTCGCTCGGGTTCGAACGCCTGGTCGACCTCGTGACGGCGGAACCGGATGCCGCGGCGGAAGCCGTCGTGCTCATCCACGACGCCGACGTTCCCATCGGCGAGCTCGTCGCGCACAAGGCCCGTCTCATCGCGGGCGGTGCACGGGTTCGTCTCGAGCGTCGCACCAAGAACCTCAAGGCGCTGCTCGAGCGTTCGGCCGCCGACGGCTACACCGCGTTCGCGACGGTGTCGGCGGGCAGCGGCGAGCTGGAGCTCAAGCCCCTGTCCTGAGCCGCTGACCCGACCCGACTGTCCGGAGAAGGCACGGATGTCGGGCGGAGTTCATGCCGCGTTCACGACCATCGTGTCGAATCGTGGCGTGAGTCGTATCCGCGTCCTGGTGCTCCGGGGTCTTGTCGCCGGCCTCGCGGTCGCGGCCGTCCTCGTCGGCATCCGTCTCGTCCTCACCCGGCAGGCGGCGCTCGCCAGGGAGCGGATCGGGAAGCCGCTGGGCGAGGAGTCGCTGGATGCCGATCGCGTCTGGCGCCGGTCGCTCGACGGCGACCCGATCGACCTGCTGATCCTCGGCGACTCGATCGCGGCCGGGCTCGGCGCGGAACGGCGCAAGGAGACGCTCGGCGGGCGGCTCGCGAAGGGACTGGCACGACGGATGCGCCGTCCCGTGCGCCTGCACACCGCGGCGGTCGTGGGCTCGGAGTCCCCCGATCTTCCGGCGCAGCTCGACGGGCTGTCCGCCGACTACCGTCCGCACGTCGCCGTGATCGTCGTGGGCGGGAACGACGTCACGCATCGCCTTCCGCCTTCGCTCTCGGCCCAGCACCTGCACGAGTCGATCCGACGGCTGCGCGAGGCGGGTGCCGAGATCGTCGTCGGCACGTGTCCCGACCTCGGCGCGCTGCGCCCGGTGCCGCAGCCGCTCCGGCGCCTGGCCTCCAGCATGTCGCGCCGCCTCGCCGACATCCAGGCGGAGACGGCGCGGCACGCGGGCGCCGAACCCGTCGACCTGCGTCGCGCGGTCGGGCCGATGTTCTTCGACGAGCCGGAGGCGATGTTCAGCCTCGACCGCTTCCACCCGAGCGCCCTCGGCTACCGGCGCACGGCGGAGGCGCTGCTCCCTGCCGTGTGCCGCGCTGCCGAGGTCGCCGTCAGCTCGCGGCGTCCGTCGGCGCCGAGGTGAACGACTCGGCCCACTCGGCCACGCGCCGGCTGCTCTCCTCGTCGGAGATGTCCTCGACCCGGGTCATCACCGACCAGCGCACGCCGAACGGATCGCGGATGCTGGCGAAACGGTCGCCCGACACGAACGGCGCGGGAGCTTCGCGCACGGTCGCTCCCGCGGCGACGGCCTTCTCGACCACCGCGTCGACGTCGGGCACGTACAGGCCCATCGAATAGCAGTCGTCGTCGCCCTCGGGCGAGGGGACGAGGTGGTAGTCGGGGCTCGGCTCGCCGAGCTGGAGGAGCCCGAGCCCGAAGTCGAGGTCGGCGTGGGCGACGACGCCGTCGAACTCGGTCACGTCGACGACGCGCGCGCCGAAGACGTCCCGGTAGAACTCGATCGCCTGCTTCGCTCCCGGGATCGCGAGGAAGGGCGTGAGCGACGTCGCGCTGTTCGGTCGTCCGTCTGTCGTGTAGGTGCCGTTCGCGCCGGTGGTGGGGGTCTCATCAGTCATGTCCTCACGGTACGAGGGGCAGGATGCCGGCGGCTTGAAGATCTGCGCCAACCTCGGTCCTCCGCGGTGTCGGGGCCGGACCCTACGCTGGGCCCATGGTGAATCCGACCCGCGGCATCCTGTACCCGGCGCGCCTGCCGGAGTTCCATCGGCTGCCGGCACCGGCCGATGCGGCAGACCTCGTCGCGTGGTTCTGGATCCCCGAGTGGGACATCGCCCCGGGGCGCTCGTCCCGGCAGGAGATCGTCTCGTATCCCGCGCTCAACCTCGTGGTCGAGCCGGAGGGGGTCTCGCTGTCGGGCGCGACGACCCGCGTGTCGCACCGCGACCTGCGCGGACGCGGCTGGGCCGTGGGGGCTCTGCTGCGCCCCGCCGCGGTGCCCGCTCTCGTCGAGGAGCCGGCTGCGCTCATCGATACCGAGACACGGGTCGACGCGCCGGGACTGCTCGATGCCGTGACCGCGGCCATGGAGTCGGGCGAGGGGCACAGGGAGCGCGCGGTCGCGTCGTTCTCGCGGTGGCTCGGCGAGCGGATCGGCCGACCCGGCGAGGCCGCACGTCAGGCGAACGCCCTGTCCGACGCGCTGATGGGGGAGGACGCCGCGCTCACGCCCGAGGAGGCGGCCATGCGACTGGCGGTGTCGGTGCGCACGCTGCAGCGGATGACACACCGGCACGTGGGTCTGTCGCCCGCCGCGATGATCCGTCGGCGGCGTCTGCAGGAGGCGGCCCAGCTGGTCCGCGACGAGCCGGCGACCGATCTCGCGAGGATCGCCGCCGAACTCGGGTACGCCGATCACGCGCACCTGACGCGGGACTTCCAGTCCGTGCTCGGGATCGCTCCGCGGACGTACCGCTCCGCGTCCGCCGTCGACTCAGCGGCGGGCGAGGCGCAGGCGCAGCACCCGGTACGCGACGCCGCAGACGACGACCGCCGTTCCGACGAGTGAGGCGATGACCGGCAGGCTGTTCACGAGCACGAGGCAGCCGAGCGCCCCGACGACCTGCAGCACGCGCGGATAGCGGCGCGCGGGTCCGGTCTGCCGGAAGGCCGCCGCATTGGCGATCAGGTAGTACAGCAGCACCCCGAACGAGGAGAAGCCGATCGCGTCGCGGAGATCCGCGACGAGCACGATGCCGATGACGATCGCGGCGATCACGATCTCTGCGCGCTGCGGCACCTGACGATGCTCGTCGACCTTCGCCAGGAACCGCGGCACGTCGCTCTCGCGGGCCATCGCGAGGGTCGTGCGTCCGATGCCCGTGAGCAGGGCGAGCAGCGCGCCGAGGGAGGCCGCGGCGGCGGCCACCCGGATGAGCGGTGCGAGCGCGGGCCATCCGGCGACGACGAGGAGATCGGCCAGCGGGGCGGTCGACGAGGCGGCGTCGCCCCCGAGCACGAGGATGACCGCGAGGCCCACCAGGGCGTAGACGACGACCGCGCCGCCGAGGGCGAGCACGATCGCGCGGGGGATCGTGCGCGCGGGATCGACGACCTCCTCGCCCATGGTCGCGATCCGCGCATAGCCGGCGAACGCGAAGAACAGCAGCCCGGCGCCCTGCAGCACCCCGTACGCGGAGGCGTCGGGGAGCGGAGGAGGCGATGCCGCGGCGGCGGACCCGAACCCGACGGCGACTGTGACGGCGAGACCGAGCAGCGAGCACGCCACGAGGATCCGCGTCAGCAGGGCGGTGCGGGTCACTCCGAAGCAGTTCACCGTGGCGAGGGCCGCCACCGCGACCACGGCGACCGGCGTCTGCCAGCCCTCGGGGGCGGCGTACGCGGCGAACGTCATGGCCATCGCCGCGCAGCTCGCGATCTTGCCGATCACGAAGCTCCACCCGGCGATGAATCCCCACCAGGGGCCGATCTCCGCACGGGCGTAGGCGTAGGTGCCTCCGGCGACGGGATGCACCGCGGCCAGCTGGGCCGACGAGGTGGCGTTGCAGAACGCCACGACGGCGGCGATCGCGAGAGCGATGAGGATGCCGCTGCCGGCCACGCCCATCGCGGGAGCCCACACCGCGAACACGCCGGCTCCGATCATGGAGCCCAGGCCGATCGCGACGGCGTCTCCGAGCGTCAGTCGGCGGGCGAGGAGCATGACGACATCGTCGCACGCCCGGGTGAACGACAGGGGTCGAGTCAGCCGCGTGCGGCGGTGACCCGCTTCTTCTCGCGGATGTAGACCTCCCGGCGCACCTTCGCGACGATGTCTCCGTCACGGTCGGTGATCACGGTCTCGAACCACTCGAGCACCTTCGCTCCGCCGCGGGCTCGCTCGCGGATCTCGTCGGCCTTCTCCTTCGAGACCTCGAACTCGGCGGTGAGCACGCCGCGCCCCGGCTTGAGGAACTCGATCTCGCCGCGCGTGTCCCACACGACGTGATCGCGCCCGAGCTGATGCATCACCAGCATGAAGAAGTAGGGGTCGGTCATCGCCGACATCGAGCCGCCGAACGCCGTCTTGACGTAGTTGCGGGTGAAGACGTTCACGTGGAGCTCGACGGTCGCGTGGGTCCAGTCCTCGCTGAATCGGCGGATGCGGATGCCGCTGAAGAGATTGGGGATCCAGAGGCTCATGCCGATGGCGAGACGGCGGGGAGTGATGCGCATGGCGTCAGTGTCCCGGATGCGCGCCACACCGTCCAAGACGACTGGAGGGTTGCCACAGTTGTTCTAGTTCAATTAGAATAAGTAGCGATTTGAAAGAGAGGACTCCGATGCTGATCCGAGTGGACACCGACAGCTCTCGACCGCTCTACGACCAGGTCGCGGCGTCCGTCCGCTCCGACATCCTCGCCGGTGCTCTCGTGCCGGGAGACCGGCTGCCCGCGGCGCGCGACGTCGCCGAAGCCCTCGACATCAATCAGCACACCGTTCTCCACGCCTATCAGCGGCTGCGCGACGAGGGACTCGTCGACCTCCGTCGCGGCAGGGGAGCGGTGATCGCGGGCTCGGCGGCGCCGCTGGCAGAGCTCGCACAGGAGATCGACGCGCTCGTGCGCCGGGCCGGTGCCCTCGGCGTCTCCGCCGAGACGCTCGCCGGCATCGTGCACGCGCATCGCGATCCACGATCCGAGAAGAACGCCCCCAGGAACCCCGAGGAGGTCTCGCCATGACCGCACACGACCTGACCCGCATACCGCCGGCGCCGCTGCGCAGAGCGCGTCTCACCTTCTTCCTCGTCGCGGTCGGCGTGCCCGTCGTGATCTCGGCCATCGGCGTCGCGGTGATCGTCGCCTGGCTGCCGTCGATGCCTGACCAGGTCGCCGTCCACTGGGGTGTCAGCGGCACCGACGGGTTCGCCCCGGCATCCACCTATCTCTGGATCCTGCTCGGGGTCGGTCTGGTGCTTCCCGTGCTCATGGCGATCACGACGTTCGCCGCGGTGGGTGCGCACTGGGGCGGCGCCGCACGGCTCATGGGCGCACTCGCCGCGGGCCTCGCCGCCTTCGCCACCGCCATGAGCCTCGGCTCGCTCGCGATGCAGCGCGATCTCGCGCCCGAGGCCGACGTGCCGGGCATCGGCCTGGTGATGCTCGGATCGTTCGCCGCGCTCGCGGCCGTCGGTGCCGTCGCCTGGGCGGTGCAGCCCCGGGTCGGCCCCGAGTCGGGTCCCACGCTCGAATCGCGTCAGATCGTGCGCATCGCCGAGGGGGAGCGCGTCGTCTGGCTGGCCACGACCTCGATGCCGCGCGCCGCGGTCGCCGTCCTCCTGCTGCTCCTGCTCTCGCTCGCCGCGCTCGCCGCCTTCATGCTCGGCACGGGCGTGCAGGGCGGGTGGGTCGTCGCGGTCGTCGTGCTCGTCGTCGCCTTCGCGATGGTGGCCACCACCGCGTTCCGTGTGCGCGTGACGCCCGAGGGATTCGCCGCCAGGGCGCTGATCGGCTGGCCCCGCATCGAGATCCCGCTCGACGAGGTCGAGTCCGCGCGCGCGGTCGATGTCTCGCCGTTCGGGGAGTTCGGCGGGTGGGGGTGGCGCATCGCCCTGGACGGGCGGACCGGCATCGTGATCCGCCGCGGACCCGCGATCGAGGTCGCGCGTCTCGGCCGACGACCGTTCCTCGTGACGATCGACGGCGCCGAGGAGGCCGCGGCGCTGCTCCAGGCCTACGTCGACCGTGCACGTCTGCGCGGCGCGACCCGGACCGACCAGGGAAAGGCGACCTCATGAACGACTCCACGCTGCTCGAGACGCGACGGGTGCCCTGGGGCGCCGTCATCGTCTTCACGGTGCTCGCCTGCGGTCTCGCCTGGCTGGTGGCGCTGCCGCTGTGGCTCGGCGACGGCCTGGCGGAGCCCCTGGCCGCCGCACTGCTGCCGGTGATGATGCTGACGCCTGCCATCGCGGCGCTCGTCGTCACCTTCGCGCTGCGCACCCCGGCGCGCGGGGAGCGCGCGCGGTTCCTGGGCCTGTGGCCGCTGCGTCCGGCGAAGCGCATCGTCTGGCTGATGGTCGCCGCCTGGCTGGTGCCGCCGCTGCTGGTCGGGCTGAGCATCCTCGTGTCCGCCGCCCTCGGCTTCGTCCGGCTCGATCTCACGTTCGCCGCCTTCGCCGCGGAGCTGCAGAAGGCTCTTCCTGCGGGCGCGCCGATGCCACCGGTCGAGGTGGTCGTGTTCGCACAGATCGCGATGATCCCGCTGGCGGCGCTCCTCAACGCGATCCCCGCGTTCGGCGAGGAGCTCGGCTGGCGGGGATGGCTGGTTCCCGCCCTCCGTCCGCTCGGCACGTGGCCGACGCTGCTTCTCAGCGGCGCGATCTGGGGCGTCTGGCACAGCCCGGTCATCCTCCTCGGCTACAACTTCGGCCGCACCGACCTGAGCGGGGTGCTCCTGATGATCGGCGGCTGTGTCGCCTGGGGCATCCTGCTCGGCTGGCTGCGACTGCGCTCGGCGTCGGTCTGGCCGGCGGTCCTCGCGCACGGTTCGCTCAACGCCGCCGGCGGGCTCATCGTCCTCTTCGCCGCTGCGAAGCCCGACCTTGGCCTGGCCGGACCGCTGGGGGTCGCCGGCTGGATAGTCCTCGCCGTCGCGATCGGGGTCCTCGCGGCCACCGGGCAGTTCCGGCGGCAGCCGGAACTCGCCGGCGCACCGGGAAAGCTGCTCTCCGCTCCACGCTCTTGACTCGTCGCCGGGCCGACGGTTGGCTGAGGGCATGGAATCCACCCCCGCAGCATGGTCGCAGGCCGACGCCTTCCTCGTCGACACCCTGGTCGGACACGACCCGGCGCTCGAGGCGGCGCTCGAGGCTCAGCGCGCAGCCGGCCTTCCCGAGATCGAGGTGGCGCCGGTGGCCGGCAAGCTGCTCGACCTCCTCGTCCGCATCAGCGGCGCGCGGCGGGTGCTCGAGATCGGCACGCTCGGCGGGTACTCCACGATCTGGCTGGCCCGCGCTGTCGGACCGGAGGGGAGGGTCGTGACGATCGAGGCGGAGGCGGACAACGCCGCCGTCGCACGAGCCAGCATCGACGCGGCCGGCGTGGGCGATCGCGTCGACATCCGCGTCGGACGCGGCGCCGACGTGCTGCCGACCCTGATCGCCGGATTCGACCTGGTGTTCATCGACGCCGACAAGGAGTCCAACACCGTCTACCTCGACTGGGCGGCGAAGCTCGGCCATCCGGGGACGGTGATCGTGCTCGACAACATCGGGCGCGAGGGCGAGATCGTGCGCGACGATTCGACGGACTCCAAGGTGATCGGCACCCGCGACGGACTGCGGATGCTGGGCGACGACCCGCGGTTCGACGCGACGGCCCTGCAGACGGTCGGCGCGAAGGGCTGGGACGGCGTCGCGCTCGCGCTCGTCGTCTGACGGGTCCCTGAGCTTGTCGAAGGGCCGGGCTAGACTGAGCGCGGACCGACGACGCTCCACACAACGTTTTCTCTGAGCAAGGAGCACATCAGTGGCACTGATCGAGGCTGTAGGCGCACGCGAGATTCTCGACTCGCGCGGAAACCCGACCGTCGAGGTGGAGGTGCTCCTCGACGATGGCATCGTCCAGCGGGCCGCCGTCCCCTCCGGTGCATCCACCGGTGCGTTCGAGGCGTACGAGCTGCGCGACGGAGACAAGAGCCGCTACGGCGGCAAGGGCGTGCTCAAGGCCGTCGAGGCCATCATCGACGAGCTGGGCCCGGCCATCGAAGGCGTCGAGGCGAGCGAGCAGCGCATCGTCGACGAGATCCTCATCGAGGTCGACGGCACCGAGAACAAGAAGCGCGTCGGCGCCAACGCCATCCTCGGCGTCAGCCTCGCGGTCTCGAAGGCCGCGGCGGACTCCGCCGACCTTCCCCTCTTCCGCTACCTCGGCGGCCCGAACGCGCACGTGCTGCCCGTTCCGCTGTTCAACGTCATCAACGGCGGCGAGCACGCCGACAACGGCATCGACATGCAGGAGTTCTTCCTCGCGCCGATCGGCGCCGAGACCTACTCCGAGGCGCTCCGCTGGGGTGTGGAGACCTACCACGTGCTCCGGGCCGAGCTGAAGGCCGCCGGCTACGCCACGGGCCTCGGCGACGAGGGTGGCTTCGCCCCCGACCTGCCCAGCAACCGCGAGGGCCTCGACTTCCTGGTCAAGGCGATCGAGAAGGCGGGCTTCACGCCCGGCTCCGACATCGCCCTCGGCCTCGACGTCGCCGCCACCGAGTTCTTCAAGGACGGCGTCTACCGTCTCGACAACAAGGACTGGGACGCCGCCGCGCTGACCGAGTACTACGTCGGTCTGGTCAACGACTTCCCGATCGTCACGATCGAGGATGCTCTCGCCGAGGACGACTGGGACAACTGGAAGCACCTCACCGATGCGCTCGGCACCAAGGTCCAGCTCGTGGGCGACGACCTGTTCGTCACCAACCCGCAGCGCCTCGCCGACGGCATCAAGCGCGGCGTCGCGAACTCGCTGCTCGTGAAGGTCAACCAGATCGGCACGCTCACCGAGACGTTCGACGCGGTCAGCCTGGCGCAGCGCTCGGGCTACACGGCGATGCTCTCGCACCGCTCGGGCGAGACCGAGGACACCACGATCGCCGACCTCGTCGTCGCGACGAACGCGGGTCAGATCAAGGCGGGTGCGCCTGCCCGCAGCGAGCGCGTCGCGAAGTACAATCAGCTTCTGCGCATCGAGGAGGAGCTGGGCGACGCCGCTGTGTTCGCCGGACGTTCGGCCTTCCCTCGCTACCAGGGCTGAGCCCGGCCCGCGCTCAGAAAGAAGTCAGATTCACACCGCCTGAGCGGTGACCGGAGGAGGAGCCGTGGTACGACGACCGGCTCCTCCTTCGGCGTCTCCGAAGGCTCCGGCGTCCCCGCCGTCGACGCCCAAGAAGGGGCGCGCCAAGGCCGACGCTCGAGCGGCGTCCGCGCAGCGGCGGAAGCGCGCCAAGGGGAGCACGCAGGGTGTCGATGTCCGCGAGTGGGCTTCCGGCATCCGTCTCTCCGCCTTCTCCGTCATCATGCTGTCCCTCGTCGTGCTGGGAGCGTGGGTGCTCGTGCCGACACTCGGCACGTTCATCGATCAGCGGCAGAAGATCGCGGCGCTCGAGGCCTCCGTGAAGGTCAGCGAGGACGAGATCGCCGATCTCATCGCGGAGCGCGAGCGCTGGAGCGATCCCGCCTACATCACGACCCAGGCCCGCGAGCGCCTGTACTACGTGAAGCCGGGGGAGGTCGTGTACCTGATCGACAACGACCTCGACCCTTCCGCGCTTCCGCGGGAGCAGGATCCGATCAGCGACACTCTCGAGGAGAAGCCGGCGGACTGGATGCCGCAGCTGCTGCGCACCCTCGTCTCGACAGGGCTCAGCGACACCGCGGCCGTCGCTCCCTGAGTGTTCGCTCCGAGCATCCTCCCTGGCGGCTCCCCTACGCTGGTGGGGTGACCACGCCGCCTTTCCCCGCCCCCACGCCCGCCGAGCTCGCCGTCATCTCGGCGCAGCTCGGCCGCCCTGCACGCGGTGTGGTCGGCATCGCGGCGCGATGCGCCTGCGGCAACCCGACGGTCGTCGCCACGACACCGCGGCTGCCCGACGGAACGCCGTTCCCGACCTTCTACTACCTGACCCACCCGTCCGCGACGGCGGCGATGTCGACCCTCGAGGCCACGCAGGTGATGCCGGAGCTCGCGGCTCTCCTCGCCGACGACGAGGCGGTCGCAGCCGGCTATCTCGCCGCACACGAGGCGTATCTGGCCGATCGCGGGCGGTTCGGCGACGTGCCGGAGATCGACGGCATCTCGGCGGGCGGCATGCCCACCCGCGTCAAGTGCCTGCACGCCCTCGCGGGGCATGCGCTCGCGGCAGGGCCGGGAGTGAATCCGATCGGCGACATCGCACTCGAACGATCCGCCTGGTCGCCGTCGGTGTGCCGCTGCGAGGACCCCGGTGCGGCGACCCGCGACGAGGCGGCGCGGTCGGCGTGAGCCCGCGACGGATGCTGCGCAGCGTCACGGCCCTCGCGGTCGTGGCGGCATCCGTCCTGCTCCTCGGCGCCACGGCGACGCCTCCGCCGATCCCCGACAACCCCACCGATCCGGTGCGTGCGTCGGAGTACTGGCTCGACGGGGCCAAGATCCGCGAGGCCTGGAAGACGACCAGGGGCGCCGGCGTCACGATCGCCGTGATCGACACGGGCATCGGTAAGGTTCCGCAGACGTTCGGCGACGCCGTGATCGGCGGGACCGACGTCTCCGGGACCGGCACCCCCGACGGCCGCACGCCGGTCGGAGCGGTCGACGGGAACCACGGATCCTGGGTGGCGTCGCTGGCCGCCGGCCGCGGATCCCCCGACGGCACCGGCATGATCGGCGTCGCCCCCGAGGCGAACCTCCTGTCCATCTCCGTGGGGTTCGGTGCGGCGGCGGCCGTGCCGTTCACCGAGCAGGTCGCCAAGGCGATGCGCTGGGCCGTCGACAACGGCGCCGACGTCATCAACCTGTCGTTCACCACGAACACGCTCGACTGGGATGAGAGCTGGGACGACGCGTTCCTCTACGCCTTCGAGCACGATGTCGTCGTCGTGGTCGCCGCGGGCAACCGGGGGAGCGGCACCGACATCATCGGTGCGCCGGCCACGATCCCCGGCGTCCTGACCGTCGGCGGCGTCGATCAGACCGGTACGGCCAGCGTCGAGGCCTCCACGCAGGGGATCACGATCGGCATCTCCGCTCCCAGCGAAGGTCTGCTGGGCGTCTCCGCGAACGGCGAGGTCGTCTCCTGGAGGGGCACCAGCGGTGCCGCCCCGATCGTGGCCGGCGTCGCGGCGCTGATCCGCTCGGCGCATCCCGACATCAAGGCGATCGACGTCATCAACCGGATCATCAAGACCGCGATGCCCGTCGCCGACGCCGTGAAGCCGAGGGATCCGCTGTACGGCTTCGGGCTCGTCGATGCGGCGGCGGCGATCTCCGCCGACATCGCCCCGGTGGACGAGAATCCCATGGGGGATCTCGCCGAATGGATCCACTTCTTCCGGCGCGCCGACACCGAGCCGCAGCCCGAGCCGACGATCACTCCGGTCGCCGTCGAGCCGCTCCCGGATGCCGACGCGCCGACCGAGGCGGGCTCACCGCTGCTTCCCAGCGCTGATTCGCTGCGCTACGGTACCCTGCCGCTCATCGCCCTCACAGTCCCTGGTATCCTGATAGCGCTTGGCGTCACCGCAGCTGCCCGGCGCATCCGATCGGCGCGCGTTTCTCGTACGCCACATTCCTGACTCCAAGGAGTTGTTCCCCTGTGCCTCAGAACAGCACTGTGCCCAAGATTCTGATCGTCGGTGGAGGCTACGCGGGCTTCTACAGCGCGTGGAAGCTCGAGAAGCACCTGCGCAAGGGCGAGGCGGAGGTGACCATGGTCGACCCGCTGCCGTACATGACGTACCAGCCGTTCCTCCCCGAGGTCGCCGCGGGCTCGATCGAGGCTCGGCACTCCGTGGTCGCGCACCGACGTCACCTCAAGCGCACGAACGTCATCACCGCCAAGGTGACGAACATCAACCACGCCGAGAAGACCGCGACGATCACGCCGCCGCTCGGTGAGCCGTACGAGTTCGCGTACGACCAGATCGTCGTGACCGCCGGCGCCGTCTCGCGCACGTTCCCGATCCCGGGCATCGCCGACAACGCGATCGGCCTCAAGACGATCGAAGAGGCCGTCGCGATCCGCGACCGCCTCATGTCGAACTTCGACAAGGCGGCGTCCCTGCCCGCCGGTCCCGAGCGCGACCGACTGCTCACCGTCATCGTCGTCGGCGGTGGCTTCGCCGGTATCGAGGTGTTCGCCGAGCTGCGTTCGCTCGCCTCGTCGCTGGTGTCGAAGTACCCGCAGCTGACGTTCGACGACACGCACTTCCACCTCATCGAGGCGATGGGCCGCATCATGCCCGAGGTCTCGCTGAAGACGAGCGAGTGGGTGCTCAAGGACCTCGCCAAGCGCGGTGCGAACGTGCACCTCGACACGCAGCTCACCAGCGCTGTCGACGGAAACGTCGAGCTCTCCACCGGTGAGGTCATCCCGACCGACCTGATCGTCTGGACCGCCGGTGTCATGGCGAACCCGACCGTCGTCCGCGGCGGCGACCTGCCCGTCGAGGAGCGCGGTCGCATCCAGACCCGCGCGGACCTCCGCGTCGGCACCCCCGAGGCTTTCGTCGAAGGCGCCTGGGCTGCCGGTGACGTCTCGGCCGTCCCTGATCTCTCCGGCGGTGGCGTCGGCGGCTTCTGCGTGCCGAACGCCCAGCACGCGGTGCGTCAGGCGAAGCTGCTCGCGAAGAACATCGTCGCCGTGCTCCGCGGGGAGACCCCGAAGGAGTACTTCCACAAGAACATGGGCGCCGTGGCCGGTCTCGGCCTCTACAACGGTGTCTTCCAGTCCGGAAAGCTCGCGCTCAAGGGCTTCGTCGCGTGGGTCGCCCACCGCGGCTACCACGGCCTCGCGATGCCCACGTGGGAGCGCAAGTTCCGCGTGATCTGGGGCTGGTGGAACAACCTGTGGCTCGGCCGCGACCTGGTGAACCTCGAGACCGTGCAGAACCCGCGCTACGTCTTCGAGGAGTTCGCGGCACGTCCGCGTGCAGCCGCTCCCGCCGCGCCCGCCGTTCCGGCCTCGCCGTCGTCGGATGCCGCGACGACCACCGCCGTGACCGGCGCGGTCCCCGACGACAAGGCCCCGGTCGACGCTGCCGCGACGGAGAAAGCTCCGGCAGCCGAGAAGGCTCCGGCCGCGAAGGCTCCGGCGGCGAAGAAGGCTCCGGCCAAGAAGGCTCCGGCCAAGAAGCCTGTCGCCGAGAAGGTCGCCGCCAAGTAGCACCTCGGCTCAGCCCGTCCGAACAGCCCTCCCTCTGCCGGGGAGGGCTGTTCGCGTTCCAGCGCGCGGCGTGGAGGTCACGCATAGCTCGGCTCGGTAATGTCGAGCGCGCAAGGGGAGTACTCCCGTCTGCGGCGGAGTCGTCATTACGGACACGAGATCGTGTCCCGGCCCGTCGGCCCGAGAGGGTGGAGGAGACCTTGGCACCCGCTCTGCGGGCTGCCTCGACTCTTGCCGTCGTCCGACGTCGTGGAATCCCGGTGGTCCGCACCGCCCCACGAAAGGGACCATCATGGGAAAGCTCTCCCGCTTGATCGGCATCGCCTCCGAAGCCCTGGAGAAGAACTCCGGGTCCGCGCGCAGCGGCAGTCCCGCTGACGGATCCCGGTCATCGACCGATTGGGGCGGCGTGCTCCGCGGCGCCGTCGACGCCGTGCGAGGTCCGTCGGAGAGTGCCGGGCACCACGCAGAACGCCGGGTGCCCGCCCCGCCGTCGCCTCCCGCCGCCGCAGACCCGTACGCGCCGCCGCCCGCTCCCGGTGCGACGGCAGCGCACGTCGGATCGGCCTCGGGAGCTCGAGCGGCCACGACAGGGACCGACGCCGATCGAGCCGCGATCGCGCGCTACGACTACCTGATGAACACCGCCGATCCGCAGCGCATCGAGCAGATCCATCGTGACGCGTTCGCCCGCCTGACGCCGCAGCAGCGCACCCTGGTCGAGGAGCGCATGCGTGCGGAACTCGCACCGGGCGAGCGCCCGCACTCCTCCTCGCCGGATGACCTCGCGCGCGCGGCCGGACGCGCCGAGGCCCTGCGTCCCGGTCGGATGCGCGGACTCCTGTCCCGCGTCCGCGGGAGCGGGACGGGCGGTGCCGCGGTCCTGGCCGGAGGCGCGGCGGTCGGCATCCTCGGTGCGGTCGCGGGTGGCGCGGTGCTCAGCACCGTCGCTGCTCCGCTCCTGGAGCAGGCTGCGGGGCTCGGCGTCGACTTCAGCGCTCTGGCAGAGGGTGTCGATCTGGAGGCGCTCGCCTCGGGCGTCGATGTGGAAGCGTTCACCGGCGGTGCGGAGGAGCTGATGGGATCCGCCGGCGAGGCGGTGTCGGGGCTCGGCGAGACCGCGACCGGCTGGGGCGAGCGTCTCGGCGACCTCGGGATCCCGGGGCTCGGCGACATCTTCGGACGATAGGCGGGGATCGCATGACGGGTGCCGACCACGGCTTCACCGGCCTGAGCGGTTTCGCGGCCGACGTCCTCACCGCACTCGGAGACATCGGTGTCGGGGTGCTCGTCTTCCTCGAGGTGCTGGTGCCGCCCATCCCGAGCGAGGTGATCCTGCCGTTCGCCGGCTATCTCAGCCAGAGCGGACAGCTGACCCTCGGATGGCTCCTCTTCTGGAGCACGCTCGCGTCGTGGCTGGGAGCGCTGCTCCTCTACGGGCTGGGATCGGCCATCGGCATGGCGCGGGCGATCCGGCTGCTCGCCGGCACCCGGCTCGTCAGCAGGTCCGATCTCGAGCGGGGTGCGGCCTGGTTCGCGCGGAGCGGCGCGTGGACCGTGCTCGTCGGCCGCATGGTGCCGGGCGTGCGCAGCCTGATCTCGATCCCGGCCGGGGCATCGCGAATGAATCTGCTCACATTCAGCGTCTACACGATCCTCGGCAGCGGGCTGTGGAATGCGCTGCTCCTGGGAGTGGGCGCGGCGCTCGGCACGCAGCACGAGAAGCTCGAGCACTACCTCGGATACCTGGACTACGCGGTGTACACGGCCATCGCGATCGCGCTGGTGGTCCTGGTCGTGCGACGGATACGCGAGGCGGCCGCTGCTCGACGGGAACCTGCCGTGATCGACGAGTGAGCACAGATCTTCCGCGGCGCACTGATCGAGCGCTACGCTGAGCGCGTTCCGTCCGTCGCGGTGAATCGGAGGGCAGTGCCATGCGTGTGCATCCTCGTGTCTGGATCGGCCTCGCGATCTACGTCGGCTACGTGATCGTCATCTTCGCCGTCACGAAGCTCAGCGGGGTCGGGTTCACGGAGATCGGGAAGTCGGCCGACACCACCTGGCGGGGTGCCGTGATGGATCTCGCCGTCGCCGGCGTGCTCCTCGCGATCACGACCTCGCTCCTCGGCTGGTGGCGCCCGGCACTCTTCGAGCGAAGCCGATCGCACCACAAGTGGCCCATCTTCGTTCCGGCGATCATGCTCGTCGTCGCGATCGCCAACCTCCTCAACACCGACTGGTCGAAGTTCGACACGTCCTTCCTCCTCTCGCTCCTCGCGCTGGGTGTCTGCGTCGGATTCTGCGAAGAGCTGATGTCTCGCGGTCTCCTTCTCACGGCGTTCCGGTCGAGATTCTCCGAGGTCTGGGTCTGGCTGCTGACGAGCCTCCTGTTCGGTGCGATGCACCTGGTGAACGCCGCTCTCGGCGATCCGCTGATGAGCGCGCTTTCGCAGGCGGGCATCGCGGCGATGTCGGGGACCTGCTTCTACATCGTGCGCAGGGTGACGGGTTCCCTGGTGTGGGCGATGGTGCTGCACGGCCTCTGGGACGTGGCCGCGTTCTCGGTGGGCTTCGCTCCGATGGGCGTCGCCTGGGGTGTGCTGCTCACACCGTTCATCGGACTGCTCGCCGTCGCCGTCGTGTACTGGGTCATCAAGGGCGCGGATGAGAAGGCGCCCGTCGCGGCCGGCTCTGCAGCCGCAGCCGCGACGAGGTAGTGACACGGGCGTGTGCCACGGTTCCGAGGATCGGCGTGCCCCCGCTGGGACTCGAACCCAGACTGAAGCGATTTTAAGTCGCCTGCCTCTGCCATTGGGCTACGGGGGCCACGCCGCCAGCCTATCGGCGACCGGTGCGTGCGACGGGGTGCCGCCGGACGTGATCCGGAGTCCGAGAAGCCATAGGGTGGGGGAGTGCTCGACCTCACCGAAGAACTGAGCCCCGTTCCGGGTGCCCCCGTGGTTGCCCCCGAGTGGCAGGATCCGGCTCGATACTGGCCTCGCCTCTCCGCCGCGACGCAGCACCTGCCCGCGCCGGTCGCGGTGATCGACCGAGAGGCGCTGCGCTACAACGCGATGGACATGCTGGTGCGCTCCGGTGGCCTGCCCATCCGCGTCGCATCCAAGTCGGTGCGCGTGCGTGCGGTCCTGGACGCCGTCCTGAAGCTCCCCGGGTACCGCGGCATCCTCGCGTTCACTCTCGCGGAGGCCCTCTGGCTCGCCGAGACCCACGACGACATCGTGCTCGCCTACCCGACGGTGGACCGGACGAGCCTCGAGAGCCTGTTCGCCGATGAGCAGGCGGCGCGCCGCATCACGCTCATGGTCGACGACCCGGCGCATCTCGACCTCATCGACAGCATCAAGGGGCCGGGCGAACGTCCGGAGATCCGCGTCGCAGTCGATGTCGACGCCTCGTGGAAGTCTTCGGTCCTCGGGCACATCGGCGTCCGCCGCTCGGCGCTCTTCACCGCGGGAGAGGTCGCCGGCTTCGCCCGGAAGGTCATCGCGCGCCCCGGTTTCCGGCTCGTGGGGCTGCAGATGTACGACGCGCAGATCGCCGGTCAGGGCGATGACGCCGGGTCCGATGCGCCGCTGATCCGCATGGTGCAGGCGCGGTCGCGCGCCGAGCTGCGCGAGCGCCGGGCGGCGATCGTCGAGGCCGTCACCGCCCTCGCGCCGATGGAGTTCCTCAACGGCGGAGGCACGGGGTCGCTCGAGTTCACCGGCAGCGACGAGTCCCTCACCGAGGCGAGTGCCGGCAGCGGGCTCCTCGGTGGTCACCTGTTCGACGGCTATCGGTCGTTCCAGCCGGCTCCGGCATCCGCCTTCGCCTTCGATGTCGTCCGTCGTCCGGCTCGCGACATCGCGACCGTGCTCGGCGGGGGGTGGATCGCATCGGGCCCGGCCGTCGCCTCACGTCAGCCGAAGCCGGTCTGGCCGCAAAGTCTCCGGACTCTCACTCGCGAGGCCGCCGGCGAGGTGCAGACACCGCTGCAGGGCCCCGCGGCGACCGCTCTCGGCGTCGGGGACCGGGTCTGGTTCCGGCACGCGAAGAGCGGCGAGCCGGCCGAGCGGATCGAGCGGTACCACCTCGTCTCCGGTGACGAGATCATCGACGAGCTGCCGACCTACCGCGGCGAGGGAAAGGCGTTCCTGTGACGAGAATCGGCGGCACCTGGCAGAACTGGGGGCGGTCGGCGTCGGTCCGTCCTGTGCGAGTGGAGCGTCCGCGCAGCCCCGAGGGTGTGCAGCGGGCGGTGATCGCCGCCGTGCACCACGGGCTCACGGTGAAGGCGGTGGGTGCCGGTCACAGCTTCACGGGCATCGCCGTCGCGCCGGGCGTGCTGCTGGAACTCGACGACATGCAGGGCCTGGTCTCGGCGGATGCCGTCACCGGGCGCGTGACCCTGCTCGCGGGCACCCGGCTGCATCGGATCCCGGCGCTCCTCGCACCGTACGGCCTGGCGATGGAGAACCTCGGCGACATCGATCGGCAGTCGATCTCCGGGGCGATCTCGACCGGCACACACGGCACCGGCGCTGCTTTCGGCGGGCTCGCCACCCAGGTCGTCGGCCTCACGATCATCACGGCCGCCGGCGAGTTCCTCCGCATCGACGAGCAGCAGAACAGCGAACTCCTGCCCGCCGCCGCGCTCGGACTCGGCGCGCTCGGCATCATCGTCGAGGTCACCCTCCAGTGCGTCCCGACGTTCGTCATGCACGCGGTCGACGAGCCGATGCCGCTGGAGGACGTGCTGGATCAGATCGAGAGCCACGTCTCGGCATCCGACCACTTCGAGTTCTACTGGTTCCCGCACACCGATGTCGCGCTCACCAAGCGGCAGTCCCGCCTGCCCGAATCGGCTGTGCGCAAGCCGCTCCCGACGGTGGGGAAGTGGATCGACGAGACTCTGCTGTCCAACGGCGTCTATCGGCTCGTGTGCGCGGCAGGACAGCTCGTCCCGGCCGTCACCCCGCCGTTCAGTCGGCTGGCGGTGAAGCTCACCGGAGATCGCGAGTACACCGACCTGTCGAATCGCGTCCTCACGCAGAGCCGCACGGTGCGCTTCCGCGAGATGGAATACGCGATCCCCGCCGAGAACGTCGTCCCGGCGTTCCGCGCCGTGCGAGAGCTCATCGACCGCCGGGGCTGGCGCATCGAGTTCCCCGTCGAGGTGCGGTTCGCCGCGCAGGACGACCGGTGGCTCTCCACGGCCCACGGGCGAGCGAGCGCCTACATCGCCGTGCACCGCTACTGGCGTGCCGATCCGACGGAGTACTTCGGGGCCGTCGAGGCCATCATGCAGGAGCACGGAGGGCGGCCGCACTGGGGCAAGCTCCACACGCAGACCGCCGAGACGCTGCGCGTGATCTACCCGCGGTTCGACGACTTCGTCGCCGTGCGCGACCGCCTCGACCCCGAGCGTCGGTTCAGCAACCGCTATCTCGACCGCGTGCTGGGCGACTGACCTGCTCGGACGGCGCCGGAGCGCGTGATCCCCAGTGCACGCGCAGACAGCGCGTCTAGGATAAGAGAAACACGAGGAAGGGTGGGCCTCTGATGGAATGGCTCGTGCCAGTACTGATCGTCGTCGGAGTGATCCTGCTCGTCGGCATCTATCTCTGGGCCACGTACAACTCGCTGGTGCAGCTGAACGTCCGCGTCGATGAGGCGTGGAGCGGCATCACGGTGCAGCTCAAGCGACGAGCCGACCTCATCCCGAACCTCATCGAGACGGTGAAGGGATATGCCTCCCATGAGAAGGCCGTCTTCGAGAACGTCACGCGCGCGCGCGCCGAGACGCTGTCCGCGGGCGGTCCCGGGGAAGCCGGCATCGCTGAGGGGCACCTGCAGCAGGCGCTGCGCAGTCTCTTCGCCGTCGCCGAGGCGTACCCGCAGCTGCAGGCGAGCCAGAACTTCCTCCAGCTCCAGCAGGCGATCGTCGACACCGAGGACAAGATCCAGGCCGCGCGCCGGTTCTACAACGGCGGCGTGCGCGAGCTGAACACGAAGATCAAGGTGTTCCCGAACAACCTCTTCGCCAAGGGGCTGGGCTTCACCGAGCGCGAGTTCTTCGAGGTCGCCGACAGCGGCGCGATCTCGGAGCCGCCGCGCGTGCAGTTCTGATGCGCTCTGCGCATCAAGGTTGAGCGAGCGCAGCGAGTCGAAACCCGCCGCTGAGGCATCTCTCACCACGCCGTGAGGACCAGCTCCTCCTCGGTGAACTCGATGTCGCCGCGGATGCTCCAGGAATCGGTGCGGTACGTGGTCGTGCGCTCCGTGCCGTCCTGCCCGGTCCCCGTGACGGTCGCGATGAGAACGCCCCCGTCGGCGAGGAACCCGGTCGCGTCCAGGGCGATCTCCGGTGACGTCTCGATGCGATAGCGGATGTCGGTGACGTCGCGGAACTCCGTCCCCCAGGGGATGCGGATGCCGCAGCCGACCGGCGTCGTCGGAGCCTGAGTCGAGTCGTCTGATGCGGTGCACTCCGCGAGGTGCCCGTCGAGCTGCTCCTGTGCGGCATCGATCGCTGCCGGCAGGGGAGTGACCTCGACCGTGACCTCGACGTCCTCGCCCGGCAGCACGAGCAGGTTCGCCGAGCCGTCGAGAAGCGACGAGGGCGCGGCGGAGACGGCGTACTCGGCGGGCAGCAGAAGCACCGCCTCGCCGACGGATACGGTCTCGTCGCCGAGGCGGACGGACGAACCCAGGTCGGCGGTCACGGTCGCGGTGCCGAGCGCGGACGCCCCGACGGTCCAGCGGCCCTCGACCCGGGTGATGTCCAGCCGTGCCGTCCGCTTCTCCTCACCGAGGCGGAAGGAGATGTCCGCCGTCGCCGCCGCCTCGCCGTTCTGCTCGACCCCGGTGACCTCGGCGCCGTCGATGAGAGCGCTGGCCCCGGCGAACGCGCCGAGCGCCGTCGCGGAGACGTCTGCTCCGGTCGCCGCAACGGCCGCCGGGTCGCCGGACTCGAGCGCACGCACGTAGGCGCTCGCCGCCTCCTGCGGGGTGCCGGGCCGAGCGAGAGACAGCCAGATCAGCACCCCGCCCGCGGCGGTGACCACGAGAGCGGCCAGGCCTCCGACGAGCCACCACCGGCGCCGCGTCATGACACGCTTTCCCTGGCGTGCAGATGGCGCCGGATCGAAGCATCGGCGCGGCCGCGAAGAGCGTCGTGGATCGCGGCGGTCGCGTCGCCCCAGCCCGAGACCGAGATGTGCTCGAGCCCCTGCCAGGCCGCCGCGAGGGAGAGCTCCTCGGCGATGCGACCCGCATCTTCGGCTCGCGCCTGCGGCTCCCACCACGCGGACTGCACCTGCAGGGTCGACGACGCGCGCTCGGCTTTCAGGTCGACCCGCGCGACGATGCGGTCGCCGACGAGGACGGGCAGCGAGTAGTAGCCGAACCTCCGCTTCTCGGCGGGGACGTAGATCTCGATGCGGTAATCGAGGTCGAACGTGCGAAGCGCTCGATCGCGGAACCAGACCACCGGATCGAAGGGGGTCAGCAGGGCCGCGGCGTCGATCCTGCGTGGCAGGACCGCGTCACGGTGGCGCCAAGCGGGGATGGGTCTTCCGCTCCGCTCCCAGCCGCGGACGTGCACGGGTTCGAGCTCGCCGGCATCGACGAGGTCGGCGATCGACCGTGCCACCGTCGACCGATCCTTGATGCGGTAGTAGTCGGCGAGATCGGACTGCGTCGCCACCCCGCTCGATCGCGCGGCGCGGCGCATCAGCTCGTGGATCGCCTCGGCGCGCGGGATCTCGCGGGAGAGGATGGCATCGGGGATCACCTGCTCGGCGAGCGCGTAGGTGCGCTCGAAGCCGCGGCGTCCGCTCACGGCGACGTCGCCCGTGCGCCAGAGGTGCTCGAGCGCGAGCTTGACCTCGTCCCAGTCCCACCACGTCCCGCGTTCCCGCGGGGCATCGGCGCGCAGGTCGGCCGGGCGCAGCGGGCCGCGCGTGCGCAGCTCGTCCTGCACCCACCGGACCGTGCGGGCGTTGGCGCTCAGCCACGAGTCCTCGCCCGCCCACCGCCGGCGGAAATCGTCCATGCGGAAGCGCCAGAGCGGCCAGTCCTCGATCGGGATGAAGGTGGCCTCGTGGGCGAGATACTCCACGTAGTGCGTGGTGCGGGCCAGGAAGACGCGGTCCAGCAGCGCCGGCTCATAGGCGCCGAGGCGCGAGAACAGCGGCAGGTAGTGCGAACGCGCGAAGACGTTGACCGAGTCGATCTGCAGCACGCCGAGTCGTTCCATCACCCGATCCACATGGCGACGGGAGACGGATGCCGGACGAGCACGGGTGAATCCCTGAGCGGCCAGAGCGATGCGGCGAGCCTGGGCGGGGCTGAGGGTGTCTGTCACGTCGTCAGCGTATCGCCGGCCGGTGACATCGCGTCGTGAGCCGCCGTGCGACCGCCGTAGACTTGGGCGATGAGCGAGGACCAGCGACCCCGGCTGCGAGACCTGTTCCGCCCGCGCCCGGTCTCCACCGACCGCACCGTGACGACCGAGGCCGACGAGGCCGTGCCCCCGAGGCTGCGCATCACCGCCGCATACTCGTGGCGGCTGCTTCTCATCGCCGCGGTCCTCGGCGTCTTCATCTGGCTCGTCATGCTGCTGAAGCTGCTGGTGATCCCGCTGATGGTCGCCATCCTCATCACGGCGCTGCTGTGGCCCGCCTTCGAGTGGATGCTGCGCCACCGGTTCCCGCGGTGGGCCGCCATCGCGGTATCGCTCATCGGCACGGCGGCGATCGTCACCGGACTCGTGTGGCTCGTCGTGTGGCAGGTCCGCGTCGAGCTCCCCGCCGTGCAGGAGAGCACCGCGAAGGCCATCGACGGCTTCCAGGTCTGGCTGCACGAGGGCCCCCTGCAGCTGTCCGACAGCCAGATCGCCGACTACATCGACCAGGGCTTCGCGATGATCGAGGAGCAGACGCAGGCGCTGCTCTCGGGCGCGCTGGCGATCGGCACGACGCTGGGGCATGTCGTCACCGGAGCGCTCCTCGCGCTGTTCAGCCTCATCTGCCTCCTCGCCGACGGCGGCGGCATCTGGCGCTGGACCGTCAAGCTCTTCCCGCGCAACGCCCGCCCGGCGGTCGACGGCGCGGCCCGCAACGGCTGGCGGACGATCGTCAACTACGCGCGCACCCAGCTCTTCGTCGCGACGATCGACGCGATCGGCATCGGCCTCGGAGCCTTCCTCCTGCAGGTCCCGCTCGCACTGCCTGTCGCCGTGCTGGTCTTCCTCGGCTCGTTCATCCCGATCGTCGGTGCGGTCGCCACCGGAGCCATCGCCGTCTTCCTCGCGCTCGTCTACAACGGACCGTGGATCGCGCTGTGGATGCTCGTCGTGGTGCTCGCGGTGCAGCAGATCGAGGGACACATCCTGCAGCCCATCATGATGGGCTCCGCCGTCAAGGTGCACCCGCTGGCCGTCGTGCTCGTCGTCGCCGGCGGTGCGATGATCGCCGGCATCCCCGGCGCACTGTTCGCGGTGCCGCTGGCGGCGTTCGTCAACGTCGCAGCGGTGACCCTGAGCTCGGGATCGTGGCGCACCGGCGCCGCCCCGAGCGGAGATCTGATCTGGAGCACAGTGCCGCGCGAGCGGCAACGGAGGAATCGATGAGCGCAGTCCCCAGCCTTTCCGAGTTCGAGAACGCGGCTCAGAGCCTGGCTGAGGTGATCTCGCACACGCCGACGCTGCCATCCCGCGCGCTCTCCGACGTGCTCGGCTCTCCGGTGCTGCTGAAGATGGAGAACCTGCAGCGCACCGGCTCGTTCAAGATCCGCGGCGCGGCCTACCGGCTGTCGAGACTCAGCGCCGAAGAGCGCTCCCGCGGCGTCGTCGCGGCGTCGGCCGGGAACCACGCGCAGGGCGTCGCGCTGGCCGCTCAGGCGCTCGGGATCCCCGCCACCATCTTCATGCCGCTGGGGGTGCCGGTGCCCAAGCTCCTGGCCACCCGCGGCTACGGTGCCGAGGTCGTGCTCGAGGGCGAGACCGTGGCGACGTCGCTGCGCCTCGCGGCCGACTTCTCGGAGCGCACGGGGGCCGTGCTCATCCACCCGTTCGACCACCGTGACGTCGTGATCGGCCAGGGCACGCTCGGCCTCGAGCTCCTCGACGACGCCCCCGACGTCGACACCATCGTCCTCGGCATCGGCGGCGGGGGCCTCATCGCCGGCGTCGCCGCGGCGGTCAAGGCCCGTGCGGCCGAGCTCGGACGCACGGTTCGGGTGATCGGCGTGCAGGCCGAGAACGCGGCCGCCATGCCGCCGTCGCTCGCGGCGGGCGAGCCCGTCGACATCGTCACGCGCCCGACCATCGCCGACGGCATCCTCGTCGCGCGTCCCGGCGCCATCCCGTTCGACATCATCAAAGACCTCGTCGACGAGGTCGTCACGGTCTCCGACGACGACCTGGCGCGGGCGATCCTCGTGCTGCTCGAGCAGGCGAAGGTCGTCGTGGAGCCGGCGGGCGCCGCGGGCGTCGCGGCGATCCTGGCCGGCAAGGTCACCGGATCCGGGACGACGATGGCGGTGCTCTCCGGCGGGAACATCGACCCGCTGCTGCTGCAGCGCGTCGTCTCGCACGGCCTGGCGGCCTCGGGCCGGTACCTGACGATCCGCGTACCGCTTCCCGACCGGCCCGGTCAGCTCGCGCGCGTCTCCGAGCTCATCGCCGAGGCGGGAGCCAACGTCATGGAGGCCATGCACACGCGCCATGGCCACGGCCTGCAGATCAGCGACGTCATCCTCGAGCTCAGCGTCGAGACGCGCGGACCCGAGCACTCCGAGCACACGCTCGACACTCTGCGCCGGGCCGGATTCGAGCCGATCGTCGTCCCCGACTGATCTCCCGGCAGAGACGAAGCGCCCCGGCATCCTCAGGGACACCGGGGCGCTCGCGTGTGACCGACGTCAGCCGGTGTACGTCTCCACGTTCACGATCTCGACGGCGATCGAACGGCCGTTCGGAGCCTCGTAGGAGGACTTCTCGCCGACCTTGAGGCCGAGGATCGCCTGGCCGAGCGGGCTCGCCTCGCTGTACACGTCGAGATCGCTGCCGCCGGCGGCGATCTCGCGGCTGCCGAGGAGGAAGACCTCCTCGCCGCCCGCGACGACCGCGGTGACGACGGTGCCGGGCTCGACGATGCCGCGGCTGGCCGGGGCCTCGCCGACCTTCGCGGTCTTCAGCAGACCCTCCAGGGTGCGGATGCGGGCCTCCTGCTTGCCCTGCTCGTCCTTCGCGGCGTGGTAGCCGCCGTTCTCCTTGAGGTCGCCCTCTTCACGGGCGGCTTCGATGCGCTTGGCGATCTCGTCGCGGCCGGTGGTGGACAGGTGCTCCAGCTCGGCGACGAGCCGGTCATATGCTTCCTGCGTGAGGAAGGGAACCTGAGCGTCGGTGGACATGACGAAGCTCCTTCTTTCGGTCCCGCCGGCGAACTGCGGGGGATATGCCAAGACGCCCCGGCACGGTGCCAGGGCGTCGTCTGTCTGCGAAGAGTCTAGGCGACCCAGCAGGTGTTCACCAAACCTGTGGTGGCAGCGGAGACGGTCGGGACCGAGGCCGACACGGCCTGCGAGTGGCTGTCTCCTGCGGGGATCTCGACGACCTTCCAGCCGACCACGCCGAACTCCTCGTCGAGTGCCTCGACCACGCACACGACGTCCTTGCCCTGCACGCCGGTGACCTGGAACCGCACGTCGACGGTGTGCTCGTCGACGAGGTCGAAGCCGAGGTCGTCGGCATCCACCGAGCTCATCGACTGGGCCACGATCATCCAGCCGAAGGCTCCGACCACCAGCAGGGCGACGATGCCGCCGATGATCCACGGCGTCCGCCGCGTGCGGGTGCGGCCGTAGCGTTCGTCGAGCTCTTCTGCGGTCGTCACGGGTGCGGTCTTCCGGTCGTTAGGCTGGTGATACCAGGTTATGCGACCTGAGTACGAAAGGCCGACACATGCGCTCTCTGTCCGAGACTCCGATGCCGACACCCGTCATGACGGTGGCTCCGGAGGCTGTGACTCCCGGCTTCGTCGGCTTCGCCGCGATCGTGGTGGTGCTCATCGCCGTGATCCTCCTCATCTGGGATATGAACCGACGCATCCGCCGTGTCCGGTACCGCGAGGAGGTGCGCGAGGAGCTCGACGCCGAAGAGGCCGCACGGGCCGCCGACGAGGCGACGGAGACCGACGCGGACCTGCCGATCACCCGCGAGGGCGACGACGACCCGCGATCCACCTGAGCAGGCGTCAGGCGCCCAGTGACGGCGAAAGCGGCTCCAGCGTGATCAGCAGGCACGCGGTCCAGTGGCACAGGAACGCGAGCACCGTGCACACGTGGAAGATCTCGTGGAAGCCGAACCGGCCGGGCCACGGGTTCGGCTTCTTGAGCGCGTAGACGATCGCCCCGCCCGTGTAGAGCAGGCCTCCCACGATGACGAGCACCATCATCGTGGCGTTCGCCGCGAGCAGGTCGGCCATGAACATCACGGCAGCCCACCCCATCAGCAGGTAGAGGGCGACGTAGAGCCAGCGCGGCGCGTGGATCCAGAAGACGCGGAAGAGGATGCCGACCACGGTCCCGCCCCAGACGAGCGCGAGGAGCAGCGCGCCCTTCCCCGGCGGGAGGGCGAGGGTCGCGAGCGGCGTGTAGGTGCCGGCGATCAGCAGGAAGATGTTGGCGTGGTCGATCCGCTTCAGGATCAGCTTGACCTTCGGCTTCCAGTCGAAGCGGTGGTACAGCGCGGAGTTGCCGAACAGCAGCAGCGAGCTCGTCATGAACACCGCCGCCGCCCACTTCGCCGCCCCGCCGTGCGCGACCACGATCAGCACGATCCCGGCGACGAGGGCGACGGGGAAGATGCCGGCGTGGATCCATCCGCGCCAGGTCGGCCTGATCTCGACCCCGGCCTCCGATTCCGCCTCCTCGAGAAGTGGCAGCTGGGGGAGTTCGGGCTCGGACGACTCGGGAGTGCTCACGTGCTCACTCTAGGCGGGCGCGCATGCCCGGGCAGGTACATATCCCCAGCCTCCGCACACGGCGCAGATGAGCCCGACACGGTAGCGTAGGTGGGTGATGTCACGCGAGAGCCCGGGGCGCGGACCGCTGTACCGGCTCTACACCAGCCGGCTGCGACGCCATCTCGATCCGGCGTCCGTGCCGCACCACGTCGCCATGATGATCGACGGCAATCGGCGGTGGGCGCGGCAGCTCGGGTTCACGACTCCGGCGGAGGGGCACCGGGCGGGTGCCGCGAAGATGCGCGAGTTCCTCGGCTGGTGCGACGAGCTGGGTGTGCGCGTGGTGTCGCTCTACCTGCTGTCCAGCGACAATCTGCGAAAGCGGGACTCTGCGGAGCTCGCCGACCTCATCGAGATCATCGCGGAGCTGGCCGAGGCGGTCTCGCGGGAGGAGAACTGGCGGGTGCAGCACGTCGGCCGCGCCGACATCCTTCCGTCCGAGCTCGCCCGCGTGCTCGCCGACGCAGAGGAGCGCACGAAGGAGCACACCGGCCTGCACGTGAACCTGGCCGTCGGCTACGGCGGACGCCATGAGATCGTCGACGCCGTGCGCAGCATCATCACCAAGCACGAGGCTTCGGGGGGCACCCTCGAGGATCTCGCCGCGCACCTGACCCCCGAGATGATCGGCGAGCACCTCTACACGGGTGGTCAGCCCGATCCGGACCTCGTGATCCGCACCAGCGGAGAGCAGCGGCTCAGCGACTTCCTGCTCTGGCAGAGCGCGCACAGCGAGTTCTACTTCGTCGAGGCACTCGGCCCCGATCTGCGGCAGGTCGACTTCCTCCGCGCGATCCGCGACTACGCGGACAGGGATCGCCGCTTCGGGCGCTGAGCCCTCGGCCGAACTGGTCCGTCCGCGGTGACGAGGCGTGCCAGAATGACGCGGTGAGCACCATCGAGGAGTATGTCGGCACGTTCGACAACGAGTCCGGCTATTTGAACTGGGCCGCGTTCGGCCCACTGTCGCCGTCGGTGCGCGAGGAGATCTTCGCGGACGCCGACCTCCTCGGCAGCGGGCGTCCCTCCTCCCTGTCCCTGGTGTGGGAGCGTGTGGGGCAGGCGCAGGAGCTGGTCGCCGAGCTGCTCGGCGCCGAGGCGGACGACGTCACGCTGCAGCCGTCGTCGACACAGGGCCTCATGCACGCCCTCTACGGCATGACGGGCGCGGTGATCGCCGGCACGGCCGAGTTCCCCAGTGTGAGCCTCACGCTCGAGCGCGCAGCGGCTGCCTCGAACCGCGCGCTGACGCCGCGCTGGGTCACGCCGGCCGACGGACGGATGACGACGGATGCCGTCGCCGAGGCGCTGGATGACGAGGTCACGGCCCTCGCTGTCAGCCACGTCGACTTCCGCACGGGATTCCGCGCCGACCTGCCGGCTCTCCGCGAGCTCATCGGGCCGGATCGGCTGCTGATCGTCGACGCGGTCCAGTCGTTCGGCGTCGTCGACGTCGACTACGCCGCCGCCGACGTCGTGGTCGGCCATGGATACAAATGGCTGCGCGCCGGCCGGGGGAGCGGATTCGCATGGTTCTCGCCCCGCGCGAGGGAGCGGATCACCCCCGTCCTCTCCGGGATCACGGGCACCGTGGTCCCCGGGCTCGTCGTCGACGAGCTGCCCGCGCCTGCGGCATCCGCTCAGGCGTTCACGGTGAGCCAGCCTGACACGCTCGCGGCCGGGCGTCTGGCGATCGGCGCGCGCGACATCCGCGACGCCGGCGTGGCGGCGATCGAGGCGCGCATCGCCGAGCATGTCGACACGATCCTCGAGATCGCCGACCGTCACGGTATCGCGGTGAGCTCGCCCCGGGACCGTGCGTCACGAGCGGGAATCGTCGCGCTCTCGCCCGAGGAGCCGGCCCGCCTGGCCGCCGCACTGGCCAACGCCGGCCTGGTGGTCACCGCCCGCGGGTCCTCGGTCCGCGTCGCCGCGCATGCCGGCACGGATGCCGCCACTCTCCAGCTGCTGGACGAGGCGCTCGCGGCCTTCGGTAACGAGACGTTCATCAGCGCGTAAAGAATCATGGCGTGTCGTCGCGCGGTTAAGCCGTCGAGGAGTCGTACGTTCTAGGCATCGGGCAAGGAGCCCGATCGAGTCGGCCTTCCGGTTAGCGACTCGTGGCCCCAGGTCGACTCGTTCTCAGGCGGGGATCATCCCCGGGTCGGGAGTGGGTCGTGACCACACGTACAGCGCAGCAGTCCACCAGCACCGCGCAGCAGTCCACCCGTAAGACGACGAGGCGGGCATCGTCCGCCGAGCCGGATCAGGACCTGCGCACCTACGTGCTCGACACGTCGGTGCTGCTGAGCGATCCGCAGGCCTTCTTCCGGTTCGCCGAGCACTCGGTCGTCGTCCCGGTGGTCGTGATCACGGAGCTCGAGGGCAAGCGCCACGATCCGGAGATCGGCTACTTCGCCCGGCAGGCGCTCCGCCACCTCGACGACCTGCGTATCGAGCACGGGCGACTCGACTTCCCGGTCGAGGTCGGTGAAGGCGGGACCCTCCGGGTGGAGCTCGCGAACACCGACCCGTCGGTGCTGCCCGCCGGCATCCGCCTGAGCGACAACGACACGCGCATCCTCTCGGTCGCGATGCACCTCGCTCAGGACGGCCAAGACGTCACCATCGTCTCGAAGGACCTGCCGATGCGCGTCAAGGCGGCGTCGCTCGGCATCCGGGCCGAGGAGTACCTCGCCGAGCAGGCCGTGGATTCCGGGTGGACCGGGATCTCCACGCTCGATCTCTCCGGCGACGACATCAGCGACCTGTACGAGAGCGAGGTCGGCATCAGCGAGGAGGCCCGCGGGCTTCCGATCAACACCGGGCTCATCATCCACTCGGAGCGCGGATCGGCACTCGGCCGGGTGACCGGCGACGGCGAGTACCGCCTCGTCCGGGGCGACCGCGACATCTTCGGGATGCACGGGCGCTCGGCGGAGCAGCGCATCGCGATCGATCTGCTGCTCGACCAGGAGGTCGGGATCGTCTCCCTCGGCGGCCGGGCGGGAACCGGCAAGTCGGCGCTCGCGCTGTGCGCCGGACTCGAGGCCGTGCTGGAGCGGCAGCAGCAGAAGAAGATCATCGTGTTCCGTCCGCTCTTCGCCGTCGGAGGGCAGGAGCTCGGCTACCTCCCCGGTGACCAGGGCGAGAAGATGGGCCCGTGGGGTCAGGCGGTGTTCGACACGCTCGGCTCCGTGGTGTCGGGCAATGTCATGGAGGAGGTCGTGGAGCGCGGCATCCTCGAGGTGCTCCCGCTCACGCACATCCGCGGACGCTCGCTGCACGACGCCTTCGTGATCGTCGACGAGGCGCAGTCACTGGAGCGCAACGTGCTGCTGACGGTCCTCAGCCGGATGGGCCAGAACTCGCGGGTGATCCTGACGCATGATGTGGGTCAGCGCGACAACCTCCGGGTCGGGCGGCACGACGGCATCGCCAGCGTGATCGAGACCCTGAAGGGGCACGATCTGTTCGGACACGTGACGCTGATGCGCTCCGAGCGCTCGGCGATCGCGGCCCTCGTCACCGAGCTCCTGGAGGGTGGAGAGCTCAGCTGACGCGTCCCGCTCTGCGGGATGTGTCCCGATCTGCTGACTAATCCGAAGGAAACGTCAGCAGATCGGGGCATCGTCCGTCGAACGGGTCACGCGTGGTCCTCGAGTCGGGTCAAGGCGGCGAGCACGGCGGATTGGACCGTCGGCCAGTCATGCACGACCTGCGCGTAGTCGAAGCGGAGAGTCTCGTACCCGAGCGCGGATGCCGCAGCATCCCGAGCCAGATCCTTGTGGCGCATGGTCGTGCCATCGTGATTCTCCTTGCCGTCGACCTCCAGGATGAGGCGATCCCCGATCACGAAGTCGACGCGACCGACTCCCTGAATGCTGATCTGGCAATCGATACGGATGCCGATCACGTACAACCCCAGGCGGAGGATCGATTCCAGGCCGCTGTCGGCATCCGTGCGCGCAAGGCGAATGAGCCAGCGAGCGGACGCGGGGATCATCGCACTCAGGCGCGCACGCGCTGCGTTCGTCAGGAGCCGCAGCCGCAACGCCGATTCGTATGCGGCGAAGAACGCTTCGTCGCCGGCGCATCGCAGGAAGTGCGCGAGCGCCATTTCGACCGAGACCCGTCCAAGCGGCGGTCGCGCGCCGCGGTAGAAATGCGAGACGCACACACAGCCGGCATGCGGATGAGCATGACGATCGGCTCCGAGCCAGACATGCGGCACGACCACGGGGGAGAGCACCCAGACGTGCAGCAGCTGCAGCACGCTCGCGCACGTCAGCGCCCCGCCATGGGCAGTCGCCGCCCGGACCTGCGGCGAGATGACCCCGGCGGCGAACACTCCGTCACGGATGCGCTCGATCTCGCCGCGTCGAACGGCTCGTGACAGCGCGCGTCGCGTGAAGCCGAGCGTCTGAAGATGGGTGCCGCGTGCGAGCCCGCCTAGGCGTCGAATGGTGTCTGGTGCCGAGAGCATGTCTGCAGCCTGCCCGCGTTGCGGCCGGTGCTGAGTCCACCATCCCACTCTCCGTGCACAACTTGTTCCTGCCGCCCTCCTGTGCAAAACGCCCCGATCTGCTGACGCGGTACCGATCTGCTGACCAACCTTCGGGAAAGGTCAGCAGAACGGGGCGACGTCAGCAGATCGGGGCGTCTGCTCGGCCGGGCTCAGCCGGGGTGCGTCATCGAGAGCAGGTCGAGCTTCTCGTCGAGCTGCTCGAGCGTGAGGTCGCCGCGCTCGACGTAGCCCAGGTCGATCACGGCGTCGCGCACCGTGATGCCCTTGGCCACGGAGTGCTTGGCGATCTTCGCAGCAGCCTCGTAGCCGATGAGCTTGTTCAGCGGGGTCACGATCGACGGGCTCATGCCCGCGAACGCGGCGGCGCGCTCGACGTTCGCCTGCAGGCCGTCGATCGTCTTGTCGGCGAGCACGCGCGAGGCGTTCGACAGCAGACGGATCGACTCCAGCAGCGCGGTGCCCATGACGGGGATCGCGACGTTGAGCTCGAAGGAACCGGATGCCCCGGCCCACGCGACCGTCGCGTCGTTGCCGATCACGCGGGCGCAGACCATGAGCACGGCCTCCGGCACGACCGGGTTGACCTTGCCGGGCATGATGGACGATCCGGGCTGCAGATCGGGGATGTGCAGCTCGCCGAGACCCGTGTTGGGACCGGAGCCCATCCAGCGCAGGTCGTTGTTGATCTTGGTGAGCGAGACCGCGATGGTGCGGAGCGCGCCGGACGCCTCGACCAGGCCGTCGCGGTTGGCCTGCGCCTCGAAGTGGTCCTTGGCCTCGGTGATCGGCAGCTCGGTCTCGGCGGCGAGCAGCGCGATCACCTTCTGCGGGAAGCCGAGCGGGGTGTTGATGCCCGTGCCGACGGCGGTGCCGCCCAGCGGGACCTCGGCGACGCGGGGGAGCGCCGACTGCACGCGCTCGATGCCGAGGCGCACCTGACGGGCGTAGCCGCCGAACTCCTGGCCGAGGGTGACGGGCGTCGCATCCATGAGGTGCGTGCGACCGGACTTCACGGCATCCTTCCACAGCTCCGCCTTCGCCTCGAGAGCGACGGCGAGGTGGTCGAGCGAGGGGATGAGGGTGTCGATGAGCGCCTGGGTGACGGCGATGTGCACCGAGGTCGGGAACACGTCATTCGACGACTGCGAGGCGTTCACGTGGTCGTTCGGGTGGACGCTCGCGCCGAGGATGCCGGTCGCGAGGGTCGCGAGCACCTCGTTCATATTCATGTTCGACGACGTGCCGGAACCGGTCTGGTAGGTGTCGACCGGGAACTCCCCGTCGTGCGCACCCGAGGCGACCTGGTCGGCGGCCTGCGCGATCGCGTCGGCGATGGCGCCGTCGAGCGTGCCGAGCTCCTTGTTCGCGAGCGCCGCCGCCTTCTTGATGCGGGCGAGGGCGGCGATCTGCGTCGATTCCAGCCCCTTGCCCGAGATGGGGAAGTTCTCCACGGCGCGCTGCGTCTGCGCACCGTAGAGCGCGTTCAGGGGCACCCGCACCTCGCCCATGGTGTCGTGTTCGATGCGGTAGTCCTGCTCGGTCATTCCGAACCCTCCTTGGTTGCGGGGGTGGCCCCCTCGGTGTCGATTCCGACCGTGACCACCGGCGACGCGGTGCCCTCGGCCAGACGGTAGTTGGCGCCCACGATGCCCAGACGGCCGTCGGCGACGGCGCTGCTGATCAGCTCGGAAGACTGCAGCAGGTCCTTGACCGTGTTGCGCAGGTGCTCCTCGCCGACGAGCTCGGCGTCGATCTCGGCGACCGTGGTGCCGCCGCTCTCGTGCAGCACCTTGCGCGCCGCGGGCACGATCGGGGCGATGAGCCGCCAGATGTGCGGCGGAAGCGGGGCGGCGTCGATGGCGGTGCCGTCGATCGCCGCGCGCACCGCACCGCAGGAGTCGTGCGCGAGGACGACGATGAGCGGCACCTCCAGCACGGCGACCGCGTACTCGAGGCTCGCGACGATCGACTCGCCGAGGACCTGCCCGGCATTGCGCACGACGAAGAGGTCGCCCAGGCCCAGGTCGAAGATGATCTCGGCCGCGAGACGCGAGTCCGAGCATCCGAAGAGCGTGGCGACCGGATGCTGCGCCGCGGCGAGGTGCTGGCGCCTGGCGCCGTCCTGGTTCGGATGCTGGGGCTCGTCGCGCACGAAACGGGCGTTCCCCTCCTGCATCTGCTGCCAGGCTGCGGCGGGGGTGAGCGTGTTCGTCATGAAGCCTCCGAGAGAGCGCGGATCTGCGGCACGAGGGATTCTGCGAGGTCGGCGGTAGATGCCGCGGAGCGCGAGCCGTACAGCAGCACGTAGTCGTCTCCGGCCTGCGTGCCGATCGCGTAGCTGACGTTGGCGTTCGCGCCTGCGTCGCCGAGCTTGTAGACGTCCCAGTCGAGTCCGCCGATGCGCACCTCGTCGGTGGGGGCGTTGCCGTTCAGGCGCTGCGGCGCCCACGAGGAATCGGCGTCGAACGCCTGGGCGACCTTGATGAAGCCGCGTTCGTCGTCGGCGGCCGGTGCGAGGGTGATCTCCCACACGACGGTGGCACCGCTCTGCAGCTCGGCGGCGTTCACGCGCCAGAAGTCATCGAGTTCCGGGATGATCGCGGGGCTGTCCATGGTCGATTCGACGCCGGCCGCGATGCCGGCGACGTCGATCTCGTCGGCCTTCACCGGCTCGCCGCGCGGGACGGCGAAGATGATCACGGCGACGACAGCCACGGTCACCAGGAGCGCCGCGACGAGGTTCCGCACCGTCTGACTGCCGCGGTACGCCTTGCTGGATGCGGCCTTGCGCGCGGCGGTCTCGTCCGGCGTCTCGGGGCGGCCGAGCTCGGCGACGATCGGCGGCTGCTTGCTCACGATGCTCCGCCGGCGGAGTCGGAGTCGGATGCCGCGGCGCGGGCGGCCTCGAGACGGCGCTTCGCGCCGAGGAGCCACTCCTCGCACCGGGCGGCGAGTGCCTCGCCGCGCTCCCACAGGGCGAGCGAGTGCTCGAGCGTCGGGGAGCCCTGCTCGAGCTCGGCGACGACGGTGACGAGCTCATCGCGGGCTGCCTCGAACGACAGCGTCTCGACGGGGATCTCGTTCAGGGCGCTCACTCCTCCATCTTACGGCGTGCGTCGCGGGTGCCCGGCTCAGGAGCCTTCGGCGATCTCGCCCTCCGAGCGCGCGGCGACGGAGCCGCGATCGACGGTGATCGTCAGGGCGCTTCCGGCCGGCGCGTCTGCCGCATCGCGCAGGATCACGCCGCCCTCGAGGTGCGCGATCGCATAGCCGCGGGCCAGGGTCGCGGCCGGCGACAGGGCGCGCAGCGAGGCGCGGAGCTCGGTGGTGCGGCGTCCGGCCGTGTCGAGCTGCCGGGTGATCGTGTCGCGGCCTCGCGAGAGCAGCAGCCACAGCTCCTGCGCGCGGGCGTCGATGATCGGCGCAGGGGAGCGCAGCACCGGCCGGGAGCGCAGCTGCTCGAGCTGGGCGATGTCGTGGGACAGGCGCTGGGTCAGCCGCGAAGTCGCCCGAGAGCGCAGCTGCGCGATCAGTGCGCGCTGCTCGCCGACATCGGGGACGACGCGCTTCGCGGCATCCGTCGGGGTCGATGCGCGCAGGTCGGCGACGTCGTCGAGCAGAGGATGGTCGTTCTCATGCCCGATGGCGCTGACGATCGGTGTGGATGCCGCGGCGACGGCGCGCACGAGCCGCTCGTCGCTGAAGCCGAGGAGCGTCTGCGGGTCGCCTCCGCCGCGCGCGATGATGATGACGTCGACCTCGGGGTCGGCATCCAGTCGCTTGAGGGCGGCGAGGGTGTCGGGGACGCAGCGGTCGCCCTGCACGGCGGCGTACTCGGTGCGGAACCGCACCTGCGGCCAGCGCAGCTCGGCGTTGCGGTGCACGTCCTTCTCGGCGTCGGAGCGCTCACCCGTGATCAGGCCGATCACGTGCGGGAGGAACGGCAGACGCTTCTTGCGGGCGGCGTCGAACAGCCCTTCCCGGCGGAGCTGCGCGCGCAGCTTCTCGAGGCGCTCGAGCTGATCGCCGAGCCCGACGTGCTTCATCGCCGAGACGGCGAAGCTGAAGTCGCCGGCCTTGACGAAGTAGTCGGCCTTGACCGCGGCGACCACATGATCGCCGACGCCGAGATCGGAGGGGATGCGTGGGCGCACGCTCGACCAGATCCGGATGGAGATCTGCGCGTCGGACTGGGTGTCCTTCAGCCGGGCGAAGATGTTCCCGGCCCGGACGTTCCACGAGGTGATCTCGCCTTCCACCCAGACGGTGTTCCAGCGCGCGATGAAGTCGCGGATCGTCGCATTCAACCGTGCGACGGAGGTGGGTGCATCCGAGGTGGAGTCGCGCGGGGCGACGGCGTCGGCGGGCGGCGTCTCGCCCGGACCCGCGGCCGCTTCGAAGACTGTCATCTGCTCCCGTTCCGTGCCGTCGCGCCGTGTGGCGGCATCCCGGCCTTCCACAGGCACGCGCCGGTAGAATCAAGGGGTGACTTCGACTGCCGTTCATCTCCCCGTCCCCCGCATCCCACGCGTGCGCGCGGCGGCAGGGCGGCTTCAGGATAACCCGATCGTCGGACACAAGCGGATTCTGCTCGCCGCTCCCCGCGGCTATTGCGCCGGCGTCGACCGCGCCGTGGTCGCCGTCGAGAAGGCGCTGGAGCGCTACGGCGCACCCGTCTACGTGCGCAAGCAGATCGTGCACAACATCCACGTCGTCTCCGAGCTCGTGGAGAAGGGCGCGATCTTCGTCGAAGAGGTCGACGAGGTCCCCGCCGGAGCCCACGTCGTCTTCAGCGCGCACGGCGTCTCGCCGGCCGTCGTGAACGCGGCATCCGATCGCGGACTCCACGCGATCGACGCCACCTGTCCACTGGTCACGAAGGTGCACCGCGAGGCCGTGCGGTTCGCCCGGGACGACTTCGAGATCCTCCTGATCGGCCACGAGGGACACGAAGAGGTCGAGGGCACCGCGGGGGAGGCCCCCGAGCACGTGACCATCGTCAACTCGCCGGCCGAGGCCGACACGGTGCAGGTGAAGGACCCGTCCAAGGTCGTCTGGCTCTCACAGACCACGCTGTCGGTCGACGAGACCATGGAGACCGTCAACCGTCTCCGTCTGCGCTTCCCCGAGCTCCACAATCCGCCGTCGGACGACATCTGCTACGCCACCCAGAACCGTCAGGTCGCGATCAAGAAGGTGGCCGCGAACGCGGATCTCGTGATCGTGGTCGGATCGTCGAACTCCTCGAACTCGGTCAGGCTCGTCGAAGTCGCCCTCGAGTACGGCGCCAAGGCGGCGTATCGTGTCGACTACGCCGAAGAGGTCAAGCAGGAATGGCTCGACGGCGTCGAGACCGTCGGCGTGACGAGTGGGGCATCCGTCCCCGAAGTGCTCGTCCGCGAGGTGCTCGATGCTCTCAGCGACGCGGGGTACCGCGACGTGGAAGAAGTGAAGACGGCTGAGGAGGATCTGATGTTCTCTCTGCCCAAGGAGCTTCGTCAGGACTCCGCCGGCCAGCGCGACGCCCGGGCGCTCGGCGGTCGTGCCTCAGGAGGAGGCGCGTAGCGGTGAGCCCGACGGAGGGCGAGCCCACCCTCATCGGGTCGGTGCAGCGCGCTCTTCGCCTCGTCGACATCGTCGCGAACTCTCCTCGTCCGCTGCCGGCGAAGATGCTGGCCGCCGCCACCGGACTGACCCCGGGCACGACGTACAACCTCATCCGCACGCTCATCCACGAGGGATACCTGTCGGCCGAACCCGACGGTCTCGTGCTCGGCACCAGGTTCCCGTCGTTCCAGCAGGAGATCGACTCGCGCGGCGTCTTCCTCGCCCGCGTGCGCTCCGCTTTGAGGAACGTGACGGAGGAGGTCGGCGCGACCGCCTACCTCTCGCGCTTCGACGACGGCGAGATGCACCTCGTCGACATCGTGGATGCCGTGCACAACCCGCGGGTGGAGCTCTGGGTCGGCCTGCAGTCGAGCGCCCATGCCACGGCGCTGGGCAAGCAGATCCTCGCGGAGCTGCCGGACGAGCACCGGCTCGACTATCTGGCGCGGCATCGCCTGGAAGAGCTGACCCCGCGCACGATCAGCGATCGCGCCACGCTGCTGACGCAGCTCGAGCACTCTCCGGGGTGGGTCGTCGATCAGGAGGAGTACGCGATCGGGGCGACCTGCGTCGCGGTGCCGGTGATCGCCCCGAACATCACCGCGTCGCTCGCGATCTCGCTGCCATCGGAGCTGGCTGTCGTGGATCGGGCCCTGGTGTCGCGGCTGCAGAGCATCGCGCGGAGACTGTCGCTGCAGCTCGGCGCCGATTCTCTGGATGCGGGTGCACCCGACGTCGAGTTCACCATCTGAAGTTTCGGCTCTAGCGCGCCGGACATGCGCTTTCCTATGATCAGAACCGTAGGCGTCTGTGCAAACGGCACTACAGGTTCGCGGAGGGTCCCCAGCTCTGCGTGAGCCCACTTGGATGACGAGCGTCCCCAGCGTTCCGAGTCCGCGGCCCCGAGGAGTCCCCAATTCTCCGGGGCCGCCATCATTTTCGGCCTGCGTCGGCTGTGAGCCGCTCGGAGCCGCGGCGATTAGCATGGCGGGATGACCGATCAGCGTCCTCAGTACGGCGAACTCGCAACCCCCGAGGAGCAGCGGAGGGCGGCCGGGCTCCCGCCGCTGAACGAGGTCGTGGCGGAACCGGTCTTCACGGCCCCCGCACCGGAGCCCGTCATCGCGGATACCGCTCCGCGTCGTCCCCACCCCGTCGATCGGTTCGTCACCATCGGGCTGCTGGCCTACGGCCTCATCAACGTGATCGTCACCGCGCTGTCGTACCTCGACCTCACGCGGGTGATGAACGAGAGCATGAAGATCCTCGGCATCGACGGAGAGTTCACGAACTACGACCAGGGCAAGCTGTGGGGCACCGTCGCCGCGGTCGTGCTGGTCGTCGGCTGGTCGCTCACGGCGTGGGCGTCGATCCGGCGGCTCCGCAGCGCGAAGGTCGCCTGGTGGATTCCCCTCGTCGGCGCGGTGGTGACGATGCTGATCGCGTCGATGTGCCTGGCGGTGCCGATGTTCGGCGATCCCGCCTTCATGTCGTACGTCGAGAACATGGGCGGCAGCTGATCCCGCCCATCGACGCAGAGAAGGGGTGCCCGGCCGATCGGCCGGGCACCCTTCGCTTCGACAGGCTCAGCGACCCAGGGGACGGAGCTCAGCGACCCAGGGGGCGGAGCTCAGCGACCCAGGGGGCGGATCAGCTCTTCGACTGGCCGTAGGAGCCGAGCTGGCGGGTGGACTCGACGACGCGGGCGGCCATCGCGGTCTCGGCGATCTTGCCCCATGCGCGCGGGTCGTACTGCTTCTTGTTGCCGACCTCGCCGTCGACCTTGAGGACGCCGTCGTAGTTCTTGAACATGTAGTCGGCGATCGCACGCGTGTAGGCGTACTGCGTGTCGGTGTCGATGTTCATCTTGATGACACCGTTGGCGACCGCGAGGGCGATCTCGTCGTCGGTCGAGCCGGAGCCGCCGTGGAAGACGAGGTCGAGCGGCTTGGCGCCGGTGTTGTACTTCGCGGCGACCTGCTGCTGGATCTCGCCCAGCAGCTCGGGGCGCAGCTTCACGCCGCCCGGCTTGTAGACGCCGTGCACGTTTCCGAAGGTCAGGGCGGCGATGTATCGGCCCTGCTCGCCGAGGCCCAGCGCCTGAACGGCCTGGTCGACGTCGGCGAAGGTCGTGTAGAGGGCATCGTTCGAGCCCTCGTGCGCGACACCGTCCTCCTCGCCGCCGACGACGCCGATCTCGACCTCGAGGATCGCGTTGATGGCCTTCATGCGGGGGAGGAGATCCTTGGCGATCTCGATGTTCTCTGCGAGGGGAACGGCGGAGCCGTCCCACATGTGGGACTGGAAGATCGGGTTGCGTCCGGCCTTGACCTCTTCCTCGGAAGCCGCGATCAGCGGCTCGACGAAGCCGGCCAGCGCGTCCTTCGGGCAGTGGTCCGTGTGCAGCGCGACGGTGACCGGGTAGTTCTTGGCGACCTCGGTGGCGTAGCGTGCGAACGCGAGCGCGCCGGTGGAGCGGGCCTTGACCGTGTGGCCGGCGAAGTAGTCGGCGCCGCCGGTGGTCACCTGGATGATGCCGTCGGAGCCGGCCTCGGTGAGGCCCTGCAGGACGGAGTTGATCGTCTGCGAGCTGGAGACGTTGAAAGCGGGATACGCGAAGCCGCCGGCCTTCGCGCGGTCGAGCATTTCGGCGTACTGATCCGGGGTGGCGACGGGCATGAGAACTCCTGCGATAGGGGAAGCCGGGACAGCAGTCACTCTATCGGGGTGCGTGGGTCGATGACGCAGGCTCCGAGGCGCTGAGCGGCCAGGACTCCTGCCGGACTGTTAAGAATCGGGATTCCTTCACCTGAAATGGGCCGAAAGCCGGGCTGTTCACGATGGCTGATCGATAGGCTGACCGCATGGTGAGTCTGACAGCGGATCTGAGCCCTCTTCATCCCGACCGCAACCTCGCGATGGAGCTGGTGCGCGCGACCGAGGCGGCGGCGATCCGCGCGGTGCCGTTCATCGGCCGCGGCGCGAAGGAGGCCGCCGACGGAGCCGCCGTCGACGCGATGCGCGCGTTCCTCGGAACGGTCGACTTCCAGGGCCGTGTCGTCATCGGCGAAGGCGAGAAGGACAACGCCCCGATGCTCTTCAACGGGGAGGTCGTCGGCACCGGCCGCGGGCCGCTGTGCGACATCGCGGTCGACCCCATCGACGGCACGTCTCTCACTGCTGCCGGCCGGCAGAACGCGCTCTCGGTGATCGCCGTGTCCGACCGCGGCACGATGCTCGACGCATCGACGGTGTTCTACATGGACAAGCTCGTCACGGGCCCCGCGGGCGTCGGCGTGGTCGACATCCGCCTCCCCGTCGGCGAGAACATCCGCCGACTCGCGGGGGCACTCGACAAGCCCGTCGACGAGATCGTCGTCTCGGTGCTGAACCGCCCGCGGCACGAGCAGCTGATCCAGGAGATCCGCGACGCCGGTGCCGGTACCCGCCTGATGAGCGACGGAGACGTCGCCGGTGGGATCAACGCGGCTCGTCACGACGCGCGCACCGACATGTGCGTGGGCGTCGGAGGCAGCCCGGAAGGCATCGTCACGGCCTGCGCCATCAAGGCGCTCGGCGGCCACATCCAGGGTCGGCTCTGGCCGCGTGATGACGATGAGCGTCAGCGGGGCATCGACGCCGGCCTCGACATGGACAAGGTCTACGAGGCCGACGACCTCGTGCAGGGCAAGAACACGATCTTCGTCGCCACGGGCGTCACCGACGGCCAGCTGGTCGCCGGCGTGCGCCGGGAGCGCGGCTTCGTCTACACGGAGAGCGTCGTGCTTCGCGGAGCATCGGGCACCCTTCGCCGCATCGCCTCGGAGCACCTCGTCTCCAAGTGGCTCTGAGTCGCCCGGCATAGTCGTACGGGCCGCTCGGCGAGCGATCTGTGCGCGGGGAGGCCGTGTCATCGTTACCGACCCGGTATCGGGTCGAGACGTCGTGATCCACGCTTCCTCGGGGTGCCGTGTCACAATTGTTCCTGGGTTTGTCGCCGTCGACGGAGCCGCCAGGCACCGCAGGCACCAGGAGGGCGAACAGATGACAACGCAGCATACGAGCGGCTCGAAGGCCGCCCCGACGAAGATTGTCACGACCAACACGGGGCGCATCCTCCGGGTGAGCGCCGACGCCGAGGTGATAGCTCCGGCTCCGACGGCTCCACCGCAGACCGCGGTCAGCGACCCCGCTCGACGAGCCGACGTGCTCTTCCGCAAGCGTCTCGACGAAGGTCATGAGATCAGCGCATGGTGGATGATCGGGGCCTTCCTCGCCACCAGCGGTCTGGTCATCGTGCTGCTGAGCGGCGTTCCGGGCGCCGCCTGACTCACACGTCGCCGAGGCGTGCGCGCACCTCTCCCACATCCGCGCGGACCGGGGCGTCGGACTTCTCGTCGTCGATGCCGACGAGTTCCGGTGCGGTGAAGCGGCGGGTGACCCCTGCGGTGACCGCCGGCGCGGCGGGAAGGCCCGAGGCGTCGACGCCAGGGAACTGTCGCGCCGTCACGAGCACACGGGTCTCGAGCGAACCGGCGAACTTGTTGTAGCTGTCGACGGTGCGCTCCAGTGCTCGTCGCAGCTCGTCGGCGTGGCCGGAGAGAGTGCCGAGCCGCTCGTAGAGCTGGGTTCCGAGATTGAGCAGGGTCCGTGCCTCGGTCGACACCTCCTGCTGGGTCCAGGCATAGGCGACGGTCTTCAGCACGGCCCAGAGGTTGACGGGCGAGGCCAGCGCGACACGACGGCTGAAGGCGTAGTCGAGCAGCGTGGGGTCTTCGTCGATCGCCGCGGCGAGGAGGGACTCGCTCGGCAGGAAGCAGATCACGAACTCCGGACTGGCGTCGAGGCCCGACCAGTAGGCCTTCTTCGCGAGCGCATCGACGTGGGCGCGCACGGCCTTGACGTGCTTCTGCATGTGCGCACGTCGCTGCGGCTCGTGAGCATCTCCGGCGGGGAGAGCGGATGCCTCGAGATACGCATCGAGCGGGACCTTGGCATCGACGGCGATCGACGTGCCGCCTGCCAGGCGGACGACCATGTCGGGGCGACCGGTGCCACGGTCGGACGAGATCGTCGACTGCAGGTCGAAGTCGACATGGCGGGTGAGGCCGGCCGCCTCGACCACCCGGCGCAGCTGCGTCTCTCCCCAGACGCCGCGCGTCGCGGTGGATCGCAGGGCCCCGGCCAGGGATTCGGTCGTGGCCCGCAGCGCCTCGTCGGACTCCTGCGCGCGCCGCAGCTGCTCGGCGAGGGTGCCGAACTGCGCCTGCCGCTCCTGCTCGATCGCCGTCACCTTCGACTGCATCTGCTGCAGGCTCTCGCGCACCGGCGCGAGTGCGGTGAGCACGGCGTTCTGCTGCTGGACGCGCAGCGCCTCCGCGCGCTGCTCCGTACGGGCGTGCTCGACCGCGTCGCGGTAGAGGTCGTACTGGCGATCCCGGTCGTCGCGCGCGGCTGCAAGCTCGGCCTCTGCCCGTGCCAGGTCGGCGGCCCCTCGTCCTGCGCGCAGGAACCAGCCCACGGCGACACCCGCCGCGAGTGCGGCGAGGACCAGAACGAGCGAGAGAGCATCCATGTCTCTCATGATGCGGCCGGCATCCGACATTGCGGGGCAGCCCCGCTCAGGCGCGGCGATCCCCGTCAGGCGACGGCGCGCTCCAGAGCAGGAACCGCGGGCTCCGTCACCCGCAGGCTGAGCGCGTCGGCGAGCGCGAACACGTCGGCGGCGCCGTGGCGGCGGGCGGCATCGATCACGATCTGCGCGCAGGCGCGGGCATCGGCCAGGGCGTCATGGTGCGAGAACTCCGCGAACCCTGCGGCGGCTGCGGCCACCGGCAGGCGGTACGAGTCGAGCTGATACGTCTTGCGGGCGACCTGCAGGCTGCAGAGCGAGCGGTACGGCGGGCACAGCATGTCGGTGGCCTCAGCCGCCCGGCGCAGGACGTTGAGATCGAACCCGGCGTTGTGGGCGACCAGGACGTCGGCGCCCGCGAAGCCGCAGAGACGGTCGAACTGGTCCGCCCAGGTGGCGGCGGAGACCACGTCCTGCGGTTGGATGCCGTGGATGCGCACGTTCCACTCCTGGAACTCGTCGTGCCCGGGCGGAGGCTGGATCAGCCATCCGGCGGTCGCGACGACCTCGCCGCCGCGCACGCGGACGAGTCCGACGGAGCAGGCGGAGGCCGGGCTGGAGTTCGCGGTTTCGAAGTCGATCGCAGTGAAGTCCAGTGGCACGGATCCACTCTCCCTCGCGATTTCGGCGTCGGATCGCAGGCTCGCCGTAGGCTGGCGACATGACGGACGAGCAGGCGACATCCTTCGGCGTGCAGGCCCACAGCTACGAGGTCGGTCGGCCGGAGTACCCCTTCGCGGCGGTCGCATGGATGCTCGACGCCCTGCCGCACGGTTCGCGTCGCATCGCCGATGTGGGCGCCGGGACCGGGAAGCTCACGCGCACCCTCCTCGGTGCACCGGACGCCGAGGTCGTCGCCGTCGATCCCGACCCCGAGATGCTCGCGACCCTGCGCACCGCGGTCCCCGGGGTCCCCGCGTTCGTCGGGACGGCCGAGCGCCTGCCGCTTCCGGATGACAGCGTCGACGCGGTCGTGCTCGGCCAGGCGTGGCACTGGGTCGAGCCGGTGGCGGCCTCCGCCGAGATCGGGCGCGTCGTGCGCAGCGGGGGAGTGCTCGGACTCATCTGGAACATCCGCGACGAGCGCGTGGACTGGGTGCGACGGCTCACCGAGATCATGCACGGCAGCAATGCCGAGATCATGCTCGCCGCGGGAGACCCCGTCGTCGCGGCGCCGTTCGGTCCGCTCGCGCAGCAGCGCTGGGAATGGGTCCGACCCATCACCCGCGAACTGCTGCACACCATGGCGTCGTCGCGCAGCTACGTGATCACGGCATCCGACGATGAGAAGGCACGCATCCGGCGGGACATGGATGCCCTGTTCGACGAGCTCGGCCTCCACGGCGATGACACGATCGATCTCCCTTACGTGACGAGGGCGTTCCGCGCGGTACGCGACTGACTCGCAGGACCACGCGAGGACCGACAGGTAGACTCGTCCTCCGTGGCTCTCACTATCGGCATCGTCGGCCTGCCCAACGTCGGCAAGTCCACCCTCTTCAACGCACTCACCAAGAACGACGTGCTCGCGGCGAACTATCCGTTCGCGACGATCGAGCCGAACGTCGGCGTGGTGAACCTGCCCGACCCGCGTCTCGACAAGCTCGCGGAGATCTTCGGCAGCGAGCGGATCCTCCCCGCAGCGGTGTCGTTCGTCGACATCGCCGGCATCGTGCGGGGTGCGAGCGAGGGCGAGGGGCTGGGCAACAAGTTCCTGGCGAACATCCGCGAGGCGGACGCGATCGCCCAGGTCGTGCGCGGGTTCGCCGACGACGACGTGGTGCACGTGGACGGTGCCGTGAACCCGGCATCCGACATGGAGACGATCAACGCCGAGCTCATGCTCGCCGACCTCGAGACCGTCGAGAAGGCGATCAGCCGCTACGAGAAGGAAGTGCGCGGCAAGAAGATCGAGCCCGTCGTGCTCGAGACCGCGATCGCCGCGAAGGACGCTCTGGAGCGCGGTGTGCTGCTGTCGGTCGCCGGCATCGATCTGACGCCGATCCGCGAGCTGGGGCTGCTCACCGCGAAGCCCGTCATCTTCGTCTTCAACGTCGACGAGGGGGTGCTGACGGATGATGCCCGCAAGGCCGAGCTCGCCGCTCTCGTCGCGCCCGCGAAGGCCATCTTCCTCGACGCCAAGATCGAGTCCGAGCTGATCGACCTCGACCCGGAGGATGCCGCTGAGCTGCTGGCGTCGACCGGCCAGGACGAGTCGGGCCTCGACCAGCTCGCGCGGATCGGCTTCGACACCCTCGGGCTCCAGACGTATCTCACCGCTGGTCCGAAGGAAGCTCGCGCCTGGACGATCCCCAAGGGGTCGAAGGCGCCGCAGGCCGCCGGCGTCATCCATACCGACTTCGAGAAGGGCTTCATCAAGGCTGAGATCGTCTCGTTCGACGACCTCGTCGAGACGGGCTCGGTCGTCGAAGCCCGTGCCAAGGGCAAGGCGCGCCTCGAGGGCAAGGACTACGTCATGAAGGACGGCGACGTCGTGGAGTTCCGCTTCAACAACTAGCCCATCCGGCTCGGCGAGTCAGGGGCGACCTTCGGCGTCGGCCAGGCCCTTCCGATGCTTCGCGGCCGCACGCCTGATCGAGGCCACCTTCGGGTTGTCCGCACGCTCTGCGGGAAGACTGTCGAGGATCGTGGCGTCGGCTCGAGCTGCGAGCGTCAGGAGGCCCCACATGCCGATCGAGTCGAGTTCCAGATCGACTTCTTCCGGGGTCGCCGCCGCGAAGGCCGCATGCGCGCTCGCTTCGACCTCCGGGTCGCTCGGCCTCTTCGCCGCACCCGCGACGGCATTCGGCTGATTGGAGTAGTTGTCGAGCTTGGTCAGCAGTTCATCGGCGCGTGCGGTGCCGAGTGCCGATGCGAATGCGGCTTGAATCGGGTACGTCTCGGTCACGCTCGTCTCCAGAGTTCTCTTGGCGGTCGGTGCGATGGCAGCTGTCGGATTCGGCCACCGTACGGGTAGCGTACTCATTCGGACGACGCTCGGGTTCTGCCGGGACCCTCCAGGTGTGAGCGTTCATCTGCGAACATGTCCTCATGCGCCGCGCTGCCACGCTCACCACGACCCTCGCCGCTCTCGTCCTCGCGATCGGCGCGCTTGCAGGGTGCGCCGACACGACAGCGCCACAGGCGGCACCTCCCTGGCCGACGCCTGCCCCCACACCGCTCCAGGAGTACCCTCCGGAGCTGCCCGAGTGGGCGCAGGGTCACCAGGTTTGGCTCATCTACCCGGACGGTTTCGAGTGCGGCGGCACCGAGGGGTGCCCGAATGACTATCGCGCGTTCTTCGGCGAGCCGGGGCCTGTGCTTCCGGACGGTGTCGAGTACTACGACCCTGCCAAGCATGACTGCGTGGCCGTGGCGCCCCTGGGCGTGGACTGCTTCGGGTGAACCGCAGACTCGCCTCACCTGCTCTGCACTCCCAGCGCGTCTCTGAGAGTCGTCCACAATCGCTCGAATCTGTTCCCAGGATGGCGTGTGCGTGTGCAGGCTCGACGCATGCGAGACAGATCCTCCGCGTTGCCTGATATCGTGCATGATATCAAGCAAGGAGGTGGTCGTCCCGTGGCATCGATCATCGTTCGTGGACTCGATGAGTCGGTCAAAGTGCAACTCGCCGCGCAGGCGAAGAGCCATGGACGTTCCATGGAGGCCGAGGTTCGTGAGATTCTGACCAGGGCCGCTCGGAGACCGCACATCGGGCTGGCTCTCATGCACGCCGCCCAGCAAGGGGGTGCTGCGGATGACCTGGAGCTTCCGAAGCGTGATGACGTCGCGCGGGCTGCGGACTTCGAGTGATCGTCCTCGACACGAACGTCATCTCGGAGGTCTTCCGATCCGCGCCGAATGAGCGAGTCGTCGCCTGGCTCGAGGCGTGCACCGACGAAGTCTCCATCACTGCGGTGACACTCGCTGAGCTGTTGGCGGGCCTAGAAAGGCTCCCGGACGGCCGTCGGAAAGCGGAGCTGACCGCTCGCGTTGACGCGGCGATCGAGCCCTTTCGCGGTACCCGTTCCATCCTGGCCTTCGATGACGCCTCCGCAGCTCACTACGCGAGAGTCCTTCTCGCGCGAGAGGCGGCGGGGCGCCCGATCAGCACGGCTGATGCCCAGATCGCTGCCATCTGCCTCGCCCACTCGGCCACGTGCGCGACACGCAACGTCAAAGACTTCGCTCATACCGGGGTCGACCTGCTCGACCCCTGGCGTGTCTTATAGCATCTCGCGCATGCGGAAAGAGGCGACGAACCACCAGAATGTTTCTATAGTCGACTCGTCGCGATGGGCCCACCTGGCGACACGAAGCCTCGGAAGGTCCCGATGACAACGGCCACCACTGCACCGCGCACGAACACCCTCTCCCTCGTCGGCTTCATCGCCGCGTTCGTGATCCCTGTCGCCGGACTCATTCTCGGTGTGTTCGCGCTGCGGCAGCTGCGCGCGCCCGGCAACCTTGAATCGGGGGCGGGGCTCGCTCGCTGGGCGATGGTGATCGGAGTCCTGGGCGCTCTGGCGCAGCTGATCTTCTTCATCGTGTGGTTCACCCTGTTCTTCTCCGCATTCAACGGGCAGTCGTTCGGCCCGGGGCAGCCCGGCTGAATCCACGACACGATCCCGAGGGCCGTCTCGACGCGGAGCATCGGGCTTCTGTGCCGCCCACGGCATCCGGATAGGCTGGACGGAGGCGGCGTGAGCCGCGGTCCGGCCGCAGGCGTCCGCCGAGTTCGTTCCGCCTGCGCTTCCGACCCCGACGGCACGAGGAGACTGACGCCGATGACCGACACCCAGACCTTCGAGCCCGACGGCCGCGCCGTTCCCTTCGTCGACGAAGGCGACGGGCCCGTCAAGCTCGTGCTGATCCAGGAGCAGGGGCTCCCCGCCGACGTTCTGGGCGTCGTCGGGCACTACCTCGCCGAGGAAGCCGGATTCCACGTGCTGCGCATCGGCTACCGCGCCGGCGACGCCGACATCTCACTCGAGGAGCGCGTCGACGATGTCCTCGCGGTGATCGATCACGTCGGCCTCACCGACACCTGGGTCGGCGGTCATGGCTTCGGAGGCACCATCGCACGTGCGCTCGCCGCATCCCACCACGAGCGCGTCAACGGCCTGCTCCTGCTCGGCGTGGAGGAGAACGAGATCCCCGTCGCTCCGGTGATCCCCGTGCTCATCATCCAGGGGTCCGACGACACCACCACGGCGCCGGCCAACGGCGAGCGTCTGCAGTCGACCGTGCCCGAGCGCGCGAGCGTGAAGATGATCGCCGGCGGCGACCACCTGTTCCCGATGACGCACCCGATCGAGACCGCGGTGAACATCGAGGAATACCTCGACTGGGACTGAGATGACCTCGACCCCCGCGCACACATCCGCACGGATGCCGCGTACCGCTGTCATCGTCATCGACGCGCAGGTCGGCGTGATGCCGGGCTGCTTCGACGAACACGGAACCCTCGCGCGCACCGCGACTCTCGTGGAACGCGCCCGCGCCGCGGATGTGCCTGTCGTGTGGGTGCACCACGATCCGGTCGGTCTCGGAACGCCCGAATGGGAGCTCGCGTCGCCGCTGGCTCGTCACGACGGAGAGCCACTGGTCCGGAAGAGCTATCGCGATGCCTTCGCGGAGACCGACCTGCGTGAGACGCTCGATCGTCTCGCGGCCACGCACCTCGTCCTGGCCGGAGCGCAGTCGGATTTCTGCGTGCGCACGACGATGCAGCGCGCGGCGGCGGAGGGGTACGACGTCACCCTCGTGGGAGACGCGCACACCACGGTCGACGCGGAGTGGGACGGCGTGCCGATCTCGGGTGAGCAGATCGTCGCCCACACCAACATGTACTTCTCGGGGCTGCGGTATCCCGGGCAGACCTTCGCGGTCGCCCGGCACGACGCCGTCGAGCTGTAGACCTCGGCGCCGTCTCGGGTTCAGCGCCCCTGACGCTTCTTGTACGGCTTCGGCTGACCCTTCACCACGGGCGCGCGGCCCTTGCCCTTGGACGCCTTGGCCTTGCCACCCGCCGGGACGACCGGCTTCGCGCTCGGTGCCGGCGCCGCGGCGATCCGCTCTCGTGCCTCCTCGAGCAGAAGCTCGCCGGCTTTCGTCAGGCGCGTGTCGCCTCCGCGCGTGAAGAGCGGATGGCCGACCTCCTCCTCGAGCTGCTCGATCGACGAATACACAGCCGCCAGCGACACATCGAGGGATTCTGCCGCTCGGGGGAAATGCAGCGTCTCGGCGACGGCGACGAAACGCCGAAGTTGAGTGAGTTTCACGGGGGAGAAGTCCTTTCCCGCAGGAGTCGCGGCAGGTCTTCAGCGTACGCGTCTTCCATCGGGATGTCGGCGTACTCTGGGCATGCCGCCGATCGAAGGGTTCGCCGTGTCCGACCACAACGACCGCTCCTCGCACGAGCACATCCCCGCTCCGGGAGAGCCGACCGTTCCGGAACTCGAAGAAGACGAGACGATCGCACCGCGCCCGGAGGAGGAGATCGCCGACGCGCTGCGGGCGAGACCCGACCTGGAGGACCACAGCGCGCATCACTCCGACTGAGTCCCGCAGGCGGATCGGGTGCGAGCCCGGCGTCCGCGCGATGACAGGATTGAGTCATGACCGCAACTCTCGTGGCCCAGGGCCTGGCCGGCGGATACGGCCACCGCACCCTCTTCGACTCGCTCGATCTGACGGTCGCGCCGGGAGACGTCGTCGGAGTCGTCGGCGCGAACGGGGCGGGGAAGTCCACCCTGCTCCGCCTGCTCGCGGGCATCGACGAGCCGCAGGCGGGGACGATCGCGCTGGCACCGGCCGACGCGTTCGTCGGATGGCTGCCGCAGGAGCATGAGCGCATCTCCGGTGAGACGATCGCCGCCTACATCGCCCGTCGCACGGGATGCGCCGCGGCGACCATCGCGATGGATGCCGCCGCGGCCGCGCTCGGCGACCCTTCGCTCGCCGCCCCGGGCGTCGACCCGGCAGACGCCTACTCGACCGCCCTCGACCGGTGGCTGGCCAGCGGCGCCGCCGACCTGGACGAGCGACTCCCGGCCGTGCTCGCCGACCTGGGTCTCGAACTCGACGGCGGCGACGCCGACGGGATCCTGATGACCTCGCTCTCCGGCGGTCAGGCGGCTCGTGTCGGGCTGGCGGCGCTGCTCCTCTCGCGCTTCGACATCGCGCTGCTGGACGAGCCGACCAACGATCTGGATCTCGACGGTCTCGAGCGGCTGGAGGCCTTCGTACGCGGACTCCGCGGCGGCGTGGTCCTGGTGAGCCATGATCGCGAGTTCCTCGCGCGCTGCGTGACCCGGGTGCTGGAGCTCGACCTGGCGCAGGGCTCGAACCGTGTGTTCGGCGGCGGGTACGACGCCTACCTCGAGGAGCGGGCCACGGTGCGCCGCCACCAGCGCGAGAAGTACGACGAGTTCGCCGAGAAGAAGGCCGACCTCATCGGCCGCGCCAGGACCCAGCGGGAATGGTCGAGTCAGGGCGTGCGCAACGCGATGAAGAAGGCACCCGACAACGACAAGATCCGGCGCAAGGCCTCGACGGAGTCCAGCGAGAAGCAGGCGCAGAAGGTGCGACAGATGGAGAGTCGGATCGCGCGGCTCGAGGAGGTCGAGGAACCCCGCAAGGAGTGGCAGCTCGAGTTCACCATCGCCGCGGCGCCGCGCTCCAGCTCGGTCGTCTCGACGCTGAGCTCCGCGGTGTACCGGCAGGGTGAGTTCGCTCTGGGCCCGGTGTCGCTGCAGGTGAACGCGGGGGAGCGCATCGGGATCACGGGTCCCAACGGCGCGGGCAAGTCGACCCTCCTCCGCGCCCTGCTCGGGCAACAGCATCCGGACGAGGGCACGGCGAGTCTCGGAGCGAGCGTGCAGATCGGCGAGATCGACCAGGCGCGCTCCCTGCTGGCGGGTTCCCAGCCGCTCGCGGCGGCTTTCGAGGAGCTCGTGCCCGAGATGGCCACCGGTGAGGTGCGCACGCTTCTCGCCAAGTTCGGACTCAAAGCCGACCACGTGGGTCGCCCGGTCGACGAGTTGTCACCGGGGGAGCGCACGCGAGCGGGGCTCGCCCTGCTGCAGGCCCGCGGCACCAACGTCCTGGTGCTCGATGAGCCGACGAACCACCTCGATCTCGCGGCGATCGAGCAGCTCGAGCAGGCGCTCGAATCGTACGAGGGGACGCTGCTGCTGGTGACGCACGACCGACGGATGCTCGCCACGGTGCACACCGACCGTCGGTGGCGTGTCGAGTCGGGTCGCGTCACCGAGCTCTGACGCGCGGTCTCGACTCAGAGATCGCTGAAGTCGTCGGCGAGACCGAAGATCTTCGACACCGTGTCGCCGTCGAGAGCGAGCATGACGTACTGCACGCCGACCTCTCCCGGACGGACGAGCGACATCGTGCCGGGGACCTCGCGGGTGCCCACCGCGAGATAGTCGTTCACGCCGTCGCCGTCGTCGTCCATCGGGAGCTCTTCGGCGCCGGCCGCCAGAGCGTCTGCGCGGCTCGAGCCGATGCCGATCCCGTCGGCGACGGTGAACACGACGCCGGGGGTGTCGTCGCTCCCGATCCAGAGCGCGGCCGGCCCCGACTCGGGGACGTTCAGCCGGACGGCGCCGTCCCAGTCATACGACGTGAACCCGTACGCATCGGGTCCCTGCGCCTCGGGGACGGGCCCCACGACCTCTCCGAGCGCCGCGAGCACGGCGTCGTGGTCGGTATAGGCGATCAGCGGGCCCTCGTCGATCGACAGACCGTCGATGGTCACCCGCGCGTCCGCTGTCTCCGGTGTCTCGGACGGCGACGATGACGGCGAGGCGGAGCCCGACGAGCTGGTGGGCTGCGGTGCCGCCGTCGGCGCACACCCGGCGGCGATGACGGTGAGGATCGCGAGGGCGGAGACGATCAGGACACGCGGCGCACGAGTTCGCATGCCTCGATGCTAGGGGCGGGTCCCGAGGCGTGCCGTGGCGCCACGCGCCTCGACCCGAAGACGACGGATGCCGCGACCCCTGAGGGCCGCGGCATCCGGAATCCTGTGTCGTCAGGCGACCTTGGGCATCACCGCGAACGAGACGGCGCCCTCGTCGTCGACACCGGCGTCGAGCACCTTGTCGTCGAGCGCGGTTGCGGCCCCCTCATCGAGGAAGAGGCGGGTGCCGGAGATCTCCACGACCTGGTCCTGCGGCTCCGGGTCGGCGGTCACGAGGACGGCCAGACGGGCGCCGCCTTGCGCGTCGGGCGCGGTGGTGGAGTGGATGCGCAGACCGGCATCCGGGGCTTCGCTCTGACGGCTCACGAGGGTGGAGACGATGGCGGTGGCGTTGTCGGTGAGGGTGAGCACGAGACTCTCCTTCCGGTTGGGGCATGTCGCGGTCGCGACACGTCCGGGCCACGATGCCGGACCTCGTCCATCGGCTCAACCCCCTTGCCGCGATTGTCAGGAGGCTCTCAAGCTCGCAGACGTTTCCGGAGGAAGACCTGGGCGGTCCCGTCGCCGTCCGGCACGCGCTCATGCTCCTCGTAGCCGCAGGCTTCGTAGAGCCGCAGGTTCGCCTCGCTCAGGCTGCCGGTGAAGAGCTCGGCCACATCGGCGCTGGAGGACTCCTCGGCGGCGTCGAGCAGCATCCGTCCGATGCCCTCGCCCTGCATGTCGGGCGCGATCGCTATCCGCCCGATCAAGAGCAGGCCGTCGCGCTCGACGAAACGGATCGCGCCGACGAGTCGTCCGCCGATCCGTGCGACGAAACCCGATTCCGCGCGCAGCTCGGCCTGCAGTTCGGGAAGCGTCTGGGTCAGCGGGGGCATGTCGACGCTGCCGTAGATCGCCGCCTCCGACACGAAGGCGGCGCGCTGCACCGTCAGCACCTCGCCGGCGTCGCTGTCCTGGATCGTGCTGATCTCGATCTGCGATCTCTGCTGCTGGTCGTCGGTCACGGGTCCGCCTCTCTGTCCTCCGGCCACATTCGAGGCGCGCGCGCACCGGTGTCAACCCCCTCGGCGTGCGTCTCCGCCCCCGTTAGCGTCGCCCCATGGCTGACACGAAGACGACCAAGAAGACCGCCGGTACCCCGAAGGGCGGAGCGAAGACGACCCGGCGCCAGAACGCCGAGAAGGGCTTCACCGCCTCGCCCGATCTGGCAGCGAACCTGCAGGCCGTGCTCGTCGACCTGCTGGAGCTGGCGACGCAGGGCAAGCAGGCGCACTGGAACGTCGTCGGACGCAACTTCCGCGACACGCACCGCCAACTCGACGAGATCATCGACGACGCACGCGCCTTCAGCGACACCGTCGCCGAGCGCATGCGCGCACTGCACGCCGTACCCGATGGACGCAGCGTCACGGTTTCGGCCACGACGACGCTGCCGGAGTTCCCGGCCGGCGAGGTCTCCACCTCGGAGACCATCGACCTGATCACCGTCCGCCTCGAGGCCGTCGTCTCGACGATGCGCGATGTGCACGACGACGTCGACGAGGCGGACCCGACATCGGCGGACATCCTGCACGCGGTCATCGAGCGCCTGGAGCAGTTCGCGTGGATGGTCAGCGCGGAGAACCGCAGCCCCGCCGGCCGCTGAGCGAGGTGCGCGGGATCACTCCTCTCCGGTGTCGTCGGAGCGGGGCCGCCCGCGCATCGCCCGCGGCAGGGCCAGCCACAGCGCCACGACCAGCACGAGCGCGGCCACGAGCGCGATGATGCCGGCCGTGCGGTTCACCGTGAAGTCGACGATCAAGGTGGTCACGCCGATGGTCAGCGCTCCGATCACGGCCAGGTCGATCCGGACGATGCGGGCGGCGATCCGCACCAGGTCGGGCTTGCGGCGATGCCCGAACAGCGCGCGGTGCATGCCGACCGGCGCGAGCGCGAGAATCGTCGCGATCGCCGCGAGAGCGACGAGGACGACGTACAGATCGCGCTGGAGCTCGTCCATGTCGGTGAAACGCGGCTGGAAGGCCACGGCGAGGAGGAAGCCGGTGAGGATCTGCGTACCCGTCTGCATGACGCGCAGCTCCTGCAGGAGCTCGAGCCAGTTCCGGTCCGCCCTCTCGTTGGGAGTCTCGTCGCGACCGTCGGCCCGATCGTCGATGTCGGGCTCGTCAGGAGGCAGATCCGCTGTCATGATCTCAGTGTTGTGCCGGTGATCCGGTGATGTCCAGCCCGTTGCCCGACCCCTCTGAAAGAAGGAACGATGACCCTTCCCCCGATCGACGACTGGTGGTCGGACCTGTCGCCCGATGCCCAGCAGTCCGTGCTCGACAGCGACTCACACCTTCTCGATGAGGCGGTACGAGAGGAGATCCGCGTGCTGACCGGAGCCGTCGTCGGGATGGTGGAGCAGCTCTCCGACAAGGACCTGGCCTACGCCCGGGCGCACACCGCGTCGAAGCACTGACCGGAGCGGCCCGTTCGTCAGGCGGCGTCGGGCGAAGCCGCCGGGTCCTCCTCGCGCAGGCGCGGCTCTGTCCGCCTCTCGGGCCGCACGCCGGCCTTGTCGGCGTAGAACGCCCGGATGCGGTCCATGTCGGCAGCCACGTCGCCGGTGAGGTCGATCGTCGGTCCCAGACCCGAGGTCATGGTCGTGCGGTCGACGAACCCGAGGGTCACCGGCATCCCCGTCTCGCGGGCGATCCGGTAGAAACCGGACTTCCAGTTCTCGTTGCCGCCGCGGGTTCCGTCCGGCGTCACGACCAGTCCGAAGACCGTGCCGGCATGCACCTGGCCCACGACGTCCTTCACCACGCGCGCCGGGTCGGCGCGATCGACGGGGATGCCGCCGAGTCCGCGCATGATCGGACCCCGCCACCCGCGGAAGAGACTCTTCTTGCCGAGCCAGTGCACGTCGATGCCGAGGCGCCACGCGATGGCGAGCATCAGGACGAAGTCCCAGTTGGACGTGTGCGGTGCGCCCACCAGCACCGTCGGGCGCGTCGGTGCGCCTTCACTCGTGAGCGTCCAGCGGCTGAACGCCCAGAACAAGCGGGCGAGGAGTCGTTTGAGCATGGCTCAACCGTAGGGGAGACCGGCTATCCATCCGCTGTCGGCTGCGAGCGGCCGGCGGCGTTCGAGCGCGTCAGCGCGGCGGCGATGGTCGGATTCAGGCCGGGGACCTCGTCGACCGGCACGGCGAGGGCGAGCAGAGCCCGGCTGAAGAAGTTCCGCGCCGCCGCCGCGAGGGTGATGTCCACGATCTGCCGGTCCGAATAGCCGACGTCGCGCAGGGCCTGCGTGTCGGCATCCGTCATCGAGGCGGGGTCGTCCGACAGCTGCGCGGCGTACTCGACGACCACCTGCTCGGCGGGGGTGAATCCGGCGTCGTCTCCCGCCGCGAAGGCTTCGAGGGCGTCCTCGTCGAGGACGTCGGCTCGCAGCGACTTGCGGCCGTGAGCGAGGAGGCAGTGGGTGGAGCCGATGGCCCGCGCCGCGCCGAGCGTGGCCGCCTCGTACACGCGGATGCCGATCGACGGCACGATCGCGCCGATCAGGTCCTCGAAGGCGGCATGCGCGTCGGGATTCACAGCCATCGCGCGTGTGTGCCCGAAGACGAAGCCGTCGTCGTCGATGTCGCCCGCATACATCTCGGCGACATGGCCCGTTGCCGCGGCCTCTCCCGGCGTCTCGATGATCACGGCGGCTCCTTCGCTGCGGTCGCCGGAGCGCGCACGCGTCCCGGCATCACAGCGAACGATACGCCGGGCGTATCACGCGGGGAAGGGGCGGGCGGCGCCGGTGGCCTCCGGCAGGCGTACGATCGAAGGATGAAGAAGACGCAGCAGGACACCGCAGAGCAGGATGCGCCTCTCGCGCCCCCGCCGCTCGCGGGTGCTCTGAACCTGCTCGAGGCCGATGCCGCGGGCTATTGCAGCGGTGGCGTCTGCCACTTCCCTGCGCCGAAGACGCAGTAGCGGGCAGACGCCACCGAGTGGTGCGATCCGTGTCGGTCAGTGACCGCCGTGGAATCCCTCGCCCGCGTCATCAGCGGGCTTGCGCACGAACGGGCTCAGCGCCACCGCGGCCAGGGAGATGATCGCCGCGATCAGGAACGCCATGCGCGCCCCCGGCGCACCGGCGGTCGCCGTCGAGAGGCCTTCGCTCTCTCCGGCGTGCAGGATCGCGGAGTACGTCACCGTGAGAAGTGCGACGCCCGCGGCGCCACCCACCTGCTGCAGCGTGTTCAGCACGGCGGAGCCGTGCGAGTACAGCGAGCGCTGCAGCGAACCCAGCGAGGCGGAGAACAGCGGGGTGAACGACATCGCCAGTCCGACCGACATCGCGGCCTGCACGATGATGAGCACCCACCACACGGTGTGCTCGCCGACTGTCGAGTAGTAGAACAGCGCGGCGGACACCAGGATGGTTCCCGGGATCAGCAGCGGGCGGGTGCCGCGGGAGTCGTAGACGCGCCCCATCACCGGGCCGAGCAGACCCATGAGCACGGAACCCGGCAGCAGGATCAGCCCGGACTGCAGGGCATTGAGTCCCGCGACGTTCTGCAGGTACTGCGGGAGCAGGGTGAGTGTTCCGAACATCGACAGCGCGAGGATCGTCATGATGATGACCGCGAAGGTGAAGTTGCCGGCACGGAAGACTCGCAGATCGAGCAGCGCGTCGTCGACGCGCTGCAGCAGGAGCTGACGCCAGACGAACAGACCGAGTGTCACAGCTCCGACGACCAGGGCGATGATGCCGGTCGTCTCACCGGAGCCGCCCTCGCCGCCGAACTGGCTCAGGCCGAACACGAGCCCGCCGAAGCCGAGAGCCGCGAGCGGGATCGACAGCACGTCGAGCGGGACGCGACGCGTCTCGCCGAGGTTCGTCATCCACTTGACGCCCATACCCAGGGCGATGAGCGCGATGGGGAGCACGATGGCGAAGAGCGCACGCCAGTTGAACGCCTCGAGCACGGCACCGGCGAGCGTCGGGCCGATCGCGGGCGCGAGCGAGATGACCATGCCGACGCGGCCCATCATGCGGCCGCGCGACTGCGGAGGCACGACGTTCATGATCGTCGTCATCAGCAGGGGCATCATGATGCCGGTTCCTGCGGCCTGGATGACACGGCCGACCAGCAGCACGCCGAATCCGGGCGCGGCGAGCGCCACGAGCGTGCCGAGCGAGAACGCGACCATCGCCGCGATGAACACCTGGCGCGTCGTGAAGCGCTGGAGGATGAAGCCGGTCGTCGGGATGACGACGGCCATGGTCAGCATGAAGGCGCTGGTCAGCCACTGGCCGAGCTCGGGCGGGATGCCGAGATCGGTGTTCAGGTGGGGGATCGCGATGCCCATGGTCGTCTCGTTGAGGATGGCGACGAAGGCGGCGACGAGCAGCAGCCAGATGACACGCATGTCGGTGCGAGAGATCTCGCCGGACGAGGGCGTGCGGGTGGTCGGGATGGAGCCGGTATCGACGGCAGACATAGGCGGCCTCCTGGGCGACGAGATGAGGGGGATGTGCGAGAGATCGCGCGAGTCTCTCAGCGTAACCACAGGGTCGGACATTTCATTCCGATCCCGACGAAATCCGCCGAGAGCGGATCCCACGGCCCTCGGTGTCCGCTGCGCTGAGTACGCTGGCGCCATGAGCATGGGCGGTGGCAGAGGTGGTGGGCACGGCGGCGGGTTCCGCGGCGTCGACGAAGACGCGCAGCGCAGGCTGAACGCCGAGGCCCCGCGCATCAGCGGTCTCGGCGCCCGCGTGATCGCGCTGTTCCGCCCGTACCGGTGGCGGATCTTCTTCACCGGCATCCTGGTCGTCGCGGGTGCGGCCATCGCCGTCATCCCTCCGCTGATCGTCCAGCGCATCTTCGACGACGCGCTCTTCCCCGTCGACGGCGGCAGCCCGCAGCTCGAGCTGCTGGCCTGGCTGGTCGCGGCCATGGTGGGACTGTTCCTGTTCTCCGCGGTGCTGGGCGTCGCGCAGACCTGGCTGACGGCGACGGTCGGCAACAGCGTCACCGGCGACCTGCGCGTCAAACTGTTCGAGCACCTCCAGGCGATGGAGCTCGGCTTCTTCACCCGCACCAAGACCGGCGTGATCCAGTCGCGGCTGCAGAACGACGTCGGCGGAGTCTCCGGCGTGCTGACCAACACGGTCACCAGCATCCTCGGGAACGTCGTGACGGTGGTGGCGTCGCTCGTCGCCATGATCCTCATCGACTGGCGTCTGACCCTCATCGCGGTGGTGCTGATGCCGTTCCTGATCTTCGTGCAGCGTCGCGTCGGCCAGGTGCGCGCGCGGATCGCGGGGGAGACGCAGGAGTCGTTGTCGGAGCTGACCTCGATCACGCAGGAGACGCTGAGCGTCTCGGGCATGCTGCTCTCGAAGGCGTTCAACCGGCAGCGCACCGAGTCGCAGCGGTATCAGGCGGAGAACCGCAACCAGGTGACACTCCAGGTGCGCAGGGCGATGAGCGGCCAGGGATTCTTCGCCGTGGTCCAGGTGCTGATGGCCAGCGTTCCGGCGGTCATCTACCTCGTCTCGGGCTACCTGATCACCGGCGGGACCGACGCGATCACCGCCGGCACGGTCGTCGCCTTCACCACCGTGCAGGCGCGGCTGCTGATGCCGCTGATGGGGCTCATGCGCGTCTCGCTCGACCTGCAGACCTCCTCCGCGCTGTTCGCGCGGATCTTCGAGTACCTCGACCTGGTCCCCGAGATCGAGGACGCCCCGGACGCGATCTCGGTGGACGATGCGCCTGGTCCGCGCGGACGCATCGAGTTCGCCGACGTCGTGTTCCGCTATCCCGACGCGTCGGCGGAGGCCCGGCCCACGCTGGACGGCGTCTCCTTCGTCGCCGAGCCCGGACAGCACGTCGCCTTCGTCGGGCCTTCCGGTGCCGGCAAGACCACGATCCTCTACCTGGCACCGCGGCTCTACGAGGCGAAGGGCGGCTCGGTGCTCTTCGCCGGCGCCGACGTGCGCGCGCTGACGCAGGAGTCGATCATCGACAATGTCGGCATCGTCTCGCAGGAGACGTATCTCTTCCACGCGACGATCCGCGACAACCTCCTGTACGCCCGCCCCGGGGCGAGCGAGGAGGAGGTGATCGCGGCGTGCACGGCGGCGAACATCCACCACATCATCGCCGGATTCGAGGACGGGTACGACACGGTCGTCGGCGAACGCGGATATCGGCTCTCCGGCGGCGAGAAGCAGCGCATCGCGATCGCGCGCGTGCTGCTGAAGGACCCGCCGGTCCTCCTCCTCGACGAGGCGACCTCGGCCCTCGACACCGTCTCGGAGCGCGTCGTGCAGGAGGCGCTCGACGAGGCCGCGAAGGGCCGCACCACGCTGTCGATCGCCCACCGGCTGTCGACGGTCATGGGCGCCGACGTCATCCACGTCGTCGAGGCCGGCCGGATCGTCGAGTCGGGTACGCACGCCGAGCTGCTCGCCCACGACGGCCTCTACGCCGAGCTCGCCGCCCAGCAGGTCGCGGCCTCGCGCGTGCTCGCGACCGAGGCGGTCGTCGAGGACGCGGTGACCGGCGGCATCCAGGCGGCGCTCACCGATCGCAGGGCCGACCGTGCGCCCGTGGACTCCGCCGGCGCCGATGCGGTGGCCGCGCTCACGGCTGCGGTCCCGCTGCTCGCCGAGCCGAGGGTCGACGAGCGGGTCTATCCCGCCGAGACCTGAGCGTGGCGCGGGTGCCGGTCAGTGCACCGAGAGGCCCCCGTCGACGAAGAGCGAGTGCCCGGTGACGTAGCCGGAGCCTGCCCCGGCGAGGAAGACCGCCGCACCGGCGAAGTCGCTCGGCAGACCGTTGCGACCGATCATGGTGCGTGCGGCGAGGGCGGCGATCTTCTCGGGGTCCTCCTGAAGTCGCGCGTTGAGCGGGGTGAGGACGAACCCCGGGACGAGGGTGTTGCTCGTCACCCCCGTGCCGCCCCAGGCCTCGGCCTCGGACCGCATGAGGGACTCCACCGCGCCCTTGGATGCGCCGTAGATCCCGCTGCCGACGAACGCGCGGTGCGCCTGCTGGGAGCTGATGTGGATGAGCCGGCCGTACCCGCGCTCGACCATTCCGCGGGCATAGTGCTGTCCGAGCAGGAAGGGAGCGAGGGTGTTCACCGTCATCGTGGCATCCCAGTCGTCCTCGGTGATCTCGGCGTAGGGCGGCCGGATGTTGATGCCGGCCGAGTTCACCAGGATGTCCGGGTCGCCGAAGGGTTCGGCCGCCGCCTCGGCGAGGGCGTGGATGCCCGCACGGGTGCCGAGATCGCCGACGACACCGGCGACGCGGCATCCGCTCTCCTGCAGCTCGCGCACGGTCTCGTCGATGCGCTCGGCCCCTCGGGCGACGATGACGGTCGACGCTCCGGCACGGGCCAATGCCGTGGCGATGCCGCGGCCGATGCCCGAGCTGCCGCCGGTCACCACGGCGGTGCGGCCCTCGAGTGAGAAGAGCGCGTCGAGGTAGTCGTTCATGGAATCACCCTTCGTCGAATCACCAGGAGAGCGCCGCAGCGATCGCCTCATCGGGGGAGGCATCGGCGAACTCCGGAAGCGCGCGGAGCTCGTCGATGAACACGGCGACCTCGGCAGCGTAGGCGGGGTCGTCGTGGGTCGCGGCGATGTCGAGCAGCGAGGGCATGTCCATCGCGAGGATCAGGTCGAGCCGCGCGGTGACGGCCGCGCGCTCGCCGGCGTCCTGCAGAACCCGGATGCCGCCGCGGAGGGCGGCGAGGTAGTCGCGCAGAACCGGGAGCTGAGACTTCCCCTGCGTGATCGAGGTGCCGTCGGGGCGCACCCGCCAGCGCACGACGACGTCGGGGATGACGTCGAAGGAACGGGCCCGGGTGTACATCAGCTGGGCGACGATCTGATCCTCGTACGCGACGCCTTCGGGGAACCGGAGATCGTGCCAGAAGCCGGTGCGGCTGATCTTCGACCAGGCCACGATGTTCGACACCGCTCGCGGGTGCTGCGCGAGAGACGTGCCGAGCCGTTCAGGATCGGTCGCCGCCGAGATCCACGGCTGCACGCGACCGGCGTTGTACGAGTCGCCGTGCGGGCGCAGTCGCACGTACGCGCCCGCGACGAAGTCGCTCCCGGTCTCGGCGAGCGTCCCGGTCAGGCGTGAAAGGGCTTCCGGGGCGAGTTCGTCGTCGCCGTCGAGGAAGCCGAGATACGGGGTGTCGACGAGGGCGAGTCCGACGTTGCGGGCCGCGCCGAGTCCGCGGGAGGCCTCGTGTCTGAGTACGGTGAACCGGGGGTCGGTGCCTGCGGCCTCGGCGAAGATCGCTCCGGTCTCGTCGGCCGAGCCGTCGTCGATGAGGATCGCGCGCCAGCGGGTCTCCGTCTGGGCGCGCAGGGAGGCGAGGGCGGCCGGGGCGAAGGCGGCGATGTCACGTCCGGGGACGATCATCGTCACGATCGGGGCGGATGCAGTCACCAGCCGAGTCTATGGCCGCGCCTCAGACCGAGGCCGCTCGCACGGACTCTGTGACGAGGGCCGTCAGGCGCTCCGGCGCGTCGTCGGGAAGGGGCTCCCGGCCGAACGTGAAGCGCACGGAGGTCTGCGCGACCTCGGGCGGGATGCCGCAGGCGAGGAGCACGGGAGACGGTTCGTCGCTGCCCGCCGCGCACGCCGACCCGCTGGACGAGATCACCCCTCGGCGCTCCAGCTCCAGCAGCACCGCCTCGCCACTGGTTCCCGCGAACGTGAAGCTCGCTGTGCCCGGGAGTCGGTGGTCGGGATCCCCGGTGAGCGCCGCCTGCGGAACGGCGCGCAGCACGCCGGCGATGAACCGCGCCGTCGCGGCGCCGACGCGGGCGGACGCGACCTCCCGCTCGGCCTCGGCGAGTTCGAGGGCCGTCGCCAGGCCGACGGCGCCGGCGACGTTCTCGGTGCCGGAGCGGCGTCCGCGCTCCTGACCGCCGCCGTGCAGCAGCGGCTCCAACGGAATCCGACCGCGCACCGCCAGCGCACCGGTGCCCTTCGGGGCGCCGAGCTTGTGTCCGGCGATCGACACGGCATCCGCGCCGAGATCTCGCAGCGGCAGCCATCCGGCCGACTGCACCGCGTCGAGATGAAGCGGGACGCCGGCCGCGCGGGCCACCGCTGTGAGAGCCGCGACATCCTGCACCGTGCCGATCTCGTTGTTGGCGTGGCCGAGGGAGACGAGCGCCGTGTCCTCGCGGATCGCCTCCGCGAGGGCGGACGGCTCGATGCGTCCCGCGGCGTCGACACGGAGTCTCGTGACCGCGACGGAGTGGAAGCGGCTCAGGTAGTCGGCGGATTCGAGGATCGACTCGTGCTCGATGGGGGACACCACGAGGTGCCTCCGCCCGGCGTCGAGTGCCGCGAGCATGATGCCCTTGAGGGCCAGGTTGTTCGCCTCGGTGCCTCCCGCGGTGAACACCACGTCGCCGCGGCGCATGCCGAGCACGCTCGCCACCCGGCCTCTGGCGTCGTCGAGCGCGCTCGCCGCGGCCTCGCCTGCCGTGTGGTGACTGGAGGGGTTCCCGAACACCGCCGTGAGGTACGGATGCATCGCAGCGAGCACCTCCGGCCGGACCGGAGACGTGGCGGCGTGGTCGAGGTAGAGCATGGTGCTCAGTCGATCCGCAGGTCCAGGCCGAGGTCGAGGGCTCTGGCCGAGTGGGTCAGCGCACCGACCGAGATGACGTCGACACCGGTTGCGGCGATGTCGTGCACGGTGTCGAGGTTCACGCCCCCGGAGGCCTCGACCGTCGCCCTGTCGCCGATCAGCGCGACGCCCGCGCGCAGGTCGTCGAGCGAGAAGTTGTCGAGCAGCACTGTGTGCGCGCCGCCGTCGAGGACCGCAGGGATCTGATCCAGGCGATCGACCTCGACGACGACGTGCGTCGTGTGCGGCAGTCGGGACAGCGCATCGCGGAGCGAGGTCGCGAGGTCGGCGCCCGAGCGCTTCAGCACCGCGAGGTGGTTGTCCTTGGCCATCACGGCATCCGACAGCGAGTAGCGGTGATTGCGCGCTCCACCCGATGCGACCGCATGCCGCTCGAAGGCGCGGAGCCCCGGCGTGGTCTTGCGGGTGTCGGCGATGCGCGCGCCGGTGCCCTCGATCGCGCGCACGTAGGCGGCGGTGAGCGTCGCGATGCCGCTCATCCGCTGCGTGAAGTTCAGTGCCACCCGCTCGGCGGTGAGGATGCTGCGCGCCGAACCGGACACCGAGGCGAGCACGTCGCCGGCGGCGAACTCGTCGCCGTCGCCCACGTGCAGGTCGACCGTCAGCGCGGGGTCGGTGAGGGCGAAGGCCGTCGCGAAGACCTCGCCGCCGCTGAACACGCCGGCTTCGCGTGCGACGAGGTCGGCCGTGGCCGTCGCCTCCGCGGGGAGCAGGGTCGTGCTCGTCAGATCGCCCCAGGGGGCGTCCTCTTCGAGGGCCGCGCCGACGACGCGCGTGAGGGTGGCGGGTGTGAGCATCAGACGGTCTCCAGGATCGGTGCGGCGCTGCGGGTCTCGGCATCCGTGAGCCGGTAGTGGGCGCCCACCGAGCCGGCGCGGGCGAGAGCGGCGGATGCCGTCGCCTCGGCCAGCAGCAGCAGGTTCGCGTCCTCGTGCTCCCCGACCGTGCGGGGCGCGGGCGCACCGAGGCGCCACGCGCGCACGGCGTCGAGGGCGTTCCGAAGGCCCTCGCCGGTGCGCAGGAGTCCGACCTCGTCCCACATCAGCTGCTGCAGAGCTGCGCGGGAGAAGTCCCGGACCTCGCTTCCGTCGCGATACTCCACGGATGAGGGCGCCGGATCGGTCGATTCCTGCGACCCGAGGGAGGTGGATACGGGCCAGGGATCACCGAGCGCCGCCGCCGCCCGCGCGCCGAAGACGGCACCTTCGAGCAGGGAGTTGGACGCCAGGCGGTTGGCCCCGTGCACACCGGTGCGCGCGACCTCGCCGACGGCGAAGAGCCCGGGGAGCGTGCTCCGACCCTCGAGATCGGTGACCACGCCGCCCATCAGGTAGTGGGCGGCCGGCGTCACGGGGATGGGCTCGGTCGACCAGTCGAAGCCGCGCTCTCGCGTCACCCTGTCGATGGTCGGGAAGCGCGTCGCGAGGGTCGTGGCGCCGAGCATCGTGGCATCCAGGCGCACCGGGCCGCCCTGCGCCGCGGCCCGACGGGCGATCGCCCGGGAGACCACGTCGCGCGGTGCCAGCTCGCCGTCGGGGTGGGTGTCGAACACGAACCGGCGACCGCCGTCGTCGATCAGCGTCGCTCCTTCTCCGCGCACGGCCTCGGAGATCAGGAAGGCGGGGCCGGTGGCGAGGATCGTCGGGTGGAACTGGACGAACTCGAGGTCGTCGACCGCGGCACCGGCACGCAGGGCGGCGGCGATGCCGTCACCCGTGGTCCCGACCGGGTTCGTCGTGTGCGCGTAGAGATGCCCCGCTCCGCCGGTGGCGAGGATCACGGCGTCGGCCGTGAGCGTGGAATCGGTCACCTTCCCCGAGGGATCGGCGACGAGCAGTCGGATGCCGCAGACGGCACGGTCGCTCACGACGAGGTCGGACACGAACGCGTGCTCGATCACGTCGATCGTCGCGCGACGCACCGCGGCGACGAGTGCGCGGGAGATCGCCGCCCCCGTGGCGTCTCCGCCCGCGTGCACGATGCGGGCGTGGCTGTGCGCGGCTTCGCGGCCGAGCAGCAGCACGCCGTCCGCATCGCGGTCGAACCCGACGCCGCGGGTGATCAGTTCGGCGATCCGGTCGGCGCCGTCTGCGACGAGGGCTTCGACTGCCGCCTCCTCCGAGAGGCCCGCGCCGGCGGCCAGCGTGTCGGCCGCGTGCTGCTCCGCCGAGTCGCCGGTGCCGTAGACCCCGGCCACGCCGCCCTGCGCATAGCCGGTGCTGCCGTCGCCGAGCGCGCCCTTCGTGACGATCGTGACCGCATGCCCGGCTTCCCGTGCGTGGAGAGCCGCGGTGAGCCCGGCGATGCCGGAGCCGACCACCAGGACGTTCATCGCGCGCCGACCGTCACGGGCGGCTTCGCCGCCAGCATCCGCTCCAGGGCCACCCGCGCGGGATCCGCGACGTCGGCCGACACGGTGATGCGGTTGGGCGTGCGTCCGGCCACGAGCTCCTCGAGCACCCAGGCCAGGTATCCGGGGTGGATGCGGTACATCGTGGAGCACGGGCACACCACCGGGTCGAGGCAGAAGATCTCGTGCTGAGGGTACTGGGCCGCGAGGCGGCGGACGAGGTTGATCTCGGTCCCGATCGCGAAGGTGGTCGGTTCCGTGGCGCCATCGATCGCGCGGCGGATGTAATCGGTGGATCCGGCCTCGTCGGCGGCGTCGACGACCTCCATCGGGCACTCCGGGTGCACGATCACCCGCACGCCGGGGTGCTCCGCGCGTGCCTGATCGATCTGCGCCACGGTGAAGCGACGGTGCACGGAGCAGAAGCCGTGCCACAGGATGACGCGGGAGCCGATGAGCTCGGCTGCAGAGGAGCCGCCCAGCGGCCGACGCGGATTCCACATCGGCATCTGCTCGAGAGGCACGCCCATCGCCTTCGCCGTGTTGCGGCCGAGGTGCTGGTCGGGGAAGAACAGGACGCGCTGACCGCGCTCGAACGCCCACTCGAGCACCGTCTCGGCGTTCGACGACGTGCAGACGATGCCGCCGTGGCGCCCCACGAATCCCTTGATCGCTGCGGAGGAGTTCATGTACGTGACGGGGATCACGGGCACCCGGCCGTCGGCGTCGGCGGTGTCCAGGTCGCCGAGGACGTCGGCCAGCTGCTCCCAGCACTCCTCGACCTGATCGATGTCGGCCATGTCGGCCATCGAGCATCCCGCCGCCAGGTTCGGCAGGATCACGGCCTGTTCGGGCTGCGAGAGCAGATCGGCGGTCTCGGCCATGAAGTGGACGCCGCAGAACACGATCGCCTCGGCATCCGTCCTGCCCTTGGCTGCCGTCGCGAGCTGGAACGAGTCGCCCACGTAATCCGCGTGCCGAACCACCTCCTCGCGCTGGTAGAAGTGGCCGAGGATGACGACGCGATCGCCGAGGGTCGCCTTCGCGGCTTCGATGCGCGCGTGGAGCGCGTCCTCGTCGGCCTCGCGGTAGGCCGCGGGGAGCTCGCCCTGACGCGGGGCGCCGGTCGGGATGACGTCGCCCATCGAGGAGCCGGGGCCGTAGCCGGGCCGGGCGTCGAAGTCCCACGGGCCGGCGGCGAGGTCGGTCGCGCAGGTGGCGTCGGTCGACGCTCCCTCGACGATCGCCTGGATCGCGTGATCGACCGAGGGATCGAGTGCCGGAACCGCGGGCGTGGGGACGAAGGTGATGCTCATCGGGTGCTCGTTTCTTCGGAACCGAGCGGGCCGCGGTCGGCCAGCTCGACATCGGTGTTGTAGCGGTACAGACGTGCAGGTCGGTGGCTCCCGGTGCGGAAGCGCTCGGTGGGGAGCAGGTTGCCCGTCGCCTCCACCTGGCGACGGAAGTTGGCGGGGTCGAGCTGCCTGCCGAGGATCGCCTCGTAGGCCTCTCGCAGATCGGCGAGCGTGAACTCGGCAGGGAGGAACCCGTGCGCGACGCGGCTGTAGCCGACCTTGTTGCGCAGGCGCCAGAGCGCGTACTCGATGATCTTCGCGTGGTCGAACGCGAGCGGAGGCAGGGCGTCGACGTCGAACCACTGCACGTTCTCCGGGGCGCGTCCGGAGGCGATGTGAGCCGCGCTCTGCGCCACCACATCGTCCTGGCGGAGCAGCGCCCAGTACACGATCGACACGACGCGGGTGGGGGAGCGGTCGACGGCGCCGAAGGCGTAGAGCTGCTCGAGATAGCTGGGCGCGAGGCCTGTGGTCTCGGCGAGCGTACGGGCCGCGGCGTCGACGGGCGATTCGTCGGCGGTGAGCCAGCCGCCCGGCAGTGCCCACTGGTGCGCGAAAGGTTCGCGCGTGCGCAGCACCAGCGGCAGCGACAGGACCGCTGCGCCGTTCTCCGCACGGCGCAGCGTGAGGATCACCGTCGAGCCGGCGACCCGGATGCCGCGGGTTTGAGTCATGGGTACCTTAACCTCCGAGATCGATCTTAGTGTCCTTCTGACACTTAGTGAGTGCAGATGACGAGAGTTCCCGTCGAGTCCGAAACGTTATCTCCCGACCGGGTGGAGGCTTGTCCGCCGCGGCAGGGTTTGTTAGGTTACTGTCCTAACAAACCCTGTGAGGTCGGCCCAACAGCTCCTCCCGGGTTTCCACGAACCCCAGACGGGGTTCTGCTCCATCCGGAGAAATCCCTCCTGCAGTGCAGCACCGAGAGGAAACAGAAGAATGATCCGTAACGGAAAGCGCAAGATCGCGCTCACCGCCGTCGCAGGGGCATCCGTCCTGGCCCTGGGCCTCACCGCCTGTGGCACCGGCGGCAGCGGCGATGGCGGCAACGCCGATGGCGACCGGGCCCTTCGGGTGTGGGCCGGTAGCCAGACCCCGATCACCGCGAACTACAACCCGTTCGCACCGACCGTGCTCCATGGCGCGCTCGGCCCCATCTACGAGCCGCTGTTCTTCTTCAACAAGACGTCCGACTCCGAGCCCGTGGGCCTGATCGGCGACTCGTACGAGTACAACGAGGACGGCACGGTGATCACCATCACCATCAAGCCCGACCTCAAGTGGAGCGACGGCGAGCCCCTCACGGCTGCGGACGTCGCGTTCTCCTTCAACTACGAGGCGAACAATCCCGAGGGCAACGGACTCGTGTCCGCTGAGGCCACCGACGACACCACCGTGGTGCTCACCTACGCGGCCGCGCAGTACACCACCGAGTTCCAGCGCCTCGGCTCGACGTACATCCTGCCCGAGCACATCTGGGCCGACGTCGCCGACTTCGCGAACTTCGCGAACGAGGAGCCGGTCGGATCCGGCGCCTACGTCGTCGACAAGACCACCAGCGAGTCGTACACGCTCGTCGCGAACGAGAACTTCCGCGACGCCGACAAGCTGGGTGTGAAGAAGGTCCAGTACATCGCGGTCGACAACAACCAGACCGCACAGGATCTGCTCGCGGCCGGCGAGCTCGACTGGACGGGCATGTTCATCCCGAACCCGGACGATGTCACGGCCAACGGCAAGATCAGCTGGGTCAACACCCCGCAGGACCCGACCGTGCTCTACACCTGCTCGAACGCCGACCTCGGCTGCACCGGTCCGCAGACGGATGTCGCCGTGCGCCAGGCGCTCAACGTCGCGATCGATCGCGCGGCGATCAAGGACAAGGCGTTCGTCGGTCTCACCGGCGACATCTCTCCGACCTACGCGCTGCTCCCGCGCGACGAGAAGTGGGTCGCGGATGCCGCCAACGAGGTCAGCCCGCAGGAGGCGGACGCCGCCGAGGCAGCCAAGATCCTCGAGGCCGCCGGCTACGTCAAGGACGGCGACTTCTACGCGAAGGACGGCGTGCCGCTCGAGCTCACTCTGACCTCGGTCGACGGCTGGACCGACTACAACGACGCAGCCAAGCTGATCGCCGAGCAGGCCGCGGCCGCGGGCATCAAGATCACGGCGTCGACCGTGCAGTGGCAGGAGTTCTCGGACTCCCGTCAGGGCGGCGAGTACCAGCTCATCGTCGGCGGCATGATCGGCACCTCGGTGGCCGACCCGTTCCAGATCTACCGCGACTGGGTCGGTGGCACCGCGGTCCAGTCGACCAGCCCCGTCGGCACCGAGGTCCCCGCGGGACGCTGGAACTTCAGCCGCTACGACAACCCCGTCGTCGACGCCGCGATCCAGTCGGCGATCAGCACGAACGACGAGGCCGAGAAGAAGGCGCTGTACGGCACGATCCAGACGGAGATCGTCCGCGACCTGCCCTACATCCCGCTCGTCATCAACGCCACCCAGACCTTCTACAACACGAAGGACTTCACGGGTTGGCCGACGGAGGAGGAGATGTACGCCTTCCCGCCGTCCTGGGGTGCGATCGCGGCAGGCTACGTCCTGACGCAGCTCCAGCCGGCTAAGTAGGACGAAGGGACGGGGAAGCAGGAAGCAGTGACATGAAGTTCTATGCACGAAGAATCGGGTTCTACGCGTTCACGCTCTGGGCCGCGATCTCTCTCAACTTCCTGCTTCCCCGGCTCATGCCGGGGAACCCCGCCGACATCATGATCGCCAAGATGCAGCGGGCCGGCGGCGAGATCTCCGAGACCACCATCAGGAACATCAAGCTACTGCTGGGCGGCGACGACTCCGCGCTATGGGAGCAGTACCTCTCCTACTGGGCGCGCATGTTCCGCGGCGACCTCGGCATCTCGGTCACGAAGTACCCGACCCCGGTGACCGAGCTCATCGCGGGCGCGATCCCGTGGACCCTCGTCCTGGTGGGTACCGCGACCGTCATCTCCTTCATCCTCGGCATCGCGCTCGGCGCCTGGGCGGGGTGGAAGCGCGGGACCTGGGTCGATCATCTGATCCCGGCCACGACCGTGCTGCAGTCGATCCCGTACTTCTGGTTGGCGCTGATCCTGGTCGCGGTGTTCTCCGTGGGGCTCGGCTGGTTCCCGCTCTTCGGCGGGTACGACGTCTTCGACTTCCCCGACGGGCCGGAGCCGACCTGGGCGTTCTTCTCCGATGCCTTCTCGCATGCTCTCCTTCCGGCGATCACCATCGTCATCTCCTCGGTGGGCGGCTGGATGTTCGGCATGCGCAACATGATGGTCGCGACCCTCGCCGAGGACTACGTCCTCACCGCCGAGGCCAAGGGCCTTCGCCCGCGGCGCATCCTCACCACGTACGCCGCGCGGAATGCGGCGATCCCGTCGATCGCCGGCTTCTCGATCACCCTCGGCTTCGTCGTCTCGGGCTCCATCGTGATGGAGCAGGTGTTCACCTACCCCGGCATCGGCAAGCTGATGTTCCAGGCGGTCACCAACAACGACTACGCGCTGATGCAGGGGCTGTTCCTCGTGATCACCATCACGGTGCTCGCGGCCAACTTCTTCATGGACCTCGTCTATGGCTTCATCGACCCGAGGGCTCGCCAGAATGTCTGATCCGCAGAACACCGCCGGCCTCCTCTCCGTCGAGGAGACGCCCACGACGGCACCCGCCAGCACGATCGCGATGGCGACGCAGCAGGACCGCAAGCGCCGTCGCATCCTTCCCAGCACGTCGCCGAAGTTCATCGTCGGCTCGATCCTGGTGCTCGCGACCGTCCTGTTCGCGATCATCGCGCCGATCTTCACTCAGAACCCGCGCAGCACCGCGAATCCCGCTCTTCAGGCGCCGTCGGCGGAGCACTGGCTCGGCACCACGAAGCTCGGCAACGACATGTTCGCCCAGCTCGCGATCGGCGCTCAGGGCTCGCTGCTCGTCGGACTGATCGCCAGCGTCATCGCCATCGTGCTGTCGCTCCTCTTCGGCGTTCTCGCCGGCTACCTGGGCGGATGGCGCGAGGATGGACTCGCGCTCATCACCAACGTGATGCTCGTGATCCCCGCATTGCCGCTGGTCATGGTGATCGCGTCCTTCGTCCCCCAGCGCACCTGGCAGCTGGTGGCGATCTTCCTCGGCATCACCTCCTGGGCGGGCGCGGCCTACGTGCTGCGTCTGCAGACACGCTCGCTGCGCACCCGCGACTACGTCTACGCCTCGAAGGTCGCCGGAGAGAGGTCGCTGCGTGTGATCCTCGTCGAGATCATGCCGAACCTCCTCCCGCTTCTCACCGCGCAGTTCCTGTTCGCCCTCATCTTCGCGATCCTCGGGGAGGCGGGACTCTCGTATCTGGGACTCGGACCCACGGACTCGATCACCTGGGGGACGATCCTCAATGATGCGCAGTCCGGTCAGGCTCTCGGACGAGGGGCGTGGTGGTGGTTCGTGCCGCCGGGACTGATGATCGCCGTCATCGGCGCAGGCCTCGTCCTCATCAACTTCGCGATCGACGAGGTCATCAACCCGAAGCTCCGCAACGCGCCGGATGCCGCCCGCCGCGTGCGCAAGGCCGCCAAGACCAAGGGGGTCACCGCATGAGCGACGCCGTGCTGACAGCGAAGAACGTGTCGATCGAGTACGAGGTCGATCCGCCCGTCAAGGCCGTGCGCAATGTCTCGCTCACCTTGAACCGCGGCGAGATCCTGGGACTCGCGGGGGAGTCCGGCTGCGGGAAGACGACGCTCGCCTACGGGATGAATCGTCTGCTCAAGCCGCCGGCGCTGATGACGAGCGGCGAGATCGTGTTCCACGACCGCGATGGGCACGACATCGACATCGTGGGCCTCGACGGCGACGGTCTGCGGGCGTTCCGGTGGGACAAGATCTCGATGGTGTTCCAGGGGGCGATGAACTCGCTCAACCCGGTGATCGATGTGAAGGCGCAGATCTTCGACATCTTCGACACGCACCGCCCCGGGATGTCGAAGAAGGACAAGACCGCGCGCGCCGAGGAGCTGCTGACCCTGGTCGGGGTGGACCCGTCGCGTCTGACGAGCTTCCCGCACGAGCTCTCCGGCGGCATGCGCCAGCGCATGATGATCGCGATGGCCCTCGCGCTGGACCCGCAGGTGATGATCATGGACGAGCCGACCACCGCACTCGACGTGGTCGTGCAGCGGGGCATCATCCGCGAGATCATGCGGCTGCGTGAACGACTCGGGTTCGCGGTCATCTTCATCACGCACGACCTGCCGATGCTGATCGAGATCAGCGACCGGATCGCGGTGATGCTGCAGGGACAGATCGTGGAGCAGGGGACGGCGGAGGAGATCTACCGGACCCCGCAGCACGAGTACACGAAGAAGCTGTTGTCGAGTTTCCCGTCGCTGAAGGGCGAGCGGGGCGACTTCGTCCGCACGGGCGTGAGCCAGGAGGGGACCCGATGAGCACGAAGACGGATGCCGCGCGCGGCACGGGCACGCTGGAGGCGCGGAACCTGACCAAGGACTTCCACCTGCGTTCCGGGTTCAAGACGACGACCCTGCATGCGGTGAAGGATGTGTCGTTCACGCTCGAGCCGGGGCGGACGGTCGCGCTGGTGGGGGAGTCCGGGTCGGGCAAGTCGACGATCGCGCGGATGCTGATGAAGCTGGAGACCCCCACGAGCGGGGACATCCTCCTCGACGGGGTGCCATCGGGGACGCACGGGCGCACGTTGGAGCGATACCGGTCGGATGTGCAGATGGTGTTCCAGGACCCGTTCGCGTCGTTGAACCCGTTCCACACGATCGTGCATCACCTGGAGCGACCGATCCGGCTGCATCACCCCGAGTTGAGCAGTGCTCAGGTGCGGGAGCGGGCCGTCGAGCTGCTGGAGCGGGTGCGGCTGACACCGGGGGAGAGCTTCGCGGAGCGTCGTCCGCACGAGCTTTCGGGTGGGCAGCGGCAGCGTGTCGCGATCGCCCGGGCGCTCGCGCCCGGGGCGCGGTTCATCGTCGCCGACGAGCCGGTGTCGATGCTCGACGTGTCGATCCGCCTCGGCGTGCTGAACCTCCTCGCCGAGCTGCAGCGTGAGGAGAACCTCGGGGTGCTGTACATCACGCACGATCTCGCGACCGCCCGGCACTTCTCCGACGAGATCATGGTCCTCTACAAGGGTGACGTCGTCGAACGCGGACCCGCCGACGAGGTCATCCTCCACCCCCAGCACGACTACACCAAGACGCTCCTCGGCGCGGCCCCCGAGCCCGAGAACCTCGGACGCCTCCGTGACGAGGTCCGCGCCGAACTCGGCATCCGATCCTGAAGGGCTCCGGCTAGACTGAACCCCACAACTGAAGACAGGCCGAATGACCCCCGCGGGAGAGCCCCGGCGAATGCAGCCGGGCACCGAAGGAGCAAGCCTCCCCGCCAATCTCTCAGGTAACGCGTACCGCGCGGTTCCGGCCACTCTGAAAAGCGATCTCGAGCGAAGCTCGAGATCCGCCGACGGTGAAAGCCCCCGCGCGGGCGAAGCTCTCAGGCCCATGACAGAGGGGGAGTTCCGAGGAACGTCGACGTCGTCGTTCCGCCCGAATCCGCACGGGAGAACTCCATGTCCGACCCCCGCTACACCCCGCTCCGCGAGCGCCATGAGGCGCTCGGGGCGTCGTTCACCGACTTCGGCGGCTGGCAGATGCCGGTGCGCTACACCTCCGACCTCGCGGAGCACCACGCCGTCCGCCGGTCGGCCGGTCTCTTCGACATCTCGCACATGGCGGAGTTCCTCGTCACGGGTGAGAGCGCCGCGGAGTTCCTCGACTACGCGCTCGCGGGTCGCCTGTCCTCGATGGCCGTGGGCAAGGCGAAGTACTCGCTGATCCTGTCGGAGTCCGGAGGGATCGTCGACGACGTGATCGTCTACCGGCTCGCCGACGATCGCTATCTGGTGATCGCGAACGCCGGCAACCGCGGCTACGTCGACGCGGCCTTCGCCTCGCGCGTGCGGTCGTTCCCGTCCCTCATCGAACGCGAGGGGCCTCCCCGGGCGGAAGGGGAGGAGCGCAGCTTCGCCGGGTTCCTCGGCGACCGAGGGGTCGACGTCGAGGACGTCTCGGACTCCTTCGCCCTCCTCGCCGTCCAGGGCCCCGCGGCCGAGGCCATCGTCGCGGCGACCGAGGGCATCACCGAGGTCGGTACGCCCTGGGCCGAGCAGAGGTACTACGCCTGGGCCGACGCCCGCTTCCACGGTGAGCCCCTGCTCCTCGCCCGGACCGGATACACCGGCGAGGACGGCTTCGAGCTGCTCGTCCCCAGCACACTCGCACCCGCGCTGTGGGACGCCCTGCTCGCCGCCGGAGAGCCGCACGGCCTCGTTCCCGCAGGCCTCGCCGCTCGCGACACGCTCCGCCTCGAGGCCGGGATGCCGCTCTACGGGCACGAGCTCTCCCTCGAGACCCGACCGGCGCAGGCCGGCCTCGGTCGAGTGGTGGTGGCGGACAAGGAGAGCTTCATCGGGAAGGACGCCGTCGACGCGGCCCCGGAAGCTCCCGTCCTCGTCGGACTCGCCGCCGAGGGCAAGCGCGCCGGGCGCGCCGGCTACGCCGTGGTGGATGCCGATGGCACGGTGCTCGGCGAGATCACCAGCGGCGCCCTCAGCCCGACCCTCGGCCACCCGATCGCGATGGCCTACGTCGATCCTTCTTCCGCGGAAGAGGGAACAGCAGTATTCCTTGATGTGCGGGGGACGAAGATCCCCGCGACCGTGACCGCCCTGCCTTTCTACCGGAGGACCAAATGACCGACCTCAGCGCACTGAAGTACACCGAAGAGCACGAGTGGATCGCGACCGGTCCTTCGACGGGCTCGGGAACCCAGACCGTGAGCATCGGCATCACCGACTACGCCGCCGAGAAGCTCGGTGACGTCGTCTTCGTCGAGCTCCCCGCCGTCGGCACCGAGCTCACCGCAGGTGCGGTCGTCGGCGAGATCGAGTCGACGAAGTCGGTCGGAGAGCTCTACGCCCCGGTCGCCGGCACGGTCGTCGAGATCAACGACGCCGTCGTCGACGACCCGTCGCTCGTCAACGCCGAGCCCTTCGAGGGCGGCTGGCTGATCAAGGTCGCCGTGGCCGACGGCGCCACTGACGGCCTGCTCGACCGCGACGCGTACGTCGCACTGACGGAGGGCTGATCCACCCGTGGTCTCCTTCGCCGATCGTCACATCGGACCCACCGACGCCGCCCAGCGGACCATGCTGGACGCGCTCGGCATCCACCCTTCGACAAGCTCAGGGACCCAGGGGGCAAGCTCAGGGACCCAGGGGGCAAGCTCAGGGACCCAGGAGGGAGATGCCGTCGAGGCGCTGATGCGCCAGGCGGTCCCGTCCTCGATCTTCACCGGACCGACGGGCTCGCTCGACTCGACCATCCCGGCAGCGGCGAGCGAGACCGAAGCGCTCGCCGAGTTGCGCGCCCTCGCGTCGCGCAACGCGGTGAACCGGCCGATGATCGGCCTCGGCTACTACGGCACGATCACTCCGCAGGTCATCCAGCGGGGTGTACTGGAGAACCCGTCCTGGTACACGGCCTACACGCCGTACCAGCCCGAGATCTCGCAGGGCCGTCTGGAAGCGCTCATCAACTTCCAGACGATGGTCGCCGAGCTCACCGGGCTCTCGACCGCCAACGCGTCGATGCTCGACGAGTCGACCGCGGTCGTGGAGGGCATGCTGCTCGCCCGGCGTGCCTCGAAGTCGGCGTCGAACGTCTTCGCGGTCGACGCCGATGCCTTCCCGCAGACGAAGGCGCTGCTCGCCACCCGTGCGGATGCCGTCGGCATCGAGCTCGTCTCCGTGGACTTCGCCGCGGGCGAGGAGCTCCCGGCGGAGCTGTTCGGCGTCTTCGTGCAGTATCCGGGAGCATCCGGTCGGGTCTGGGACCCCTCGGCCGTCATCGACGCCGCACACCTCGCCGGCGGTCTCGCGGTCGCTGCCGCCGATCTCCTCGCCCTCACCCTGATCGCGTCGCCCGGTTCGCTGGGCGCGGATGTGGCTGTCGGCACGACGCAGCGCTTCGGTGTGCCGATGGGCTTCGGCGGTCCGCACGCCGGGTACATGGCCGTGCGCGCAGGCCTCGAGCGTCAGCTGCCAGGGCGCCTCGTCGGCGTCTCGGTGGACGCTGACGGCAAGCCCGCCTACCGCCTCTCGCTGCAGACCCGCGAGCAGCACATCCGTCGCGAGAAGGCGACATCGAACATCTGCACCGCACAGGTGCTGCTCGCCGTCATGGCCTCCATGTACGCGGTGTACCACGGGCCCGACGGCCTCGAAGCCATCGCGTCGGAGGTCGCGACGAAGGCCGCGCTGCTGCGCGACTGGCTCGTCGAGGCCGGAGCCGAGGTCGTGCACGACGCCTTCTTCGACACAGTCTCCGTGCGTGTCCCCGGCCGTGCGGACGAACTCGCGAACCAGGCGCACGACGGTGCGGGTCTCCTCCTCCACGTCGTCGATGCCGACACGCTCAGCATCGCGGTCGACGAGACCACGACGACCGCGGAGCTGCACCAGGTCGCGCACGTCTTCGGCGGCACGAAGGAGCGGGTCTTCGGATTCGGCGACGGCGACCACGCTCTTCCCGGCGCGCTCATCCGGCAGGACGAGTACCTGACCCACCCGGTCTTCCATGCGCACCGCAGCGAGACCGCCATGATGCGCTACCTGAAGAGCCTCGCCGACCGCGACTACGCGCTCGACCGCGGCATGATCCCGCTCGGGTCCTGCACGATGAAGCTCAACGCCGCGACCGAGATGGCCGCCATCACATGGCCCGAGTTCGCCGGCATCCACCCGTTCGCGCCGCCATCCGACGTGCAGGGCTATCTCGATCTCATCGAGCAGCTCGAGGGCTGGCTCGCCGAGGTCACCGGGTACGACGCCGTCTCACTGCAGCCGAACGCCGGCTCGCAGGGCGAGCTGGCGGGGCTCCTGGCGATCCGCGGCTACCACCTCGCCAACGGCGACGCGCAGCGCACCGTCTGCCTGATCCCGTCGTCGGCGCACGGCACGAACGCGGCATCCGCCGTGCTCGCGGGCATGAAGGTCGTCGTGGTGGCCTGCGACGAGCTCGGGAACGTCGATCTCGACGACCTCCGCGCCAAGATCGCCGCGCACGCCGACACCCTGTCGGCGCTCATGATCACCTACCCGTCCACGCACGGCGTGTACGAGCACGACGTCGTGGAGATCACGACCGCGGTGCACGACGCGGGCGGCCAGGTGTACGTCGACGGCGCCAACCTCAACGCTCTGCTCGGGTACGCGCGCTTCGGCGATCTCGGCGGCGACGTCTCGCACCTCAACCTGCACAAGACGTTCGCGATCCCGCACGGCGGCGGCGGACCCGGTGTCGGACCCGTGGCGGCGAAGGCGCACCTCGCGCCGTTCCTCCCGTCGCATCCGCTCGCGCAGCGCAGCGAGCACTTCGGCGGTTTCACGTTCGAGGGCGGAGCCGTCTCGGCCGCGCCGTACGGGTCGGCGGGCATCCTGCCGATCTCCTGGGCGTACGTGCGCATGATGGGGGCAGACGGCCTGCGGCGCGCGACCGCGGCCGCCGTGCTGTCGGCGAACTACATCGCCGCCCGCCTGGGCGAGCACTATCCCGTGCTCTACACGGGCGAGAACGGCCGAGTGGCGCACGAGTGCATCCTCGACCTCCGCCCGCTCAAGGAGGCCACGGGCATCACGGTCGACGACGTCGCCAAGCGCCTGATCGACTACGGCTTCCACGCCCCGACCATGTCGTTCCCCGTGGCGGGGACACTCATGGTCGAACCGACGGAGTCGGAGGACCTCGGCGAGATCGACCGCTTCATCGAGGCGATGATCATGATCAAGGCGGAAGCGGATGCCGTGGCGGCAGGGCGCTGGCCCGCCGACGACAACCCCCTGGTGCACGCGCCGCACACCGCTGTCTCGCTGATCGCGGGGGAGTGGACGCACGCCTACACCCGGGAGGATGCCGCGTACCCCGTGCACGCGCTCGTCGCCGGCAAGTACTGGCCGCCGGTGCGCCGCATCGATCAGGCCTACGGCGACCGCAACCTCGTCTGCGCCTGCCCGCCCGTGGAGGCCTTCGCCTGACACCGGATCGACCCATCTGAACGGAGTCGCGCTCCTCGCCGGGGAGCGCGGCTCCGTCGCGTCTTTCCGGGTGTTTCGCGGATGTTACGGATGGTCACCACTCAGTAACAGTTCGTTAGCTGAGTGCGTTCGCGAGCCCGACCCCGGGTTACGCTCGACTATCCCTACGTGTTCAACGGTGAGCGCGCAGTCTGAGTAACAGTCCAGGAGGACACAAAGTGAAGCGCAACAAGATCGCCCTCGCGGGCAGCGCATTTTTCCTGATCGGGGCCCTGACTCTCGCGGGCTGCGCGAGCGGCGGGGGCAACGAGCCCGCCGAGGAGTCGTCCGGTGACGCCACGGCGATCATCTCGGTCAACAACACCGAGCCGCAGAACCCGCTGATCCCCACGAACACCAACGAGGTCGGCGGCGGCCTCGTGCTGCAGAGCATCTTCGCCGGTCTCGTGTACTACGACGCCGAGGGCGCCGTGCACAACGACCTCGCCGAGTCCATCGAGACCGACGACGCGCAGACCTACACGATCAAGATCAAGGCCGACCAGACCTTCGCGAACGGCGACCCGGTCGACGCCGAGTCGTTCGTCAAGGCCTGGAACTACGGTTCGGCGCTCGACAACAAGCAGCTCTCGAGCTACTTCTTCGAGTCCATCGAGGGCTTCTCCTACGACGAGAACGTCCCGGAGCTCTCCGGCCTCAAGGTCGTCGACGACCTCACCTTCACGGTGAAGCTGAAGCAGCCCGAGTCCGACTTCCCGCTGCGCCTCGGCTACACGGCGTTCTTCCCGCTCCCCGCAGCGGCATGGGACGACCTCGAGGCCTTCGGCGAGAACCCGATCGGCAACGGCCCGTACGTCTTCGCCGAAGAGGGCGCGTGGAAGCACAACGAGAGCATCGACCTCATCAAGAACGAGGACTACACCGGTCCCCGTGAGGCGGTGAACGGCGGCGTGGACATGATCCTCTACGCCAGCACCGATGCCGCCTACGCCGACCTCCAGGGCGGCAACCTCGACATCCTCCAGGAGATCCCGGACAGCGCCCTGCAGACGTTCGAGAGCGACTTCGAGGGTCGCACGGTGAACCAGCCGGCAGCGGCCAACGCGACCATCACGATCCCGGAGCGCCTCGAGCACTTCAGCGGTGAAGAGGGTCAGCTGCGACGTGCGGCGATCTCGCACGCGATCAACCGTGAGGAGATCACCGATGTGGTCTTCAGCGGCACCCGCACCCCGATGAAGGACTTCACCTCTCCGGTGATCGACGGCTACTCCGAGGACATCCCCGGTTCCGAGGTGCTCGAGTTCGACCCCGAGAAGGCGAAGGAGCTGTGGGCCGAGGCCGACGCCATCGCACCGTGGACCGGATCGTTCCAGATCCAGTACAACGCGGACGGCCCCAACCAGGGCTGGGTCGACGCCATCGCCAACCAGCTGAAGAACAACCTCGGCATCGAGGCCTCCGGCAACCCGATCCCGACCTTCGCCGAGCACCGCACGCTGATCACCGAGCGTCAGTCGACCACCGCCTTCCGCACCGGATGGCAGTTCGACTACCCGTCGATGTTCAATGGCCTCGGCCCGCTCTTCGGCACCGGTGCCGGTTCGAACGACGGCGACTACTCGAACCCCGAGTTCGACGCACTCCTCGATGAGGGCGCATCCGCTGCCGACGTCGAAGAGGGCATCACGAAGTTCCAGGAGGCGCAGGAGATCCTGTTCAAGGACCTGCCCGCCATCCCGCTCTGGTACACCAACGCCATGGGCGCCTGGGGCGAGTCGGTCGACAACGTCGAGTTCGGCTGGGACACCTGGCCGATCCTCTACCAGGTCACGAAGGACGGCGAGTAAGCCGGACGGCACTCACCTGTGAGGCGGTGACGATTCGTCGTCACCGCCTCGCGGGCTGTGTTCGACAAGCTTTTCCGCCTCCTCGCAACGGGACCACAGATGTTCGGCTACATCCTCAGACGTCTTCTGCAGGTGATTCCGGTTTTCTTCGGAGCCACCCTGCTCATCTACTTCCTCGTGTTCGCCATGCCCGGCGATCCGATCCTCGCCCTGTTCGGCGACCGCACCCCGAACCCTGCGGTCGTGGAGCAGCTGCGTGAGCAGTACCACCTGAACGATCCGTTCATCGTGCAGTACTGGTACTACATCACCGGTGTGTTCCAGGGCGACCTCGGAAACACGTTCTCCGGCCGTCCGGTCTCGGAGGTCCTCGCAGAGACCCTCCCGGTCACAGGGCGCCTGGCGGTCATGGCGATCGCCATCGAGTTCACGCTCGCGATCGTCATCGGCACGATCTCGGCGCTGCGCAAGGGCAAGGTCTTCGATCACGCGATGCTCGGCATCGCCCTCGTCGCCATCGCCATCCCGATCTTCGTGGTCGCGTTCCTCGCGCAGTACTTCCTGGCGATCCAGCTCGGCTGGTTCAAACCCACAGTGGGCTCCGACAACGACTGGGGCGGCCTGTGGCTGCCGGCGATCGTGCTCGGCTTCAGTCTGTTCGCGGTCAGCATGCGTCTGATGCGGAGCTCCGTGATCGACACGCTCAACCAGGACTGGGTGCGCACCGCCTACAGCAAGGGGCTCTCGCGCAGTCGGGTGATCCCGGTGCACGTGCTGCGCAACTCGCTGATCCCCGTGATCACCAACTCGGCCACCAACTTCGGTGTGCTGCTGGTCGGAGCGACCGTGACCGAGGGGATCTTCAACGTCCCCGGCGTCGGCAACACGCTGTACCAGGCCGCGATCCGCAACGAGGGCCCCACCGTGGTCTCCTTCGTCACGGTGTTCGTGATCCTGTACGTCCTGGTCAACCTCGTCATCGACCTGCTCTACGGTCTGCTCGACCCAAGGATCCGCTATGCATGACCCCAACTCGCAGAATCACTTCGTCGCGCCCGTCGAGACGGAGAGCATCTCCGTCGACGCCGTGCGCATCGCGGAGAAGCCGCGCAACCTGTGGCGCGATGCGTGGACCGACCTCCGGCGGCGTCCGCTGTTCTGGTTCTCGGTCGTGCTCGCACTCTTCTTCCTGGTGATGGCGCTCTGGCCGACGCTGTTCACATCGACCCCGCCGAACAGCGGGTGCGAACTGGGCAACAGCAATGCCGGACCGACGGACGGGCATCCGCTCGGATTCACGTTCCAGGGCTGCGACATCTACGCCCGCATCGTCTGGGGCGCGCAGACCTCGCTCGCCGTCGGTCTGCTGGCCACGGCGATCGGCTCGATCGTCGGCCTCATCATGGGTGCGCTCGCCGGCTTCTACGGCGGATGGCTGGACTCGCTGCTGTCGCGCATCGGCGACATCTTCTTCGCGATTCCCTACATCCTCGCCGCCGTGGTCGTCATGACGGTCTTCTCGCAGTACCGCTCCGTTCCGGTCCTCGCGTTCGCGATCGGTGGTTTCGCCTGGGCGTCCACCGCGCGTGTCGTGCGTGCGGAGGTCCTCCGGGTCCGTCAGGCGGACTTCGTGGTCGCCTCTCGTGCGCTCGGACGCTCCAAGTTCGGCACGCTCGTCGGACACGTCATCCCGAACGCCCTGGCGCCGCTGCTCGTCGTCTCGACGCTGTCGCTCGCGGCATCGATCGTCGCCGAGGCGACCCTGTCGTTCCTCGGCGTCGGCCTGGGAAGCGACACCATGTCGTGGGGAAATGACATCAGCGCGGCACAGTCGTCGCTCCGGGTGGCGCCGATGGCGCTCATCTATCCGTCGATCGCGCTCACGCTCGCCGTGCTCGCGTTCGTGACCCTGGGCGAGCTCATCCGAGACGCCATCGATCCGAGAGCGAGGGCACGCCGATGAGCGAGCGCACTCCCGAACAGGTGCCGCTGCTGAGCGTGCGCGACCTCAAGGTCGCGTTCCGCACACAGGAGGGTCTCCGCGAGGTCCTGCACGGCGCGAGCTTCGACATCTTCCCCGGCGAGACCGTCGCCATCGTGGGCGAGTCCGGCTCGGGCAAGTCCACGACCGCCAGTGCCATCGTGAACCTGCTTCCCGGCACCGGAACGATCACGGGCGGATCGATCACCCTCGACGGCCGCGAGCTCACCACGCTCGGGCGCCACGAGATCGAGACCGTCCGCGGCCGCGAGATCGGCTTCGTCCCGCAGGATCCGATGTCGAACCTCAACCCGGTGTGGAGCATCGGCTTCCAGGTCAAGGAGGCGATCCGCGCGAACGGGATCGCCCGTGGCAAGGCGGATGTGAAGGCGCGGGCGATCGAGGTGCTGCAGCAGGCAGGACTCGGCGACGCCGAGCGACGCCTGCACCAGTTCCCGCACCAGTTCTCCGGCGGCATGCGCCAGCGTGCGCTGATCGGCATCGGACTGGCCGCCGACCCGAAGCTCCTGATCGCCGACGAGCCGACCTCGGCGCTCGACGTGACGGTGCAGCGGGTCATCCTCGATCACATGGCGACGCTCACGCGTGACAAGGGCACCTCGGTGCTCCTCATCACTCACGACCTCGGCCTCGCGGCCGAGCGCGCCGAGAAGATCATCGTGATGAGCAACGGCAACATCGTCGAGGCCGGCCCGAGCAGGCAGATCCTCGAGAATCCGCAGCATCCGTACACGCAGCGACTCGTGGGTGCAGCCCCGAGCGTCGCCTCGCAGCGCATCCAGGCCGTCGTCGAGGACCGCGGCATCGAGACGCTCGAGGACCTCGCGGACATCCCGCCGACCGTACGGGTGGCGGGACTCACGAAGGACTACAAGATCCGTCAGGGGAACTTCCGCAGCGAGGCGTTCCGTGCGGTCGACGACGTCTCCTTCGACATCCCGCGCGGGAAGACGCTCGCCCTCGTCGGCGAGTCGGGTTCCGGCAAGTCGACGGTCGCCAAGATGGTGCTCAAGCTCGAGGAGCCCACGAGCGGCACCATCGAGATCGACGGTCAGGATGTGTCGAAGCTCTCGAACGCGCAGGCGTTCGGGCTGCGCCGCCGCATGCAGCCCGTGTTCCAGGATCCGTATGGATCGCTGGACCCGCTGCGCAACATCGGGAACACGATCTCCGAGCCGCTCCAGATCCACGGTGTGGGGGATCGGGCTTCGCAGCGCGAACGCGTCGAGGAGCTTCTCGACCAGGTGGCGCTGCCGAGGACGCTCGCGACCCGATACGCGAACGAGCTCTCCGGCGGACAGCGGCAGCGCGTCGCGATCGCCCGGGCGCTCGCGCTCAAGCCGGACATCGTCGTGCTCGACGAGGCCGTCTCGGCGCTCGACGTGCTGGTGCAGGATCAGATCCTGAAGCTGCTCGCCGAGCTGCAGTCGGAGCTGAACCTGACGTACCTGTTCATCACGCACGACCTCGCTGTCGTGCGCGTGTCGAGCGACCTCGTCTGCGTCATGGAGAAGGGGAAGGTCGTCGAGCAGGGGACTGTCGACGAGATCTTCGCCAACCCCCAGCAGGAGTACACCGACCGGCTCCTCAAGGCGATCCCCGGGGCGTCGATCCCGCTCGGCGGGCGCTGAACGTGCCGACCGATCCAGGATCGGGGGCCGCACGGACTTTCCGTGCGGCCTCCGGTCCGGTCTTCCTCGTCCTCTGCTCGCTGCTCGCGCTGTTCCTGCTCGGCGATGCCGTCGTGCGCGCGGGGTGGGGGCAGGCGCTGCTGCTCGCACCGTGGATCCTCCTCGGGCTGTGGGTCGTGTACGAGGTCGCCTTCGTCTCGTTCGTCCGCATTGACGACGCGGAGGCGACCGTGCAGAACATGCTGCGACGCACGACCTTCGGGTGGCGTCGTGTGCGTGACATCGATCTGCGCTGGCAGCTCGTCTTCTCGCTCGATGACGGCAGCGACGTCACGTGCTACGGCGGGCCGGCCAGGGCGCGGCAGCGGCGCGCCGCGGGTCGGCAGGACGAGGAGCGCAAAGCCCCGACCAGCCTGCGCGATCTGACCGACATCCGCGATCGCTGGGAGGCGTCCGATCCCGCCGCCGATGCTCCCATCCGGCGGAGCTGGGATCGTCCCGCTCTCCTCGCCCTGGCCGTCATCCTGGTCTGGGCCGCGGTGGCCGTGTTCATCGCGAACGCCGGCTGACCCCGTCTCAGCTCGGCAGTCCGAAGAGCTCCGGCCAGGTCGCCGCCGCCCAGGGATAGCCGACGAACACGGTCGCGTCGATCAGGAAGTGCGCGACGAGGAACGGCAGCAGACGACCGCTGCGCTGGAAGAGCCAGCCGAACAGCAGCCCCATCGCCAGATTCCCGATGAACGCGCCGGGCCCCTGGTACAGGTGGTAGCTCGCACGCAGCACCGAGGTGGAGACGATGATGGTCCACGGACTCCATCCGAGCTGCCGGAGGCGCGCGAAGAGATACCCGAGCACGACGAACTCCTCCTGCAGCGACGCCCGCGCGGCGGCGAGCAGCAGGACGGGGACAGTCCACCAGTACGCGTCGAGTCCCGCCGGATTCACCGCAACGAAGAGCCCCGAGGCGCGTCCGGCGATGTAGAGCGCCAGACCGGGGATGCCGATGGCGAGGACGAGCAGCATGCCGCGCCCGGCATCCGCTGCGACCCTCGTGCCGTCCAGCCCCAGCCTGCCCAGGTGCGGACGGCGCGACTGCCAGAGGAGGAAGCACACCAGCAGCACCGGCACGAGCGAGAATCCGATCGACAGCACCTGATAGATGAGATCGAAGAGCTCGCGGTCGCTGCGCGACGGGTTGAGCGTCGCGGTCTGATCCGCCAGCGGCGTCTCATCCGTGAGCCGGTAGGCGAGCTGCACGATCGCGTACACGGCGGACTGACCGAGGCCCAGCGCGAGCACGATCGCGATCTCCCACCCGATCCGGCCGCGGGAGGGTGCAGGAGGGTCCCAGGGGAGGGGGTCCGGGACAGGTCGGGAAGTCACGATCCCGATGCTACGACGTCCGCTCAGGAACAGACCCTCAGCTTGCGTTATCCTGGAACGTCGGCTTCCCGGCGCAATCCCACACCTCTTTAGGACTTCTGCATGGCGCACGCCCTCCGCTCTGACCTCCGCAACGTCGCAATCGTCGCGCACGTCGACCACGGCAAGACCACTCTCGTCGACGCCATGCTGCGTCAGACGGGCTCCTTCGGCGAACACGCCCACGTGGACGAACGCGCCATGGACTCGAACGACCTCGAGCGTGAGAAGGGCATCACGATCCTCGCCAAGAACACGGCGATCACCTACAAGGGCGTGCACGCCACCGACGGCGAGGTGACGATCAACGTCATCGACACCCCCGGTCACGCCGACTTCGGCGGAGAGGTCGAGCGCGGCCTCTCCATGGTCGACGGCGTCGTGCTGCTCGTCGACGCCAGCGAGGGCCCGCTCCCGCAGACCCGCTTCGTGCTCCGCAAGGCGCTCGAGGCGAAGCTGCCCGTCATCCTGCTGGTCAACAAGACCGACCGTCCCGACGCGCGCATCGCCGAGGTCGAGGAGGAGGCCCACGACCTGCTCCTGGGTCTCGCGTCCGACCTCGTCGACGACGTGCCGGATCTCGACGTCGACGCGCTGCTCGACGTGCCGATCGTGTACGCCTCCGGCCGCGCCGGTGCCGCATCGCTGAACCGCCCCGAGAACGGCACGCTGCCGGACAACGAGAACCTGGAGCCGCTCTTCGGCGCCATCCTCGAGCACATCCCGGCGCCGTCCTACGACGACGAGGCCCCGCTGCAGGCCTGGGTCACGAACCTCGACTCGAGCCCGTTCCTCGGTCGCCTCGCTCTCCTCCGCGTCTTCAACGGCACGCTCAAGAAGGGGCAGACGGTCGCCTGGGTCCGTGCCGACGGCTCGACCAGCAACGCCCGCATCACCGAGCTCCTGAAGACCCGCGCCCTCGAGCGCTACCCCGCGGAGTCGGCGGCCCCCGGTGACATCGTCGCCATCGCAGGCTTCGAGGACATCACGATCGGCGAGACGATCGCCGACCCCGAGGACGTCCGCCCGCTTCCGGCGATCACGGTCGACGACCCCGCCATCTCGATGACGATCGGCACGAACACCTCGCCCCTCATGGGCAAGGTCAAGGGCCACAAGCTGACCGCCCGCATGGTCAAGGACCGTCTCGACCGCGAGCTCATCGGCAACGTCTCGCTCAAGGTCGTCGACATCGGCCGCCCCGACGCGTGGGAGGTGCAGGGACGCGGCGAACTCGCGCTCGCGATCCTCGTCGAGAACATGCGCCGCGAGGGCTTCGAGCTCACGGTGGGCAAGCCCCAGGTCGTCACGAAGCAGATCGACGGCAAGACGCACGAGCCGTTCGAGCACCTCACGATCGACACGCCCGAGGAGCACCTCGGCGCGATCACGCAGCTGCTCGCCGGCCGCAAGGGTCGCATGGAGAACATGACGAACCACGGCACCGGCTGGGTGCGCATGGAGTTCATCGTCCCGTCGCGCGGCCTCATCGGCTTCCGCAGCGAGTTCCTCACCACGACCCGTGGCACCGGCATCGCCAACGCGATCTCGCACGGCTACGAGCCGTGGGCCGGACACATCACCACGCGCCAGAACGGCTCGATCGTCGCCGACCGCCAGGGCGTCGTGACCCCGTTCGCGATGATCGCCCTGCAGGAGCGCATGTCGTTCTTCGTGCAGCCCACGCAGGAGGTCTACGAGGGCATGGTCATCGGCGAGAACTCGCGCGCCGACGACATGGACGTGAACATCACCAAGGAGAAGAAGCTCACCAACATGCGTGCAGCGAGCTCCGACACGTTCGAGTCGATGACTCCGCCGCGTCAGCTGACGCTCGAGGAGAGCCTCGAGTTCGCCCGTGACGACGAGTGCGTCGAGGTGACGCCGGAGGTCGTTCGCATCCGCAAGGTGAACCTGGATCAGAACACCCGTGCTCGCGAGACCGCCCGCATCAAGCGTCAGGACGCGAACGCCTGACCCTCGTTCGAGAGTGCTCTGCAGAGGGCCTCGCACCGCCGAAAGGCGCGTGCGGGGCCCTCTTCTCATGTAAATCCCAGATGAGGCACAATTTTCGTTCAGGAAGGCATGGCAGGCTCGAACACTTGCGCCTGGGACGAGCTCCCGATGAGTCTCCTGTATTGGGCGTACGACGACCCGAAAGTCGAACCATGCTCCATGAAACCCGTGCGCTTCGGCGCGCCTCCGCCGCGGCATCCGCCCGCGCCACGGCCCGCCGTCCGATGATGATCCTCGGGACCGCCGCCGCCGCTCTCCTCGGCATCACCCTCACCGCCGGCATCGTGTCTGCCCCGGCCGCCGGCGCCGAGATGCCGGACGCGACTGCCGCCGTCGCGCAGCTGGTCGCCGGCACCGAGCCCCACGCGAAGGTCGCGGACGACGCGGCGGTGCCGCTGGTCGATGCGAAGGATGCCGTGCTCAGCGCGCAGGCCCTGACGTACGACGTGACCGCCTCGGGTCTCGACGTGAGCGCCGCCCCGCCCGTCGACGTGTCGGAGCTGCAGGACGACATCGACGCGCTCGAGGACCGCGACGCGATGTCGCCCCTGGTCGTCACGGTCCTCGCGGGCGAGGTGGAAGCCGAGACGAAGGCGCTCGCCACGGCGACCGTGGCGCTGCAGGGCGCCTTCACCGCTGCGCAGGAGAAGAAGGCCGCGGATGACGCCGCCGCCGCGGCCGCCGCCGAAGCAGAGGCCGCCGCCGCGGCTCTCGCCTCCGCGAACACGGTCGAGGGTGCGAAGGCCACGGCGCAGCAGATGATGTCGAGCCGCTACGGCTGGGGAGGCGACCAGTTCTCCTGCCTGGAGTCGCTCTGGAACAAGGAGTCCGGCTGGAACTACCAGGCGTACAACCCCAGCGGCGCGACGGGCATCCCGCAGGCCCTTCCCGGCAGCAAGATGGCGTCGGAGGGCAGCGACTGGGAGACGAACGCGACGACCCAGATCGCCTGGGGTCTCGGCTACATCTCGTCCGTCTACGGCACTCCGTGCAGCGCCTGGGGGCACTCGCAGGCCACGAACTGGTACTGATCCTCTGGTCGGAGGGCCCCACGAACGCTACGGTGTGACTGACGGCTGGGGACGTCTCCGATCCGAGGAGGACACGTGCTCGACCCCGCCGCCTGGCTCGACGTCCCGCAACAGGTGTCCACCGGCACGCTGCCCGGCTGGGACCGCGTCGAGGACATCGTCCGAGAGGCGCACTCCCGGTTCTCCGGTGAGCACGGCGGACGCGTCGCCGACTACATCCCGGTGCTCGCGGAGGCCGACCCCGATCTCTTCGGCCTCGCGGTCATCGAGGTGGGCGGCGGTCTCCACGACGCCGGCGACGCGCTGCATCCGTTCTCGATCCAGTCGATCTCGAAGATGTTCGTCTATGCCCTGGCGATCCAGGAGCACGGGCATGAGCGTGTGCGCGACATCGTCGGGGTGAACAACACGGGGCTCGCCTTCAACTCCGTCGTCGCGCTCGAGCTCAACGACGGGCATCCGATGAATCCCATGGTCAACGCCGGGGCGATCGCGACGACCGCGCTGATGCCCGGATCGACGACGGCCGAGCAGTGGGAGCGCGTCCGCGAGGGGCTCTCGGCCTTCGCGGGGCGCTCGCTGAGCCTGGACGGCGTCGTGTACGCCTCCGAGGCCGCGACGAACGAGCGCAACCGCGCCCTCGGGTGGCTGCTGCGCAGCTACGGCCGGCTCAGCGGCGATCCCGACGAGGTCGTCGACGTCTACACGCGTCAGTGCGCGCTCGGCGTCACCGCCCACGACCTCGCCGTGATGGGGGCGACGCTGGCCGACGGCGGCGTGAACCCGGTGACGGGGGAGCGCGTGGTCTCGGCGGAGGTGTGCCGGGACACGCTCGCCGTGGTCGCGTCGAGCGGGCTCTACGAGCGCTCGGGGGACTGGCTCTTCGAGATCGGGCTTCCGGCGAAGTCCGGCGTCGCCGGCGGGATCGTGGCCGTCGCACCCGGCAAGGGCGCGGTGGCCGGATTCTCGCCGCGACTCGACGATGCCGGCAACTCCGTGAGAGCGCAGATGGCGATCGGCTACCTGTCGCGAGCGCTCGGTCTGAACCTCTTCGCCTCGGCTCCCGCGCCGGAGCATTCCGCCGCTGTTCCTCGATCCCCCGAGCAGGAGAAGCCATGACGCAGACAGAGCAGCCCGAGACCAAGACCTCCTGGCTGCCGATGGTCAGCCTGTTCCTCGCGCAGGTGCTGATGTCGTTCAACGTGGCCGCACTGCCGATCTCGCTCGGCGGGATGGTGAGCGACTTCGGGGTGCCTCCGACCGTCGCGAGCACGACCATCGTGATGTACGGCCTGGCGGTGGCCGCACTGGTGATGACGGGCGCGAAGCTCGGCCAGCGCATCGGCTGGGTCCTCATCTTCCGGATCGTGATCGCGCTGTTCGCGGCATCCTCGATCATGATGCTGGTCGCGCCGACCGTGGGATGGGCGATCGCGGGTCAGGCGGTCGCGGGGGCCGCTGCGGCGATCATCGTGCCGTCGATCGTCGCCCTCATCGCCGAGAACTACCGCGGGGCGCAGCAGGCGACCGCGATCGGCGCCATCGGCTCGGCGCGGGCGATCTCCGGCGTCAGCGCCTTCCTGATCGGCGGCACGCTGGGAACCCTCGTCGGGTGGCGGCCCATGTTCTTCATCGTGCTCGGGATCGCCGTGCTGGTCTTCGCGCTCAGCTTCACGCTGCGTGGCGACCGCGGCGACGCCTCGATCCGCATCGACCTGATCGCCTCGCTGCTGATCGGCGCGGCGATCGTGCTGCTCACGCTGGGGTTCAACAACCTGAACGCGTGGGGTGCGGTCGCGGCGACGGACGCGGCACCCTTCAGCATCGTCGGGCTCTCGCCGGCTCCGGTCTTCGTCGTCGTCGGTCTCGTGCTCGGACAGGGCTTCTTCCTGTGGACGAGGAAGCGGATGGCGGAGGGCAAGGTCCCGCTGATCGACCTGAGCGTGCTCGGCTCTTCGCGGGAGCGTGCCGCGGTGTACGCGATGTTCATCGTCGTGGCCCTGGAAGCGTGCGTGAACTTCACGATCCCGCTCTACATCCAGATCGTGCAGGGGCGCACGCCGTTCGACACCTCGATCGCCATGATGCCGTTCAACCTCACCGTCTTCATCACGGCGACGCTCGTGGTGCGGTTCTACAGGCGGTTCCCGCCGCGCACGATCGGCGTCTTCGGCTTCATCCTCACCACGGCGGCTCTGGTCTGGCTCTCGTTCGTCGTGAGCAACAACTGGGAGACGCTGCCGACCATCCTCGGCCTCATCGTGTTCGGCATCGGCCAGGGAGCGCTCGTGACCCTGGTGTTCAACGTGCTGGTGACGGCGGCTCCCGCTGAGCTGGCGGGCGATGTGGGCTCGTTGCGCGGCACCACGCAGAACCTCGCCTCGGCGGTCGGAACCGCGCTGGCCGGGGCCCTGCTGGTGTCGCTGCTCGGTCTCAGCATCGGACGCGCGGTCGTCGAGCATCCGGAGCTTCCGCCGGCGCTGGTGGCCCAGGTCGACATGGACAACCTCAACTTCGTCAGCAACGACGATCTCCGGACCGCGCTCGAAGCGACGGATGCGACGCCGGAGCAGGTCGATGCGGCCGTGGTCGTCAACGAGGAGGCGCGCCTGGGGACGCTCAAGCTCGGCCTGCTCCTGCTGGCCGGGATCAGCGCTCTCGCGATCCTCCCGGCGTCGCGGCTGCCGCAGTACCGGCCGCACGAGATCCCCGATCCCTCGCCCGCGGGCGGCGCCGAGTGAGTGGGGAGCAGGCGACGATCAGCGCAGCTCGGAGATGAGCACGGCGCTCGTGCCGGATGCCGTCGCCTCGAAGATGTGCGGCGCGTCGCCGGCGTACGTCAGGTAGTCGCCGGGGTTCAGCAGAATCGGCTCCGTCACCGGCCCGACCTGTGCCTGTCCGGCGATCAGGATGACGTGCTCGATGGTCCCGGCGTGATGCGGGTCGGAGAGCCGCGGGTCGCCGGGCTCGGCCTGGATCAGGTAGACGTCGCGGCGGGCCCCCGGAGGGCTGGCGGACAGCAGCGTCGCGCTGTAGGCCGCGGCGGACGAAGGTACGCCGGCGAGATCGTCGGCACGGATCAGCGTCGGCGCGTTGGACTGCTGGTCGACGAGCACCGCGAAGGGGACGCCGAGTGCGACGCCGAGAGCCCACAGCGTCTCGACGCTGGGGTTGCCCGCACCGCTCTCGAGCTGGGACACGGTCGCCTTGGACACGCCGGCGCGCCGCGCGAGCTCGGAGACCGAGAGGCCGACGGTCTCGCGCTCGCGGCGGAGAGTGCGGGAGATGCGGGTGCGGAGATCCTCCATGTGTTCATCATGTCAAACGATCGTTCGCTTGACTATCCGTTCTTCGGTGTTCAGAATGATAGGCATGTGTTCACCAGATCGAACGAGCCTGGGATCGGCGCGATGACCGCCGAGCGTGAGGTCTGGCGGGAAGCTCTCGGCGTCGTGCTGGCGACGAGCGCCTACGGCATCTCGTTCGGGGCGCTCGCCGTGGCATCCGGTCTCGATGTCTGGCAGACCTGCGTGCTGAGTCTGCTCATGTTCACGGGCGGATCGCAGTTCGCGTTCGTCGGGGTCTTCACCGCCGGCGGGTTGGCCGCGCTGCCCTCGGCCGTCGCCTCCGCCGCGCTGCTCGGGGTGCGCAACGTCGCCTACGGGATGCGCATGTCGCCCCTCGTCGGAGGCGGACCCGTGCGGCGAGCCGCCGCTGCGCATTTCACGATCGACGAGTCGACGGCAGTGGCGATCTCGCAGACCGTCCCGCGCCTGCGGCAGGTCGGCTTCTGGGTGACCGGCATCGGCATCTTCGTGGGCTGGAACATCACGACGCTGGTCGGCGCGCTCGTCGGCGACGTGCTCGGCGACCCCCGCACCTGGGGGCTGGATGCGGCGGCGGCCGCCGCCTTCCTCGCGCTGCTCTGGCCGCGACTGAAGCAGCGCCAGGCGATCGCCGTCGGCGTGGCGGCCGCCGTCGTGGCGGCAGCGCTCACCCCGTTCCTCATGCCGGGGCTGCCTGTGCTCATCGCCGCCCTGGTGGCCATCGTCGTCGGCTGGTTCAACTGGCTCGGACGCCCGCCGCAGCAGACACCCGTGGCGGACTCCGGAGCGGAGGAGGGCGTATGAGCCTGTGGAGCGCGATCCTGCTCGCCGCGCTGATCTGTCTCGCGCTGAAGGCGGTCGGGTACCTCGTCCCGCCGAAGCTGCTCGAAGCGCCGCGGCCCGCGCGCATCTCGGATCTGCTGACGGTCGCACTGCTCGCCGCTCTCGTGGCGGTGCAGACTCTCGGCGACGGCCAGGCGATCACGGTGGATGCGCGCGTGCCCGCGCTGCTGGTCGCCGGCGGTCTCCTCTGGCTGCGACAGTCGTTCCTCGTCGTCGTGGTCACGGCCGCGCTCGTCGCGGCGCTCCTGCGGCTCTTCGGTCTCGCGGCGTGAAGCCGAGGCCCCACTCCGGATCCACAGGCCTCGCCGGTAGGATCGAGGGGTGCGTGTGAGCTGGGTGTCGAGAGTCCTGTCGTGGGTCGCTGCCGCCCTCGTGGGCGGCGTCTACGGTGTCGCCGGGACGATCGGGCACAGCCTCATGTGGGGACCGATCCCGGTCGGGCTGATCGTCGGGGCGATCGCGTGTGCGGCGATCCTCATCGCGGTCCGCGCGCTCACCCACGATCGGGGCGCCGCCGTCGCCGCCGGCCTCGGCATGATCGGGATGCTCGTGCTGATCTCCGGCGTCGGACCCGGCGGTTCGGTCGTCGTGGCCGACTCGCTCGCGGGACGGATCTGGACCTATCTGGTCGCCGGCCTCGTGCTGCTCGTGGTCGCCTGGCCGTCGCTCTCGCGGCTTCCCGTGCGCACGGAGACCCCCGCTGCGGAGGAAGCGGTCGCCCGCGAGTCGTAGACTGGGGGAGTGACGTATGTGATCGCCCTCCCGTGCGTCGATGTCAAGGATCGCGCCTGCATCGACGAGTGCCCCGTTGACTGCATCTACGAGGGTGAACGCTCCCTGTACATCCATCCGGACGAGTGCGTCGACTGCGGTGCCTGCGAGCCGGTGTGCCCGGTCGAGGCGATCTACTACGAGGACGACCTGCCCGACGAATGGCAGGACTACTACAAGGCCAACGTCGAGTTCTTCGACGAGATCGGATCGCCCGGCGGCGCCGCGAAGGTCGGCGTGTACACGTTCGACCACCCGATCATCGCCGCTCTGCCGCCTCAGGGCGAGTAGGCGCCCCTGTGAGCGTCCGCGACCTCGCCGACTACCCGTGGGACGCCGTGGTGCCGTTCCGCGACCGCGCCGCGCAGCATCCGGGTGGTCTGGTCGACCTGTCCGTCGGCTCTCCCGTCGATCCGACGCCGGAGATCATCCGCCGGGCTCTGGCCGAGGCGACCGACGCGCACGCGTACCCGCAGACTCTCGGCACGCCCTCGCTGCGCGAGGCCATCGTCACCTGGTACGCGCGTCGGCGCGGCGTGCCCGACCTCACGGTCGACAACGTGCTCCCGACGATCGGCTCCAAGGAGCTGGTCGCCCTGCTGCCCACGCTGCTCGGGCTCGGCGCGGGCGACATCGTCGTGCATCCGCGCGTCGCCTACCCGACCTACGAGGTCGGTGCCCGCGTGGTCGGTGCCGAGCCGGTCGCCGCGGACGACCCCGCCGAGTGGCCCGAGGGTGCGAAGCTCATCTGGATCAACACGCCGGGCAACCCCGACGGACGCACCTGGACCGTCGACGAGTTGGCCGCGGCGGTTCGGCGTGCGCGTGAGCTCGGCGCGGTGCTCGCGAGCGACGAGTGCTACGCGGAGCTGGGCTGGGACGGGCCGTGGGCGACCGAGCCCATCCCGTCGATCCTCGACCCGCGCGTGACGGGCGGACGGCGGTCGAACCTGCTCAGCGTGTACTCGCTCAGCAAGCAGTCGAACCTCGCCGGGTATCGCGCCGCCTTCGTCGCGGGCTGCGCCCACATCGTCGGCGATCTCCTCACGGCCCGGAAGCATCTGGGGCTGATGCCGCCTGCGCCCGTGCAGCACGCCATGGCGACGGCACTCGGCGACGACGAGCATGTCGCGGTCCAGAAGGAGCTCTACCGTGAACGCCGCGATGCGCTGCGTCCGGCGCTGGAGGCCGCGGGCTTCCGCATCGACGGCTCCGAGGCGGGGCTGTACCTCTGGGCGACCGAGGGGCGGGATGCCTGGGAATCGATGGGGCGGCTCGCCGATCTCGGCATCCTCGCGGGTCCTGGTCCGTTCTACGGGACGGCGTCCGGGCAGCACGTGCGGCTGGCGCTGACCGCGGCGACCGACCGCGTCCTGGAGGCCGCGCGACGCCTGAATGAAGGAAAGCTGTAGATTCCCTCGTCAAATCCGCCGTCCGTTTGGCGGATGTCACAGTAGGCCTGCGTGCCTACTAGGCTGTAAAGGCGATTCGGTCGGGTACCGACCTGGTGCCTCAGCGCCGTGAGATCGCCAGTTCCGGCTTGATCAAGATCTTGTCCGACACCGACGCGACGAGCGGGGGTCGGACACCAGGAGGAGGTCCGCGTGAGCGCAGCGGCAGACCAGACGGCGAAGCTGACGATCGGCGACACGACCGCCGAATTCCCGCTGGTGCGCGGCACGGCAGGCCACGACAGCATCGACTTCTCGACCCTGACCCGGCAGACCGGCTACACCGGTCTGGACTACGGATTCGTCAACACCGCGTCGACCAAGTCGGACATCACCTTCATCGACGGAGACAAGGGCATCCTGCGCTACCGCGGGTACCCGATCGAGCAGCTGGCCAACTCCACGAGCTACCTCGAGGTCGCCTGGCTCCTCATCTACGGTGAGCTGCCGTCGGCCTCCGAGCTCGCCGAGTTCGACGAGAAGATCCGTCGTCACACGCTGCTGCACGAAGACCTCAAGCGGTTCTTCTCGGCCCTGCCGCACACCGCGCACCCGATGTCGGTGCTGTCCTCGGCCGTCGCCGCGCTCTCGACCTACTACGAGGGCCAGACCGACCCGCACAATCCCGAGCACGTCGAGCTGAACATGATCCGCATGCTCGCGAAGCTTCCGGTGATCGCGGCGTACGCGCACAAGAAGAGCGTCGGCCAGGCCTTCCTCTACCCGGACAACTCGCTCGGGTTCGTGGAGAACTTCCTCAAGCTGAACTTCGGCGTGCTCTCGGAGCCCTACGAGATCAACCCGGTCATGTCCAAGGCTCTCGAGCTGCTCCTCATCCTCCACGAGGACCACGAGCAGAACGCGTCGACCTCGACCGTGCGCCTGGTGGGTTCCACGGGCGCGAACCAGTTCGCGTCGATCTCGGCGGGCATCCAGGCCCTCTCCGGTCCGCTCCACGGCGGGGCGAACGAGGCCGTCCTCACGATGCTCGGCCAGATCCGCGACTCCGGTCAGAGCGTCTCGCGCTTCGTCGAGCGGGTGAAGAACAAGGAAGAGGGCGTGAAGCTGATGGGCTTCGGGCACCGGGTCTACAAGAACTACGACCCGCGCGCCAAGCTCGTCAAGGAGGCCGCGGACGAGGTGCTGTCCTCGCTGGGCGTCACCGACCCGCTGCTGGACCTCGCGAAGGAGCTCGAGGAGCTCGCGCTCGCCGACGACTACTTCCGCGAGCGCCGTCTGTACCCGAACGTCGACTTCTACACCGGCGTCATCTACAAGGCGATGGGCTTCCCGACCCGGATGTTCACGGTGCTCTTCGCGATCGGCCGGCTGCCGGGCTGGCTCGCGCAGTGGCGCGAGCTGCAGCTCGACCCGCAGACGAAGATCGGTCGCCCGCAGCAGCTGTATACGGGGTCTCCGGAGCGCACGTTCCAGACCCGCTGACACCGGCGTCCGATGCCCGTCGTCAGCGCCGAAGCCGTCGTGCCGGTGGACCCGGCGACGGCCTTCGCCGTCTCGCAGACGACGGGAGCGATCCGTCGACGCTGGGATCCGTTCATCAGCGAACAGCATTTCCTGGACGAGGCGGATGCTCCGGCCAAGGGTGTGCGCACCTTCACCCGGCAGCGCCTCGGCTTCGCCATGGTGAGCAGCTACGTCTCCTATGCGCCGCCGACCAACGTCGGGATGGTGATGGAGACGGGGCCGTGGTTCTTCGAGAAGCTCGGCGGCGGGTGGCGGTTCACGGCCGTGGCAGGCGGCACGCTGGCCGTGTGGAAGTACAACTTCTCCTGCCGACCGGTCTGGCTCGCACCGATCGCCGAGTGGCTCGGCGCGCGGGTGCTCGGCTTCGAGATCCGGCGACGTCTCGCGGGCTTCGTCCGCGGGTGCTCCGACCCGGTGGTCCTGGATGCGGTGCGGCGCTGACGCCCGGCCACGGGGACGCAGAAGGTCGCCGCGCGAATGCGCGGCGACCTTTCGCGTCACCTGATCTGCGAGCGGATCAGGTGGGGGAGACTCAGCGTCCCTGGTAGCCGCGACCGCCCTGGCCCTGGCGCGAGGCGCCGCCCTGACGGGCCTGGCCGCCCTGGCCCTGTCCGCCCTGGCCGGAGCGGGGACGACGGCGACGTGCCGGGGGCGTGGAGGCGCCGGCACGCTCTCCGCCGGCCGGACGCTGCTTGGCCTGACGCTGCGGCTGCTGCGCCTGGACGGGAGCCGGACGCACGTGAGCCGCGCGCTCGGGCACGAGACCGGTGATGGCATCCTGCGTCGCGTTCTCGAGCGGTGCGTCGATCGCGGCCTTGCGCAGCAGGTCCTTGACGTCGCGACGCTGCTCGGGGAGCACGACCGTGACGACGGTTCCGGCGGCGCCGGCGCGAGCGGTGCGACCGGAGCGGTGCAGGTACGCCTTGTGCTCGACGGGCGGGTCGACGTGGACGACCAGGTCGACGTTGTCGACGTGCACGCCGCGGGCGGCGACGTCGGTCGCGACGAGCACGCGCACGCCACCCTCGTCGGGAGCGGTCGAGAAGGCGCTGAGGTTGCGCTCGCGCGCGTTCTGCGACAGGTTGCCGTGCAGGTCGACCGCGGGGATGCCGGCGGCGGTGAGCTGCTTGGCGAGCTTCTTCGCCTGGTGCTTCGTCCGCGTGAAGAGGATGCGGCGACCCGTGCCGGAGGCGAGGTCGCGCACGAGAGCGGTCTTGTTGTCCGTCGAGTCGACGACCAGCACACGGTGGGTCATCTCGCCCACGGGCACGCTCTCCTCGTCGACCTCATGGCTCACGGCGTTCGAGAGGAAGCGACGGGCGAGAGTGTCGATGCCGCGGTCGAGGGTCGCGCTGAACAGCAGGCGCTGACCGCCGGCCGGGGTCGCGGTGAGGATGCGGGTGACACCCGGCAGGAAGCCGAGGTCGGCCATGTGGTCGGCCTCGTCGAGAACGGTGACCTCGACCGCGTCGAGCTGCACGACGCGCTGCTTCATGAGGTCTTCGAGACGGCCGGGGCACGCGACGACGATGTCGACGCCGCTGCGCATGGCCTGCTCCTGCGGGCGCTGGCTGACGCCGCCGAACACGGTGGTGACGCGCAGGCCCTTGGCTGCCGCGAGCGGCGCGATGGTCGCGGCGATCTGGGTGGCGAGCTCGCGGGTCGGAGCGAGCACGAGACCACGCGGGTGGCCGGGGCGGCTCGTGCGCGACGAGGCGGCGAGGCGGGAGACGAGGGGGAGTGCGAAGGCGATCGTCTTGCCGCTGCCGGTGCGGCCGCGGCCGAGCAGGTCGCGGCCGGCGAGGGAGTCGGGAAGCGTGTCGCGCTGAATCGCGAACGCCTCGGTCTTGCCGTCCTTCGAGAGGACGGCGGCGAGGTCGGCGGGCACGCCGAGATCGAGGAAGGAAGTCATAGGGGTATATCTCCGAGAGTGCACGCGCGAACCATCTGGGCCGGGTGCGGAAGGTGGGCGACGGCGCGGGATCGCGCATCGTTTCGCCGTTCGAAATGGCCAGAACCAGGCAAGTGGCGCGGGAGCGTGTCGACGACGCAGACGTCTCGCACTGCGAGGAGCGTCATGCCGACACTATCACGCACAACCTGTGTGCCGGCCCGCCACGCCCGGCGGACGCCGTCGGACGGGTCAGGGATCAGGCGTGCAGCGCCTCGTTCAGGGTCACGCCGATGCCGGCGCGGCGCACGGCCTCGACCGCGCCGCTGAGCGAGTTGCGGCGGAACAGGAGCCCGTCCTGGCCGGAGAGCTCGACGCCCTTGACCATGACGCGACCGCCGTCAGCGGTCTGCGGGCCGTCGACGAGCACGATCTTCGTTCCGGCCGTGACGTAGAGCCCCGCCTCGACGACGCAGTCGTCTCCGAGCGAGATGCCGATCCCCGCGTTCGCGCCGAGAAGGGTCCTCGACCCGATCGAGACGCGGTGCGTGCCGCCACCGGACAGCGTGCCCATGATCGACGAGCCGCCTCCGATGTCGCTGCCGTCGCCGACGACGACGCCCTGGGAGATGCGTCCCTCGACCATCGACGCGCCCAGCGTGCCGGCGTTGAAGTTCACGAAGCCCTCGTGCATGACGGTCGTGCCGGGGGAGAGGTACGCTCCGAGGCGCACTCGCGACGCGTCGGCGATCCGCACACCGGCGGGCTGCACGTAGTCGGTCAGGCGCGGGAACTTGTCGAGTCCCTGCACCTGGATGCCGGCGCGCTGCAGCAACGGACGCAGGCGGGCGGCGTCCGCGGGGTGCACGGGGCCGGCGTTCGTCCACGCCACGTTCGGCAGGTGGCCGAAGATGCCGTCGAGGTTGAGCTCGTTCGGTCGCACGACCAGGTGCGAGAGCGCGTGCAGGCGCAGATAGGCGTCAGACGTGGAGGCAGGCGGGGCGTCGAGGTCGATCTGGAGCTGGACGACCTCGACCGTGACGTTGCGGCGGTCATCCGGGCCGGTGAGCGCCTCCCAGGTGGCCGCTGCGGCGGCGGCATCGCCGGCCGTCGGCGATCCGACGCCGACCTCGGGGTACCACGCGTCGAGCACCGTGCCGTCTCCGGCGATCGTGGTCAGTCCGATGCCCCACACGCTGCGCGATTCACTCATGCTTCCACGCTATCGCGCCCGCCGATCGACCACGTCGCACATGACGGTGTAAGTAGGCTGGTGGACATGCTGCTCGATCTGACCGCGTCCTCCGTGGAACTCACCCGCGCACTCTGCGACATCCCGAGTGTCTCGGGCGATGAGAAGGCCCTCGCGGACGCGATCGAGGCGGCCGTCGCTCCCCTCGCGCATCTGGAGGTGATCCGCCACGGCAACACGATCGTCGCGCGCACGAACCTCGGCCGCGCTCAGCGCGTCGCGATCGCCGGGCACATCGACACCGTGCCGATCAACGAGAATGTGCCCACGAAGGACATCGAGATCGACGGGGTCCCCTTCCTCTGGGGGCGCGGCACGGTCGACATGAAGGCCGGGACGGCGGTGCAGCTCAAGCTCGCCGCCGAGCTCGCCGAGCCCGCGATCGACGTCACCTGGATGTGGTACGACAACGAGGAGGTCGAGGCCTCGAAGAACGGTCTCGGGCTCCTCGCGGCCGTGCGCCCCGACCTGTTCCAGGCGGACTTCGCCATCCTGGGCGAGCCGTCCAACGGCGAGGTCGAGGGCGGATGCAACGGCACGCTCCGCGCGATCGTCCGCACCACCGGCGTGCGGGCGCACGCGGCACGCGCGTGGATCGGCGAGAACGCGATCCACCGCGCCGCGCCCATCCTCACCCGTCTGGCCGAGTACCGGGCCAAGGAGGTGCCCGTCGACGGGCTCCTGTACCGCGAGAGCCTGAGCGCCGTGCGCATCGCCGGCGGTGTCGCCGGGAACGTGATCCCCGACGCGTGCGAGGTCGAGGTGAACTACCGTTTCGCTCCGAGCAAGTCGGCGGCCGACGCCGAGGCGCACGTGCGCGGCGTGCTCGCCGGGTTCGACGTCGAGATCACGGATGCTGCAGAGGGAGCCCGCCCCGGGCTGGACGCCCCGATCGCGCAGCAGTTCGTCGCGGCCGTGGGCGCGGAGCCACGACCGAAGTACGGCTGGACCGATGTCGCGCGCTTCTCGGCGCTCGGCATCCCGGCGGTGAACTACGGCCCCGGCGATCCCCACCTGGCCCACCACGACGAGGAGCGCGTGCCTCTGGCGCAGATCGACGCCGTGGAGCGGGGCCTGCGCGCATGGCTCACCTCGCACTGAGCGCGGCCCGTCGCTGGGCGCAGGCGCCCCTCGCCCTGCGCATCGCGGTGATCTATCTCGTCGCACGTGTCGTCACCACGGGATTCTTCCTCGCGGCGGCTTCGATCTCGACGTCGCTGTCGCGCTTCGGAGCGGATGCCGGACTCATCGACTTCGTGCTCGGCTGGGACGCGCAGTGGTACTGGCTGGTCGCCGAGAGCGGGTACCCGGCCGAACTGCCGCTGACCGATTCCGGCGACGTCGCGGAGAACGCCTGGGCGTTCATGCCGGTGTTCGCATATGCGGCGAAGGCACTCGGCTTCGTGTTCGGCTCGTGGGGCGCCGGAGCGTTCCTGCTTTCCTTCGTCGCCGGGTACCTCGCCTGTCTGGCGCTGCACCGCCTGCTGCGCGATCGCATCGGGGCCTCCGCCGCGACCTGGGCCGTGGTGTTCTTCGCCGCAGGTCCCCTCGCCGCGATGTTCCAGGTGGGTTACGCAGAGACGCTGTTCCTCCTGCTGCTCTTCCTGGCGCTCGACGCGATGACCCGTCGGCGATACGCGTGGCTCTATGTGCTCATCCCGGTGATGGCCTTCACCCGGCCGGGAATCCTCGCCTTCGCGCTCTACATCGGACTGCACGGCATCGTCCGGTGGGTACGACGCCGCGACGATCCCCTCACCGGTGTCGAGATCGCGCACATCGTCGCCCTGGGCGCTCTCGCGACCGCGACCGGCTTCGCCTGGCAGCTTCTCGCCGGCATGGTCACGGGCGATCCGGGCGCCTATCTCGCCACGGAGCTCGCGTGGCGGCGGCACTGGATCGCCGGCGGCGTCGAGGGATTCGTGCCGTTCGAGGGGTGGGTGCAGGCGTCCCAGTTCTGGTTCGGGCTGTGGGGTCTGCCGGCGTGGGCGGGGCCGGTGGCACTGGCGCTCCTGGTCGTGGCCGCCGGAGCCGCGCTGCTGTACCTCCCGCAGGTGCGCGCCCTGGGGACGGACCTGCGACTGTGGAGCGCGAGCTATCTGCTGTATCTGCTCGCGGTGTTCTTCCCGCAGTCGAGCACCTTCCGGCTGCTGCTCCCGCTGAGCCCGATGTGGGGAGCGTTGGCTGTGCCGCGATCACGGTGGTGGCGAGTCGGTGTCCTGGTGCTCTGTCTGGTCGGTCAGTGGGCCTGGATACTCCCGATGTACGCCCTCGGGAACACGTTCTGGCAGGTGCCCTGAGAGTGAACGCTCGTCGCTTTTCTTCACAGGTGACGTCCAGGCCCCGGTGACACCCGATAAACTCATTCCATACCACCGAGGAAAAGGAGCCACGATGGCAGCGATGAAGCCGAGGACCGGAGACGGACCCATGGAGGCCGTGAAAGAAGGGCGACTCATCATCGTGCGCGTTCCGCTCGAAGGTGGCGGCCGTCTGGTCGTCTCCGTGAACGACGCCGAGGCCAAGGAACTTCACGACGTGCTGGCCGCCGTCGTGGCACCGGCCTGATTGACCCCGGATCCGCGATGCGGGTCTGCGAGGGCGATGGATCTCCGGATCCGTCGCCCTCTTTCCTGTTCCGGGTGGCTGTCGTCCGGAACGAGAGTCAGGCGCGATCGGCGATGCTGACCAGCTGAAGGAGCCCTTCGCCGGCGGGGGAGACGGTCGCCAGCACGGCCGACGATTCCTGCGTCTCCTGCACGAGCGAGCGGTACGCCGCAGTGATCTCGTCGCGCTGCACGGGATCGGCGACGCGGCCGCCGCCGAGCACGCGCGGAACGAGCACGATGCCGCCGGCGCGGGCGAGGCGCAGGCCGTGCTCGACATACTCGATGACGTTCTCGGGGTCGGCGTCGACGAGCACGATGTCGTAGGAGGCCTCGTTCATGCGGGGAAGCACATCGGCGGCCCGTCCGGTGATGAAGCGGGCCTTCGTCGAGGGCACTCTCGCATCGGAGAATGCCTGGCGGGCGGCGGCGAGATGCTCCGGCTCGTTGTCGATCGAGGTCAGCACGGCCTGCGGCGCTCCGCGCAGCAGCCACAGTCCCGAGACGCCGGCTCCCGTGCCGATCTCGACGATCGAGCGGGCGGCGGTCGCGGCGGCGATCACGGCGATCTGCGATCCGACGACGGCGCTGACGGGCGCCGCTCCCAGTTCGACCGCATGGGCCCGGGCGCGCGCGATGGCATCCGGCTCGATGATGGACTCGCGAAGGAAACGCGCGTTCGCTTCGTGCTCGCTCATGGCCTGCCTTTCCGTGCTTGCACTGTGATCGATCTCAGCGTATTCGCTCGGTGTGCGCGGGGAGTGCAGGCGCGGCGGTAGCCTGTACAGATGACGTTCGGGCTCACTTTCGAGAAGCTGCTGCTGATCGGCCTCATCGCGGTGCTCATCATCGGCCCTGAGCGTCTTCCGCGGGCCGCAGAGGGATTCGCCCGCATGGTCCGCAAGGTCGGCGAGTACGTCCGCGACACGAAGTCGAAGATGCGTCAGGAGATGGGTCCCGAGCTCGACGACGTCGACTGGCGCAAGCTCGACCCGCGACAGTACGACCCGCGCCGGATCATCCGCGATGCGCTGATGGAGGAGCCGCAGCCCGCGACCGCGACGAAGGCGCGAGCCACCATCGCCGAGCCCGTCGCACCGCGTGCGCCGCAGACGTTCAGCGCCGAGAACCGGCCGCCGTACGACCCCGAAGCCACGTGAGCCCTGCGGGGTCGCACCTTCGCCCCGCAGCCCGACTTCGCCTCGCGGTGGTCGCCGCGGTGCTCGGCGCCGTCGGCGGCGCGCTGATCTGGATCCTCTGGGTCCTGCCGATCGTCGCCTCCGTCGACCGCGCAGAGCCTCAGCCGCTCGGCGACGCGATCGTCGTCGATCTCGATGCGGATGAGCGCGCGGGCATCTGGGCGCAGGGGATCTCCGCGAACCTCGGAACCCTGGAGTGCGTCGTCGTCGCCCCCGGTGGCGAGCCCGTCGCGCAGCGCGGGGCGCCGGCGCTCGACTGGAGCAGCACCCTCTGGTGGATGACGCCGAAGCCGGGATTCGAGCAGACCGCGCAGTTCACCGCACCGGCCGCGGGGCCACACGAGGTCCGGTGCGCGGATTCGCTCGACATCTACGACGGCGCGTTCCTGATCGCAGGCGACTCGTTCGGCGGCGGGAGCATCGGACTCGGCCGCGGAGGCGGCGCCGACTACCCGATCGGGACGATGCTGTCGTTCGGGGCGGTCTTCCTGCCGCCGTTCGCGGTCGCGGTGACGATCATCGTGCTGATCCGCGTCGGGGCGTCACGCCGGACCAGGCGTCGTGCGGAGGGCATGGCTGCCTAGGCGATCTTCGCGCGGAGCGTGGCGACGTCCTCGTCGCTCAGCAGCGCGCGCGGGATCGCCGTCGCGACAGAGGCGTCGCGCAGCTTCAGCAGCACGGCGTCCGCGCCCACCCTGACGCCCTGGAACGTGCTGTAGGCGATGGTCGAGCGGCGGTCGCCGCTGCCCACCTGCAGCACCTCGTCCTCCAGCGAGACCCAGACGAGCGTCGCCGGCGGCATCGCGGCGCGCACGGCGTGACGGGCGCTCGAGACGGACATGACGATCGCGATGACGGCGAGGGCGATCACCAGCGGCGGCATCCACGCGGCGAGACCGCCGTCGTCCTCGCCGGCGGCGACCAGCCCCGACAGGTTGAGGATGCTGATGCCGAGGGCCGCGGCGAGTGCCACCCACATGATGATCGCGACCGGGCGTGTGAGCGAGTAGACGGCGGCATCGCGCGCCATCCGTCGGAGCAGGCTCTCATCGATCGTGAGGGAACGAGGGGGCATCGTCCCATTCTCCCACGGGGCCCTCGGGCCGTCGGCGGCTCAGCCGATCGACATCGGCAGCGATCGTCCGGCGAGACCGCGACCCTGACCGGCGAGGGAGCGCGCGAGCGCGCGGATCGTGGTGGCGGCGGCATCCGTCGACTCCGTCGTGACGATCGGGATGCCGACGTCGCCGCCTTCGCGCAGCGCCGGACTCAACGGGATCGACGCCAGCAGCGCCACGTCGTCGCCGCCCTCGGACAGTGCTGCGGCCACGGCCGCGCCGCCGCCCGACCCGAACAGGTCGACGACGGTGCCGTCGGGGAGGGTGTACGCGGCCATGTTCTCGACGACCCCGATCACGCGCTGCCCGGTCTGCCGCGCCACGAGGCCGCTGCGGATGGCGACGTCGGATGCCGCGGCCTGCGGCGTCGTCACCACGAGGACCTCCGCGTGAGGCAGCAGCTGTCCGATCGAGATGGCGATGTCGCCGGTACCCGGGGGCATGTCGATCAGGAGGATGTCGAGATCGCCGAAGAACACGTCCGTGAGGAACTGCGAGACCGTGCGGTGCAGCATGGGCCCTCGCCAGGCGACCACGGCCTCGCCGTCGCGGAGGAACATGCCGATAGAGATCGTCTTCACGCCGTGCGCGACCGGAGGGAGCATGAGATCGTCGATGCGCGTCGGCTGGGTTCCCGCCGCGATGCCGAGGAGACCGGGGATCGAGAAGCCGTGCACGTCGGCGTCCACGAGCCCGACGGACAGGCCCTGATCGGCGAGGGCGACGGCGAGGTTCGCGGTGACCGTCGACTTGCCCACACCGCCCTTGCCGCTGGAGACGAGGATGACCCGGGTGAGCGATTCGGGGCCGAAGGGCATCTGCCTCGCCGGGCGTCCGTCGCGGAGCTTCTCGGTCAGCGCCTTGCGCTCGGCCGGAGTCATCACGCCCACCGAGACGTCGACGGCGGCGATGCCGGGAACGGATGCCGCGGCCTCCCGCACATCCGATTCGATGCGTGCGGCGGCGGGACAGCCGACGATCGTGAGCACGATCCCGACCAGCGCCCGGTCGCCGTCGACCTCGATCTCGCGGACCATGTCGAGGTCGCCGATCGGGCGGCGCAGCTCCGGATCCGTGACCGCGGCCACGGCCGCGCGGACTCTGTCGGCCGCCGTCATGAGCCGCCGCCGCCGGAGCGCTTCTCGGCGTCGTGCCTGTCGTCGTGCTTCTCATCGTGTTTCTCGTCGGAGCCGAGCTCCGCGAGCAGCGCCTTCAGCTCGTTGCGCAGGACATCGCGGGTGACGAGCTGCGTGTTGCGCTCTTCGAGCGCCATGCGCAGCGCGACGATCTCGCGCGCGAGGTACTCGGTGTCGGCGAGGTTCCGCTCCGCGCGCTGACGGTCCTGCTCGATCTGCACCCGGTCGCGGTCGTCCTGGCGGTTCTGCGCGAGCAGGATCAGTGGCGCGGCGTACGAGGCCTGCAGAGAGAGCATGAGGGTGAGCGCGGTGAAGCCCAGTGCCGCATCGTCGAATCGCAGATGATCGGGCGTCAGGGTGTTCCAGAGGATCCAGGCCACGCAGAACAGCGTGAGCATCAGCAGGAACGCGGGGGTCCCCATCGCCCGGGCGACCCATTCGGTGAACCGGCCGAAGCGGTCGCGTGAGGTGGGGCGGGCGCGTGTGGTGCCCCGACCGAGGGGCGCGTCGAGGCGGGGCGAACGTGCCATCAGCGCACCTCCTTCGCCGTCGGCGTCGGCTCGTCGTCGTCATGCGAGCGCCAGTCGTCCGGGAGGAGGTAGTCGAGCACGTCGTCGATGCTGACCGCGCCGACGAGGCGACGCGCGGCATCGACGACGGGAAGCGAGACGAGGTCGTAGCTCGCCAGGAGACGCGCGACCTCGGCGGCGGACGCGTTCGCGGGCACGGGCTCGAGACTGTCGTCCATGATCCCGCCGAGACGTTCGTGCGGCGGATAGCGCAGCATCCGCTGGAAGTGCACCATGCCGAGGAGGCGGCCGGTCGGGGTCTCGAACGGCGGGAGGGTCACGAACACGGCTGCCGCCAGCGCCGGGTGGAGCTCGTGCCGACGGATCAGCGCCAGGGCCTCGGCGACCGTCGCATCCGCCGAGAGGATGATCGGCTCCGGGGTCATCAGACCGCCGGCGGTGTCCGGGCCGTAGCGGAGGAGCATCCTGACGTCCTCTGCCTCCTCGGGCTCCATCAGCTCGAGGAGCTGCTCGAGCCGGTTGGGCGGCAGCTGGGCGAGGAGGTCGGCGGCGTCGTCCGGCTCCATCTGGTCGAGGATGTCGGCGGCGCGCTCGTCGCCGAGGCGATCGAGGATGTGGACCTGCTCGTCTTCGGGCATCTCCTCGAGGGCGTCGGCGAGCCGATCGTCCGACAGCTCCTCGGCGACCTCGATCATGCGCTGCTGAGGAAGATCGAGCAGCGTGTTCGCGAGGTCGGCGGCATGCAGCTCCGAATAGGAGGCGACGAGCTGCTCGGCCGACTGGGCCTCACCGGGGGAGTGCTGCTCGGCGACCTCGTTCCACGCCGCGAACGTCGTCGGCCCCTTCGCGAACGGCGAGGCGCTCGTCTTCGGGCGGCGGAGGAACAGTTGGCTGACAGCCCATTCCCCGAGACGGTTCGGCTCGATCGCGACGTCCTCGATCACGGCCGTGCCCGTGCCGTCGACGAGGTTCACGCGACGGCCGAGGAGCTCGGCGAGCACACGGACCTCACCGGCGCGCGGAGAGAACCGGCGCACGTTGATCAGACCGGTCGTGATGACCTGCCCGGCGCGGATCGATGTGACACGCCCGATGGAGAGGAAGACGTGGCGGCGGCCCGGGATCTCGACCACGAGGCCGATGACGCGAGGAGCAGCGGTACTTCGGTACACGATGACGACGTCGCGGACTTTGCCGAGGCGGTCGCCCAGGGGGTCGAAGACGGCGCACCCGGCCAGGCGCGCGGCGAAAACCCTTTGTGTGCTCACCTGCCCAGCGTAGTGCGCGGGCCCGAGAGCCGCCGTGAGGGTTGCGCTCCCCGGGCCCGGGATGGCAGGGCGTGGAAGAATAGCCGGATGAGCATGTTGAACCGTCCTGTGAACGGTACCGAGACCGGCGAGATCGTCGCGTCGACGCGCGACTACGAGAGCGCGCAGAAGACGGTCTCGAAGCTGATCGCCGGGGAGGTGCCCGCGCGGGACATCGCGATCGTCGGCCAGAGTGTTCGCACCGTCGAGAGGGTGACCGGCAAGCTCGGCTATGCCGCTGCCGCCCGCTCCGGTGCCATCAACGGCGTGCTGCTCGGGCTCTTCCTCTCCGCGATCCTCGTGCTGGGCAACCCCGAGGTCCCGATCCAGCTGTTCGTCGGCTTCGTGTTCATCGGCGTGGCCGTGGGAATGCTGCTGAGCCTCGTGACCTACGCGATCGTGCGTCGTCGCCGCGACTTCGCGAGCGTCACCCAGTTCGCCGCGGACCACTACGAGGTCACGGTGATGCCCACCTCGCTCTCCAAGGCTCGTCAGGTGCTCGGCTCGGCGCACGTCGCCCCGGTGCGACCCCCGGTGAACCTCGACGAGCCGCCCCGGTACGGGGAGCGGATCCCGGCCGGCGCTCCGGCGCCGGCGCCCGAGCCCGCTGCGGAGCCGGTGGTGCCGCCGCGCCCGGCCGACCCGGTACCGCAGCCGGAGGGGACGACGCCCGAGACGCCCGCACCGGGTCCCGTCGATGAGCCCGGTGTCGCGACCCGCGTCGAAGGCCCGCGGGACGACACTCGATGACCTCGCACGACCCTCAGACGCCGGGTGAGTTCACGCCTCCTCCTCCTCCGGCACCGCCGGCGGCCCCCGCGTATCAGCCACCGCCCGCGTATCAGCCCCCGCCCGCACCGGGGGCTCCGGGCGGCTACGCCGCCCCCGGCCACGTCGCGCCCGGGTACCCGGCGCCCGGATATCCCGTGTACCCGGCGGCCGTGCCGCCGCGTGGCCTGCTGCCCTGGGTGCTCGGGTTCCTGATCGTCATCCCGTTCCCGTTCGCCGGTGGTCTCGCCTCCGGAATCGCGATGGCGGTGAGCGGCGGATCGTCTCTCCGCGCGGGCGGCACGGCGCGCGAGAACGCGCGGGCGGCACGGAACTGGGGACTCACCTACCTGATGGTGTCCTCGCTCCTGCTCATCCTGCACTTCGTGCTGCTGTTCGTCCTCACGTCGCAGTCGCCGACGACGGGCTTCTACCCGCTCGGCATCCCGATCACCGTGTACTTCGCGCTGTCGCTCGCCCACCTCGTGATCGTGATCATCGGCACGGTGCGGGCGTCCTCGGGCAAGGTCATGCGCGTGCCGTTCGCGATCCCCTTCCTGCGCTCCTGATGGTCCGGATCGCCGTCGAGCTGCCGACCGGACCGACGACGGTCTCCGCGGACTGGTCCTCGGGTGAGAACGGCGTGACGGTCATCGTCGCGCATGGGGCGGGCACGGGGAAGGATCATCCGTTCCTCACCGGGTTCGTCGATGCGCTCGGCGACGCGGGCTTCTCGACCCTGCGGTTCAACTTCCCCTACGTCGAGCAGGGGAGGCGGATGCCGGGCCCGGCGAGGCACGCGATCGTGACCTGGAATGCGGTGGTGGCCTTCGCCCGAGCCGCCGCCCCCGACGCGACCGTCTGGGCGGCCGGCAAGTCCTACGGCGGACGGATGGCGTCCATGGCCGTCGCCGACGGCCTCGCCGTCGACGGGCTCGCGTACCTCGGCTATCCGCTGCATGCCCCCGGAAAGCCGGAGAAGCCGCGGATCGAGCACCTCCCGGCCATCGCCGTGCCGCAGCTGTTCGTGGAGGGGACGAACGACCCGTTCATCCAGCCGATCTCCCAGTTCGAGGATGCGGTCGCGACGTGTCAGAACGCGGAGGTCGTCTGGATCGAGGGTGGAGGGCACACCTTCGAGGTGAAGGGGCAGAAGCGCCCGGCATCCGAGATCGGTGCGTCTCTGGCGCCGATCGTCGCGGAGTTCGTGCGCCGCTGAGTGCGCAGGAGCAGTCATGAAGGGCATCCATCACGTCGAGATCTGGGTGGCGGACCTCGATGCGGTCGTCGACGGCTGGAGCTGGCTGTTCACCTCGCTCGGTCTGGAGTGCACAGGGGAGTGGCCGGGCGGTCGGACCTGGGACGCCGGTGGAGCATACGTGACCCTGACGACGTCGCCGAACATCTCGGCGGCCGATCACGATCGGCGCAGACCCGGCATGAATCACCTCGCCCTGTGGGGCGGCTCCCCGGCGGACGTCGACGCCATGATCTCTGCCGCTCCGTTCAACGGATGGCGCCCGCTCTACCAGGATCGGTACCCGCACGCCGGAGGACCAGACCACTACGCCGGCTGGCTGGAGAACGCCGAAGGATTCAAGGTCGAGATCGTCGCGGAGTGACGCCGTCTCACCGGCCCAGCCCCGACAGCTCTTCATCCGCCAGCAGCCGCCGCATCGTCGAGATGCCCAGTGCGCTCATCGGCGGATTCGACTCCTCGTAGTACCAGACGAGGCCCATCGCCTGCTGGAACGCCCATGCCGCTCCGCGCAGCCACTCCCCATCGCTTGCGCCGACACCGTCGCGCAGCATCCGGCGTCGCGGGGCATCGAACAGATGCCACGCGGCGACGAGGTCGAGCGCCGGGTCGGCCGGTCCGAAGCTCCCGCCGTCCAGGACACCGGCGAGCCGATCGTCGCCGTCCCGCTCGGTGACGAGGAGGTTGAACGGGGTGAGGTCGCGATGACTCATGACGTCGGGCCCGGCTGCCGGCAGCACGCGCAGCGACGCCCAGAGCTCTGCGGCCCGACGCGTGTCGAGCAGGTGTCCACTCTGCGCGAGACACGTCGTGATCCACTCGTCATGATCGGGGAGATGCCCGCCGCGACCGGCGCCGTCGAACACGCGCCCGCCGACCGGGACGCTCCGCATCGTCGTGATGAGCGTCACGATGTCGCGGGCGAGAGAAGCGGATGCCGCGTGCCGATCGTGCCCGGCCACCTCGCCGTCGAGCCACGTCTGCACGGACCACGCCGAAGCGAACCCGTCGGAGGCGTTCGCGACCCCGTAGGGACGTGCTGCGGGGAACGGGCTGGCGTCGGCCAGCTCGGCCATGGCGTCGGCCTCGGTGCGCAGCTCCGCCTCGGACGCGCCGAGGAGGGGGAACCGCGCGACCAGTTCATCGCCCAGTCGCATGATGGTGTTCACCGTGCCGGTCGTGGGCACGCGCCGCAGCGGCCGACCGCGCAGCTCCGGGAAGCGTGCGGCGATCAGCCGCTCGGCGAGATCGTCGTCGAGCGGCAGCTCGCTCTCGTGCACCGGGATCGCTCAGCTCTGGACGCGGGCGATCCAGGCCTCGACCTCGTCGGCGGTGCGGGGGATTCCGGCCGAGAGATTCACGGGGCCGTCGGCGGTCATCAGGATGTCGTCCTCGATGCGCACGCCGATGCCGCGGAGCTCCGCGGGGACCGTGAGGTCGTCGATCTGGAAGTAGAGGCCCGGCTCGATCGTGAACACCATGCCGGGAGCGAGGATGCCGTCGTAGTACATCTCCCGCCGCGCCTGCGCGCAGTCGTGCACGTCGATGCCGAGGTGGTGCGACGTGCCGTGCACCATGTACCGGCGGTGCTGTCCGCCGGCATCCGCGTCGAGGGCCTCCTCGGCCGTGACCGGCAGCAGACCCCACTCGGCGGTGCGCGCGGCGATCACGGTCATCGCCGCGGCGTGCACATCGCGGAACCGCACGCCCACTCGTGCGGCGGCGAAGGCGGCATCCGCGGCCTCGCGCACGGTCTCGTAGACGCGACGCTGCACCTCGGTGAACGTGCCGGACACCGGCAGTGTGCGGGTGATGTCGGCCGTGTACAGGCTGTCCGCCTCCACACCCGCGTCGACGAGGATCAGATCGCCGGGGACGACGCTGCCGTCGTTGCGGGTCCAGTGCAGGTAGCACGCATGCGGGCCGGATGCCGCGATGGTGTCGTACCCCTCGCCGTTCCCGTCCTCGCGCGCGCGGCGGTGGAAGACGCCCTCGACCACGCGCTCTCCCCGAGCATGGTCGATCGCCTGCGGCAGCTCGCGGATGATGTCGTTGAAGCCCTGCGCGGTGATGTCGACGGCGCGGCGCATCTCGGCGATCTCGAACTCGTCCTTGATCAGGCGCAGCTCGGAGACGACGCGGGTGAGCGCCTCATCCTCGTCGAGAACGAGTTCGCCGTCCGCGGGCGCGAACTTCTCGAGGTGCGCGGTCTCGATGGCGAGGTCGGCCGAGACGCCGGCGAGCGACGGGCGCGGGCCGATCCAGAACTCGCCCACCGTGGCGTCGGCGTAGAACTCGGTCGTGGTGCGGTCCGCGCGCTCGCGGAAGTAGAGGGTGATGTCGTGTCCGGCATCGGTCGGCTCGAAGACGAGGATCGAGTCGGGCTCGGCATCCGACGCCCATCCGGTGAGATGAGCGAACGCCGAGTGCGCGCGGAACACGTAGTCGGTGTCGTTGCTGCGCTGCTTGAGAGAGCCGGCGGGGATCACCAGTCGCTTGCCCGGGAAGGCCGCGGAGACCGCTGCGCGGCGCGTCGCCGCGAACGCGGCCTGTGCCCGCGGAGCCGGAAGCGTCTCCGGTCGCTCGGCCCAGCCGGTCGAGATCGTGTCGAGGAAGCCCTGGGGGAACGGCTGCTTGCGGTTGGTGCTGCTGTTCTCGACGGTCTCCGTCGTGACTTCGGCGGGGATCTCTGCGGCGGCGTCTGCGATCGTGTCGCGCTCTGCGGTGCTCATCCCTCCAGTCTGTCATCTGGCGGGCATGCGCAGAAGCTCAGCCGGCCGGCTCCAGCTGCACGACGAGGGCGCGGTGGTCGCTTCCGCCCGCGTCGTCGAGCACGACCGAGCCCGAGGGCGTCCAGTTCTGCGAGACCATGACGTGGTCGATCGGTGCCCCCGCGAGCGGAGGGAGCGAACTCGGCCACGTGCCGGTCATGCCGTTGCCGGTGCGCGATGCCACATCGCGGCAGTATCCGATGTCGCCGCCGTCCATGCCGAGCGGCGCCATGTGATCGATGGTCGCGTTGAAGTCGCCGGCGAGGATGAAGTCGCCCTGGGGGCACTGGTCGGCGATCCACTGCAGGTCATGCCGCCACTGCTCCATCTCCTCCATGCGCGGCGCCACCGCATGCACGGCGACGATCGTGGGGCCGGCGCCGTCGATGGGCATGAGCACCGCGCTCGGCACCGAGCCCGTGTTGCTCGTGCCGTCCTTCGACGACTCGATCACGGAGTACTCGCCGAGGTCGGGGGCGACCAGCACCGTCGTCTGCCAGGACTGCGGCCCGTCCTGCACGTCGGGGCGGAACTGCACGTGATGCACCCACATCGGGTGCCCCTGCTCGCGCAGCATCAGCGCGATCTGCTCTCCGACCGCCTGTGTGGTCTCCGGGAGCGCCACGATGTCGGCGCCCTGCTCGAGGATCTGCTGCGCGATGTGCTCGGCCGAGACCGCCTCGCCCGCCGTGTTCCAGGTCAGGACGCGGACGCTTCCCTCACCCTTCTCCGGGAGGGCGGACGTGCCGAAGCCGCGCACGGCTCCGATGGCGCCGATCGCTCCCGCTCCGAGCAGGGCCACGATGAGCACGGATGCTGCGAATCCGCGCAGCGGACGGGCGAACAGGAGCAGGAGAGCGAGCACCGCCACGATCAGGAATCCCGCCAGAACCGGCCCGCGAGCCGACACGAGCTGCGCGAACGGGTAGGTCTGCTCGAGGTGGAAGAACTGCGGCCACACCACGATCGCCGTCGCGATCGCGAGCAGCACGGTGAACAGGACCCCCAGTAGTCGAAGCATCCCGACAAGCCTAGAAGCGCCGCCTGTGAAGTCCCTGCCGCCATGCTCGGTACGCTCGGAGGATGGCCACTCCGTCCTCTGGATTCGCCGGTCCCGCCGACCTGCACCTGCACTCCAACCATTCCGATGGCACGGAGAGCCCTGCGGAGGTGGTGCGCCAGGCGCACGCGCACGGCGTGCGGACGCTCGCCCTGACCGACCACGACCGCTCGACCGGCTGGCAGGAGGCGGGGGAGGCGGCCGCCGCGCTCGGGGTGACGTTCATCCCCGGGATGGAGCTGTCGGCCAAGCACGAGTGGCGCAGCGTGCATGTGCTCGGGTACCTCTTCGATCCGGAGGACCCGGCTCTCCTGGCCGAGACAGAGCGCATCCGCGGCGACCGGATCGGACGCGCGGAGCGGATCGTCCGCAACATCGGCCGCGACTACGACCTGCACTGGGACGACGTCGTCGCCCAGACCACGCTCGACGCCACCGTCGGTCGCCCGCACATCGCCGACGCCCTGGTCGCCCGCGGGATCGTGCGCGACCGCACCGAGGCCTTCGACGGCATCCTCCATCCGCGCGAGGGGTACTACGAACCCCACTACGCCCCGGACCCGCTCACGGCGGTCCGACTCATCACGGACGCCGGGGGAGTGGCGGTCATCGCTCACCCGGTCACCGGCCGTGATCTGATGATGCCGGTGCCCTACCTCGAGCGCCTCATCGCCGCAGGCCTCGGCGGGTTCGAGATCGACCACCGGGAGAACACCGAGGCGGGCAAGAGGAAGCTGCGGGAGATCGCCGCCGCGCACGACCTCATCGTCACCGGGTCGAGCGACTACCACGGCAGCGGCAAGCCCAATCGTCCGGGGGAGAACACGACGTCCGAGGAGATGGTCGCCCGGATCATAGACCGCGCGACCGGAACCGCCCCGCGCTTTCCCTGATCCTCGGCATTCTGTCGGGACACTCCCGGCCGGCTGTCGAGCGCCACGGATACGGTTCCAGGCATGCAGCGAGCGACTTCCCTGGAGCGCCGCGTCGATGCCGCCGCGAGGCGCGTGCTCCTCGGCGCTCCGGCGGACGGCATCCGCGCGGGACTCGTCGAGTTCGCGGTGTTCGTCCTCAAGCAGGCCTGGGCGTGCATCTTCGGCGCCGCGCTGCTGATCGTGATCGTCGCCGCGCAGCTCTGGTATCCCGACGACGCGGCCCTCGCCCGCAACGACGCGCTCACGATCGCCGCGGTTCTCATCCAGATCGCGATGCTGGTGTTCCGCCTCGAGAGCGGACGCGAGCTCTGGGTCATCGTCCTGTTCCATCTCACCGGCACGGCGATGGAGCTGTTCAAGACGGATGCCGGCTCGTGGGCCTATGCCGCCGACGGCGTTCTCCGCATCGGCGGGGTCCCGCTGTTCAGCGGCTTCATGTACGCGGCCGTCGGCTCGTACATGGTGCGCGTCTACCGGCTGTTCGATCTGGGGTTCACCCGCTACCCGCGTCGATGGATCACGGCGATCCTGGCCGCGGCGATCTACCTGAACTTCTTCACGCACCACTGGTGGTGGGACGCCCGCTGGGTGCTGCTCGCCGGGGTCGTGGCGCTCTGGGTGCCCACCGTGATGCACGCGCGTGTGTGGCGTCGCACCGTCCGGCTGCCGCTCCTGCTCGTCTTCGGCGGCGTGGCGGCGTTCATCTACCTCGCTGAGAACATCGGCACCTGGGCCGGGGCGTGGGCGTACCCCGATCAGGCGGAGACCTGGCAGCCCGTCTCGCTGAGCAAGCTGAGCTCGTGGTTCCTGCTGATGATCATCTCGGTGGTCCTGGTCGCGTGGGTCTATCCGCCGCAGATTCCCGGGTCGATGCTGCGCGCCGGTGCCGGAGACAGCGGAGGGGCGGATGCCGCTCGCGCAGCATCCGCCCCTCCGACGTCGATCAGGCCCCGGTGACGGGGGCGGCGCCGGGGGCGCCGGAGCCGCCGCGACGGCGACGACGACGGCGTGCCGGGGCCGGCTTCCCGTCGTGGTGCTCCTTGCCCGCACCGTCGTGGGTGCCGCTGCCGTCGGCGCCGCGATCGGCGGACGGAGCGGTCTGGCCGTCGGAGGCGGTCGACTCGGAGCCGCCCTCGGCGAAGGTGGAGCCGACCGGGTTCTCGCTGTTGCGACGGCGACGGCGGCGACGCGTGCCGCTCTCATCGCTGCCCTCGGCGGCGGCATCCGCTGCGCGCTCCGGGCGACGCGTGCGCTCGGTCTTCACCGACTGCGTCTTCGGGGCGGTCGTCAGACGACCCTTGGTGCCCTCGGGGATGTCGAGGTCGGAGAACAGGTGCGGGCTCGACGAGTAGGTCTCGACGGGCTCGGGCTGGCCGAACTCGAGGGCCCGGTTGATCAGGGCCCACTTGTGCAGGTCCTCCCAGTCGACGAAGGTCACCGCGATGCCGGTCTTGCCCGCGCGACCGGTACGGCCGGCGCGGTGCAGGTACGTCTTGTCCTCGTCCGGGATGGTGTGGTTGATCACGTGCGTCACGTCGTCGACGTCGATGCCGCGGGCGGCGACATCGGTCGCGACGAGCACATCGCGCTTGCCGGCCTTGAACGCGGCCATCGACCGCTCGCGCTGATCCTGACCCATATCGCCGTGCACGCCGCCGACGTTGAAGCCGCGGTCGCCCAGCTCGTCGACGAGGCGCTGCGCTGCACGCTTGGTGCGCGTGAAGATCACGGTCTTTCCGCGGCCCTCGGCCTGCAGGATGCGGGCGATGATCTCGTCCTTGTCCATCGAATGCGCGCGGTAGACGAGGTGCTTGATGTTCGCCTGCGTGAGGCCCTCGTCCGGGTCGCTGGCGCGGATGTGGATCGGGTTCGTCATGAAGCGGCGGGCGAGTGCCACGATCGGGCCGGGCATGGTCGCCGAGAACAGCTGCGTGTGCCGGACGGCCGGGACCTTCTGGAAGATCTTCTCGATGTCGGCCAGGAAGCCCAGATCGAGCATCTTGTCGGCCTCGTCGAGCACGACCTCGGTCGCGTTGGAGAGGTCGAGCAGGCGCTGCCCCGCGAGGTCGATCAGACGACCGGGCGTGCCGACGACGATCTGCGCGCCGGCCTTGAGCTGGTCGATCTGACCCTCGTAGGCCTTTCCGCCGTAGATCGCGACGACGCTCGTGGAGCGGTTGCTGGTGAGCAGATCGATGTCCTCGTACACCTGCACCGCGAGCTCACGGGTCGGGACGACGATGAGCGCCTTCACCCCGTGCTCCGGGTCCTTGCCGAGCCGCTGGACGACGGGGATGCCGAAGCCGAAGGTCTTGCCGGTACCCGTCTTCGCCTGGCCGATGATGTCCTGGCCGGGAAGGCCGAGGGGGATGGTCTGCTCCTGGATGGGGAAAGCGTCGACGATGCCCTTCGAGGCGAGCGCGTCGATGATGTCCTGATCGATATTGAGATCAGCGAAAGTTGTCACTTGTTCAGATGCCTGTCCGGCGACCCTCTGGGGCGCCACGTAAACGGATCCACGCCGTCTCTTGTGCCACAGGCGCGGGGGCCCGCTCCGACGGCGGGACACGCCCAGCCTACCCGAGGGGCGGTGCGGGCCAGGAAGAGGTGCTGCGCCCGAGTATTGTGAACGACGTGGTGAACTCGACAGGGAGGCCCCGTGGTTAAGTGGTTCTGGCAGCGCGACGCCGCGCCGCGCCGCACGCTGGCCCTCCGCAGCCGGGGCGATCAGGGCGACGCGACCCGCGTCGACTTCGCCGAGCTCGCGCCGGAGCTGAATCGCTTCCTCGGGCAGGCCGCGTACCTCCAGCTCGGCTACTTCGAGACGCTCACGCGTCTGATCCGCGCGACGCCCGAGCTCTCCGAGAAGGAATCCCTCTCCCGCGCGGCCGGAGCGGCGCTGACGAAGCATCGCGCGATCGTCGACCTCATCGCGGAACGAGGCGACGACCCGACGCAGCTCATGCTGCCGTTCCGCGAGAACCTCGACGCCTTCCGCCGCAAGACCATCGGCGCGCGCCCCCGCGAGACCCTGCTGGCGGTCTACATCACCGCGGGGATGCTCGACGACTTCTATCTGGCGCTGGCCTCGAGCTACGCCGACACCGGACGCCGGGTGGTCGAGATCCTCCGGGAGGACGATGCGCGCCACGAGATCGTCGCGATCATCCAGGAGACGATCGAGAGCGACGAGGAGTGGCGTTCGCTGCTGTCGATGTGGGCGCGTCGGCTCGTCGGCGACACGATCCTCGTCTGCCGCTCAGCGCTGCGCCCGGAGCGGCTCGCGGCCGACGACGAGCGCATCGAGCCCGTGTACACCGAGCTGATGGGCGCGCACGCGCGGCGCATGGACGCGATGGGGCTCGCCTCCTAGGCCGACCGCGTCCGCTCCAGCTTCCTGGTCAGGCGCCAGGCGATGACGAGCGGGATCACGCCGAGCACCCCGAACGACATGTCGATCAGCTGCCATCCGAGCGGGATGCCGCGGATGCCGCCGGCGATCAGGGCGAGCGGGATGATCCCGGCGCAGGCGATGACGCCGAACTGGATGACCCAGATGTTGCGCACCGGATCGACCAGCGGGCCGATGAAGACGACCGCGATCACGAGATGCGCGTAGGCGAGCCAGTCCGTGCCGTAGGAGATGAACGGGTAGCGTCCGTCCACGTCGGCCAGCGCATCGGCCACCCGGTCGACCCACGCCACGGCGTCGGGGAACCAGCCGGCGGCGGGAGATGCGTGCAGGATGTCGGAGCCGATCGCGAGTTCGATCCGCAGCGGAAACGCCGTGACGCCGCTCACGAACAGTCCGAGGATCATGATCCCGATGCAGATCCTGATCCAGCGCAGCGTGCGCCGCTCGTCCACGTCAGCTCGGTCGCCGGGTCAGATCCCGAGCGCGGCCTTGGCCTGGGCATCCGATCGGCGGCGCACCGCGACGATCGCCACCGTCGCCAGGACCGCGACGGCCACGGCTCCGAGGACGCTCGCGAGCCAGAGCCAGATGCTGTCCTCGCCGAGCCCCGCCCACTGCAGGCCGGTGTACGCGATCGCCGACACGGCCGTCGCGATGGCCGGAGTCACGGCGACGCCGCGCAGGTCGCGGCCGCCGATCAGATAGTGCGCGCCGATGCCGAGAGCGCACGCGCCGATGAGCGCGAGGAGGATGTACATCGTCCGGTCAGGCGACGAAGCCGACGCGGCGGGATTCCTCGGAGCCCAGCTCGATGTAGGCGAGGTTCGCGGTCGGGACGAGGTAGGAGTTGCCCTTCACGTCGGAGAAGTTCAGGTGCGTCGAGCTCTGCTCGAGTGCGGCCGAGACCTGGGTGCGGACCTCGTCCGCGCTCGCGCCGGTGTCGAAGCTCAGCTCGCGGCCGGTGTTGATGATGCCGATGCGGATTTCCACGCGTGCTCCTTGAAGTTCGTCGGACGTCCCAACTCTACCCCGCGCGCACCGGGCGGGATCGGCCGCCGGAGCCGGTTTCGCCGTGAGCGCACACGGCGTGCGGGCAGGGCGCGGCGACGATGTCCGCGCGCCCCGATACCGTGGAGGACATGACACCGGATGCCGCGCAGCGAGCCGTCGTCGCCGCCGCGTCGACCGCCTCGGGGGTCATCATCGGCGCGCCGGGCACAGGGAAGACCCGCACCCTCGTCGATCGCGTCGTGCACCTGCTCGACACCGAGGGGATGCGCCCGGAGGAGGTGCTCGTGCTCACGCCGAGCCGCCAGGCCGCGACCGCGCTGCGCGACCGGATCGGCGTGCGCATCGGGCAGGCGACACCGGGGCCCCTCGCTCGCTCGCTGGGCTCGTTCGCCTTCCAGCTCGTGCGCGGCGCGATGGTGCGTGCCGGCGCCGAGCCGCCGGCTCTGCTCACGGGCGCCGACCAGGACCGCATCATCGCGGAGCTGCTGGCGGGCGACGCCGAAGACGAGCGCATCCCGTGGCCCGAGGCGCTCAGCGCATCCGTGCGCGCGTCCAAGGGATTCCGCTCCGAGCTGCGAGCCTTCCTCGCGGAGTGCACCGAGATCGGCGCCCACCCCGACGAGCTCCGCGCGTCGGGCAACAAGGTGTGGGCCGCCGCGGCCGAGTTCCTCGTCGAGTACCGTGCGGTGCTCGACGCCCTGCGCTCGGCGCACCGCGACGCCGCCGACCTGCTCAGCGAGGCGAGCGCGATCCTGCAGATCGCCGAGCCCGCTGCGCTCGGTCCGCTCGCGTCGCTGCGGGTCGTGCTCATCGACGACGCGCAGGAGCTGACCCGAGGCGGGATCGCCGTGGTCGGGGCTCTGCGGAGCCGGGGGATCGCGGTGCTCGCGTTCGGTGATCCCGACATCTCCTCCGGAGCCTTCCGCGGCGCCAGCCCCGAGCTCTTCGCACAGCTCGCCGGCGTGCTGGGCGACGTGCGCGTCCTCGACGGGGCGCACCGCCAGCGTCCGGCGCTCACCGCTCTGACGCGCACCGTGACCCAGGCGATCGGCGTCTCCGGTCGCGTCGAGCACCGCCGGGCGCCGGTGCCGGTGGCCGACGAGGCTGCGGCGGCCGTGAGCACCTTCATCGCCCCTTCGCCGTACGAGGAGCTGGACCGTATCGCGGGCGTCATGCGCGACTGGCATCTGACCGACGGCGTCCGCTGGGATCGCATGGCCGTCATCGCGCACGACACCCGTCAGGTGACGACGCTCGAGACCGAGCTGGCGGCCCGCGAGATCCCGACACGAGCGGCAGGCGTCCAGCGTCCGCTCGGCAGCGAGGGCATCGTGCGCGACATCGTCGGCGTCGTGCGTCTCGCTCTGACGCCGGTCGACGAGCGGACCCCGCAGGCGCTGGAGGAGGCGCTGCGCACCCCGTTCGGCGGGATGGACGCCATCGGGCTGCGGCGTCTGCGTGCGCGGCTGCGGCACATCGAGCTCGAACAGGGCGGGTCGACCCCTGCCCGCGAGCTGCTGCGGCAGGCGATGGCCGCTCCCGCCCACCTGACGCTGATCGACGCTGCCGAGTCCCGCAGCGCGGCGCGGTTCGCTGAGACGATCGCTGCGCTCGCCGATGCCGCGTCCGCGGGAGAGACCATCCACGACCTCCTGTGGCGGGTGTGGGACCAGGCCCGCGCGGTCGACGGACGCAGACTGCATGTGGCCTGGCGGGAGATCTCGCTTCTGCCGACCGGTGCCGAGACCGCACGTTCCCTCGATGCGCTGGTGTCGCTGTTCGACGCGGCGAAGCGTTTCGTCGAGCGCTCGCCGAACGAGAAGCCCGAGACGTTCGTCCGCGACATCCTCGACAGCGAGGTCCCCGAGGACTCGCTCTCGACGCCGGATCGACCGGGCACGGTGACGCTGCTGACGCCGGCGACCGCGCTCGGCACCGAATTCGACGTCGTGGTCGTCGCCGGTGTGCAGGACGGCGTCTGGCCCAACGTCCGCCTGCGCGGAGGACTGCTGCAGACCTGGCGGCTCGCCGACGAGATCGAGGCCGCTCGGACGGGGACGAGAATCGAGGCCCCCGGCGTCGTCGACCGTCGCCGCGCGGCTCTGCACGACGAGCTGCGCCTGTTCGTGCGGGCCATCTCGCGCGCGCGCGACCGGCTCCTCATCACCGCGGTCGACGACGACGACATGACGCCCAGCGCTTTCTTCGGCTTCCTGCCCGCCCCCGAGTCGCCGGAGCGTCACGTGTCGGCCGAGCATCCGCTCACCCTGCGCGGCATGGTCGCCCGTCACCGTCGCACGCTCACCTCCGTGCCCTCCGAGACGCTGCGGCGCGAGGCGGCCGCGCAACTCGCCGTCCTCGCCCGCGAAGGCGTACCGGGCGCCGATCCGGCCGAATGGTACGGCGTGACCCCGCGATCGACGGATGCTCCGCTGCGCGATCTGGCGGTCGCCGGGGCGCGCGTGTCGCCCTCGAAGATGGAATCCTACGAGGAGTGCGGCCTGAACTGGGCCGTCACGGCTCTCGGCGGCGACACCGTCATGCCCCCCACGGCGGGGATCGGGACGATCGTGCACGAGGCGATGGAGCGGGTTCCCGACGGCGACCTCGAGCAGATGCGCGCGATCGTCGCCGAGCACTGGCCCGAACTCGACTTCGAGACCGAGTGGATCGGGCGCAAGGAGCGTCGGCGCGCCGACCTGTTCGTCGATCGGCTGCATGCGTACCTCGGCGACGTGAGCCGTGACGACGGCCAGGTCATCGGCAGCGAGGTCGAGTTCCGGTTCGCCGTCGACCTGGCGGACGAGGAGGCCGCACCCGTCGTGCACGCCGTCGGCGAGGACCGCGCGAATCAAGCCATCATCCACGGGTACATCGACCGGGTCGAGGCCTATCCGCCGGGGCTCGGCGAGCATGCGCATGCGCGCGGCCGCGGCTGGGAGTCGATGTCGGGCGGTCCGGCCGGGCCCACCGTGGTGGTCGACCTGAAGACCGGCAAGACCGATCCGGAGTCCGACTCCGGCGTGCTCGAGCATGCCCAGCTCGCGGCGTACCAGGTCGCCGTGCAGCAGGGGCTGATCGAGGGGGCTCCGCCCGAATCGCTCGCCGGTGCGCGCCTCGTGATCGTGTCGAAGACCCTCGCGAAGAGCGACTACCGGATCGCCCACCAGCACACGCTCGACGACGAGTCGCGCTCGGCCTTCCTGCGCCGAGTGGCGGGCGCGGCACGCGGCATGTCGGCGTCGAGCTTCACGGCCCAGGTCGAGTCGCACTGCGCCGACACGCAGCGCCGCGTGCACCCGTGCCGCATCCACACCGTGCCGGCGGTGAGCTCGTGACGGCATGGGCGGTATCCGGCAGCCTGTCCGCGACCGACATCGCCGCCGCCCTGGGGCAGCCGCCGCCCACCGCGGCGCAGCAGCGCGTGATCGAGGCGCCGCCTGAGCCGGCGCTCGTCGTCGCCGGTGCGGGCAGCGGCAAGACCGAGACCATGTCGGGACGCGTTGTATGGCTCGTCGCCAACGGGCACGTGCGCCGCGACGAGATCCTCGGGCTCACCTTCACGCGCAAGGCGGCCGGGGAGCTCGCCGAGCGGATCGGGACCCGCCTCTCCGTGATCGACGAGTACGGACGACGGGGACTGCTGCCGCATCTCGCCGAGATCGTTCGCGGCGATGCGCTCCGCCGCATCGCGGATGCGGCGTCGGGACGTCAGCGCGAGCTCGTGCGCACCCACGTCCTCGACGAGCTGGCGTCGGGATTCGGGACGGGGTGGGATCCGGCGACGCCCCGCGCCGCCGAGGACCTGATGATCCGTCCGCGGGTGTCGACGTACAACGCCTTCGCCGACGGGATCGTCCGCGAGCACGCCGCGCGGATCGGTCGCGACCCCGACGTGGCGATGCTCAGCCAAGCCGCGTCCTGGATGCTGGCGCGCGAAGTGGTGCTGCGCAGCGACCTTCCCGAGCTCGAGAACATCGACTTCGCTCTCGGGACCGTGATCGACGCCGTGCAGCGGCTGGCCGGGGATGCGCTGGATCACCGCGTCGATCTCGACCTCGCGGAGCGGATCGCGCGGGAGCAGGCACTCGCCTTCGCCCCCTACCGGTCGAACGCCGACGTCGAGAAGGCGGCGTCGAACCTGCTGAGCCTGCCCACCCTCGCCGACCTCGTTCGCGACTACATGGCCGAGAAGGAGCGGCGCGGCGTGCTCGACTTCGCCGACCAGGTGGGCGGCGCCTACGACATCGTCGAGTCCGCCCCCGACGTGCGCGCCGAGCTCCGCGAGCAGCACCGTGTCGTGCTCCTCGACGAGTATCAGGACACCTCCGTCATCCAGACCCGGTTCCTCGCCGACCTCTTCCGGGATGCCGCGGTCATGGCGGTCGGCGACCCGCACCAGTCGATCTACGGGTGGCGGGGCGCGAGCGCCGACAACCTGTACGCCTTCTCGAAGACATTCGCGAGCACGGGAGCCGCACAGACGTACAGCCTGATGACGAGCTGGCGCAACGACCGCGGCATCCTCGACATCGCGAACCGGGTGCTCGAACCCCTGCAGCGGCCGGGACTCGATGTGCCGCCGCTCGAACCGCGTCCGGGCGCGGGCGACGGAGTCGTGAGCGTGCGCTTCCCGTTCACGGTCGACGACGAGGCCGCGGCTGTCGCGGAATGGTTCGCCGAGCGTCGCGCCGCGCACGAGGCGCAGGGTGCAGCCGGAGGGAAGGGAGACCACGGTCCCCACACCGGCGCGATCCTCTTCCGGTCGAAGAGGCACATGCAGACCTTCGCCGGAGCGCTCGCCGCCCGCGGCATCCCGCATCGGATCCTCGGCCTCGGGGGACTGCTCACGACGCCCGAGGTGGTCGATGTCGTCTCCACGCTGCGGGTCGTCCACGACCCGACGGCGGGGTCGGCGCTGATCCGCCTGCTCACCGGACCGCGCTTCGGCGTGGGGGTCGCCGACATGGGTGCGCTGTACGACCTCGGTCGCACGCTCGCGGAACGAGACACCGACATGGCGCCCTTGCCGGAGGAGGTGCGGGCGAGGCTGCGTTCGTCGCGCGGTGCCGACGAGGCGGTGTCGATCATCGACGCCGTCGACGTCGTGCGCGCGGTCAGGGACGACTACCGCATGCTCGAGGAGATCACGCCGGAGGGGCGTGCACGGATCCGCGCGGCCGGCGAGATGCTCGAGCGCCTGCGGCGGGCATCCTCGCAGCCGATCCCGGAGCTGATCCGGTTGATCGAGATGGAGCTGCGGCTGGACATCGAGCTCGCGTCGAACGAGACCAGGGGCCCTGCCCGGATCGCGGCGACCCAGCTGCGGGCCTTCGCCGACGAGGTGCGGGCGTTCCTCGCCGCGGACGACCGCGGCACCATCGGAAGCCTCCTGGCCTGGCTCGACAAGGCCGAGAGCACCGATGAGCTCATGCCCCGACCGGAACCGCCGGAACCGGGGGTCGTCCAGCTGCTCACGATCCACGGTTCGAAGGGGTTGGAGTGGGACGCGGTCGCCGTGGTCCGGCTCGTGGCCGACGAGCTGCCCAGTCGCGTCTCGGACACCTCGGGCTGGTTCGGCTTCGGCGTGGTGCCCTTCGCACTGCGCGGCGATCGCGATGCGCTGCCGCGCTTCGAGTGGGATCCCGTCGAGGCGATGGGGGAGGAGACCGACCCCGAGAAGCGGCAGAAGCTCGCGCAGGCCTCGCTCTCCGGCGGAGCGACGAAGGCCAACCCTCAGGGCGGGGCCCTCAAACGCTTCAAAGACGCGTACCGCGCGTATCAGCAGCAGGAGGAACGTCGGCTCGCGTATGTCGCGGTGACGCGTGCGCGGACCGATCTGCTGCTCAGCGGTGCGCACTGGGCGGGGCAGAAGGCGCCGCGCACGCCGAGCCCCTACCTCATCGAGGCCATCGACGTGCAGGGGCTGGAGCCGATCGAGCCGGTCGACCCGGACGAGAATCCCTACGAAGGGCCGGGGTCGACGCTCACCTGGCCGCTCGATCCGCTGGGTGCACGGCGCGCCGCCGTGACCGCGGCGGCGGCCGCTGTCGATCAGGCGACCAGGACCGGCGTCGCGCAGCCTTCCCCGGAGCTGACCCGCCTGCTCGCCGAGCGCGCCGCACGCCAGCGGGGGACGGATGCCGCGGCCCCGACCCGCGTCCCGGCCTCGCGCTTCAAGGACTACGTCACGGACTTCACCGGAACGCTGTCCTCGATCGTGCGGCCGATGCCCGAACGGCCCTACCGGCAGACGCGGCTGGGCACGCTGTTCCACGCCTGGGTCGAGCAGCGCTCAGAGCTCGTCGGCGTCGGAAGCCGCGTCGATGAGGCGCTGTGGGAGCTCGACGAGGACGAGCCGCCCACCGAAGCCGGGTTCGCCGCCGGCGGCAGCGCCGACGGTCCGACGTCGTCGGCGGATGCCGCAGATCTCGCGGCGCTGCAGGAGACGTTCGAGCGCAGCGAGTGGGGCGGCCTGAAGCCGATCGCCGTCGAGATCGAGATCGACTTCGCGCTCGGCGCGGGTGTGGAGGGGACCGAGCAGGCGCACATCGTCATCTGCAAGCTCGACGCCGTCTATCGTCGTGACGACCGCGGCGGGCGCATCGAGATCGTCGACTGGAAGACGGGCAAGGCGCCGCGGACGGCGCAGGAGCGGGACGAGCGGATGCTGCAGCTCGCGCTCTACCGTCTCGCCTACCACCGACGCTTCGAGGTGCCGTTGGACGAGATCGACGTCGCGCTGTACTACGTCGCGGACGATCTCGTCATCCGCGGCGACCGGGTCTACTCCGAGGACGAGCTCTTCCAGCGCTGGAGCGCGGCGCGCGCCGCGCGCTGAGCCTCTTCCGAGTCCTCGGCGGATTCCTCCGCGGAGGCGTCGCCCGAGGCGTCGGATTCGCGGCGCTGCGGAGCCAGCGGATGCGAGTCCTCGCGCACGCCGGCGACCCCGTTCGTGCCGGCGAACATGCTCGCGACGCCGGAGAGATCCTCGGTCTCGAGATTCAGCATCTCGGCGCGGTGGGCGGCATCGGCGCTCTCCGGGTCGGATGCCTCCTCGCGTGCGGCCCACGGCGGGGTGGGCTCGGCATCGGCATCGGCATCGGCATCGGCGTCATCATCGCGCGCGTCGTCGGTGTCTGCGGCGGCGGCCCAGAGCTCGTTCGGGTTGTAGGCGTCCGTCTGCATGGACGTGTCCACGTGGGTCGCGGCGGTGGCCGGCACACGGTCCAGAGCGTCGAGTGCGGAATCTACCCCCTCGCTCCGGGCCGCGATGATGCTGAGGTCGTCGGTGCGCAGGCCCTCGGCGAGGGATTCGAGCAGCGCGGCCGCGTCATCGACGATGTCGGGCCGGCGCATCGCGTCGCCGTGCACCAGCCACCGCGCGAATTCGAGCTCTGCCAGCAGTCGTGCGCGGACCTCGAGACCGGGATCCGGTGCGCGATCGACCGCACGCGCGTAGGTCGCGTGCACGTCGGGCGCGGCATCCGGTGCAGCCGACAGCCAGGAGAGATCGACGGCGGGATCGCCGACGGAGAGCCCGTGCCATCCGACGAGGCCGGTGACCTCGGGGCCGCGCTCGGGGTGATCCGTGAAGACGAACGAGGTCGCCTGGACGCCACCGAGGACCACGGTCGACTCGAACCGCCACAGGTCGTCGTCGGCGACGGCGTCGCGCCAGCGCACCGTGAGGCGCGCGGGCACCCGGCCCGTCGCCGCTGCGGAGTCGATGAGGCGGCTCAGCTCGTCACGGGTCTCGTCTGCCGAGCGGGTCACGAGACCGGCTCCGCGGACGACCGAGGTCGGCATCCCGTGGACGGCGGCGATCGCGGCACCCATCGATTCGGCCGCGCCACGCCCGGCCGGGACGAGCGAGGCGTCGATCTGGAATCCGGGGAGGAGCTCGGTCACCAGCGCGCGGCCCGCGCCGACCGATGTCTCGCCGATGTACTCGGGCGCCTGGAACGGCAGCATCGCGCGGGCGCCGTCGGTCAGGGCACGCAGCGCCAGGGCCTCCGCGGCCAGTTCTCGAGCGGCCTCCTCGTCGTCGGCGACGCGGATCGCGAGTTCACGGCCGTCGGCCAGAGAGGCGACCGCCGAGTCGAACCGGCCGTCGCCGTCGGCGCTCAGAGGGCGAGCACCCGTGACCTCCGCGCCGGGCAGTGCGGCCGTCACCGCCGCGGCTAGAGTGAATGGAGAGCGTCCCATGCCCCCAGGGTAGGTCGACGCCGGGGCGGTCCCGCCTCCGCCACGCCCGTGAGAGAGGGAGTCGATGACCTTTCAGCCCCCGTCCCTCGACCGCGCCGCCGAGCTTCGCGAGGAGCCGGACGTGCTCGAGCGTCTGCGAGACGACCCCGGAACCCGGGTCATCGTGGTGCGCGAGGGGCGCGTGCGGGTCGTCGACTCGACCCTGCTGCGCGTGCCGGCGGACGCCGTCGGCGACGCGACATGGGCGCTGCTGGGTCGCGATCAGGACGGGACCGTGCTGCTGCTCGCCGTCGCACCGCCCGAGAACGATGCCCTCGACGCGGCTCCGGACGAGATCTGGCTCGGGCTGCGCGACCTCGGCGGACGCATCGACCGCGTCGAGTCCGAACTGCTCGTCGAGGCGATCGCGCTCGCCGGATGGCTGCGCGACGCACCCTTCTGCCCGACCTGCGGCGGCGGCACCGAGGTGCGGCAGGCCGGCTGGTCGCGGCGCTGCCTCGTCTGCGGGCGGGACCACTTCCCACGCAACGACCCCGCGGTGATCGTCGCCGTCGAGAGCCGCGACGGCGAGCGCCTGCTGCTCGGAGCGAATGCGAACTGGGGCGGGCGCATGTACTCCTGCTTCGCGGGCTTCACCGAGGCCGGGGAGTCGCTCGAGGCGACCGTGCATCGGGAGATCGAGGAGGAGTCCGGCGTGCGCCTCTCCTCGCTGCGCTACATCTCGTCGCAGGCCTGGCCCTTCCCGCGCTCGCTGATGATCGGCTTCCGCGCGGTCGTCGACGACGAGTCCGCGGCTCTCGCCGACGGCGAGGAGATCGTCGACGTCCGGTGGTTCACCCGGAGCGAGATCGCCTCCGCCCTCGCCGGCGACGGGCCTGTGGGGCTGCCGGGTCCGGCATCCATCGCGCGCGCGCTGATCATCGACTGGTACGAGGACCACGCGTGAGCGCACTCGATGCCCTCGACGAGCGGCAGCGGGCTGCGGCATCCGTCCTGCGGGGTCCGGTCGCCGTGCTCGCCGGCGCGGGAACCGGCAAGACCCGCGTGATCACGCATCGCATCGCGCACGGCGTCGACACCGGGGCGTATTCGCCGTCGCGGGTCATGGCGGTGACCTTCACCGCGAAGGCGGCGGGGGAGCTCCGAGGCCGGCTGCGCGCTCTGGGCGTCGAGGGCGTCGCGGCGCGCACGTTCCACGCCACCGCCCTCGCGCAGCTGAACTTCTTCTGGCCGACGCTGGCCGGCTCGCCCGCCCCGGCGATCATCACCAACAAGGTGCGGATGCTGGGGCAGGCGGCCGACGCGATCCGGCTGCGACCGAGCACCGCCACCCTCCGGGACATCGCATCCGAGATCGAGTGGCGCAAGGTGTCGATGCTCTCGATCGACCAGCATGCCGCGCTCGGCCGCACGGTGACGGGTGTCGACTCCGGGCAGCTGGTCGAGCTGATGCGCAATTACGAGGCGCTGAAGGACGAGCGGCGGCAGCTCGACTTCGAGGACGTCCTGCTCGCCTGCGCCGGCATGCTGGAGGCGGAGCCGCGCGTCGCGGCATCCGTCCACGAGCAGTACCGCCACTTCACTGTCGACGAGTTCCAGGACGTCTCGCCGCTGCAGAACCGGCTGCTGGAGCTCTGGCTGGGGGATCGCCAGGACATCTGCGTCGTCGGCGACGCCAGCCAGACCATCTACTCGTTCGCGGGCGCCGAGCAGCGCTTCCTGCTCGAGTTCGAACGCCGTCACCCGGATGCGACCGTCGTGCGGCTCGAGACGAACTACCGGTCGCAGGCTCCGATCCTCACCGCGGCCAACGCGCTGATGCACGGTCGTCCCGGTGCTCTCGAACTCGTCCCCGCCCGAGAGCAGTTCACCGCGGACGCCCCCACCGTCACCGCCTACGACTCCGAGTCCGAGGAGGCCGCGGGCATCGCCGCGGCGATCTCCGCCCGGATCGCCGCGGGAGCCTCCCCGGCCGAGATCGCGGTGCTGTACCGCGCTCACGCGCAGTCGGCGGTGCTGCAGCAGGCGCTCGCGGCGGAGGGCATCCCGACCTCCGTCCTCGGCGGCACGCGCTTCTTCGCGATGCCCGAGGTGCGACAGGCGATCCTCGCGCTGCGCGCCGCGGCCGTGGCTCCGACCGAGCAGGGCTTCCTGCCGAACGTGCAGCGGGTGCTGCGCGAGCTCGGACTGACCGACGAGCCGCCCGCTGCCGGCGGCGCCCAGCGCGACGGCTGGGAGGCGCGACGGGCGATCCTGCGACTCGCGGAGGAAGCGGGCTCCGAGGCGAACCTGCGCACGTTCAGCGACGCCATGATGGCGCGGGCGAAGGATCAGCACGAGCCCACCATGCGCACCGTGACGCTGTCGACCCTGCACGCCGCGAAGGGCCTCGAGTGGCCGCACGTGCACCTCGCGGGGTGGGCCGAGGGATCGCTGCCGATCTCCTACGCATCGAGCTTCGAGGCCATCGATGAGGAGCGGCGACTGGCCTATGTGGGGGTCACGCGCGCCGCACGGACGCTGGACATCTCGTGGTCGCGGTCGGCAGGGCGAGGAGAGCGGGCACCGTCGCGGTTCCTGGCGGAGATGGGGACGACGGCGCGCGGCACCGGCATCCTTCGTGAAACGTCACCGCGCGATGCTCGCGCGAACCGTCCGCGCTGACCCGCACGATCTCGCCGCCGTCTCCCGCCGCGAGGAGTCGCGCCGCCGCGAGTGCGCCCTCCGCCACCTGCGCTGCCCGCAGCACAGCGGGACCGCGGCCGATCATCTGTGCATGCAGCAGCGGCCACGCCGGGTCGAGGCGCGCATCGTCGGCGTCTCGGCAGGCCAGACAGGGCGACTCCCCGGGGAGTACCAGGGGACCGGCCGAGACCCGGCCCGGCTCGAAGGCGACGGGGAGATGGGGGATGTCCTTGCGCAGGTAGCGCGCGAACTGTACGGCGGCGGCGGCGCCCTGCACGAGGATCACGCCGACCGCACCGCGGACCGAGCGGTCGACCAGCGCGATCCCCTCGTCCTCGAGCACCTCTCTGGCGCGGTGGGCGGCGCGTCCGTCGGTGACGCCGATGATCTCGACCCAGGCGGGGCGAACCGTCGGCGGATCGTCGATCAGCAGGTGCTCGATCCTGGCCAGCAGCATCCGGGCGTCCTGTCGCGGGGCTCCCACGCCGTGCGCGATCACGTCGAAGGCGGCTCGGCGGAAGCCGGAGCGCAGGCGACTCAGCAGCAGCTCCACCCACGGTGCGTCGACCGCGATGCGCGGCCCCTCGTCGACGCCGAGCTGGAGCGTCCGCTCATCCCGCCAGAGCAGCGGCGCGCTCGGATCCAGACGGGTGAGGGTCGGCGGGGTCAGCGGCATCCCCCGATTCTGGTGAAGCCCAGGATGCCGTGGTGCGGAGAAGGCCGGTCCGTGGAGAACTTCCGTGCTTCCCGAGCCAGGGGAGGAGCGGTGCGCATCGCCCGCTCCACCCGGAGACCTCAGACCGGTCGTTCGCCCTCGGGTGCGCCGTCCCCGTCCGGGTCGTCGGACCCGTCGGCATCGTCCGTCTTCTCCGTCGGATCCCCGGCGGAGAAGTCGTCGCCGTCGAGCAGACGGGCGAGAGCCTCGTCGAACTCGTCCGCGACCGGCTGCTCACCGCGCTCGGCGGCCTGCAGCCGGGCGACCAGTGCACTCGGGTCGTCGATGTCGTCGGCGGTCGGCATGAGGTCGGGATAGTCCCACAGGGCATCGCGGGCGCCGATGCCGACGGCATCCGTCACGGCCTGCCACATGGCCGAGGCCTCGCGCATCCGCCGCGGACGCAGCTTGAGCCCGACGAGGGCGCCCAGGGCGTCTTCGGCAGGGCCGCCGACCGCGCGACGACGACGGGCCGCCTCGGCGATGCGCGCCCCGTCGGGGAGCCGTGCGGTGGCCTGAGCGGTGACCACGTCCACCCAGCCGTCGATCGTCGCGATGAGGTTCTCGAGACGCGTCAGGGCCTCGCGCTGAGCCTCGGTCTGCGCGGGGAGCAGCGCCCCGCCCTCGATCGCCGCCCGCAGCTCCTCCGGGTCAGAGGGGTCGAGGCGGCTGGCGACGTCTTCGAGCGCATCCACGTCGACGCTCACGCCGCGTGCGAAGTCGGTGATCTGCGCCATCACGTGCAGGTGCAGCCACTTGGCGTGGCGATAAAGCCGCGCATAGGCGAGCTCGCGCGTCGCCAGGTACAGGGCGATCTGGTCCTCGGGGATCTCCAGTCCCTCGCCGAACGCCGTGAGGTTCTGCGGGATGACGGCGGCCGTCCCGGCAGGGAGCACCGGGATGCCGACGTCGCCGCCGGACACCACCTCGAGCGAGAGATTGCCCAGGACCTGGCCGAACTGCGCGGCGAACACAGAGCCGCCGAGGCCGCGCATGAGCTTGCCCGCGCCCTGGACGACGCCGCGCATCTCCTCGGGCACCTGGGTGTCGAGGGCGGAGGTCAGCGCATCGGCGATGCTCGTCGACACCGGCCCGGCGATCTCCTTCCAGACGGGCAGGGTCTTCTCGACCCACTCGCCGCGGGTCATCGCGGTGGGAGCCTCGCTCAGTTCGGAGATCGTCGTCGCCTCGCCGAGCCACAGGTTCGCGAGCGTGAACGAGTCGACCAGCGAGCTGCGCGAGCCGTCGGTCACCCCCTGGCCGTCGCGATTCGCGATGTGCAGTGCCTGGCGCTGCGCGTTCTCCCACGGGTCTCCGCCGAACGCACCCTGCAGCTGCGACATGATCGTCTGCATCATCGCGGGGTCGAACTGGAAGCCCTCCATGCCCTGCATGGCATCCCGCAGGGCCTCGGGGTCGATGTCCCCGCCGCCCTGGTTCGAGAGCATCTTTCGGAGGAACTCCTGGAAGTCCTCGGGAGTCGGGTCGTTGTCTGCCATGTCGTTCGCCCTCTCAGCACGCCTATAGCCGTGGCATCTACGCTAGTCACAGGTTTCTGCACGCGTCCCCGAAGCGAGCAGATCGCTGTACGCCGCTCGCGAACGACGGAGGAATGCTGTGGATCGAACGCGGTCTGGAAAGCCCGGACTCGGTGTCTGGGCGCTGATCGTCGCGCTCATCGCCCTCGTGGTCCTGACCTTCCTGCCGACGCCGTACGTGATCCAGCGTCCCGGTCCCGTCTACGACACGCTCGGCACCGCGACGGGGACCGACGGCGAGCAGGTGCCGCTGATCAGCGTCGAGGGTGCCGAGACGTTCGAGACGGGTGGCACGCTCGACCTCACGACCGTGCAGGTCGTCGGCAACCGCGAGCGCACTCCGAGCTGGTTCGAACTCGCCCTCGCCTGGATGGACTCGTCCCGCGCGGTCGTGCCGCTCGACTCGGTCTTCCCTGAGGGCGTCACCACGGAGCAGCGCGATGAGCGCAACGCGATGCTGATGGTCGATTCCCAGCACGAGGCGACGGCCGCAGCCCTGAACGAGCTCGGCTACGACACGGGAGCGAAGGTCGTCGTGCAGGAGGCCGTGGCGGACGCCCCGGCCGACGGGCTGCTCGAGGGCGAAGACGTGATCACCGCGATCGACGGGACGCCGGTCACCTCCGCCACGCAGCTGCGCGAGGCGATCCAGAAGGCGGGCGGCGACCCGGTCGCCCTCACCGTCCTGCGCGCGGGCGAGGAGAAGACCGTCGAGGTGACTCCCGAGGAGCACACCGAGAACGACGTGACCACCTGGCTCATCGGCATCACGCTGCGCACGGACTACGACTTCGAGGTCGACGTCACGCTCCAGCTCGACAACGTCGGCGGCCCCAGCGCGGGGATGATGTTCGCACTCGGCATCATCGACACGCTCACCGAGGGCGAGCTGAACGGCGGCCACAACATCGCCGGCACCGGCACGATCGACGCCGAGGGCACGGTCGGGCCGATCGGCGGCATCCGTCAGAAGCTCTACGGCGCGCGCGACGCCGGAGCGGACTACTTCCTCGCGCCGGCCTCGAACTGCGACGAGGTGGTGGGGCATGTGCCCGACGGACTGCAGGTGATCCGCACCGCGACGCTCGAGGAGTCGCTCGACGCGCTCGAGGTGATCGCGGCGGACGGCGACGTCTCCTCCCTCCCCACGTGCGAGCTCGCCGGCTCGTGAGCAGGGGAGCGGCCGTGACCTCGCCGTGACCGGGATGACAGCCGCCGCACAGTGAGGCGCGCCTAGGATGGAACGGTGACCTCGAACTCAGCCACTGCTCCGAATCCGGCCACGCCTCGAACCTCCCGACGCATCCTCGGCATCTCCCTGGTGATCATCGCCGCCCTGATCGCGGCGTTCTTCGTGTTCGCCTCGCTCTACACGGAGTACCTCTGGTTCGACCAGGTGGGCTTCACCGGCGTGCTCACCACGCAGTGGATCGCCACGGCCGTGATGTTCGTGGTCGGCTTCCTCGGCATGGCAGCGCCGCTCTTCCTCGTGATCCAGCTGGCTTACCGGCTGCGACCGGTCTACGTGCGGCTCAGCTCGCAGCTGGACCGCTACCAGGAGGTCATCGAGCCGCTGCGTCGCCTGGCGATGTGGGGCATGCCGATCTTCTTCGGCCTCTTCGCCGGCTTCGCCGCCGCCGGACAGTGGAAGACCGTCTGGCTGTGGGCCAACGGCGTGGCGACCTCGACGGTCGACCCGCAGTTCGGCATCGACACCGGCTTCTACATGTTCGCGATGCCGTTCTACTCGATCCTGCTCGCGTTCGTCTCGGCCGTGCTGCTGCTCTCGCTCCTCGTCACCGCTCTCGTGTCGTACCTCTACGGCTCGGTGCGCGTCGGCCAGGGCGAGCTGCGCATCTCGAAGCCCGCGCGCATCCAGCTCGCGGTGATCGCCGGTCTCTACCTTCTGGTTCAGGCGGCGAGCTTCTGGCTCGACCAGTACAAGACCCTGACCGCTCCGGACGACCGCATCACCGGTGCGGCCTACACGGGTGTCAACGCGACCATCCCCGGTCTGGCGATCCTCTCGGTCGTCGCCGCCGTGGTCGCCGTGCTCTTCTTCGTCACCGCGGTCATCGGCCGCTGGCGCTTCCCGCTCGCGGCGACCGCGCTGCTGATCGTCACGTCGCTCGTCGTCGGGGTCGGATACCCGTGGATCGTCACCACCTTCCAGGTGAAGCCGAACCAGAACGCCTACCAGGCCGAGTACTACCAGCGGAACATCGACGGCACGAAAGAGGCCTACGGCATCGCCGACCTCGAGACCACGGCCTTCGAGGCCGAGACGGATGCCGCCGCGGGCCAGCTGCGTGAGGACGCCGAGACCACGGCGTCGATCCGCATCATGGACCCGAAGGTCATCCCGCCGACCGTGCGCCAGCTCGAGCAGTACCGCGGGTACTACCAGTTCCAGACGACGATGGACGTCGACCGGTACGAGATCGACGGCGTGATGCAGGACACCGTCGTCTCCGTGCGAGACCTCGACATGTCGGGTCTCGGCGACGGCGACAACTGGAACAACCGCGTCGCGGTCTACACGCACGGCTACGGCCTCGTCGCTGCCGCCGGCAACCAGCGCACCAGCGACGGCGAGCCGGTGTTCCTCGAGCGCGGCATCCCGTCGTCCGGGTTCCTCACCGACCGCGAGAACTTCGAACCGCGCGTCTACTTCGGCGAGAACTCCCCGGAGTACTCGATCGTCGGCGCCCCCGAGGGCTCGGAGCCGGCGGAGATCGACTACCCGCGCGGCAAGGACGGGTCCAGTGAGACGAAGACGACGTTCGAGGGCGAGGGCGGCCCCGCCGTCGGCAACACGTTCACGAAGCTGCTGTACGCGCTGAAGTTCCAGTCCGAGCAGATCCTGTTCTCGAACCTCGTGAACGAGGACTCGCAGATCCTCTACGACCGCGATCCGAAGACGCGCGTGCAGAAGGTCGCCCCGTACCTCGAGCTCGACAGCGACCCGTACCCGAGCGTCGTCGACGGCCGCATCGTCTGGATCGTCGACGGCTACACCACGAGCTCGACGTACCCGTACTCGACGGGCGTCAGCCTGTCGGACGCGATCGCCGACTCCAACGTCCCGTCGCCCACGCTCGCGATCGACGACATCAACTACATCCGAAACTCCGTGAAGGCCACGGTCGACGCCTACGACGGCTCGGTCACGCTCTACGCGTGGGACGAGGAGGACCCGGTGCTGGAGACCTGGCAGAAGGTCTACCCGTCGACGGTCAAGCCGATCAGCGAGATGTCCGGCGAGCTCATGAGCCACGTGCGCTACCCGACCGACCTGTTCAAGGTGCAGCGCGACGTGCTGGGGATCTACCACGTCGACACGGCCGGATCGTTCGCACAGCAGGACAACCGCTGGCAGACGCCGAACGACCCCCGCAGCGACGCGATGCTGCAGCCGCCGTACTACCTGACGATGCAGATGCCGGGGCAGGATTCGCCGCGCTTCTCGATGTTCTCCACCTTCATCCCCGTCTCCCAGGGAGCGGGCGGCAGCCGAGACGTGCTGATGGGCTACCTCGCGGTGGACTCGGATGCCGGGTCGGAGGCCGGAGTGAAGGGCGAGGGCTACGGCCAGCTCCGGATGCTCGAGATCGACACGGACACCACTGTGCCCGGTCCCGGCCAGGTGCAGAACACCTACAACTCGGACACCGCCGTCGTGCCGCAGCTGAACCTGCTGCAACAGGGCGAGTCCGAGGTGATCTACGGCAACCTGCTCACGCTTCCGGTGGGTGGCGGTCTGCTCTACGTTCAGCCCGTGTACGTGCAGTCCTCCGAGGGTACGCAGCTCCCGAGGCTGCAGAAGGTCCTCGTCGCCTTCGGCGATCGGGTGGCCTTCGAGAACACGCTCACCGAGGCGCTCGACACGCTCTTCGGGGGCGACTCGGGTGCGACCGGCGGTGACGACGAGGTCGAGCCGACGGAACCCGGTGAGGACGATCCGAGCACCGGCGAGACGCCGACCGAGCCGACCGAACCCGCAGAGCCCACGGGCGATGAGGCCGCGGCCCTCGCGGCCGCCCAGCAGGCGCTGCTCGACCGCGAGGCAGCGCTGAAGGCAGGAGACCTCGAAGCCTTCGCGGCCGCCGACAAGCGCCTGACGGCAGCGGTCCAGAAGCTCCTCGAGCTGGACGGTGCCGCGCAGTGACCTCGCGCGACTGAAGCGCATCGGGCGTCCCTTAGGGGGCGCCCGATGCGCGTATCGGCGAACCCTATGGGCTCCATCGGATTCCGGGGATGGGACGAGATCGGGCGGCGACCTACTGTTGCACCATGAACGAGCCCCAGCGCGATATTCCGGAGCCCGCCGCCGTGCAGACCGAGGTGGCAGCACCGAGGGCGACGGGGATCGAGGTCAAGTCCATCGACTGGGTGCCGCTCTCCGAGCGCACCGGCGAGCCGTCGAGCCTGTTCCCGCTGTGGTTCATGTCCAACGCCAACCTCACCACGCTCGCGACGGGCATGGTCGGGGTCGCGATGGGCGCGAACTTCCTGGTGTCGCTGCTCGCGATCATCCTCGGCGTGTGCGTCGGCACCGTGTTCACCTCGTTCCACTCCGCGCAGGGACCGCAGCTGGGTCTGCCGCAGATGATCCAGTCGCGGGCGCAGTTCGGCTACCGCGGTGTCGCCATCGTGTGCCTCGTGGTCGTCGCCAGCATCGTCGGATTCAACATCTTCAACCAGCTGCTCGCCGGGCAGGTGCTCACCGCGACGACCGGAGTCGACGCCGGCGCCGGCTGGTACGTGCTCATCACGGCGCTCGCGCTCACGCTGGCGATCGTGGGGTACCACTGGATCCACCGCGTGCAGAAGTGGCTCACCTGGCTGTTCCTCGCGACCTTCGGCGTGTTCAGCGTCGTGGCGCTCTTCGCTCTCCCGCTCCCCGCGGCGGACTTCTCGCTGGGGGCGTTCGACGGTCCGGCGTTCCTCGTGCAGTTCGCGGCCGCCGCGGCCTACGCGCTGGGCTGGGCGCCGTACGTGTCCGACTACTCGCGGTACCTGCCGCCGCAGACGAGTCCGCGCAAGGCGCTGTTCTACACCTCCTCCGGAGTGATCGTCGGCGCGGGGTGGCTCATGATCCTCGGGGCGTTCGTCGCCTCCCTGTTCGCGGATGCCGACCCTGTGCAGGCGATCACCGCGGCGGCCGACGCGATCGTGCCCGGCGCGGGTGCGGTGCTGCTCTGGTCGGCGCTGCCCGCCCTGATCACGGTCATCACGATCAACATCTACGCCGCGAGCATCGAGCTGATCACGGTGGCCGACTCCTTCCGCTCCGTGCGACCGACGCGGTTCGCCCGCATCGTCGCCTGCAGCATCATCGGACTCGGCGGTCTGCTGGGAGCGGCGTTCTCGACGGGGGAGTTCCTCGACTCGTTCGGGAGCTTCCTCGTGGTGCTGCTCTACGTGCTCGTACCGTGGACGTCGGTGAACCTCGTCGACTACTACGTCGTGCGGCGCGGGCGCTACGCGGTCGCCGAGATGTTCCGTCCGAACGGCATCTACGGCTCCTGGGGATGGCGCGGCATCACCGCCTACGTCATCGGCATCGCCGCGATGATCCCATTCGTCGTGACGACGTGGTTCACGGGTCCGATCGCCGCGGCGATGGGCGGCATCGACATCGCGCTGTTCGTCGGGCTCGCAGCATCCGCTGTCGCTTACGTGCTTCTCGCGCGCGGACTCGATCTCGGCGCGGAACGTCGACTCGCCACGGAAGAGGCCGAGGCGATGGGAGTACGCTCGGTCAGCTTCGGTGCGGAACGCGGCTGACGGCGGTCGCCACGGCCTCCGTCAGCGGGTGAGCGAAAGGCCCCTGATCGGGATTTCTCCTGATCAGGGGCCTTTCGTGTGTCGCATTCTCGTTGCGGGGACAGGATTTGAACCTGCGACCTCCGGGTTATGAGCCCGGCGAGCTACCGAACTGCTCCACCCCGCGGCACAAGAAGTAACTTATCACGGATTCGAGAGGTCGGCGAATCGAGGCCGGGTGCGCACGGATGCGAGAGGATGAGGTCATGTCCGAGACCGCAGCCGTATCCGTCGCCGTGTGCCAGTTCGCGCCGACGGCGTCCCGTTCCGACAACCGCGAGCGGATCGCTGCGCTGACGGCGGATGCGGCGGCGCGCGGTGCGAAGCTGATCGTGTTCCCCGAGTACTCGAGCTACTTCGTCGATCCGATGGATGCGACGCTCGCCGCGAACGCCGAGGGGCTGGACGGCGAGTTCGTCGCGACCCTCACGTCTCTGGCCGCCGACTACGCGGTCGTGATCGTCGCGGGCCTCGCGGAGCGTGCTGCGGACGGCGAGCGGGTGCGGAACACGGTCCTGGCGGTGCGCGGCGACGGCATCCTCGCGGTCTACCGCAAGCAGCACCTCTATGATGCCTTCGGGCAGACGGAGTCCGATTGGGTCGAACCGGGTGACCCGGGGGAGCCGGCCACGTTCGTGCTCGGTGGCCTGCGCTTCGGGCTGATGACCTGCTACGACCTGCGCTTCCCCGAGCTGGCGCGCACCCTCGTCGATGCGGACGCCGACGTGCTGGTGGTGCCGGCCGAATGGGTGCGGGGTCCGCTCAAGGAGCACCACTGGACCACCCTGCTGGCCGCGCGGGCGATCGAGAACACGGTCTACGTGGTCGCCGCCGACCACCCCACGCCGATCGGCGTCGGGCACTCGCAGATCGTCGATCCGCAGGGCGTCGTCCTCGCCGGCGTCGGCACCGCCGAGGGCATCGCGGTCGCGGCTCTCGAGCGGTCGGCGATAGACCGCGTCCGCGCCGTCAACCCGTCCCTGCGGGTGCGGCGGTACGCGGTGGTTCCCCGCTGACGCGGAGCAGCACCGCCTCAGAGCGCCGAGGCGGCGAGGCGCGCGGCGGCCTCCTCCAGGACCTCGACGCGCTTGCAGGCGGCGAAACGCACCAGCCCGCCGTACTCGCTGCGCCGGTCCGCCGACACGAACGCCGTCAGGGGGATCGCGACGACACCGGCGCGCTCGGGCAGCGCGCGGCAGAACGCCGCGGCATCCGCTCCACCGAGAGCGGTGGCGTCCGCGACGGTGAAGTAGCCGCCCTGCGGCGCGTGCACGGTGAACCCGGCGGCACGCAGGCCGTCGCCGAGGATCTCGTGCTTGTGCGCGAGCGTCGCGGCGGCCCGGGTGAAGGTGGCGTCGTCGAGACGCAGGCCCACGGCGATGGCCGGCTGGAACGGCGAGCCGTTGACGTACGTGAGGTACTGCTTGACCGTGAGCACAGCCGTGATCAGATCGGCCGGGCCGTGCACCCAGCCGATCTTCCACCCGGTGGCGGAGAAGGTCTTCCCCGCGGAGGAGATCGTGAGAGTGCGTTCGGCCGCGCCCGGCAGCGTGGCGATCGGCGTGTGCGGCGTGTGGAACGAGAGGTGCTCGTAGACCTCGTCCGTGATGATGATCGCGTCGTGCTGCTGGGCGAGACGGACGACCTCGGCGAGCACCTCCGCGCCGAACACGGCTCCGGTCGGGTTGTGCGGATCGTTCACGAGGATGATGCGGGTGCGATCGGTCACCGTGGCAGCCAGCAGATCGAGATCGGGCTGGAAGTCGGGGGCGCGCAGCGGCACGGTGCGCAGGCGGGCGCCGGCGAGGGCCACGGCCGCCGCGTAGGAGTCGTAGTACGGCTCGAAGACCACGACCTCGTCGTCGGGGCCGTCGATCAGCGCGAGCAGACTGGCTGTGAGGGCCTCTGTCGCACCCGCGGTGACGATGACCTCGGACGCCGGGTCGACGTCGAGGCCGTAGAAGCGATGCTGGTGCTCGCTGATCGCGGCGAGCAGGTCCGGGATGCCGCGACCGGGCGGATACTGGTTCGCGCCCGCGGAGATCGCGGCGCGCGCGGCCTCCAGCACCTCGGCGGGCCCGTCCTCATCGGGGAAGCCCTGGCCGAGATTGATCGCCCCCGTTCTGGCCGCAGCCGCTGACATCTCTGCGAAGATCGTAGGTGCGACGGTTCCGTCTGCGGCGAGCAGACCTGCACCGGCCGCCGTGCGCCGCCATGCGCCGGGAATGACACTCATGAAGAACAGGCTAAGGCCATAGCTGAAACTCATCTTCGCCATACGAAACGCACAGATACAGGCGGCAGTCTGAAGGGGCGTCGATGAAGGAGCACACCATGAACGAAGACGAGACCCAGAACCAGTCGGCACCCGCGTCGCACGACGCCGTGCCGTCCACCGAGGCAGCAGAGGCCGCCGCTCAGCCCGCGCCCGCCTCCGAGACCACGGCCGCGTCGGCCCAGGGACACGAGGTGCCGTCGACCTTCACGTCGCAGGCGCCCGCCGTCGCCGCGTCCGCCGCCGCCGCGCCGGCTTCCGCCCCGACGGCCCCCGCAGCGCCGCAGCCCTTCGCCGCGCCGCACACGGCGCAGCAGGCGACAGCCTCGGCTCCGGGAGCCGCCTTCGGCATCCCCACCGCGACCGCGCACACGCAGCCGACGCAGCCGCTCGACGGCACCGCGCCGCTCGGGTTCGGCGCACCGCCGGCCGACGGGGTCAAGACCAAGGAACCCAAGTCGCGGGGCGGCGCGAAGTTCGCGGCGTTCATCGTGGCCGCGGCCCTCGTCGGCGGCGTCGCCGGTTTCGGCGGCGGCGCGCTGCTGAGCGGTCTGCAGGACCAGCCGACCGGCGGCACCGCCGGCGGACCGCAGACCGTCACCGTCAACAACCCCGGATCGGTCAACGAGACCACCGCGGTCGCGACCGCCGCTCTTCCCTCGGTCGTCACGATCGAGGTCGCGGGATCCCAGGAGGCCGGCAGCGGCTCGGGCGTGATCATCAGCGAGGACGGCTACGTCCTGACGAACACGCACGTCGTGACCCTCGGCGGAGCCGTGGCCGACCCCAGCATCCGCGTGACGACATCCGACGGCCGCATCTTCGACGCCACCGTCGTCGGCACCGACCCGATCTACGACCTCGCCGTGATCAAGCTGACGGACGCGAAGGGCCTCACGCCCATCGAGTTCGCCGACTCGTCGAAGCTCAACGTCGGTGACACCGCCGTCGCGCTCGGCGCTCCGCTCGGTCTCGCGAACTCCGTCACCACGGGTATCGTGAGCGCGCTCAACCGCAGCATCCAGATCGCGTCGTCCGCGCTGCCCGACTCGTCGTCCGAGGACGCCCCGGAGGAGCAGGCGCCGGAAGAGGGCGAAGGACAGGGTCCGTTCCAGTTCGATCTGCCGGGCAACACCGGACAGCAGCCGACCGAGTCGATCTCGATCGCCGTGATCCAGACGGATGCCGCGATCAACCACGGAAACTCCGGCGGCGCTCTCGTGAACAGCAAGGGCGAGCTGATCGGCATCAACGTGGCGATCGCGAGCTCGGGCGGATCCGAGGAGTCCGGATCGATCGGCATCGGCTTCGCGATCCCCGCGAACATCGCGCAGCGCGTCTCCGAGGAGATCATCGCCGACGGCGCCGCCACGCACGGCCTGCTCGGCGCCTCGGTCCGCGACGCGGCGAGCGTCGAGGGCGCGAACGTCGCGGGAGCGTACATCGCCGAGGTCACCGACGGTGGAGCGGCGGCCGCGGCAGGGCTCAAGGCCGAAGACGTCGTCACGGCGTTCAACGGGGTCCCGATCAGCAGCGCCAGCGATCTCACGGCGCAGGTGCGTGCGGCGGCCGCGGGCAGCGATGCCAAGGTGACCTACGTCCGCGGCGGCAAGGAGTACGAGCTCGAGGTGACACTCGGCGAGCTCGCCGGCTGATCCGGAGTTCGCCGAGAAGGACGCCACCCCGCGATAGGCTCGCGGGGTGGCGTCCTTCTCCTTCGGCACCGGCAATGCGGCCAAGCTGCTCCGGATCCCGCTCTATGCCGCAGGACGCATGGGTACGTTCCTCGTCCCGCGCGGTCGACGCTGGGTGTTCGGCTGCGGCGCCGGGATCGGCGACGGCGCGCTGGCTCTGCAGCGGCACGCGTCGGATGCGGGACACGACACGCTGTGGCTCACGTCATCGGATCGCGAGGATCGGGATGCCGCCGCGCTCGGCCTCCGCACCGTGCGCAAGAGCGGTCTGCGGGGCTGGTGGGCGACGGCCAGGGCTGGCGTGCTCGTCGTCACGCACGGCCTCGGCGACGTCAACCGCTACGCGAACGGCGGGGCCTTCGTCGTGCAGCTCTGGCACGGCATCCCGCTGAAGCGCATCGGCCTCGACTCGCCGGCCACGACGCAGGTCCCGAACGTGCCGGGCGCGCCGCTGCTGCGCCGGGTCGTCGGGTTGCTGTACCGCGGAGCCGCCCAGCGCATCCGAGTGCTGCCCGCCGCCTCGCATCGCTCTCGCGGTCGTCTGGAATCCGCGTTCGGACTGGGCGACGACCGGGTCGTCGTGACGGGTGAGCCGCGCGTCGACGTGCTCTCCGCCGGATCGGTCGACGAGCGCCGGGCGGCGGCCTCCGCTCTGCTGGATCGCGCCGTCGGTCCTCTGCCCGAGGCCGCGCGCGTGATCCTCTACGCTCCGACCTGGCGCGACGGTGCGGCGGACCCCGCGGTGCCCTCCGCGGCGGAGTGGGTGCGGATCATCCGTGTGCTCGAAGAGGAGGACGCGATCCTGCTCGTGCGATCGCATCCTCTCGGCGAGGGGGGCTATGCCCCGCCGCTGCCCAGCAGGAGGGTGCGGATGCTGGGCTCGTCGGTGCTCGCCGACGTCACGCCCGCGCTCGCCGCGGTCGACGTGCTGATCACCGACTACTCCTCGCTCGCGTACGACGTGGGGCTGCTCACGACACCGGTGCTGTATCTGGCCCCGGACGCGACCGAGTACGCGCGCACACGGGGTTTCTACGGCCGATACGAGGACGTCGCGGGCGCAGACCCCGCGGCCGACTGGGACGCACTCCTCGGGCAGCTCCGGCGCCTTCTCGCCGACGACGCCGCCTATGACGAGGCGTCGGCGCGTTCCGCTACGCTCAGCGCGGAGATGCATGCATTCCGAGACGGGCGCAATACCGATCGGGTGTACCAGGCAATCCGCGCGCGGGGGATCCCCGCACCGAAGGGAGCAGCATGACAACGGCCCGGATCGATGAAGCGGCCGAAGCGCTGATCATCGCAGGGACCGGTCAGCGACCGGCGACAGCGCAGCTCTCCGGACCGCGGGCACGTGTCGATGCGCGCATCACCGGCGGGGGCAAGACCTGGAAGGCCGTGTTCCCGCTGCAGGCTTCGCGCTGGGGCGGGCCGGCTCTGCCGCTGCCGTCCGGCGAATACGAGCTGCGCATCGCCGACACGGATCTCGACGACCTGCGGATCGCGCCGACCGTGATGACCGGTGTCCGCGTCGCTGTCGACGGCGGCGCTGTGCGCATCGCCGCACCGATCGATCCCGTCTACGAGACGGTCGAGGGGCAGTCGACGCTGGAGGGACGCTACGTGGCCCAGACCGGCGGCACCGAGAACGCCGTGTTCTTCGAGAGCTTCTACGGCCGCAGCGTCGGCTGCAACCCGCAGGCGATCGATCGGGAGCTCGCGTCCCGAGTGCCGGATCTGCGGCGCTACTGGAGCGTGGTCGACCTCTCGGTCGCGGTGCCGGAGGGGGCGATCGCCGTCGTCGAAGGCAGTCCGGAGTGGTGGCATGCCCGCGGTGCCGCCCGACTGCTGGTGGTGAACGACTGGCTGCGCCGCCGGTTCGAGCGCAAGCCGGGGCAGAAGGTGCTGCAGACCTGGCACGGCACACCGCTCAAGCGACTCGCCCTGCATCGTCCCGGGTTCGACCCTCGTCGCATGGCGGCGGTCGTGAAGGAATCGCGACGATGGGATGTGCTGCTCGCGCAGAACACCTACTCCGAGCGCATTCTCCGCAAGGCATATGCGTTCTTCGGAAGGCCGATCTGGGTCGAGGGCTACCCGCGCAACGACGCGCTCACCACCGGGGATCCGGCCGCGGTCCGTGCGGCTCTGGGGATCGGCGAGGGGGAGCGTGTGCTCCTGTACGCACCGACCTGGCGTGACGATCGCAGCGAGATGGTCGACTTCATCGACCCGGAGCTGCTCGCCCGGCAGGCCGACGCCGTGGTGCTCGTCCGCGGACACACCCGCACGCTGCAGCAGGGGCGCGACCGTTCCGGCGCCAGGGTCATCGACGTGACCGGCTATCCCGAGACGGCTCAGCTGCTCCTCGCCGCCGACGCGCTCATCACCGACTACTCCTCGGTGATGTTCGACTTCAGCGTCACCGGCAAGCCGATGTACTTTCTCGTTCCCGACATGGATCACTACCGCGGGCAGCTGCGCGGCTTCTACTTCGACCTCGCCGAGCGCGCGCCCGGCCCCCTCGTGCGCACGCAGGACGAGCTCGCCGCGGCGCTGGGCGACCCCGGCCAGGAATCCGCCTACGCGAGCAGGTACGCCGCGTGGCGCGCGCAGTTCAACAGGCGGGACGACGGGCACGCAGCCGAGCGCGTGGTGGACCGGATCCTCGACCTCGGGTTCGTCAGCCGCTGATCCGAAGGGCCGGCGTCACGGCAGCGGCGTGTTCTGCGTGCCGAGACGCGATGCGTCGACCGTGTCGCGCGCACCACGCAGCACGCCCCCGAGGAACCCGATGCCCCAGGACAGGTGCATCGTCGGCAGCACGAGCAGGGTCCACAGCTTCTGACGCAGCCCGCCTCCCCCCGGAGCCAGGGCGACGGCGAGCACGAGGAGCAGATACAGCGCGAGCGGGACGTAGGCCACGATCGCCGCGATCAGGGACGCGACGCCCGTCAGCACGCCGGTGAGCTGCAGCGCACCGACGATGACAGCGAGGGCGACCACGAGGACGAGGGCGGGCGGAGCGAAGTAGCGGATGCCGTTGCGGCGGCCGAATCGGCGCACGAGCTCGCCGCGCCAGGCGCCGGTCGCGCGGAACTGACGCGCGAGGCGGAGCCAGCTCTCCCGTGGCCAGTACGTCACGGACAGGGTCGGGTCGAACCAGACGCGGTGTCCGGCCTGGCGGATGCGGAGGTTGAGCTCCCAGTCCTCGCCACGGCGGATCGTCTCGTCGAACAGTCCCACCTCGTCGAGCACCTCGCGGCGCATGACGCCGAGGTACGCCGATTCGGCCTCGCCCTCGTGCGTGCGGCCGTGGTACGCGCCGCCGCCGAGACCGACGGGGGAGTTGTAGAGGCGCGCGACCGCCTTCTGGAAGGGCGTGCGGCCCTCGGCGTGCATGACGCCGCCGACGTTGGCCGACTGTGTGCGCTCGAGCGTCTCCAGGGCGCGGGCCGCGTAGCCGGGAGACAGCTCGGAGTGAGCATCCACGCGGACGATCGTCGCGTACCGGCTCGCGCCGATCGCGGCGTTCAACCCCACCGGGATGTGCGCGGCCGGGTTCCGGACCAGCCGGATGCGGTCGTCGGCCGCAGCCAGCCGCTCGGCCAGCTCAGTGGTCCCGTCGGTCGAGGGGCCGAGCGCGAGGACGAGCTCGGCGGGTCCGTCGACGTCCTGGGCGAGCACGGAGGCGACGGCGTGCTCGAGGTACGCCCGCTCGTTGAGCACCGGCATCACGAAGGACACCCCGGCGTCGGGCGTGACGGATTCGTTGGCTGGCACATGACGATCATGGCACGACGACATCGGGCGTTCCCTGATCCGTCCGCGGGGCGAGAGCGCGGAACGAACTATTCTGGAGGGATGGGTGCATTGTCTGACGCCAAGAAGGCGTACCGTCTCCTCACGCGCGCGCTCGCGTCCCGCAGCGCCGTGCAGCGGGTGCGGCGGCGCCTCGCCGAGCGCGAACCGCATCCGCTCGATCACTTCCAGGTCGCGGTGTACTTCGCCGACGGCGCGGTGAACATGTACCAGATGCGCCAGTGGTATCGTCCGCTCGCGGAGCTCGCGAAGCGGTGGCCGGTCGTCGTGCTCTCCCGGTCGGCGACGGGCGCCGAGAAGCTGCTCGACGAGGACGGACCGCCGGTCGCCTTCGTGCCGAAGGTCCGCGACCTCGAGCGGTTCATCGCCCACCAGGACATCCGGGTCGTGCTGTACGTCAATCAGAACACCCGCAATTTTCAGATGTTCCGCTACGGACGCCGCTGGCACGTGTTCATCAACCACGGCGAGTCCGACAAGATGTACATGACCACGAATCAGTACAAGGCCTACGACTACGCCTTCGTCGCGGGTCAGGCGGCGCGGGATCGTCTCTCGCGCACGCTGTGGGACTACGACGTCGACCGTCGAACGATCGACATCGGTCGACCGCAGGCGGATCACTATTCGGGGACGCTGCCCTACACGCCGGATGAGCGCACCGTGGTGCTGTACGCACCGACCTGGGAGGGGGACCGTCCCAGCGCTCACTACGGTTCGATCGCGACGCACGGCGAGACGCTCGTGAAACAGCTCCTGGCGACCGGCCGGCATCGGGTCATCTACCGACCGCATCCCCGCAGCGGGGTCGTGGATGAGGCGTACGGGGCCGCCCACCGCAGGATCATCGCGGCGATCAACGCGGCCAATGCCGCGGACCGCAGCGCGCAGCACGTCTACGACGACGGGCCGGAACTCGGCTGGCAGCTCTCGGCCGCCGATGTCGCCGTCGTCGACATCTCGGCGATGGTCTACGACCGTCTCGCCGCTGGCAAGCCCCTCATGATCACGCGTCCCGCAGACGAGCGCGCCTCGATCGACTCCACCGGCTACCTCGCGGACTGCGAGTGGCTGACGGTCGACGACGCGTCTCGCATCGTCTCCGAGGTCGAGCGCGTCCGTGCGGATGAGGCGGCCGTCGCCCGGCTCCGGATGTGGGTGCAGCACTATTTCGGCGACACGACTCCGGGCGTCGCCACCGAGAAGTTCCACGCAGCCGTCGAGCGGCTCATGCGCGAATGGGAGCAGTGGCACGCGAACGACATCGGCGCGATCCGCGAGGACGAGGACGACGATGACGAAGAGGCCGACGAGGAAGACGCATGAGCGGTGACCTCCCGCGCTCCCATGGTGTCGCGGCGCGCCTGGAGGTCCTCCCGCGCACGGGCTCGACGAACGCCGATCTCCGCGAGCGGGCCGACGATGTCGAGGGCTGGCCGCACCTCTCCGCCCTGATCACGAGGAACCAGACCGCGGGGCGCGGGCGTCTCGACCGCACGTGGGTGGCTCCCGACGGCGCAGCGCTCGCGATCTCCGTGCTGCTGCGCACCCTGCCGGACGACCCCGCCGCACGCGGCTGGATCCCCCTCGCCGCAGGCCTGGCGATGACAGAGGCGGTGGCCGCCCAGCTCCCGGGGCGAGACGTCGCGGTGAAGTGGCCGAACGACGTCCTGGTCGACGGGCGCAAGATCTGCGGGATCCTCGCCGAGGCGACGACGGATGCCGTCATCGTCGGCTCCGGTGTCAACACGGCCATGACTGCGGAGCAGCTCCCCGTGCCGACGGCGACCTCGTTCGCGGTGCTCGGCGTCGAGGTCGACGAGGACCGGCTGCTGGCGGACTACCTGCGGGCGCTGTCCTCCACCCTCGCCGCGCTCGCCGCGGCCGATGACGCGGTCGCGAGCGGGTTGCACGCTGCCGTCACGGCCCGATGCGCGACCCTGGGTCTCGTCGTCCGCGTCTCGCTGCCCGGCGGTGTCCTGCTCGAGGGCCGCGCCACGGCGCTCGACCCTCAGGGCCGTCTCCTGGTGTCGGCGGACGGTTCCGCGCACGCCGTCTCGGCGGGCGATGTCGTGCACGTGCGGCCCGCCTGATCTGACACGCCGCCGCGCAGTCCGCTTTGTCGCAGATCACGGGCACAATGGTGGGGTGACTCAGCCCGTGACGCTCGGAGGCCGGCCGGTGATGCCGCCGCCCGGCGTGCCGACCGAAGAGCTGCTCATCGCGCGGCTGCGGAGCCACGCCCGTCGACTGTTCTGGTCGGCGCTGGTCCTGATCGGCGTCTTCGGGGCGACGGCCTACTTCTACGACAATCTGCCCGCGGGGCTCGAGAACTGGATGCTGCTGTCGGCGGCCGGTCTCGTCGTCCTGCTCGTCGTCGTGGTGCCGTTCATCGTCTGGTACTCGCAGAGCACGACCGTGACCACCCGGAGGGTCATCGCGCATCAGGGCATCGGGGCGCGTCGTCGGCGCGAGATGTCGCACGCGAGGGGCTACACGATCGCCGTGCGTCGCGGGCCGCTGCAGCGCCTGTGGGGAACGGGCACGATCACCCTCTCGAACGGTGTCGACGAACCCCTGCGCCTGGCCAATGTGCCCAACGTCACGCTCGTCCACGAGACGCTCGCCGACCAGATCGAGGTGGGCCAGATCCTCGCGCATCGAGACGCGCAGGGCAGCACCGACAACCTCGACGACATCTGACTCCCGCGGTGCGCGGCGCCGCCCGCGCGCCGCGGCACCCGTGTCGGACATCGTCGCCTGCGTGCGCGAGAATGGTCGAGACGAATGGAGGCGGCACATGACGCTGCGTGTGGGCGTGATCGGCGGAGGACAGCTGGCCCGGATGATGATCGCTCCGGCGGTCGAGCTCGGACTCGACCTGCGGGTGCTCGCGGAGGGCGACGGCATGTCCGCCCGGCTCGCGACGACCGCCGTGGGCGATTACCGGGACATCGACGCCGTGCGCGCGTTCGCGGCCGACATCGACGTGATCACCTTCGACCATGAGCATGTTCCCCAGGAGGTGCTGCGGGCACTCGTCGCCGAGGGCGTCGTGGTGCACCCGGGTCCGGACGCCCTCCAGTTCGCCCAGGACAAGCTGGTGATGCGCGCGCGCCTGACCGAGCTCGGCATCCCGCAGCCGGAGTGGGCGGCCGTGCGCAGCGTGGATGAGCTCCAGGCCTTCCTCGACGGCCACGACGGCCGGGGTGTCGTGAAGACGCCGCGCGGAGGATACGACGGCAAGGGTGTGCGGGTCGTCCGCGCCGCCGATGAAGCCCAGGACTGGTTCGAGGCGGTCGTCGACGGCGATGCGCTGCTGGTCGAGGAGCTCGTGCCGTTCGTCCGAGAGCTCGCACAGCAGGTCGCGCGTCGGCCCTCCGGTCAGATCGTCGCCTACCCGGTCGTCGAGACCGTGCAGCGCGGTGGCGTCTGCGCCGAGGTCATCGCGCCCGCGCCGGCGGCGACCGAACGGCTGTCCCGGGTCGCGGAGGAGATCGGACGCACGATCGCCGAGGGCCTCGGCGTGACGGGCATGCTCGCCGTCGAGCTCTTCGAGACCGACGACGAGCGCATCCTCGTCAACGAGCTGGCGATGCGTCCGCACAACAGCGGACACTGGGGTCAGGACGGAGCGGTGACCGGGCAGTTCGAGCAGCACCTGCGCGCCGTGGCCGATCTCCCGCTGGGGAGCACGGCGCCGCGCGCGGCGTGGTCGGTGATGGTGAACATCCTCGGCGGTCCGACCGAAGGCACTCTCGAGGCGCGATTCGACGCGGCGATGGCCGAGCACCCCACGGCGAAGATCCACACCTACGGCAAGGCTCCGCGTCCGGGTCGCAAGGTCGGGCACGTGAACGTCTCTGGTGATGACCTCGACGACGCGGTGTACGTCGCCAGGGCGGCAGCCGCGCACTTCGACTGACCGTCCCGCAAGACCGGGCAAGAGGTGTGCCGTTCAGGGCTTCTCACAGCAGCAGACCGTAGCCTGATCTGGTGACCGAGCCACTGCACTCCTCCGCCGCGCCGCTGGTCGGCGTGATCATGGGATCCGACTCCGACTGGCGTGTCATGAGCGACGCTTCGCAGGCGCTCACGGACTTCGGGATCCCGCACGAGGTCGAGGTCGTCTCGGCGCACCGCACGCCGGACAAGCTGATGTCCTACGCGCGCGAGGCACGTTCCCGCGGCATCCGCGTGATCATCGCCGGCGCCGGGGGAGCGGCCCATCTGCCGGGTATGGTCGCCTCGATGACGGCGCTCCCGGTCGTGGGCGTGCCGGTGCCGCTCGCGTATCTGGACGGCATGGACTCGCTGCTCTCGATCGTGCAGATGCCGGCCGGCATCCCCGTCGCGACCGTCTCGATCGGGGGCGCGCGCAACGCCGGGCTCCTCGCCGCACGGATCCTCGGTACCGCCGACGCCGACCTCGCCGACCGGGTGGAGGCGTACGCGCGCGACCTCGAGGCGCAGGTCGAGGAGAAGAGCGAACGGCTGAAGGGCTCGCTGTGACCCTTGCGCCACCGCGCGCGACAGGGCGCCCGCTGATCGAGAACCGGCCGCTGCGGCATCCGGACTCCTCCGACCCTGGGCAGATGACGAAGCGCGGCTGGTGGCTCGTCGCGCTCAATCTCCTCGTGCCCGGTTCGGCGCAGATCCTCGCGGGCAATCGTCGGCTCGGACGCTTCGGGCTGCGCGCGACGCTGATCGCCTGGTTCCTGGTGATCGTCACGGCCGGCCTGGCGCTGTTCGCGCGCCCGGTGCTGCTCTGGCTCACCATCGGCGGTGGATTCTTCTCCGCCGCCGTGCTGACGATCGTGCAGGTGCTGATCGTCGCCTATGTCGTGCTCTGGATCGTCCTGACATTCGACGCCCTGCGTCTGGTGCGTCTCGTGAAGGTCTCGGGTCCTTCGCGGTTCGCGATCCCCATCGTCGCGCTGATCCTGCTCGGACTCGTCGGCGGCGCCGCGGGATACGCCGCGACCGTGGTGGGGTCCGCGCGCAGCACCATCTCCACGATCTTCGGGCAGAGCGGACCGAGCCTCCCGCCGAGCGACGGGTACTACAACATCCTGCTCCTGGGTGCCGACAGCGGTGACGGGCGCGACTCGATGCGGTTCGACAGCATCTCGGTCGTGTCGGTCAACGCCGACACGGGCGCCGTGACGATCACCGGCATCCCGCGTGAGCTCCCGAATGCTCCGTTCAGCGAGGGCAGCCCGATGCAGGAGCTCTATCCGAACGGCTTCGAGGGCTACAGCTCCGACGACTGCGGCTGGAACGGCTGGATGAACCACGTGCGCAACGCCGCGGAGATCTGCCGTGAGGATCAGGGAGCCTCGCTCTACCCGGACGCCGTGGCGCAGGGATCAGACCCTGGCATCGAAGCGACCAAGGATGCCGCGGAAGGCGTCCTCGGAATCGAGATCCCGTACTACGTGTTCGTCGACATGCACGGATTCGCGGAGCTCGTGGATGCGCTGGGCGGCGTCGACATCAACGTGACCGAGCGCCTGCCGATGGGCGGCCCGCCGGAGGGCTGGGAAGGCACGGATGTGAACGAGTGGGCGATCGGCTGGATCGAACCGGGCCAGCAGCTCATGAACGGCGACACCGCGCAGTGGTACGCACGTTCGCGGTACACCACCAGCGACTGGGATCGGATGAAGCGGCAGCGCGAGCTGCAGGAGGCGATCCTCGCCCAGTTCACTCCGCAGACGGTCCTCACCCGCTTCAACGAGGTGGCGGCGGCGGGGACGGCGCTCATCAGCACGGACCTGCCGCAGGACAAGCTGCCCGAGTTCTTCGATCTGATGCTCAAGGCCAAGGAGCTGCCCGTCACGTCGATCGAGCTGACCCCGGACTTCGGAGTCGACGAGTTCGAGCCGGACTACGGGTACATCCAGGAGATGATCCGGCAGACCCTGCATCCTCCGACCGAGACGCCGACGCCGGAGCCGTGACCCGGAGGTCCGCGAGCCGCTGATCCGTGAGCTGGTGGTCTGTGGACCGCCGACTTCAGCCGGGAGAGATGCGATCGTCCGCGATCAGCGGCGGTACGCCGTCCGCGGGCACGCCGCAGCCCACGACCGTCTCCCGGAGGAGCAGGCCGTGGGCTTCCGGTGCGGCCACCGGGATCGCCAGACGACGGTGATCGGAGGGGGAGGGATCACCGTCGTCCAGCCGACCACCGCACGAGGCGGCAGCCAGACTCAGGCGCGCTTGCGGCGAGCCGCACCGGCGGCGACCAGGGCCCCACCGGCGACGAGAGCGACGGCTCCGCCGCCGAGGATCCACGGCGATACGCTTCCGCCGGTGAGCGCGAGCTCGAATCCGTCGCCGGTGAGCGGCAGCTCCGACCCTGCGGGCGCGACAGACGGATCGTGGTCGCAGCTCACAGCGGCGTCGTGTCCGTGCGAGACCGTGATGGTCGCGGTGTACGAGCGCGAGCCGCCGAAGGCGATGGCGTAGGAGCCCTCTCCGTCGGACGGCGGGCGGAACGTCACCGTCATGCTTCCGTCAGCAGCGGCGGTGTTGCCCGAGACGGCCGCGTTCGCGGCGTTCAGACCCGACACCGACACGTTCACGTTCTCGGACGGCAGGAAGTAGCCGGGGCCGAAGACGATGGTCGAGACCTCGCAGATGTCGATGATCGGATCATCGACCTTCACGCCAGGGGTCTCCGCGTAGGAGTCGGTCGTCACAGCCGGGCCGGAAGGCGCAGCGGTTGCGACGGAGGGCGCGATGAATACCAGCGCGCCAGCGGTCAGGCTGATGGCAGCCAGTTTCTTCAGCATGATTTCTCCCCAGAATTTCACGCGGAATCGCACCCGAGCACACCCCTGCGCTCGACTGCGTGGACTCATCCTGCCCCCACGGCAGGAAGACAGAGCCCAGATATTCCCCAGTGAGTCGACAGTAGCCTATTCGGAGGCGAAAGTCACGAACCGCAGCGGAGTTCTTCGCGCGAGATCTCCGGAGCCTCGATCAGCGGGGTGACGAGCGCCTCGGTGAGGCGTTCGCCGGCACCATCGCCCTGGAATTCCACGGTGATCGTGGTCGACTCGCCCGGTGCGAGCAGCACCTCGTGCTGCACGACGGAGCGGTCTCCGAGCATCGCCGTCTGCACACCCTCCTCGGAGCCGTCGCGGTCGATGTGCGAGGCCGTGGCCCCCTCCGGTCCGTAGACGGCGATGAGCGTCCGCACGGACCCGGCGGGGACGCCGTAGTACCCGGCGCCCGTGACATACGGCGGCAGCGACGTCGCGGCATCCGCGGGTGCCTCATTGGTCCACGTGACGCGGACCTGCGTCGTCGGCTCGCCCCGGCACGTGCCGATCGCGGTGGCGACCGACGCCCGCGTGTAGTAGTCCATCTTGGCGCCGGTGGTGTCGTTCATCAGCACGCCCACATACGTCGCATCGACGCTGTCCGTCGGGATCGTCCCGCCCAGGGCGGAAGCCGCGAGCACGGACTCCTCGTCCTCATGGGCGCTCCAGATGCGGATGCGGCCCTCGCCCGCCGACTCGGCCAGCGCGCCGATGAGGGCCTTCGTGTCGCCTCCGGAGAGCGCAGCGCCGAAGAGGCCGCTCGCGGCCTGGGCGAAGACGTCGTCTTGGGCCGCGGGGTCCGGGATGGCGGCATAGATCTCGGAGAGCAGGATGCTGATGACGGTCTCGGAAGTCGCCGTGAACGGACCGAAGCTGAGGTCTCCGGTGGCCTCCATGAGGTGCTCGGCCACGACGGCGTCGACGGCGATCACACCGTCGATCTCGCCGCCGAAGCGTCCCTGCCACCGTGTGGCGATCGTCGCCCCCGCCTCGGCGAAGTCGGGGATGCTGGTGATGTTCTGCAGGTACCGACCCGGCCGGTCCTCGAACAGCGCGACGGTCGACTCGCTGAGCGGCAGCGGGACGTCCAGCCCCGGGAAGTCTCTGGTGGACGCCTGGGTTCCCAGCGTGATCCGGCCGCCCTCCGCATGCAGCAGGGCGATCGATCCGATGATCCCGCCCGACGACCGCAGCTCGGCGTTGTTCTGCATGGCCAGCACGTAGTCGCGCGGCTCGTCGCCTCCGAGCATGGTCGGCAGGAGAACCGCGGCGCCGTGGAGCGACCCGACCACGGTCGCAGCCTCGGTGACGGACGCACGGAGCTCGCGCACGGCGTCGGCGAGCGGGGGGAGGGTCGCATCCGCGTCGATCTGCTGGGCGCGCTGCTCCGCGGAGGTGAGCGCGGCACTCGCCGTGCCGAGCGGCTTCTCGATCTCGGCGAAGGGCTCGAGGTCGATCGCGCCGTCCGCGAAGCCGAGGTTCCCCAGATCGAAGCCGGCGGCGACGTCGAGGAGCGGCGCGAGGGCATCCGCCGACACATCGTCGGCGATCTCGGCGACGTCGCTCACGGCGCGGAAGTTCGGTCCGAGCCAGGGGATGTAGCCGAAGGCCTGCCAGACCGGATCGGAGGTGAGATCGCGCGCCGATTCGGCGTTGCCCGCGATGCTCCCGGCGATGGGCTCCGCCCCCTCGAGGTCGCCCTCGGCGATCGCCGCCTTGAGCTGCGACGCCCCCTTGGCGACCAGCTGCAGGTCGCTCACCGCGCCGATGCCGCGGACGGCGACCCATCCGATCGCGAGCACGAGAAGCGTCAGGACGATGCCGACGGTCCAACCGATCCATCGGCGCCGCCGGGGAAGTCGACCGTCGCTCACGTGAGCATTCAAGCACGAACCGCTGCCGGACCGGGGGACGGATGCCTCGGGAAGCCCGATATTCGCACGGCACGGGGGTGGGATCCACGGGAGAGCGGTGCCGCGAGGATAGCCTGAGCGCATGGGTGCTCGGCTGCGTGTTGTTCTGGATCAGCTCGTGCACGTCGTCGATGCGGATCAGGCCGCGGCCGCGGTGGATCTGGCGATCGGTCTCGTGGCGACGGCCCCCACCGGGTGCACGGTCGATGCCATCGTTCCCGCCGGTGCCGAGGTCACCGTCACCGGTGTCTCCGACGTGCGCACGCTCAACCTCGCGCGGCGTGAGCTGGCCGCCGCCTGGCAGCTGGGCATCGCGCCCGGCGTCGGCGGAGGCCTGATCCATTCTCCGAGCCTCATGGCACCGCTCGTGCGCCACGACCGCGTGCACGACAACGATCAGACCACGGTGACCGTCTGGGACCTGCAGGCCTGGGATGCTCCCGAGCTTCTCTCGAAGAGCGCGGTGGCCTGGCAGCGCGCCATGCTGAAGCGCGCGGTGAAGCATGCGGACGCCGTGGTGGTGCCCTCGCACGCCGTGGCGGAGCGCCTGTCCGAGGTGGCGAAGCTCCGCGGTCGCGTACGGGTGATCGCCGGCGCCGCGCCGCGGGGGTTCGTGACGCCGCGTGACGCCGAGACGCGTCGCGCCGCGCTGTCGATGCCGGGGGAGTACGTGGTGCTCACCGGCACACCGGCATCACTCGAGGCGGGATTCCGCGGTGCCGTCGCTGCGGGGCTCGACGCGGTGGTTCTCGACGCGCCCGAGGGGGCGGAACCGCGACTCGCCGAACGGGCATCGGCCGCGGGGCTCCCCGAACGGCGCGCCCACGTGCGCGGCGTGCTGTCGCCGGAAGACCGAGCCGCCGTCCTCGCGGGCGCGGCGGCATTCGCCGCCACGAGTCCGGTCGCGGGCTGGCCGTGGCGTGCGGTGGAGGCGATGACACTCGGCATCCCCGTCGTCGCGGTCGACAGCGGCTCGCACCACGACGTGATCGCCGACGGAGGGCTGCTGGTGCCGGCGGACGGCGTCGCAGACGCACTCGCTGCGGCCTCCCGCGAGGGAGCGGCCCGCCTGCGGGTCCTCGCCGCCGACAGGTCGCGGGCGTTCTCGTGGGCCGGCTCGGCAGAGCGCGTGTGGGGGCTGCACGCCGATCTCTGACGGCGGAAGCCGGCTCGCACCAGCGAGCGACGCGCGCGATCCATACAGCGGATTCTCAGTAACAGTGGCATCATCCTGTAACTTCCGTCACACTGGTCACATGTCTCGACGTGCCCCACGCTCGCGAAACACCCTGAGGATCACCCGACTCCTCACCTGTTTCCTCGCCGCCTCCGCCCTGATCGTCGGCACGGTGGTCCCCGCCACCGCCGCCACGGCATCCGTCTCGTCGAGCGTCGCGACTGCGGCGAACGCCTCTGCCGACCCCGTCGCCGCCGGACTGGCGAAGACGACGCTCGTCGGCTTCAACGCGGGCAATCTCATCAGCGACGCCGTGTTCACGAACAAGAACTCGATGACCGAGGCGCAGATCCAGACCTTCTTCAACAGCAAGGTCTCCCGCTGCCTGGGCGGCACGGACGAGGACGGCCGACGGATCGTCTGCCTCAAGGACTTCACGATCTCGTCCGTGACGCGTCCGGCGGACGCGTACTGCAACGGATACACGGGGGCCGCGAACGAGACCGCGGCGCGCATCATCTACCGCGTGGCGCAGTCGTGCAACATCAACCCGCAGGTGCTGATCGTGATGCTCCAGAAGGAGCAGGGCCTCGTCACGCACTCGTGGCCGAGCGCGTGGCGCTACGACATCGCCCTCGGACAGGGCTGCCCCGACACCGCGCCGTGCGATCCGCAGTACGTCGGCTTCTTCCACCAGATCTACGGTGCCGCGCGGCAGATGCAGATCTACATGGAGGGCAAGTGGTTCCAGTGGTACGCGCCGTACCGGACCTGGAACATCCAGTACAACCCGAACGCCGGGTGCGGTTCCTCGCCGGTCTACATCGCGAACAAGGCCACGTCGGCGCTCTACTACTACACGCCGTACCAGCCGAATCAGAACGCGCTCAACGCCGGATACGGCGACAGCGGCGACCCGTGCTCCGCGTACGGCAACCGCAACTTCTACAACTACTTCACGGACTGGTTCGGCTCGACGCAGGTCCCGACCTCGATGACGCCGACGCTGTCCTCGATCGATCAGAGCTCGTTCGTGCTCGGCGTCGACGGCGCGGGGGACGTCTTCGGCTATCCGTACCTGAACGGCGCCTGGGGCGATCGTGTCAAGGTCGGCGGAGGGATGACCGGGGTCAAGAAGTTCTTCGGCGTCGGAGACCTCGACGGCGACGGGCGTCGCGACTTCGTCGCGATCAAGACGTCCGGCCCGGCGCAGGTCGTGCGGAGCAACGGGACGACCACGATGCCCGCGCCGACCACTCTGGCCGGTGACTGGTCCGGAGTGCTGCTGGCGACACCCGCCGGCGACTTCGACGGAGACGGCGTCCCCGATCTCTTCACGACGGACTCCGCCGGCCGTCTCATGCTCCGGGCGGGCGACAACCGCGGGGGCTTCCTCGCCCCACGCGTCGTCGGAACCGGATGGTCCGCGATGAACCTGATCAGCGGCAACGGCGATTTCGACGGCGACGGCCGGCCCGACCTCGTCGCTCGAGACGGTGGAGGGCGCCTGTACCTCTACTCCGGCAACGGCAGCGGCGGCTGGAAGGCGTCGAGGCAGATCGGGAACGGGTGGCAGGGCTTCACCGACATCTTCAACACCGGCGACTTCAACGGCGACGGCGTCTCCGACCTCCTCACGATCAACTCGTCCGGCACGCTGCGCCTCTATCGCGGCGCAGGCGGCGGAGCGATCGGTGCGGACATCGCGATCGGCCTGGGCTGGCAGACCGTCAACGCGTCGGTGTCCGGCTCGGCGGTCTGGGGTCCGCGATCCCTCCCGGCCGGTGTGGGCAACGTCGACGGCGTGGCCGGTCGCGACATCGTGGCGATGACGACGGCTGGCGAGGTGCGCGTCTACGGCACGACCGGGAACGGCAACTGGGGCGGCATCGCGCGCCCGGCCAGCACCTGGGCGGCGACCGACAGGCTGACCCCGATGGGCGACTTCAACGGCGACGGATTCAGCGACCTCGGTCAGATCGACGCCGGCGGCATCTTCTATCTGCACCCCGGTCTGGCGGGCGGCGGCTTCGGCCCGCGCATCGTCATCGGCAACGGTTGGGGCTCGTTCCTCCGCATCGTCGGCGGCCTCGACTTCGACGGGAACCGGACGCCGGATGTGCTCGTCGTCGACGCGAGGGGCGACCTCCGGCTCTACCGCGGGAACGGCGCCGGGGGATGGGGTGCCGGTCTCGGGACCACGATCGGCCAGGGCTGGGCCAGCTTCACGGATCTCTTCAGCGTCGGCGACTTCGACGGCGACGGCAAGGCCGACCTGATGGGTCGCACCGCCGGGGGAGTGCTGATGCTCTACTCGACCACCGGCGACGGCAACTGGGGCAACGCGCGCTCGATCGGACAGGGCTGGGGCGGGATGGCCTCGGTGTTCAGCATGGGCGACTTCAACGGCGACGGCAACAGCGACGTGCTCGCGGTCACGACGACCGGCGACATGTACATCTACCGCGGCAACGGCCGCGCCGGCTGGACCGCCGATCCGACCCGCATCAACATGGGGTGGCAGATCATGAAGCAGATCATCTGACCGGCGTGATTCAGGACACGAGGGCACCCTTCGGGGTGTCCTCGGCCTGCTTCCAGGGGTGCCATAGGATACTGGGATGCGTCGTGGCGACCGCCACCGCAGCTGAATGAGTGGGCCAGTGACAGATACCCGAGATCTTTTCGCCGTCGTCCCGCGTTCCGAGTTCGATACCCCCGGCACCAGCCGAGGACTCATCGATGTCGTGCGCTGGCGCTATCTCCTGTACCTGCTGGTGCGAACGGGAGTCACGACCCGCTACCGCAACTCGGTGCTGGGCTGGACCTGGTCGTATGTGCGACCCGGAGCGCAGTTCCTCGTGTTCTGGGTGGTGCTCGGACTCTTCCTGAACCTCAACCGCGACATCCCGAACTACCCGGTGTACCTGTTCTCCGGCATCGTGGTGATCAACCTGTTCTCCGAGGCGTTCAAGAACGCGACCACGTCGATCGTGAACAACGCGCCGCTGGTGCGCAAGGTGTTCCTGCCGCGCCAGCTGTTCGCCGTCTCCTCGGTGGTCGTCGCCTTCATCCACTTCCTCCCGCAGCTCGCCCTGCTGCTCATCGTGTGCCTGTTCATGGGGTGGATCCCCAGCGTCTCGATCCTCGGCGTGCTCGCCGCACTGGCCGCGATGATCATCGTGTCGCTGTTCGCGCTCGGTATCGGGCTCTTCTTCGGCGCGCTCAACGTGCGGTTCCGCGACGCGGAGAACATCGTCGAGCTCCTGCTGCTCCTCGCCACCTGGGCATCGCCGGTGCTGTACGCCTGGACGATGGTGCAGGAGGCGATGGACAAGCTGGGGTGGCCGGACTGGCTGGTCGACATCTACCTGCTGAATCCGATCACGCAGGGCGTCGAGCTGTTCCACTACGCCTTCTGGCGGCCGGTCACCGACACCACGTTGGCACTCCCGCCCGACCTCGCGTGGAACACGCTCTGGACGTTCCTGATCGCGGTCGGCACTCTGCTGCTCGGTCAGCTCGTCTTCCGCCGTCTCGAGGGAAAGTTCGCCCAGGACCTATGAGCACTGCAACCGCTTCGCGCCCGAGCATCGTCGTCGACGGTGTCCGCAAGAACTTCACCCTGAACCACGCGCTCTCCTTCAAGGACACCGTCGTGGCCTGGATCCGTCGTCGGAAGACGAGCAGCACCTTCGAGGCGCTCAAGGGACTCGACCTCGTGATCAACGAGGGAGAGTCCGTCGCCATCCTCGGCCTGAACGGCTCGGGGAAGTCGACGCTCCTGAAGCTGATCTCCGGCGTCATGGAGCCCGATGCCGGCGAGGTGCTCACTCGCGGTCGGGTCGCCGGTCTCATCGAGGTCGGGGCAGGCTTCCACCCGGAGCTCTCCGGTCGTGAGAACGTCTTCCTCAATGCGGCCATCCTCGGGATGCAACGCAAGGAGGTCGAGGAGCGCTACGACGAGATCGTCGCGTTCAGCGAGATCGAGCAGTTCATCGATCAGGAGGTCAAGCACTACTCCTCGGGGATGTTCATGAGGCTCGCCTTCTCGGTGGCGATCCACGTGGAGCTCGACGTGCTGCTGGTCGACGAGATCCTCTCGGTCGGCGACGCCCCCTTCCGTGAGAAGTGCCGCCAGAAGTTCGGCGAGCTGATCGCACAGAAGAAGACGCTCGTCGTGGTCAGCCACGACATGGAGATGGTCCGAGAGCTCTGCACCAGAGGCGTGGTGATCAACAAGGGCGAGGTCGTCTACGACGGCGAGATCGAGGGCGCGATCGCGCTGGTCGACGAATGATCACCGACTGGCTGGCGCATACGGGGCTCTTCGCCCTCGCTCTGGCCGTGGTGTTCCTCCCCGGTCTGCTCCTCGGCCTGGCGCTGCGGCTGCGCGGTCTGGTCCTGTGGGCGGCCGCCCCGGGCATCTCCGTCGGCCTGCTGGCCGTGCTGGCGATCGTGTACTCGTTCCTCGGCATCCGCTGGGGTCATCTGAGCGTCGGCGTCGGCGTCGTCGTCATCGGCGCGCTGCTGTACGCGCTCTCGCTGCTCGTCGGCCGCGGACGCGGATCGACGGGAGGTCGACTGTCTCTGCCGCGACCGCGGTCGCGCGTGCCGAACCTGCTGCTGTTCGCCGGCCTCGTCGTCGGAGGTGCCCTCAACGCCGCCCGTCTGATGACGTACGTCGGCTTGCCGGGAGCGCTCTCCCAGACGAACGACGCCGTGTTCCACCTGAACGTGCTGCGGTGGATATCCGAGACGGGGACCGCGTCCTCGCTCGACGTGTCCGGTCTGATCGGCGGCACGACCTTCTACCCCGCGGCGTGGCACGCCGTCACATCGCTCGTCGCGCTCGACGTCGCCCAGATCCCGGTCGCCGCCAACATGGTGTCGCTGGTGATCGCGGCGGTGATGTGGCCGCTCGCGATCGCGCTCTTCGCCCGGGTGGTGAGCAACGGCAACCGTGCGGTCACCGCGCTGGCTGCGGCGCTGTCGGCGGGCCTGCTCGCCTTCCCGCAGCTGATGTTCGAGTGGGGAGTCCTCTATCCGTACGCGCTCTCGCTCGCCGTGATCCCAGCCGCTGCGGCGCTCACGATCGACGTCGTGCGGATCTGGATGGGTGCGGCGCCCGGCGAGAAGGCTCGCCGCGCGATCGGCATCGCGGTCGCCGCCGTGCTCGCCGTGGCCGCGACGACCCTGTCGCAGCCGTCGTCGGTCCTCGTCTGGGGCGTGCTGGTGATGCTGTGGCTCACCGGGACCGTCCTGCGCCGCTATCGCACGGCCGACCGTGTCTTCCGTCGCCGATCGCTGGTGGTGCTCCTCGGCGGATGGGCAGCGGTCGTGGCGGTCTGGCTCGCGCTGGCCTACCTCGCCGGGCACGTGCTCTGGCGGTCGTACCGGGGGATCCCGGGGGCCCTGGTCGATGTCATCCTGAACAGCCACTCGCTGCTCCCGCCGGCATGGGGGATGAGCGCGCTGCTCATCGTCGGGCTCGTGATCGCCGTGCGCGCGCCGCGCCTGCGCTGGCTGGTCGTCGCCTGGGCCGGTATCTCGCTGCTCTACGTGATCAGCGTGGCCACGGACCTCCCGGTGGTCAAGCGCGTGCTGACGGGACCGTGGTACGGCGACTCCTTCCGTCTCGCTGCCGTCGTGCCGCTGATCGTGGTGCCGCTCGCAGCCGTCGGGCTCGCCACGGTCATCCGCGTCGTCGCCCGCCGGTGGTCGGACGTCAGCGTGCTCGCCCGCACTCCGCTGACGGTCATCTCGATGGCCGTCATCGCCGTGGTGGGCGTCATCGGCGTGATCATCGCACCGGTCGTCCTGCTGCGCGTCGCGGCCGAGACGGACGAGCAGTCGCGCTACGCGATGGACGCGGACAGCTACCTCTCGACCGACGAGTACGCGCTCCTGCGCGAGCTCCCCGATCTGATCCCCGAGGATGCCGTGATCATCGCGAACCCCTCGACCGGCGCCGCATTCGCGTACGTGCTCGGGGACCGCGACATCATCCCGCGCACATGGTCGCCGCCGCAGTCGCAGGCATGGGACACGCTCGCGGTCGGTCTCCGCGATGCCGGGGACGACCCCGCGGTCTGCGAGGCCCTCGCCGCCTACGGCGCCCCCGAGTACGTGCTCGACTTCGGCATCGGCGGCACGGGGCCCGGCGAGTACCTGATGCCGGGGATGACCGGGTTCGAGGGGCAGCCCGGTTTCGACGAGGTCGCCCGTGAGGGAGAAGCGAGCCTCTGGCGGATCACCGCCTGCGACTAGCGGCTCTCCGGCTGCCCGGCATCCGACTCGTCGGGCTGCTCCGACGGGCTCGACGCCTGGAGCAGGGCGAGCTTGCGCGCCAGCAGCGTGAGTCGACGCTGCTGGGCGGCGTTCCGACGCGACTGCGTGTAGACGAACACCAGGAACATCAGCACAAGGGCGTAGAGCAGCAGGTCGGTGCCGCGGCCGACCCCGACGAGGTTGGCGACCCACGTCAGCCACTGCGGGAACAGGATCGACACGATCGCGACGAGCACGAACACGCCGAAGAGCAGGCGGCGGATGGCGAGATGGCTGTCGGCGCCGGTGCGACGCATGAAGACGGCGCCGATGGCGACGACGCCGACGATGAGGACGATCTGGATCCACATGGCGTTACCTCACGATCAGGTCGACGAGGATGTTGACGGAGTTGAGCACCGACTGACCCTTCGACTTCGAGTAGTCGGTGTACAGGAGCTCGACCGGATGCTCGATCCACGGGAGTCCGGTGTGTCCGAGCTGCAGCACGATCTCGGTGGCATGAGCCATCCGGTCCTGCTTCAGCGAGATCCGGCTCGCGGCGTCGGCGCGGATGACCCGCAGGCCGTTGTGCGCGTCGGTGAGCTTGACGCTGGTGGTGAGGTTGGTCACCCAGACCGCGGTCTTGAGGATGACGCGCTTCATCCAGCCGGGGTTCGTGCGGTCGTCGAGGAACCGGGAGCCGAAGACGATCGCGGCGCCGGTCTCGCGGGCCGCGGCGACCATGGCGATCGCATCGTCGACGCGGTGCTGGCCGTCGGCGTCGAAGGTCACGATGTACTCGCATCCGGGCTGCGAGAGCGAGTAGTCGATGCCCGTCTGCAGTGCGGCGCCCTGACCGAGGTTGATCGGGTGCTCCACGATGTGGGCACCGGCCGCGCGCGCCTCCTCGAGGGAGCCGTCGGTGGAGCCGTCGTCGATGCACACGACGTTCGGGAAATGGGGGAGAAGCGTCGCGATCACCCCCGAGATGACGGTCGCCTCGTTGAACAGCGGGACGACGACCCAGGTATGCGGATCGGGGCTGACTGGGTTGATCACCCTCCTATCCTCTCAGGAAACGACTGGGTGAACAGATAGGATGACCGAGTCCCCTTCAACACGTACGAGGAGAACCCGTATGCCCTCACCGACCGATGTCCGGATCGTCGATTCGGCCGATGTGTCCCCTGAGGCGAAGATCGGTGCAGGAAGCTCCATCTGGCATCTGGCACAGGTGCGCGAGGACGCGCAGCTCGGAGAGAACTGCATCGTCGGTCGCGGGGCCTACATCGGCACCGGCGTGATCATGGGCGACAACTGCAAGGTGCAGAACTACGCCCTCGTCTACGAGCCGGCGAAGCTCGGCGACGGCGTCTTCATCGGACCGGCCGTCGTGCTGACCAATGACACGTACCCGCGGGCGATCAACGCCGACGGCACGATCAAGAGCGCGCACGACTGGGAGCCGGTCGGCGTGACGATCGAGCGCGGCGCGGCCATCGGCGCCCGTGCGACCTGCGTCGCCCCCGTGACCATCGGCGCCTGGGCCACCGTCGCCGCCGGCGCCGTGGTCGTCAAGGACGTGCCGGCCTACGCCCTCGTCGCGGGCGTCCCCGCCCGCCGCATCGGCTGGGTGGGAGAGTCCGGCGTCCCCCTCGTCGCCGGCGAGGACGAGAAGACCTGGGTGTGCCCCTCCACGGGTGCGCACTACATCGAGACTGACGGAACACTGATCAAGGAGACCGTGTGAGCGAGTTCATTCCCCCCGCAAAGCCGATCATCGGAGATGAAGAGCGCGCTGCTGTCGATCGCGTGATGCGCAGCGGCATGATCGCTCAGGGGCCCGAGGTCGCGGCGTTCGAGAGCGAGTTCTCGGCGCACTTCGTGCCGGGGCGCCCCTCCGTCGCGGTGAACTCCGGCACGGCGGGTCTCCACCTCGGTCTTCTCGCCGCCGGCGTCGGCGCGGGCGACGAGGTCATCGTGCCCTCCTTCACCTTCGCGGCGACGGGCAACTCCGTCGCGCTCACCGGGGGGACCCCCGTCTTCGTCGACATCGAGCCCGACACGTTCACGCTCGACCCCGAGGCCGTCGCCGCGGCGATCACCCCGAAGACCAAGGGCATCCTGCCCGTGCACCTGTACGGCCACCCCGCACGCATGCGCGAGCTCGAGAAGCTCGCCGCCGAGCGCGGCGTCGCCCTCTACGAGGACGCGGCCCAGGCGCACGGCGCATCGCTCGACGGCCGCCCGGTCGGCTCGTTCGGCGAGTTCGCGATGTTCAGCCTCTACCCGACGAAGAACATGACCAGCGGCGAAGGCGGCATGGTCACGACGGCGACCGACGAGATCGCCCGCCAGGTCAAGCTTCTGCGCAACCAGGGCATGGAGCGACAGTACGAGAACGAGGTCATCGGCTTCAACGCCCGCATGACCGACATCCACGCGGCGATCGGTCGCGTGCAGCTCACGAAGGTCGACGCCTGGACGAAGACCCGTCAGGCGAACGCGGCGTTCCTCGACGCGAACCTCCAGGGCGTCATCGTGCCGCCCGTCGCCGACGGCGCCGTGCACGTGTACCACCAGTACACGATCCGCGTCCCCGAGGACCGCGACGGCTTCGTCGCCGCGCTCAAGAGCGAGCACAACGTGGGCGCCGGTGTCTACTACCCGATCCCGAACCACCGTCTGCCCTCGCTGACGCACTTCGCTCCGGGGCTCGACCTGCCGGAGACCGAGCGCGCAGCCCGCGAGGTCGCCTCGCTGCCCGTGCACCCGTCGCTGAGCCAGGACGACCTCGAGCGCATCGTCGCCGCCGTCAACACCGTCGCAGGAGCGGGCGCCTGATGGCCGATCTGCGTGCCGGTCTTCTCGGCGTCGGGATGATGGGTCGCCACCACGCCCGCGTGCTGCGCGACGTCGACGGCGTCGACCTCGTCGCCATCGCCGATCCCGGGGGAGACCCCCACGGTGTCGCCGGCGGACTCGAGGTCCTCCCCGACATCGACGCGCTCATCGCGGCCGGAATCGACATCGCCGTGGTCGCCGTGCCGACCCGCTTCCACGAGGACGCGGCGCTCAAGCTGGCCGAGGCCGGCGTGCACACGCTCGTCGAGAAGCCGATCGCCCACAACGTCGAGGCGGGGCGTCGGATGACCGATGCCTTCGCATCACGGGGCCTCATCGGCGCCGTCGGTCACGTCGAGCGCTTCAACCCCGCTCTGCAGGAGATGCGCCGCCGCCTGGAGGCAGGTGAGCTCGGAGACGTGTTCCAGATCGCCACTCGTCGTCAGAGCACGTTCCCCGCGCGCATCGCCGATGTCGGCGTCGCCAAGGACCTGGCCTCCCACGACATCGACCTGACCAGCTGGGTCGCCCAGAGCGAGTACCGGACCGTGTTCGCGCAGACGGCGCACCGCAGCGGCCGCGAGTTCGAGGACATGATCACCGTCACCGGTCGCCTGGCGAACGGTGTGATCGTGAACCACCTCGTCAACTGGCTCTCGCCGATGAAGGAGCGCGTCACCGTCGTCACCGGCGAACGCGGCACGTTCATCGCGGACACCGCGACCGGCGACCTCACCTTCTACGCCAACGGCACGATCCCGCTCGAGTGGGACTCGATCTCGTCGTTCCGCGGCGTCTCGGAGGGGGACATCACCCGGTACTCCTACGCGAAGCGCGAGCCGCTCAAGGTGGAGCACGAGGCGTTCCGCGATGCCGTCCTGGGCAAGCCGAGCGACCTCGTGACCATGGAGCAGGGTCTGCACACCCTCGCCGTCGTCGAGGGTGCGGTCACCTCGGCCGCCACCGGCGTGTCGACCACTTTCTGAGCAGCGGAGCGTATGAAGAGAATCTGGCCGGTCCTGAAGGACCTCCTTCCGCTGCTGCCCGAAGGCGCACGGCGTTACTTCGCCGGCTACATGGTCGCGACGACCGTGATCACCGCACTCGACGTCATCGCGATGTCGCTGCTGGCGCTCATCATCGGTCCCGCTCTCTCGGGCGGAACCCTGTCGCTGCCCATCATCGGCGAGGTGTCGGCCGAGATGATGCCGCTGCTCGCTCTCGCCGCCTGCGTCCTGATCATCCTCAAGTCCGTGCTCTCTGTCACGCTGCACTGGTTCGCCACGCGCCGTTTCGCCCAGTACGAGCTGGAGATCGGCGATCGGATGTTCAACGCGTACATCAACTCGAGCTGGGAGGAGCGCTCGAAGCGCTCCGTCGCCGAGATCACCCGCATCGCGGATGCCGGCATCGCCAACACGATGGCGGGGTTCCTGCTGCCGCTGATGCGCGTTCCGAGCATGATCTTCACGTTCGTGCTGATCATCGCAGTGCTTCTCGTGGCCGACCCCTGGACGGCCATCATCGCCTTCGGCTACCTGGGGCTCGTGGCGCTCATCGTGCACCAGGTCGTCACCAAGCGGTCGCTCGAGGCCGCGCAGGTCAACCTCACGTACAGCTACCGGGTCGCCATCCTGATGACGGAGATGATCGAGGCGCTCAAGGAGCTGAGCCTCCGCAACCGTCTCTCCGAGGTCTCCGACCTCGTCACCGCGAACCGCAGCCGGTCTGTGCGTGCGCGGGCCAACGGCTCGTTCCTCGGCATCATCCCCGGCTTCGCGTTCGAGGCCGCGCTGATCGGCGGTGTCATCCTCATCGGCGGGTTCTCGTTCTGGCAGGGCGGCCTCACGGCCGCGCTGTCGTCCGTCGCGCTGTTCGCCGCCACCGGATTCCGGCTGATCCCGGCGATCACGGGCATCCAGGGCGGCATCGTGCAGGCGGTGGCGAGCACGCCCTCGGCTCTCGATGTCATCGGCGACCTCATGTCGGCCGAGAAGGACATGGAGACCTCCACGACCCCGGCGGACACCGCGATCCTCTCGGAGAACCCGCGGGAGCTCCGTCTCGACGATGTGCGATTCCGCTACCCGGGCGCCACCGAGGACGTCATCCGCGGAATGTCCCTCGACATCCCGCTCGGCAGCTCGCTCGGAATCGTCGGGCCGTCTGGAGCCGGCAAGTCCACGCTGATCGACCTGCTGCTCGGCCTGAGCCAGGCCTCCCGAGGAGAGATCTCGATCGACGGCGCGCCGCTCAGATCGGTGCTCAAGCAGTGGCGCGGCCGCGTCGGCTACGTCCCGCAGCGCGTCGCGCTGTTCGACGGCAGCATCGCGCAGAACGTCGCTCTCACCTGGACCGAGGAAGTCGACGAGGAACGGGTTCTCAACGCGCTGGAGCGCGCACAGCTCGGACCGCTGATCCGCTCTCGGCCCGGCGGCATGCACGAGCGCATCGGGGAGCGCGGCGTATCGCTGTCCGGCGGTCAGCAGCAGCGCCTCGGCATCGCACGCGCGCTCTACACCGATCCTCTCGTGCTCGTGCTAGACGAGGCGACCAGCTCGCTCGACACCAAGACCGAGGACGAGGTCACGAAGTCGATCCGCGCGCTGCAGGGTGAGGTCACGCTGATCTCGGTGGCGCACCGCCTCTCGACGATCAAGGACTACGACCGGATCTGCTACGTCGACGAGGGCGTGATCGCCGCCTCCGGCACGTTCCTGGAGGTGGCCTCGATGCTTCCGGACTTCGCCGAGCAGGTCGTGCTCGCCGGGCTCGCCCGAGACCTCGACTGAGTCGAATCGGGTCGGGGACTGCGGTCAGGCTGCGCTCATCGAGCGCAGCCCCGCGAACAGGGTGCGGAACGGCGCCTGCCCGTGCAGGGCGAGGAACGGATTCCTGGGCGTGAGCGCGCCGATCGTGCGATAGTTCCACCGCGCGTCGAGGAGGTGGAGGATCCGCGCCTTCTCCGGCTCGTTCACCTGGAGCTCGTCGATCACCTGGCGGTCGACCCTCGCGAGGAGCCGCAGCACTCCGGGGGCCATCCGCTCCAGGCGCTCGATCACGGCGATCAGGTCGAGCCGGTGCGCGCCGAGTCCTTCCGGCGCGTTCGCGCGCGCGAGGATCGCATCGAACAGGTGCACCCGCAGGATCTTGATCGCGAGTGCCCGGCGCTCGGCGCGACGGAGGCGGGGATACCAGGGGGCGGTCTCGATGGCGTCGAGGAACGCGAAGTCCGCGGCGACGTCTCTGCTCGAGAAGGTGACCCGGTCGTCGGCGTCATCGTGCACGAGGTAGGCGGGCCCCGTCATGTCATAGGCGATGTGCTGACCGGTGAACCACAGCGTGGCGGTGTACGCGAGGTCCTCGCCGGACGGCAGTCCTTCGGTGAAGCGGAGGTCGGCGAACCGCTGCCGGTCGACAACGCCGAGCGGCGCGGAGCGGTAGGTCAGCCGATCCTTCCTGGCGTCGAGTTCCCGCTGACGCCGACCGTTGCGCACCGGAGGATACGGATCGCTTCCGCGCCCGACGATGCGGATGCGCGCGAGAACCGTCGTCGCACCGGTCTCCGCCTGCAGGCGCAGCCACGAGTCGATGGCCCCAGGAGCGAGTTCGTCGTCCGATCCCATCACGGAGAGGAAGGGGGCGGTCGCCTGATCGATGCCGTGGTTCATGGGCCCCGCAGGGGAGCGGATGCCGTCCTCGAACGGGAGCAGGCGCACGCGGGCGTCCGACAGCAGCGTGCCCAGGTTCGACGCGATCACGGCCGGGTCGATGTTGTGCGCCACGACGTTGACGCGCACGTCCGCGCTCGTCCCGTCGAGGACGGACCGCACGGCGCGATCCACGGGACGGGTGGCGGAGTGCACGGGAATGACGACGTCGATCTGCGGGGTGCTCATCACTGGAATTCTACGGGGCGGCGGGGTCCGGGCGAGGCGCCGGGTATCCTGGACTATCGACCGCCCCCGATACCGGAACCGAGACGAGATGTCGCTGCCCTCCCGAAACGTCCTCGCCGAGCCGACGCAGCGACTCGACGCACTGACCGGGCTCCGGTGGTGGGCGGCGTTCCTTGTCTTCTTCTATCACATGCTCGTCTTCGCACCGGTCCCGGGGCTGCTGGCGCAGGTGTTCTCCTACGGCTACTTCGGGGTCACGTTCTTCTTCGTGCTGTCCGGCTTCGTGCTCACGTGGTCGGCGCGCCCCGCGGTGTCGAACTCGACCTTCTACTGGCGGCGCTTCGCCCGGATCTGGCCCTCGCACATGGTGGCTCTGATCCTCGCGATCCCGGTGTTCTACACCTTCGCCGCCATCCCGGAGGGCAGCTTCCTCAAGCCGTTCGATCTCGGTATCCTCGCGCTCTCGGTCGTGCTGCTGCAGGCCTGGTGGTCGAATCCGATGATCCTCTTCTCCGGGAACCCGGCGGCGTGGACTCTGACCTGCGAGGCGTTCTTCTACGCCCTGCACCCGTGGATCTCGCGCGTGCTCGTCCCGATGGCGAAGCGGGGAGCGCTCCTGCTGGCGGCGGGTGTCGTGCTCTACGCGTTCGTGTACCGCGCCGGCGTCGCCCTGGCCCCCGACTCCTGGCTGCCGCTGGTGCCGCTGCCGGTCCAGCGGCTTCCCGAGTTCGTGCTGGGCATGGCGCTCGCGTGGGCCATGCGCAACGGCTGGCGTCCGCGCATCCACCCGTTCGTCGGCGTCGGCGCGATGGCGGTGGCGATCCTGGCGATCCTCCTCAGCAGCCGCCTGAACGGAGTCGTCCCGCTGATCGGGTACGTCGGCACCTTCGCCAACGAGCTGTTCACCGTCGGCTGCGCGATCGCGATCGTCGCCCTCGCGTCCGCGTCCCTGAACGGCCGCCGCGTCTTCTTCGACACGCGTCTCCAGGTGAAGCTGGGTGAGTGGTCGTTCGCGTTCTACCTGATCCACGCGACGGTGATCTACACGGCCCTGCGGATCTTCGGCCTCCAGCCGCCGTCGTGGACGAACCTGATCTGGTACGTCGTGCTGCTCGCGGTGTGCATCGTGGCCGCGTGGGCGCTGCACGCGTTCGTGGAACGCCCCGTCGAGCGTCGGATGCGTCGCTGGAAGGACAGGCGCGACGCGACGCGCTCAGTCCCCGTCGGGGCGGCCTGAGCGGTCGATCCATCCGTCCAGGAGGACGGCGGCGCTGCGTGCGCCCGAGTGCACCGCCTGCACGTAGCCCGGTCCGCTCTCGGCGATCGCGCGCGCGCGATCGGGGTCCGCGAGCAGCCCGCTGACCACGTCGCGGAGCGTGTCGGGGGTGGCCTCGACGATCGGCAGCTCCAGGCCGGTGTCCGCGTGGATGAGCTCGCGCACCTCCGGCAGGACGTGCCCGACGACGATCCGACCGGCCGCCATGGCCTCGCAGGCCGCGACGCCGTACGACCCGATCCGGAACTGGTCGAGCACGATGTCGGCGCCGCCGATGATCGCCGGCATCTCCGCGGAGCTCACGCCGGTCACGAGGTCGTAGCTGATCGCCCGATCGTCGACGAGAGGCTGCAGGGCCGGCGCGATGTGATGGCTGCCCTTCTGGACGGCGGAGCTCGAGATGTGGATCACGCGCGGCGTCTGCCCGAGGAGCACGGAGCGGTCCTGGGCGAAGCGCTCGGCGTCCACGACGACCGGACACCATCGCGCCCAGGGGACGTCGAGGAGCAGATCGGGTGTCGAGACGAACGTGGGGCGCCGGAGCGTGTCGAGGAGCGCGATGTTCTCATCGGCGTCGGCCTGGAGCGTCTCGGTACGGGGGTCCTCCGGGTAGGGCGACCAGGGCGTCAGCGCGGCGTGCGCCCGAGGGCTGCGGATGTCGGTGCCGTGGCTGAGGAAGGCGACGGACAGCCCGGCCTTCTCGAGCGCCTCGACCTCGGCGAGCACCCGGCGGCCGAAGAGTCCGCCGAAGATCGGCCGCTCCGCCTCGATCAGCACATGCGTGAAGGCCTGCACCGCCTCCCACTCGGCGCGCTGCCACTCGGCGGAGGCGCTGTTGACGGCGATGGGCACGGTCGTGTCAGCTGGGAAGGCGAATCCGCCGGGGATGTCCACGGCCATGTTGCGCGCGCCGACGTCGCTCTGCGCCCGCTCGAGCGCCCGCGCCCAGAGGAAGCCCTGACCGGAGTAGTTGGTCGGGGCGATGTAGACGCGGACGGCCGTGTCCGGCGCCGAGGTGTTCGCAGCGCCGTCGCCGCCGAGGATCCGATAGGCGAGTCGACCGATCAGGCCGTCCGGGTTGCGCGCGGGCGCATCGATGATGCGCGTCGCCCAGGCGGGCAGGGACGAGCGGCGGCGGACCAACCAGCCGGCGATGTCGTGCAGACCGGCCATCTCAGCGCTCCTCGGAGCGGACGGCCGCGGACTCGATGTTGTCGACGACGCGCCGCGCGACGGCCGTGAGGGAGTGCTCTTCGGCTGTCCAGCGTCCGAGGTCCTCGCGCTCCTGCGCGGAGAGCGGTGTGATCGCGAGCTGCTCCATCGCGATCGCGATCTGGGCCACGTCGTACTCGCAGGCGATCCCGGCCCGCACGTGGCGGTTCGCCTCCCGCAGGAACGGCGCGGTGGGGCCGGGGCCGGCGAACAGCACAGGGCATCCCGCCGCGAGCGAGGAATACGCCTTCGTGGTGAAGGCGTAGTCGTAGCCGGTGCCGGGGCGCAGGGTCGCCATGCTCGCGACGGCCTCGTTCAGGTGCGGGAGGAGCTCCTCCGCCGGCATCGCGGCGAGGAACTCGACCGCGTCGGCGACGCCGACCTGTCTCGCGCGCTCCTCGATCAGCTCGCGTTCGCTGCCGTTGCCGATGAACCGCAGCGTGTAGCCGGGATGCTCACGGGAGAAGATCCCGAAGGCGTCGATCAGCGCCTCCGCGCCGTGCCAGGGCGAATAGCTCCCCGCATAGACGAAGAGCTTCCGGACGGGGACGTCGGAGTCCGGGGCGAACGCCCCCGTGTCCGCACCGAAGCCCGTGACGGCGATCCTGCGGGAGACGCCCAGCGCGCGAGCGCGCGTGACGACGCCCTGCGAGATGGTGACGAGGCGCTCGGCGCCGCGCATCCCGAATCCCTCCATGGCGCGGAGCACCCGGATCACGAGCGAGGAGTTCGTCGCCTGGTCGGCGGCATCCGACCAGATGTCCGCCGCGTCGTAGACGTAGGGGATCCGCCGCAGGGCGCAGATGACGCGCACGACGACCCCGGTGGTGGGCGGCGGCTCCATGAAGACGACGTCGGGGCGCCGCAGGAAGAGCAGGCGGAAGGCGAGGGGGATGTCGAAGCTCAGGTAGGGGATGTACCCGCGCACGTAACCCTGGCGGTCGCGGACCACCGGGAAGGTGCGGACGGTCTCCACATGACGCGGAGTCCTCGTGCTCTTCGGCGGCCGGGCGGTGAGCACGACCACCCGGTTCCCGCGGCCGGTCAGCTCGTCGGCGACGGCGCCGAGGAAGAGCGAGGCGGCAGACGGCTCCGGTCGGTAGATGCGGGAGACGATGGCGACGCGCATGGATTCAGACCGCCAGGAAGTGCTTCACGAGCACCTCGCGGGAGAAGGCGCCGTCGTGGAGGCGACGCACGAACGCCGGTCCGGACGCGGCGATCGCACGGTAGTGCTCGCGACGCGCGACGATGTCGCGCAGCACCGCCTCGATGTCGTCCGGTGTGGCCTCCACGACGGGGAGCGGCATCGAGGCGTGGCGCTCGACCTCCTGGCGCACCTGATCGGTCACGTGCGCCAGCACGAGGCGGCCGGCTGCCATGGTCTCGCAGGCCGCGACGCCGTAGTCTCCGACGCGGAACTGGTCCAGCACGGCGTCGGCGGATGCGAGCACGGCGGGCATCTCCTCGTTCGGCGTGCGCTCGAGCTGCACGAACTCGATGAGACCCTCGTCGTGGAGCCGCTGCGCCGCGGGAACGATGAGGGGCGTGCCCTTGACGTGGGGGTTCGTCGGAGCATGGACGACCTTCAGCCGGTCGCGCTGCAGGACGGGCTCGTCGTTCACCCACCTGTCCGGGTCGATGACGACGCCCAGGAAGTGCGCGTCGGGGATGTCGATGAGCAGCCCGGCGGTCGAGACGAATGTCGGCAGTCCGAGCTCGCGGATGACCCGCAGGTTCTCGGCGACCACGGTCTCGACCTTCTCCGCAGCGACCCACTCGTCGCTGTCCACGAAGTGGGACCAGGGCGTCGACTGCACGTGCGTCGAGGGGAGCCGCACGTCCGTGCCGTGTCCGATGATCCCCACGCGGGCGCCGCCGCGCTGCATGAGCGCCACCTGCCGCCGCAGATCACCGGAGAACATGCCGCCAAGAACCGGAACGCAGGCCTCGACGAGAACGTGCGTGTACTCCTGGGCGATCGTCTCGACCATCGCGCGCTGCCACGCGCGGGAGTGCTCCGAGGTGCGCCACGGCACGACGTAGTCCGCGGGGTACTGCAGGACGTTGTTCTCGGCATGGACGAAGTTCTTCGCCGAGACGTCCCCGGACTCCTCCATCGCCCGCGACCACCGGTAGCCCTGGCCGGCGTAGTTCACCGGGCCGATGAGCACGCGGTGCGGCCGGGTCAGGTCGGGGTGGGGCGGGGGCGGGGGCACGACGCCGTTCGCCCTGTCGACACCGGCGGCGATGGAATCCTGCACCGGCTTCGGCACCAGCTTCCAGATCCGCTCAATCGCGGGATGCATGCGCGCCACCTTCCTGGTCTGTGCTCGTGCGTGGACGGATCCACTCGTCTGTCAGGACCGCAGCGGCCATGCGTCCGTCGTGGACGTGCCGCACGAAGTCGATGCCTGCTCGGATGATCGCGGAGCGATCCGGAAGCGCGGCGAGTCGACGCAGCGTCTCCTCGATGCTCGGCGGGTCGCTCTCCACGACGGGGAGCGCGAGTCCGGTGCGCCGCTCGACCTCGCCGCGGACGCGGGCGGCGACGTGTCCGACCACGATGCACCCCGCGGCCATGGCCTCGCAGGCTGCGACGCCGTAGGAGCCGATGCGCACCTGATCGATCACCACGTCGGCGGTGGCGAACACGGCCGGCATCTCGGCGCTCGGAACGCCCTGCACGAGTCGGAGGTCGATGACCCCTTCCTCGGCGAGCTTCTCGAGCGCGGGGAGGATGAGCTGGGTGCCCTTCACCGCCGACACCGACGGGACGTGCGTGACGCGCAGCGGGCCGTCGGAACCGCTCCGAGGCGCGGCGGCCCAGCGCGAGGGGTCGACGACGACCGGGCACCATCCGGCGGAGGGCAGATCCTCCAGCAGGTCAGGAGTCGAGACGAAGAGAGGACGGCCGCTCTCGGTCAGCAGTCGGATGTTCCTCGCGGCGAGGACCTCCGCCCTGGGCGCGTAGATGTCCGGGTCTCCGTAGTGCGACCACGGGTTGTCCGTCATATGGCGGGAGGGGAGCCGGACGTCGGTCCCGTGCGCGAGGAACGCGACATCGACGCCTCTGTCCAGCAGGGCCTCGGCTTGAGCGGCGACCGATCGCGACAGCATCCGCCCGAACGGGGGCTCCTCGGCCTCGATCAGCACATGCGTGGCGCGGCTCGCAGCCTCGAACTCGCGCTGCTGCCACTCGGCGCCGTTGTGGTACGTGCCGACGGGGACCACGAGGTCCGCGTCGAACGAGAAGCCCCCGGGAACGTCGACGGCGGTGTTGCGGGCCGAGATCGAGGGGTCCGCTGCCTCGAGCGCGCGCGCCCAGGCCCGGCCCTGGCCGGAGTAGTTCATCGGGGTGATGAGGACCCTGATCGGCTTGTCGTCGAACTCCGTGGCGGGAACGGCTCCGGCCGGAGCCGGGGCACCCATCCGGCGGGCCGCGATCCGGCCGATCGGACTCATCGGAGCATCCGCGATCCGATCGATGAGCGAGTTGATCCAGCCAGGCAGACGGTAGCGGTTCACGAGCGCGGAGCGATCGTGGAACGGACAGCGGTCATCCGCCCAGTCTACCGAGGCGGACATGTGTCCTCCGGGGAACCGCGCTGAGGCCTCCTAGACTGGAGCGCATGAGTGTCCGGATCGCATACGAGGACGTCCGCCCTTCCCCCTCCGGGACCGTGACGACGTGGTGACCTCGTCTGCGCGGCCGCGGGTCCTCATCCTCTCGTACGACGCGATCGACATCGATCCCCGCGTGATCAAGCAGGTGCGCCGGCTCGCCGACGAGTACGAGGTCACGACCTGTTCGCCCGGTGCCTCGCCGGACCCTCGGGTCGAGCACATCGCCCTCGACCCCGATGACGTCCGGCCCCGCGGACGCTGGGGAGACCTCGTCGACGACATCGCCCGCGAGCGGGAGTGGTTCCGCTGGGGGTACGACCACGTGCCCCTGGTGCAGCAGACCCGTCGTCTCCTGCGCGGACGCCGGTTCGACGCGGTCATCGCGAACGACGCGGAGACCCTCGGAGCCGCCATCTCGGTGGCGGGAGCGGAGCGGGTCCACGCCGACCTCCATGAGTTCTTCCCCGGCCTGCCCGTCGACGATACGAAACTCGGACTCCGGCAGCGGCGGTACCGGACCTGGCTCATCACACGGTTCGCGTCCCGCGTCCGGTCCTCCACGACCGTCGGTACCGCGATCGCCCAGCGCTACCGCGAGTACGGCCTCGAGCCCGGCGTGGTGACGAACGCGACCCCGTTCCGGGACTTCGCGCCGACGCCGACGGGGCGTCCGATCCGGCTCGTGCACAGCGGCAATCCGTTCCGCGAGCGAGGTCTCGCCGAGATCATGCGGGCAGTCGCCGCCTCCTCGGCCGACGTCAGCCTCGACCTCTACCTGACGTACAACCCGCCCACCGATCGTGAGCAGCTCGTCGCTCTCTCCGACGAGCTCGGATCTCGGATCACGGTGCATGAGCCGGTCGCGCAGGCCGAGCTGATCGATGTGCTGCACGGCTACGACGTGGGGATCCACGTGCTGCCGCCGACGAGCGAGAACAACGCGCTCGCGCTGCCGAACAAGTTCTTCGACTTCGTGCAGGCCCGACTCGGCATCATCGTCGGTCCGTCCATCGAGATGGCCGGCATCGTGGAGGAGCGGGGCCTCGGCATCGTCACGGCGGACTTCACGGAGTCGAGCATCCTCGCGGCCGTCGACGGACTCACTCCCGAGCGGGTCGACGGGTTCAAGGCCGCTGTGCAGGAGCACGCCGCGGCGCTCTCCGCCGAGGCGCAGGTGGAGAACTGGGCGACGGCGGTCAGCGCGATCGTGCGCTCCCGCTGACCGCGACTCTCAGCCCTGCCAGTCGCTCTCCAGGAGTGCGGCCCACTCGTCGAACTCCGGTGCGCCGGTGATCCGTCCCAGAGCGTGGAGCTGCTGGATGTGGATCGGGTGGTACGTGGCGTTCTGCCATTCGACACGGCGGCAGTAGTCGCGCTGCGTGCAGTAGTACGACACCGCACCCTCGCCGCCGCGGATCAGCGGCATCGCGGCCAGGATGGCCGTCGCGCCGCCGTCGATGTAGGTCGCGACCCGCTGGTCCCCGCTGAGCAGCCAGTACTCGTAGAGCCCGAAGATCGCGAAGACGTGCCCGTTCATGACCAGGAGCGGCGGCTGGTCGCCCGCGTACTCCTCGAACCACAGGTACCCGTTGTCGACGACGGTCGACCACGGTGCGGTGTTGCCCTCGCCGCGTTGGAAGAACGACTCGACCGTGCGGTCGGCGGCCTCTCGCCACTGCGGATTCTCGGGCTGGATGGTGGCGAGGCGGGAGAACACCGTCAGCGCTTCGCCCTGCGCCATCCCCGACCACCAGGGTGCGGTGAGCGTGCGATCCAGGTAGGTCCAGTCCCAGTCGTATTGGAACCACCACGCGCCGTCTCGCTCCACGTGCGTGTCGACGAGCTCCTGCGCGTTGCGGATGGCTCGCGTCAGCCAGATGTCGTCGCCGGTCTCCTCCCACCGCAGCAGGGCCGCCATCGCATACTGCGCGTTGACGATCGGATGCGGCAGCACCTTTCCGGTGGCCTGCTCCCGGTACAGCGCGAGACCCGAGTCGTCGATCTCGGTGATGTCGACGTCGACCTGGATCCGGTCGTAGAAGGGGTTGAGGACGTCGGTGCGCAGAGTCCATCCGGATGTCGCGAAGCCCTCGGTGTTGAGGCTCGTCTCCGGCGCGGGGGACACCGTCGGGATCGGGGAGGGGGATGCCGAGGGGGCGGGGGAGGTGCACCCGGCGAGCAGGAGGCCCGCGAGGAGGATCGAACCGATCCGCGTGAGGAGCGTCTGACGCCGCGATGTCATCGCGCAGGCTCTGTCGCCGGGGCCAGAGCCAGCGCCAGCGCTCGTGCGCTCGCGCTCGCCGAGGCGTTGGCCATCGCCCACGCGTGTCCGCGTGCGGCCTGCGCGGCCATCTCCTCGGGGTGCGCGAGCACCGTCAGCAGTGCGTCGTGGAGCGTGTGCACGTCGGCGATCACCCAGGCCTCGTCGGCATCCTCGCCCAGATCGGGCTCGTCGGACGCGCGGGCGCTGGTGACCAGCACGCAGCGGCGCGCCATGGCCTCGACGCCGAACACACCGGGCACCGAGGCGTAGAACTCGTTGAGGGCGACGTGCGCATCGTCGAGAGCCGCCAGCACCTGCTCGTGCGGGACGCCGATCAGCTCGCGGTACTCGACGTGCGGATGGGACTGCGTGATCCGAGCCATGACCTCGCGCACGGCATCCGTGCCCTTCAGCAGAGGGTTCGAGGGGGCATGCACGACGACGATGCGCTCCGGCGCATCGAACTTGACGGTGCTGTCGACGAACTGCTCATCCGGGTAGAAGTACAGGAACGGGTGCGTGTGCCCCTCGAGGTAGGAGAGCTGGTCGTTGCGGGCGTTGAAGATCGCCTCCGCATGGCGCTCGGCCACCTGCGCGCGTGCCCGCCGGGCCAGGTCGTACTCGGGTGCGGCGAAGATCGGGTCGATCGTGGCGAGTATCGATCCGATGTTGGGACGTCCCGTCTCCTCCGCGCGCTGCTGCGACAATCGGGGCGAGCGGATGTCGTTGCCGGTGAAGTAGCAGACCAGACGTCGCCCGTGCCGCCGGATGAACGCGAACTCGAACTCCCGCTCGTCGTGGTGCCCCTCGAGGAAGGCCCCTCCGCCGACGTAGATGAATCCGCGCGCACGGTTGACGAGCCAGGCCAGCAGGATCGGTCCGCCGTACAGGCGGCGCCAGGTCGCGAGGCGGCCGCCGAGGGCGGTGGACGTCGTCTGGATCACGGCGTCGTACTCCACGGAGTAGAACGGATTCCTCGCGTGGATCGCGGTGTAGCTGTTCGGCAGCGCCTCCGCGATGTGGGTGGCCATGAGCGCGATGTCTTCCGGGCCGACGACCCAGTCGATCCGCCTCGTGAACAACGCGAACGGTTTGAACACCCAGAAGAGGGTGCGCAGCAGCGCCTGCTGGCGACGGAACACCACCGAGGTCGACGCGGCCATCATCGCTTCTTGCGCGGGATGCAGAACTTCACGTAGAAGCTCTTGGGAACGCGATCGAGCTTCCACATGAGCCAGAAGAACGGGCGGAGCAGTTCGAAACGCCGCTTGTACGTCGGGTAGTCCGTGTAGTCCTTCTTCGGCATCGTCATCACGTGCTCGAAGCCCGCGTCATCGAAGCCGATGCGCTTCTTCACCATCGCGATGAGCTCGGGATCGCCGTGGCGGGGCTCGATGAACTGGGCGGCGGCGAGCCTCCGGTCCATCTGGCCGGAGCGCACCAGCGCCGAGAGCTCGATCTGACGGAAGTTGATCCCGAAGCGGGTCGGCAGGAAGTACGTGTGGTAGAACGCCGTGAAGCGGTTCTCCAGGTGGTGGCCGCCGTACCACTGCCATCCGTACTCGTCGGCGAGGAAGCGCTTCGCGGCCTCCTTGTTGTAGTCGATCCAGTACAGCGGGCGGGTGCGCTGGATCCTGCTGAACGCCGACCACTTGACGAAGTTCGTGAAGTCGAGGTTCGGATAGGTCTTCATCGGCACCGTGCCGAAGCGCTTGTGGACGCCCTTGATGTAGCCGCCGTCCATGTACAGCCAGCCCATGGGGGAGATGCCCTCGGTGCGGAACGAGTGGCCCTCGACGATGTGGCGGATGCCGTGCTTCTCGGCGGCGCGATACAGCACGCCCATGAAGCCGATGTCGGTCGGAGCCTCGATGTCCTTCACTCCCGCGAGCATGAACGAGCGGTAGATGTCGTCGTACTCCGCGTTGTCCACGACGTAGGTCTCGAGGTCGACCCCGAGCTTGTCGAGCACGGCGAAGATGTTCGACGTCGCCGTGGGGGAGTTCCAGGTGTTGTCGAAGTGCACGGCGAGCGGGCGCACGCCCTTCTTCACCAGCAGGTGGGCGAGGTACGACGAATCGGTGCCGCCGCTCACCCCCATGATGCAGTCGTACTTCTTGCCACGGCCCGCGGCCTTGAGCTCGGCGACGAACTTGTCCAGCGCCTTCTCGCTCTCGAGCCCGATCGGGTACTGCTTGTCGAGCGAGTCGTGCAGGTGGCAGTAGTAGCAGACGCCGTCGGCGTCGAACGCCGCACCGGGAACGTCGGAGGTGATGATGCAGCGGCGGCACACGTCCGGCGAGCTCAGGAACTCGTCGGAGGTGGCGGCATCCAGGTCCAGCCCGAACTGCTGCGCGGCGATGGGCTCCCCGCGGCCGTCGAAGAGGTGGCCGAAGAGCGCGTCGATCTGCGGACGCGTCGGGTAGTTGATGAGCACGCTCTCGCGCCCGGACTGCATCACGAACGCGGTTCCGGCGGCGACGGCCGACGCGCCGGCATGCTCGATCGGTGCGACGAGGTCGCCGCGTCCGCCCGCGCCGCCGTGCGCGATCACCGGGACGGCCGCGGTCGCCGCCACCGTGCGGACGAGGTCGAGGTCGATGCCCTCTCGGGTGCCCTCGTGGTCGATGTTCGTGACGAGGATCTCGCCGACCCCGACATCGGTCGCCAGCGCGACCCACTCGTCGACCGTGAAGGCCGCGGCATCCGCTCCTCCGCCGGTGTGGACGACGTAGCCGTCGTCGGTCCCGCGCACGTCGAGGCTCGCGACGATGGCCTGCGACCCGAGGGCGCGGACCATCTCGCGGACGGCGTCGGTGTGCGTGACCAGCGCGGTGTTCACGATGATCTTCTCGAAGCCCGCGGCGATGATCGCCTGCGCCTGCGCGGCGGTCTCGACGCCGCCGCCGTAGGCGAGAGGGATGAACGCCTCGGTGGCGATGCGGTTCAGCAGCTCCATCCGGGCGGGCACGCGGCTCTTCGCGGCGCCGATGTCGAGGATCACCAGTTCGTCGACCTCGAGGTCGTTGAAGATGCTGATGACGTTGACCGGGTCGCCGACGTAGCGGGGGTCCTCGAAGCCCTTGGTCTTCACGAGACGGTCGCCCTCGAGCAGCAGGACGGGGATCAGCCGGGGATAGACGTGCATCAGGCCTCCGCCACCGCGAACTCGCCGAGGAGCGTCAATCCGAAGCGGTGGCTCTTCTCGGGGTGGAACTGGATCCCGATCACGTTGTCGCGCTCCACCGACGACGCATAGCGCTCGCCGTACTCCGTCCAGGTGAGGACGTCGGCCTCGTCATCGGGGGTGACGGCATAGGAATGGACGAAGTAGAACCGTCCGCCGCTGCCCAGCGACGGTGCGAGTCGCGACGGCTTCGCCGCGACGGCTGCGCTCCATCCCATGTGCGGGACGAGCAGGCGCGCACCGTCGAACTCGTCGGGGAAGCGGTGGGCGCGTCCGGGGATCAGGCCCAGACCCGGTCGCTCGCCCTCGTCGCTGCCGTCCATGATCAGCTGCATGCCGAGGCACACACCCGCGAGCGGCGTGCCCTTGTCGCGGGCCGCCGTCACGACGGCCTCGCCGAGGCCGCTCTCGGTCAGGCGGTCGACGGCGTGGTCGAAGGAGCCGACCCCGGGGAGGATGATGCGCGCGGCATCGATCACGGTCTGCGGGTCGCTGGTGACCTCGGAGGAGCGCCCGACCTTCGCCAGCGCATTGCGCAGCGAGCCGAGGTTCCCCACGCCGTAGTCGACGATCGTGACATCAGGTCGGGTCATCGTGTCGTGCTCTCCTCGATGCTCAGTCGCAGCGCGTCGGCGATCGCATCCATGTCGTCCTCGGTCAGCTGCGGATACAGCGGGAGCGTGAGCGCCTGGTGGTGGGCGCGCGTCGTGTGGGGGAGCGCCTCGTCCGGGATGCCGAACCGCTCGCGGAAATACGGCTGCAGGTGCATCCCGTACGTCCCCAGCGTCGTCTCGATGTCGCGCGTTCGCATGCGACGGATGACCTCGTCCCGATCGATGCCGTCATCGAGGAGCACGACGTACGACTGGAAGGTGTGGGCGGTGCCTGCGGGTTCCGTCGGCACCTGCACGCCCTCGATGCCGGAGACACGGCTGGTGAGCTCGGATGCCGCGCGTCGGCGACCCGAGACGATGTCGTCGATGCGGGTCATCTGGGCGAGGCCGATCGCCGCGTGGACGTCGCTGAGCCGGTAGTTGAATCCGGCCTCGACGAACTCCATGTACAGCTCGCCGCGGACGGCGCCGTGCGCACGCAGCACGGCGATGCGCTTCGCGAGCTCGTCGTCATCGGTCGTGATCATCCCGCCCTCGGCGGTCGTGATGATCTTGCGAGGGTGGAACGAGTAGACGCCGGCGGTGCCGAGCGTGCCGGCGTGACGGCCCCCGTACGTGCCGCCGAGAGCGCACGCGGCGTCTTCCAGCACCGGCAGCTCGTGCCGCGCGGCGACGGCGTTGATGGCGTCCATGTCCGCGCAGAGGCCGAAGGCGTGCACCGGCATGATGGCGCGGGTCCGATCGGTGACGGCTGCGTCGAGGAGCGCGGGGTCGAGGTTGAACGTCGCCTCGTCGATGTCGACGAACACGGGCGTGGCGCCCTGCTGGATCACGGCGTTCGCCGTCGCCGGGAAGCTGAAGCCCGGGATCACGACCTCGTCTCCCGGCTGGACGCCGAGCGCGACGAGGGCGAGGTGCAGACCGGTCGTGGCGGAGCTGACGGCGGCGGCGTGGCGGGCGGCCGTGTATCCGCGCACCGCCTCCTCGAACGCCGCCGTCTTCGCACCCTGCGTCAGGTAGCCGGACTCGATGACCTCGCGGACCGCGTCGACCTCCGGGGCGCCGGTCAGCGGGATGTTGAGCCTCATGACAGGACCGAGGTGTACCACTCGACGGTCTGGCCGAGCGCGTCGTCGGTGAGGCGCGGCGACTGGTGACCCAGGAGCGACTCGAGCTGCGACACGTCGGCGAGGTGGCGGCGGACGTCGCCGGGGCGCTCCTCCGTGTGGATGACCGGGTGGTCGGGGCGTCCCATCAGGCCGAGGATGCGCGAGACGAGCTCGTTGACCGAGGTCTCGACGCCGGTGGCGAGGTTCAGCACCTTGCCACGGCACTCGTCGGAGTCGTGGACCTGGGCGATCAGGTCGGCGCTGTCCTTGACGAAGATGAAGTCGCGGGTCTGCTCGCCGTCGCCGAAGATCTCGATCGGCTCGCCGTCGAGCACGCGGCGGACGATGATCGGCACGATGCCGGCGTACGAGCCGGGGTTCTGGCGAGGACCGATGTTGTTGAAGGGCCGGATCACGGTGGCGTCGATCCCGAACGTCTGCACGTAGGACTCGATGATGTGATCCGCGGCGGACTTGCTCGCCGCGTACGGGGTGATCGCGTCGTGCGGGTGCCCCTCGTCCATCGGGATGTAGCGGGCGGAGCCGTAGGCCTCCGAGCTGGAGACGTGGATCAGGCGCTCCACGAGTCCGCGACGGGCGATCTCGCAGAACGTCGTGGCGATGCCGACGTTCGTCTGGACCGTCCAGGCCGGGTAGGTCAGAGAGGTCGGCAGCGGGATGACGGCGAGGTCGAACACCGTGTCGATCTCGTGCGTCGTCACGACGTCCTGCATGGCGGCGAGGTCGGAGGCGTCGAGCCGGATGACGTCGATGTCCGGGCGCGCGGCCTGCGCGGCCGTAAGGTTCTCCATGCTGCCGAGGAAGAAGTTGTCGACGACGGTGATCCGTCGGGGCTCGTCACGGATGAGTCGATCGACCAGGTGGCTCCCGATGAAGCCGGCGCCGCCGGTGACAAGGATGGATTTTGAACGCACAGACATGGATTTCGAGTTCTCTCGTTATCGAGCTCCCGTGGCATCACGGAAGCGGGCAGACTGCTAAGTATCATATGGGATGGAGGTGCGCCGAACCGTGAGAGAGCCCGCTGAGTCGCCGAACCAGGAGGTGCCCGCGTGGCACGGCCTCCCCGCCAACAGATTCAATCCGCACGCGTGGATCGTCGGTGAGCCCGAGATCGGCGACGGCGTCTGGATCGGGGCGTTCACGGTCATCGACGGCAGCGGCGGCCTCGTGATCGGCGACGGCTGCGACATCTCCGCCGGTGTGCAGATCTACACGCACTCCACGGTCGAGCGCTGCGTCAGCGAACGCGCCCGAGACATCCAGCGCGCGTCGAGTCGGATCGGCGGCCACGTGCATATCGGTGCGAACGCCGTGGTCCTCATGGGCGCGGACATCGGCCACCACAGCGTCATCGCCGCCGGAGCGGTCGTCACCGAGAACACGGTCGCTCCTCCGTACAGCGTCCTCCGTGGCGTGCCGGCACGCGTGTTCCCCGACGCCGCCCGCCGGTTCGCGGACTGAGTCGGGTGCGGCGCGGCGCCGCGCTCTAGGCTGAGTGACCGTGAAGATCATCAGCGTCGTCGGCGCCCGCCCCCAGTTCGTGAAGCTCGCTCCGATCCACAAGGCTGCGCTCGCCGCCGGCGTGGAGCACGTCATCGTGCACACCGGTCAGCACTACGATCCGATGCTCTCCGACGTGTTCTTCGAGGACCTGGGCATCGCCGCTCCCGACGTGCACCTCGGTGTGGGAAGCGGATCCCACGGCGTGCAGACGGGCTCGATGCTGGCTGCGCTCGACGCCGTGTTCGACGAGCACCGCCCGGACTGGGTCCTCGTCTACGGAGACACGAACTCGACGGTCGCCGCGGCGCTGAGCGCCGTGAAGATGCACATCCCGGTCGCGCACCTCGAGGCCGGTCTGCGCAGCTTCAACCGCCGGATGCCGGAGGAGCACAACCGGGTGCTGACCGACCACGCGGCTGACCTCCTGCTGGCTCCCACCGAGGTCGCGGTCGAGCACCTCGCGAACGAGGGGCTCGCCGAGCGCACGGTGCTCGTGGGGGACGTCATGACCGACGTGCTGTTCGAGGTCCGCGATCAGGTGGCGGGGGCTCCCTCCGCCCTGATCGAGGAGCTCGGCCTGGAGGCGGGTGGGTTCTACGTCGCGACCATCCATCGCGCCGAGAACACCGACGACCCCGCGCGCCTGGCGGAGATCGCCGCCGGTCTCGCGGACCTCGACAAGCCCGTGGTCCTGCTGGCTCATCCGCGCGTCGTCGCGAAGGCCGCCGCCCACGGCATCGCGCTCACCCAGGGATCTCTCATCGCGCATGCGCCGCTGGCGTACGCCGACCTCATCGCCGCGGCCGTCTCGAGCGCCGGCGTCGTCACCGACTCGGGTGGTCTGCAGAAGGAGGCGTTCCTCCTGCGCGTGCCGTGCACGACGGTGCGCACGGAGACGGAATGGGTCGAGACCGTGCAGCTGGGCTGGAACGTGCTCGCGAACACGGCGCAGGAGATCGCCGCCGGAGTGACGCGCCCACGGCCCGCCGACACGGACCAGGCGCCCTACGGCGACGGTCACGCGGCCACCCGCGTCATCTCCGTGCTCGAGGGGCAGCGCCGCTGACCGGAGCCTCCGCACACTCCGCGCACATCCCGTGAACAGTCTGCGCGGGTACGCGGGGGAGACGGGGAGCGCGAGGCCGACCTCCGTCCGCGCCATAGAATATCGCTCATGCGTATCGCCGTCGTGGCCCTCGGAAAGATCGGCCTCCCTCTCGCTCTGCAGTTCGCCGACCGTGGACATGAGGTGATCGGGGTCGATGTGAACCCGACGCTCGTCGAGGCCGTCAACAGCGGGGTCGAGCCGTTCCCCGGTGAGGCGCAGCTGCAGGAGAAGCTCACCGCGGCTCTGGCAGCCGGACGCCTGCGCGCCACGACCGACTACGCCGAGGCGATCCCGTCGGCGGAGGCCGTCGTCGTGGTGGTCCCGCTCTTCGTCAACGAGGAGACCGCGGAGCCCGAGTTCGGCTGGATGGACCAGGCCACGAGGTCGCTCGCGCAGCATCTCCGCCCCGGCACCCTGGTCTCGTACGAGACGACGCTCCCCGTGGGCATCACCCGCGGTCGGTGGAAGCCGATGCTCGAGGAGGTCTCCGGACTGACCGAGGGCGAGGACTTCCATGTCGTCTTCTCGCCGGAGCGCGTGTACTCCGGCCGCATCTTCGCGGACCTCCGCAAGTACCCGAAGCTGGTCGGCGCGCTGTCCGACGAGGGTGCGCGTCGCGCCGTGGAGTTCTACGAGGCCGTCCTCGAGTTCGACGATCGTCCGGATCTCGCGCGGGCCAACGGCGTGTGGGACCTGGGCAGCGCGGAAGCCGCGGAGATGGCCAAGCTCGCCGAGACCACGTACCGCGATGTGAACATCGGGCTCGCGAACGAGTTCGCCCTGTTCGCGGGGGCCAACGGGATCGACGTCTACCAGGTGATCGAGGCCTGCAACTCCCAGGTCTTCAGCCACATCCACCGCCCGGGCATCGCCGTCGGCGGTCACTGCATCCCGGTGTATCCGAAGCTCTACCTCTCGACGGATCCCGGCGCCGACATCGTGCGGACCGCGCGTCGCGTGAACGAATCCATGCCGGAGCGACTGGTCGCCCAGGCCGAGGGCATCCTCGGATCGCTGTCCGGGCTGCGGGCTGTCGTCCTCGGCGCCAGCTACCGCGGCGGTGTGAAGGAGACGGCCTTCTCGGGTGTGTTCCCGACCGTGGCTGCTCTGCAGGCGCGCGGGGCAGCCGTCCAGGTGCACGATCCGCTGTACAGCGATGAGGAGCTGCGCCGACTCGGATTCGAGCCGTACACGCTGGGCGACGACATCGACATCGCGATCCTGCAGACCGACCACGCCGCCTACCGTGAGCTCGAGCCTGCGCAGCTTCCCGGTATCAAGCTGCTCGTCGACGGTCGCGCCGCGACGGATGCCGCGCGCTGGGCGGGCACTCCGCGCATCGTCGTCGGCACCGCGGTCGAGCTGATGGCCACCGCAGGGGCCACGACCTGAACCGCGCACGGCCCGCCCCTCCTCGGCGTGCCGCGTTCCGTGCGGACATCCAGGCGCTCCGCGCGATCGCCATCGCCGCGGTGGTGCTCAACCACCTCTGGCCGACCCGCCTGACCGGGGGCTACGTCGGCGTCGACGTGTTCTTCGTCATCTCCGGGTTCCTGATCACGAGTCATCTCACCCGTGAGGTGGCCGCCACGGGGCGCATCGCGCTCGCCGCGTTCTACGCACGCCGGGTGCGCCGGCTCCTTCCCGCCGCGCTCCTGGTGCTGATCGTCAGCGCGATCGGCACCCTGCTGCTCCTGCCGTACCCTCGCTGGCCGCGGGCCGGCGCCGAGATCGCGGCGAGCGCCGGCTACGTCGAGAACTGGTTCCTCAGCGCCATGTCGGTGAACTACTCGGCGCTCAACGACCAGGCGACCGTCGCGCAGCACTACTGGTCCCTGTCGGTCGAAGAGCAGTTCTATCTGCTCTGGCCGCTGCTCCTGCTGGCCGCGGCCTGGTGGGCGGCCAGGCGGTCGGCGCGCCCGCGGGTCGTCGCGGTCGTCGTGCTGGCCGTCCTCGTCGTCACCTCGCTCGCGGCGAGCGTGATCGCCACGACGCTCATCCCGAGCCAGGCCTACTTCGCGACCTACACCCGCGCCTGGGAGTTCGGCGTCGGCGGCCTGCTGGCGCTGACCGCGACACGACGTCTCCCGCGCGTGGGGGCCGATGTGCTCGCGCTCGGGGGCCTCGTCATGATCGCGCTGGCCGCCGTGTTCTTCGGCCCCGCGACGCCGTTCCCCGGTTACGTGGCGCTGCTGCCCGTGCTCGGCACGGCGGCGATGATCCTCGCCGGAACCGGACGCGAGCGCCTCTGGCACACCGCGGTGACCGGGACCAGGCCGGTGCAGTGGATCGGCGACGTCTCCTATTCGCTCTACCTCTGGCACTGGCCGCTGATCGTGCTCGTGCCGTTCCTCGTCGGAGCAGCTGCGTCGACCGTCATGAAGCTCGGCATCCTGGCGCTCTCCCTGCTGCTGGCCTGGGCGACGGCCCGTTTCGTGGAGCGCCCCGGTCAGCGCTGGAAGGTCCTCGCCGCCTCTCCGCGTCGGACCCTCCTCGCGATGCTGGGCGCCGTCGTCACCGTGGCTCTCGTCGGCGGCGGGCTCGTCCTGGCCGGCCGAGCGGCGTCCGCGGCGGACGTGCCGCCCGTGACCGTCACGATCGAGGAGTGCGTCGGACCCCAGGCGATGGATCCCGGCGCGGAGTGTCCTGACCGGTTCGGGCCGGCGGCCGACGTGGTGATGGGCCCGGGGAACGCCTATTTCGACGTGCCCGACGAGTGCGGGGCCGATCCGGCGCTGCTGCCTTTCGGCGACACGACGGCGACGGTGGTGTGCGATTTCAGCGCGGGATCCGCGGATGCGCCGACGGTGTGGCTCGTCGGCGATTCGCACGCACAGCAGTGGCAGGGCGCGGTGTTCGACCTCGCCCGCACCGAGGGGTGGATCGTGACCACGTCGTTCGGCGGAGGGTGCCCGGTGATCGACGCCCCCTTCGTGGGGTTCCGCACGCCGGCGAGTGCCGCGGAGCAGGCGCGCTGCCGGGAGTGGTCGGCCGCCGTACAGGCCGCGGTCGTGGAGGCGGCTCCCGACGTCGTCCTCACGTCGTCGGCGGGCCGGGTGCAGCTCGTGGACGACGGCACCGACCGCCCGCAGATCGACCAGTTCGCGGACGGCCTGCAGAGCACCTGGCGCGCCTGGGCGGATGCCGGTGTGACGGTGATCGCCCTCGGCGGCGTACCGTTCAACGGTGAGGTGCGCTCGCCCGACTGCCTCCTCGTCAACGCGCGCAACCCGCTCGCGTGCGCGGTGCCGATAGCCGAGGCGCAGCCGGCCGATCCCTATCTGCTCGCGGCATCCACGGCGGACGATCCATCGATCCGGTCCTTCGACGCCGGACCGTACTTCTGCGACGAGACGCGGTGCTACGCCGCGATCGGCGGCACGGCGGTCTTCTACGACGCGGACCATCTGAACCTCGACTACGTCCGCCGATTCGCTCCGATGCTGGCCGACGTCATCGGGCCGATCGTGGGCGACTGAGCTCCCAGGTACACGCCGATACGATTGCAGGTATGGATCTTCTCGTCGTCGGGTCGGGCTTCTTCGGCCTCACCATCGCGGAGCGCGCAGCAGAAGCGGGCCGCAAAGTCACCGTCATCGATCGTCGTCACCACATCGGCGGCAACGCCTACAGCGAGGCGGAGTCCGAGACCGGGATCGAGGTCCACCGCTACGGTGCGCACCTCTTCCACACGTCCAACGCGACGGTGTGGGAGTACGTGAACCGGTTCACGACCTTCACGAACTACGTGCACCGGGTGTACACGACGCACAAGGGCACGGTCTTCCCGATGCCCGTGAACCTGGGGACGATCAACCAGTTCTTCCAGTCCGCGTACACCCCCGACCAGGCGCGTGCGCTGGTCAAGGAGCAGGCGGGGGAGTTCGACGCCAAGACGGCGGCGAACTTCGAGGAGAAGGGCATCGCCCTCGTCGGCCGCCCGCTGTTCGAGGCGTTCTTCCGGGACTACACCGCGAAGCAGTGGCAGACCGATCCGCACAAGCTCTCCGGTGACATCATCAGCCGCCTCCCGGTGCGCTACACCTACGACAACCGGTACTTCAACGACACCTGGGAAGGCCTGCCGACCGACGGCTACACCGCGTGGATCGAGCGGATGGCGGATCACCCGAACATCGAGGTGAAGCTGAACGTCGACTACTTCGACGAGTCGCAGCCTCTGAGCAAGAAGGCCACGGTCGGGCAGGTGCCCGTCGTCTACACGGGCCCTGTCGACCGCTACTTCGACTACGCGGAGGGCGCGCTGAGCTGGCGCACGCTCGATTTCGAGCAGGAGGTGCTGAATGTCGGCGACTTCCAGGGGACGAGCGTGATGAACTACCCCGACATGGACGTGCCCTACACGCGCATCCACGAGTTCAAGCACTTCCACCCGGAGCGCAAGGACGTGTTCGAGCAGGACAAGACGGTCATCATGCGCGAGTTCTCGCGTTTCGCGAACCGCGAGGACGAGCCGTACTACCCGGTGAACACGCCGTCGGATCGTGAGGGGCTGCTGGCTTACCGCGACCTGGCGAAGGGCGAGAAGGACGTGCACTTCGGCGGACGCCTCGGCACGTACCAGTACCTCGACATGCACATGGCCATCGGCTCGGCGCTGTCGCTCTGGAACAACACTCTCTCCTAGACTCGACATCGTGAGTCACGCTGCTGTCGGGGCGCCCGGGACGCCCCGGCGCTATCTGCATTCGCTGTGGCTGCTGTCGGCCCGCGACCTCAAGGTCCGGTACGCGACGAGCTTCCTCGGCTACCTCTGGTCCGTCCTCGATCCGCTCGTGATGAGCGCGATCTACTGGTTCGTCTTCACGCAGGTCTTCCACCGCACCGTCGGCGAGGATCCCTACATCGTGTTCCTCATCGTGGCGCTCCTGCCGTGGGTGTGGTTCAACACCTCGGTGTCCGACTTCACGAGGGCGTTCAAGAAGGACTCGCGCCTGGTGCGGTCGACGGCCATCCCGCGATCGATCTGGGTGAACCGCATCGTGCTGAGCAAGGGGATCGAGTTCCTCTTCTCGATTCCGGTGCTGGTGCTCTTCGCGGTGTTCAGCGGCGCGACCGTCAACTGGATGCTGCTCTGGTTCCCCGTGGCGATGCTCATGCAGGTGACGCTGCTCGTCGGCCTCGGGCTGCTGGTGGCTCCGCTCTGCGTGCTCTACGCCGACCTCGAGCGGACGACGGCGCTGATCCTGCGCGCGCTCTTCTACGCCTCGCCCGTGATCTACAGCTTCCAGGACCTGCCGGCGCCGTTCGACACCATCGGCGCCTTCAATCCGCTGGCGGGTATCTTCACCCTCTACCGCGTCGGATTCTTCCCGGAGCTCTGGCAGACGACCCCCGTCGTGATCAGTGCGGTGATGTGCATCGTCATCCTCGCGCTGGGCGTCTGGACGTTCCGGAGCCTGGAGCGTCCCGTGCTGAAGGAGCTGTGATGTCCGCGGCCATCGAAGTCCAGGGACTCGGCGTCCACTTCCGACGGAACCGTCGAGGACGACGCAGCTTCAAGGATCTCTTCTCCGGGGCCTCGCGACGCTCGCGTCCCGGGGAGTTCTGGGCGCTGCGCGACGTCTCGTTCACCGTGCAGCCGGGCGAGTCGATCGGCGTGGTCGGGCGCAACGGCCAGGGCAAGTCGACGCTCCTCCGCCTGGTCGCCAAGGTCCTCCTGCCCGACACGGGAACGGTCACGGTCAACGGGGGAGTCGCCCCGCTGATCGAGATCACGGGCGGCTTCGTCGGCGACCTCACGGTGCGCGAGAACGTGCGGCTCACGGCCGGATTGCACGGGATGTCGCGCGAGGAGGTCTCCCGTCGATACGACGGCATCATCGCGTTCGCCGAGCTGGCCGGCTTCGAGGAGACCCCCTACAAGCACCTCTCCAACGGCATGAAGGTGCGCCTGGCGTTCTCGGTCGTGTCGCAGCTCGACGAGCCGATCCTCCTGGTCGACGAGGTGCTCGCGGTGGGGGACAAGGCCTTTCGCGAGAAGTGCTACACCCGCATCGACGAGCTGCTGGCCGAAGGGCGCACGCTGTTCTTCGTGAGCCACAACGAGCGCGACCTCCGTCGCTTCTGCACGCGGGGCCTCTACCTCGACAAAGGCGAGCTCGTGCTCGATGCGCCGATCGCCGACGTGCTGGCGCAGTACAACGCCGACTACAACGCCTGAACCCTTCTTGTAACGTTGGGCGTCCTCGCGACACTCCCTGGTGAGGGCCGCATCAGCGGATCCCGGAGTTCAAGGGGGAGGTCGGTGTGGTGAGGTCGATCGCAGGGCGTGCGCGCGGGGCGGTGGTGCTGGTGCTGGCCCTGGCCGCCACGGGGTGCGCCACACCACGCGCGGAAGAGGTGCGAGAAGGGGGAGCTCTCGGCGCCGGGATATCGTCGACGTTCATGACCGAAGCCTCGGGGGCGGTCATCGAACGCGACGGACAGACGAATCTCTGCTTCGGAGTACTCCAGCCATATCCTCCTGCATGCGCCGGCGGGGTGGAGCTCGCCGGGTGGGACTGGGAAGCCGTCGAGGGGCAGTACGAGGAGCACGCAGGCGTGCGCTGGGGCGACTTCACGGTGACGGGAGTCTACGACTCGGACGCCGAGACCCTCGCCGTCGTCTCCACGGGACCGATCGCCGCGACACCGCCCGCCCATCCGACAGGTCCGATCCTGCCTTCTCGCTGCCCCGCGCCGGATGGCGGATGGAAGATCGTCGACGAGACCAGAGCGTCCTATGAATCGTTGAACGCTGCGTTCGGCCTGATCGCGAGCGTGGAGGGATACGGCACCATGTGGATCGACCGCAGCGAGATCCCGACCGTGCCGCCCGGGACGGATCCCCTCGAGGCGTTGCGGCTCAACGCCGTGCACGCCGGGCTCTCGATCATCAACGTCGGGGTACGGTCGGATCCTGCGGGGGCGGAGGCACGGATCCGCGAAGTATGGGGAGGAGCGCTCTGCGTGTTCTCGGTCGACTTCACCGATGCGGAGCTGAATGCGCGGGTTCAGGAGATCATGGCGGATCATCAGAGGATGACGGAGCATCAGGTCATGACGACAGGTCCGGACGCATTGACAGGCGTGATCACGATCCAGGTCGTCCACGACGTGGACGGTGCACTGCAGCGGGAGATGGACCAGGAGTACGGACCCGGCGCGGTCGTGGTCTCATCGATCCTCGTTCCGCGCTGAGCTACCTGTGACTGACCCCGGGCAGAGCATGGACTGCAGCGATGCCGACCTCTGGGCGCAGGCCTGCGCCGGCGACGCCGACGCCTTCGCCGCTGTCTTCGATCGGCACGTCGACCGTGTGCATCGACAGGCGCGGCGATTCGCCCATTCGCGTGAGGACGCCGAGGACATCACGGCGATGGTGTTCCTCGAGGCGTGGCGGCTGCGCTCTCGGGTGAGAGTCGTGAACGGCTCCGTGATCGGATGGCTGCTCGTGACGGCGGCCAACATCGCGCGGAACAGCGCCCGGACCCGGATGCGGCACGAACGCCTCCTCCGACGACTGCGGCCCGACGTCGTCCCCGATCATGCGGAGGAGGTGCTCGATGCCGAGACGCGCTCGCATCGCCGAGGTGAGGTGGAGACGGCCTTCGCGCGGCTGAGCGCGTCGGATCAGGAGATCCTCGCGCTGTGCGTGATCGAGGAGGTCGCGCCTGCCGATGCGGCCAGGCTGCTGCGCGTGCCCGCCGGAACGGTCCGCACGCGACTCAGTCGCGCGAAGCAGCGGCTGCGCGTCGCGATGACCGAGCTCACCCCGGACGCCCGGGTAGGCGGAAAGGGGACGACATGAGCGGAAGCACGGGAGGGATCGATCCGGAGTTCCGCGCACGGCTCCGACGAGCCCTGGTCACGCAGGCGACCGACGCGCGACCGGTGAGGCGTGGAACGCGCCTCGCGTGGGGTCTGGTCGCCGGGGTGTGTCTGCTCGCCGGGGCCGGGACCGCCTGGGCGCTAGCCGATCGGGGGTCGGAGCCCGTCGCCGGCGGCCTCGAGACGCGGTCGGTGGATGTGGTCTGCGCTGCCGTCGCCGGACCTGTCGATTCCCTGTCCGGGTCCGGGGGTGCGCTCTCGGATCCGCGCGGCATCGCGGTGTCTGTCCCCGTCCCGAGCGGAGCCAACCCGTCGCCCGAACTGATCGAGGAATGTGCGCGACTATGGGATGAAGGGCTGCTCATGAGTGTGGAGTTCCAGAGCGGCAGCCCGCAGAGCGCCCCGGTGGGCAGGCCCGCACTGGCGCTGTGCAGCCTCGCCGACGGCGCACCCGTCGTGATCCCGGCACCCGACTGCGCCTCTGCGGGCATGGTCGACTGGACGGAAGAGGATCGATCCGGGTCCTGATCCGAGCCGACGACGTCAGAGTCCGACGAGGGCGCGCAGGTCCTGCACGGCCGCACGGGCGGCATCGATCGTCTCGGCGGGAGCGGCGCCGACCGTCAGCGCGGACTGCAGGTCGGTCAGCCGCTGCGAGTACACCGAGAGCCCGTCACGCCATCCGTCGGCGATCGAGGCGGGCGGCTGCGCGTCGGAGAGGCGCTGCACGTCCTGCTGGAGCGTCTCGACGACCGGGAGCGCGTCGGGTCCGTTGGCTCCGGTGATGATGTCGAGTCCGCGCGGAGCGTCGTTGAGCCAGCCGCTCACCTGACCGCGGAAGGCCTCGATCGTCGGGTCGGTCGCCGGCGGAGGGTCGACGATCGGAGTCTGGCTCGGAGCCGGCGTCGCGGACGGCGTCGGTGTCGGTGTCGGCGTCGCGCTCGGGGAGGCCGACGGCGTGGACGACGGGCTCGCGCCGGGGGTGGGGCCGTCACCTCGAGGGAGGAAGAGGAAGAGCAGCACGCCCACGATCGCCAGAGCGGCGACCGAGAGGCCGACGATCAGCCAGATCCGGCCGGTGCGCTTCGGGGGAGCGGGGAGCGGGGCCCACCGCAGTTCCGGCTGCTGCTCGTCCATCGTCATGCCTCCAGCGGTTCCATCGGCTGCCAGGTGCGGTCGCGTCCGGCCTTGCCGCCGTCACGGATCCCGCGGAAGAGGTTGCTGGTCCCGCGCACGGTCCTTTCCACGAACACGAGCCGGATCAGCTCCTTCGCGAATGTCGCCGCGGTGCCCAGCCCGAACAGGACCGGGTTGTAGACCCCGTGCACACGGTAGTACTGCTTGATGAACCCGCGATTGCGCATGATGTAGTAGCGATACGCGTTGCTCGACGCGTTCATGTGGCGGATGCCCATGTCCCACTGCTTGATCTCGCGCGTGCGCCGCAGGACGAACTCGTCCACGATGACGGCGGTGGTCCGGCGCGAGGCGAGCCACCCGTACATCTGGTCATCCCAGTAGATGAAGAACCTCGGGTCGGGGAGGCCGATCTGCGCGACGATCGAGCGGTGGATGAACATGCCCTCGAAGCATCCGCTGTTCATCTCCTTGAATCCGGAGTCGTCGAATCCGGACGGCGCGAACGGGATCGGGATCCCCATGCGCTCCGCGATGCGGTACTGCCAGTAGAACTCGCTGCCGTCGTAGTCGATGCGGCGGCCCTGGATGCTCTTGAACCGCGGCGCCCACTTGCCCATCTTCGCCAGGCCGTCGGTGAGGACCTCGACGTCGTCGTCCATCATCCAGATCCACTCGGAGCCGAGCTCGTACGCGGTGCGCATGCCTTCGCTGAATCCGCCGGAACCGCCGGTGTTCGTCTCCAGGCGGCGGTAGACGATCTCGGTGCCGATGCCCTCGCGGAAGGACTCGACGACGGCGGTGGTGTCGTCGGCGGACGCGTTGTCGATGATTACGACATGGCCGGGCTTCGGGTCCATCGCGGTGATGCTCGTGAGCAGGCCCGAGAGCAGGTGAGAGCGGTTGAAGGTGACGATGACGATCGTCGCGGCCGTGGGGTCGAATGCAGCGGGCGCCGCGGTCATGCCTTCTCCTCGAAGATCTGCTGCCAGGACTGGGGTGAGACGAGCTCGGGGAGCGCCTCGCGGTACTGCTTCTGCAGCTGCGGCCACCGGCGGCGCAGCTCGGAGTGCAGTCGGATGCTCTCGCGCAGCATGCGGCGGTACTGTCCGCGGTCGCGCGTGTAGATGTTCTTGCCGGATCCGTCCGCGGCGCTCACGAGCGCGCTGTCGAAGGCGGGGACGCGCCACCACAGGGCGTCCTCCTTGCCGAACTCGACCTCGGGCTGCGCGATGTTCGCGGGGTGCGGCCGGTGCAGCCAGTGGGACAGCAGCGTGCGGAGCGTGAACACCCGCAGCCGGATGCCTGTCGGGTTGTCCAGATCGTTCTTCGACAGCTGCTGGAACACGCGGCGGCCGCGTCGGGAGTGCAGCACCCTCGCCGGATCCCGGTGCACGACGGTCTCGGGGAACTCGGGGGCGAGTGCGCGCGCGGCGGGCATCGCCGTCGCCAGGTTCCGCCGCATGTGGTCGGGGCCCGACAGGATGTCCCGCAGAGCGCGGGCGCGCAGAGCCACCGGGTAGTACTGCATCATCATCAGGTGCTTGAGGTCGACGCGTCTGCTGTGCTTCAGCAGCGCCCCTCCGCGTGGGGCGCCGGAGTGCAGGAGGCCGGCGACGATCCGGTTGCGGGCATGGAAGTACGCCTGCCAGTCGATCGTGTCGTCCTTGTTGACCCAGGAGACGTGCCACAGGGCGACGCCCGGCATCGAGACCGTCGGGAACCCGGCCTCTCCTGCGCGCAGGCAGAACTCGGCGTCGTCCCACTTGATGAACGCGGGGAGCGCGAGGCCGACCTTGCGGATCACGTCGAGGGGGATCAGGCACATCCACCAGCCGTTGTAGTCGGCGTCCATCCGGATGTGGAGCAGCGTCGACTGGCGCAGGTTCGACACGCCGAAGTCGTGCGGCATCTTCTCCTGATAGAGGTTGCGCCACATGAACGGGTCTTCGTCGACGACCTCGGCCCAGCCGTGGAGCTTGGGGCGATCGAGCAGGTCGAACATGTGCCCGCCGACGAGCACCGGCGTCGTCGCGTACTGGCCGAACACGATCGAGCGGCGCAGCGACTCGGGCTCGAGGCGCACGTCGTCGTCGAGCAGCTGCACGAAGTCGCTCTCCGGGCGCTGCAGCGTCTCGTGCATGGCGCGGGCGAACCCGCCGGATCCGCCCAGGTTCTCCTGCCGGATGACCTGCAGCGTCTCCCCGAGGCTCTGGGCGACCTCGTCGAAGCCGTCCTGCGCGGAGACGAGCTGCGACCCCTGGTCGACCAGGAAGATGCGGTCGACGAACTCGAGCGCGTCGGGGGAGGCGGCCAGGGCGCGCAGCGTCTCGACGCAGTAGTCCGGCTTGTTGTACGTGGTGATGCCGAGCGACGCCTTGCCGGACCGCGCTGGCTCCTGCTCGGTCGTCCACTCCGCGCCCTCGAGCACCGCGGGCTTCTCGTCGGCGACGATGTCGAACCAGATCCAGCCGCCGTCGCTGTACTGCGTGAGGTCGAGGTCGAACGAGGTCGTCGCCTCGCCGGTCACCTCACGGGTCGCGACGCGCTGGCGGATGCCGGAGCCGTTGGAGCGGTAGACGAGGATCGTCGCGGGCCCCGTCGTGCGGACGGTCAGCCGGACCTCTCGGACGCTGGTCCAGTGCTGCCAGTAGGAGGCGGGGAAAGCGTTGAAGTAGGTGCCGAGCGACACACGCCGCCCGGCGACGATGCGCGCGCGGTGACGGCCGAGGATATTGCCGAGGTGCGCACGGTTGGACACGCGCACGGGCACGTCCTCGATGACCGACCACGTCTCGGGATCGGCGTACAGGGGAAGCAGATCGGGGTCGCGATCAAGTGGGAAGACGACGTTCTGAAGGACGTGGGCCACTGGGTAAGTTCTCCGATGTTGGTGTCGCAGACCGCTGTGGCGGGACAGCGCGCGACGCGACGAGCAGTGAGTAGCCTACCGTCCGTCGCCTTCGGATCTGCGGAGAGTCGGCTCCATGTGCCGCCCGGGCGTCTGGCTAGACTGAGGGCGATGAAGGTATTGATCACCGGCGGCGCCGGCTACATCGGGTCCACCGTCGCGACGGCATGCATCGAGGCCGGCATCGAGGTCGTCATCCTCGACGACCTGTCGACGGGCCTCCGCGCCTTCGGCGAAGGTCGCAACCTCTACGAGGGCGACATCGCCGATGCGGCCCTTCTCGACCGCCTGCTGTCGGACCACCCGGACATCGATGCGGTCGTCCACTGCGCGGCCCGCGCGGTGGTGCCGGATTCCGTCGCCGACCCGCTCGGCTACTACGACTCCAACGTCGGCAAGACGGTGCTCCTGCTCCAGCGACTCCGCGACGCCGGCATCGCCCGCATCGTGTTCAGCTCGTCCGCCTCCGTCTACGCGGGGGAGACCGGGGAAGGCGTCGATGAGAACGGTGTCCTCGCGCCCTCCAGCCCCTACGCGACCACCAAGGCGATGGTCGAGGAGATCCTGCGCGACGCGGCCGCCGCCGGCGATTTCCGTGCGATCGCGCTCCGCTACTTCAACCCCATCGGCGCCGACCCGCAGCTCCGGACCGGGCAGCAGAACCCGAGGCCCTCGCACGCGCTGGGCAAGATCATGCAGGCGCATGCCGCCGGCGAGCCGTTCACGATCACCGGCACCGACTGGGCGACGCGCGACGGATCGGGGCTGCGGGACTACATCCACGTCTGGGATCTCGCGCTCGCGCATGTCGCGGCCGTGCAGCGGTTCGACGAGGTCGCCACCGCGGACGAGCCGTACCGGGTGATCAATCTCGGCACCGGCGACGGCGTGACGGTGCGCGAGCTGGTCGCCGCATTCGAACGCGTGACCGGTGAGCCCCTCGCCGTCGTCGAGACCGGTCGCCGTCCCGGCGATCAGGCCGGCGCCTTCGCGATCGTCGATCGTGCGGGTGAGGTCCTCGACTGGCAGGCGGAGCGCTCCGTCGACGACGGTGTGCGCGACGCCATCGCCTGGGCCGAGAAGCTCGGTACCCTGCGCTGAAGGTCCTGCTCTGAACCGGGCTCGCCCCGGCCGCATCACTCCTGCGGGCGGAGCGTCGGGATCGAGCTCGTGTGCGCGGCGTCGATGTTCTCGCGCCAGGACCGGGACTGGCCGGCGCGCAGGGCGCAGAGCACGAGCATGAACCAGCCGGCCCCGACGATCGTGAAGCTCTCGAACATCGAGTCGACCGCGAGCGTGACGAGGGTGATCGGCGTCCACGCGTAGACGACGGACCGCCGCACGCTGGCCACCAGCCACGAGCGCACCAGCGCCACGCCGCCGAGCAGCAGGAAGAGCACGAGTCCGATCGAGCCCAGCTGCAGGAGCACGTCGAAGAACGCGTTCAGCGCGCTCTGATGGCGGTCGTCGAGCTGGAAGTTGATGTAGGTGAACGGGTACTCGCCGCGCGCCCAGTCTCCGAACCATCCCCAGCCCTGGATCGGCTTGACGGCGACGAAGTCCAGGATCGTGTTCCAGAGCGTGGCGCGGATCGAGAAGTCGGAACCGGCGTCGAGGAGCGCGATGATCTGATGCCGCAGCGCGAACGCCACGGTGAGCGCCAGAGCGACGAGGATCCCCAGCATCCACTGCACCAGATTGCGCCGTTCCGGCGACGCGTGCCGGACGATCGTCAGCGCGACCGTCACGATGCCGACGGCGACGGCGAGCACCAGCACGGTCGGGGAGGAGGAGAGGAACGCCAGCGATCCGGCGAGGGCGACGGACACCACGGCGAGCGGAGGGTCGACCGACTGGGTGCGCCACTCGATCACGAACGTGATCAGCGCGATGACCGCGATGAACCCCAGCATGTTGCGACTGCCGAAGAGACCCTGGATGGGGCCGCCCGCGGCCAGATTCCCCTGGACGCCGAGGAAGGCGAACGGGACGTCGAGCAGGATGCCGGACAGGATCTCGATGCCGAGCGAGACGGCCAGCAGCCCGCGCAGCGTGTCGCCGATCGCGCGGACCGTCTGCAGCGTGTCGCGGATGTGGCCGACGGTGATCGCCAGGAAGGCGAACCCGAACAGGGAGAGCCAGCCGAACACCGTGTCGGAGCGGTCGGTCGTCCAGACGAGGCTCACCAGGGCCCAGCAGAGGAACGCGAAGAGCGAGGAGGGCGCGATGCGCAGCGGCGACAGCTCCTCCCGGCGGACCCAGAGGATCGCGCCGCCGAGAAGGCACAGCGCCGTGATGACCGCGGCCAGGGTGACGGCCGACGTCATCTGCTCGATCGCGAACGATCCGAACACGGCGGTGAGAGCGGCCAGCGTGAACGCCCGTGCCATCTCGACGGACCCGAGAAGGCGCACGATCGGGCGGACCGGTGTCACGGAACCCGCCGCTGGCGCGCGCCGCGTTCGAAGAGGAGATCGCGCTCGCCCACGCCCACCAGCGGAACCGACTTGAGCTTGAACGACAGCAGCACCAGCAGCATCCAGCCCCAGAGCATGATCGGGGTCGACTCGGAGAGCCCCTGCACGAGGAGGACGATGGTGAACAGGCTCGGGAGCAGCGTGAGCGGCGAGAACGGCCGGGCGGCCTCGAGGTCCCAGCGCGGCCGGTCGACGGCGAAGAACCACGAGCGCCACAGCAGGCTCACGTAGGCGAGCGCCATGAGGACGACCCCGAGCGCGCCGAGCTGCAGCAGCACGTCGAGCCACATGTTGTGGGCGTGGAAGACGGTGATGCCGTGGTCGGTGATCCAGCCGTCGAACGCGGGGTCCGTCGGGATCCAAGGACTCGAGAAGCCGTTGCCGAAGAGCGGATGCTCGCCGGCGCGCTCGAGCACCTTCGACCAGATCAGGTCGGAGCGGCCCGTGAGGTCGGAGCTCCGGCCCAGAAGCGCGAGCAGAGGCTCCCGCACCAGCCACACCGCCGCGACGCCCAGGACCGTGCCGCCGATCGCGATCACGTAGACGCGGGTGCGCGCTCCCGGAGTACCGGCTCGCCGCATGAGCAGGGCGACCACGAGCACCACGGCGGCCGCAGCGGCGCAGACCAGCGCGGTCGCCGACGACGTGCGGAACAGGAAGTAGGCGGCCAGGAGCGACCACATCGCGAGCGTGGTCCGCCAGCGTGCGCGCGCGGCGAAGAGCACGCCGAAGGTGATGATCGCGAAGAGCGAGATGATCGCCAGCAGGTTGGCGTTGCCGACGATGCCCTGGATGCGACCGCCGTCGAACAGGTTGTCGCGCACCCAGTACCACTGCGGGTCGATCTCGCCGTCCGGCAGCGTGGCGAAGTTGGGCAGCAGCGGGCCGTGGATGACGAGGGAGACCCAGAGCTCGAGAGCCAGCGAGAGCCCGAGGATCCACTTGAAGGCCGACGACAGGGCGCGGACGATCTCGTGCCAGGTGAGCACGTGCGCGATGAACAGGCCGTTGATCGTGACAGCGGCGAGCAGCACCCAGGTGAGGAGCGTCGGTCCGCGCCACTGCGACCAGGCGACGGAGACGAGCGCGAGCGTCGTGTAGCCGAGTGCCGACCAGGGCAGGCGCCTCCAGCGGAAGGGCTGCGGTCGGTTGCGAGCGAGCATCGGGATGCCGATCGCGAGCGTGGCGAGGGTGAAGGCCGCGAGGACGATCCCGGCGCCGATCATCCCGAGCAGGTTGTAGACGGCCGAGTGCGCGAACGTGACGAAGAGCACCAGGATCACGTAGGCGCGCAGCAGCAGATGCCCCGTCGACTCGCGCTCCGGCGCGGTGGGCGGGGGCGCCACGGGATGCTTGGTGTACTGAGCCATCGCGTTCAGGCTACCGCGCCGCGCTTCGTGCGTCCCTGAGCGCCGCCGCACGGCTCTACGCTGGGATCCATGCTGCTCAGCCTCACGAACGCGCCCCGCGACTACGCCTGGGGATCCGACTCCCTGCTCGCCGAGCTCGAGGGCCGCACGCCCTCGGGCGCGCCGGAGGCCGAGGTCTGGTTCGGCGACCATCCCGGCGACCCGGCGGATGTGGAGGGCGGCGGCACGCTCGATCAGATCACGGGGGGCTCGCTCCCGTACCTGCTGAAGCTGCTCGCGGCCGGTCGGCCGCTCTCGATCCAGGTGCATCCGACGATCGCGCAGGCGCGCGAGGGGTGGTCGCGGGAGGACGGTCTCGCGGCGGACGACCCGCGGCGCAACTATCGGGACGACAACCACAAGCCCGAGCTCATCGTGGCGCTCAGCGACACCTTCGAATCCCTCAGCGGGCTGCGTCCGGTGGAGGGCACCGCGTCGCTGCTCGACGCGCTCGGCGACAGCGCGGGCGTCGAGGCACTCCGCCAGCGGCTGCGCGGCGACGGCGACGTCCTCCGCGCGGTGATCGGGTGGCTGCTCGGCGGTGAGGCGCAGACCGAGGTCGACGACATCATCGAGGCCGTGCGCACCGCGGCCGCGGCGGACGCGGGGGAGTGGAACGGCACGCTCCGGGCGATCGCCGGTGTGGCGGAGCACTACCCGGGGGACCCCGGTGTCGTCGTGGCCCTGCTGATGAACCACGTGGTCCTGCGGCGCGGAGAAGGCGTCTTCCTGCGCGCCGGCCTGCTGCACGCGTACCTCTCGGGGCTCGGAGTCGAGATCATGGCCGCGAGCGACAATGTGCTCCGCGGCGGTCTCACCCCCAAGCGCATCGACGTGCCGGAGCTGCTGTCGATCCTCGACACCTCCGCCGGCGAGGTGCCGGTGCTGCGTCCCTCAGGGGACAGCGGCAGCACGGTCTATCCGGTGCCGATCGCCGACTTCGCCCTCGAGCGGGTCTCGCTGGGCGGTACGCCGCTCACCCGGGACGTCGCCGGCCCGACGATGGTGCTCGCGACCGCGGGCGACGTCACCGTCGCCTCCGCCGCGGGAGAGGCCCGACCCATCGCCGTCGGTGCGGTGGCGTTCGCCACGCCGGATGAGGGCGCGATCACGCTGTCCGGAGCCGGCGAGGTGTTCATCGCGTCGCCCGGGCGCGACACGCCGATGCGCGACCAAGAACTTTAAACAGCGGCTTGAGGGTTTACGATCCGCGACTTGACCGGAGCGAATGACACGGGTGTAATTAGTGTGAGCACGGCCCGCCGGGGGGCGGAGACAGGGTTGGAGATCGAGATGACGGGATACCGTTCCGACGTACCGGAGAACTGGTTCGTCGATCCGATCAACCTCGGAGTGCCGGGGGTTCGGAAGCCGAACGCCGAAGACGACAACGCCCTCGCCTGGCAGAGCGACGCTCTCTGCTCGCAGACCGATCCCGAGGCCTTCTTCCCGGAGAAGGGCGGATCCACGCGAGACGCCAAGCGCATCTGCACCACGTGCGATGTCCGAGGGGAATGCCTCGAGTACGCGCTCAACAACGACGAGCGCTTCGGAATCTGGGGCGGACTCTCCGAGCGCGAGCGCCGCAAGCTCAAGCGTCGCGCGAGCTGATCGCATCCGGCTTCGCGGGCGCGCCGCGTCCACTGCTCCAGAGGCGCGGATCGCGCGCTTAGGCTGACCACGTCATGCCAGCCCGAGTTCACGCCATCATCGTCGCGCGCCCCGGATCCTCTGCCCGCGCGCAGCTCCTCCGCACTCTCGACGCCGTCCGGTCCCAGACGACACCTCCTGCCGCGGTGACCCTCGTCATGTGCGGCGATGCGACGACCGCTCGCGAGAGCGAGACGGTCGCCGGCACGGTCGAGGGCATCATCGAGGCGCGCGCGACGACGTCGTTCGCCGAGGCCGTGGAACTCGCACGCCCCCGCGTCGCCGACGGAACCGCGATCTGGCTCCTCGGCCAGGACACCGCACCCCACCCGCGCGCCCTCGAGCGGCTCAGCGGGATGCTGGAGCGTTCGCCCTCCGCGGTGATCGTCGCTCCCAAGCTGGTCGCGACCGACAACGAGAGGGAGATCGTCTCGCTCGGCGTGACGATGACGACACTCGGACGCTCGGTCGAACTGGCCGCGGGGGAGCTCGACCAGGGACAGCACGACGGCATGGACGACGTGCTCGGGTCCGACATCCGCGGCATCCTCATCCGGGGCGAGGTCCGCGACGCGCTGCGCCCGGACCCTGCGCTCGCCGGGGCCGATGAAGGTCTCGATCTCGGGGTCCGCGCCCGCCTCGGGGGCGGCCGCGTCGTGCTCGCACCGAGTGCGCGCATCTCGGCGGCTCCGGACGGGCCTGCGGCTCTGCCCTCCGGTGGCTCGCGCCGAGCCTACGTCCGACGTCTCGCACAGCTGCATCGCCGCCTCGCCTACGCCCCGGCGCCGGTGGTGCCCCTGCACTGGCTGGCGCTCCTCCCGCTCGCGCTCTGGCGATCGATCACGCACCTCATCGGCAAGCGACCGGAAGCGGTGATCCCCGAGTGGGCCGCCGCGCTCACCGCGATGCTGCGCGTCAACGCCGTCGCACGCTCGCGTGCCCGCATCCGCTCCTTCCGCGCCTCCACCTGGGCGAGCATCGCTCCACTGCGGGTCACGTCGTCGCAGCTGCGTCGCCGTCTCGACGACGGACACGGCAGCGAGGGCGGTGCTGTCAGCGAGCTGCGCTTCTTCTCCGGCGGCGGCGCGTGGGCCGTGCTGGCCGCGCTGGTGGTGAGCATCGCCTCCTTCACCACGGTGCTGGCATGGCCGACCGTCGGCGGCGGAGCACTGCTGCCCCTGCGGGACACGGTGTCCGCCCTGTGGAGCGATGCGGCCTGGGGGCTCCGCGGCGTCGGTCTCGATCTGGTCGGCCCCGCCGATCCGTTCGCCGGAGTCGTCGCCATCCTCGGCACGCTCTGGCCGGCCGGTCCCTCCTTCACGCTCGTGCTGCTCTGGATCCTCGCCCTTCCGCTCGCCGTTCTCGGGGGATGGTTCGCAGCCACGCGCGTCACCGACCGTGCGGGTCTCCGGATCTTCGCCGGCGTGGCGTGGGCGATGGCGCCGACCTTCCTGACGGCGCTCGTCGACGGACGGCCGAGCGCCGTGCTCGTGCATCTCCTGCTTCCCTGGCTCTTCCACGCGGCTGTCGTCGCGCACCGGTCCTGGGGAGCTGCGGGCGCCGCCTCGCTCCTGCTCGCCGCGGTCGTCGCGTGCGCACCGTCGCTGGCGCCCGCGTTGGCGCTGCTCTGGGTCGTCGCGATCGGCATCACCCTCGCGACGGCGCAGTTCCGCGGCGCCGGTCGGCAGCTCTGGCTCCCGCTTCCGACGGCGCTGCTGTTCGCGCCGCTCATCTTCTGGCAGATCGCGCACGGTTCGCCGCTCGCGCTGCTCGGCGACCCCGGATTCATCTGGGCCGGCCCGCAGGCGAGCGCCGACGCCGCCGGACGCCTCGCACTCGCGACCGGGTTCCCGACGAGCGACTTCGCCGGGTGGACGGTGTTCGCTCCGGCCGTGATCGGCACCTGGGCGCCACTGCTGTGCGCTCCGATCGCCCTGCTCGCTCTCGCCGCCGCGGTCGCCCCCCGCTGGCGCGCCGGCATCACGCTCCTCACCGTGACGCTGGCGGGACTCGCGACGGCGTTCCTCGCTGTCGGCATCACCGTGAGCTTCACGCAGGGCAATCCGGTCGCCATCTGGCCCGGTACCGGTCTCAGCCTCGCGTGGATCGGTCTCGTGGGCGCGGCGCTGGTCACGCTGGACACCGCGCTCACCCTGCCACGACTCCGCCTGGTCGCCACCTCGATCGCGGCCGTCGCGCTCGTGGTGTGCGCGGTGCCGGCCCTCACGGCGTTCCACCTCGACCGGTCGGCCCTGACGAACGGCCCGACCTCGACGCTGCCGGCCTATGTCGCGGCGCAGGCCGCCGGGGATCAGCAGATCGCCACCCTGGTCCTCACTCCTCAGGATGACGGCGGCCTGGCCGTCGATGTCGCCTGGGGAGCGAGTGAGACTCTCGGAGCCCAGTCGACCATGATGACCACCGCCGTCGAACCGCAGGGGACCGACATCACCACGCTCGCCGTCGACCTGCTCTCGGCTCGCGACTTCGATGCTCCGGGTGAACTGGCGAAGCAGGGCATCAGCTATGTGCTGCTCGCTCAGCTCCCCGGAGGACAGAGCGACAAGGCGCGTGCGCTGGGGACGACGGCCGTCACCTCGATCGATCAGCGTCCCGGATTCGTGCACGCCGGCACCACGGAGCGCGGCGTGCTGTGGCGGCTGGAGGCCGACGCGGCAGCACCTAAGGCGCTGACGCAGACCCAGCAGGGCACGGCGCGCCTGGTGATCACCCTGCAGCTCGTGTTCGTCTTCGCCGCCCTGCTGCTGTCCGTCCCGACGCGCGCATCGCGCCGCGCCGCTCGCTCGCAGTCCCGCATCGTCGGCCGGGTTCCCGAGGAGCCGCTCGTGCTCCCGCGGCACGCGGAGGATCGGGAGGACGACGACGCCGGGATCGCGGAGGCGACCGTGCCGACCGTCGCGACCGGCGAGACCGAGGATGCGATCTCCGACGATCCGCTCGTCGGTGTGGAGTCACCCGACGAGGCGCCGGGGCCCGAGGACGAGGCGATCTCCGACGAAGCATCCGCTCCCTCCGACGAGGAACCGTCGGCGGACGAGGTTCCTTCGGACGAGGATGTGCGCTCTGATGAGGAGGCTGCCTCTGATGAGGGGGCTGCCTCTGATGCCTCGGCCTCCGAGCAGCCGTCACCGTCCGACGACGCAGTGCCGTCCGCCGATGCGGCGACGCCCGCCGATGCCGCCGAGGAGGACAACCGATGAACGGCACCCGTGCTTTCCGAGTCGCCGCCACCAGCGCCCGCCTCATCACCGGGGTCGCGGTCGCGGTCGCGTGCACGGTCGGTGTCGTCGCGGCGATCCATGCGCCGTGGCCCGAGATCAGCCACGACCCCGCCCAGGTCCAGGTCACACCGCTGCCCGGCGACACCGTCCTCGTCTGCAACGGCGATCTGCGCGCGCTCGGGCGGGACTCGTCGGCCCCTCTGGACATGCGCTCCGCCGCGTCGCCGACCCTCACCGACGCCGGCACCTCGGGTCGTCCGTCGACCACGACGCTCGAGAGCCCTGACCTGCCGGATGCCGGCGAGGTCCGCGTGCTCACCGGCACGGTCGAGGGCCGCACCGCGCCGCTGATCGCGGCGGCGGAGTCGGTGACCATCGCGGAAGATGACCTCGCGGGGTTCGCCGCTCTGGCGTGCGGCGAACCCCGCCTGGAGTCCTGGCTCGTCGGCGGGAGTGTCGGCACCGGCACCGAGGACATCGTGACCCTGGCCAATGCCGGGAAGGTTCCGACCACGGTGACGCTGTCCGTCTACGGCACCACGCGCAGCGCGCGCACCGTGGTGGTGCCGGCCGGCACGCAGCTCGCTCTTCCCCTCTCGTCGATCGCGGCCGGGAACGACGCCCCGGTCGTCAAGGTCAACGCGGTGGGCGCGCCGGTGCGTGCCGTCCTGCAGTCCTCCCTCGTGCGGGTTCTCGATCCCGCCGGCATCGATCTGCAGGACGCGGTGGCGGGTGCGCAGCAGAACCTCGTGTTCTCCGGAGTGCAGTCGTTCCCTGTCGAGGGCGACGAGGCGGACATGACCGTCATGCGGCTCCTCTCTCCGGACGCGGACGGGCAGGCCCGCATCGTCGTGCGGGCCACCGGGTCACGCGACGTGGCGAACGAGTTCACCGTCCCGCTGTCGTCCGCGACCCCGGCCGACGTCTCGCTGAGCGGACTGGCACCCGGTACGTACTCGGTCGAGGTGGAGGCCGACGTCCCCGTGGTGGCCGCCGTGCGTCAGCAGGACGGCGCCGGCCTGGGATCCGACTTCGCCTGGGTGACCCCGGCTCCTGAGATCGATGCCGACGTCCTCGTCGCCGTCCCCGAGGGACCGACGGCGCAGCTGCAGCTCACGAACACCGCGGACGAGGATGCCACGGTGTCGCTCGAGCCTGCTGACGGCGGCGACGCCGAGGAGATCGTCGTCCGGGCGGGAGAGTCGGTGAGTGCCGACGTGGAGCCGGGGACGACGTACCTGCTGCGGCCGGCGGCCACGGTTCATGCCGCCGTCACGATGACGGAGCCGGGCGCACTCGCGGTGCTGCCCGTGCAGGCCGGCTCCGGGGCCGAGCAGACGATCACCGTCTACCCCTGACCTCGAGTGCCGGCGTTCCCTGCGCGGGGACGGGGTCAGTGGTCGTGGCCGAGATCCCAGGGCTCTCGCCCGACGTACTCGGCCGCCGCGCGGAACACCGCGCTCTCGATCGCCATCCGGCGATGTGCCGCGTCATCGTGACCGGGTGGCAGGAGACGTTCGATCGGCAGGCGGAACAGCACGATCCGACGGTTCTCACGGTCGAGGTACCAGCGCGGCACCTCGTCGGTGGCGTCGAAGGCCGGGATCGCACCGATCTCGAATCGCACCTCCTGGAGTTCCGGCCAGGTGCCGCGGAGGAACTCGACAGCGGTGCCCACGGTCAGGTCGAATCGGTCGAGTCGGCCGTCGAGGGGAGCAAGAGGAGGCCGGACGACCTCGCTGCGTCCGAGCCGCCCGTGGCGTCCGTGCCGTGCTCCGCGCCGAGGGGCTGCGGAGGTGCGAGCGGATCGGCGACGGGGCATGACGAAAGTCTAAGCGGTGCCGCTGCGCGCGGCGCGGCATCCGGCGGCCGGCACTGCGGCACCGTACTGTTGCGTTGATGGACGGACGACTCTGCTCGAAGGTCGGCTGCGCGCGAGAAGCGGTGGCCACGCTCACCTACGATTACCGCGATCAGATGGCGGCACTCGGACCGCTCGGCGCGGCGAACGATCCGCAGGCGCACGACCTGTGCTCTCCGCACGCGGACCGCATGTCGGTCCCGTCCGGCTGGATCGTCGTCCGGCACGAGGCCCTTCGCGCCTGACCGCATCCCGACGACACGCGGGAGAGGTCGCGATGACCGGAGAGGGCGTCTGAGTACTCTGGCCGCGGGCCCGTCAGAGCGGCGCGTTCGGAAAGGCTGCCGTGATCGTCTGGCGTCGCTGGATCTTCCCCCTCCTCCTCGTGCTCGTGTTCGGAGCGTGCGCCGCGGCGCTCGTCAAGATCGCCTTCTTCCCCGACCGCGCCGAGAGCGTCGTCAGCCCGGAGGCGGGGATCACGGATCCCGTCGTGGCGGTGGAGCGTGGTTCTGTCGTCAACGCGCTGAGCCTGAGCGGGAACGTCGCGCGGGATGACAAGTACGGTGTGCGGAGCGAGCTGAACGGCACGGTCACAGCCGTCCATGTCGGGGAAGGAGCCACGGTCGCGGCGGGGCAGGCGCTCTTCACCGTGCGCCAGGAGGATCCCCGCGCGGACATCGACGTGCTCGCTCCGGAGGGCGGCGACGTGTCGGAGATCGCCCTGGTCAAGGGGCAGGCGGTATCCGTCGGCACCGAGTCCTACACCCTCACCCCGGCGCGCTATCACCTGCTGGCCACCGTGGAGCCCGTCCAGCTGTACCGCCTGGTGAACGCGCCGACCGAGGGCACCGTGACGATCGCCGGCGGCCCGGCACCCTTCGTCTGCACGGGCGTGGGGGTGCAGGTCAGCGCTGAGGGCACGGCGAGCGTCCGCTGCGCCATCCCCGGCGATCAGACGGTCTTCGCCGGTCTTCCCGCGACCATGGATCTCGCCCTCGGCCAGGTCGAGGACGCGCTCGTGATCCCCGTCACGGCCGTGCAGGGCGGCGCCGGAACCGGGAACGTCTGGGTCGATGCCGGCGACGGCACCGAGCCGGAGGAACGCGCGGTGAAGCTCGGGGTCAACGACGGCGTCATGGTCGAGGTCGTCGAGGGGCTCGAGGAGGGCGACAGCATCCGGCAGTTCGTGCCGGGGTTCGTGGCTCCGGTCGAGGAGTTCTGCTACGAGGTCTCTCCCGGGGTCGAGCAGTGCGACAGCGGGATGAACTGGTGACGCTCGTCGCTCTGCAGGACGTCGAGAAGAGCGTGCTGCTGGCCGACGACTCGCGGCTCGAGATCCTCCGCGGCATCGATCTCGAGGTGAGCGCAGGAGACCACGTCTCGATCGTCGGCCGCTCCGGCTCGGGCAAGTCCACACTGCTCAACATCCTCGGCATGCTCGACGCGCCCACGTCGGGCACGGTCGCCTTCGAGGGCCGCGAGGTGCGCCGCATGCGTTCGGGACGGCTCGACCGGCTGCGGGGTGACAACGTCGGGTTCGTGTTCCAGCAGTTCAATCTGCTGCCGGGACGCACCGCGATCGACAACGTCATGATGCCTCTCGGCCACGCGAAGGGGCGGATGTTCTGGAACCGCCGGCAGATCGCCGCGGACATGCTGGAGCGCGTGGGGCTCGGGCATCGCGTCGACCAGGTCGCTGATCGGCTGTCGGGCGGTGAGCAGCAGCGCGTCGCGATCGCCCGCGCTCTGGTGCGCAGGCCCGTGCTGATCCTCGCCGACGAGCCCACCGGTGCGCTCGACATCGACACCGGAGCATCCGTCATGTCGCTCCTCGACGAGGTGGCCACCGAGACGGAGGCGGCGCTGGTCACGATCACGCACGACCTGCACGTCGCCGCGCGCGCACGGCGCCACTACCGACTGGATGCCGGAGCTCTCGCACCGGCCGACCTCAGTCGGGCCTTCGAGGCGTCCACGCTCGCCGCAGCGGTGCCGGCCCCGCCGGACGGACCGCGCGCATGACCGGCTTCCTCGGCGCGCTCGCCGACGCCTGGGCCGAGATCCGCGTCCACAAGCTCCGCGTCCTCCTCAGCCTGATCGGCATCGCCGTCTCCGTCGGCGCCCTCACCGCGGTCGTCGCGATCTCCGAGTATCAGCGCCAGTACCAGGCCGAGCAGTCCGATCGCTGGGGCGGCAGGGCGGCGACCATCGTCGTCGGCGTGAGCGGAGACGAGGGCGCCCCGGTCGACATCGACGACTTCGACGAGCGCTTCGCACGAGTCGGTGAGCGATTCTCCTTCAGCCATACCGCGCGAATCGTGCAGGGCATGACCGTGGGAATCCGGCTCCCGGAGGGCATCACCGACGTCAACGCACGATTGATGGATCCGGTGTACTCGGAGATCCATCGCGAGAAGCTCCTGGAGGGGCGCTGGCTTCGCGACTCCGACATCGAGGCGCTGGCACCCGCGGCCGTCATCTCCGAGCCGCTGTGGGACCGCATCGGGCGCGTGCCGCTCGCCGAGCATCCGATCGTGACGCTCACCGGGGCGGGCGGCGGCACCTACCAGGTCGTCGGCGTGGTCCCGCGGCAGGGATTCGGCGACGAGGAGCTCCGCATCGATCTGCTGTACGACGCGTACCGCGAGCGCGTCGACGCGCTCCCCGAGGACGCCTGGTCGCAGTACGAGATCTGGGTCGGCCCGGAACAGGCGAACGAGATCGGTCCGGTGCTCGCGATGGACCTGCGTGCCGGGCTCCCCGAGGGACAGACGGTCTCGGTGAGCCGGTCGGACTGGGCTGCTCAGCCGGGGACGATGGATGCGCAGGCGACCTTCGAGATGGTGACGGGCGGCATCGCCGCCGTGATCCTCGCCCTCGGCGCACTGAGCCTCATCAACATCCAGCTCGTGGCGATGCGTCAGCGCGTGCGCGAGATCGGCGTCCGTCGTGCGTTCGGAGCGAGTTCGGGACGGGTGTTCTTCTCGGTGTTCCTGGAGAGCCTCGTGGCCACGACCGTCGCGGGAGCGATCGGGATCGCGATCGTCGTCGCCGTGCTCCGCTCGGACTGGCTGCTCACGACGATGTTCATCGGGATGCAGGATGTGCCGCCGTTCCCGATGCGGGCGGCGGTGATCGGCCTCGTCGCCTCGGTCATCGTCGGTGCGGTGTCCGGCTTCATCCCCGCCCTCGTCGCGCTGCGGGTGAAGGTGATCGACGCGATCCGCTTCTGACACATGGCGGTCCGCCGCGGGGGACTGGAACAATGGGGGCATGCCAGAGCTCGAGTACCGCGTCGCCGACCTGTCCCTCGCCGAAGCCGGCCGGCACCAGCTGCGACTCGCGGAGAACGAGATGCCTGGCCTCATGGCGCTCCGAGAGGAGTTCGGCGCCGCGCAGCCCTTGACGGGCGCCCGCATCGCCGGGTCCCTGCACATGACCGTGCAGACCGCGGTGCTGATCGAGACGCTCGTCGCGCTCGGTGCGCAGGTGCGCTGGGCCAGCTGCAACATCTTCTCCACGCAGGACGAGGCCGCGGCCGCGGTGGTGGTCGGGCCCGACGGAACGGTCGACGCCCCCGCCGGCGTGCCCGTCTTCGCCTGGAAGGGTGAGAGCCTCGAGGAGTACTGGGCCTGCACCGAGCGCATCTTCGACTGGTCCGCCGAGGGCTTCGACGGTCCGAACCTGATCCTCGACGACGGCGGCGACGCCACACTGCTCGTGCACAAGGGCGCGGAATCCGAGAAGGCGGGCGCTGTTCCCGCGACGACAGCGGACGACTCGCACGAGTACACGATCATCCTCGACCTGCTGCGTCGTTCGCTCGCCTCGTCGCCGGACCGCTGGACCAAGGTCGCCGCTGGTCTCATCGGCGTCACGGAGGAGACCACGACGGGCGTGCACCGCCTGTACGAGCTCGCAGCGGCCGGCGGACTGCTGTTCCCGGCCATCAACGTCAACGACTCGGTGACCAAGAGCAAGTTCGACAACAAGTACGGCATCCGCCACTCCCTCCCCGACGGACTGAACCGCGCCACGGACGTGCTCATCGGCGGCAAGGTCGCCTTCGTCTGCGGCTACGGCGACGTCGGCAAGGGAGCGGCCGAGGCGCTGCGCGGACAGGGCGCGCGCGTCATCGTCAGCGAGGTCGATCCGATCTGCGCGCTGCAGGCCGCGATGGACGGCTTCCAGGTGGCGCGGCTGCTCGATGTGGCCGGCGAGGTCGACATCGTCGTGACCGGCACGGGGAACCGCGACGTGGTCACCACCGAGCACCTGCAGGCGCTGAAGCACCTGGCGATCGTCGCGAACGTCGGCCACTTCGACAACGAGATCGACATGGCGGGGCTCGAGGCGCTGCCCGGCGCGGAGAAGATCGAGATCAAGCCGCAGGTGCACGAATGGCGGATGCCGAACGGTCGCAGCGTGCTCGTCCTCAGCGAGGGACGCCTGATGAACCTCGGCAACGCCACCGGCCACCCATCGTTCGTGATGAGCGCGTCGTTCACGAATCAGGTGCTGGCGCAGCTCGAGCTGTTCACGAACATCGAGGCGTATCCGACCGGCGTGTACACGCTGCCGAAGGCACTGGACGAGAAGGTCGCGCGCCTGCACCTCGACGCCCTGGGCGTGCAGCTGACCACCTTGACCGACGGACAGGCCGCATACATCGGGGTTCCCGTCGACGGGCCCTACAAGCTCGATCACTACCGCTACTGAGCGCGCGGCGCGGCGGGTGACGAGAGCCGCTCAGACCCCGACGCGACGACCGGTGAGCTTCTCGGCCCGCCGATCGGAGTTCTCCAGCGCGCGGCGCTCCCGCTCCCTGCGCAGCACGGTGATGCCGATCAGCACGGCCTCCGGATGCGCGGGAGGCATCGGCGACACGTAGGGGGTCGCCTCGGCGAGCAGGTCCTGGGCGACCCTGGCCCGCGCTGCAGGGACCAGGCGAGGAGCGCTCTGCAGGAACTGGGAGATGCGCCGCGCGAGCCGGTCGGGAAGTCGCGCCACGTCGGCGATCTGCGCCCAGCCGCCGAGCTCCGGCGGAAGGACCGGCACGATCGGGATGAGCCGTGGGGTGCGCACACGCTGGCTGTACGTTCCCGCGACCAGATCGCCCAGGCGCTGGGAACGGGAGTTGAAGGCGCCCGTGAGGACGGCGACGCCGCCGAACGTGCCGTAGATCTCCAGCACGCCCAGCAGGGCGCGGATGAACGCGTGGCGGAAGCCCGCAGCGCCACCGTCGACACGCACGATGCGCCCGCCGACCGCGAGCTTTCCGAGGCTGCGGCCCTTCGTGGCGACCTCCACGGTGATGGGCAGCACCACGAAGCTGACCACCAGTGCGGCGACCGTCGCGATGCGGTCCGTGGCGTCGTCGAGCACACCGGCGTCGAGCAGCCAGATGCGCAGGAACAGCCACAGGATGAAGACGGCGAACCCGACCACCATGTCGATCAGGGCGCCCAAGGCGCGGAGCAGGAAGCCGACCGGCTGCACGTCGATCGCGACGGCCTCGCCGGAGAGCACCTCGTCGGACGCATCGATCGGGACGGACATGAGTACAGTAAATCAGGTGGATGCCGATGCGCTGTCTGATGCACGCCGCGCCGAATGGGAGCGCTTGGACGAGCTGAGCCGCGCCCGCCTGGACGGGGCGGGTGTCGACGAGCTGATCGTGCGCTACCGCGCGGCGTCCGCGGACCTCGCCGAGCTCAAGACCTCGGTGGGGGAGTCGCCCCAGGGTGCCTACCTCTCCACGATCCTCGTGCGCGCGCGGCTCCGCCTCACCGGGGCCTCGGACAGCATCCTGACGCAGACCGCGCGGTTCTTCAGCCTCCAGCTGCCCGCAGCCCTGTACCGGCTGCGCTGGACCACGGCCATCATCGCCGTGTCGTTCATCGCGATCGGCGTCGGCACCGCCGCGTGGATCGCGAACGATCCGGCGCTCATCGCGACGCTCGGTCCGCCGGATGCGCTCGAACAGTATGCGGACGAGAGCTTCACGGGCTACTACACCGAGAACCCCGCCGCCGAGTTCATGGGGATGGTCTGGACGAACAACGCCTGGATCGCGATGCAGTGCGTGCTCTTCGGCGTGACCGGCATCTGGCCGATCGCCGTGCTCGTGCAGAACGCGATGGGCCTCGGTCTGTCGGGCGCCGTGATGGCCGCGCACGACAAGGCCGATGTCATGCTGCTCTACATCCTCCCGCACGGCATGCTCGAGCTGACCTGCATCTTCGTCGCCGCGGCCGCCGGTCTGCACATCTTCTGGGCCTGGGTCGCGCCAGGGCCCCGCTCCCGCGGCGAGGCGCTCGCGGAAGAGGGCAGGTCGCTGGCGACGGTGGCGCTCGGGCTGGTGTTCGCGCTGTTCCTCGCAGGCCTGGTCGAGGGCTTCATCACCGGCTGGTCGCTGCCCTGGCCGGTGAAGATCGGCATCGGTGCGGCCGCGCTCGCCGTGTTCCTCATCTACATGATCGTGATCGGCGGTCGGGCCCACCGCCGAGGCGCGACCGGCGATCTGGTGGAGTACGAGGCCGGCACGCCGCGACTCGTCGCCGGGTGACCCCGGTCCGACGGATCAGAGCCGTCCGGCGGCCTTGAGCTCGAGGTAGCGGTCGGCGATGCGCGGCGGAAGCTCCTCCGGGTCTGCGGCGATCGCTTCGCCCCCGGCGCGACGGATCGCGTCCGCGACGTTCTCCGCATCCCTGAGCGTGCGCTCGGCAGCCGCGGCGAGATAGATCTCCTCGCGTGAGCCTCGCCGACGGGCGAGATCCGCGATGTCGTCATCCGTCACCGATCCGACCAGCACCGTCGTCGCACGAGACGCGTCGGGGAAGGCACCGAGGAACGCCCTGGCGGACTCCGCGGCGTCCTGCGCGGTGAGCACGACGATGAGCGAGGGGCGGGTCGTGAGCGTGCGGACGGCGGCGAATGCGCCGTGCCAGTCGGTGTCGACCAGACGTGCATGCACCGGGGCCATCGCGTCGGTCATGGCGGGGAGCAGGGCCGTGCCGTCGACGCCGGTGACGCGGCCGCGCACCACACGGTCGTACATCAGCAGGTGCACGTGATCCCCGGCGCGCGAGGCGAGCGCGGCGAGCAGGAGCGCCGCCTCGAGCGAGGCGTCGACGCGCGTGCCGTCGCCCACCCGAGCGGCCGCCGTGCGTCCGGTGTCGATGATGATGACCACGTGACGGTCGCGCTCCGGCCGCCAGGTGCGCAGCATGGTCGTTCCGGCGCGCGCGGTCGCTCGCCAGTCGATCGACCGCACGTCGTCGCCGCGCACGTACTCGCGCAGCGAGTCGAACTCGGTGCCCTGCCCGCGGACCTGGATGCTCGTGTTGCCGTCGAGTTCGCGCAGTCTCGCGAGTCGCGAGGGGAGATGCTTGCGGGAGGAGAAGGCGGGCAGCACACGGATCGCCCCGCGCACTCGGTGCCGCGTCTGCCGACCGGCCAGGCCGAGTGGACCGCGGGAGCGGATCATGACGAACTCGCTTACCAGCTCGCCGCGGCGGCGAGGCAGCAGCGGGATCGCGACCCGTGCGCGTTCCCCGGGAGGGATGCTCAGCTGCGGGCGCGCGGGCGATGCCCCGGCCGTCGGCTGCCAGGCGTCGCGGATCACCGCGTGCAGCGTGCGCTCACCGTGATTCTGCAGGGCGACGCTCACCGGCACCGGCTCGCCGATCCGCGTGCGCTTCGGCACGCGGCGCGTCACCGTGACACTTCGAGGACTGGCCGCGAGGGCGATGTCGATCCCGGTCAGCAGGAGGCAGAGCGCGATCCATCCGCCGAGCACCGCGTACGCCGGATAGCCCGCGAGTCCGGCCAGGACGAGCGGGATCACGCCCACGGCGAGGGCGAGGGCGAGGCGGCCGGTGACGAACACCTAGATCGGCACCCTGGTCTGCTGCACGACCGAGGTGAGCACGGCATCCGCCGACACGCCCTCCATCTGGGCGTCAGGGCGCAGCTGCAGGCGATGGCGCCAGACCGGCACCAGCATGGTCTGGACGTGGTCGGGGGTGACGGCGGAGGAGGCGTTGAGCCATGCCCATGCCTTCGCGGCGGCGAGAAGCCCCGTCGACGCGCGCGGGCTCGCCCCGAGCTCGACGGACGGGGACTGACGCGTCGCCCTGGCGAGATCGACGACGTAGCCGAGGACGTCGTCGGTGACCTCGACGCGCCCCGCGGCCGCCTGCGCCGCGCGGATCTCGTCTGCCGTGACGACGGACTCGACGCCGGTCAGGTCGCGCGGTGAGAAGCCCTCCGCGTGCCGGCGCAGGACGGAGACCTCGGCATCGCGCTCCGGCATCCCGACGACGAGCTTCATGAGGAAGCGGTCGAGCTGCGCCTCGGGCAGCGAGTACGTCCCCTCGTGCTCGATCGGGTTCTGCGTGGCCGCGACGAGGAACGGATCGGGCAGCGGCCGGCTCACGCCGTCAGCGGAGACCTGGCGTTCCTCCATCGCCTCGAGGAGAGCTGCCTGCGTCTTCGGCGGCGTGCGGTTGATCTCGTCGGCGAGCAGGATGTTCGTGAACACCGGGCCCGCACGGAAGTCGAACTCCCCGGTGCGCGCGTCGTACACGAGGGAGCCGGTCACGTCGCCGGGCATGAGGTCGGGCGTGAACTGCACGCGCTTCGTGTCGAGCCCGAGAGCCCGCGCGAACGAGCGCACGACCAGGGTCTTCGCGACACCGGGTACGCCTTCCAGCAGCACGTGCCCTCGGGCGAGCAGCGAGACGAGCAGGCCCGTCACGGTGCCGGCCTGACCGACGACGGCCTTGTCGACCTCGGTGCGCACGCGGTGCATTGCCTGACGCAGCGCGGCGTCGTCGGCGGAGTGGTTGTCAACGGTCACGTGGTGGCCTCGGCTTCCGTGGGGATGGATGGACGGCGATTCGGATGCGGATCACGACTCGCCCCTGGTGGTGTGCATGCTCGCCTCCACGGCGGCCTCGAGCTCGTCGAGCCGTCGGGCGAGCTCGACGAGGGCGGCGTCGTCTGCAGGGAGCGGGCCCGCGAGCAGCGCCTGCAGCGTGCCGCGGGGGATTCGGAGGCGATCGGATGCCGCGTCGGCGACCTCGTCGGCTCCGGCGTGGACCGCGAGTCCGAGGCGGCGGGCGAGACGGCGCTGCGCGCCGTCGCGGAGCGCCTGTCCCGCGTGGGGGGCGTCGCCGGCCTTCGCCGTGAGACGCGCGCGCCCGTGCATGGTCTCGGACGCGCGCACGGTCACCGGAAGAGTCTCGGCGACGAGCGGTCCGAAGCGCTGGCCGCGCCAGATCGCGGCGGCGACCCCGGCGGCGAGGAGCAGCAGGATGACGGGCGTGACCGACGGAGGTGTGAGGCTGCCCAGCGTGTCGGGCGACTGGCCCTCGATGTCGGTGTCGCCGAACGACGGCACGTACCAGACGACCCGCTCGGTCTGACCGAGGAGCGCGAGGGCGAGGGCGGCGTTGCCGTTCTCGGCGAGGTAGGCGTTGCTGAAGAGCTTCGTGCCCTCCACGACGAGGACGTCGCGGTCCGCGCGTTCATCGACGAGGACCGCGGCGCCGTCGGCGTCGCCGAAGCAGGCCTCGACGCCGTCGGCGGGGGAGAAGAACCGGTCGGCGCGGATCGTCCCGACCTCGGCGAACTCCGGGACGTCGCACTCCGCATCCGCGGGCGCGGAGCTCCCCGGGGCGTTCTCGCCGATGTCGAGGACGTTCAGCAGGTGCGTGCCCGTCGAGAGGAAGACGATCCGGTCGGCGGGCTCGAGCAGCTCGGCGAGGGCGTCGTCGCTCAGCGTGTAGGGGTTCGTCATCACCAGGGTCGTGTCGTCGCCGACCGCCGCGCGGGCCTCGGCACGGGATCGGACGACCGACACCTCCACACCCTGGTCGCGCAGGATCTCGGCGAGGGCGAGAGCGCCGGAGTCGTCGCGTCCTTCCGGATCGAGCGTGCCGCGGGCGCCAGGGCCGCTCGCGCTCACGCGGAGGGCGACGAACGCGACGAGCAGGACGAGCGCGACGACGATCACCCATCCGACGATCGTGCGCACGCGCCGGGGTCGGGCGTCTGCGGTGGACTGCTCCGCACTCGCCTGCTCGATCGAGGTCACGCGGGCACCGCCTCGAGGCGTCGTGCGCGCAGTCGCTCATCCGTGGCCGCGAGGTCGCGGTAGCTCTCCTCGGTCGCGGGGTGGCGCAGATAGCGCACGTCGTCGAAGGACACCGCTGCGCGACGCATCGCGCCGGCCTCGTCGGCGAACACCGCGCTGGCCTCCCGGGCGATCGATTGCGCGGTCGCCCCGGGCGCCGGATCGATGAGGTCGCGCTCCAGCAGGCTGCGGGCGATCGCGCGGTAACGGAGGATCGTGGCGGTGTCCCAGTCTCCGTCGCGGGCGCTGCGCTCGGCATCCGCTCTGAGCTGCGCGGCGGTGCGGTCGTCCTGCTCGCCCAGGAGGTCGGTCCGCGCCCGGCGCACGGCCCTCGAGCTCCGCGGGCGTCCCCAGATGATGAGCGCGGTGACGAGTGCCGCGACGATGATCGTCGTCACGATGATGAGCGCCCAGGGCCCGACGTTCGCGCCGTTGTCGGACGTGAAGAGGTCGGCGATGAACCTCCCGATGTCGCGGGCGACGAGATCGAACCAGGTCGGCTTCGCGTCGGCGTAGCGGGGATTGGAGAGCTCCTCCTCGGCCCAGCGCCGCGCCTCGTCCCCGTCGGGGACGAACAGATCGTCGGACGGTCGGATCATGCCGTGCCGTCGCCGCTTCCCGGGGCGGCCCAGCCGCCGTCCGCGGGAGTGGCCCACGGGCTGTCGGTCGGAGGCGCCGGAGGGGCGGAGGACGCCGGAGGCGCGGCAGGAGCGGGAGGCGCGGCAGGAGCGGGAGGCGCCGCAGGAGCGGGAGGCGGCGCGGGCGCGAACGCGGCGGGAGGCGCGCCGGCCGGCTGCTGCGGTGCGTACGGCTGTGGCGTGTACGCCGATGGAACGTACGGCGGCGGCGCGGAGGGCTGTCCGGCGTAGGGAGGCATGCCGCCGGGCTGCGCGGCGTACGGCTGCGGCGGGTAGCCCTGCGGAGCCGGCGCCCCGTACGGTGCGTAGCCGGGCGTCTGGGACATCATCACGTGCTCCGGCACCTGCCGGGGAGGCGGAGCGCTGGACACGGCCCGCGACGGATCGACGGCGAAGGGGTCGCCCAGCTGCTCCTCGGTCCAGCCGACCTCACGACGCTCCACGTGCGAGATGAGCGTCTGATCGAGCCCCTCGTAGCGCATCCGGCAGTCCAGGTACACGAGGGCGGATCCCGTGCTCTGCACGACCAGGGTGATGGCCTGGAGCACGAGGAGCAGGATCTGCGGTGCGATGAGCGTGAAGATGAAGCCGATGACCGCACCGGGCTCGTACTCGCCGGTGGGAGCGACCACGGACCCGAGGAGCGAGCTGAGCATCGCGACGGGGAAGCTCACGACCTGCATCGCCAGACCCATGATGAAGCTGATGAGGAACGTGACGCCGAACGCGACCCAGAACCGGCCGCGCGTGAGGCGCCAGGAACGCACGAGCGCCTCGCGGAAGCGCGCCTTCTCGAGCACGAGGATCGAGGGCACCAGCAGCAGCTTGGTGCTCAGCCAGACGATCAGCGGGATCGAGGCCAGCCCGATGAGCACGACCACCAGCACGATGACCCCGATGAGCTCGACGCTGCCGCCGAGTCCGCCGGCGATGAAGGCCCCGATGATCAGGGCGACGATCGCGAAGAACCCGAACACCGCGATCACCGACAGCGAGGCGAAGCCGGCGAGACGCCAGAACGCGGGCGCCATCTTGCGCCACAGCATCCCGAGCGTCGCCTTCACTCCGATCGACGCGTAGCCGATGTCTGCGGCGACCACTCCCTGCATCATCGCCGTGAAGGCGATCGAGGTCAGGCCGACCGCGAGCCCCGCGATGATGTTGATCGCGATCGTGCCGGCGAGCACGGCCTCGAAGTCGGGGGAGGACGGCGACACGGTCTCCAGGCGCGAGAACGTGGTGAAGAGCACCACACCCATCACGCCGGCCGTGGCGACCACGACGACGAGCTGGATCACGACGGCGAAGCCGAAGAGCACCTTCGGGTTGTGCCGGAGGGCAGCGAAGGCCTTCCCCAGCAGCATCCCGAAGGTCAGCGGATGAAGGGGGATGACACCCTTCTTCGGGGCAGGGGTCCACGTCGCACCACTCACAGCACTCCCTCCATCGAGCGCTCCCATCGTGTCATATCCCTGTACGTGGTGCGCAGACCTGGGGACCGCGGGACTCGGTGCCATAAGGTAACAGTTATGACCTCACGCATTCTTGTGGTCGACGACGACACCGCGCTCGCCGAGATGATCGGCATCGTGCTGCGCACGGAGGGTTTCGAGCCGGTCTTCTGCGCCGACGGCGCACGTGCGGTCGACGAGTGGCGCACGCAGCGTCCCGACCTGGTGCTGCTCGACCTCATGCTCCCCGGCATGGACGGCATCGAGATCTGCACGCGCATCAGAGCGGAGTCGGGCGTCCCCATCCTCATGCTGACGGCGCGCAGCGACACCGCCGATGTGGTCCGCGGTCTCGAGGTCGGGGCGGACGACTACATGGTGAAGCCCTTCAACCCGAAGGAGCTGGTCGCGCGCATCCGCACCCGGCTGCGTCCGACGCCGCAGGCCACGAGCGAGCAGCTGAAGGTCGGCGACCTCACGGTCGACGTCGACGCGCACGAGGTGCGTCGTGGCACGACGCCGATCGCTCTCACCCCGCTGGAGTTCCAGCTGCTCGTCGCGCTCGCCTCGAAGCCGCAGCAGGTGTTCTCCCGCGAGATGCTGCTCGAGCAGGTCTGGGGCTACCACTACAAGGCCGACACCCGACTCGTGAACGTGCACGTGCAGCGCCTGCGCGCCAAGGTCGAGCTCGACCCCGACAATCCCAAGATCGTCATGACGGTGCGTGGCGTCGGCTATCGCGCCGGGAGCGTCGGTTAGGCGCACGATGGACGCGACGACAGCGACCACCACGGCCGTCGCTGTCATCCGCGACTGGCGCGGATGGCCGACCGTCCTCTCCGCGCTCTGGCGCCGGTCGCTGCGGTTCCGCACGCTCACCATCACCCTGATCGCGACGTCGCTGGCGATCTTCATCACCTGCGTCACGATGGCCCTCGTCATCCAGAACGATCTCTTCGTGTCGCGCAAGAACGTCGCCCTCCAGGACGCGCGCCGCGCCGTCGACCAGGCGCAGGACATCCTCGACGTCGCCGAGGTGAGCGACGACCCGGCTGCTCTCGCCGATCTGTGGAGCAGCATCCAGGCGAACCTGGCGCGAACCTCGAGCACCGATCAGCTCGCCGGCTTCCGCATCGACACGGAGTCGGACGGCGTGCGCCTGAACGGCTTCACCGCGGGGCTGAGCAGGAACCGGCTCAGCCCGGAGATCGAGGCGCGTGTCGAGGAGTTCGCCGATCGTCAGGCCTGGCAGTCGGTGGCCCTTCCCGTCGCGGATGGCGGCGAGGTGCCGGGGATCGTGGTCGGACAGCAGCTGAACGTGCCCGAGGCGGGACCGTTCGCGATCTACTTCGCCTACGACCTCGCCGATGCGGATCAGACCCTCGTGTTCGTGCAGCGGACGCTGTGGATCGCCGGGATCGGTCTCGTCGCGATCGTCGCGGCGATCTCCTGGATCGTGCTCCGCGCGGTGGCGACGCCGATCGTGCAGGCCGCCGAGACGAGCGCGCGCCTCGCGGCGGGCGATCTCGGCGTGCGTCTGGAGGTGCACGGCGAGGACGAGCTGGCCACCCTCGGGCGGTCCTTCAACGCCATGGCCGACAGCATCGAGGCCCAGATCAAGGAGCTCGGCGAGCTGTCGATGGTGCAGCAGCGCTTCGTGTCCGACGTGTCGCACGAGCTGCGCACGCCTCTGACGACGATCCGCCTCGCCGCGGACATGCTCAACGATCAGCGCGAGGAGTTCGATCCGACGACCGCCCGTACGACCGAGCTGCTGCACACCCAGGTGCAGCGGTTCGACACGCTGCTCGCCGATCTCCTCGAGATCAGCCGCTACGACGCGGGGTCCGTGCAGCTCGAGCTGGAGGCGACGAGCCTCGCCCACCTCGCCGAGGACATCATCGAGCAGATGCGTCCGCTCGCCGAGGGGCGCGGTTCCGAGCTGAGACTCGTCGGCCCCGGCGGCTACTCGCCGGTGGACATGGATCCTCGTCGGGTCCGCCGTGTGCTGCGCAATCTCATCGGGAACGCGATCGAGCACGGTGAAGGACGACCGATCGTGGTGACGGTCGACAGCAACCAGCACGCGGTGGCCGCCGGTGTGCGGGACTTCGGTCTGGGCATGGAGCCCGCCGACGCCGAACGCGTCTTCGACCGCTTCTGGCGCGCCGATCCCTCGCGCCAGCGCACCCTCGGGGGCACGGGGCTGGGGCTCTCGATCGCGCTCGGCGACGCGACTCTGCACGGCGGCACCCTCGCGGTGTGGTCGGAGCTCGGCGTCGGGACCAACTTCGTCCTCACGATCCCGCGGCACGGCGCGGTCCTGGACGGGCCGAGCCCGATCCCGATCGAGCCGCAGGAGCCGCTCGCCGAGCTCGGCGACGCGACCCAGCCCATCTCCTGGGCGGAGCTCCCCGGACTGCTGAAGGAGCCGGACGACGATGACTGATCGGAGAGGCACGCGGGTGCTGCGCGGCATCGCGCTGATCGTCGCGGCGCTGCTGCTGCCCGCGTGCGCCGGGCTGCCGACGAGTGGCGACGTCACGGTCGGCCTCGTGCTCGGCGAGTCGCCGCAGGACGTCGACTTCCTCCCGGTGGCGTCGGGACCGATCGCGGGCGCCGGTCCGGAGGAGATCGTCGAGGGCTTCCTCGAGGCGGGGATCACCACGTCCGAGAATTGGGCGACGGCGCGCGAGTTCCTCGCACCTGCGCTGCAGCGCGCCTGGCGTCCGGCCGCGGGAGTGTCGATCGACGTCGGCACGGAGACCCGCGTGCTCACCTCCTCCGTCCCGGCGGATGCCGTCGAGGACGCGGAGAGCGCCGAGGTGCAGGTGCGCCTCGACCTCGTCGCGAGCGTCGACGAATCCGGTGCGTATGCGGAGGCCCTCGGGCCGTCACCCGTGAAGTTCAGCCTCGAGCGGACGGACGACGGGGAGTGGCGCATCACGCAGGCGCCCGACGGCATCGTCATCGACCAGCCCCGGTTCTCGAACGTCTTCGAGGGGTACCCGCTGCAGTACTTCGACGGAGAGTGGTCTCGGCTCGTGCCGGATGTGCGGTGGTTCCCGCGTCGGCAGAGTCCCGCGACCACCGTCACCCAGGCGCTGATCGACGGATCGCCCAGCGCCTGGCTCGACCCCGCCGTCCAGACCGCGTTCCCGGCCGACGTGCAGCTGGCGCAGGACGCCGTGCTGATCACCGACCAGGTGGCCGAGGTCGCGCTCACGCGCCCGGCGATCGGACTCGACCAGCTCACCCTGTCCCGCATGCGCACACAGCTGCAGGCCACGCTCAAAGCCGCGGGCGTGTCCGTCTCGCAGGTGCGCTTCTCCGTGGACGGACGCACGCTCGACGCCGGCGTCGTCGAGCTGGTGGACGCGCCGCCGGACGTCGGGACGCTCGTCCTGCAGAACGGGGCGTTCGGGAGGATCGTCGGGGACGAGGTCACCGCGATCCCCGGGATCACCCAGGGCATCGTCGCGATCGATCAGCCCATCGTGTCGATCGACGTCGCGACCGACGACTCTCAGGCGGCGGTGCAGCTGGCCGACAATCACGTCTACCTCGTCAGCGAGGGGAGCGTCGACGAGCTCGACGCGCGGCAGGGCCTGATCGAGCCGTCGATGGACCCCTACGGCTACACCTGGACGGTTCCTGCAGGCGCTCCGACCGCCGTGCACGCCCGGGGGAGCGACGTCGTGGAACACCCGGTGGCGAACGCCTGGCCGACGGCCTCGGCGATCTCCGATCTTCGGGTCTCTGCGGACGGGGCGAGGGTGGCCGCCGTGGTCACGGTCGGGCAGCAGCGCTGGGTCGTGGTCGCCGCGGTGGTGCGCGATCCGGCGGGAATCCCCGTCGAGCTCGGCGACGTGAAGCAGGTGACGCAGCTCTCGGCTCCGGCGATCGGGCTGGCGTGGCTCGGGTCGGAGCGACTGGGGATCCTCATCGATCCGCAGAGCCCGCAGGTGCTCACCCAGATGGTGGGCGGGCCGGGGACCGCTGAGGCAGCACCGGAGGATGCCGTGTCGATCGCCGGCGCGCGGACGGTCGGCGGGCTCCGGGTCGTCGGCGTCGGCGGACAGCTCTTCGCCCACGCGGGCTCGGCGTGGCGGGAGATCGCCGCGGGGATCTCGGTCCTCGCGACCCGGGCGGGCGAGTGAATCGCCCCTCCTGCACGGCGGGCTGATCCGTACGGTTCTCCCCGGCTGCGGCGTGCGTGCGTTCGTCGAGCTGTCCTGATCCGAGAGGATCGGCGGATGCTGCCCGCTTCCGCTCTTCGCACCCTCGGCGTCGAGATCGCCGCGTTCCTGCTCGCCGCCTCGTGCGCGGGGTGCGACGAGCCGGGTCGGCTGCTCTGCCCGTCCTGTCATGACCGGCTGGCGCCGACGCCGCAACGGGGGATGACGCCGGGCGGACTGCCCGTGCACGCCGCCCTCCGATACGAGGGGGTCGCAGCGCGTTGCATCCGCCGCCTCAAGGGCGAAGGGGAGACCCAGCTCGCCCGTCCTCTCGGGTCGGCGCTCGCCATCGTCCTGGCGCCCGTCCTGTCGTCCTCGACGTGGATCGTGCCGGTGCCCACCGCGAGGAGTGCTTTCCGCCGGCGCGGCTACCGTGTGCCCGACATGCTCATCCGCCGTGCCGGGCACATGCCGCAGCGCGTGCTCTCCCTCGTGGCGAGACCCGCCGATCAGCGCGGTCTCGGGGTGCGCGAGCGGACACTGAACGTCCGCGGTGCGATGCGTGCGCGACGGGTCGGCCGCGGAGCCGAGGCGATTCTGGTGGACGACGTCGTGACGACCGGGGCGACGCTCGACGAGGCGGCTCGCGCACTCCGCGCGGCAGGGTTCAGGGTGAACGCGGCGGTCGCGCTCGCCGCCACGCCGCGGCGCGCCGGATTCGAAGGAGACTCATCGGGAACTCATCGACGACACGACGAAAGTCACCAGTGACATCGACTCGCAGGCGGACTACGGTTGGGGACCACAAGGCGACAACGGTCCGCCCTTGGCCGGGAGGACCGGGACAAGGAGACAGCAATGGAAACGAGCATCGTCGGCGTCGGAGTGGGAATCACCGATCGCTTCCGAACCGTTGTCGAGGAGAAGATCGCCAGGGTCGAGACGCTCGCGGGTCGAGCGCAACGGCTGGACGTGAAGGTCACGCACCGCGTCTTCCGCAACGGCCACGTCCCCGAGGAGACGGTCGAGCTCACGCTCGTCGGAAAGGGTCCGGTCGTCCGAGCTGAGGCGACGGACGGTGACAAGTTCGTCGCACTCGATCTCGCGATCGACAAGATGTCCGAGCAGCTGCGTCGTGCCAAGGAGAAGCGCGTCGACGGACGCCAGCACCCGCGCGGTGCCCACTTCGAGAAGGGCACCGGTGAGCTCGAGGGGATCGATGTGCAGCCGGCATCCGCCGACATCCTGCACGCTGTCGCCACCGGCACCATCCCGGTGCAGAACGATGACGAGGAGAGCTACTCGCCGGTCGTCATCCGCACGAAGAGCTTCGACGCGGAGTGGATGACGGTCGAAGAGGCCGTCGACCGCATGGAGCTGGTCGGCCACGACTTCTTCCTCTTCGTCGACGTCCGCACGGATCACCCGAGCGTCGTCTACCGCCGCAAGGGCTGGGACTACGGTGTGATCGCGCTGAGCACGCAGGCGCCGCCGTCGGAGGCACTGGCTTCCTGAGCTGAGACCAGAGAACGGCCCGTCCCTGAGGGGACGGGCCGTTCTGACGTTGGGTCGTGAGAGGTCAGTCGAACATGCCGTCGAGGAGGCTGCCGATCACGAGCCCGCCGAGGATGCCCGAGGCGATGTCGCCTCCACCGCCTCCGCGCGGCCGTCCGCCCCAGCCGCCGCCTCCGTAGCCGCCGCCACCACCCCAGCCCTGGTCGTCGGGACGGGAGGAGTCGATGTCGCGCTGCGCGAGCTGCAGGGCCTCGGATGCCAGGTGCGCGACACGGCGGGCCTGGACGAGCGCCTCTTCTCTCGTGTCCTCGGCCGGGAGCAGATCGGACAGGTCGACTCGCAGCCGTTCCGCCTCCGCGAGGCGTGTCCGCGCGTCGGCACCGATCCACCCGCGGTGGCCGGAGATGAGTCCGCGTGCCACGCCCAGCTGCCGGTCGGCGTCGTCGATCGCGTGCTGCACCTGAGGGATGCTCGGAAGGGGGTTCTCGGCGCGGTGGCGGGCCTTCGCGATCGCGTCGTCGAGCGCGGAGTTCGCGGTGCGGAGCTGCGACAGCTCCGCGAAGGGGTCGTTGGGGGTGCCGGACGGTGTCAGTGCGCTCAGCGCGGCCTGGAGAGCGGAGACCGCTTCGGCGACCGCGGGAGCCTGCGGGGCGGTGCGGGCGGCGATCAGATCGCCGCGGGAGTCTGCCACGACCTCGGCGAGGGTGGACTCGGCGCGCAGCGCCTCGATCTCGAAGTCCTCGACGGCGTCGAGCAGCGCGGACGCGCGGCGGGTGGCCTCGGTCGCCGTCTCGAGAGCGAGGTTGGCCTCTTCGTTCTGCTTGGCCGCGCGGCGGCGCTCGGAGATGTCGGCGCTGTGCGTCGCGAAGGCGATCAGCTGCTCGGCCTCGGCGGCGCTGGCCGTGATCTGGTGCATGGCCGACTCGGCGTAGCGGGCCGACAGCCGCGAGACGGATTCGTTCGTCTGCGGGATGCGCGCGCTCAGCGCCGCGGCATCCGCTCGCACCTGTGCGATCACCTCTGGCGCCCTGCGCACCTTGGCGACGGATGCGGCGAGCACCGACGTCTTCTCGTCGAGCAGGTCCTGCGCCCAGTCGCACAGCTGGAGGATGCGTGCGTTGCGGGTGCGCAGCTCCTCGGCCGTGTCGGGGATCTCGTCGTGGTTCAGCTGGTGCAGCTGGAACGCCTCGCGCAGATGCGTGCGCACGGCGGCGAGGGCCTTGCGCAGGTCGGCGGTCAGCGACGCTCCGAGCTCGGCTTCGGCGAAGTCGAGCTCGTCGGAGGTGGTGCGGATCCTCTCGTCGGCGCCGACCAGGGCCTGCTCCGCGCGACGCGCCAGATCGGCGTCCTGTGCGGCGAGTTCTTCCTGTTCGCGTTTGCGTCTGCCCCAAAATCCAGCCATGGATCGATCCTAGTTTCCCCTGCGGTCGCGGTGGCTGAGCATCCGCTCCGGGCGAACGGGGTTCGCTGACGGCGTCAGACGATCGCAGGAGTGCGGGTCGCGGGTCGGCCGCGCTTGGGTCGTTCGGTGGCCAGCTCCAGAGCCATCGCATGCTGCGGATGCTGTGCGAGCAGTTCTCCGGCGTGATCGAGCCAGCGCAGCTCGGCCTCGGCGGCGAAGATCATCGAGTCCCGCACGAGGGACCAGGCCAGATCCTCGGGGCCGTCGGTTGCGATCTCGGGGCGGGGTGTGTGCCGGAGGGCGTGCAGCTGCCGCAGCGAGGCCTCGCGCTGTGCCTGGAGGGCGGCGGCCACGTCGACTCCCGGCAGGGTCGCGGCGACCGCGAGCTTGATCGCCAGCTCGTCGCGGGTCGCCGGCGTCCGGACCACGGGGGAGGAGAGCCACTGCGCGACCTCAGCCGATCCGGCATCCGTGATCTGCCAGTAGACGTGGCCGTGCTCGTCGGTGTCGCCGCGCTGCACGAGTCCGTCGCGCTCGAGCCGTTCGAGCGTGTTGTAGATCTGGCCCACGTTGAGGGGCCACGTCGAACCGGTGCGACGGTCGAACTCGTGTCGCAACTGATAGCCGTAGCACGGACCCTGATCGAGGATGGCGAGCAGGCTCTGACGGACCGACATGGTGATCTCCCGACCGCGTGTTGTCGAACGCGATACCGAGTATATGGATACCGGGCAACCATCCTGACCGACGCGCAGACCGCGCGTGCAGGCGACGTGCAGGTCACAGCCCGGTAACATGGCAAAGTATGCCTGGCGACCGCCTTCCGGTGGCCGGCGATTTACCCACTGACAGGGAGATGACATCCGTGGCCAATCCTCTTGAGAAGCTGCTGCGTGCTGGTGAGGGGCGGGTCATCCGTCGCCTGAACCAGGTGGTCAAGGCAGTGGGGGCGCTGGAAGAGGACATCTCCAAGCTCACCGACGACGAGCTGCGGAACGAGACGACCGAGCTCCGCGTCCGCTTCGAGAAGGGCGAGACGCTCGATCAGCTGATGCCCGAGGCGTTCGCCGCTGTGCGCGAGGCGGCCAAGCGCACGCTCGGCATGCGCGCCTACGACGTGCAGATCATGGGTGGAGCCGCCCTGCACCTCGGCAACATCGCCGAGATGAAGACCGGTGAGGGCAAGACCCTCGTCGCGACGTTCCCGGCCTACCTCAACGCGATCGCCGGCAAGGGCGTCCACATCATCACGGTGAACGACTTCCTCGCGAGCTACCAGGCGGAGCTGATGGGCCGTGTGTTCCGTGCCCTCGGCATGACCACCGGCATCATCGTCTCCGGGCAGACCCCGGCCGTCCGCCGCGAGCAGTACGCCGCGGACATCACCTACGGCACGAACAACGAGTTCGGCTTCGACTACCTGCGCGACAACATGGCGTGGCGCAAGGAGGACCTCGTCCAGCGCGAGCACTTCTTCGCGATCGTCGACGAGGTGGACTCGATCCTCATCGACGAGGCCCGCACCCCGCTGATCATCTCCGGTCCCTCGTCGGGCGAGGCCAACCGCTGGTTCGCCGAGTTCGCCAAGATCGCGCGCACGCTCGAGGCCGGTGAGGACTACGAGGTCGACGAGAAGAAGCGCACGGTCGGCGTGCTCGAGCCGGGCATCGAGAAGGTCGAGGACTATCTCGGCATCGAGAACCTGTACGAGTCCGCGAACACCCCGCTGATCTCGTTCCTCAACAACTCGATCAAGGCGCTCGCCCTCTTCAAGAAGGACACCGACTACGTCGTCATGAACGACGAGGTCATGATCGTCGACGAGCACACCGGCCGCATCCTGGTCGGTCGTCGCTACAACGAGGGCATCCACCAGGCGATCGAGGCCAAGGAGGGCGTTCCGGTCAAGGCCGAGAACCAGACCCTCGCCACCGTGACGCTGCAGAACTACTTCCGTCTCTACGACAAGCTCGCCGGCATGACGGGAACGGCCGAGACCGAGGCCGCCGAGTTCATGTCGACCTACAAGCTCGGCGTCATCCCGATCCCGACCAACCGGCCGATGATCCGCAAGGACCAGTCCGACCTCGTCTACAAGAACGAGACGGCGAAGTTCACCCAGGTCGTGGAGGACATCGCGGAGCGCCACAACAGCGGTCAGCCGGTGCTGGTCGGCACGGTGAGCGTCGAGAAGAGCGAGTACCTCTCGCGCCTCCTCGCCAAGAAGGGCATCAAGCACGAGGTGCTCAACGCGAAGAACCACGCGCGCGAGGCCGAGATCGTGGCCCGCGCCGGTCGCCTCGGCGCCGTGACCGTCGCCACCAACATGGCCGGTCGTGGAACCGACATCATGCTCGGCGGCAACGCCGAGTTCCTCGCTGTGCAGGAGCTCAAGGGCAAGGGGCTCGACCCGGTCGAGACGCCCGAGGAGTACGAGGTCGCCTGGGACGAGACCTACCAGGCGATGAAGGATGTCGTCGCGGAGGAGTCCGAGAAGGTCATCGAGGCCGGCGGACTCTACGTGCTCGGAACCGAGCGTCACGAGTCCCGTCGCATCGACAACCAGCTCCGCGGGCGCTCCGGACGTCAGGGCGACCCCGGTGAGAGCCGCTTCTACCTGAGCCTCACCGACGACCTGATGCGCCTGTTCCAGTCGGGGGCGGCCGAGGCGATCCTGTCGCGTACGAACTTCCCGGACGACGTGCCGATCGAGTCGGGTCTCGTCTCGCGGGCGATCCGCAGCGCGCAGTCCCAGGTCGAGTCCCGCAACGCCGAGATGCGCAAGAACGTCCTCAAGTACGACGACGTCCTGAACCGCCAGCGCGAGGCGATCTACGCCGACCGCCGCCACATCCTGCAGGGCGACGACATCGCCGGCCGCGTGCAGCACTTCATCGAGGACGCCATCGGCGGAGTCGTGGGAGACCACACCGGCGAGGGGCACAACGAGAGCTGGGACTTCGACGCCCTGTGGACCGAGCTGAAGACGCTCTACCCGGTCGGCGTCACGATCGACGAGGTCGTGTCGGAGGCGGCAGGCCGCAAGGGCGGCATCACCGCGGACGGACTCACCCGCGAGCTGCTCTCCGACGCGAAGATCGCCTACGAGAAGCGCGAGGAGTCGCTCGGTGAGGCCGCGACCCGCGAGCTCGAGCGTCGCGTCGTGCTGCAGGTGCTGGACCGCCGCTGGCGCGACCACCTGTACGAGATGGACTACCTCAAGGACGGCATCGGCCTTCGTGCGATGGCGCAGCGCGACCCGCTGATCGAGTATCAGCGCGAGGGTTACGCGATGTTCCAGTCGATGATGGGGCAGATCAAGGAGGAGTCCGTCGGCTACCTCTACAACCTCGAGGTCGAGGTCCGTCGTGCGGACTCGCAGACCGCAGAGGTCGAGGCCAAGGGCCTCGCGACCGACGGCGGCGAGCAGCGTCTGGAGTACTCGGCCGCGAACGACGCCGGCGAGGTCGAGGTCCGCAACGACCGCGGCCAGGTGCAGCAGGCCGCCACCGAGCGTCTCCGCCAGGCGGCGGCAGCACGCGCCCAGGCTCCGCAGGAGGAGCCGGAGGAGGCACCGCGCGGTGCCTTCGGCCAGCGGACGGATGCCGCCGCTCCGGCAGCGGGCAACCGCGAGCAGCGTCGTGCGCAGGAGAAGAAGAAGAAGAAGTAGCGCGGTCCGCCGTAGCGACGAAGAGAGGGCCATTCCGTGTGGATTGGCCCTCTCTTCGTCGCTGTAGGCTTGGTCGATGACCCCAACGCGCAACTTCGACCAGTCGTCGAAGCTCAAGAACGTCCTGTACGAGATCCGCGGAAACGCGCTCGTCGAGGCGGCGCGGCTGGAGGCCGAGGGGCACAAGATCCTCAAGCTGAACACCGGCAATCCGGCGATCTTCGGCTTCGACGCTCCGCACCAGATCGTGCACGACATGCTTGCGGCTCTTCCCACGGCGCACGGCTACAGCGACAGCAAGGGCATCATCTCGGCCCGCCGCGCCGTCGTCAGCCGCTACGAGCAGATCGAGGGCTTCCCGCGATTCGATCCGGACGACGTCTACCTCGGCAACGGCGTGTCCGAGCTGATCGCGATGACGATGCAGGCGCTGCTCGACGAGGGTGACGAGGTGCTCATCCCCGCGCCCGACTACCCGCTGTGGACGGCCATGACGAGCCTCGCCGGCGGCACGCCCGTGCACTACCTGTGCGACGAGGACGACGGCTGGCAGCCCGACCTCGAGGACATCCGCTCGAAGATCACGCCGCGCACCAAGGCGATGGTCATCATCAATCCCAACAACCCCACGGGTGTCGTCTACTCCCGAGAGATCCTCGAGGGGCTCGTGCAGATCGCGCGGGAGCACCAGCTGCTGCTGCTCTCCGACGAGATCTACGACCGTATCCTGTTCGACGGCGCCGTGCACATCCCGACGGCGACGCTCGCCCCCGATCTGCTCTGCCTGACGTTCAACGGACTCTCCAAGACCTACCGCGTCGCCGGCTACCGCTCGGGCTGGATGGTGATCACGGGGCCGCAGGATCACGCCAAGGGCTTCCTCGAGGGGATCACGCTGCTGGCGTCGACCCGGCTGTGCCCGAACGTCCCTGCGCAGCACGCCGTGCAGGCGGCTCTCTCCGGAGTGCAGTCGATCGATGCGCTGATCGCGCCGACCGGGCGCCTGCATGAGCAGCGCGACATCGCCTGGGAGGGCTTGGAAGCCATCCCTGGTGTCTCGTGCGTCAAGCCGGAGGGGGCGCTCTACGCCTTCCCGCGACTCGACCCGAACGTCCACGAGATCCGCGACGACGCGAAGCTCGTCTACGATCTGCTCGTCTCGGAGCACATCCTGCTGGTGCAGGGCACGGGATTCAACTGGCCGACGCCGGATCACCTGCGCCTGGTCACTCTGCCCGAGCCGCGAGTGCTGAGCGAAGCCGTCGAGCGACTGGGGAACTTCCTCGCGAGCTACCGGCAGTAGCCGGTCCCCGGCCTTCTCCCGCGAGAGAGACTGCGAGCCGGCGCACCGCGGCGACGAGCGCGGATCGTGGTGTGACGTCGCAGAGGGGCCTTGCGTGCAGGAGGGCGGCGTCGGCGGCGCGTCGATCGAAAGGCAGGAACTCCAGATCGGTGATGCCGGCGAACCGCTCGAGGGTGCGTCGCACCTGACCGCGTGCGTCGAGGCCCAGAGGCCCCGGGCGGATCTGGTTCACGACGACGGTCACGGGCGTCGGTGACACCAGGCGTCGGAGCTCGGCATGGTCGCGCAGGAATCGGCTGATCCCGACCGGGTCGGCCGACGCGACCGCGACGATGAGGTCGGCCTCCTGCAGCGCCGTCGACGTGGCGGCGTGGCGACGCGGGCCTGCCAGATCGCTGGTCACCTCGTCGTCGGCGTCGAAGGACGCCGCGACGTCGACGACCGTCTCGTCGACCCACTCGCGGCAGGCGCGCAGGGCGGCGCCGAGACGCGCCGCTGAGAGCTCCGGCCAGCGACTCGGACGGTTGAGTCCCGGCAGGACCTCGAGCTCGCCGGCGCTGGTGGAGATCGTGGTCGCCAGACGCGTCAGCTCCGTCGCATCGAGACCGCCGAGCTCGGCGCGCCGACACGCAGCCGCGATTCCGGGAGACTCGTCGCTGAGCCCGAGCAGCAGGGCGAGGGAGGGCGCCGTCGAGTCCGCGTCGACGAGCGCGGTGGTGCGACCGGCACGGGAGAGTTCGACCGCGAGCTGGATCGCGACGGTCGATCGCCCCGGTGCGCCCTGCGGGCCCCACACGGCGATGACGCGACGCGGAGCAGCGTCGGGGACACGGGCCGGGCGAGGCGTCTCCGCCGCCAGAGCTGCGGCGACCTCCCATCCGGCGGCGTCCGCCGGAAGCGCCGCGGCGAGTCCGAGTCGGCCGAGGAGGCGGGTCTCCGTGCCTCCGAGCGCGAGGATGCGCACGCCGGCGCGATCGCAGGCGGCGATCAGGCTCGCGGTCAGCACCGCACGTGTGGCGGGGACCACGATGGCTTCGACGCCGGGCAGCAGATCGATCGCCGCGGTCGGGGGCACGATCGCGGCGACGCGGATCTCCTCTGCATCGAGCTCTGCGGCGAGTGCGGCGGCCCGCGGCTCAGGGATGGCGAGGATCACCGACGTCATCGTACGGACCGGATCGGGACGACCGAGAGCGAGGAGCCTCCCGTGACGGCGGCGAGGACATCCGCGACATCGGAGCGGGCGATCACGATCTCGACCCGGGTGCCCGCGTCGGCGAGCATGGTGTCGTCCTCGAACACCTCGCGGACGCTCGCCTCGGCGACGAGGATGCGCGGAGCATCGAACGAGCGCCCGTCCTCGAGTCGAGGCGCCTGCCATACCTCGACCACCGCTCCGCTCTCCACGTCGTCGGGGATGCCCGTGCTGCTCTCGATCACGATGGTGGTGCTGCGACTCTCGGCGGCATCGGCCGTCGCCGAGATGGGCACGATCTCGCCTCTCTCCAGCGTTCGGGATGCCACCTGCCCCGGCTGGAGGTCCTGGGGACCGAGGTACTCGTCCGCGAGTGCGCCGAGCCCGATCTCGACGACCTGGAAGTCACCCGACGTCAGGACTTCGCCCTCGGTGATGGTGCGGCCGGCCTGAAGCACGGGCGCCGCGTCGTCGGCGGCGGAGACGATGAGCCAGACGCCCGTGATGGAGACGACGACCAGGGCGATGCCGACGAGGAAGCGCACGTCGCCCCAGAATGCGCGCCGAGGACGGGAGAGGACAGCCATGGCGACATCGTCACAGAAATCCGGCCGACGCCCGTCGAGTTATCCACAGGGCCGGATCGGCCGATGCGGGCACGGGGGAGTGCGGGACAATGGGGCCATGGCAGATCCGCTCGCGTCCGCTCCGCGATTCCTCGCACCTGCGCAGGTCGCCGAGCTGCTGAGCATCGGCGTCGACGAGGTGATCACCCTCGTCCACGAAGGCCGCCTGCGCGGGTCGCAGCTCGGAACGCCGCCGCGCTGGCGCGTCGAGGAAGCCAGCCTGCAGGACTACCTGGCCGAGCAGTCCGAGACCTCTCGTCGCATGGCGCTGTGGCGTCAGTCCCAGACCGCGAGCTTCCCCGAGGTCTGGGGAACATCGTCTGCTCACGGCATCTGAGTCCCCGGCGTCCGCACCGCGACCAGCCGCGAGAACGGGATGACGCGAAACCCATGGACCGCGGACGCACGTCGGGCGTCTCCCCTGTCGTGCACCGCGAGATCGAGATGATCCGCGGCGGCGCGATCGATCGTGCCGTGCGCGTCTTCCCCCGTGAGCGTGCTCACCTGCACCGCGACACGACGGCGCGCGAGATCGCGCAGCACGAACCCGAGCGTCATCCGCTCGCGGAGCGCGTGCTCTGAAGGGGCCGGCTCCTCGAGGCTCGCGAGGATCATGCCGTGATCGAGCGTGATTCCGGCGATCGCGTGCTCGGGGACGAGCAGCGTCGAAGGGCCGGCCTGCGTGCAGTCGGCGACGCGCGAGGTCACCGCGATCCAATCCGCTCCCAGAGCGCGCAGCGTCACCGGGAGGCGCCGTCCGTTCGCGAGGTCGATCACGGCCTCCGCGCCGAGGGCGCACAGCATCCGCAGTCGCGCACGCAGCTCGAGACGCGCGATCCGCAGGCGCTCCGACTCGGCATCGAGGGCGGCGCGCTCGGCTTCCCACTCCGAGGCCAGCTGACCCTCGAGATCTTCGAACAGTCGATCCCAGTGCATCCGACCGAGAGTAGGCCACGTCCGGGAACGACGTACGAGTTATCCACATTCCTCTCGGGCGACGCCCACGGTGACGGACTCCCCGTGCTCTACTGGCGCGCAGTCCGCCCCGATCGAGAGTCCGATGATGACGCTTCACGAGTACTTCGCGCCGCAGCCCACGCCCACCGTCGAGCTGCCGGACCCCGTTCCGCTGCTCCGCAGCCTGACGCAGGGAGCGCTCGAGGTGCTCGCCGGGGTCAGAGAGGTCGATCAGCTCGCCCGATGGTTCAGCGAAGACGCGTTCCGGAGTCTCGCGACGAGGGCGAACCTCTCGGCGAGGGCGCGCAGCGCGCGGGGAGTCCCACCGGCGCGTCCGACCTTCGAGATCCTGTCGATCCGGGTGTGCGAGCCGACGGACGGGGTGATCGAGGCCGTCGTGGTCGTGGCGGGTCCGGGACGCACCCGCGCGGTCGCCGTGCGTCTCGAGGGCTTCGACCGCCGGTGGCGCGCGAGCTCTCTGGCCATCCTCTGAGCCATGTCGCCCTAGGCTGGAGGGGTGTCAACCCTCAGTGATCTCGCCCACGCCCAGGGTCGTCTGACCGACAGCGATGTGGAGTGGCTCCATCGGCTCGCCGGCGACGGCCAGCTCCTCGCCGACCTCGCGTCGGCGGACATCGTCATCTGGATCCAGACCGAGGACGGATCGTTCGTCGCCGTGGCCCACGCGCGGCCCAGCGGTGCGGCGACGCTCTTCTACCGGGACATCGTGGGGGAGAGGGTGCGACCGCAGTGGCGCACCCAGGTGCAGGGGGCCTTCGAGTCGGCGACGATCGTCGACTCGTCCTCACCCGACTGGTTCGAGGAGACGCCGACGCGGGTGCGCGCCGTCCCGATCGTGAGCGAGCGCCGGGGTTCGGGAACCGAGCCGACCGTCATCGGGGTCGTGACCAGGCACACCAACCTCGGAGAGGCGCGGACGCCGTCCCGTCAGCAGATCACGTTCGACGAGTGCGCGAACGACCTCTTCCGGATGATCGCCGACGGCAGCTTCCCCGACCTCGCGGCACCGACGTCGCCGCGGCGGGGTGCGCCTCGCGCGTCGGACGGTCTCATCCGCATCGACGTCGACGGGATCACCACGTTCGCGAGCCCGAACGCCCTCTCGGCGTTCAACCGCATGGGCTTCGACGACGAGCTCGAGGGCGAGTCGCTCGCCGAGGTGACGACGCGGCTCGTGCCGCCGTCGCGCCAGGTCGACGAGTCGCTGCCCGTCGTCGTCACGGGGCGCGCACCATGGCGCACCGACATCGAGGCTCGAGGGGTGACCGTGTCGCTGCGGGCCATCCCGCTCAAGGACCACGGCACCCGGATCGGGGCCATCGTGCTCTGCCGCGACGTGTCGGAGCTCCGTCACCAGGAGCAGGAGCTCATCACGAAGGATGCGACCATCCGTGAGATCCATCACCGGGTGAAGAACAACCTCCAGACGGTGGCGTCGCTGCTGCGCATCCAGGCGCGGCGCACGCACTCCGACGAGGCCCGCGACGCCCTCACGCAGGCGATGCGGCGCGTGGACTCGATCGCCGTCGTGCACGACACGCTCGCGCAGGGGCTCACGCAGAAGGTCGATTTCGACGAGGTCTTCCACCGCGTCCTCAAGCTCGTGGCCGAGGTCGCCTCGGCGCCGAACACGCGGGCGCGCACGCAGTCGACCGGACGGTTCGGGGTGCTGCCGAGCGAGTACGCGACGCCCCTCGCCCTGGCTCTCACCGAGGTCGTCACGAACGCCGTCGAGCACGGACTCGCGGGCCGGGAGGGCCTGGTGACGATCGATGCCACCCGCACCGAGGACAACCTCCGCGTGACCGTGCACGACACCGGTCTCGGGTTGCCGGAGGGGCGGATCGGCCAGGGCCTCGGCACTCAGATCATCCGCACGCTCATCCAGGGCGAGCTCGGCGGCACGATCGAGTGGCGTGGCAGCGAGGGCGAGGGCACCGAGGTGGTCATCGACATTCCGCTGCGCTGGCTGCAGCCCTGAGCATCACCCCGCGCACCGCGCACAGGAAAGCGGCCTGAGACACGAGGTCTCAGGCCGCTTCCGTGAGGTTCAGGAGGCGCGGCGGGCGCGCGCGGCGCGGCGCTTCAGAGCGCGGCGCTCGTCTTCGGAGAGACCGCCCCAGACGCCCGAGTCCTGGCTGCTCTCGAGGGCGTACTGCAGGCAGATCTCGGTCACCGTGCAGGTGGCGCAGACGGTCTTCGCCTTCTCGATCTGGTCGACGGCCGGACCGGTGTTCCCGACGGGGAAGAACAGCTCGGGATCGACAGTCAAACAGGCGGCCTTGTCGCGCCAGTCCATGGGGGCTCCTCGGTGTGGATTTCAAAGAGATGTCGCGACGCGACCGCTCGATTCGGGCTACTGTTCGGGTTCAGTTACCCTGTTGAGATGCGGACGGATGCCCGCGAATTGTGATGCGAGCGAAACGCCCGCCCCACGCCGCTGTGGGAGCACATGACGCTGTCTATTCTGTTACATGAAACCTGCGAAATCAAGGGTTTTCCGCCTTCTCATTCGATTCTCAGGAGACACATCGTGCGTGCACCCGGACTCGCTCTCGCGGCGTCTGTCGTTCTCGCGGCCGAAGGGGCGGCACTGCTCGTCTTCGCGGTCATCGAGCTCGCCGGACTCGGAGCAGGTGACGCGGCATCCCTCCCGACGGCACTCGCGCTGATCGTCCTCACGATCATCGGTGCCGCCGCCCTGATCGCCTTCGCCGTCGGCACCCGCAGCGGGCGTTCCTGGGCGCGGTCGGGGGGAGTGGTCTTCCAGGTGCTCGCGGTCGCGCTGGCACTCGCCTCGCTCACGATCCAGCCCATCTCCTGGACCTTCACGCTGGCCGTGGGGCTCCCCGCCCTTCTCGGCTTCGTCCTGCTCATCGCCAGTGCGCGACGCGAGGGCGAGCAGCGCGAAGCGGAGTGAGGGTCGGAGGCCGCTCCCGGTCTCAGGCGTCGATACCCAGCAGCTTGCGGATGCGGGCGACGTGGCCGGTGGCCTTGACGTTGTACAGCGCGAGCTCGACCACGCCGGACTCGTCCAGCACGAAGGTCGAGCGGATGACGCCCTCGATGACCTTGCCGTAGTTCATCTTCTCGCCCCACACCCCGTAGGCGGAGTGGACCGCGTGGTCCGGGTCGCTGAGGAGGGTGAAGGTGAGTCCGTCGCGCTCGCGGAACGCGGCCAGCGTCGAGGGCTCGTCGCGGGAGATCCCGATGACGCGGTAGCCGGCGCCCTGGAGAGAGCCGATGCTGTCGCGGAAGTCGCACGCCTGGGTCGTGCAGCCGGGCGTCATCGCCGCCGGGTAGAAGTACAGGACGACCTTCTCGCCGCGCAGGTCGGCGAGCGAGATGCGGGTGCCGTCCTGGTCGAGGAGGCTGAAGTCGGGGGCTGCGGTTCCGGGTTCGAGGCGCTGAGTCACCCGTCCACCCTATCGGCCGGGGGTCTGCTCGGCCTTGTCGGAGAACGTCTGCAGCAGCCGCTGGAGCGAATCGAGGCGCGCGCGTCCGGTCTCGCTGAGCTCGCCTCTCTCCGCGGCCTCGATGAGGGCGCAGTCGGGGGCGTCGGCGAGGTGCGTGCACCCGCGCGGGCAGTTCTCGGCGATCTCGGCCAGCTCGGTGAACGCCGCGAGGATGTTCGCCGGGTCCACGTGCCCGAGGCCGAAGGAGCGCACGCCGGGCGTGTCGATGACCCACCCGGTGCCGAGCGCGCCGTGATACCTCAGGGACACGGTCGACGACGACGTGTGGCGGCCGCGACCGGTGACCTGGTTGACGTGCCCGGTGGCTCGCTCGGCCGTCGGCACGAGGGCGTTCACGAGCGTCGACTTGCCGACACCGGAGTGTCCGACGAACACGGTGGAGTGGCCGACGAGCGCGGCACCGATCTCCTCCACCGGCATCTCCTCCAGCGCGCTGGTGAACACGCGCAGGTCGAGGCCGTCGAAGTGCGCGAGGAACTCGGTCGGATCGGCGATGTCGGTCTTGGTCACGACGAGGAGCGGGCGGATGCCGGCATCCAGGGCCGCGACGAGATAGCGATCGACGAGCCGGGCGCGGGGCTCGGGGTCAGCGGCGGCCACGACGACGAGCATCTGGTCGGCGTTCGCGACGATGACCCGTTCGACCTGGTCGGTGTCGTCGGCGCTGCGCCGCAGCAGCGAGGTGCGGTCGGCGATGCCGATGATGCGGCTGAGCGTGCCCTCGTCTCCCGAGGTGTCGCCGACCACGCGCGCCTGGTCGCCGGTGACGATCGGCATGCGGCGGAGTTCCCGCGCGCGGACGGAGCTGATGACATGCTCGTCATCGGTGTCCTCGTCGAGCAGCACGGTGTAGCGGCCGCGGTCGACCCCGAGCACGCGACCGGTCTGCGCGTCGTCATGAGCGGGCCGCCGCTTGGTGCGCGGCCGATTCGCCTTCGGATTCGGGCGCGTGCGGATGCTGCTCTCGTCGAAGTCCTCGAAGTCGTCGTCGAGGTCGTCGTTGTCGTCGAGCCAGCTCATCGGTCAGCCTCGCAGCATCCGCTCCCAGAGCATCGTGAACTCCGGGAGGGTCTTCGCGGTGGTGCCGATGTCGTCGATCTCGACGCCGGGGACGCGCAGGCCGATGAGCGCTCCGGTGGTGGCCATCCGGTGGTCGTGATGCGCAGCCCAAGCGCCTCCGTGCAGCGGAGCCGGGATGATGCGCAGACCGTCGGTCAGCTCTTCGGCGTCGCCGCCGAGGGCACGGAGATTGCCGATGAGGGCGGCGATGCGGTCGGTCTCGTGCAGACGGATGTGCCCGATGCCGCGGATCGTCGTCGGCGAGTCCGCGAAGGCGGCGAGCCCCACCAGGGTGGGGGTGAGCTCGCTCGCCGCGGAGAGATCCATGTCGAGCCCGCGGATGCCGGACCCGGCGCGCACGGTGAGCGTGCCGCCGTGGCGGCCGACGTGCGCGCCCATGGCCTGCAGGATCTCCGGAAGGAGGGCGCCTGGCTGGGTGGAGTGCGCCGGCCATCCGGTGATCGACACCGCGCCGCCCGTGACGAGCGCGGCCGCCAGGAACGGCGCGGCGTTGGAGAGGTCGGGCTCGATCGCGATCTCCTTGGCGCGGGGGACTCCGGCCTCGACGAGCCACTCGCCGACCGCGGGACGCTCGATGCGGATGCCGCGTCGGCTCAGCGCCTCGATGGTCATGTCGATGTGCGGGAGGCTCGGCAGGTGCTCGCCGGTGTGCACGAGGTGCAGGCCGACATCGAAACGGGGTGCGGCGAGCAGGAGCCCGGACACGAACTGACTCGACGCGGAGGCGTCGATCTCGACACGGCCGCCTCGGATGCGGCCGTGACCGCGGATCGTGAACGGCAGCGCCCAGGTGCCCTCGTCGTCGATGTCGACGCCGAGGTCGCGGAGCGCGCTGATCAGTCCGCCCATCGGACGGTGCAGCGCGGTCTCGTGGGCGGTGAGGTGCACGTCGTGGGCAGCGAGACCGGCGAGCGGGGCGATGAAGCGCATCACCGTGCCGGCCTGACCGCAGTCCACCGTCTTGCCGCCCTCGAGCTTCGCGGGGGTCACGACCAGGTCGGGGCCGAACTCGTGTCCGGCATCCACCTCCTCGATGCCGACGCCCAGCGCGCGCAGCGCGTCGACCATGCGCGCCGAATCGTCGGAATGCAGCGGGGCGATCAGCCGACCGGGTCCGTCGGCGATCGCGGCGATGATGAGCTCGCGATTGGTCAGCGATTTCGACCCGGGGATGGTGAGCTCGGCGTGTACCGGATCGTCCACGGTGGGCGCGGCATAGGCGCCCTGGACTCGGGCGGGGGAATACCTGTTCGCGCTCATCGGTTCTCACTTTAGTGAACAGGATGCCCACGGCGTGAAGGCGCGGGCGTCCGCCGAGGAGGAGAGTGCATGCTGGGCACGCTGGAACGCGGGACGCTGGACATCAGCGGCCTAGACTGGCCGGTGATGGATGACACCGCAACCGCAGAGACCGTCGGCGACCCTCGGCGCGAATTCGAGGAGCAGGCGATCCCCTTCATGGATCAGCTCTACGCCGCCGCGATGCGCATGACGCGCAACCCGGCCGACGCCGCCGACCTCGTGCAGGAGACGTTCGTGAAGGCGTACGGCTCCTGGGCGACGTTCTCGCAGGGCACCAACCTCAAGGCGTGGCTCTACCGCATCCTGACGAACACCTACATCAACATCTATCGCAAGCGGCAGCGCGAGCCCTACCAGGGCACGATCGACGAGCTCGAGGACTGGCAGCTGGGCGGCGCCGAGTCGACCACCGCGACGCACGGCCGTTCGGCCGAGGCCGAGGCGATCGACCGCATGCCGGCATCCGTCGTGAAGGATGCCCTCCAGGCCGTCCCGGAGGACTTCCGGCTGGCGGTGTACTTCGCGGATGTCGAGGGCTTCGCCTACCAGGAGATCGCCGACATCATGAAGACCCCCATCGGCACCGTGATGAGCCGCCTGCACCGTGGCAGGCGCATGCTGCGGGAGCTGCTGGCTGACTACGCCGCCGAGCGAGGCATCGCCGCGGCTGACACGAGGAGCACGAAATGAGCGACTGCGGCTGCGACAAGGCCCGCCAGGATCTGGAGGAGTACCTCCGCAACGAGGTGTGCAAGACCGAGCACACCGAGATCCGGGAGCATCTCGAGAACTGCGCATCGTGCCGGGACGAGGCTCTCGTCGCCACGACGCTCACCGAGGTCGTCGCCCGCGCCTGCAAGGAGACGGCTCCGGAGCAGCTGCGCGATCAGGTGTTCGCCCGTCTGCGCGAAGTCCAGGCCTCTCAGCACTGACCCTCCGTCGGAGGCCGTCGGTAGGCTGGATCGATGACCATCGATGCGCGTGATGTGCCCGCCGACCCGACCTCGACCGAACGGCTGCGCGCCGCGGGACTCGACTACCGCGTCGTCGATCTGACGGTCGACGAGAGCGCGAGCGGGTTCCAGCGGGCCGCCGACCGCGGCTTCCTCGGAGCCGAGCCGAGTGCGGAGTCGCTCGCCCAGAACCGGAAGACGTTCGCCGAGCGACGCGACATCGGGGTCTACGAGCCCGGTGCACCGGCGTCTGCGTTCCCGGTCGCGACGACCAACGCCTGGGTGACGCCGCTCACCATCCCCGGCGGTGGCGAACTGGACATGTGGGCGATCAGCATGGTGACGGTCGCCGCCACTCATCGTCGCCGCGGCATCGCCCGGTCGCTGCTCGAGGGCGAACTCCGCGCCGCGGCCTCCGCCGGGGTCCCGATGGCCGGCCTCACCGTCTCCGAGGCGACGATCTACGGCCGCTACGGATTCGGCTCCGCGATCCCTGTCGCGCATCTCACGATCGACACCCGCCGTGCCGGGTGGGGCGGTGCGACGCCGTCCGGACGGGTCGAATACGTCGATCGCGAGACCCTGGCCGCCGACATCGGCACCGTGCACGAGCGTGCGCGTCACGACGCATCAGGACGCATCCCCGGCTGGCAGGGTCGCTGGGAGGGCCTCTCGGGCGCCTCGCCGTCGAGTCAGGACCGCGACAAGGTGCGAGGGGTCCGCTTCCTCGACGACGCCGGCGAACTCCGCGGCGCGCTCGCCTACACGGTGCACGAGAAGGGCGACTCGTTCCGCTTCCGGCTCGACATCGGGCTCCTGGTCGCCGAGACGCCCGACGCCGTGGCGGCGCTCTGGCGCTTCGCACTGGAGCACGACCTCGTCGACCAGGTCACCGCCGATCTCCGTCCGCTCGACGATCCGCTGCCGTGGCTGGTGGCGGACCCGCGCGGCGTGACGCAGGTCGTGCACGACCATGGCTGGCTGCGCATCCTCGACGTGCCGGTTGCGCTCTCCGCCCGCCGGTACTCGGCTCCGCTCGACACCGTCATCCGCGTCGAGGACTCGCTCGGTTTCGCGAGCGGCGACTGGCATCTCCGCGTCGACGGCGCCGGTGCCGCGACGGTCGACCGAGTGGAGACTGCGACGCCGGACATCTCGCTCGACGTCTCCGTGCTGTCCTCCCTGTACGCCGGTGGGGTGCGGGCAGCGTCCCTGCACGGAGCCGGGCGCATCACCGCGGACGCCGCGGCTGTCGAAGCCCTCGACCGCGCGCTGATCGCGTTCCCCGCGCCGTCGCTCGACATCTGGTACTGACGCGTCCAGCGGGAACGAGAGAAGGCGCCCCGACCGTGAGGTCGAGGCGCCTTCATCGTTGGCGGGAGCGCTCAGCCGAGCGTGAGCGCCTCGCGGAGCAGCTTCGCCTGCTCGGCGGCGTGCACCTTGGAGGATCCGGTGGCCGGCGATGCGGATGCCGTGCGAGCCACAGGGCGGAAGGAGCGGTCACCGGGGACGTCGGCGAAGGCGAGTGCCAGGAACGGCCACGCGCCCTGGTTCTCCGGCTCCTCCTGCACCCACACCAGCTCGGCGTTCGGGTACGAGTCGGTGATGGCCTTGAGCTCGTCGATCGGCGTCGGGTACAGCTGCTCGAGCCGGACCAGGGCGATCTCCGGGTTCGGGTTCTTCTCGAGGTCGGCGCGGAGATCCCAGTGCACCTTGCCGGAGTGTACGAGCACGCGCTTCACGGCGGCACGATCGAGATCGCGGTGGTCGTCGATCACGGGCTCGAAACGACCCTGGGTGAAGTCCTCGACCGGGCTGGTCGCGCCGCGCAGACGCAGCATGGCCTTCGGGGTGAAGACGATCAGCGGCTTGCGCGGACGGGCGTAGGCCTGTCGACGCAACAGATGGAAGTACGACGCCGGGGTCGAGGGACGGGACACGATCATGTTGTCCTGCGCGCACAGCTGCAGGAAGCGCTCGATGCGAGCCGACGAGTGGTCGGGTCCCTGGCCCTCGTAGCCGTGGGGGAGGAGCAGCGTGACGCTGGACTGCTGTCCCCACTTCTGCTCGGCGGCGGAGATGTACTCGTCGATGACCGACTGGGCGCCGTTGACGAAATCTCCGAACTGCGCCTCCCACAGGACGAGCGCCTCGGGAGCCTCGACGGAGTAGCCGTACTCGAAGCCGAGGGCGGCGTACTCGCTGAGGAGCGAGTCATAGATGAAGAAGCGGCCCTGCGCGTCGGAGAGGTTCGACAGCGGCAGCCACTCCTGGCCGTTCGCGCGGTCGTGCAGGGTGGCGTGACGCTGCACGAACGTGCCCCGGCGCGCATCCTGACCAGCGAAGCGCACGGGCGTGCCCTCGACGAGCAGCGAACCGAACGCGAGAAGCTCGCCGAAGCCCCAGTCGATGCCGCCGTTGCGGCTCATGTCGAGACGCTTGTCGAGCAGCTGCTGGATCTTCGGGTGCACCGTGAAGCCCTCGGGCTTGTTCACGAACGCATCGCCGATGAGCTGGATGACCTCGTTCGGCACGCCGGTGATGTCCGGTGCGCCGATCTGCTCCTCGACCGGGAGGAGATCGGGCGCGATCGGCGTCGCACCGGTCTCCGCGGCGTGCGTCTCGGCGAAGGCGATCTCGAGGCGGTTCTGGAAGTCCGCCTTCGCCTCGTCGTACTCCTGCTCGGTGATGTCACCGCGGCCGACGAGCGACTCGGTGTAGAGCTTGCGGACCGAACGCTTCGCCTGGATCAGGTCGGTCATCAGAGGCTGCGTCATCGAGGGGTCGTCGCCCTCGTTGTGACCACGTCGGCGGTAGCAGACCAGGTCGATCACGACGTCGCGGTGGAAGCGTTCGCGATACTCGAAGGCGAGCTGGGCGACGTGGATGACGCCCTCGGGGTCGTCGCCGTTCACGTGGAACACCGGCGCCTGGATCGTCTTGGCGACATCGGTCGCGTAGACCGAGGTGCGACCGTCGTTCGGCGACGTCGTGAAGCCGACCTGGTTGTTGACGACCACGTGGATGGTGCCGCCGGTGCGGTAGCCGCGCAGCTGCGACATCTGCAGCGTCTCGACCACGACGCCCTGGCCTGCGAAGGCCGCGTCACCGTGGACGAGGATCGGCAGCCAGGCGAAGGTGCCGATGGGCTTGCGGTCCTGCTTGGCGCGGACGATGCCCTCGAGGACTCCGTCGACCGTCTCGAGGTGCGAGGGGTTCGCGGCGAGGTAGACGGGCAGCTCGGAGCCGTCGTCGGCGACGAAGGTGCCTTCGGTGCCGAGGTGGTACTTCACATCGCCGGAGCCGCGCTGGTTGCCCGGGGTCTGCGTGCCCTCGAACTCGCGGAACACCTGCCCGTAGGTCTTGCCGGCGATGTTGGTGAGCACGTTCAGACGACCGCGGTGGGCCATGCCGATCGCCGCGCCCTCGAGTCCGGCCGTCGCGGCGCCCTGGAGGATCTCGTCGAGAAGCGGGATGAGCGACTCACCGCCCTCGAGCGAGAACCGCTTCTGGCCGACGAACTTCGTCTGCAGGAACGTCTCGAACGCCTCGGCCTCGTTGAGCTTGCGGAGGACGCGGAGCTGCTCGTCGTGGCCGGGCTTCTGGTACTTGACCTCGACCTTCTCCTGGAACCAGCGGCGCTGCTCCGGGTCCTGGATGTGCATGTACTCGATGCCGAGCGTGCGGCAGTACGAGTCGCGCAGCACGCCGAGGATGTCGCGCAGCTTCGCGAGTCGCCGGCCGCCGAAGCCGCCGGTGACGAACTCGCGGTCCAGGTCCCAGAAGGTGAGCCCGTGGCTCTCGATCTCGAGGTCGGGGTGCGACCGCTGCACATACTCCAGCGGATCGATGTCGGCCATCAGGTGGCCGCGCACGCGGAAGGAGTTGATGAGCTCCTGCACGCGGGACTGCTTGTCGACGCGCTCGGCGAGGTCGACCGCGATGTCGGGGTTCCAGCGGATCGGCGCGTACGGGATGCGGAGCGCCGCGAAGATGTCGTCGTAGAAGCCGCGCTGCCCGATGAGCAGCTCGTGCACCTTCTTGAGGAACTCGCCCGACCCGGCGCCCTGGATGACGCGGTGGTCGTAGGTGCTGGTCAGGGTGATGGTCTTGCCGATCGCGAGCTCGTTGAGCGTCTTGTCGCTCGCGCCCTGGAACTCGGCCGGGTACTCGAGGGCGCCGGCGCCGATGATGCAGCCCTGGCCCTTCATCAGACGCGGAACCGAGTGCACGGTTCCGATGCCGCCCGGGTTGGTCAGCGACACCGTGGTGCCCTGGAAGTCCGCGGCGGTCAGCTTGTTGCCGCGGGCGCGCGTGACCAGATCCTCGTACGCCGACAGGTACTCGGTGAAGCTCAGGGTGTCGGCGCGCTTGATGCTCGGGACCATGAGGGCGCGCGTGCCGTCGGGCTTGGGCAGGTCGATCGCGATGCCGAGGTTCACGTGCGCCGGTGCGACGACGGACGGCTTGCCGTCGATCTCGGCGTAGAACACGTTCTGGCTGCGGAACTCGTCGAGGGTGCGGATGAGCGCCCAGCCGATGAGGTGGGTGAAGCTGATCTTGCCGCCGCGCGTGCGGGCCATGTGGTTGTTGATGACGATGCGGTTGTCGATCATCAGCTTCGCCGGAACGGTGCGGACGCTGGTCGCGGTCGGGACGGTCAGGGACTCGTCCATGTTCGCCGCGAGGGTCTTGGGGAGGCCGCGGAGCGGGGTGACCTTGTCCTCTTCGGCGGCGTCGACGGCTTCCTTCGCCGCAGGCTTCGGCGCCTGGGCGGGGATCGGAGCCGTGGCCGCTGGCTTGGTGGTGGTCCGTGCGACCGGCTGCGAGCCGATCACCGGGATCGGTGCCGTGACGGGATGCGCGGCCGTGTCAGCGGGGGCCGCGGGGGCAGCCGCAGGAGCCGCGGAGCCGGTGGTGTCCGCGTGGTACTTCTCCAGAACCGGCCACCACTCCTTGTCGACCGAGTCGCGGTTCTCCTTGAACTGCTCGTAGAGCTCTTCGACGAGCCAGGAATTGGCTCCGAACCCCCCGTCGCCTCCGACGCCGGTCACCTGGTTCGACACGCTGTATCGCCCTCTTTCATCGCTGAAGCACTCTGGTGCAGACGACGGCGCAGGATGCGCCCGGGTCCGCACACTCTCGACTGTCAAGCCTAACGTGTTTCGCCCCGGCAATCGTCGAAGCCGTGTGCCGACCGCGCGGCGATCTGAGTACCGTGGAGACATGAACTTCTCAGGTGCGCAGCCGACCGTCGATCTGACCTATTCGGACGTCTTCCTGGTTCCGCGCCGATCCGCGGTGACCAGTCGTCTCCAGGTCGATCTCGCTCCGCAGGACGGGACACCGGCGACGCTGCCCCTGGTGGCCTCGAACATGAACTCGGTGACGGGTCCGCGTCTGGCGGCCGTGCTCGCCCGCCGCGGCGGACTCGGCGTGCTTCCGCAGGACCTGCCGCTGCAGGACCTGGACGCCGCGATCCGCGACGTCAAGGCTCAGCCCGTGCTCTGGGACACGCCGATCGTGCTCCCGCCGGAGGCGTCCGTCGCCGACGCGCTCCGTCTGCTCCCGCCGACCGCAGGGCACGGGATCGTCGTCGCCCGCGGCGAGGCGCCGATCGAGGTCGGCCGGGTGCTCGGCATCCTTCCGGCGACGCGGCTGGCCACGGCGCTCCCGGATGCGCAGCTGGGCGATCTCGTGCACAGCGGCGTCCCGTCGATCGACGCGGAGGACATCGGCTCGGAACGCCACGCCTTCGACGTGATCACGGATGCCGACGTCGAGATGGTGACCGTGATCCATCACGGGCATCTGGTGGGAACGCTGAGCGCGCGCACCGCGCTGCGCTCCACGCTGTATCGTCCGGCGCTCGACGCCGACGGCCGCCTCGCCGTCGCCGCCGCTGTCGGTATCAACGGCGATGTGGCCGCGAAGGCCAAGGCGCTCGCCGGCGCCGGGGTCGACGTGCTGGTGGTCGACACCGCCCACGGGCACCAGGAGGGGATGCTGCGCGCGCTGCGCGCGGTCGCCGACCTCGACCTGGGCCTGCCGATCGTGGCGGGGAACATCGTCACCGCCGACGGCGTGCGCGACCTCGTCGATGCGGGAGCGTCGATCCTCAAGGTCGGCGTGGGCCCCGGCGCGATGTGCACGACGCGCATGATGACCGCGGTCGGGCGACCCCAGTTCTCGGCGGTGCTCGAGACCGCGCAGGCGGCGCGAGAGCTCGGGGCCCATGTCTGGGCGGACGGCGGGGTGCGGTACCCCCGCGACGTGGCGCTCGCGCTCGCCGCCGGCGCGGCATCCGTCATGGTCGGCTCCTGGTTCGCCGGCACGATCGAGGCGCCGGGGGAGCTGCAGCGCGACGGCGAGGGACGGATCTTCAAGGAATCGTGGGGCATGGCCTCGACCAAGGCGGTCCAGGCGCGGTTCGGCCGCCTCGACGCCTACGAGCGTGCGCGCAAGGAGCTCTTCGCCGAGGGGATCTCCTCGTCGAAGATCTACCTGGATCCGCTCCGCCCCGGACTGGAGGACCTGCTCGACATGATCACCTCGGGCGTGCGCTCGTCGTTCACGTACGCCGGCGCGTCGTCGGTGCCGGAGTTCCACGACCGGGCTCTCGTCGGCCTCCAGTCGGCCGCGGGATACGAGGAGGGCAAGGCGCTCCCGGTCAGCTGGTAGCCGAGTCGCGCTCCCCGCCGGGTTCTGTAGAATCGTCCGCATAATGGACGACCCTCCCAGTTGCAGTACATCGCCCCACTGTCCGCCTCTCTCACCGGAGAGGAACCTCTGATGGACTACATCATGTTGGGCGTGGGGCTCCTGCTCACGGTCGGCACCGGCCTCTTCGTCGCGAGCGAGTTCGCGCTGGTCAATCTCGACCGCGCCGACCTCGAGGCTCGTCAGGCACGAGGCGAATCCCGGCTCTCGCTCACGATCAGCGCTCTCAAGCACACGTCGACGCATCTCTCGTCGGCGCAGCTCGGCATCACGCTGACGACGCTCCTCACCGGTTACACGATGGAGCCCGCGCTGTCGAACCTTCTCCGTCCGACTCTCCTCGCCTGGAGCATCCCCGAGGCTGCCGTCGCTCCGATCGCGACCATCGTCGCGATGCTGGTCGCCACGGTGCTGTCGATGATCCTCGGCGAGCTGGTCCCGAAGAACTTCGCGCTGGCGCTGCCGCGGCAGACCGCCAAGCTCGTCATCCCCTTCCAGGTCGCGTTCACGACGGTGTTCAAGCCCGCCATCGTGGTGCTCAACGGCAGCGCGAACGGTGTGCTGCGCAGCATGGGCATCGAGCCCAAGGAGGAGCTCTCCGGTGCGCGCAGCGCCGAGGAGCTCTCGTCGCTCGTCCGCCGCTCCGCGAACGCGGGACTGCTCGAGGCCGACACGGCCAGCCTGCTCGACCGCACGCTCACCTTCTCGCGGCTCAGCGCCGCCGACGTGATGACGGCCCGGCCGAGCATGCATGCGCTCGCCGCGGGCGACTCCGCCGATGACGTCATCCAGCTGGCACGTCGCACCGGCCACAGCCGCTTCCCCGTCTACGACGACGACCTCGACGACATCTCCGGCGTCGTGCACCTGAAGGCGGCCATCTCGGTGCCACGTGAGCGTCGCGCGGAGGTGCCGGTGGGCGCTCTCGCGACGGACGCGCTCCGGGTCCCGGAGACCGTGCACGTCGACGGTCTCATCTCCGAGCTCCGCGCTCGCGGCTACCAGCTCGCCATCGTCGTCGACGAGTACGGCGGCACCGCGGGTCTCGTGACACTCGAGGACCTCGTCGAGGAGCTCGTCGGCGAGGTGTCGGACGAGCACGACCGCACGAGGGCCGGCATCGTCCGCGGGCGCGACGGCATCATGTTCCCGGGTGAGCTGCGACCGGACGAGCTGCGCAGCCGCGCCGGAGTCGTGGTTCCGGAGGGCGACGTCTACGACACGGTCGGCGGGTACGTCATGAGCGTGCTCGAGCGCGTGCCGACCGTCGGAGACGAGGTGACGGTCGACAGCGGCATGCTCCAGGTCGTCCGGATGGACGGCCGGAGGGTCGACCGCGTGAGATACGTCCCGAGACCGCACGACACCGCAGAGGAGGCCACCCGATGAACGACTGGGGAGGACTCGCCTGGCTCGTGGTGCTGCTCGTCGCGAACGCGTTCTTCGTCGGCGCCGAGTTCGCGGTCATCTCCGCGCGGCGCTCGCAGATCGAGCCGCGCGCCGAGGAGGGCTCGCGCGCTGCCAAGACCGCGCTCTATGCCATGGAGCACGCGACGCTGATGCTCGCGACATCGCAGCTCGGCATCACGATCTGCTCGCTGCTGATCCTGAACGTCTCCGAGCCCGCGATCCACCACCTGCTCGCCGTGCCGATGCACGCGCTCGGCTGGTCGGACGGCGTCGTCGATGTGGTGTCGTTCACGATCGCGCTGCTGATCGTCTCGTTCCTGCACGTCGTGTTCGGCGAGATGGTGCCGAAGAACCTCGCGTTCTCGGTGCCGGACCGGGCGGTGCTGATCCTGGCGACCCCGCTCGTGTGGGTGTCGAAGATCTTCATGCCGGTGATCTGGCTCCTGAACGCGGCCGCCAACGGCGTGCTGCGACTGTTCCGGGTCGAGCCGAAGAACGAGGCCGCCTCGACCTTCACGCTCGACGAGGTCGCGACCATCGTCGATCAGTCGCGCCGAGAGGGCGTGCTGACCGACACCGCGGGAACCGTGGCGGCCGCCGTGGAGTTCACGGACAAGAAGGCGCGCGACGTGGCCGTTCCGCTCAGCGACCTCATCACGCTGCCGCAGTCGACGACACCCGACGACATCGAGAAGGCGGTCGCCCGATACGGGTTCTCCCGCTACGTGATCGTCGATGCGGATGCCGTGCCGGTCGGCTACGTCCATCTGAAGGACATCCTGCGGGCTTCCGACGGCCCGGACGCCGCCGAGAAGCTGGTGGAGCCGCTTCCGGCGAAGCGCATCCACCACATGGTCCCCGTGCAGGAGGACACCGATCTGGAGGACGCCCTCGCGCTCATGCGCCGTGCCGGTCGTCATCTGGCCAAGGTGCGCGACGCGGACGGCCGCACGACCGCCGTGCTGTTCCTGGAGGACATCCTGGAGGAGCTCGTCGGCGAGGTGCAGGACGCGACCCGTCGCATCCGGGGACGCTGACCGCGCACGCCTCACGACGAAGGCCGCCGTCCCGGTTCTCGGGGCGGCGGCCTTCGTCCGGCACGGCGCCGGTCAGCGCCAGCGTGCGCGGTCGTACTGCGGCGGCCAGGCGACCTCGGCGCCGAGCTCGTGCGCCGCGCGGAGGCCGAAATGCGGATCGCGCAGCCATTCGCGTCCGGCGAAGATCGCATCGGCCGCGCCCGCGGCGAGCACCTGCTCGGCCTGTTCCGCCGCCGTGATGAGTCCGACGGCCGAGACCGGGATGCGTCCTCCCTGCCGGACGGTCTCGGCGAGGGGGACCTGGTAGCCCGGGAAGACCTCGATCCGCTGGTGGGCGACGAGCCCGCCGCTGGAGACGTCGATGAAGTCCGCGCCGTGCTGAGACGCCCAGTCTCCGACCACAGCCGCCTCGTCGGCGGTGAAGCCGCCGTCGGCGTGGTCCGTGGCCGAGATGCGCACGAACAGCGGAACCTCCTCGCCGACCTCGGCGCGGACGGCGTCCACGACGCGCAGGAGCAGTCGGGCGCGGTTGTCCAGCGACCCGCCGTACTCGTCGTCGCGGAGGTTCGACAGCGGCGACAGGAACTGGTGCAGCAGGTAGCCGTGCGCCCCGTGCAGCTCGAGCACGTCGAAGCCCGCGTCGACCGCGCGTCGGGCGGCCGCGGCGAAGGCATCGACCACGCGGTCGATCCCTGCGGCATCCAGCGCGGCCGGATCGGCGAAGCCTTCGAAGGCGACGGCGGACGGTGCGCTCGTCGTCCACCCGCCCTCGTCGGACGGCACCGAGCCGCGACTCTCCGCCCACGGCCACCAGGTCGAGGCCTTGCGACCCGCGTGGGCGAGCTGGATCCCGGCGACCGCACCGCGATCGTGGATCGCCTGCACGATGGGAGCCCAGGCGTCGCGCTGGTCGTCGTTCCAGAGTCCGACGTCGCGCGGCGAGATGCGACCCTCCGGCACGACGGCGGTCGCCTCCGCCACGATGAGCCCCGCGCCGCCCGATGCGAACTGGGCGAGATGGCTGTGGTGCCATTCCTGCACGACGCCGTCGACGGCGCTGTACATGCACATCGGCGACACCCACAGGCGGTTGCGGAACGTGACGGATCGGATGGTCAGCGGGGAGAAGAGGAGGCTCACCGTTCGACGTTACCCCCGCGTGCGCGGGGCGGGGGCCGTCCCGCTAACGTGGAGTCATGGTCGAGGTGCGCGAGTGGACACGCAGCGATACCGCGCGGTTCCTCCGGGTGCCGACGCCGGACGACGACAAGTACGCTCGTGGCGTCGTCGCGCTGCGCACCGGCTCGCCCGCCTACCCCGGTGCCGCCGTCCTCGGTGTCGAGGCCGCGTGGCGGGCAGGTGCCGGTTTCGTCCGGTACGTCGGGGCGTCCCGAGTGGCGGATGCCGTGCTGGCGCGTCGTCCGGAGACGGTCGCCGGTCCCGACGCGGGCGGAACGCGGGTGGACGTCTGGGTGATCGGGTCGGGCACGGATCCGGGGGAGCGCAGCGACACCGAGACCCTGGCGCTGCGGGAGATCCTCTCCGGGTCGGCCACGGTGATCATCGATGCCGGCGCACTCGACCTCGCGCCTGGCACGCGCGCTCCCTTCCTCGTGACGCCGCACGCGCGCGAGTTCTCGAGGCTGCGGGAGCGTCTGCGGGTGCCCTCGTCGGGCGACGACCGTGCCGAGGCGGCGTCCCAGGTCGCCGCGAAGATCGGTGGAACCGTGCTGCTCAAAGGCGCTCGAACGCTGATCGCCGACCCGTCCGGAGCCGTCATCGCCGTGGAAGCCGGGACCGGCTGGCTGGCGACGGCAGGGACCGGTGATGTGCTCGCCGGCGCTCTCGGCGCGGTCACGGCCGCCAATCCCGGCGCCTCTCTGGCGGAGGCCGCAGCGGCGGGAGCGTGGTTGCACGGCCATGCCGCCCGGATCGCCGCGGGTGTGCTCGAGGGCGCACCGGGACACCCGATCGTCGCGATGGATGTCGCGGATGCTCTCCCGTCCGCGATCGCGGACGTCCTGGCGTGAGCCGGACCCGGACGACCCGCGTGGTCGTGCTGTGGTGTGTCTTCCTTTTCGTGCACCTCGTCACGGCCGCGGTGGGCTGGGTGTATCCGAGCCAGCCCATGGGCGACGTCGTCCTGGTCTACGAGCCCTGGGCGTCGTCGGCGATCGGCGGGGGAGCGATCATGGGTGTCAGCGAGACGTGGGTCTATCCACAGCTCGCCCTCGTGCCGATGCTGCTGACCGCGGGACTGGCCGCGCCGCTCGTGCCGCTTCTCGGAGTCTCCGGTGCCTACCTGGTCGCCTGGGCGCTCCTGGTCACGGTGCTCGACGCTGTCGCGTTCGGCGTCCTGATCGGACGAGCGCCGTCCCGGCCGCGTCGCGTCGCCGCGTGGTTCTGGATCGCCGCCGTCCTGCTCCTCGGTCCCATCGCGATCTACCGGATCGACGCGATCACCGTCCCGCTCGCCGTGATCGGCGGACTCTGGCTCGTGTCGCGACCCGTCGTGGCCGTCGCGCTGCTGACGATCGGCGCCTGGATCAAGATCTGGCCGGGTGCTCTGGTCCTGGCGGCGATCCTGGCCGTCCGTGCGCGGATCCGGATGCTGCTCGCCGCCGCAGCCGTCAGCGCCGGTGTCGTCATGGTGCTGCTGCTGCTCGGGGCGGACACCGAGGTGTTCGGCTTCCTCACCGAGCAGACGGGGCGCGGACTGCAGATCGAGGCCGTGGCGGCGACGCCGTTCCTGTGGCTCGCTGTCGCCGGCTCCGCGCGCATCGAGTACAGCTTCGAGATCCTGACGTTCCAGATCACCGGGTCCGGCACGGAGGCGGTCACCGCGATCCTCACGCCGCTCATGATCATCGCCGCGGCCGCTGTGGCCGCGATCGGCGCCGTGAAGGCCGCGCGCGGAGCATCCTTCGCCCGGCTCTTCCCGCCGCTCGCCCTGAGTCTGGTCGTCGTGCTCATCGTGACGAACAAGGTCGGTTCGCCGCAGTTCCAGACCTGGCTGATCGCACCCGTCGTGCTGTGGATCGTCTTCGACGGCATCCGGGCCCGCGTGCCCGCGCTGATCGTGCTGACCCTGTGCGCGCTGACCTGCCTCGTCTATCCGCTGAGCTATGACGCGCTGCTGCGGGCGGAGCTGCTGCCGGTCCTGGTGCTCACGCTGCGCAACGTCCTTCTCCTCGTGCTTCTCGCCGTCGGCATCCGGGCGCTCGCCCGTGTGCCCGCCCACCGACCTTCGAAACCCAGGGAGTGAACCATGCTGATCGCCTTCTCCGTCGCCCCGAGCGGCACCCCCGCCGACGGTGCCGAGCGCACCGACGACTCCGTGCACGATGCCGTCGCCGCGGCGGTGCGCGTCGTCCGCGAATCGGGCCTGCCGCACCGCACCACCAGCATGTTCACCGAGGTCGAGGGGCCTGACTGGGACACCGTGATGGACGTCGTGAAGCGCGCGACCGAGGCCGTGATGCCGTTCGGCTCGCGGGTCTCGCTGGTGCTCAAGGCCGACATCCGTCCGGGGTACTCCGGAGAGCTCGATGCCAAGATCGAGCGGCTCGAGGCGGCGATCGACGGGGCGGATGACTGATCTTCGCGCTCGCGCGGAGGTGACTCTCCGCCCTGCGGAGTCTGCGGACCTGGACTGGCTCGCCGATCTCCGCGCGATCGTGCTCCGCGCAGACCTGGAGCGTCTCGGGCGCTATGACGCGGTCCGCGTGCGGCAGCGGCTCCGCGACGCCTATGATCCATCGGTCACGCGGACCGTGGTCGTCGACGGCGAGGATGTCGGCTGCATCGCCGTGCGTCGCGAAGACGACACCTACTGGATCGAGCACTTCTACCTGGCTCGATCGCACCAGGGGCGTGGCGTCGGCGGACGCATCCTGACGATGGTCCTGCAGGACGACGTGCTCTATCGGCTCAACGTGCTGCAGGGAAGCGCCGCGCGGCGCCTCTACGAGCGCCACGGCTTCGTCGTCGACCGGGAGGACGAGGTCGATGTCTTCATGAGCCTCGACCGGACGGGGCGGATCGAGGAGTCCGGGGACCGGTAAGCTGATCCGGTGAATCCCTCGACAGAATCGAGGGGTGCGGCGAAGAGGGCGCTCCTCTCTCTCGCCATCGGCAGTTTCGGCATCGGCATGACCGAGTTCGTGGTCATGGGCCTGCTGCCCGACATCGCCGGTGACCTGCTGCCCGCCCTCTGGTCCTCGAGTCGGGAGGATGCCCTGAGTCAGGCCGGGTGGCTCATCTCCCTGTATGCGCTCGGCGTCGTCATCGGCGCCCCGACCATCGCGGGCTTCGTCGCGCGGTACCCGCGGCATCGCGTGATGATCGTGCTGGCGCTGGCTCTGACGGTCTTCAACGCACTGACCGTGGTGCTCCCGTCGTTCGAGCTCGTCGGGATTTCACGCTTCCTCGCCGGCCTTCCGCACGGCGCCTATTTCGGCATCGGCGCGCTCGTCGCGGCCGATGTGATGGGTCCGGGCAACCGGGCGAAGGGCGTCGCGTTCATCCTCACGGGGCTGACGGTCGCCAACGTCGTCGGTGTACCGCTGGGCACCTTCCTCGGCCAGCAGTGGGGGTGGCGCACCGCATTCGCGGTCGTGGCGCTCGTCTTCGCCCTGGCCACGCTCTGCATCGCGCTGTTCGTGCCCGCGCACCCCGGGTCGCCGGGCCGCACCATGCGCCAGGAGCTCGGGGTGTTCCGCATCCCGCAGGTGTGGTTCACGCTCGGCGTCGGAGCGATCGGATTCGGCGGCTTCTTCGCCGTCTACAGCTACATCGCACCGGTCGTCACCGAGGTGGCGGGGTCGCCGGAATGGGCCGTGCCGATCGTGCTCGTCCTGATGGGCATCGGCATGACGATCGGAAACCTCGTGGGCGGCCACCTCGCCGACATCGACCTGCGCCGCACGCTGCTGATCGGGCTCGCCGTGATGGCAGCCACGTTCGTCCTGCTCGCCGTGCTGTCGTTCTGGATCGTGACTCTGTGCCTGATGGTGCTGATCGTCGGATTCGTCTCATCGGTTCTGAGCCCGACCATCCAGACACGGTTGATGGATGTCGCGGGGGACAACCAGTCGATCGCCGCCGCGATGAACCACTCGGCCCTGAACATCGGCAACAGCCTCGGAGCCTTCCTCGGCGGCGTCGTCATCGCCCTGGGCTGGGGGTTCACGGCCCCGGCCATGACCGGAGCAGGGCTCGCCGTCGCCGGACTGCTGATCGCCCTGGCGTCGTACCGCCTCGAAGCGCGCCGCGCCTCCGCTGCTGTACTCGTCGCGTCCTAGAGTGGCGGGGTGAGCTCTCCCGACGAATCCCTGCCCGTGGCGGGCACCGTCGTGCTGCTGCGTGCTGCCGATCCCGGCTTCGAGGTGCTCCTCATCCGCCGTCCCGATCGCGGGTCGTTCGCCGGTGCGTGGGTCTTCCCAGGCGGGAAGGTCGAGCCGGCCGATCGGCGCATCGGCGAGGCCGAGAGTGACGACGCGCGTCGCGCCGGTATCCGGGAGACCCGCGAAGAGGTCGGCCTCGCGGTCGCGGACCTGGTGCCGCTGTCGGAGTGGCGTCCGCCGCTCGAGGCGCCGACGCGGATCCGTACCTGGTTCTTCCTCGCGATGGCTCCCGTTGCGGAGCCTGTGGCGTCGGCGGACGAGGTGGCGGAGCTCACCTGGGCGAGCCCGGCCGACGCCCTGGCACGACACGCCGCCGGTGAGTGGGTGCTCTTCCCTCCGACGTGGATCACCCTGCACCACCTCACCGGCTTCGTCGACGCGGCGTCGGCGCTGTCCTCTGCAGGTGCTGCGCAGCTCTTCCAGACGCGCGTGCTCGACACCGACGCCGGGCGCGCCTTCGCCTGGGAGCAGGGAAGACTCGAGGCCGGAACCCTGCCCTGGCGCTTCGTACGGAGCTGAGCCTCGGGCTCAGTCGGCGAGCAGCTGCCGCAGGTGCGTGCCGACGGCTTCCGTCTCGATGAGGAAGCCATCATGCCCGAAGTCACTGGTGAGCACGACCGCCTCGCCGCCGACGACATCCGGGATGCTCCGCGCGATGCGCTGCTGTCCGTCCACGGGGAAGAGGCGGTCGCTGTCGATGCCGATCACGAGGGTCCTGGCCGTGACGGCGCGCAGAGCTTCCTCCACACCCCCGCGATCCCGCCCGACGTCGTGCGAGTTCATGGCTTCGACCAGCGTGATGTAGCTGTTCGCATCGAAGCGGCGCGTGAACTTGTTCCCGTGGAAGTCGAGGTACGACTCGACGGCGAAGCGACCGCCGTGGCCGAGCGGGGAGACGCCGGACTGCCACGAGCGCTGGAACCGCTGGTTGAGCTCGATCGGACTGCGGTAGTTCAGCAGAGCCATCCGCCGGGCGAGGGCGAGGCCGCGGTGAGGACCGTCGCCGTCGCCGAGGTCGTAGTACTCCCCGCCCTGGAAGCGCGGGTCCATCCGGATCGCCTCGAGCTGCACCGTGTTCAGCGCGATCTGGTCGGCGGTGGTGACCGGGGGTGAGGAGAGCACGGCGAGACGCGCGACGCGCTCGGGATGCGTGACGGCCCACTCGAGAGCGTGCATGCCGCCCATCGAGCCGCCGATGACAGCGGCCCACCGGTCGATGCCGAGGGCATCGGCGAGACGCACCTGCGCCGCCACCTGGTCGCGGATCGTGAGGTAGGGGAAGCGAGAGGCCCACTCGTAGCCGGCGGGCGCGACGCTCGCCGGCCCCGTCGAGCCCTGGCAGCCGCCGAGCATGTTCGGGGCGATCACGAACCAGCGGTCCGTGTCGAGCGGAGCGCCGGGGCCGGCGATGTCCTCCCACCACCCGGCGGTCGCATGACCCGCACCGGCCGCCCCGCGCACGTGGCTGTCACCAGTGAGCGCGTGCAGCACGAGCACGGCGTTGTCCCGTGCCGCGTTCAGCTCGCCCCAGCTCTCGTAGGCGAGACGGATGCCGGGAAGGACCGCTCCGCTCTCGGTCGTGAACGCGCCGAAGCTCCCGAAGCGCCGACCGCCGACGGGGTCCCCGTCGCGCCACGCGCCGGTCGCCGGAGGGCGAGCACGGAGCAGCCGCACATCGGCCTCCGTCACGGGCGCTGAGGGCACCGTGTCCTCGGAGGTCGTCTGCCAGTCCATGTTCCCATTCTCGCCTGGCGGGGGACCGGTGCGTCGAACGTTACGGTCCCGGGGCGGAGTCCGCATCCCGGATACCGACGCTGACGCTCGTCACGGTCGCGAGATGATCGCTGTTCCCGGCGCGTCGTGTCGTGGAGCTGTGCACGTCGAGGCCCCGCACGAAGACGTGGTCGATGCGGACGAGGGGCAGGGCGGCCGGCCAGGTCATGCCGAGGGTGCCGTCGGTCGGTCGGACCCAGTCGAGCCGGGAGCGGACCGCGCTCAGGGCCGGATCCGCCGACGCGGCGTTGAAGTCTCCGACGACGATGATCGAGCCGGCCTCGTCGTCGGCGACGGCCTGGGCGATGCCCTCCAGCATCATGTCGCGATCGTGCTGCTGTCCCGGGCGCACCGATGCCGCATGCAGGACGTACACGGCGACGTCGGCATCCGGAGTGCGCACCGAGACGCGGAGTGCGCGCTTCCAGTCGAGTCCGAGCGTCAGCGGCACCGCGTCGTCGATCGGGAAGCGGCTCCACACACCCACCGTCCCGATCGCGTACGAGTGCGGGTACTCCTCGGCCAGCGCCGCGCTCGCCGCGGTCAGGCTGTCCCCGTCGAGTTCGGTGAGGGCGATCACGTCGGCGTCGAGGGCCGCGAGATCGTCGGCTGACGCGGCGGCGCCGCCGGAATGCGCGCGTACGTTCTGGCTGACGACGGTCAGCGGCGTGGCATCTGTCGCCGGACTGGTGCCCGGACCAGGGAGCGAGGGGAAGATCGCGACTGCCCAGACGAGAGCGGGGACCAGCAACAGGAGGAGCACGCGACGCGCGAGGAACAGCGCGATGACCGCCACGATCGCGAGCGCGACACCGGTCCACGGCAGGGCGGCGGCCGCGGCCGTGCCGATCAGTCCGGGCACCCAGACGCAGATCACCGCGACCAGCAGGATCAGCCCGGCCACCGCGATGAGCCGTCGCGTGCGCGCGCGGGAGCGCCGAGAGGACGGTCTCGGCGTGGTCGGTCGGACGGATGTGGTGTCGATCGTGCGCTCCTCGGGCAGACCTCCCATTCTGGCGCGGCCGTGCTGTGCACTCGCCGTGTGGAGGCCTGCCGACACGAAGATGCCCCGAGCAGGGGCTCGGGGCATCTTCGTGTCGTGCGGTGTGCGGATCAGGCGCGAGCGGCCTCCGACACGCGGCGAGCCGCGGCGAGAGCCTCTTCGAGGTCGGCCTTGAGGTCGTCGACGTTCTCGATGCCCACCGAGAGACGCACGAGGCCAGGGGTGACGCCGGCCGTGAGCTGCTGCTCGGGCGTGAGCTGGGCATGGGTGGTCGATGCCGGGTGGATCACGAGCGAGCGCACATCGCCGATGTTGGCGAGGTGGCTGAACAGCGACAGGCTGTTGACGAACTCGCGGCCGGCCTCGACACCGCCCTTGAGCTCGAAGGACAGCACGGCGCCGACACCCTTGGGGGCGTACTCGTTCGCCTTGGCGTACCACGGCGAAGAGGGGAGTCCGGAGTAGTTGACGGTCGCGACGTCATCGCGGCTGTCGAGCCACTCGGCGATCTCCTGTGCGTTCTGCACGTGGCGCTCGATGCGCAGCGACAGCGTCTCGACGCCCTGGATGAGGTTCCAGGCGCTCTGCGGGGCGATGGCCGATCCGAGGTCGCGCAGCAGCTGCACGCGCGCCTTGATGATGTACGCGAGCGGGTCGCCGACCGCGGCGGTGTAGCTCGCGCCGTGGTACGAGGGGTCCGGAACCGTGAGACCCGGGAACTTCTCGACGTTCTTCGACCACTCGAACGTGCCGCCGTCGATGATGACGCCACCGATGGTCGTGCCGTGGCCGCCGAGGAACTTCGTGACCGAGTGCACGACGATGTCGGCGCCGAACTCGAACGGGCGGATCAGGTACGGCGTGGCGATCGTGTTGTCGACGATCAGAGGGACGCCGTTCTCGTGCGCGACGTCGGCCACCGTGCGGATGTCGAGGATGTTGATCTGCGGGTTGCCGATGGTCTCGGCGAAGAACAGCTTCGTGTTCGGGCGGACCGCGCGGCGCCATTCCTCGGGGTCGTCCTGGTTCTCGACGAAGGTGACCTCGATGCCGAGCTTCGCGAGGGTGTACTTGAAGAGGTTGTACGTTCCGCCGTAGATCGAGCTCGAGGCGACGAAGTGGTCGCCCGCCTCGGCGATGTTGAGCACGGCGAACGTGGAGGCCGCCTGACCGCTGGACAGGACCAGGGCGCCGGTGCCGCCCTCGAGTGCGGCGAGGCGCTGCTCGAGCACGTCCTGCGTGGGGTTCTGGATGCGGGTGTAGATGTTGCCGAACTCCGCGAGGGCGAAGAGGTTCGCGGCGTGGTCCGCGCTGTCGAACACGTACGACGTCGTCTGGTAGATCGGCGTGGCGCGGGCCTTCGTGACCGGATCGGGTGCGGCACCCGAGTGGATCTGCTTGGTCTCGAAGCGCCAGGACTCGGGTGCGGTCATGTGTTCCCCCTGGAACGTGTGAAGGTCGGATGGCGGATGCCGTTGCAGCGAGAGTACGGAACATCGGCTCATGTCAACAAGGGACGGGAAATGTGACGTAACAGTGCCGGACCGCGAAATCGCGCGGGAACATCGTACGGTGGAGGCATGGTGATCAGACGTGCAGTGGTGACAGGTGCGAGCTCCGGGATCGGCGCGGCGACGGTGCGCGAGCTCCGCGCCCGCGGATGGGATGTCGTCGGCGTCGCCCGACGGGAGGACCGGCTGACCGCGCTCGCCGAGGAGACCGGGGCCTCGGCCATCGCCTGCGACCTCACCGACGCCGCAGCGGTCGACGCGCTCGTGGCCGAGCTCGAGAAGTCCGGGCCCGTGCACGCCCTCGTGCAGGTCGCGGGCGGAGCGCGCGGAACGGATCGCGTGGAGGACGCGTCGATCGACGACTGGCAGTGGATGTTCGACGCCAACGTGCTGGCGACGCAGCGTCTGGTGGCAGGGCTCCTCCCGCTCCTGCGCCGCGCGGCGGCAGCGGACGGGCACGCCGACACCGTGTTCATCACGTCGACGGCCGCGCAGACGGCCTACGCCGGAGGGGCAGGATACAACGCCGCCAAGGCGGCGGAGTCGATGCTCGTCAAGGTGCTCCGTCAGGAGCTCAACGGAGAGCCGGTCCGCGTCGTCGAGGTCGCTCCCGGCATGGTGCACACCGAGGAGTTCACGCTGAACCGTCTCGGCGGCGACACGGTGGCGGCCGAAGCCGTGTACTCCGGCGTCGAGGCGCCGCTCCTCGCAGAAGACGTCGCCGACGTCATCGCCTATGCGCTGGAGTCGCCGGCGCACGTCAACCTCGACCAGATCACGATGCGTCCGGTCGCCCAGTCGGCCCAGCACCTTCTCGCCCGCGGCCCACTGCGCGTGCGATCCATCGATTGACGATGGCCCGCACCCTCGCTGAGCTCGCCGCCGACGGGCAGATCGATCCGGGCTGGGCCGAGGCGCTCGCGCCGGCGCAGGAGCAGATCACCGCCCTGGGGGAGCGTCTCCGTGCCGAGCAGGCAGCCGGTCACGGCTATCTTCCTGCCGGGGAGAACGTGCTTCGCGCCTTCCAGCGGCCGCTGTCGGAGGTGCGGGTCCTCATCACCGGTCAGGACCCGTATCCGACGCCCGGGCATCCGATCGGTCTGTCCTTCGCCGTCGACCGCGAGGTGCGCCCGCTCCCGCGCAGCCTGGCGAACATCTACAAGGAGCGCGAGAGCGATCTCGGCATCCCACCGGCGCCGCACGGCGATCTGACGGCGTGGAGCGACCAGGGCGTGCTGCTGCTCAACCGCGTCCTCACGGTCCGTCCGGGTGCGGCGGCGTCGCATCGCGGCTGGGGCTGGGAGGAGGTCACGGAGCTCGCGATCCGGGCCCTCGTGGCGCGTGAGCAGCCGCTCGTCGCGATCCTGTGGGGCAAGGACGCGGCGAATCTGCAGCCCCTTCTCGGCGAGACGCCGGTCATCGCGTCGGCGCACCCGTCACCGCTGTCGGCGCGCCGCGGTTTCTTCGGCTCGCGGCCCTTCTCGCGGGCGAACGCACTGCTCGAAAAGCTCGGCGCAGATCCGGTGGATTGGAGAGTGGAGGGCGACGCGCCTTCCTCCCTAAGCTGAACCCATGCAGTTCGAGCCGGGAGACCGTCGTCGTGTCCTGCCGCGCCATCTGCGCCCGGAGGCGGCACCGGAGGTGTTCTCGTACGTCATCCGTCCTGCACGCGCCAACGACCTCGCCCATATCCGGGAGATCTACAACCACTTCGTCAGCAACTCCGCAGTGACGCTCGACGAGCGCCGCAGCAGCATCCCGTACTGGCGGGACAAGTTCGCGCTCCTCGAGCGGTTGAAGCTGCCGTTCCTCGTCGCGGTCTCATCGCGGGGCGAGGTGATCGGCTACGCGCTCGCGCAGCCCTGGGCGGGCAAGAACGCCTACCGCTACACGGTCGAGGACTCGATCTACCTCGGTCCGGGTGCCGGCGGCAAGGGGCTCGGTGCGGCCCTGCTGCAAGCGCTCATCGACGCCTGCGAGCAGATCGGACTGCGGGAGATGGTCGCGGTCATCAGCGACAGCGGAGCCGAGGCTTCGATCCGTCTGCACGCCAAGCTGGGCTTCGTCGAGGCCGGGCGGATGGGACGCGTGGGCTACAAGTTCGGGCGCGACCTCGGGACCGTGTACATGCGACGTGTGCTCAAGCCCGTGGGGCGGCGGCGGGGGAGCCTCTTCGGCGGTCGCTGAGGCCGGGTCAGGAGCCGGGGATCACCGGGATCGCCGACAGCAGCTTCTTCGTGTAGGCCTCCTGCGGGTGCAGGAGCACGTCCTTCGTGGAGCCGCGCTCGACGATGTGGCCGTCCTTCATCACGACGACCGCGTCGCACAGGTTCTGCACGACCCCGATGTCGTGCGAGACGAGCAGCAGGGTGAGGGCGGTCGTTCGTCGCAGCTCGATCAGCAGCTCGAGGATCTGCGCGCGCACCGTGACATCGAGAGCGGACAGCGGCTCGTCTCCGACGAGGATGCGCGGACGGTGCACGATGGCTCTGGCGAGTGCGATCCGCTGGCGCTGCCCGCCGGAGAACTCGTGGGGATAGCGGTCGGCCATCTCCGCTTCCAGCCCGACCTGCTCCAGGACCTCGCGGACCCTCGCCCGGTGGTCGCCCTCGATCCCGAGCGCCCACAGCGGTTCGCGCACGATCTGCCCCGCCGACATCCGTGGGTCCAGCGACGCGTACGGGTCCTGGAACACCAGCCCTGTCTCGCGGCGCAGCCAGTGCAGGGACTTCGCGGACGCCGTGGCGTCCACGGCGCGCCCGTCCACGCTCACGGTCCCGGTCGTCGGACGATCGAGCCCCAGCAGGAGGCGGACGAGCGTGGACTTGCCGGAGCCGGACTCGCCGATGATCCCCATCGACGATCCTTCGACGACGTCGAGATCGGTGGGCGCGAGTGCGGTCTGCCGGCGCGTGCGCTCGAAGGAGGAGCGCTTCGGGACGACGAAGTCCCGGCTCAGATCCCGCGCTTCGATCAGGCTCATGACGCGCCGCCATCCGGTCGCCAGAGCGTGGCGGTCGCGTCACGGAGCAGAGCCCGGGTGACGGGAGACGTCGGCGCGGTCAGGAGGGTGGACACGGGTGCCGCCTCGATCACGCGTCCGTGCTCCAGGACGACGCCCTCCGTCGCCACCTGCGCGAGCACGGCGAGATCATGCGTGATGAAGACGAGCGACATGCCCTCCTCGGCGACGAGCGACAGCAGCAGCGAGAGGATCTCGGACTGGATCGTGACGTCGAGCGCCGTGGTCGGCTCGTCGGCGATCAGCAGTCGCGGACGGCATGCGAGGGCCATGGCGATCGCCACGCGCTGCCGCTGGCCGCCGGAGAGCTGGTGCGGGTAGCGGTCCACGATCGACGCCGGATCGGGCAGGCGAACGCGTTCCGCCTCGGCGATCGCGCGGTCTCGAGCCTCGCGGCGGCCGAGCCCCTCGTGGATCCGGATGGACTCCGCGATCTGTCGTCCGACGGTCCGGATCGGGTTGAGCGCGGTCCGGGGCTCCTGGAAGACGATGCCGATGTCGTCGCCGCGCAGCTTCGCGAGCTCGCGATCCGGCATGCCGATCAGCTCGGTGCTGTTCCAGCGGATGCTGCCGCTCGCGGTGGCCCCCTCGGGGAGGAGTCCGAGCACGGCGAGGGCGGTGAGCGACTTGCCGGAGCCGGATTCTCCGATCAGCCCGAGGCGCGAGCCGTCCGGCACGTCGAAGGAGACGCCGTCGACCACCCGACGTCCCTCGATGTCGATGACCAGGTCCTGCACGGCGAGTGTCATGCGACCACCGCCGGGGTGTGCAGCTCCGCCGCACGGTGGCGCAGAGTCGGGTCCGTCGCCTCGCGCAGCCCGTCGCCGAGCAGATTCAGGGCGAGGACCGTGACGGTGATGGTCAGGCCCGGCCAGATCACGGAGAGCGGATGGACGCCGATGTACCGCTGGAGGTCGGCCAGCAGGATGCCCCAGCTCGGCTCGACCACCGATGCGCCGAAGCCGAGGTACGACAGCCCTGCCTCGGCGAGGACGGCGACGGCCATCGACCAGGAGAGCTGCACGATGAACACCGGTGCGACGTTCGGAAGCAGGTGCCGGGCGAGGCTCTGCGCGGGGGTGAGTCCGGATGCGCGGGCGGCGAGCACGAAGTCGCTCTGCTGCACCCGCCTCAGCTCCGGACGGGTGACACGGGCGATGTTGACGCCGAAGCCGATCCCGACCGCCCAGATGACGACCCACAGCGATCCGCCCCATACGGAGGAGATCATCATGGCGATCAGCAGCACGGGGAACGCGATGAGGATGTCGACGAACACGGCGACGGTCTCTCGCACCCAGCGCGTGGTGAGGGCTCCGAGCGCTGCGAGGGAGATGCCGATGACGGTCGCCACCACGCCGGCGCCGACGCTGACGAACACGGCCGTCCGTGCCCCGGCCATGATCAGGCTGAGGATGTCGCGACCGGTGTCGTCGGTGCCGAGCAGGTGCGGCCAGCTGGGCGGCAGCCAGCGGTCGCCGATGTTCGACGACTGCGGATCGAACGGCGTCCAGAACGACGACACGAGCGCGGTGACGGCGATCAGCGCCACGACGATGAGCCCGAAGCGACCGGTCGCCGTCGCCCAGAGCCTCGTCAGCCAGCGGGGGATCATGCGGCCTCCCGCTGTCGGGGGTCGATCGCGCGGTGCAGCAGATCGACGAGGAAGCCGACCACGAGCACGAATCCGGTGAGCACGAGCAGTTCGCTCTGCACCTTGATCAGGTCGCGGGTGCCGACGTCGGCCACGAGCATCCGTCCGATGCCGGGCAGCGTGAACAGCTGCTCGATCACGACCGATCCCACGATGATCCCGGCCACCTGGAGTCCCAGGACCGTGATGATCGACAGACCCACCGCAGGGATGCCGTGTTGGATCAGCGCCCTGGTGCGCGTCAGACCCTTCGCGGCGGCGGTGCGGACGAAGTCCTGGCCGGCCGCCTGCAGCGTGGCGCTGCGGACGAAGCGCATGAGCATCGCGCCCTCGACGATCCCGATCGTGAGCGCAGGGAGCAGCAGAGCTTCGATGGCCTTTCCCGGCGTCGACCAGCCGGTGCGCGGGAACCCCTGCGGCGGCAGCCAGCCGAGCCAGACCGAGAAGACCACGATCAGCATCATGCCCGCCCAGACGACGGGGACGGCCGCGAGCGTCTGGGCACCGACGCTGAGCGCCGTGCCGCCGCGACGGCCGCGGAGGAGCGCCGCGACGATCCCGAAGGGCACGGCGATCAGGATAGCGATCAGCAGTGACATGATCCCGAGCGGGACGGTGACCTGCGACTTGAGGAACAGCTCTTCACCGACGGAGGCACCGGAGAGCAGCGAGGTGCCGAGATCCCCCCGGAAGATGCCGCCGATCCAGTCGGTGTACTGCGCGAGGAGCGGGCGATCGAGTCCGAGCGATTCGCGCAGGGCGTCGACCTCGGCGGGGGAGGCCTGCGTCCCGGCGATCAGCTGCGCGACGTCGCCGGGGAAGACCCGCAGCGTCAGGAAGATGAGCACGCTCGACACGAGGAGCCCTGCGACGAGCAGGGCTCCTCGGAAGAGCGCGTAGCGGAGCACGGAGGGCCGACCGCTCCTACTTCTCGGCGGAGACGGTGACGCCCGCGAGGTTGATGCGCGAGTTGATCGAGTCCTCGGGGAAGCCGGCCACGATCGGGCTCACTGCGGTGACGGTCTCGCCGTTGTACAGCCAGTCCGCGGCGTGGTCCTCGGACACGATGCGGGCGGCCTGCGCGAGGAGCTCGGCGGACTTGTCGGGATCCACCTCGGCCTGCGCCTGCTCGTAGAGCCCCTGGACCTCGGCGTTGTCGTAGCCGAAGTAGTAGTCCGGATTCGCGAAGTTGCCGAAGTCCCGCGGCTCGACGTGCAGCACGAAGCTCAGGTCGTAGTCATGGTTGGTGTAGACGTCCTCGAGCCAGGCGGGGAACTCCACGGAATCGACCTCGAGGGTCACACCGACCTTCGCGAAGTCCGAGATCAGGACCTTCGGCACGGTCGTCCCGTAGAAGCTCGGGATGGTGAGGGTGAGCTCGAGGTCTTCCTGGCCGGCTTCGGCGAGGAGCTCCTTGGCCTTCTCCGGGTCGTACGAGATGACGTCGGAGAGGTCCTCGTAACCGGGGTCGAGCTCCGGGATCGGTCCGTACAGGGTGGTGCCGGCTCCGACGGCCTCGATCAGGGCCTCATGGTCGATGGCCAGACGCAGGGCTTCGCGCACGCGCACGTCGTCGAGCGGCGCCTTCTTGTTGTTGAAGGCCAGCGTCGCCTTGTCGGTGGTGCGGCCCTTGGTGAGCGTGAAGTCCCCGGAGTCCTCGAGCTGCGACGCGAGGTTCGGGTCCACCGCCGTCAGCACGTCGACGTCGCCGGCGAGTGCGGCGTTCACACCGGCCGTGAAGTCGGGGATGTACTGGAACTCCACCTCGGCGACACCGGCCGCCTCGCCCCAGTAGGCCTCGTTGCGCGCGAAGGTGATCGTGCTGCCCTTGTTCCAGCGTGTGAGAGTGAACGGACCCGTGCCGTTCTCTGCCGTCTTCAGGTCCGTCGTGTCACCGGACTTGAAGATCAGTCCCGCGGGCCCGGTGAGGGCGAACAGGAAGTTCTGGTTCGGCGCGGAGAGCACGATCTCGATGGTCGTGGCGTCCGGCGCGGTGATCGAGGCCACCGAGGCGAACTCCGCGTTGCCCTGCACGGTCGCGTCGGTGCGCACGGTCTCGTAGGAGGCGACGACGTCGGCGGATGTGAGCGGGGTGCCGTCGTGGAAGGCGACACCGTCGTTCAGAGTGAACGTGTAGGTGAGCCCGTCGGCGGACACCTCGTAGTCGGAGGCGATCCGGCCCTCGATCTCGTTGTCCTGCGTGCGCGTCACGAGACCCTCGTAGATGTTGTCGATGAGGATCTGCTCGATGGCGGCGCCGCTGGTGTGCCGGATGTCGAGGTTGGTCGGCTCGAGCACGAGTCCCACGTGCAGGGTCGCGTCGGGGTCGGGCTTCCCGGGAGACGAGGACGGGGTCTCCGCGGGGGTGCCGGAGCAGGCGCTGAGGATGACGGCGGTCGCCGCGAGGGCGGAGATCAGCGCGAGACGTCGGGTGCGTCGGAACATGAGGCGTTTCCTCTCGGTGCGGCAGTTGCTGTGTGCCGTTGGATCGAGCCTAGGGATGGCGGGAGGGATGCGGGGCGGATGCGGAACGAATCGTCACAAACCGGTGCCGGGGGAGGTGCCGGCTGCGGCGGAGGCGACGAGGTCGGCGAGCGACGTCGGCGCCGTCTCCTGCACGTTGTGGGTGGCGTCGACGACGACCACGCGCGCCTCGGGGATGCGGCGCTGCAGCTCCGCGGCATCCGCCTCGCTGACGAAGCCGCGGGTGGCGCGCACCAGCGTGATCGGGGCGCGTACGGCCGCCAGGTCGTCCCAGCCGGTCTCGTGCAGCGCGGAGGGGGCGACGGCCGATCCCGGATCGTGGGCAGCGAGCGCTCGAGCAGCGAGATGTGCGAAGTGGTGCTTCCACTCGATGCGCCCGTCCGGCCGCACGCGGGTGTTGAGGAAGACGCCGCGCTCGGTCTCCGGTCGGGTGCCCCCGAAGCCGAGGGACATCGCCTTGTCGACGAGCTCAGCGCGAGTGGCGAAGTCAGTGGGCCCTTCGTAGAAGGCGCGCAGCGCAGCGGGCCCGGCGCTGACGTCGATGCCCGGGGTGATGTCGACCACGACGAGCTCCGACACGAGGTCCGGTCGAGCCGCGGCGAGGGCCGCGCCGGTGAGCCCGCCGAGAGACTGCCCGACGACGAGCTGGGGCTGTGCGGTCCAGGCATCGAGGGCAGCGGCGACGTCGACGGCGAGCGTGCGCGGAGTGTAGTCGGCGTCGGTCCGCCAGGAGGAGTCTCCGTGGCCGGCCAGGTCGATCGCGAGCAGCGGCTGCTGCAGGGCGAGCGAGGTGGTGTCCCAGGTGTGCGCGTTCAGCCCGGCGCCGTGCAGAAGCGTGACCCGTGGTGCCTCGATCCCGAAGCGCAGCGCGCTCACTGTGCGACCACCGGGGAGGGGGAGCGTCACGCGCTCGACCGGGGGGAGAGGGACGCCCAGGGCTTCGGCCTGTGCGGGAAGATAGCTGAACTCGGTGATGTCGATCGCCACGTCCATATTCTGCTCCTCGGATTCGGCGGCAGGAAATTGCGGAGCGATATGACAAGCAATATGCGGACATCTACGGACATATTCACTAGTCATCCTTCTTGGTGCTGAGCATTTCGCATTTCACCGCCTGTCGATGACCGAGGGCGCCCTGTTCGCGCGACGAATATCATGGAGACATGAGCGAGACGCGCGTGCACCTTTCCAAGACCGAGCCGGCGGCGTATCAGGCGCTCGACGCGTTCGCGAGGACGGTCGGCGACATCTGCGCCGCCAACGGCATCGACGATCGACTCAAGGAGATCGTCATGATCCACTGCTCGCAGCTGAACGGATGCAGCTACTGCGCCCGACTCCACGTCGATCGGGCGCTCAAGGCCGGTCTCGACACCGACACGATCACCCAGATCCCGGTCTGGCGTGAGAGCGGCGTGTTCAGCGACCGGGAGCGCGCAGCGCTCGAGCTCGCCGAGGCGTTCACCTTCATCGCCGACGACGGTGTGTCTGACGAGGTCTACGACCTGGTGGGGAGCGTGTTCACCGAGAAGGAGTACGCGGCACTGAGCTGGGCATGCGTCTCCATCAACGCCTTCAACCGCATCGTCATCGCCGGACGCTACCCGGTGCCGCCTCGTACCCCGCAGGCGCAGGCATGACGATCCTCGACATCGACGGCGTCAACAACGTCCGCGACGTCGGCGGCATCCCCGCGGAGGGCGGACGAATCCGCTCGGGCGTGCTGCTGCGATCCGGGCAGCTGTCGGGTGCGACGCCCCGCGGTGCGACCGCGCTGCAGAGCAGCATCCAGCACATCGTCGATCTGCGCGACGGCGAAGAGGTCGCGGCGGAGCCGACCGAGATCGAGGGCCCGGAGACCACGCACCTTCCGCTGTTCCTCGGGTCGGTGCGCTCGTTCTTCGAGGCGGACACGAGCCTCGACGACCTCTACCTGCACCTGCTCGAGGAGAGCGGGGAGCGTCTGGTCGACGCCATCCGGATCATCGCCGAGGGCAAGCCGACGCTCGTGCACTGCACTGTGGGCAAGGACCGGACGGGCGTGACCGTCGCGCTCGCGCTGTCCGCCGTCGGCGCTGATCGCGAGGCTGTGATCGCCGACTACGCGCTCACGGAGTCGCAGTTACCGGCGCAGCGGTCGCAGCGCATCGCGGACTACCTCCGGTCGCAGCATCCCGAGGCGGTGCACGCCGTCGCCCTCGCGACGCAGTCGCCGGCGCCCGTGATGCGTGCGCTGCTGGAGCAGGTCGACGAGCGCTGGGGTTCGGCAGCCGGTTATCTGCGTGCGAACGGGATGACGGATGCCGAGCTGGCAGCTCTGAAGAAGGCACTCGTCGACGAAGGTTAGGCAAGCCTTCACTTGGTGTACCATGGAGACACCATGAACACCTCCCTCGAGCTCCGCAGCACGCGCGCCCAGCGCCGCGAAGCGCGACGCCGTGCGCACCACCTGGTGACCGCTGACGAGCACTCGCTCGCCGACCTCGAGATGTTCCTGGCCACTCTTCCCCTGTGCGCATCCGGCCGCATCTTCATCGAGGTCCCCGACGCATCCGACATCGGCGTGGTCGAGGCTCCCGGACGCATGACCGTCACGTGGCTCGCTCGCGGACAGCGGTCCGGCGCACCGGGCTCCGGGCGCTCGTGCGCACCAGGACAGGCCCTCGCTCGCGCCACCTGCGCATGGGCCGACGAGATGATGTGCGACGACGAGATCCAGACGCACGTCACGCTTCTCGGGGGCTACCTCGGCACGGCGGACATCGTGGATCACCTGACGCACACGCTCGACATCGAGCCCGCGCTCATCCACGCTCCCGAGCGCTTCGGACTGCTGCCCGCCGACCGCTGATCCGTCAGCGCGCGCGGCGCACGTAGTTGCCGTCCTCCAGGCCCGCCTCGATCTCGAAGCGGTTGCGCAGCGGGTCGCGTCCCGCGAACAGGTACAGCAGCGGCATCAGGAAGCCGTAGCGCAGCCACTGCTCCTTGTGCACCGCCTCGTGACGCAGCACCGCGTCCGTCGGACGCGTGTCACCCGTGAGGAAGCATCCGCCGACGCACACTCCGCCCCGGTTGAATGTCCATCTCGGCATGCCCTGGAAGATCCAGAGACCCGCGCGGCGCTCGACCGGGCCCGTGCTCCACAGCGAGCCCCAGAGCCAGCCGACTCCCGTGCCCCACCAGTAGCCGACGCGGCTGATCGGCGAACGCAGCAGGAACGAGGGGATGCGACGATCGAATCGTCGCCCGCGGGCGAGTGCCGCCTCCGCCGTCGGCTTCCAGTCCGCGCTCACGCGACAGCCCCGACCAGGCGCAGAAGGGCGCCCAGATCGTCGACCGCATCCGCCGGGGAGCGAGGCGCGAAACCGGAGATGGTGGCGCCCGCGAGCGGAACCTGTTCCCGCAGCCGACGGATCGCCGCGCTGAGGACTGCGGGGGAGACGCCGAAGGGAGCGGCGGAGGAGACTCCGGCGAGATCCGAGGGATCGAGCACGTCGACGTCGATGTGCACCCAGACGCGGGCCGCTCCCGTCGCGCTGACGGCCTCGGCCAGCGCATCGGTGCGCGCGAGGTCGTCGACGGAGAGCTGTGTGAGCGTGTCGAGCTGGTCGACCTCCGCGTCATCGACGTCGCGCATGCCGACCGTGACGATGCGATCGCGCGGGATGCCGGGGGAGAGCACGATCTGCTCCTCTCCCTGCCCGAGCACGGCGCGCAGGGCCATGCCGGAGAAGGCTCCGGACGGCGAGGTCTCCGGCGTGTGGAGGTCGCCGTGCGCATCGCACCACACCACCGCGAGGTCATCCGTTCCGCCCGGCAGCGCCGCGAGGGCCGCGACGGTGACGCTGCAGTCGCCGCCGATGATGACGGTGTCCTCCTGCAGATGCTCGCGCACCAGTTCGCGAGTCCGCAGCAGCGCGCTCAGGCGACGGACGCCGGTGCCGAGTGACTCTCCGGCTTCGACGGGCACATCGAGCAGGGTCGTCGCCGCGCGCGGAAGGTCGCCGGCGATCGCGGAGGCGCCGTCGACGAGGAGCATCGCGCGCGGTGCGGGCGAGCCCTGCCACTGCGGGACGACGAGGAATCGCACCATGGGTTGCCTCCGGGGGAGAAAGCGCCGATGCCCCGGACGAGTGGTGTCCGGGGCATCGGCGGGGTGTGTCAGGAGCCTTCGATGGCCTGGCGCGGCGCGGTGCCGCCGGCCTTGAGCTCGGCGAGGCGCGCCTCGACCTCGGTCAGCTCGCCGAGGTCTTCCAGGCTCTCGAACTGCGCGTCGAGGCTGGAGGCCGCAAGCTCGATCTTGCCCTGGGCGATGGCCTCCTGGCGGCGGACCTTGTCTTCGAAGCGCCCGAGCTCGCTGGTGGGGTCGAGGACGTTGATCGAACCGACGGCGTCCTGCACCTTGGTCTGCGCCTCGGCGACCTTGGCACGGGCGAGCAGCTCGCTGCGCTTGTTCTTCAGCTCGCCGAGCTTGTCCTTCATGCCGTTGAGGCCGCTCTTGAGCTTGTCGACGATCTCGGTCTGCGCGGCGATCTGCGGCTCGGCGCCGGTCGCCTCGCGCTCGGCGCTGATCTGGCGCTGCAGCGCGATCTTCGCGAGGTTGTCGAACTTGTCGGCGTCCGCGGCGTTGCCGGTCGTGCGCATCTCGTCGGCCTTGCGGCTGGCGGCGAGAGCCTTGTTGCCCCACTCGGTGGCCGCCTGGACGTCTTCTTCGTGATCGCGCTCGAGCAGGCGCAGGTTGCCGATGGTCTCGGCGATCGCGGACTCGGCGTCGGCGATGCTGTTCGTGTAGTCGCGAACGAGCTGATCGATCATCTTCTGCGGGTCTTCGGCAGAGTCGAGGAGCGAGTTGATGTTCGCGCGGACGAGGGTCGAGATACGTCCGAAGATGGACTGCTTGGTCATGCGTGATTCCTTTCAGAGGGACGGAGTCGTGAGCCTGGGGTACCTGTCGATGTGCGGATCAGAAGCGCCTACCTCCGGATCGACCGCTGCGGCCGCTGCTGCTGCTGCGGGAACTGCTCCGCGAGCTGCTGCGGGAGCCTCCTCCGAAACCGGAGCTGCGGTAGCCGCCGCCCCCTCCGGAGCGCCAGCTGCTGCTGCGGGAGGAGCTTCCGCCGCCTCCACCACCGGAGAGGAGTCCGCCGATGATGCCGCCGAGGATGTCGCCACCGATTCCCGAGCCGCCGGACGACGAGCCGGAGCCGCCGAACAGCCCGCCTCCCCATCCGTCGTCCGCGGCGGAGGGGGAGTTGTAGGACTGCACGTCGGACTGAGCGGCGTAGGTCGCCTGGCGCACCAGCTCGACCGCGCGGTTCGCCTCGGCCAGTGCCGCCTCGGCATCCGTCGCCCGCAGATTCTGCGCCTGGGTCAGGCTGGCCTCGGCAGAGGCGAGGCGGGTGCGCGCGGTGGAGCCCACCGTGCCGCGGCGGGTCTCGATGTACTCGCGCGTCGCGCGGATCTCGGAGTTCGCCTGAGTCAGGGTCTGGTCGAGGACCTGCTGCACCCGACGGGCGCGTTCTGCGGTCTCCCGACCCTGCGCGAGGGCGGCGTCGATCTGCGCGTTCGCAGCCGTGAGCGTCGCGAACGCGGCCTGCGGGTTGCGGCCCGCGCCGGCCAGCTGCGTCTGCGCCAGCTGCACCTGCTGGGCCGTCGCGGATGCGGCCGCGGCGATCGTGCCGCCGGCATCCGGAAGCTGCTGGGCTGCGGCGAGATCGCCCTGCAGTTCGACGATCAGCGCCTGCGCTTGGGTCTCGATCGTCGCGAGCTCCTGCCCGAGCGCCGTGATGGCCTGTGCGAGCTGCGCCGACTGCGCGACCGACTGCTCGGCGGTGCGGATCGCGAACGCTGCTTCGCCGGATCGACCGGCCGCGATCGCCTGGCCTGCGGCCTCGATCGAGCGATCCGCGAGAGTGGCGCGCTCCTGCGCGTGAGCGGGATTGTCCGACACGGTGCTGAGCGCTGCGGGATCGTACGAGGCCGACAGCGCCGCCAGGGCGGGAGCGGCCGATGCGAGAACGGGTGCCAGGGCCGCCCGCTCGCCGCGAACCCGCTCGAGCTCCTGAGGGGCGTTCTGCTCGAGCTTGCGCAGCTCGTCGAAGGCCTCGGTGTTCTCCTCCAGGACGTCGCCGATCTCGTCGGCGAGCTGGATGATGCGGATGTGCCAGGCCCGGTGGTCCTGGATCGTGTCCTCGATCTCGTCGTCGAGCTTCTGCTTGAGGTCGAAGGCCTCGGACATCTTCGCCTTCGCCGCCTCGACGGCATGCGTGAACTCGGCCGTGGCGCCCTCGCCGAACTGCGCGACGGCGAATCCGAGCTCCTCCTTGCTCGAGGTGATCGCATCGTCGGCCTGCACGAGGGCGACCCCTGCCTGCGTCTCGACCTGCTCGTCGGTGAGTGTGGAGAACGGATCGTTCGGGTCGGGCGTCTCGGGCATCGCGCCGCGCCGCCGCACCTCGGCGTCGCGTCGCGAGCGGCGGACGAGCGCGATGACGAGCCACAGGAGCAGGCCGGCCGCCACGACGGCGCCGATGATCAGCGCCACGCGCAGAGCGCCCGCGCCGCCGTCGCCCTGGATCTCGTCGGCCGCGAGCGTGATCGCCCCGACCCAGTCGTTCTGCGCGGCGAGCGGCACCATCTTGTTCTCGACGTCGTCGAGCTTGCTGTCGCTCAGCGGGCCGTCGGGTGCGGCGGAGATGTAGTAGCTGCGGCCCTCGACGGCGATCGCGAGCAGATACTGCTCGGAGCCGAGGTTGTTGTTCTGCGCGACCGTGTCCGCCCACTCGGCGTTGTCAGAGGGGGAGGAGAAGTCGTCGACCAGGACGACGAAGAGGTCGGCGTTCGAGTTCGCGCTCAATTCCGTCAGACGGGCCTCGACGGCATCCTCTTGCGCGGAGCTCAGCACCCCGGCGTCGTCGGTGACGTACCCGGAGTCGAGCGTGAGCGGATCGGTGGCGGATGCCGCGGAGGCGGAGAACGCCCCTGCGACGGCGGCCACGGTCAACGCGGCCAGCGTGAGCCACCGTTTCGTCATGCTTTTCCCTCCGACCGGCAGCCGAGCCCCATGGCACGAGTCTATGCACAGAGGCCGACACGCGACAGCATCCCTTGCCCGATCTCCGTTCGCCATCAGCGGAGACACATACGCTGGAAGGCATGGATGACCGGTACGGATCGGATGTGCTCTCGGCGGGCTGGCGCGAGCGCGGGGCGAAGAAGGTGCCGCAGGTGCCGGCCGAGATCGACCTCGTGGTCGAGGTCGCGGACGACGGCTACTGCGGCGCCGTGACCCGTGTGCAGGGCGGCAACGTGGAGCTCGAGGACCGCCTCGGTCGAAAGCGGCTGTTCCCGCTCGGCGGTGGGTTCCTGATCGACGGCGCTCCCGTGCGACTCGTCGTTCCCGCAGCGTCGGAGCAGGGTCCGCGGCGCACGGCATCCGGATCCTTCGTCGTCGCCGATCAGCGCGCACGCGTCGCGCTGCCCAGCCGCATCCTCGTCGAGGGCAAGCACGACGCAGAGCTCGTCGAGAAGGTGTGGGGCGCGGACCTCCGCGTCGAGGGCGTCGTCGTCGAGTTCCTGCAGGGCGTCGACCTGCTCGACGATCTGCTGGCCGCGGAACCGCCGAGCGCGAGCCGCCGCTACGGAGTGCTCGTCGACCACCTCGTTCCCGGATCGAAGGAGTCCCGCATCGCGGATGCCGTGGCGCGCGGTCCGCACGGCCGCCACCTGCGCATCGTCGGGCATCCGTTCGTCGACGTGTGGCAGTGCGTGACTCCGCGCGCCCTCGGCATCGCGAAGTGGCCGGAGATCCCTCGCGGCACCGACTGGAAGACCGGCATCTGCCGCGCGTTCGGCTGGCCGTACGAGACCCAGGCCGACACCGGGCGCGCGTGGCAGCACATCCTCTCGAAGGTGACGACCTACCGGGACCTCGAGCCGGCGCTGCTGGGGCGCGTCGAAGAGCTCATCGACTTCGTGACCGCGCCCGCGGAGTGAGCGTCTCCGCCGACTACCCTGGAATCATGCCCGAACCCCGCACCTTCCGTGACGAGCCGGTGTCCTTCGTACGCCGCAGCGGCCGCATGTCGGAGGCGCAGGACCGCGCCTTCTCCGACCTGGCCCCGCACTATCTGCTCGACGTCCCGCGGGACGTGGCCTGGACGTCGGTGCACCCGGAGGCGCGCCTGGATCCCGCTGAGGAATACGGTCGCGCCGCCGACCTGTACGTCGAGATCGGCTCGGGGCAGGGCCACGCGATCGTTGCGGCGGCCTCGTCGCGCCCTGCAGACGACTTCCTCGCCGTGGAGGTCTTCCGCGCCGGCCTCGCCCGCACGATGCTCGACGCCGATCGGGAGGGCGCTCGCAACCTCCGCGTCGTCGAGGCCAACGCGCCAGAGGTGCTGGCCTCGTTCCTCCCGGAGGCCGCGGCCCGGGAGGTGTGGATCTTCTTCCCCGACCCGTGGCACAAGAAGAAGCACACCAAGCGGCGCCTGGTGCGCCCAGGATTCGCCGACAACGCGGCGCGGGCGCTGCGCGACGGCGGACTCCTGAGACTCGCCACCGACTGGGAGGACTACGCCCAGCAGATGCGCGAGGTGCTCGATGCGGAGCCGCTGTTCGAGCGCGCGTTCGACGGCGAGTGGGCCGAGCGCTTCGACGGTCGGGTCATGACGGCGTTCGAGCGCAAGGGCATCGCGAAGGGACGCGACATCCGCGATCTCGTGTATCGGCGGCGGGACCGCGCGTGACCGTCGTGCGGGGCGACACCGCGCTCGGACGCGGCATCGCGCCCGCGCTCCTCGTCTGCGCCGCGGCGCCCGCGTTCTTCGTCCTGGAGATCCCGTGGCTCGGCTGGGTGCTGCTGGCGCTGGGCGTCGGTGCCGCCTGGGCTCTCGAGCGCGGGAAGGTGACAGCATCCGATCCCTCGCTGACCAGGGACCTGTCGCTCATCGCCGTGGGCATGCTGATCGTCAGCGTGATCCCGCTCGCCGCCGAGCTCGACGACATGGCGATGCTCCGGTTCACGCTCGCTCTGGGCGGGGCGGTCGTGGTGCCCTACGTGATCTCCCGGTTCGTCTACCGCGACCGTGCCATCAGCTTCCCCTGGCGCACCCGCAAGCGCTGGGGCCGCCTCCAGTGGGGCTGGCTCGTCGCGGTGCTGGTGCTCGGGTGGCTGATCCTGCCGTTCTACTTCATCACCAGCGGCGTCTATCAGAACTGGCCGGTCGTCGACACGCCCGAGCTGATCGTGCGACTGTTCGTCGGCGTCGGCGCCGTCGGCATCTGGGACGAGCTCTTCTTCATCTGCACGGTGTTCGCCCTGCTGCGCCGGCACTTCCCCGACGTGGTCGCGAACGTGCTGCAGGCGATCGTGTTCGTGTCGTTCCTCTGGGAGCTCGGCTACCGCGAGTGGGGTCCGCTGCTCACGATCCCGTTCGCTCTGCTGCAGGGCTTCATCTTCCTGCGGACGCACTCTCTCGCCTATGTCGTGACGGTGCACCTGCTCTTCGACGCTGTCGTCTTCGCCGTCCTCGTGCACGCGCACAACCCCGGACTTCTGCCGATCTTCCTCGTCTGAGCCGGCTGTTCTGAGAGAATCGGTCCATGCTCATCGTCGGTCTCGTCCTCGCCGCAGCCGCTGCGGCCTTCCACGTGTTCATCTTCGCGCTCGAGTCGCTGAAGTGGACCGAGCCCGAGACGAGGAAGATCTTCGGCGTCGCCAGCGAGGCGGATGCCGTCACGATGAAGCAGCTCGCCTTCAACCAGGGCTTCTACAACCTCTTCCTGGCGCTGACGACGCTGCTCGGCATCGGTCTCGTGATCGTCGGGTCACCCACCGTCGGGTTGACGCTCGTCTTCGCCGGCACCGGCATGATGGCCGCCGCCGCGCTCGTGCTGGTGCTCTCGGACCGCACGAAGATCCGTGCCGCGGTGATGCAGGGGACGCTCCCGCTCCTCGCCGTGATCGGCACGGCGATCGGCATCGCTCTCGGCTGAGAGGGGTGACATCCGGTCCACCAGCCGCCACACTCGTTGCATGGCCGACTGGGTGCTGCACGTGGACATGGATCAGTTCATCGCCGCTGTCGAGGTGCTGCGCCGCCCCGAGCTCGCCGGCCGTCCTGTGATCGTGGGCGGACGCGGCGACCCGACCGAGCGCGCCGTGGTCTCGACCGCATCCTACGAGGCGCGGGAGTTCGGCATCGGCTCGGGGATGCCGCTCAAGATCGCCGCGCGGAAGGCGCCGGAGGACGCGGTGTTCCTGCCCGTGGATCACGAGGCGTACGCAGCCGCCTCCGCCGAGGTCATGACAGCGCTGCGAACCCTCCCCGGCGTCGTGCTGGAGGTGATCGGCTGGGACGAGTGCTTCCTCGGGGTGACCACCGACGACCCGGAGCAGACGGCGCGCGATGCGCAGGCGGCCGTGCTCGACGCGACCGGCCTGCACTGCTCGGTCGGCATCGGCGACAACAAGGTGCGCGCCAAGATCGCGACCGAGTTCGGCAAGCCCCGGGGCACCTTCCGGCTCACCGAGGAGAACTGGTTCGAGGTGATGGGTGCGAAGCCCACGCGTGATCTCTGGGGCGTGGGATCGAAGGTGCAGAAGCGCCTCGCCGATCACGGCATCCAGACGGTCAGAGAGCTCGCGGATGCCGACGAGCAGGAGCTCGTGACGGAGTTCGGCCCGAAGATGGGCGTCTGGTATCACGGCCTCGGATCCGGCCTCGGGCCGCACGTCGTCGACGACACGCCCTGGATCGCGCGCAGCCACAGTCGGGAGACGACCTTTCAGCAGAACCTCACGACCACGGCGGAGGTCGAGGCCTCGCTCCGCGAGCTCGCCGGGCAGGCCTTCGACGACTGCGCAGCCGAGGGGCGGCCGGTCATCCGCGTCCATCTGAAGGTTCGGTACGCGCCGTTCGAGACGAAGACGCTGGGCCGCAAGCTCGCCTCTCCGACCGAGCGACGGGACGACGTCATCGACGCGGCTGTCGCGCTCGGCTCGACTCTGGACGCCGAGCGCGAGATCCGCCTGCTGGGCGTCCGCGTGGAGATGGCGATGCCGGACGACGGCGACCCCGTCGAGCGGACGCCGGTGCGCGGCCGGATCTGAGCAGGGAGCCGAGGCTCACTCGTCGTAGACGCCGAAGAGCCCTGATCCGTACCGGGTGACCGCTTCGTACGCCTCGCCGTAGGTCTTGGGAGGTTTCGAACCCGGGTTGTAGCGGGCGAGGAGGAGGCCCGTGAGGCCGACGGCCGGAGCCGTGAGCGGGCGGTGCTTGTGCTTGGTCGCGGACGAGGTCGCATCATCCTCCTCCGGATTGCGCCCGACGTAGAGCGCGCGCGGCTTCGGCCAGGTGTACGGCTGCCGAGGCTCGGTGAGGTTGATCGCGTTGAAGATCGGGTTCGCCGTCTGATCCCTCAGCGTCAGGGGCGACAGCCCGTGCTGACGGCACAGGGTGTTGATGATCGAGCCGTGGTGCATCTCATCGTGGATGACGGTCTCTCGGGCCGTGTAGGCGCTGACCACGATGGCGGGCACGCGCACCCCGAGCCGATCGAAGACGAACCCCATCTCACCGGGGCCGCTGCGGTCGGGAGGCGTCGTCTGCGGCGGGGCCACATGGTCGTACGTCCCGCCGTGCTCGTCGAAGGTGATGACGAGAGCGGTGTTCATCGCGTTCGATCCCTTGTGCGACTTGCTCGTGCGGATCGCGTCGTAGATGTCCTGGACCAGCCGATCGCCGGCGCGGACATCGGACAGTGCGCTGTTGTAGACCGGCACGGTCTCGCCGTCGATCTCGACGTCGGTCTCGCGGACGTGCGCGCCCCACGGCGGATGCATGTCGTTGTGGTTGAACACCATGCGGGGCTCGATGAAGCTGTAGGCCGGGAGATCGCCGCTCTTCACGTCCTCGTAGAACTGGCTCATCTCCCGGAAGTTGGTCTTCCAGTACGGCTGCAGCACGGGGGAGTGCAGGAGTCCCGTGAGCGAGACCAGCTGCGATCCGTCGTAGTAGATGCGCCACGGGATGCCCGCCTCCTCGAGGCGGTTGAAGATCGTCGGTGCCGCCGGCCCGTCGATCCACTTGTAGTACCCGTCGCCGCCGTGGTTCGTGACGTACCCGTGAGAGGTCGAGGCATGGAAGAAGAGGCGGTTGCAGAACGTCTGGGACGGAACGGCGGCGTGCCACGCGTCATAGACGGCGAACTCGCGCGCGAGGGTCGAGAGCACGGGCATCATCTCGGGGCTGAAGCCGCCCATCGCGATCCGGTACTCGTCGGCCGTCGGAGGTCGACCCTTGTCGAGCTCGAAGTTGATGACGTAGTCACGCACGAAGCCGTCGTTCGTGGGAGTCGCTCCGGTCGGGGGCGTGTTGAACGGCGGCATCTGGCCGTTCTTCCGGATGTGGGCGTTGCCCGCCGGATCGACCGTGCCGAAGAGCTGGGTGTTCACATGCGGGAAGTGCTCACCGGGGTCCGGCTGCGGCGACTGCATGATGTGGTCTGTGGAGCCGGAGTAGATGTGCGCCTCGATCGCTTCGCCGTCCGGACCGGGGTTGGAGTACGAGCCCTGCGCGAGTCCGTCGAACTCGTCCTTCGACTTCTCCTCGGCGCTGTAGAGGTGGCCGAGCATGTTGTCGAAGCTGCGGTTCTCGAACATGACCACGACGACGTGATCGAATCCCGGGACCTTGCGCGTCGGAAGCGGTGCGAATTCCGGCGGACTGGCGGTGGCCGCCGCGGTGACGGCGGCTCCTGCCGACCCGCCGATCGCGAGACCCGCGGCGCCGATTCCCGCTCGACGAAGAAAGTCACGACGTGACTGCGGCGAGGACGAGTCCCCGTCCGCCTGCGTGCTGCTTGTGTCTTCCACCCGCACCTCCTCTCGCATAGTAGCAACGCGCAGGACCGCCGAGCGTCGACCGTCGACGACGGATATATCGCTAAGGTCTAGGCATGGCGGAGCGAGTGCGATTCGACAGGAATGCGCGATACGGCGCGAGCATGGGCGGCGTGCTGTTCGCGGGTTACCTGAACATCGTCACGAGCTTCGACGCGTTCATCCAGGCGGAGAACTACGCCGGGGTCCTGGGCACCGACATCCCGGCCGTCGACGTCTTCGAGTTCCTGGTCTGTCTCGGCCTGTACATCGTGTCGTTCGCGATGTTCCCCACCTCGGCCGCGCGGCGTCTCGGCGCCGTCACCCTGGCCTGCGTGACCTTGCTGCTCTGGGCCACGATCGGCATCGAACGGGGCGTGGGCAACATCGTCGAGCCGATCAGCGTCTGGCAGTTCGTCACTGATCAGGGGCTGATCACGCTCCTCGTGAGCCTCGGCGGGTGGCTGATCGTCAGGGAGCGCACACCCGCCGCCTACGTCGTCCTCCTGCTGGCTCTGGTCTCGCCCGTCGTGAGCAGGCTTCTCGTCGAGAGCTCGGTGACCTCCGGGGCCTACGCGCTCGTCACGCTCGGCGTGGTGGTCATCATCGGTCTCGGCGGCGCATGGGCGGCCGTCGCCATCGACAGGTGGGTCCGCGCCCGGCGCTCACGCTCGGAGACCGCGCGCCTCAGCGGATGACCGCGGCCACCGCGCTGACCTCGATCAATGCTCCCGGGACGCCGAGACCCGCGACGAGTGCCGCGGTGACCAGGGGCGGCGCCCCCTCACGCGCCAGCTTCGACGCGACGGCCCCGTAGGCGGCGCGCAGATCGGCATCCTGATGGATGAGGACGGTCCAGCTGATGACGTCGCCGAGACCCGCGCCGGCCGACTCCAATGCGATCCTGGCGTTCTCGACGGCGCGAGCCGACTGCTCGGCGGCATCGGCCGAGACGACGGCTCCCGTGGTGTCGACGCCGTTCTGACCGCCGACGTAGATCGTGGTCGCACCCGGGGGCACGACGGCGACGTGACTGAATGCCGGGCTGACGACGAGCCCCTCGGGCTGAGCGAGTGTGATCTCCATGAGGGGAGTGTGCACCCGGGGTCGGACACTGGGCAACGGGAGGGGCCGTCGCCGGCCGCCTCCCGATGCGCGTCAGAACTTCAGCAGCACCTTGCCCACGCGGCCGGGGGTCCCGTTGGCGCGGACGGCCTCGGCGATGTCGGCGGCGTCGAAGACGCCCGCGACGGGAAGCGTGAGGGTTCCGTCGGCGATGCGCGGGAACAGCTCGCCGAAGAGGGCCTTGCGGTCGGCCGGATCGAGCGCCGGGATCACCTTGCTGCCCCAGAAGCCCTTCACGGTGGCCTGCTTGAAGATCACGTCGGAGGACGCGATCTCCATGGTGGGGGAGTCCATGGCCCCGAAGGCCACGAGCGTTCCCCCCTCGGAGAGGAGCGAGAGCACCTGTCCGGCGGATGCTCCACCGACCGAGTCGACGCCGGCCACGACGCGGGCCCCGTTCGTGAGAGCGGCGGCCTGCTCCTTCCAGTCGTCCTGGTCGGTGGCGATCACGTTGTCGATGCCCTGCGCGCGGAGCTCCTCGACGCCGGCGGACCGGCGGACGAGTCCGAGGACGTTGATGCCGCGGGCGGCGCCGAGCTGAGCCAGCATCCGTCCGACTGCGCCGTTGGCCGCGTTCTGGACGATCCAGTCGCCCTCCGTCACGTTCAGGAACTGCAGCAGGGTCATCGTGCTGAAGGGCATCGAGACGAGCTGGGCGGCGCTCTCGTCCGGCAGCGAGTCGGGTACCGGGACGAGTCCGGCCGCGCTCGCGAGGATGTACTCGGCCCAGGCGCCGAACGTGCCGCCGGTGGCGACGCGCTGGCCGACGGCGAGGTGCTCGACACCCTCGCCCACGGCGTCGACGATGCCGAGCGCCTCGGTGCCGGAGGCGGCGGGAAGCTCGGGCTTGAAGCCGTAGGTGCCGCGGACCGTCCAGAGATCGTGGTTGTGGATGGGAGAGAGGACGATGCGCAGGCGCACCTGACCGGGACCGGGCTCCGGGACGGGGCGCTCCTGGACCTCGAGGACCTCTTCGGGCGTGCCGAATGTGGAATGGATGAGTGCGCGCATGGTGGTTCTGCCTCTCGGGTCAGTCGTCGGAGACGGTGATGGTGACATCGATGTTGCCGCGGGTCGCGTTCGAGTACGGGCACACCTCGTGCGCGGCGTCCGCGAGGGCCTGGGCCTGCTCGTGCGGGATCTCGGGGATCACGACCTCGAGCTCGACCGCGAGGCCGAACCCGCCACGACCGTTCTGGCCGATCTGCACGCGCGCGCCCACCGAGGAGTCGGCGATGCGCACCTTCTGGGCGCGGGCGACGCTCTGCAGCGCCGAGTGGAAGCAGGCCGCGTACCCGGCGGCGAAGAGCTGCTCGGGGTTCGCGCCATCGCCGCTTCCGCCCATCTCCTTCGGAATCGCGAGATCGAACTCGACGCGGCGATCGCTCGTGGCGACGTGGCCGTCGCGTCCGGCTCCGGTGGCGAGGGCCTCTGCGGTGTAGAGAGCTTCCATGGGGTGCGGTTCTTCCTTTCGATCGGTGGTCATTCGCCGCCGCGAGCGTGCGCGGCGGCGGCGTTCGTGGTCGCGTCCTGCAGCAGCGCGGTGAGCTCCTGCAACTCGGCGATGAGTCGGCGGCGGTGCTCGTCGTCGCGGATGCCGGAGAAGCCGGCTACCTGTGCGGGGATGGACGCGAGCTCGCCGCGCAGCGACTGGCCGTCGGCGGTGAGGGTCACCGTGACGACCCGCTCGTCATCCGCGCGGCGCGATCGCGTGACGTGGCCGGCCTGCTCGAGGCGGCGCACCAGGGGCGACAGGGTGCCGGAGTCGAGCTGCATCGCCTCGCCCAGCGAGCCGATCGTCTGGTCGCCTTCGTGCCAGAGGATGGCGAGCACGAGGTACTGCGGGTAGGTCAGCCCCCAGGGGGCGAGCAGCGCGCGATACGCCTGGGTGGTGGCGCGGGCGGCGGAGTAGAGCGAGAAGCACACCATCTCATCGGTCACGGCCATACCTGGAGTATGTCACGCAATTAAGTTGTGCACAATCTAACGAGAGTTCAGGCGGCCTCCGTGCGTCGACGCACCTCGATCTCGCTCGGGATTCCGCGAGAGAAGAAGAGCGCCAGGAGACTGATGATGATCAGGCCGAAGAACGCCACCCGCAGCGACGAGAGCTGCGAGTCGCGGTAGATCTGTGCGAGCTGATCCGCGTCATCCTCGCTGAGGCCGGCGGCCTCGGCGATCTTCGGCACGTCGGCGGCCGGGACGATCGTGACGCCGTGCTCCGTCGAGGCGCTCACCTGTGTCTGCGTCTCTGCGGGCAGATCGCTCTCCGCGACGCCGGAGGCGAACGACGTCGACAGCGCTCCGATCAGGATCGAGCCGATCAAGGCGGTGCCGAGCGACGAACCCAGGTTCTGGAACACTCCCTGCAGTCCGCCGACCTCGCTCGTCTCCTTCGCGGAGACGCTCGACATGTTCACATTCCCCAGCTGCGAAGCCAGCAGCCCGAGGGCTGCCCCGGACAGGAACATGCCGGCCGCGAAGAGCCCGCTCCGCAGATCGCTGGTCGCCGAGCCGAGCAGCACGAGCGAGCTGAACACCAGGAGCAGCTGTCCGATCCGCACGATCGTCCGCGGCGACATCCGCTTCGAGAGCCCGGTCCCCACGATCGAGAACAGCACGAGGGCCACCGACAGGGGGAAGATCTTGATCCCCGTCTCCAGCGCGTCGAGCCCGAGCGTCATCTGCAGGTAGACCGGCACCATGAAGAAGAGACCGGCCGTGACGGCGTACTGCGCACCGAGCACCGAGAGCCCGCTGCGGAGCGAGGAGATCCCGAACATCTCGACGTTCACGAGCGGCGGTCGCCCGAGGCGCACGAGCCGGCGCTGCCGGACGATGAACAGCGCGATCAGCAGCACGCCGAAGACCACGAGCCATGCGGTGAGCGAGATGCCGAGCGGCGCCACGTCGACGCCGCCGATGACGGGGATGCGCAGGGGCACGATCCAGCCCCAGATCTTGCTCTGCAGCATCCCGAAGACGACGGCGACGAGCCCGGCCGACGACAGTCCGACGCTCAGCAGGTCGATGCGGATGCTCGTGCGCGGTGTCGCGTCGGTGATCACTCGAGCGCAGAGCACCACGACGATCATGATCACGACCTCGGCGACGAAGACGTAGCGCCAGTCGAAGTAGGTCGTGACGAAGCCGCCGATCAGCGGGCCTGCGGCGACCGCCGCGCCCGACACGGCGCCGATCACGGCGAAGGCGGTGACCCGGTCGCGCCCCTGGTAGTTGTCCGCGACGAGAGCGGCGATCGCCGGGATCACGAGCACGGCCCCGAGCCCCTCGATGACGGACCACCCGAGGAAGAGCGTCTGCACGTTCGGGCTGAGCGCCGTCACGAGAGAGCCGACCGCGTACACGCACGATCCGATCACGAAGGCCCGGCGACGACCCCACACGTCGCCGAGCTTCGCCCCCAGCAGCATGAACGCCGCCATGGTCAGCGTGTAGAAGGTGATGGCCCCCTGCATCGCGGCGACGGTCGTGTCGAGGTCGACGACGACGGTCGAGATCGACACGTTCATCACGGTGCCGTCGAGCACCATGACGAACTGCGCGCAGCCGAGCACGATGACGACGTTCCATCTCCTCATGAGATCTCCTCCGGAGTCGCGGTGCGTGCGCGGTCGATCGCGCTCCTGTCGCCTGTTCCGCGCATGATGCGGGCCACGGCGGTGATGAGGAACAGCTGGCCCGTGATCGCCTCGGCGACCGCGACGGCCTGACTGCCCGCGGTGACCGGCGCGATGTTGCCGTATCCGGTCGTGGTCAGCGTGGTGAAGGAGAAGAACAGCTGATTGGAGAGCGACTCCTCGCTGCCCTCGCCGAACATGGGCGTCGAGGTCACGAGCGACAGGAGATTGAAGAGGAAGGCGAAGAACAGGCCGACGAGCACGTAGGCCGTGATCGTCGCGAGCAGGGCCTCGAGGTTGAAGCCGCGCCGCTTCGCCTGATGGGCGACGATCGCGGCCGGGGCGACGAGCAGGGCGAGCATCGACGCCGTGGAGAAGACGACGTCCAGCACGTGCCCGGCGGCCCCGAACACGGTTCCGAGCGTCGTCGCGACGGCTGCTGCGGCCAGGACGACCCAGGCGACGTGCTGGATCATCGCACGCACCGCCGTGACGTGGAAGATGACGGCGACGGTCGCGAGGATGAGCAGGAAGGCGAACGGACTCGGATCGGTGGATCGCTGCGTGGCACACAGCGCGTACGAGAGCACGAGCAGCGCGAGGGCGACGGTGTACCCCGCGACCCCGTGGCGATCGCGGACGACGGTGCGGCGCGCGCGATGGCGCGCCACCGGGTCCCCGCGTCGCGTCGTCGCTGTCACGGCTCCGCGCTCTCCCGCTCGCCGCCGGGCAGCCGCCCGGATGCGAGGGCCTCCCGGAACGCGGCGTGGTCCTGATCGTTCTGGTCCGCGTACGAGTCCGCGAACGCGACGACGGCATCCTCGAACCGACGCCCCCTGCCGAGGTATCCGGCGATCTCGAGACGGTCACCGCTGCGCGCGTGAGCCCGCGCAAGGGTCTCGCCGCAGACGCGTGCGTAGAGCGCGGCACCCCGCGGCGTCATCGTCTCCGGATCTATCCCGCCCTTCCAGTCGTGCAGCTGCCGGATGTAGAAGTCGCGTGTTCGACCGTCCAGTCCCGTGACCTGCTGCCACCCGAGGAAGATGTCGGACGCGGCCTGCATGAGTCGCTGACCTCTGACGACGCGCTCGCCGGATCCGGCATACCGACTCGGTCCCAGGAAGCGCTCGAGCACCGAGGGCTGCGCCTCCTTCGCCTGGAGCAGCAGCGGATCGTCGTCGTCCCGTCCGCTCAGCAGGATGACCCAGGCTCGGGTGCCCACGCTGCCCACTCCCACCACCTTCCTGGCCATGTGCCGGTATCGATACTCGGACAGCGGATGCCGTGCTCCGGGAAGCGTCTGACGGTAGGCGTCGAGGATCTCCCGCATGGCCCCGGCGTCGTCCACGTCGTCGACGCCGTCGACCAGATCCTCCACGGGGACGATCAGGGGCGGGTCCGCGGTGATGCGGAGCTGTCCGTCCTCGACGCCGACCAGCTTCGAGAACGACTTCCTGCGGTCGCGCTTGCGGGCCTTCCGCAGCGCGGCCTCCAGGCGCTCGACAGCCTCGTCATCGGCTCGCCGACGTCGTCGTTCCGATCGGATGCGATGTCGCGCACTGTCCGCATCGAACCGGTCGTACCAGGCATCGAGCACCGACGCGTCGGCCGCCCTGCTGACGGTGATGCGATAGCCGCGGACCGCCTGCTCCACGCACTCCCGGATCTCCGACGGCGTGAATCCGCGTTGCCGTCCGGCGACGGCGAAGCTCGTCGCCAGTCGCTTGACGTCCCACTCGAACGGTCCGGGGAGGGTCTCGTCGAAATCGTTCATGTCGAAGATCAGCTGCCGCTCCGGGGTGCCGAAGACGCCGAAGTTCGACAGGTGCGCGTCTCCGCAGAGCTGCACGATGACGCCGCTGTGCGCCGCGGTCGCGAGATCGGCGGCCATCGGCAGCGCCGCGCCGCGATAGAACGCGAACGCTGACGCGGCCATCCGCGCGTACCGGATCGGCACGAGCTCGGAGACGCGCGACTCCGCCTGCTCCTCGAGGAGTGCGATCGGGTCGCTGCGTCCGGGCGGCGCGACCCAGGGCCCCTGCGCCGATCGGGGCGCCCGCGCTCGGGCATCCCGCCCCCTGCTCCGTCGCAGGACGAAGTCCGGGGCGGCCGGGAGCGGGGCGGTCGTCTCCGCGTCGTCGTGCGACCTGCGTTCCTTCGCCATGTCACGCCTCGGATCGCTCGGCGACGAGATCGTCTGCATCCGGGGTCACGGCGCGGGTCTCGTCCGGAGGGATCTCCACGATCTCCAGGATCATGATGACGATCGCGGCGAGCACGACCGTCCACACGACGAGGCCGGGCGTGAGGGGACGCACGAGGAGGACCACGGCGGCGCCGACGGCGGCGATCACGACACGGAGGAGGGTGTGCTGGGCGTGCAGCCAGCGGCCCGCACGCCCCGCTGTCACCCCGTGCCGTGCCATGCCCGCCCGAAGTCGGGCAGCGCCCGCCTGTGCGGCGGCACGCAGTCGCCGCGGCACCCCGAACGGGCCGCTGAACCAGGTGACGACGGCGACCGCGACGGCGAGCACCAGCACGGCCACGGCGGTGTCGCGCATGGGCCCCGCGAGGGTCTCGTACATCACGCCCGCCGCATCGGCGGGGATCGGACCCGAGCGCATGGCCGCATCGAAGAACACACGACCCACGGCGAACCCGGCGATCAGGATCAGCATCGAGGCGGCCAGCGCGAGGGCCGACACGATCGTCGCGACTGAGCGGCGGTGAGCCACGAGGGCTCCGGCGATCAGCAGGGCGATCGCGACCCAGGGCAGCCACAGTCCCGCGGCGACCGCCAGGCCGTACGCGAGCTGCACGGTGGGCAGCGCGTCGGATGTCGCGACCACGACGGTGCGATCGACGGCCGGGATCGACGAGGCGAAGCCGATGCCCTGATCGACGAGCACCTCTTTCACGCGGTCGATGATCGGGGCGAGCTGGATGCCGATCGTGCCGCCCTCACCGAGGGTGACCGCTGCGCTCGGATCGTTCTGCAGCGCTCCGGTCACCTGCGCGTGGGTCACGCGCAGCGCCGATGCCCACACATCCGCGAACGCGTCGGATTCCACGAACCGGGTCACGACGGTCGTGACGAGCGACTGCACACCCTCGGCAGCCGGACCCTTCAGGAGTTCGAGTGCCCGCGTCGCGCGCTCGCCGGTGCCGAGGTCGATGATGCCGTCGATGACGTCGGAGGTGAGCGCGGGGATGTCGATCTGCTCGCCGATGACGGCGACGACCTGGGTCGTGACCACCGACTGCACGGCTGGGTCGTCGGCGAGCGGCGCGAATCCGTTCACGAACCGCTCGGTGTCGGTGAGCTGCACGTGCGTCCACGTCGCGACGACCGCGACAGGGGCGAGGAGCGCGCCGAGCGTGATCAGCACCGTGGCGAGGAGCGTCCGTCCCCAGGTCCGCCGTCTCCGTGCGGGTGCGGGGGAGCCCGGGCCGGACACCGGCAGGCCGCCGCGGAGCGCGGCGTTCTCCTCTTCGAGGGCGGCCAGTCGGCTCTGCAGCTCCGCGATCTTCGGTGTGCTCATGACGGACTCCGACCTCAGGTCTTGGCATCTTGCCGGGGGATGGTGACCTGCTTGATGATCAGCAGGATCGCGGCGGCGACCGGGATCGACACCAGGGCGCCGAGCAGTCCGAGCAGGGTGCCCCCGACGAGCGCGCCGATGATGACGAGGGCGCCGGGCACCGCGATGGCCTTGTTCATGATCCGCGGGGTGAGCAGATACGCCTCGAACTGCATGTAGATCAGGTACAGCACCGCGAAGATCAGCGCCAGGAGCGGGTCGGTGAACAGCGCGAGCACCGAGGCGATGATCCAGTAGAGCACGGGTCCCACGAGCGGGATGAGGGTGATCAGGAAGGCGGCGAGTCCCATGAAGGCGGGGAACGGCAGCCCCAGCGCGAAGTGCAGGATCGTCGCGAACACGGCGTTGCAGGCCGCGAGGACCACCATCCCGATCAGGTAGGCGCCGACCGAGTCCGTGATGGTCTCGGTGAGCTCGGCGACCTTCGGCCGGTCGCGCGCCGGCGCGAGGCGATAGAAGCTCGTCTGGAAGGTGGACAGCGACGCGAGGAAGTAGAGCGTCAGCACGATGACGATGAGGATCCCGGAGATCGCGTTCCCGATGCCGAAGCCGATTGCGAGCGCACCGCCGCCCAGCAGCAGCAGATTGCCCGGGTCGGCGAGGAAGGCCGAGAGCTGATCGAGCGCGGTGCCGACGACGTCGCCGATCTGCGCCTCGAATCCCCGGTACCAGTCGGAGGCCTGGAACTGCGCGATCGCCGAGGGGATCGAGCGGGCGAACTCGGCGATCTGCCGGAGGGCGGGAGGCACGATGAAGACGAGCACGACGATGACGACCACGAGGAAGACGCCGAAGACGACCGCGATGGCGCGCGGCCTCGACATGCCGTTCCGCTCGAGCCGCTTCACCACGGGATCGAGTCCGAGGGCGATGAAGATCGCCAATGCGATGTAGATGAGGATCGTCGAAAGCGACGTGAGTGCGACGCCGAGCACGAATGCGGCGAGTCCGCCCAGGACCAGAGCGAATCCCAGGCCGAAGGGATGCTCCAGCGCGGTCAGGATGCTGCGGCGACGTGGCGGCGGGAGCGCCGGAGGGGAATCCGGCGGCTCGGATGCGGGCGGTGTCGCGTCGCTCATCGTGTCACTCTGCTGGTGCCGGTATATCGCCCGCGTCATCCTTTCCGGGCGATTTGCGCGTCAGAGGATGCCGAGCTCCTGCGCCCGCGCGACGGCGCCGTTGCGGTTGGCGACGTCGAGCTTGCGATAGATGTGGGCCGTGTGGGTCTTGATCGTGTTGACCGAGACGAAGCACTGCGCCGCCAGCTCCGTGTTGGTCATGCGCGAGGGCAGATGCGCGAGGATCTCCAGCTCCCGGTCGGTGAGCTGCTCCGCGAGCAGCGGCGAGGTGACTCGTCGCTGATGGCTCTCGCGTGCGCGCTGCAGCACCGTGGTGCGGAATCGCGTCGGGGCGCCCGGAAGCTCGGCGATGAGCCGGATGACCTCGTGGCCCATGCGCGGGAAGACCGCGACGAGCCCGTGCGATTCGGCGACGGCGAGGGCCTCGGACAGCAGGTCCCGCGCGGCGGATGGTCCGCCTTCCGACGCGGCGAGCCAGGCCTCGAGGGTGAGGCGCTCCACCCTCTCCCGCGGAGCAGCGTCCGGATCCGGCGCGGTCCACGCCAGGCGACGGCGGGCCATCATCGGTCTCCGTTCCGTGAGCGCGGCAGCGATCGACTCGACCAGCAGCGGGGACCATCGACCCGTCGGCACGTCGAGCGGCGCGGACGACCGCTGGGCACGCAGCGTGCGAGCGTCCTCTGCACGCAGCGCCGCATCGACGATCGCCGGAGGGCGGCCCATGCCCTGGGGCAGGGCGCTCGGAGGCTCATCGGCATCCATCAGCGTGCGGACGAGGTGAGCGATCCACAGCAGCTGCGAGCGTCTGTTCGATTCCGCACGCACGACGCCCTCGTGCAGATTCAATGCGGCGCTGCCGGGCTCTCCCCGCTCGACGGCGGCGAGAGCGGCCGCGAGGTAGGCGTCCGCCGGTGCGGGGTGGGCAAGGAGCTGCGCATCGGCGGCGAGTTCGAGCGCCTCCTGGGCGAGCGACGAGGCGTGCGACACGCGACCGCACCACGCGTCGAGCAGCGCGATGGAGCCCAGGAGATGCACGCGGTAGGGCGAGTACTCGGCGCCGGGGCCGGCGAGGGCGTCGTCGAACCAGCGCCGGGCCCGCACGAAGTCGCCGGAGAGGAAGTGCGCCCGTCCCCCCGACGTGCGCGCGAGCGTGTGCAGGAAGGACGGATGCATCAGTCCGAGGATGTCGGGCGGCCGCAGCGTCGGGTCGTGCCGGAGGAAGGCGATCGACGTCTTCGCCGCGCGCAGGGCGATCTCCGGTTCCGACCGGAACTGCACCCGCGCGGCGATGTAGGCGTGCACGACCGCGGACTGGGCTGCGGTCAGGTCGTCGCGCGCGCTCTGCGCACGGAGGACGTCTTCCGCGCGGACGGCATCGCCGCTCATCCCGAGCACGATCCCCCGCAGGATCTCGGCGTCCGGGCGCTCGGCGCGGACCTCCGCCGGTACCGCGTCGAGCCATCGACTCACCGACAGCGTCCTGCTGCGCTCGAACACGTCGCGGCCGCTCGCGAGGAGCAGATCGAGCACGCGATCCCACTCCCGCGCTCGGAGGAGATACGCCATGGCCGACGGCAGGTCGCCCTCCCGGAGGTGCCACTCCGCCGCTGAGATCAACAGCCGGGTCTCCTCGCCGTCGCCGCGCGCGCGGAGCCGGTAGTGCAGCAGATCGCGGAACAGGTGATGGAAGCGGAACCACTCCCTGCGCTCGTCGAGGGAGACCAGGAACATCGAATCGTGCTGGAGCTCCTCGAGGAGCTGCGCGGCGTCGTCGAGGTGCAGCACGGACTCGATGAGCTCGGCCGACATCCGATCGAGCGACGACAGGCGCAGCAGGAGGTCCCGGCGCTCCGGCGACTGCTGCGCGAGCGCCTGCTCGCTGAGGTAGTCGGCGATCAGGAGATCCGTGCCGCGGAGGTGCTGAGCGAAACCCTCCGGATCGTCCTGATTGCGCAGCCCGAGCGCGGTCAGCTGGACTCCTGCCGCCCATCCCTCCGTCCGCTCCATGACGGCCGACAGGGTCGCCGCGCTCACCGGGCTGCCGATGATCCGCCGCAGCAGCGTGGCAGCGCTGTCGTCATCCAGCGCCAGGTCGGACTGTCGCAGCTCCAGAAGCGAGTGCCGCAGCCGGTGCCGGCTCCACGGGAAGCCCAGATCCACCCGGGAGGACAGCACGATGTGGTTCTCCTCCGGCAGATGATCCGCCAGCCACCAGATGTCGGCGAGCAGCGCGGAGTTGGACACGGCATGCGCATCGTCGATGATCACCGTCGTCCCCGGATGCTCGCGGAACACGGCCAGGAGCGCCTCCAGCACCGGTCGGCCGAGCGCCTTGTCGCTCAGGGCGTGCGGGGTGCCGAGGTCGTGACGAGTGCGGGGATCGCTGCGGAATCCCTCGAGCAGGCGGGCGACGAAATGCTGCGGATCGTCGTCGGCGGCCTCCAGCTCGAGCCAGACGAACCGCACATCAGGGCGCGACTCGACCCACTGCGAGAGCAGCACCGTCTTGCCGGATCCCACCGGGGCGACGATCGTGCTCAAGGGCGCGCCGAGCGCCGCGTCGAGTCGGCGGCGCAACCGCGGACGATCGACGGCGTGAACCGGCACATGGGGGAAGACGGTCATCGCGCTCTCGCGCTCAGTATCGCAGTGCGCGACCAGATCATCCAGAGGGGGTGAGGACGATCAGGTCGCGTCGGTCGATCATGGGGTGGACCGACGTTCGCAGGTGCCGTCCGAGGCGGCTGATCAGAGGGGGCCGCATGGTCCAGACCTTCGAGGTGATCGTCCGCGGACGGCTGAGCGCGGAGCTCGCCGGCGCGCTCGACGGCTTCACCGTGGGACTCCGCGACGGCGGTGTGACGAGCATCGTCGGTCCGGTGATCGATCAACCGCGCCTGCTGGCCCTGCTCGGCGCCTTCGACGACCTGCACATCGAGGTGATCTCGGTGAATCCGGTCGCGGACCGCTGAGTCACCCGGGCAGGGTGACGCCGCCCGGTCGTCCGCTCACTAGCTTCGGTTCCGGCACGGTCGTGTCCCCGAGCAAAGGAAGAAAATCATGTTCATCTGGGATCTCATCGCCTGGTTCTTCTGGTCCTTCGTCTTCATCTCCTACCTGATGGTCGTGTTCACGATCATCGGCGACATCTTCCGCGACCAGTCGCTCAACGGCTGGCTCAAGGCGGTGTGGATCATCTTCCTGGTGTTCCTGCCGTTCCTCACCGCCCTCGTCTACCTCATCGCCCGGGGACAGGGGATGGCGGAGCGCCGCGCGGCAGAGATCGGCGCTCTGCGTGAGGCGCAGACCGCCTACATCCGCGAGACCGCCGGCACGGCGTCGCCCGCCGACGACATCACCAAGGCCAAGGCGCTGCTCGACTCCGGTGCGATCACTGCGGGAGAGTACGAGACCCTGAAGGGGAAGGCGCTGGCTCGCTGACGGCATCCGTCCGGCGCTCGCCGCCGTCGGCCCCTGTGCCGGCGGCGGCCGTGTTGCGGAGGAACAGCATCAGCCAGCCGAAGATGATGAGGAAGGCGATCAGCTCGACCGCCGTCAGGTTGTAGTAGCCGGTGGTGAACAGCACGGCGAGCACGACGATGATGAGCACGAAGGCGTAGCCGAGCATCAGGAACACCCGGGGAGTGCCGGGGACATGCCACCGCAGGCCGATCACGAGCGCGACGAACAGCACCGCCATCCCGGAGGCCACGGTGTTGTGGATCGCGAAGTGGGTGTCGACGGGGAAGAGGCCGACGCCCGCGAGGAACACCCCCATCAGGAGCAGCTCGATCCGCACGACGCGCCGTCCGCGTCGGGCCTTCTCGGTGTCGACGGGGATGTCGATCGTGCCGAAGTGCGCGATGGTCGTGACGATGAGCCCCGCGATGATCACGGTGAGGTTGAACGCCAGCGCCGACATGTCGTCGGAGATCCCGAGTGTGCTGAGGTTCTTCTGCCACCACAGGGGGTCGGTGGCGCTGAGCATGCTCGCGAACACCCCGACCACGAGGAAGACCATGAGCACCAGCGACAGCCTCGTCGGGGTCATGCTCATCGCCGACACCGTCGTGAGATAGGCGGTGACCGCGATCGCGACCCCGGCCAGCAGGGCTGCCGACACCGGGAACACGACGGCGCCGACGAAGCTGCGCTCCACGATGTTCGCCATGCCGATCCAGCCGAGCAGCGCGATGACCCCGTGGGCCGCGGCGATGCTCGCGATGTCGAACCATCGCATGCGGGGGAGTGCCCGCGCGTCCTGCGGGCCGGCGCGCGACACCGTCACGGCGGCGATGAAGACGCCGAAGGCCGTGACGGCGGCGGCGAGGGCGACGAACTGCCCGATCGACCCGGGGCCCGCGATCGGGAGAGGTCCGCCGCGGAAGACCAGGAGCGAGACGACGGTCGCGACGACGAGCACACCGGCGGCGATGAGCAGCGCGGCGGACTCCCGCGACTCCGCGTTCCGGAACGGGTGGCGCAGCACCTGCCTGACGCGCAGCTGTGCGGTCACACCATGCTCCCGCGCTGATGCGGCGCGCGCCGTTCAGAGAGCTCGTGACCGTGCGCGGTGAGGGCGTAGATGATGAGCACGTCGATCGCGATCACGATGACCGACCACCAGGGCTGCAGCGGCATCACGAGCAGCTGCCCGGCGGCGCTGATCACCGCCAGGATGACGGCGACGACGCGCGCCCACGTCGCACCGCTGAACAGTGCGAACGCGGTGATCGTGAGCAGCGCTCCGATGACGACGTGCCACCATCCCCACCCGGTGACGTCGAAGAGGAACAGCGATCCGTCGACCACGACATAGGAGGCCCGCGGCCCGAGCAGGATCACGAGACCCTGCAGCAGTCCGAAGATGCCGCTGATGAGGATGATGACGCCGGCGAAAGCCGCCCATCCCGTCCAGGCCGAGGATCCGGTCGACGCTCTGGTGGAGGACATGATTCACACCTCTCTGCCGACGGGCGGCATGACGGGGCGCGGGGCGGAATCCCTGCGCTCGCTGGTGATTCTCGCGCCGAGCTCGCGCGCGGCGCGTCACCCCGGGAGAGTGATGCGCGGCCGAACCCGGCTCGAGTTCGGCCCGCCCCTAATATGGGGCGCATGGAGTCCCCCACGGCGGTGCAGCAGCAGGACGACCTCGACACCGACCCCCGGACGGGCCTCACGGCAGCGCGCGTGGCCGAGCTGACGGCGGACGGCCGGACCAACGCGTTCGCGGGCGACTCCAGCCGCAGCGCGTGGAACATCGTCCGCGCGAACGTCTTCACGCTCTTCAACGGGATCGTCGGCGCCTGCTTCCTCGTCCTGCTCCTCCTGGGTCGCTGGCAGGACGCGCTCTTCGGCCTCGCGGCTTTCGGCAACGCGATCATCGGATGCTGGCAGGAGTTCCGCGCCAAGGCGGCTCTCGACCGGCTGGCGCTGCTGAATGCGCCGCGCGCACGAGTGCGCCGGGATTCGCAGGATATCGAGATCTCTCCTGCCGACGTCGTCCAGGGCGACATCCTCGTGCTCCGCGCCGGAGATCAGGTCACCGCGGATGCCGTGGTGCTCGAGCATCGTGCGCTCCAGATCGACGAGTCGATGCTGACGGGCGAATCGGATGCCGTCGACAAGAACGACGGCGACGAGGCGCTGTCCGGCTCGATCGTGGTGGCGGGTGACGGCATCGCGCGCGCCGTGCGCGTCGGGGCGGACTCCTACGCCAACAAGTTCGCCGAGGAGGCCAAGCGCTTCTCTCTCGTGTCCTCCGAGCTGCGCACGTCGATCGACCGTGTGCTGAAGTGGGTCGGCTGGGGGATCGGTCCGATCGGCCTCCTCGTCCTGAACGCGCAGATGATGGTCGCGGGCGGCTGGGTGACGGCGTGGGAGACCGGCACCTGGACGCAGGCGATCGTCAACACGATCTCCTCGTTGACCGCGATGATCCCGCTCGGCCTCGTGCTGATGACGTCGATCGCCTTCGCCGTCGGTGCCGCGCGTCTCGCGGCTCGGCAGGTGCTCGTCAACGAGCTGCCCGCCGTCGAGGGACTCGCGCGCGTGGACATCATCTGCCTCGACAAGACCGGCACTCTCACCGAGGGCGAGCTCGCATACCGCGATCTGCTCGAGCTCGGTTCGGCGACGGGGGAGTGGGAGGCGGCGCTCGCCTGGTTCGGCGGCGCTCCGGATGCGAATGCGACCGCGCGGTGCCTGCGCGAGCCGTTCCCCGCATCGGCGCCGCGCGACGCATCCGTCTATGTCTCCTTCTCGTCCGCGCGCAAGTGGAGCGCCCTCTCGTTCGCCGACCGCGGCGACGAGACTTGGGTGCTCGGCGCTCCCGAGATGGTGCTGGGAGACGCGGCGACGGATGCCGGCACCGAGGTGGGCGAAGCCGTCACGCGCCTGGCTGCCGAGGGCCTGCGCACGCTCGTCCTCGCGTTCACCGCGGATCCCTACTCCTCCGCCGCGCAGGAGTCCGAGGCTCTTCCGACGGGTCTCGTGCCGGTAGCGGTGATCACGTTCAGCGAGAAGGTGCGACCGGATGCGGCGCAGACGCTGTCGTACTTCCGCGCGCAGGGCGTCGGAGTGCGGGTGATCTCCGGAGACAATCCGCGCACGGTCGCGGCGATCGCCCGGCAGGTGGGTCTCGATGCCGGAGAGGGCTACGACGCACGGCAGCTCCCGGAGGACGACGCCGAGCTCGGTCCGGTGCTCGAAGCGCATACCGTCTTCGGCCGGGTGACCCCCGAGCAGAAGAAGCGCATGGTGGTCGCGCTGCAGGCGCGCGGACACACGGTCGCGATGACCGGCGACGGCGTGAACGACGCGCTCGCGATCAAGACGGCCGACATCGGCATCGCGATGAACTCCGGGTCGCCGGCGACGAAGGCCGTCGCGCGGCTCGTGCTGCTGGACGGACAGTTCTCGCACCTGCCGGACGTCGTCGCGGAGGGGCGACAGGTGATCGCGAACATCGAGCGCGTCTCGATGCTCTTCCTGACGAAGACCGTCTACGCGACGACGCTCGCCGTGCTCTTCGGCGTCATGGTGCTGGAGTTCCCGTTCCTGCCGAGACAGCTGTCGATCACGGACGGCCTGACGATCGGCATCCCGGCGTTCTTCCTCGCGCTGATGCCGAATGCGAGCCGCTACGTCCCCGGGTTCCTGCGGCGCTCGCTGGCGTTCGCGATCCCCGCAGGCCTCCTGATCGCGATCGCGTTGACCGTGTACACGCGCGGCGCCATGGCGCTCGGCGTCACCGAGCCGCAGCTGCGGACCGGTTCGACCATCATCCTCGCCATCGTCGGGATCTGGGTGCTCTCGGTGCTGGCGCGACCGCTCAACCGCTACAAGGTGCTGGTGGTGGGTGCGATGTTCATCGCGCTGTCGATCCTGTTCACGGTGCCGCTCGCCGGGGAGTTCTTCCAGCTCGTGGATCCGGGAGAGGGGGCCGCGTACCTGATCGCCGCCGTCACGATCGCGACGATCCTCGCCATCGAGATCGTCCGGCTGATCCACCGGCGGTTCCTCGCCCGGTCGAACGCCGTGGCTGGAGGGTCAGCGGTCGAGGAAGTGCCGCGATCCGGGCGGCGCCCAGACGGCGACCAGCACCAGCAGCTCGACGACTGACTGGACGAGCACGGCCCAATCCCACGTGGTGGTGAGCGCCGTCACGACGTGCAGAGCCAGCTGCACGCCGATGTAGATCGTCAGCAGCAGGCGGGCGAGACGACTGCCGCGGGCGATCGCCGCCGCCACTGCGAGGGTCAGCAGGCCGAACAGGATGACGGCCGCGCCGATCAGCGACACGACGAGCACGTCACCGTCGGGCACCTGATACCGGCTCAGGAGCACGGTGAGACCGAGGAGCGCGTTCGACAGGCCGCTCAGCACGACCAGGATCACCACGACGGTGACGACGACGGGTCGCTTGTGCGTGCGGGGCTGCTCGGTGACGGTGTCCACGCGATCACTGTACAAGCAGGGTCTGATCCGTGAAGTGATCGCCGAGCGGGGTGATGCTCTGCTAGCGTCCGTCTACCCGGCCGCGAAGGAGAATGACCATGGCAGTGATCTCGAGAGGCTTCGGCGCACGCCGCAGGGAGAGCGATCCGAAGCTCCCGCCGGGCCAGTATCTGACAGAGGACTTCCCGGTGCTGTCTGCCGGACCGACGCCGCAGATCTCCACGGCCGAGTGGAGCTTCGGCATCCGTAACGAAGCCGGGTTCGTGACGTCCTGGACCTGGGACGAGCTGCAGGCGCTCCCCATCGAGGAGGTGCACACCGACATCCACTGCGTGACGCGCTGGTCGAAGCTCGGCACCGCATGGCGCGGCATCTCGCTCGACACGCTCCTCGCCGACGTCGACACGGCCGCGTCGTACGCGATGGCCCACTCCTACGGCGGATACACGACGAACGTCGCCCTCGACGACCTGCTCGGTGGGCAGTCGTGGATCGCGTTCGAGTTCGAGGGCGAGCCCCTGGACCCGGAGCACGGTGGTCCGGCGCGTCTGCTCGTGCCGCACCTGTACTTCTGGAAGAGCGCGAAGTGGGTGAGAGCGCTGACCCTGATGGACGAGGATGCGCCCGGTTTCTGGGAGCAGAACGGCTACAACATGCACGGCGATCCGTGGACCGAGGAACGCTATTGGTGATCGTCGGCGGGTGGCGTCCGGCACGGGTGATCGAGACCCGCACCCAGTCTCCCTCTGCGCGCAGCATCCGCCTGGAGGTTCCGGGTTGGACGGGCAGTGACGCGGGCCAGCACGTCGACGTGCGGCTCACGGCGGAGGACGGGTATCAGGCGGTGCGGTCCTACTCTCTCGGCTCCTACGGGGCGTCGACCGAGGTGATCGAGCTCGCTGTCGACGAGGTACCCGACGGCGAGGTCTCGCCCTATCTGGTGCGCGATGTCCGGATCGGCGATGAGCTCGAGGTCAAAGGTCCGCTCGGGCAGTTCTTCGTGTGGCGTCCGGATCAGGAGGAGCCGGAGCGACGGGGGCCCGTGCAGCTGATCGCCGGGGGATCGGGCGTCGTGCCGCTCGTGGCGATGATGCGCGCGGCGCAGGATGCCGGTGCGGTCGACTCCGTCCGGATGCTGTACTCGGTGCGCAGTCCCGAGGATGCCATCTACCGCGAGGAGGTCGTGTCGGCTGCCGCAGCCGGCATCGATGTGCGGTGGGTGTACACGAGGTCGGCCCCGCCCGACTGGGAGGGCAGCGTCGGCCGCGTCGATGAGGACACGCTCCGAGACGCGGTCTGGCCCGTCGAGCGGGAGCCGCTCGTGTTCGTGTGCGGCCCGACCGGTTTCGTCGAGCACGCGGCGGACGCGCTCGTCCGGTTGGGGCACGATCCTGCGCGCGTGCGCACCGAACGATTCGGAGGTCGCTGATGGATGCTGCTCACAGCTCGATGATCGTCGACGGCAACTGCCTCGCGGGGATGATGGGAGACCTGTTCGGCGCCGACATCACCTCGCTCGTCGCCACCTGCTCCGGGTGCGGAACCGCGGCGAACGTCGCCGAGACCGTGGTCGAGGTCGACAGTCACTCCGCGATCGTGCGGTGCCGATCCTGCACCAGGACGCTGTTCACTCTGCTGCGCGGGCAGGACGGCCCTCGACTCGTCGTCGGGACGCTCGGCGCGATCGGCGCCTGACGGGGGCTCGGCTTTCCGACATCTTTGCCGGTGCCATGAGATCCGATCGCTTGGCAACCCCCTTCATGGGGCGTCGATCAGAGCGCAGGCTCGATCGGACCAGGAGAGAGGCAGCCCTGTGGCCGAGCGTGCGCGGGGTCACGACCCGAGAAGAAGGAGACGCGATGACGGAATCCCTGGGCAGAGGCGACCGGGTGTCATGGAACACCTCGCAGGGGCGCACCCGAGGCGTCGTCGAGGAAAGGCGTGTCGAGGACTTCGACTCGACGGGCAGAGGTTCACGGCATCCGCGGGTGAGCCCGCGTTCATCGTGACTTCGGAGAAGACCGGTGCGCGCGCGGCGCGTAAGGGCGCAGCCCTCCGGCGACTGAAGAAGACCTCGAAGTGAAGGGAGCCCGCCGTGAGCAACTCGATCCGTCTTGAGGATCAACCCGATGTCGTCACCGAATGGAGCAGCGCGAACAACACGTACCGATTCACGTACGTCGCACCGGGGGAGTGGGAGGTGCACCGCGCGCACGACATCGACTACGTCGCCCACCTGCGGCGCGACGGCGACCTCTACGACTTCCGGGTCGAGGAGGGGAATCCGGTGGCGAGCGGACGGACTCTGTCGCTCAGCGACCTCGAGGATCTGCTCCTCTGAACAGGGCCCCTCGGTAGGGGGTTACCTAGAAATCGCAGAAGGGGACCGTCCTGGCGGACGGTCCCCTTCTGCGATTTCGTGCCCCCGACAGGAGTCGAACCTGCGACCTACGGTACCGGAAACCGGCGGTACATCAGATCTGGGGTTGCATACTTCGCATTCGCAGTCTAAAGTGGCTGTTACGCGGTACTCCCCGCACTGGGTGTCAGTGCGGGGGCTACACCGTTCGGCTACTGGAACTGACCCGGAGAGGAACAGCTGTGATGTACGTCGTAAGCCTGAGAAGGGATGAAGCGGACAACGGAGTCCGCGAAACACAACCGAAGCACGAAGCATGAAGCGGGGAGATCCGGATGAGCGTTAACGAGAAAATGGTCAAGGAAGCCGCGAAGGCTATCTTGGATAATTTCCACGCCCCCGACGACCGACACCCCTCGTGGTGGATCAATCCCGACGAGATGGCCCGCGCCGCTCTCGCGGTCTTCGAGAAGGCGCATGGCGAACTCTGCACACGAAGCCTCCGGCGCTACCGACGCATCGGAGATGTGTACGCGGGCGATATCGAGCGGGACAACAGCGATCGGGAAGAGGGGTGATCTATGGCGTCTCGAGCGCGTAGTGGCGACGGTGCACAGTACAAGGAGAAGTCTTCCGGACTGTGGGCCGTAGCCATCGAACTGCCACCCATCAAATGGCACTCCGACGGCACCCCGTTCCGCAACCGGAAAGTCCAACGGTTCCGCACACGAGCCGAAGCCGACACTGCGCTCCGTGAACTACGGGAACAGAAACGGCAAATGGGGACACTGCCATCCGCATCACCCACCGTTGAAACATGGTTCGCGAAATGGTTGAAGATGCAGGTCATCCCGAACAAGCGACCCAAGACGGCTAAAACGTATGAACAGTACGTACGGTCCTACATTGTTCCCGCGCTCGGCGCATCCACGCTACTCAGCAAGGTCACACCGGACACTGTGCGGCGCATCGAAGCGTTCGTCATCGGGCAAGGACTCTCGCCCAGTACCGCCACCAACGCCTACCACTACGCATCCGCGGGCCTCGAGTTCGCCGTACGTCAAGGGGCGTTGTTCTTCAACCCCGCGAAACGAGTCGAACCACCACGCAAGGCTGTACCAGACCTGGACGTGTTCACGTTGTCTGACGCTGACCGACTGTTGAAGTACCTCGAAGACAACCACCACCCCGATCTTGCACTCTGGGCAACCTACCTGCTCACGGGTGCGCGTCGTAGCGAGATCGCGGGCCTCGAGATCGATCGCATCGGTGACACCCTCGACCTGTCCTGGCAATTGCAGCGGCTCGAGTACACGCACGGATGCGGTGGAACATGTAGCCATCGGCGCGCAGGGAACTGCCCTGAGCGCGTCCTGCAGAAACCGCATGACTATGAGGTGCGGCAGATCAAAGGTGGCATGCACCTGACCCGCCCCAAGTCTCGGGCGGGTTGGCGCATCATCCCCCTCGTAGACCCGTTGCGGCGACACCTACTCCAGTACATTGCACAAGCGCCGGCTAACGAATGGGGGCTGGTGTTCGCGACTAAGCACGGACGTTACAAGTGGATGGTGCCACCCGACCCCGACCGCATCACGCACGAGTGGCCCAAGATCCGCGATGAAGTCTTCGGACCCGGACGCCGTGTCCGATTGCACGACATCCGTCACACGGCGGTTGACCTGCTCTACCGGGCTGGTGTTCGCGAAGAGATCATCCAGGAGATCATCGGGCACTCAACACGGGCGATGACACGCGCCTACCGTTCCCGGACAGAGCCGGGACAGTTGGAGGCGGGCATGGTGTCGTACTCGGCACAGTTCATGCGGCCCGAGACAGTACGTACGCACGAAATAGAGTCGTAGTCACCCCGAGCTCGGCAGCAATACGCCGCTCATCAGGACACCACTCATACAGGTCGGCCAATTCGTCCGGATCAATCAGATTCCGGGCCGCGAACTGGTCGGCCTGTTTTTCGTGCTTCGGGCGATCATCCGTATGCCCGAGAACACTATGGCCGATCTCGTGCGCCAGGGTGATCCTCTGATCCCGTAACCGCAAACGGTCACTGATCAGAATCTCCCCATACTCCGGAAACCACAGGCCATGCGCGGACCTCAACCGGCGCACATACACGTCAATTCCCAGCTCCTCAGCATGCCTCCACGGATCATACGCCCTACCCCTAGGGCGCTTCAGGTTCGTCCCGACCCAACTCTGGGTCGGTGTTAGCGGCTTGTTCCCCCTTGAACGCATCCAACTCATCCTCTGTCATCTCGGACGGCTTCTTCCGGGTCCGATGTTCGGTGAGGCTAACGGGTGCCGCCGACATTGGGCCCTCTTCACGCAACAGCTTGGCAACGCCGTCCTGCTCGGTACTGTTCGCGTAGTTCCGAAGCGCATGACTAACGATGGTTGCGGGGGAGGAACCAAGCGCTGCGGCAACAATCTCTAGCTCTTTGACTGTGAACTCTGTGCGTCCTGTGACGCGTCGTTCAACTGTCCCTTCGGACCAGTCGGTGAGGCTCGCAAGCCACGGTCGTCCACCCCTCGCTTTTGCTAGTCCGTCGATCACGGATCCGAGGTGCTGGTCGAACGTTTCTGGGAGTTTACGGATTGCCATGACAGCAGTTTAGCGGTCTCAGGCTGAACGTATGCGGTTTAAACCTGCGTATGCGCTTGACACTGCATCTCTGCTCGCTTAGACTGCACATATGCAGAGAAGAGATGGGATCACCACTCCCAACCACACCCCCGGTCGCATGACGATCGTGGACCAGATGCGCGCTCACAACGAGCACGTCACTGTCCGCGACGTCGTGTTGGCCGGGGGTGTTCGTCGTTTGACCGTGAAGGAGATGTTCGGTGAGCGCTAAGCAGACCGCAGAAGATGCCCTCGACAAGTCCGGCATCCTCGCATTCGACATCCCCCGACTCTCAGAAGTCATCGGACTCTCAGCCCGACAGCTCTACAAGCACATCGAACGCCGCGACCTCACACCCAAATACTCCGGTCGTAAGCGCATCGTCCCGGTAGAAGAAGCACGCCGGTTCTTGAAGGCGCTTCCTGATGAGGAATGGGAACTCTGATGTACGACATGATCCCCGCTTACATCTGGATCCCCGCGGCGATTGTTCTCTGGCCTCTTGCGGTGATGGCGGTGACGGTGCGTGCATCGAAGCGTTACTGGGCGGATCGTGAGGCGTCTGACCCGGCTGTGGTGACTGCTTCCGGTCACCCGTCGAGTCGGTATGTCCGTGCATGCAAGCAGGAGGTAGTGCGATGAACCTGCACCCGATGGAGAAGCTTCTCCGGTTTCTGCTCGCCTGCGAGTGCTGTTACGACGCATGTGATTGCGGTTGCGTCCTCGAATGCCCCCGCCCTGAGCATCGAGCAGTAGTGGAGGCGGCATCATGACTCAGTTCGCGTCCACCCTGTACCCGCAGACCAACCCGAGCAATGCGGTCCTGCTCAAGATCCGCGAAGAAGGCGTGCACGTTGCATCTGACGTCGAGATGATCCGGCAGCCGCAGCGGTACTGGCTGGGCTATCCGGTCGCGCAGATCTACCACGCGCGACGAGTCCTTGAACGGATGCATCGCATCCACGGCTGATCCCCGTCATCTGATCCGGCTGGTAGGTCGTACTGACTTACCCGCTACTCGTCGACCCCAGCGGCCGGCATGCATCACCTATATAGCGTCACCTATCCCGGCTCTCACTGGCTCGGCAACGGGGACGCGTCACATAAAACCCAGAAGCTTCGGCTGCGGGTTCCGGATGTAAGTGGGCCGGGATCTTTGGGGGTGTGGAGTTTTCGACAGTTCGCCGCCATGTAAGACGGGCGGAACCAGGCGCGGGGTGATGCGTCGTTTGGCACGGGTTTGGTCGCCGTGAACCATGTCACAGGGTTACGTGACGGTCCTCGAGCCTGTAATCGGTCGCCCCGGAGAATCACCGGGCGAGGACACATGGCAAAACTTAGCAAGCAAGAGGCCAAGAATCACGAAGAGGCAGAGAGGATTCTGAGGAAGCCGAAACTTGACGACGATGACCGAATGTTTGTAATCGAAAACTGGCAGGAAGGTGCCACGCAGATCAATGGCTTGACCGGCGCGTTCTTCACCCCCTGGGGTCTCGCTACTGACGCGATGCTTGAGCTCGGCGGCTGGCAATTCGAAGGAGCGGTGCTGGATCTGTGCGCCGGAATGGGCACCTTGAGTCTTGCCGCGCTTGAGATGAGCAGAGCCAGTCGGGTCGTGTGCGTGGAACTGAATCCCGAATACGCACGCGTCGGGCGCAAGATGGTCCCCGACGCCGAATGGGTCGTGGGAAGCATCTTCGATCACTCCAGTTGGGGCGACTTCGATCACGCAATCAGCAACCCGCCGTTCGGGAAGATCAAGCGCGCCGCGAACGCACCGAGATACCGAGGCTCCGAGTTCGAGTACCACGTCATAGACATAGCCGCCCATCACGCAGGTTTCGGAACGCACATCATTCCTAACTCCTCTGCGGGATTCGACCTTTCGAACGACACCGGCTATAGACGAACCGAAGCGCAGAAGTACCGGACGTTCGTCAAGCAAACGGGCATCACGCTCGAGGCAGGTTGTGGTGTCGACACCCGCGTCTATGCCGATCGTTGGCACGGCGTTTCGCCCGCGGTCGAGATCGCATGCGTCGAAGTGGATCAAGTGACAGACGACAGCTTGTTCTAGCAAATACGGCCCGTGCGCGCGCTCACTGTCGCGGCGTACGGGCACTCGGGTTGGTGGTTCTGAGTTTGTAGCGACCGTGGTTGGTCGTGTAACTCCCACTAAACCCTGGGGGCTGGTGTTCACGCACTGGCCCCCGTTCTTGTCCTCACGCCTGGGGTGTGGGGTGTGGCGGTGTGGGTCTGTCACGTTGCGGGGTCTGGTGTGTCTGGGGATACCCGGACCCCGCACAAATTCTTACGCACGACCGAAACGACGATGAAGGAGAACGACCATGAGCATGTTCAGCAGCCGCCCGCAGTTCAACGATGACCCGATGCCGATGGTCGACCCCTTCATGGGTCGGCGAGCGGAGTATGCGGATGAGTCCCTGGGGTGGCAACTCTGGCCGCGAACCGAGTACGACCGCCCGCAGGCGAACCCAACAAATCCCTACTTCCTCCTTCTTCGCGAAGAGATCGGGCTGAACCCGTCTATCAATCCCAAGTTCTTCATCCGGGAACTCATCGAAGACATGGATCTCGAGGACGGATTCACGGGGCTTGAGGCATCCCAACCGGCTCGGGATCATGCTCGCCGAGTCTTGGCTCGTCTAGCCGCAATCAGTTCGGACAAGTGATGTCCACGTACCGCGATAACACCCTTGCTCCGGATGACATTGAGTGGGTGTGGCCGAATGATTTCGAGGACGTGAAGGACGCCGTGTATGACGATGAACAGTTCGCCATGTTTCTTATTGGTCACGGGTTGATTGGCGCGCTAACAAGGGTGCATGAGTTTCATCGTCTTGTTGCGAACCAGCTCATTGTTCGCGCGGTCGACACATACACACCAGTGGGCTGGGTGGGTAGAACGATACGACTCAGCCGGCGTGTCAAAAGACGCCGCAATGAACTGCAACGCTTGCTCACCGCCGAAATTGGTGCACGTGAAGCCGAAGTTGTATTCGCAGATTTGAAACAACGATTCCCGCGCGCCGAATGGGGATCCGCATTGGAGAAGAACACATGAACGAATTCGCAGCAAGCAACGGTCGAAAGATCGAGAAGCAGCCGCAGGGCGGGGTTCTGCTTTCGAGCATGTTCCTCACGCCAGTGGAGGTCGATGCTCTGTGCGAGTACTTCCAGCATAAGCGCGACGAAGAACTCGGACGGTGGCGTTGGCCCGAAAATCCCGACTACGTGGTGAAGCACGATCCGCTGGGTGTTCGGATTGCCCGCATCCTCCACGAGCCGTCCTTCGCCACCTGTGTTGTCCGCCCTGCCGACGAGATCGTCGGCCTTGGTTCGAAGCGCGACATCGAGTTTTTGAGTGCGGCGCGCTCCTACTTCGCGAATCACCCAGAGCCCAAGCCGTGGCATTACGCAAAGCCTGAAGAGGTTTGGCTGATGGGGTCTGGCCTACACGAGTTTGTTGCCATCGTTGGAACCGATGGCAAGTTTCGATTCGCTGACGGATCCGATTTGGACGCAACCGAGGGGTTCATCACCGGTCGTCGCATCTGGCCCGAGGGAGACGCATCGTGAGCAACTACATCTCACTTTCGCCCGGTGCTGCTGCACCGACGTATGCGCACGACGAAAGACCACACGTGTGCGGTAAGTGTCGCAACCCATTCATGGTCGGCAATCCACTCTGCCCGAATGCTCACAAACGGGTCGAATGATGGGCGTCAACGTTGACCACCCGTCATGTGCCAAATGTCATATTCCTGACGCACCAGCACACGACCCGTCACCCAAATGCCACTACCGCGCGTTCGGATACGTGGCCCACTGTACCTGTCGAAACTGCTTCGGATAGGAGCAATCATGAACGCTTTCTCATTCCCGCTCAGACAACACATTTGGCGTGATGAAGACGGCATCTGGATGCTGTTCACCGGCACCGCAACAATCCCGCACGAGTCGTGGGAAATGGCGTGGAAGCATGCCCGATTCATCAACAGGATCCGCAACGAGGTATGACATGAAAATCACCGCGGACATTGCACAAGCAGAAGAACGCCTCGCCGCAGAACAACGATTCCTCGATGCCGCCATAACCGTACACAACCCCATCGCAATCGCAATGGCCGAAGTGCACATCAAAGCATGGGAAGCCGAACTGTTCCGACTACGGCTAATCGACAGCGGGGGATGGCCTGCACCGAAAGTGGAGATTGAGACATGAGTAAGCCAAGCGAGCGCCTCATTGCGCGCCTAATTCGTGAGGGTCACATCGAACCTGGTGAGTATCGCGTGCGGCGGACTTATGCCGGATTCTGGCAGCGACGTGAGGGTGCGTTCTCGTGGGATTTGGAGACCGCAGATGGCCACCACGCGAATGTGGGGTCTCAGTACACGGTGAAAGAGTGCTCGGATGCACCCTACTGGGAGTGGTTTGGCTCCGGAATTCTCCCCTCGTACACGCCATGAACTGCCCTGTTTGCAAAGACAACGGCCATTACATGATTAGTCGGGATCCGGACGAAGAGGATCTGTGTTCATGTGTTGCGGGTGACAAGTTGCGTTCACCTGGCGAAATGAACCTCAAACGACTCATGCACGCATTCGACCAAGAAAGAGCGATATGACGAACTATCGAGAAGTAAAAGTCATCGTGCCGGTGACAATGCTGTCAGCTGATGATGTTGCGCGTCTGATTGAGCGCGCTAAGCGTCACGCGGGAGAGTACCTTGGACCGCGCTGGAGCGCGTGGCGGATGAGCGCGATGACTGGCGTCGCGGGTACGAAGAGCAGATAGCAACGGCGACACGCTCACAACGCTCGAACTATTCGACGACGTGTACGCGCGTTTGGTCACCGAAGCCGCAATCAACGGTGTCGACATCAACGAACACATCATCCAGATCATTGCCGGACACGCACAAGACATCATCGACGGAATGGAATAGGCCATGACAAAGCTCGACATTTATCTCAAGAGTGGAGCCGTCATCGCGCTCGATCTTGAGGAATTCAGTATCACCCGATCATCCGTGACGGGCGAAGTCAATAAGGTGACATGGACGAGTGGGAAGAGTAAGCCGCTCTACATCTCACCCGCCGACATCGTGGCGGTGATCGAGAAGTGATCGATCACAACATGCCGGATGAGATTTACCATGCGCGCCCCGAGCTATCCAGCACCGGGGCGCGCACTCTTCTCCCCGAGTTCAAGGGATCGCCGGCCAAGTTCATCTGGGAGAAGAGTCACCCGAGAACCAGCCGTGCGTTCGACATCGGACACGCAGTACACGCGAAAGTACTCGGCACCGGGTTGCAGGCCATCGCCTACCCCGAAGACCTCCTCGCATCAAACGGCGCAGCGTCTACCAAAGCCGCAAAGGAATGGGCTGAGGAACAACGCGGGTTCGGGTTCGTGCCCATGAAGTCCGTCGAAGTCAACGTCATCAACAAGATCACCGACGCCGTACTCAACAATGCGGACGCACGGAAGATCCTTGAGCAGCCGCACCGGGAAACATCCATTTTCAGCACGTCGCCCGAGGGCGTGCCAGTGCGTGCACGGTTCGACATCTACGGCAACGGTGCGGGGGCAGACCTCAAGACAACCACCGACGCATCACCACGCGGGTTCGGCAAACACGTCATCGAATACGGGTACTTCGTTCAAGAAGCCTGGTACCGCGACGTCCACCGATACGAAACCGGTGTCGAACTCGAAACGTTCAAGTTCATCGCAGTCGAAACCAGTGGCCCATACCAGGTTGCCGTTCACGAACTCGACGTCATCTACCGCGACATCGGACGGAAACTCGCACAAGAAGCACGCGACATCTACCAGCGATGCGTTGAAACCGCCACGTGGCCCGGGGTCGAAGGTGAACTACTCGGCCCACCCAACTGGCTCATCTATCAGCACGAAGAGGAACTGGCGCTATGAGGATCACAGCAGAACCACGCTCAGACCAGTGGAACGGTGACGATTTCGTTGGTGGGCCGCGCACGTTCACCATCGCCGGCGTGAAGCCCGGCAAGGCTGAACAGAAGTACGACATCGACCTGGTTGAAGGCGGCGGTCGAGTGTGGCGCCCACCGCCCACCGTCGTCCGGATTTTGATCGCCGCATGGGGCGAAGAGTCCGACGTCTGGGTAGGCCGGCGCGTCACCCTGAAGCTCGATCCCGCTGTCCGGTTCGGGCCTGAAGAAGTCGGTGGGATTCGGGTAAGCCACCTCTCGCACATCGGCAAGACCATGAAGATCGCAAGCACGGTCAAGCGCGGCAAGAAGACGCCCGTAACCATCGAACCGCTCCCTGATGTTGCACCTGTCGCATAGGAGAAGATCGAGAACGCACTCACAGCGATCGCCAACGCAACCGACATCACCGGGTTGGACAAGATCGAAACTTATGCCGTGACGTTGGGTATTGCAGCCACAGTCAAGGATGCGATCACCAAGAAACGAACCGAGCTCGAACGAGATGGAAGCGGATCATGAACGAACAGCAGTTGGTACTAGATCCCGCGTCGGGTAGCAGAATGTTCTACTTCGACAAGGAAGATCCGCGCGTCGTCTTTGGTGACATCCGAACCGAGGATCACATTCTCTGTGACGGACGCGCATTGAACGTGCACCCCGACGTAGAGATGGACTTCCGGTCTCTTCCGTTCCCAGATGAATCGTTCCGGGTTGTTGTATTCGATCCGCCCCACCTCGTGCGCGTCGGGGAAAACGCGTGGATGGGAAAGAAGTACGGCAAGCTCGATCCGCTCAACTGGCGGCATGACCTGACCCTTGGGTTTGCAGAGTGCTTCCGGGTTCTTGCAGAGAACGGTGTGCTGATCTTCAAGTGGAATGAGACGCAGATCCCCGTGGGACAGATCCTCGCGCTCACTCCTAACGCGCCACTCGTCGGGCACCGTAGCGGCAAGACGGCTAAGACGCATTGGGTGACCTTCTTGAAGGCGGCGTCATGAGTCTCATTGATCGTGTCGCGGCGGCAATGTATGAGGCACCCGCACCCGACGACGAACCAGGCACACCCGTCACCGAATGGCCGCCAGCACACCCGGAAGACCTTGCCTGGTGGATCACACGCGCACAAGCAGCCATCGACGCGGTGGGTATACCGAAGCCGCAGGGCGAACCGTCCGACGCGCAGGTGGGTAGTGCGCCGCTTCGGTACACACTCGCCGCGACGTGTGCCGTGAAGGCATACCCGCTCGTATCGTCAGCTCCGTTCCGGTGGGCATTCGAGGAAGGCTGGGCCGAACTTGCTGAGCGCGTCGAGCAGGTCATCAACGACCCGAAGTACAGCAACGATATCGAGTGGGTGCGTATGAACATCCGATCAGCTCTGCGTGCTGCATCCCAGGCGAAAGGTGCGGAGTCATGACCGGCGACAGCATTGCCCGGATGATGCTCATCTCATACACGGCAACACCCGGGACACGTGCCAGGTTCGCCATCGAACAGTTATACGTGTCCGGTGTATGGCCCGAAGACATCGCGGACATGTGCCGCATGGACTTGGCCGACGTACAGGCATACCTAGTAGGAGGAGCGTGATGACGTGTTGTACTACGAAGACGAGTACGTGACTCTCTACCACGGAAGCGGGCTCGAGGAACTGGCCTGGATGGCGGCAGATGTGCTGATCACTGATCCGCCGTATGGGATCAACTATCAGTCGGGTTCCCGAAGATCGAAGCTCAAAGCGTCAATCCTCAACGATAAGGACACCAGCATTCGCGATGGTGTCCTTTCTCTTTGGGGCGACAAGCCCGCCCTCGTCTTCGGGTCGTGGAAGATCGCTCACCCTGAGGGCACCCACACGCGTCTCATCTGGGACACGAAGGGCGCGCTCGGCATGGGTGATCTATCGGTTCCATGGAAGCCATCCGATCAGGAGATCTATGTCATCGGTAAGGGATTCGCGGGGCCACGAACATCGAACGTTCTCTCTTACGCGCCCGTGCAGTCGATGGCGAAGAACGGACGGCTGCACCCGCACCAGAAGCCGATCCCGCTCATGCAGGATCTCATCGCGAAGACGAGCGGTGTGATCGCCGACCCGTCTGCAGGATCAGGTTCGACCCTCGTTGCCGCTGCGGAGATGGGGCGGAGGGCAATCGGTGTCGAACTCGACGAGGCGTATTGCGAAGTAATCGCGAAACGTCTCTCCGCTCAACCCCTAGTGAGGTGGGCCTAGTGCCAAGAGACAGAAGGCTGTGGATGACGTTCCCGATTGATTTCTGGATGCACCCGAAAGTCGCGCCACTACCCGTCGAAGCAAAATGGGCGTTCGTTGAGATGAACGGTTACTCCCGCATGCAGGATCTAGACGGACGTATCCCAGAGGTTATGGCGTTGCGCATGTGGAGCAAAGCCGTGCTCGATCCGCTGCTCATGAGTGACCCGGAGCGCCCCCTTGTCATCCATGACGGTGCCGAGTTTGTGATCCGTGACTATGCGGAACACCAGGACACGAAGGCTGCCCGTGAGCACCGCGTGGAGACGAACAAGGCTAACGGGAGTCGGGGTGGACGACCGCGAAAAAACCCAACCGAAACCGACTCGGTTTCAAAACAAAACCCAAAAGTAACCCAACCTAAAGCAGAGATAGAGACAGAGACAGAGACAGATAAAAGAAAGAACTCTTCCTCACCTGCGGCTAGGGTGCGTGTGTCTGATGAGGACTTCGAACGGGCATGGGCGTACTGGCCGAAGAAGGTCGAACGCAAGAAGTCGCTCGAGAAGTTCAAGACCGCAGCGAAGAGCCGCGGTGTCGAAAAGTTGATCGACGACATCATCCGCTTCGGAACCGCGTACGCCACCACCACCGAGAAGCGATACGTGCCAGCCCTCAACGTCTGGCTCAACGGTGAACGGTGGACAGACGAACCACCCACAGCAGGCACCAACGTCATCAACGCCCAGTGGGATGCGCTCATGCGTGAGACACGTGACCCGTGCGCCAACGGACACAAGTGGGCTGCAGACAACTCCTGTGTGAGATGCCTGAAACGGAAAGAAGAACTCGAATGAAGATCACCTACGACATTCCGGATCGAGAGTGGTACCAGCTCGCACGGTACGCCGAAGAACGCGGACTCAAAATCACCACCATCCTCAACACCGCATTCCGCGAACTACTCACCAAAGCCGACCACGCACCCGACACCATCACCGCACGCGTCCACAAACTCGTAGACCGCGGCGAACCCGATGCTGTCATTGCCATGCGACTCGGGCTCAACTCGCGGCAGGTCGCAGAGATCAGACGCGGGCTCGGACTACAGCCCAACAAGTTGCGTCGTGAACAGTGGTCGCATGTTCTCGAAGCACGGGCAGCCGCATGATGTTCGAACGCGCCGAATGGTTCAACGACGCCGCATGCGCAACCACCGACCCTGACATCTTCTTCCCCGAAATCGGCGACTCAGTATCCGGACCCAACGCACGAACCATCTGCCACCACTGCGACACCCGAACCTCATGCCTCGAATACGCCATCAACAACCGGATCACAGACGGCATCTGGGGTGGGGTAACAGCACGCACCAGGAGACGCATCATCGAACAACGCAACAAGGAGACAGTATGGGACTGACGCGCGCCGAGCAGTTGAAGGCGTGCGGTAACGGGGTCGTTCCTCAGCAAGCGGCCGCAGCTCTTCGCGAGTTGTTGTCGCGCCCAGGAGTGCCAAGTATTCGAGAGGAAGTAACCGCATGAGTAAGCAGCGACAGAAAGGCACCCTCCTCGAAACCCTGGCCGTCCTGTTTCTGCAGGCGCGGCTGGGGGATGACCGGATCATGCGCATGCCGTTGTCGGGTGCGAAGGATCGTGGTGATGTTGCCGGTGTTCGAACCCTGCTGGGGGAGAAGATCTGCATTGAAGTCAAGAATCATGCGCGCATGGATCTTGGTACGTGGTTGCGTGAGGCGGAGGTTGAGCGGGGTAACGCTGACGCCAAGGTTGCCGTCGTCGTACATAAGCGTCACGGCAAGGGGCAGGCGAAAGACCAGCTCGTGACCATGACTCTCGAAGACTTCGCCGTGCTTTTGGGTGGCGAACGTGAGACCGACAAGCAGCCACCCAACCCGAACCCATTTCGCCCCGAAGCAATCCAACAGATCATCAACGAAAGGCTCTGACATGAGTAAGGCAACAACGACCATCGAGGGTTTCGTGGCGAAGGATCCCGAGCTCGGGAACCATCAGGGCAAAGCGGTCACGAACGTATCCATCCCGCACACCCCGCGCCGACTCAACAAGCAGACGAACCAGTGGGAGGATGCCGGCGCAACACTGTGGGTGCAGGCGTCGTTCTGGGAGGCGGATGCTGAGGCGATCGTTGCCGCGGTTCGTAAGGGGACACTGGTGACGGTAACCGGTCAGCCGGAGTTGCGTGTTTTCCAGAAGACGGACGGGACCACGGATGCTGCATTGTCGATCCGGTTTGGGACGTTGGGTGTCATCCCGCGCGCAGAACAGCCGTCAGCACAGTCGGCACCGGCACCCGCGCAGTCTGATGCGTGGACGACACCGGGAAGCTTCGGCGATGACACACCTTTCTAGCCACACGCCATACCTCACGCTCATCGACACGGGTGAGGTGCTTGGTGGTCGCGCGGTCATCACAACCCAAGCGGTGAGCATCCGGTGTGGTTGCCGTGACGACCTCGCATACGACTACGGACACGAAACGGAGAGAACATGAACAAGCCGCAGAGCATCCGAGACGAGCTAGCCCAGATCATTGAAGACGGTTTTGAGAAGCCGGACGAGAACCACCGCACTGCCGACGCGATCTTGGCGTCTCCCGTGATCCGACGCCTCCAAGCCGACGCGCTACGCAACATGGCTTCGCGCGTTCGCGCCGAATGGGCTGCCGAAAAGCGTTTTGGCGGATGGGTGGGCGCACTTGACGACGAAGCCGATCGCATCGAGAACGAGGAACACGAGCCGGAGCAGGTGCGTCGATGACTGAGCCGTCGAAGTCGCAGGTTCGTATGACGCGTTCGGGTTTCTGTGCGTTCCCGTCAACCACGGAACACAAAGGATGCCCGAACACCAACTGTTCGTGTGCATGTCATGGGGTCGCCTGATGTGCACACCGTTCTCGTATGACAGTTCTCACGACATGTTCGACAAAGAGATTGACCTCGCCCCAATCGGGGTCGGGGACTTCTGCTGAAAGGAAAGCCGATGAGCAACCAACAAGTACAGGACAAGCTAGACGCTCTCGGAGGTAATGCGGTCGTGTACAGCGAGCTTGCATGGTCCGCGGCACGAAAGGCGGCCGACGGAAGCAACCGTTGGTTTGCGGATCAGGGATCGTGGAGCGGTGGTCCAATGAACTCTGGCGAGATGGTGTCCTGGGTAGATGACTGGGAAGTTCTCCGGGAGGGGAGCAATGTCTGAGTTCACTGACGCACAGATTGAGCGCGGGATCCATCTTGCGCTCGAAAAGCAGGACATCAACGCGATCCCCGGCCTCATCCGGCTTCTCGCTTTACAGAACCCGAGCCGCGCGGACATGGTTCGACAGACCATCCTGTACGGCCTAGATATTGCAGCACGCAAGGGAGAAGCGAATGTCTGATGGTCTCGCGAAACTGATTGACCCATGGATGATGGTCGTGCCCGTCGATGGAGGCGAAAGAACACAACACTTCCCACCACTCGTCGACATGCTCCGTGCACGCGTCGTACCAGACGGCAACCAGAACGGGGGAGGATCAGCAGTCAACACCCGCAACGTCCTCGACGTGAAATCCCTCGACCTGCTCGAGCACATCCAGAACGTCACACGCGCCTGGTTGCAGGAATGGCGCGTCACCGTAGCCGGGGAGTTGAAGCTAGACCTGCGCGGGTTCTGGGACCACCTGCACACCCTGCACCGCACTGAAGAGATCGACCAGTACATGTACGAACGACTGGCCGCTTACCCCGACGCGTGGGCAACCAGCATCTGGGATCTCATCGAACCACCCATCCGCGTGTCACTCCGAGGTCTCGAATGCACGAGGTGTGGGAACGGCAAGTTCACCAACGAGAACGGCGACACGGTTGATAACCTGATCGTTGTCTGGCGCGACGGGCAGGAACCCACCGCCGAATGCCAGGTGCGAGAATGTGCAGCAATCTGGGTCAGCGATACCGGCCTTGAAGAACTCGGAAACGAAGCTGGTTTGGACATCGATATTGTCGCACTCAGGGAAGCGAGACTTGCACGACACGCCAAATGACATGGTTGTAATCCATGGTCAATATGCTGTACACTTGGCCTTAGTTCAGGAGAAGACTCGAAACTCTCCGCACAAGCCGCTCAACCATCAATGGTGAGCGGCTTTCTTTGTACCTCCTCGTTGGCTCATGGGTAACCGTGGCGTATGGCGAGTCGAGGGCAAGCCGGGTCGATGCCGGCGACAAGCGTGACATGACATCACGCACAAACACACGACAGCCCACGGATCGGGAACGCTCGATCGAAGCGCGCAAACCGTCGTGTCAAAGCTCGAGCCAGTGCGGCTGAGGCGAGCACCCTAACCAACGCCGATCTAGCCCAATGGCAGAGGCAACGGCTTCAAAACCCGTTCAGTCCCAGTTCGACCCTGGGGATCGGTACCGCGCAGTGACTAGACAGTGCAGCACGAACATCTAGAAATGGACTAGTCACCCTGACGGCGAGCAGGTTTCCGGGGTCGCGCCCGCGCAGAAAACGCCTCGCCACCAACTTTTCTTGAAACGGGCATAACCGGCGTACATGAAGCACGCACGGAATACCCGCAATGTCAACCAACAACTCAACACCGACAACTGGCTATCTGAAAGGTGACCGTCGTGTCGCTTGCTACTCGTCTTGCGGCACCGCCCGCACCGAAGACAAATCAGACAATCCTCGACCGCTGGCTAGATGAACTCCCAGCCGTAGATCATGAAGCCGTAAGCAAAGCACTCGTAGACCCGGCATGGCGACACGTCGACCTCCTCGCGGCCCTCATCGAAGAAGGCATGCCTGAGGTTGCTGATACCACGTTCGGAACGTGGAGACGTCGGAACGGGTACACGAAATGAGCATCTCAGACCGCCTTGCCGAGGGTGAAACCAAGAACGTCATCCCGCCCGTCAGCTACCGGCAGCACTCCGAGCTCGACACCAAGACTGGTAAGGGTGAAGCGTCAACTGGCCCCGTACGCAAGATGGTGTCCGACGAACGTGAACTACTGAAGCTTGCAGGCGTTGACCCTGACACGTTCCGCATCGTCGGCAAGGTCTCCCAGTGGACGAAGACTCACCACGACAAGGAAGACACGTACAGCTTCCTTTTCTCGTTCGAGTCCATCACAGCCGCCGAGGATGCGATTGACCTCCCCGCCTTGTACGCGGAGGGGCGCCGCAAGCCTCGCGCACGCGTCAAGGCGACCCCCACGGCCAGGACAACAGTCGCTGTCATCGCAGACCCGCAGATCGGCAAAACGGGTTCACGTGGCGGCACACCAGAACTGCTCGAACGCCTGGACGAGAAGCGGTGCAAGCTCGAAGCCGAGTTCAAGCGCCGCAGACCGGACAACATCTTCCTCCCCGACATCAACGACCTCTTCGAGGGGTTCGAGTCTGGCGGAAACCCAATGTTCTCCAACGACCTGTCCCTCTCGCAGCAGATGGATGTCGCCGCGACAGAGGTGTACAAGTTCGTTGAACTGTGCGCCCGGTTCGGTGCCGTCAAGGTTGCCGTAGTCCCGTCGAACCACACTGCATGGAGACGCGGACCCCAGAACCTTGGTGCACCCGGCGACGACCTCGGGATCTTCGTGCACAGGCAGGTTGAGAAGGTTGCGAAAGCCGCCGGACTCGACGCCACATGGGAATACCCGGAGCATTATAACGAGTCGATGGTTGTGGATGTCCGCGGCACCAAAGTGGGAATGTGTCACGGGAATCAGTTCCGTGATGGTCAGGCCGCCGCATGGTGGGGCAAGCAAACCCACGGCGGTCAGCCTGTTGGCGCCGCAGACATCCTTCTGACCGGTCACTATCACCACCTTGCGATCCTGCCCACTGGACGCAACCCGTACACGGGGCGCTCCAAGTGGCATATCGCAGCACCCACCCTCGATAACGGGTCTGACTGGTTCCGCAACATTGCCGGCGACGATTCCGACCCCGGCATGCTCGTCTTCGACATCACAGAAGACGGATTCGATCTGCAGTCACTGACTGTTCTCTAGAAGTGGTCGCCTGAGGTGACCGTAAGCCGTTCACTCAACCTTCGGGTGCGTCAACGGATATCGGACACATGCACTAGTACGGCGAACGTCATCAGGGCAGTGCAATGTCCGTGGATGGCCGGCGCGGGTGGCGTCGATTGCACGAGTGGGGGAGCGAGCCTCACAACCACCCACCTAATACTTGTCCACCCCCGCGCAAACCCGCCCTTAGGCATTAGCCGCATCAGTAGGCACCAGGCGCTGAGGTTGTGTGGACTTGAACCCTGTGGCGCAGTCTTATACATCTTCGGACGTATAAGACTGCGCCGCACCCATAGCTCCCTGGCGCGATGCTGGGTGAGACAGCGCGAAGCTGTCGAGCGAAAGGGGCAACCATGCCCAAAGAAACCTTCTGGGACTCTGCAACCGCAGTCGAGAACGACGGCGTATCAGAGCCCGTACTCACCGTCACGTGGCACGGCGAGAATCCTGCAACCTGCATTAATGGCGTGGAGTTCGACAGGTCGGGCATCAACCGCCTGATCCGCACCCTTCGACGCGCAAGAGACGCAACGTTCGGCGCCGACGAGTAATCAGACCAATGTGGGCCGGAACATCACAAGTGTTCCGGCCCACACATGTTAGTAAGCCACCCCGTTACCAACGGATACACCCGTAAGTGTTAGTAACGAAGGCGGCGATCGTGGATGAGCAAACAGAGTTCTACGACCTAGCAGACAAAAGCATGACCTACTGCGACCGGTGCGGCAAAGGAACCACCGCACTCATCTACGTCGCCATGCCAGCCGGTAACGAGCTCAAATATTGCGCCCACCATGCTGGTCGATACCGCGCCAACCTCAACCTGCTTGGCGCATTCCTCTACGAACTATCAGCCTAGGAAGGCCGAGTCGATGGAGACCGACAGAAGCATCATGCGCCACCTAGCCATCACCCACCTCGAAGGAGAAGGCGAATGGTGCCTGAGTGACGAATGCCACATTGGAGAAGACGATGAATGAGCGCCAGCAACTTATGCAGCTCATATCCCGCACGATGCCAACAGTACCAAGCGTTCTGGCGGACGCAATTTTAAACTCGAAATGGCTCAAGGACCACGACGCGAAGCCAACGGACGACGATGAGTGCTGACTGGGATCTCGACTACTTGCGGCTGATCTGGCGGCATCCCGAGACGCGCATCCTCATTCTGGATGAAGACATGCCGTGGGAGTTGAGGCCGCACCATGAGTGATGAGACGCGCACCGGCCTCGACAACGCCATCAGTGCACACATCGCAGACATCTTCCCCGGACACTACACATCCGGTTGGGTCGTCATCGTCTCATCCACCACACTCGACAAACCCAACAGCACCAACTACAGGATGCTCACCCCCGAAACGCAACCCCTCCACGTTGATGAAGGACTGCTAACCATCGGGCGGAAAATCATTCAGGACTCCTGGGATTACAACGAAGCGGACGACGACGAAGATGAGTGACCTGCTATCCACGGGTGTGGCTATCGGAATCACAGCCTGCTTCGCCATTGGTGGCACCGGACTGATCCTCCTCCACACATGGCTCCGGTCACGCGAACACGGTGAACAAGACGACGAGAACGACTGATGCGCACCATCACCGGTATCGCCATCACACTCACACTCAGCATCCTCATCTACATCCTCCGGCAACCCACACTCCGGTACGTCTTCCACCACAACGAACACGTACCCACACCAGACGGATGGACACCCAAGATGCGCACCTGGAAGAACGGCATCGAACAGTGACCGAACACGACGACGTGTACATCTGCGATCACTGCGGAACAGGCTGGACATCCCAATCAGCATGCGAACGATGCGACTGCGCAGACACCACAGCCACACTCTCACCCTCCAAAAGCCGCATCAGATACGAACTCGGATACGACTGACATAGAACTCCACACCCCACAACCCTTAGTAACGGTGTCGTTACTAAGGGTTGCTTGCGTTAAGGACAGTCAATGATGCCGATGCCGACTAAGGCGAGACCATGACCGAGCGCTCTAAGGCCATGGCAAACCGGATGCGCGCGCTCATACGCCGAGCAAAACCGAACTGCCACATCTGTGGGAAGCCAATCAACTATGAGCTGACGTGGCCCGACCCCATGTGCTTCGTTGTCGACCATCTGGTGCCTCTCGCTAAAGGCGGCGCAGACAACGTCGCAAACGCGCGCGCTGCGCACGCAACATGCAATAGCACCAAGCGGGCCCGCGATTATGCGCCGATCATTCGCAGGTCTGGCTTTCTCGAATGAATGTCGGATCTCGGGCGTAGAATAGGAACACCCCCAGGGAGTGCGTCAACACTCAACCTGGGGGCTAACCGAAACACCTTGGTCAGAAGGAGTCCGGCTGTGAACCAGTCTACCTGCAGCACGTGTCAGTCAACGTATACGCCAGTCAACACGAGCCAGCGATACTGCACACGGAAGTGCAGGCCGCGCACCCCAGATCTCCTCGTAACCAAAAGCTGCGACTGGTGTGGAGCCGAATGCATCAAGCCGAAGCGCGCACAGCGATACGTCGGCACCTACTGCTCAACGACCTGCAGAGACAAGGCGATCTCGCACGGTGAGCACACCGAACTACCAGTTGATCACTGGGCCAGATGGTACGGATCAACCAGCAGATGGGTAGCCCCCAAACCCAAGCGCCCAGCCTTCTATGCCAACAGGTGCGCTGACTGCGACACCCCCTTCATTGAGCACGCATATGGCACGCCATCCGCATACTGCTCCCGTACCTGTGCCCGCCGCACCACCAAGCGACGCCGCCGAGCACGCGAGCATAACGCACCAGGACAGCACACCTACTCACAGATCATGCGACAGTACGCACGTCAAGGGCTCGCCTGCGCATACTGCAAGCTCCCATGCCCAGGACTACCCGACCCGGAGCACGTCACCCCGCTCAGTCGAGGTGGGCGCAACGACATGTCCAACCTTGTTGCCGCATGCAGGTCATGCAACTCAGACAAGAACGATCTGACCCTAGATGAGTGGGCACAGGACAGGCAAAGGCGAGGACTAAGCACAGTAGACACAAGCCTTACCGCGCCTGAGTTCAAGCACCTGATGATGACGGCGGCGACCACTGAAGCTTGGCGCAACCAAACACTTGCGGCCTAAGTTGCAGGCATCGATGACGTACCACCCAGGGTCCCCCCAAGGGCACGTATATAGACCTCCGGGTATAGGAATCGTCCCTCCCCGACATTTTTTCCTCGTGACTGGTGGTGGTTTTGATGTCTCGTTCTGTTGCTGATGCTGCCCGGAATGGGTCTACTCGTGAGCTTTTGGAGGCTACGAGGGATCGGATTGCGACGGCTGTTGAGGATGAGAAGACGCCGGCTAGGGATTTGGCTTCGTTGACGAAGCGTCTTATGGAGACGGTTCGGGAGATAGAGGCTATCGACGCTCGAGAGCTTCAGGAGGCTGAGCATGGCGCCGAAGTCTCTGACGGAAGTTTCGTCTCCGCGTCTCTCTGAGGTTGCGCGTCATTGGGTGTATCCGAAGGGGATTGCGACTACTGTTTGGCCTCGGGTTGAGGCTAAGTGTGCGGAGTTTGGTGTCTCGTTTGATGCGTGGCAGCAGGGCATCGGGATCCTTGCACTGGGTAAGCGCAGGGACGGGAAGTATGCGGCCACGGTCGGCGGGGTGGTTCTTTCGATCGCCAGGCAGACGGGCAAGACGTTTCTTGTCGGCATGATGATGATCGCGCTGTGTGTCTTGTTCCCTAACTTGACTGTTCTGTGGACGGCGCATCGTACTCGCACGTCTTCGATGACGTTTCAGACGCTGCAGGGCATGGTTCGGCGCAAGAAGATCTGGCCGCATGTTCGTGCGGTTCGTTCGACGAATGGTGAGCAGGAGATCCGTTTCAAGAACGGTTCTGTGATTATGTTCGGTGCTCGCGAGGCGGGCTTTGGGCGCGGGTTCGATGCTGTCGACGTCGAGGTCTTTGATGAGGCCCAGATCCTCACCGAGAAGGCGCTCGAGGATATGGTGCCGGCGACGAACGCTTCGAAGCAGGAGTCGGGCGCGCTCTTGTTCTTCATGGGCACTCCGCCGCGGCCTTCTGATCCGGGCAGTGAGTTTACGAATCGTCGGATGAAGGCTTTGTCCGGCAAGGCCAAGAACATGGTCTACATCGAGTTCTCGGCTGACGACAACGCTGATCCTGATGACCGTGAGCAGTGGGCGAAGGCTAACCCGTCATATCCGTCTCGTACTCCGTTGGAGTCGATGGAGCGGATGCGTGAGCAGCTTACGGATGATGATTCGTTCAAGCGTGAGGCGTTGGGGATTTGGGATGCGATTGATTCGCACCGGGTCATCGACGAGGAGTCTTGGAATCGTCAGGCGGATGCCGCTTCGATGCCTCTTCTGCGCGTTTCGCTGGGGATTGATGTTGCGCCGGATCGTCGCATGGCTGCGGTTGGGTTGGCTTCTCAGCGTGCGGATGGGCGTTGGCATATTGAGGTTGATGATCACCGCAAGGGTGTGGATTGGGTGATTCCGTGGGTGAAGGCGCGCACGGAGAAGAACCAGTTGCATTCGGTGGTTGTGGATGAGCTGTCTGGTCTTGTTGAGCGCCGTCGTGACCGCAACTACTTGATTGGCACGGACGTTTTGGTGACGTTGGCGGCTGCGGAGGGGCGGGACATGGCTATCGCTAGTGCGAAGTTCTTCGATTCGGTGATGGATGGGTCTTTGTTCCACACGGATCAGCCGCAGATGAATGTGGCCTTGTCTGTGGCTTCGAAGCGGCCTCTTGCTGGTGGTTGGGCGTGGAACCGCAAGGACGAAACGTCGGATATTACTCCGGTGGTGGCGACAACGCTGGCTCTTTGGGGCTCGCAGAACGACAACGTGAAACGTCCTACGCGGCGTTCTGAGGGACGTAGGGCGGTGATGCTTTCGTGACTGACGTGCTTCGTATTCCACTGCTCTCAGACGACGAGAATGACGTGCTGAACAAGCTTCTGGCGAGGCTTGCTCGGACGAACGTCCGGAACGTGTTGCGGTCGTCGTTTTACGACGGTCGTCGGGCTGTTGCTCAGCTTGGTTCGGTGATTCCGCCGCAGTATCAGAACATTGCTCTTGCTCTGGGGTGGACAGCGAAGGGTGTTGATGGGCTGGCTCGCCGGGTCAACATTGACCGTTTCGTGTGGACCGATGGTGACATCAACGATCTGGGTATCCGTGAGCTGACTGATGCGAACTTCCTTCTGTCTGAGCTGGCCCAGGCGCGCACTGATTCGCTGATTCATGGCGTCTCGTATCTCGTTACGACGCAGGGCGGATCGGGTGAGCCGAAGGGGCTTGTTCATGTTCGGGATGCGCTGACTGCGGTTGGTGATTGGAACCCGCGTAAGCGCCGGCTAGATAGTTTTCTGTCGCTGACAGATCGGGACGAGTCGGGGATCTCGGCTTTCAACCTGTATCTCGACGGGCTTACGATCACGGCCACTCGTAAGGGTTCGATGTGGACGGTAGAGCGCCAGGTTCACCCTTGGGGGATCCCGGCGGAGCCTCTGGTGTATCGGCCTCGCACGTCTCGTCCGATGGGTCGCTCGAGGATTACTCGACCGGCTATGGCGATCCAGGAGGCGGCGCTTCGTGCGCTGATCCGCCTGGAAGCCCACATGGACATCTATGCGATCCCGAAGCTGATGCTGCTGGGTGCTGACGAGTCGATCTTCAAGAACCCGGACGGATCCTTGAAGGCTTCGTGGCAGATTGCGATGGGGCGAGCGTTTGGCATCCCTGATGATGAGGATGCGACCACCCCGCGTGCTGATGTCCAGCAGTTCTCTGCGGAGTCACCTGAGCCTCATCTTGCGCAGTTGAATGCGCTGGCGAAGCTGATGGCGCGGGAGACGGATCTTCCGGATTCGGACTTCGCTTTGACGGACATGGCGAACCCGACTTCCGCGGATGCGTACAACGCTTCTCGCGAGAACTTGATTGCTGAGGCTGAGGGCGCACAACTGGATTGGTCGGTTCCGATTCGTCGGACGATCACTCGCGCGTTGGCGATTCAGAACGGGCTGAGTAAGGTTCCCGAGTCGTGGTCTTCGCTTGATGCGAAGTGGCGTTCCCCAGTGTTCCTGTCTCGTGCGGCTGAGGCCGACGCGGGGGCTAAGCAGCTTGCGGTTGTGCCGTGGCTGGCCGAGACGCAGGTTGGTCTTGAGCTTCTCGGGCTGGATGATCAGCAGATTGAGCGGGCTTTGGCTGAGAAGAGGAAGGCTAACGGTCTTCGTATCGCTGAGGCTGCGGTTACACGTCAGGTTGAGGCTGTTCCGCAGGTGGCTGATGGTAACGGCGCTTGAGTCGAAGCAGACACTGCTTCTTGTTGGTGATGACGCGGTTGATACCGCTGATTGGCTTGCTCGCGGGGTAAGTGGATCTTTCGAGTCGCAACGCCTGCAGCTTCTGGATTCTGTTCCGGGTGTAGTGGACTACTACGCGGAAGCTTCGGCTGCTCTGGCTGCTGATTTCTATGAGGGTTCGCGCGCTGATGCTGGCGTGACGGGTTCGTACACCGCGGATGCGATTGTTCTGGATCGGACGGTGAAGATTCGTCGCGCGGTTGTGTGGGCGGCGGATCCGTTGGATTCGGGTGACCTTGAGGCGGCGATTCTGCGGCTTCAGACCGTTGTGCGGTCCGAGGTGAACCGTCCTTACCGGGACACGATCCTCGCGAACCGGAAACGGGATCCTGCGGCTTCGGGGTGGCGGCGGATCGCGCGGGGAGCCGGTTGTGGTCTGTGTCGGATGCTGGCTGATCGCGGCGCGGTTTACCGCGAGTCGACGGCATGGTTTGCGGCTCATCCTGATTGCAACTGCACGTGCGAACCAGTGTTCAGCACGACCGACACGGGGGAACCCTTGTCGGTCGGTCAGTTCATTGGTTCGAAGCGCAACCCTTCACCGGCGCAGAAGGCGCGGTTGAAGGAACTGATAGCCGAATTTGAATGATCTCAGGTCACCTTCGGGTGGCCTTTTTGGTTTCCGCGGGTTTCTTCCGTGGCCGTACTCGACGGTTTCGAGGTCATGGGCGCACGGCCCCTAAACGGTAGGGAGTCTCAGCATGTCTGAGCAGACGGGCAGCACCACTGCCACGGAAGAAACCAACGAGCAGGGCACGGATACCACCAAGGAGTTCACCGCGATCACGTCGCAGGAAGACTTCGACAAGGCCATTCAGGCTCGCATTGCTCGGGAGCGCGCAAAGGTACCCACGGACTACGAAGACCTCAAGGCGGCTGCCGCCGAGCTCGAGAAGATCCGTGAGGCCAACAAGACCGAAGCGCAGAAGGCGCAGGAACGGCTCGAGGCTGCTGAGAAGCGGGCTGTTGAGCTGGAACTGAAGGCCACGCGAGCTGAGGTCGCCGCAGCCAAGAGTGTACCGATCGAACTGCTGTCGGGCAGCACGCAGGCGGAACTCGAGGCGTCAGCGGATGCGCTCATCGCATTCAGGGGGCAGCAGGCAAGCCTGCATGTCGCCACTGAGGGCAAGTCGTCGACCACTTCGGGGACGACCGCAGACCAGTTCGCCAGTTATCTGAGCGACAAACTTTAGGAAGGGGACAACCGATGGTTGATCTCTCTCGCGGCACCACGAACGCCGCTGACCTTCTCCCCAAGGAGATTTCCAACGAGATCTGGGCAGACGCTCAGGAGCAGTCGGCTGTTATGCAGCTTGCGACTCCGATTCGCGTCCCCGGCCCCGGTCTCACGATTCCGCTGATCACGGGTGACGCTGCTGCTGACTGGGTTGCGGAGACTGGCTCGAAGCCGGTTTCGCGCGCGACTCTCGGTAAGAAGGTCATGACCCCGTACAAGCTTGCGGTCATTGAGACGTTCTCTGACGAGTTCCGTCGTGACCTTCCGGGCGTGTATGCGGAGCTTCGCCGTCGCCTTCCCGGTGCTATCGCGAAGAAGTTCGACTCGACCGTGTTCGGTACGACCGCTCCCGGTTCGGGCTTCGATACCCTTGGCGCTGCGACCGCGGTTCCGATCGGCCCGCACGCAACCGACGTGAAGAAGAACACGTACAGCGGTCTGGTGAAGGCTTACGCCGACATCGCCGCTGCGGGTGGAACGCTCGACGGTTGGGCGCTTTCGAGCCAGGCCAAGGGCCTACTGCTCGGACAGGTGGACGCCAACGGTCGCCCGCTGCTGTTCAACGACATCCAGGCCGGTTCGCCGGTCGGGTCGCTGCTCGGTGAGCCCGTGTACTACACCCAGGGTGTCTACGCCGCGGGTAGCCCCGCGACGATCGGTTTTGCCGGCGACTGGGCTTCGACGTACTACGGCACGGTCGAGGGCATCAAGGTTGACGTGTCGAACCAGGCCTCGATCGTGGACGGAACTATCGAGGTCGCTGAAGGCGTCGATATCCCGAACGTGATCAACCTGTGGCAGCAGAACATGTTTGCCGTCCTGGTCGAGGTGGAGATCGGCTTCGTCGCCCGCGACGTCGCACGCTTCCGCAAGATCACCAACGGCACCATCTCCTAAGTCGAACCTACAGAGAGGGGGCGGTCATGGCTGTGACTCCCGCAACAATCGCGGTCGCACTTGGTGTGCCCGCCCCCGACTCTGGCTCCACTCAGGAGCAGCAGTGGGGCATGTGGATCGATGACGCCACGATGCTGATTGAACTGCGCGCCGAGCAAGTGGGCGTGGAGTACGACAGCATCGATGAGGTCAAGGTCGACTACGTGGTTCGGCAGGCTGTTGTTTCGCACGTTCAGAAGCCGGACGATGCCACTCAGGTGACGATCCAGGTTGACGATGCAATGAGCACGAAGTCGTACAAGTCGGGCAAGGGCCGCGTGTCGATCCTTGATGAGTGGTGGGCGCTTCTGGGGCTTTCGGGTTCTTCGGGTGCTTTCTCGCTGGACATGGCGCCGGACGTTTGTTTTCCGGCGCCGTCAGATTGGTTCCCCGTCACGACAGATGATTGGCGAGGGTGGCCGTGACCCTGGGCGGAGATGTTTCCGCAGCCCTTCCGGGGTTGCGCGCTGAGGCCGAGTCGCGGATGACGGAGACTGTGGTCTTCTTCACGGAGGCATTGGGGGAGGATCCCGAGACCCTGCAGCCCGTGACGGTTGAGACGGTTGTTGCGTCTGGTGTGCGTGCTCGGCTTCGGTCTGCTGCTCGTGATCCACGCGATGTTCCGTTCGCCGGTCAGGAGCCGGTGGTTTCGAAGCTTGTGCTGTCGGTGCCGTTCGGTTCGGTTCGAGTGGGGCCGTCCGTGTTCGTGCGCGTTACTGCGTCGGATGCCGATGAGGGCCTGGTGGGCGTGAAGGTTCGCACTCTGGATTTCCCAACGATGGGTCAGGTTTCGGCTTGGCGCTATCCGGTCGAGCAGGTGAGCTAGATGGCTACCGACTTCTCCGATCTTGACAAGCTCGCCGCCGATCTTACGTCGGCGCCGGCTGAGGCTCGCCCGTTCATTCGGAAGGCGTTGCAGTTCACGGCTTTCAACATTCGTGATGAGTGGCGTGCTGAGGCTGCGCGTACTGGTCTTGAGGCGTATGGCGCGTCGGTGGGGTATGAGACGACGGAGAAGGCGCAGTCGATTGAGGCTGAGATTGGTCCGACTCCGGGGCGTCGTCAGGGTTCGTTTGGGTTCATGGAGGATGGCGGCGGCGGTGTTCGGTCGGCCCCTCAGCATGCGGGCCGTGATGCGTTGAAGCATAACGAGCAGGACTTCTATGACGGGCTTGAGAAGGCGCTTGCTGATGGTCTTGAGAAGGCGGTGGGCGGATGAGCGGTTCGAATCTAGATGACAGCTTTCGTGCCTTCGCCGAGAGCCGTGGTCTGGTCGGTTCCGACTTGGATACGAGTTGGCGGGGCATCAAGTCGCGCACCCCGGACGAGATTGCCCGGGGGTTCGGCAGTGATTATTCGCGGCTAGTTCGGGTTCTGATCGACTACGTTTCGGCGGGTGATGACGGATGAGTGTTGAGGCCGTCTATATCGCGTTGAAGTCTCGCCTGTCGACTACTGGTTTGCCGGTTCATGACAGCGCTTTGGTCACTGATCAGGACGAGCTTATCCAGGCGACGTACTACATCCTGTTCGCGCCCCTCCCGGATGGCCGTGAGGAACGGTACGCGCAGGGTGCGTCTCTGTCGTCTACGGGCGATTTCGATGTGGATGTGCGCGTGGTGGGTGCGACTCATACGGCGCTTCTGAAGGCTGTTGACCGGCTGCGCACGGCATTCCTTGGTCATCGTCTCGTTGTCTCTGGTCGTTCGTGCACCCCGGCTCGTGTCGAGGCGGGGAAAGCAGAACTGGACCGGTCGATCAAGCCGGGCCTGTGGGTGTGCGACACGGGCATTCTATTCACGTCGAGGCCGGGGGGTTCTGGATGACTCGCAAACGCAAAGCATCAAAGCCGTCACCTATCCGTGGCGGCTTTCTTCGTGTTCGGGGTTCCGCGGTGGGCGACCCGCTGCACGAGTTTGACATTCCGGTATCGCTGCTCGAGCGGCACCCGGACAGGTACACGGTCATCGATCCGGCCCCCCGGGCCGCGTCGAGACCGATGAAAGCGGTGGCCGGGACAGTCGTTCCGGATCTAACAAACGATGCCCCTTCTGAGGGCGATTCTGAGGGAGACAACAATGGCATCTGAACAGATTCAGACTGGTTTCGCGATCGATGACAACGGCCTTGTGCTGTGGGTTCCGACGATTGCTAACCCCGAAGCCCCGACCGTTACCGAGCTGACCGCTGGCACGGTCGTCAAACTGACCGGTGGCCTGACCCCGGACGGGTTCAGCCATGCGCCGACCGTCAACAAAGTCACGTCGGGCCGGTATGCGCTGAAGCAGGTCATCACGCTGGATGGCACGGTCTCGGATGAGGTCACTCTTCGTTACGTGTACAACCGTGAGACGCCGACTGATGTTGAGGACGCGATTGGTACTCCTGGCGTGGACGGCAACATTGTTCACATCCTGGGTTACGCGTCCGGCACCACGATCATCGCGGGCATGATCTGCAACGCGGTCATTCCCGTCACCACGTCGATTTCGACGGATATCCCGGCTACGGCGAACACTGAGGCGACCAAGGAACAGAAGCCCAACGTTCGCGGCACTGTTGCCCGCGAGGTTGCGGTTGTAGCTGGCGCGTAAGTGACAAGTTCCCTGGGGTCGGTTTTCCACCAGACCGGCCCCAGGGTTACCCCTCCAACTGGTGGACTCTGGTGGAAAGAGACTTTGATGGTTGATTACAAGGCGCTGATCGCTAAGCAGCGCGCCGAGCTCGACGCGCGTCCCGAGGAAACCGTTTGGGATGTTGAGGTGTCGTGCGGTGGCGAACTGGTGAAAGTGTCGCTCGAGCGGGTGAGTCCTGACGAGTGGGATGAGCTGGTGAACACGAATCCGCCGCGCCGTGGTGTTGAGGGCGATGCGACGATCGGTTACAACCCTCGCGGCGTGTCTGCGGCGTACCCGCGTATCTCGCTGGACGGCGAGCGGGTGGACGCTGAGACGTGGGCCGAGTTCTTCGGTGTGCTGGACTCTGTGCACAAGAACAACATCGGCGTGGTCATCTGGGGATCGAACGTTAACGCGGTCCTCAAGGAGATGCGTGAGCTGGGAAAAGTCCGAGCGGGCAAGATGTAACGCTTGCTCGCTTGATGGGTGTCTCGGTTCGCAAGTTCCTTGGTTGGGAGCCGGGTGAGGTTACAACGTTCGAGTATGACGGTGCCGGTCGCGTAGTGCGGGCTATCACTGTCCGGGAGCCTGAGTTCTCAGACCTGGATCGCCGCTGGCTGTCGGACTCGCTGGCACAGGAGCAGGCACCGCGTGGTTCTCATGGCTGGCTGATGACAGAAGCGACCGACCCGGCGAATCAGGGACGGTTCTTCGTGGGGCCGCCGACCGTTGACTTCGCCGCGAAGGCCGAGATTGAGGCTCGCGACGAGGCCGAGAAGATCTACAAGGGCAAGATCCCACTGGGCGCGTTGAAGTTCCGCGTCGAGAAGAAGGATTAGGTGATGGACAGTTCGGGTGTTCCCGGCTGTCCATCATCGAACTTCACCGTGCAGATCATCGTTTTGCGGATCTCACTGCCGTCCGATTGGTATGTGAAGTCTCCCGCGGCGGTGAACAGGGCGTTACTGTCGTCCGTTTCCTTCTCGTCTTTGATTCCCGCGTCGTAGAGCGCATCTCCCATGTTGGTGGCTTCAATGTCACCCAGGTTGATCGATGCGCCGACCTGCTCTTCCGCTGCTTTCTTGCACGCGCTCAGAGCGGTGCTGCCGTTTCCGGCGCTGCAGCCGGTGAGCAGTAACGCAACCGCGAGGACCGCAAGAACTTTCTTCTTCATGCCCGGATCTTAACAGGGCGTTCGGCTTGGGGCTATGGCCTCTCAAATTCTTGGGGGTGCCGAATGGGTGAACGCATCACACGCGTTGTTCTCGAGGCGGAGATTGCGCAGTTCGAACAGGCGATGAATCGGGCGAGTTCTGCCACGAAGCAGGTTTCGGACGAGGGTAAGAAGCTGGCCGAGACGCATCAGGCGATGACGATGCTTGGTACGGGCATGCTGGTTGCCGGCGCTGCTATTGCTGCGGGTGTCGGAATGGCGATTGCCAAGTACGCCGAGTTCGACCAGGCCATGTCGAACGTTGCCGCGACGGGTGATGATGCCCGCGAGAACATGGAAGCTCTGCGTGAGGCGGCCCTGGATGCGGGCGCGTCTACCGTGTTCTCTGCTACCGAGTCTGCGAACGCGATTGAGGAACTGGCGAAGGCTGGACTGTCCGCGAAGGACATTCTGGGTGGCGGGCTGAAGGGTTCGCTGGACCTTGCTGCTGCTGGTGGCCTTGAGGTTGCGGATGCGGCTGGTATCGCTGCGACCGCTCTGAACGTGTTCAACCTTGAGGGTGAGGACATGGCTCATGTGGCCGACCTTCTGGCCGCTGGTGCAGGTAAGGCCATGGGTGACGTGTCCGACCTGGGTTCTGCGCTTCAGCAGTCTGGTCAGGTTGCTGCGGCGACGGGCCTGACGCTCGAGGAGACGACGGCGACCCTTGCGGCGTTCGCGTCTCAGGGTCTTCTGGGTTCGGATGCTGGTACGTCGTTCAAGACGATGCTGCAGCGTCTCACTCCGCAGTCAGCTGAGGCCGCGGCGAAGATGGATGAGCTTGGCATCAGTGCCTATGACGCGTCGGGGAACTTCATCGGCATGGAGGCTTTCGCGGGTAACCTGCGTGAGTCGCTCAAGGATCTGACCCCGGAGGCTCGCAACGCGGCCCTGTCTGTGATGTTCGGTTCGGATGCTGTCCGTGGCGCGAACGTCCTCTACTCCGAGGGCGAAAAGGGTATCCGGGACTGGATCTCCGCGGTCGACGATCAGGGCTATGCGGCTGAGACTGCGGCAACCCGTCTCGACAACCTGATGGGTGACTGGGAAGCGTTCACGGGCGCGCTGGACACGGCTTTCATCAGCATGGGTGAGGCCGCGAATGGCCCGCTGCGTGATCTGGTGCAGGGTCTTACGGGTGCCGTTGACGTGTTCAATGATCTTCCCGAGGGTGGCAAGCAGGCTGTTCTGTGGATCGGTCTTGTGACTGCGGGTGTGGGTCTTCTGGGTGGCGCGACGTTGATCGCGATTCCGAAGATCGCTGCGTTCAACATTGCGATGACGACACTGGGTATCACTGGTGCGTCGACTCGTGCGGGCCTTGCCCGGTTCGCGTCGTTCATGACGGGTCCGTGGGGGATTGCCCTGGTTGCGGCTACGGCTGTAATCGTGGGGCTGTCGGCTGCACAGGACAAGCTGCGGACGTCGACTGAGGTGTTCCAGAATGTCATCAAGAATGCCGAGTCTGCGAATGAACTGTTCGTCGCGTCGGATTCGGCACTGCCGTTCCTGTCGCGCATCAAGGAGGCCACGGCTTCGGCTGAGGTGTTCCAGGAGAAGCTTGACATCATCGCGCACAACGACTTCATGCGTGGGGTTGATGGTGCTGCGGGACAGTTGAAGAACTCGCTGTCCGAGCTCGGTTCCGAGTTGGCGAAGACCGCTGAGACGGATGCGCCGGCTGCGGCACGTTCGTTCAAGTTGCTGTCTGACGAGATGAAGCTGTCGAAGGCTGAGCAGATCGATTTGCTCAACACGATGGGGCCGTATCGTGACGCGCTGGTGAAGCAGGCCGACGCACAGAAGATCGATGTGACCACCAAAGAGGGTCAGATTGATATGAACGCGCTGTTGGCGTTCGCGTTGAGTGACACCGCTGATGCTTCAGCCACGGCTGCTGACGCCTACATGGCAGAAGCGGACGAGGTTTCATCGCTACGGGATGAGCTTAGTTCTCTGATCGACATGATGAACGAGGCGAATGGTGTTGGCCAGGATGCGGTTTCTCAGAACATCGCGTACCAGGAGACTCTTGCCGCGGTGAATCAGGCGATTGCTGAGGGCGCGTGGGGTCTCGATATTTCCACTGAGGCCGGTCGCACCAACATGGACATGCTTGTTGGTCTGGCTGCAGATTCGCAGGCGGCTGCTCAGGCTCAGTTCGAGTTGGACAACTCGACTGAGGGGTACACGACTCGCATGGTCGAGGGCCGAGCGGCTCTCATCGCATCCGCAGAGGCCATGGGGTACTCGGCGGAAGAGGCTGTTGCGCTGGCGGACAAGATCTATGCGATTCCTTCCGAGAAGGAAATCCAGATCCTTGCGGACACGGAAACCGCGGCCTCGAAGCTTGACGACCTCAAGGCGCGTCTGGATGCGATCCCGAACAACTCGTACAAGCGGGTCACTCTTGAGGGGTTCACGGTCGGCAACTTCGATGTGACACCAAACGAGAACGGCAACTTGTTCACGTACAAGCAGTTCGCGAATGGTGGCATGAACTCGGGTATCTATCCGGGTGGTGCGGAGATTCACAAGTTCGCGGAAAAGACGCTTCCTTGGGAGGCGTACCTCTCCCCGAAGTCGGATCAGCGGACGGCGAATTATGGGACGTGGCTTGAGGTTGGGGACCGTCTTGGTTTCCAGCAGCCACAGTCGGCGCCGGCCAACTCCGGCCCCATGTCGATCTCGGGAACTCTCGATCTTGGCAACGGCCTGGTTGGCGTCGTTCAGGGAGTGCTCAACGAGTACGACAACAACCGGGCGATGTCTACCCGAGGTGGGGTGCGGCGATGAGTTTGGCTTTTCGACAGGACCGGTATTCGCCTGATCTGTATCAACCGAACCGTGAGTCGGTTCCCGTCGGAGAGTCCATGTATGAAACGCAGGGGCTCTCCGAGTCCGAGGCTGGTCTGTACGCGTTTGATGCGACGGCTTTCGCGATCGGTTACGTGACGATCACCCCTTACAACGCGGAGGCTGTCTGATGCCGATCACACTGTTGAGCGATGTCACCGAGGCTCCGTTTGTTGAGGTGTTGCTCGAGGATCTAATCCCCGATGCCGCCTTCGTGACCGTGTACCGGTTGGCTGGTGGGCGCGAGTTCCAGATGCGTGGTGCCGTGAAGGCGCGCACGGCTGGTTCGTTCACGCGGGTCGATTTTGAAGTGCCGTTCAACATCCCGGCGACCTATCGGGCCGAACTGTTCGATGACGACGGCAATTCGCTGGGTTTCACGGACTCGGCATCTATCACGCTGAACGTCGAAGACTCGTGGATGCACAATCCGCTCAATCCTCGGGGTGGGGTGAAGATTCAGTTGGGCGGCGACTCCGCGTCCCGGATTCTTCGCCCCACGCCCGGGGTGATCTCGCGCCCCAAGGGTCGACGTGTTGGTGTCGTGTTGAGCGAGCCGCGGCATGGTGTCACCGGCCTTTACCTGGACGTGCAGACGTACACCGATGCGGATGCCGACCTGGTGCAGGCGATGTGTGGCGACGATGGTCAGCCGCCCGTGCTTTGCGTGCGCCTCGGTTCGCGTGATGGCGTGATGCGCGTCCCCCAGCCCTTGTTCTTGTCTGTGCTATCTGCCGCAGAGGTCGACATCACTCACCAGTGGGGCGGCGGTGCGATCTCGCACCAGATTGAGGGCGACGAAGTTGACCCGCCAATCCCCGGCCTGTTCGTCCCGCTGCTCACTCGCGCGGACCTCAACGCGTTCTTCCCAACCCGCGCCGCACTCAATAGCGCGGGCCTGACCCGCTCGGATATCAACCGGTTGTACTCGTTGGCTGGTACGGCCGGATAGGAGCACCATGAGGCAGCATTCGCAGGATCTGGTTGACGCGCTCGCGGGGTCGTTCGAGCGGGAGTTGACCGTGAACGTTTACACCGCCTCTGAGCGCACCCTTACTGGTGCGAGGTTTGAGTCGTGGCAGTTGAGTTCGGATCTGGGTCGCGCTATCTGCGGGCAGGGTTCGGGCAACGTGGTGCACTCCTCGGTTGACGGTGAGTCTCTGGTTCCGGTAGGCACGAAGGGGATTCTGTCCCCGTTCCGCGCCCGCGTGGAACCGGTGCTGACAATCCGGGCCGGCGCGTTTCAGGAGTCCGTGTCGCTGGGGACGTTCCGGGTAATGGCGGTTCCGTCCGCTGAGGACTACGTGACCGAGTATGAGGGTCGCGAGATTGTCACCGCGTCCCGCGTGGGCATCAAATTCGATTCGCTCGAGACCAACATCGATCGGTGGGGCTTTCGGTTCCCGGAGACTTCGCTGGCTGGCGCTTCGGCGTTCGACGAGATCCGCCGGTTCACGAACATGGCCGTCGAGCAGACCGTGGATGACGTTGCGCTTCCGTCGGTGAAGACGTGGGAGGCGAAGCGGGGTGGTCGCCTTGAGGCCGTGATGGAACTCGGGAAGATCCTGGGCGGCCAGGCTGTGGTGAACAGTCGTGGCGCGTGGGTGATCATCCCCGATGAGATAGGCGAGCCGGTCGCTACGCTGCGCCTGGGCGAGCTCGGTACCGTCCTGGATGTTGCGGATGAGATTGAGACGGACACGGTCTACAACGAGGTGATCGGCAAGTTCGAGGACGCGGAAGGCAACGCGTTCTACTCGATCAAGGCCGTGACATCTGGTCCACTGAGCATCGACGGCCCCTACGAGGTGAACTCTCGCGAGTACTCCTCCGACCTGGTGAAGACACAGGCGCAGGGCGATACCGCGGTGCAGGCTGTACTCGATCAGTCGATCGGCTCCCAGCAGTACGACGTACAGATTCAGTGCCACATCAACCCGTTGGTTGAGATCGGTGACGTCGTCGAGCTCGAGGGTTGGAAGCGGCCGATTGTGGGTCGCCTGACGAACGTCTCTCTGTCAGATAGCGCATACATGAACGTGACGATGCGGGTGGACCGGGAGCTGTCATGAACGATGCGGAGGTTCTGGCCCGAAAGATGTCGCAGCAGACGTCTGCCCGATCTGAAATTGGCCAGTTCGTCCGCATGGATGGCCGTTTCGCGGTCGTCAACATCGGCACGTCTACGGTGACGATCCCCTGCATCGGTTTCTACCCGCCGGTTGCGGGCATGCCGGTGCGGGTCGACTGGGTGAATGGTTCACCGGCTGCGACCGGCCCGGTGCGCCCACTGAACCCCCTTGGCGTGATTACGGCGCCGGGCACGCCGCGCTCTACGGTGACCGTTGACGGTGTGGAGTACAGCTTGTACTACCGGGACGGTTACACGCCGACCGTTGACGACATGGTTGAGATCAACTGGACGACCGGCATCATCCAGGGGAAGATCACCGGTTCCGAGACTCCAGATACGCCGGGGGAGTCGGGCGGCGGGGGCGGCACCCCGTTCGATGTGACGATCCGCGCGAACAACAGTGCCCGGTATCAGTCTGGGTCCGGCTACTGGGGCAATGATCCGTGGGCGAGCTCGAGCAATCAGGGGATCTGGACTTTCGGTAATGCGATCTCGGATGCGGTGGGTTCTGGCGCGACAGTCACCGAGGCGTACACCTTCCTGCCACTGATCTCACAGGTGGGGCTGGCTTCGGTTGGCGCGCATGATCACCCGTCTATCCCTGGGGGCGAGCCGTACATTCTCCCGTCTTCACTGATCACTCTTCCGCTCGGTGGTCGCAATGGCTGGATCGCGCTCACTCCGTCGGTCGGCCAGTATCTCGCCGCTGGCGGTCGGGGTGTTGGCGTCCTCGCTCCGGGTGGTGGGGGTTACACGCGCTGGTACGGGACGGCGTCGGATGCGATGTCTGGCGCGGTTCGCATCATCGGCATCCGCTGATCTCTTCTCATCTTTCAACGCTCACCTGCGGGTGGGCGTTTTGTGTTTCTAAGGGGGACACCTTGGCCTCAAACGATATTGACGACTTCGACGGGCACCCGATCTTTCTCGCTGGGTATGCGCCGGATCTCGGAGTTGACGAGACCACGGCGGCAGAGTACGCGGCAGACGTGGGCAACCGCATCATCCGGGCGAACCTGGCAGAACTGGACGACTACGAGTGGAACCGTGCGGGCCTGTGGGGTCATGCGTTGGATACGAAGTCTGACTATCGGCACGACGGGACCGGCTGGAAGATCGTGGCCCGCCCCTGGACGAACTACACCCCGACGATTGCGAACTTCACGGGCACATTCTCGACGGCCAAGTACATGATCTATCAGGGCGTGGTCACGGTGAAGTTCCGCATTGCGGTGGCAACGATGTCGACGGCACCGACCATTTCGCTCCCGTTGAATGCTTCGGACGCGTTGGAAGAACTCCTCATGTCGAAGGTTCTCTTCCTGCCCAGCACGGGTTCTCGGGGCATCGGGCACATTCGGAAGGATTCTGCGACCGTGGCGTCTTTGGTGACTGAGGCGACTCTCGCGGGCACCGTGTATGTGAGCGGTGTGACGTCGACTTCTCCGATCACGTTCGGTGCGACGTCGACTATTGCGGCGACGTTCCAGTACGAGGCTGCGTGATCTGATGGGTGATCTTCTTCTGCCTGTTGGTCCGCGCAGTATGAGTTCGTGGGCGTCTCATCAGCGTCGTGACGAGCCTTCCAAGGAACCCGGCACGGATTTCTTCTGCCCGATTGGTACGCCCGTTCTTGCGCCTGGGAACGGTCGCATTTACGACACGGGGGACAGCATCTGGCCCGCAACTGGCCGATGGGTAGGTATCGACCTCGACAACGGCATGCGTTTCCGGGCGTTGCACCTGTCGTCCATCCGGCGGTCGCAGGGCTTTGTGCGCCGCGGTGAGGTCATCGGATGGTCTGGTGCTTCTGGTTACGGCGAAGAGGACTGGTCTTGGAACGTCGCTGAGACGGGCGGCGCTCACACGCATGTGACCCTGTGGCCGACTCACGATTCGAACTATGGCTACGACCGCAACGGGAACCCTTACACGGTCGACTTCATGGACTACGCAGACACATCAGGTTCCGCCAGTGGTGGCGGGGGAGACCAGGAGGACGACATGTTCACGGACGATGACCGCAATAAGCAGAACGCCATCTATGCCGCCATCTACGGCCCCGAGAATCTGGGTGCAGCCCAGCTCAAGTGGGTTAACCAGGATGGGCCGCGTTCTGGCGAGTATGGCCTGCTCGACACCGAGTACCGCACTCAGGAGCTTGTGGCGCAGGCGCTGACAAAGCCCCCGATCACGCCCGAGCAGGTCAAGGCGATCGCGGACGCCGTCGTGGCGTCGGTTGGCAAGCCGACCGTGAGCCTCGACTATGCAGCGATCGCGAAGTCCGTGAATGATGATGCCGCGAAGCGACTCGCCGGCTGATGCCCGGTTGGATTGTTGACCTGATCTCAGTAGCACCGTGGCTTGCCGCTGCGGCGCTACTGGTTTGGGTGGCGTTGAAGGTGTGGCCGTTTCTGCGGAAGATCACACACTTCATTGACGACGTGGCCGGTGAGCCCGCACGTCCAGGTTTCGAGGCACGCCCGGGGCTGATGGAACGCCTGTCTGTGGTGGAGGAGAAGCAGGACGAACAGTCGGTGTCGCTTGCTCAACAGTCGGCGGAGATGGCTAACCAGTCGATCGCTTTGGGTGTTGTGCAGCACGAGGTGACCACGAATCACGGTTCCAGTCTGAAGGACGCGGTTAAGAGCGTCGTTGAGGATCTTGACCGCTTGCAGAAGAAGTTTGACAACCACTTGGAGAACAACAAATGAGCAAGTACGCAGATAAGCAGTTTTGGATTGACCTGTTCGACCGGGCCATTGCTACGGCAGCACAGTCGCTTGCGGGTGTTCTCGCTGTCGACAAGATTGGGCTGCTGGATGTGGATTGGTATGGGGCGCTGGGTGTTGCCGGTGCGATCACTCTGGCGTCCGTCCTGACGTCTATCGCTTTCCGGGGTAACACGCCGAAGTCGGAGGTCTGACCATGGCCTTTACCTCTGCGACGAAAGAGACTGCGGCAACGTCGGTCACTGCTACCGGTACGTGGATCAGTCTGCACACTGCTGACCCGTCGACTACGGGTGCGAATGAGGTGACTGGTGGTTCGCCGGCTTATGCGCGGAAGCAGACGACGTGGACGGCTGGTTCGTCTGATGGTGTGGTGAATGGTTCGGCTGTGAGCATTGATGTTCCGGCCGGTACGTATACATACGCTGGTGTGTGGTCTGCGGCAACGTCGGGAACGTTCGTTGGCGGGTTTGCCCTGTCTTCGTCGACTGGTGCGCTCCCGGGTCAGGCTGTTGTGGCTGTCACTCCCATCATCTCGGTGGTCTGATGACGCTATGGGATGAGGTGGGTGCGTTTGTTGATGCGCGTGAGGCTGATCTGGTCGAGCGCGTGGTGTCTGCCGAGTCCCAGTTGTCGACGGTGCTTGCGGAACTTGACCTGGCGCACGCGGATGTTGCGGGTGCGTCTCGTCGGATCGATGAGCTTGAGGCTGAGATCGCGGTTCTGAAGGCACGGATTGCCGAGCTCGAGAAGCCTGTTGATCCTGCTGGTTGGGTGACTCTGTATGACTCGACGTTTGCTAAGGATGACGGGTGGGAGAAGCGGTCTGAAACCCAGTCGAATGACAACTCGTTCAACACGCCGAAGAATGTGGTGTTTGGTGACGGGCTGACTGTCATCGGGCGCCGTGAGGCTCTGGGCGGTCGACCGTACACGACGGGTGATGTTCTGGGTCGGCACGTCCGTGTCCCGAACTATTTCCGCGCAGAGGTGACCGCAACCCTCCCGACCGACTATGGCATGTGGCCGTGTCCGCTGTGGTTCCGCCCGCTCACTCATGGCGATTCGGGTGAGATTGATGTGTGTGAGACGTGGCCGTTCGATTGGGCGTTGGGTGCGAAGGCTCACGCAACAGTGTGGGAGAACTACACGTCGAAGCGGAAAGAGAACGCTTCTCTGCTGTACTCGAAGCTCCCGAACCCTGACCCTGCCGCACCTCACACGTACGTCGTGGAGAAGGTCAAGGGGCGGATCACGTTCTGGATTGATGGCGTGCTGCTGTATTCGTGGGACAAGCCGACGATGAACACGCGTATCGCTTCTTGGTACGACTCGGTGTATGAGATCCCGGGGCGTGAGTGGTATCCGCGGATCACGTTGCAGGCCGGTGGGTCGAGTGCACGTGAACCGAAACCGGAGTGGCAGGAATCGAGGATGGTGATTAACCGCCTCCGCATCTTCAAGGAAGCGTGACGCGACACTGCGGCCTACACGGCGTACTTCTCGCTGTTCGCACCGGGGGCCCACGGGGCCTTGTCCGAAAGATGCAGAGTTCCGCCCGAAGCCTCGCGGAGTAGGCGCTCCCCGTGTCGGACGGCGCGTTTCTTCCCGTAGCGCAGATAGACGCGTTCGTGGAGGAAAGCAAGCTCGCCGGCTGGCGTGAAAGTTACCCACCATCGAAACAAAGACTCGGGATAGACGTGGACGTAGGGCTTTTCGCTCATGCTCGATCCTTGGGGTCTAGTCGCGGGCGTATTCGCGGAGTAGGTCGATGACGACGCGGGAGAGAGTTTTGCCTTCGGACTCGGCTTTCTCCTGCGCCGCCTTCTTGATATCTGCGGGGATGCGGAAGTTGGTGAGCGGAGTCTGCACGTTACCCATCATGCACCGGCATTCGTCTGACCTCGAAGTAGGAGAATCGCGTCAGTGACCATCGCGACCACTTCCGCGTTCGTCCACGTGAGATCGTCGCGCAGTTCCGCGACGTTGTCGAGCGTCTTCTCCAAGTAGGCGAGAGAATCCGCAACGCTCTCCCGTTGCTCAATCATCAGAAGTTTCCTCATCCATCCCGTCTGTTTCGAAGTGCCACGCATGGGAGTAGCCCATGATTTTCATGCCCGTCGCGCATGCGCGGAATATAGCGATGGCGTCAACCCCTTCCGCGATCTGGCGCTCGCACTCCCAGCAATTGGTCTCCTCGAGCGCGTCTGCGAACTCTGGCCTGTCGAACGTCAGCGTCAGTTCGTCACCAGTCAGCACCTCCGAAACCGGGACAGCAGGTTCTTCCGATATCGATGGCACCCAACGCCGCAGCTCCCGGCGTCCATAGAACTCCGGAAAGTCTGCCCTTGCGCTTCGGTCTTCGCTCATGGGGCCAGCGTACCACCCGTAAAGACGAATGTATAGACAACCGGAGGCGTAATGACGATCACGTTGAAGCTGTCCGGCGATGATGTCACAGGCAAGTTTGATTCCGAGCTGACGTCATTCAGCCCGCTGATCGTTGCTGACACCTTGAGCGGTGTCCCGTGGTTCAAGGTGACGTCGACCACGGCTACGAAGATCATCGGGAAGTCGCCGCTGGGTTCGCCGGCCACCACCTATTTCGGGTTCGCGTTCCGGAAGACCGGCAATCCGGCATCATCTCAGGTGTTCCTGCACCCGTTCACTTCGGCGGGTGCGACTTCGTTCCGTTTGCGGTTGTCGTCCACGGGCACGATCATCCTCGACGGCGCATCAACGAACAGTCTCGACACGTCCGCGGTCCTGTCGAACAACACCACGTACGCGTTCGTCGGGTCGATCAGCGCCACGGTTGCGACGGTCGCGATCTACGCGGCTGATGGAACAACCGTCATTGACACGATCACCGCGACGAACACGTTCGGCCTGGTCGACAACTGGCGGATGGGACAGATCGGAACCACGCCTGCACTGCCGGACTGGTCGTTCCGGATGCTACTCGTTGGTGACACGGCGATCACTGCCGCTGACGTGCTGGCAACACCGACGACGCTAGGCACACCGCGCATTGCCGTGCTCAGCGACTCGAACGGTTATGAGAACGGCGCCGGGCCCACACACTACTTCTCCGCGTTCGACGTAAACTTCGACACCCGCAACTTCTACTACGGCGGTGTTGGCGGGAAACGTATCGCCGTCGCTGACCTGACTGGCAAGACTGCGGCGAACAACGTTGCTGACGCGCAGGCATGGTTGGGCACGATCGACACGTGGATCATCGCCCTGGGTACGAACGACCGCCCGCAAGTGGATGCGACGATCAACGCCGACATTGACACGCTGCTGACGGCGATCGGTGCAGGCCCGAAGATCGTATGGATCGGTCTGACATCGAAGGCAACCGCATCGGCGGACGACATCCGCGTGAATGGTCTCATCCAGGCGAAGTTGACCGCACGAGGTAATGCGACGTTCGCGGACTGGAACACGTACATTCGTGCGATCGATGGCGGCTCGAACCCGTCCACGTATTGGTTGACGACGGACTCCACACACATGACGGCGGCTGGGTACACGGAGCGTGCAGCGTTTGTTGCCGCTCAGCTTGTGACGACGGTGAACGTGTCTGCTTCGGGCGCACTGGCTCTTGTCGGTGCCGCAACTCGCACGATCACCGTGGCACGTACTGCATCGGGTTCGTTGACGCTTTCGGGTGACGCATCACGCACTGTGACGGTCGGACGTACCGCATCCGGCACGTTGGCTCTCGCGGGTACGGCTGAGCATGCCACAACTGTCACGAGGACCGCTGCTGGTGTCCTCGAACTGTCCGGTTCAGCATCCACGACTGGTAGCACGGACAGGACCGCAGACGGGCTCCTGACGATCCAGGGCACGGCTACAGCATCGGTCACGATCACACGCACAGCACAGGGTTCGCTCGGGCTGGGTGGCATCGGGTCTGTCACGTACCAGATCGTTCGAACCGCGCTCGGCATCCTCGCCCTGACCGGGGTTGGTGTGACGGCTGCTCGAGTGCTCCCGGATCGTCTCACACTGACCGAGGTCGTCGTCAATCACACGCTCACACCAGTCACGGTTTCGCACACGTTGGAGGACGCATCTTGATCATCAAAAGCGGGGACACACATGTTGTCCAGTGGAAAGCGAACCTCGACCTGACCAGCGCGACGGTGCGACTCGTAGCGAAACCGCGGACAGGTGACCCCATCGTCCTCGCAACCACAATCACGGATGCCACGGAAGGTCTCGTCTCGCACACCCTCACCGGCACACTCGCGATCGGCACATACAAAGTCGAGCTCGAAGTCACAGACGGCGGCGAAATCATCACCTTCCCCAACAACGGGTACTCATCGCTGACCGTCATCCCCGACCTCGACTGATGCACCAACTGAACACGAAAGGCGGTAGACGCGATGGTTAATCGTCTTGTTGCTGTTGATGACGCGGACTACAAACTGCCCGACCCCGTGCTCGCGGCACTGTCCGTCGATGTTGCGAACCCTGCCACCGTGGTCGGCGGCGCACTCGCAGAAGCCTTCGTCGGGCCACTCGATGCAACAGTGTCGGGACCGAAGGCGCCTCTGGTGTACCGCAATGTCGACGACTTCGGCGCGGTGGGGGACGCCACCACGGACGACCGAGCGGCCATTCAGGCGGCCCTCGATGCCGCCGGGGTGGGTGGGCGGGTGCTCCTGTCTCCCCACAAGCGGTACCGAGTAGCGGGCACCCTCATCACGCAGACGTGGCAGACGCTCGAAGGGGCGGTTGGGGCGTTCGGTTCCGGTGCGAGCACATCTGCGGAACTCGTGTTCGCGGTATCCGGCTCAACCCCAGGGATCCGCGCCCGGTCCTACACCAAACTCAAGAACCTCCTCATCCGCGGCCCCGGTGACGCGGTCGGCACCTGCGTGGGCGTCAAAATGTACGACTCATCCGCAAACTCGCTGCGCATGGAAAACGTATCCGTTGACGACTGGGCAATCGGCGTCCACCTCGACCAGGTGTACTACGGACTCCTGCTCAACCCCGCCTTCCGACGCTGCGGAACCGGAATCAAGATCACCTCAAGCCTGAACATCGCCATGCACAACCCGCAAATCAACACGCAGCGGGCGGATGGCACGGTCGGCATCGGTATCGATGGGTGCGCGCGGCCACTGTCCATCTTCGGTGGTTCGATTGAGCAGTTCCAATCCGGCATCAAGGTATTCCACAGTGAGTCCTTGAACTTGTTCGGCGTCTACTTTGAGTCGACCATCGCTTCTGCGAACGTGCGCGGAATCGACACGGCGGCGTTTATCAACACCACGATCAATGCCATCGGCTGCTACATCTACACGCCGAACCTGACGACGTGGATTGAACAACGCGGCGGCACGGGTCGGGTGTTGAACTGCCGCGGGAACAGCTTCATCGCGGGCGCCGCGTCGGCTAACGTCTCCGGTTCTGCTGCCTACCGTTTCACCGTAGGCCAAAACGTTGACATCACGGGCGACAACTGGGTCCGCGTCGAAACGGCACTAACTTCGTACACCGCCGTTGACGGAGGCGGCCTCCCATATCCGGGGGCACGCGTCGAGATCCCGGTTGGATACACCGCAGGTGGCAGTGTTCCCGGCACCATCCTTGACGGGAAGCTCAGGCTCCAACCGGTGGAGGCAAAAACGCACGCCGTGGCCGGGGTCGCAACGATCAACCCCGACTTCGGCAACACGGAAATCACCGTGAGCGCAAACGTGACCAGCATGAACCTCACCGCCGTGGGGTCGCATCGGCAGGAACTCATCCTGACGATTGTTCAAGACGCAACAGGTGGGCGCACCTACGTATACCCATCAAACTTCAGGTTTGCTGGAGGCGTTGCCCCCTCGGATACGACGGCGAGCACACGAACGACAGTGAGGATGCAATACAACGGTGTCCTCAACCGATGGTTTGAGGTTTCCCGCACCGTAGCCGTGCCAGTCACCTAAACGATTCCCCCACCCTCCTGCTTGCGCGGGCGGGTGGGGGCTTTTCGCGTGTGCCAGGATGTGCACATGGTTTCTGCAGCGCCCGCACAAGCAAACCCGGTTCGTTTCGAGCTGCTAGACGTGTGCCGATTCGTCGCAGCGTTCGCCGTCGTGATCTTCCACTGGCTCTACAAGGGCATCGAATTGGACGAGATGAACACGGTGACCTACTCACCCTTCGCAGGGATAGCCGCATACGGATACCTCGGCGTCTACTTCTTCTTCATGATCAGCGGCTTCGTCATCGCCGCATCATCACAAGGCCGCACAGCATCCGAGTTCGCGGTGCGCCGGTTGATCCGTCTCTACCCGGCATTTTGGGTCGCAGTGACTATAACCACCATCACCATCCTGCTCATCGGCGGCACAGTATTCACCGTCACCATCCCGCAGTACCTCGCCAACCTCACCATGATGCCCGGCATACTGCATCAACCGCTCATCGACAACAGTTACTGGACACTGTTCTGTGAACTGCTGTTCTACGGGATGATATTCCTGTTCCTCCTCGTGGGCCTCGGCAAGCGCCTCGAGGTCTTCTATCCAGGGTGGGCGATCATGATGCTCGCACTCACGCTCGTCACGCCCAACATCGCTTCCATGCCATTGCTCGGAACCTTCTACGCCTACTTCGCAGCCGGCGCGATCGTCTCGACGATCCAACGCAACGGATGGTCATGGTGGCAGGCTGTAGGGCTTGCCGCCAGCGCTTACGTTTCGGTTTCGTACACCGTGGCTGAGGCGGGCCGAATAAACGACGCGTCCACCGGGCTCCATCTTCTCTCTCTGCCGCTAGTTGGCGCCCTCGCCGTCGCCTTCTTCGGGATCATGTTGGTCCAGATCATCCCCAGTGTCGCCGCGTGGAAGATCCCGAAGAGCCGCATCTTGGGTGCACTTACCTATCCGCTGTACCTGCTCCACGCGCACATCGGATACATGCTCTTCAACCGGTTCGCTAACGACGAGAACAAATGGGTCGCCTACATCGTCGTCTTCGCGATCATCCTGGGTGGGGCGTACCTGCTATACGCGTTCGTCGAGCTCCGCCCAAAACGAATGTGGTCGGCGGCCTTTGATGGGACCGTGGGGCGTGCGTTGCGTTGGGTTGAGCGCATAGTCGCTCGCGCCCTGCCTAAACGGCGGGTCTCTGCGCGCCGGGAATGGTGGGAAGCCCAGCAGCGCCAGTCGGCGAATCCGCCCGTCTAGCGACTGGCGTACTTCTTGTAACGAGTGAGGAGTTCGTTGAGCGCCGTTTCGGTGCCCTGCTGCGGATGGTCGCGGACAACGGCAATGGCTTCGAGCATCGCCTTCGCCCGGATGGCTTTCTCCATCCTTTGGAGCGATACCAGCAACTCGCCTGGTTCTTGCGGGCCGACGAACTCAGCAAGGATGTCCAGCGCGGTTCCGTCATAGACAGCAAGGTGCGGCTTATCCTCGTCCGGGAGTGCACCCGCAACTAGTGACCGTCCCGGGTCGAGCGCGACCGAGAAGTGTTGTGGCTCATACTGCCCGGCAAGCCTGAAGGTTCCCATGGCTCCAGCGTATGTCAGACGTCGCCCGCATCATTGACAGCATGTCGCACTGGCATCCGATCTTCTTGACCGACGAACCCGAACCCGGCGTCTGGACCATGAAAGCCGCACACGAGACCGCACCATTCGGACGCATCGAACTCCGACGCGTCCCGGGTGCTGGTGTCCTCCGCTACAAGGTGACCATGGGCGGCGACATCATCGGCTGGTCAAACACGTTGCAGCACGCTTGCGAAGGACTGTACAAGGCGCGACTCAAACGCGACGACGACATCCACAACGGGCCACCCAACGGACGCGGCTGAACCTTACCCACCACGCGCATAAGGTCTATCAATGTCCGACGCCCCGAGGACAGTAGACGGATGACACCCGCACAACTACTCGCGTTCGAACGATCAATGCCACGCCACACGCCAGCCAAGACCGCGCTCATCCGACACCGGTTAGGTATTACGGAAGTGCGGTACTACGTGCTGCTGGGGCGTGCTGCAGTGTCTGCGGAAGGTATCGCTGCGGACCCTGTGACTGCACGTATGGTGCGCGAACGGGCCGCTGGTAGGGCGACACGCCGACAGAACCGCGTGCGCGCTTAGAATCACCTTGGCTATGCCTGAGGCTATTCGCTAAGTTGTGTTTTCACTGATTGACCAGTGTTTTCTAGTGCCCCCGACAGGAGTCGAACCTGCGACCTACGGTACCGGAAACCGGCGCTCTATCCACTGAGCTACGGAGGCGTACCGAACGACGATATCACTCGTCGGGGGTGGTCTCCGACCCACCGGCCTCGGTGACGGGAGCGCCGCGCAGCTCATCGAGTGCGGCGGCGAGCCTCTCGGCCAGATAACGGTGCCCCTCGGTGGACGGATGCTTGTGACCGAAGTCCACGTCGATGACGTCGAGGTAGTTCTGATCGGTGATCCAGTCGAGCGCGATGGGGGAGATGTACCACCAGCCGCGTGCTGCCGCGAGCTCGGAGAGGTCGGTGTCGATGCGCGCGGTCGCCGCGCCCACCGGCAGCTCGTGCGGCGCGGGGCCCAGCACGACGATCGACGCCTCCGGGTACTTCGCGGCCAGCGCGTCCCAGGCGGCGGTGACGGCCTCGCGGTAGCCGGCCACGCCCTGGGCCCGGTCGTTGATCGACCCCTGGATGATGATCAGGTTCGGCGCGAGCGCCGGGTCGAGGAGGGCGATGCGCTCGCCGAAGGTCGGACCGTCGAGCCCGGGCTTGAGGTAGCCGCTGCCGCGGACACCGTCGACGATGGTCTCGCCGCCCACGAGTCCCGCGAGCACGTAGGCGTATCCCTGGGTCGGATCGGTCGCTGCCGAACCGTAGGTCCAGGAATCGCCGAACACGAGCACACGCGGGTGATCGGGAAGGCTCAGCGGTGCCGGAGCGACGACCGAGGCAGCGCTTCCCTCGCCGTCGGCGGAGGCTCCGACCGGGGCCGCGGCGGGCATCGGGGTCCATGGTCGCCACACGCCCAGGACGCCCGCGGAGACGGCGAGCAGCAGGGCGATGGCGATGCCCACGGTGCGCAGTCGGCGTCGGGCGGCGGAGTCGTGCATTGCATGAGAGTAGATCACCGGAAGGCGAACGCAAATTCCCCGCGCCGCCGCGGCGTCGGGGACCGTCATCGCGCGCCGTAAACTGGGACGGCTATGAACCCTGAAACGCTCGCCGAAGCCCTCCTCGCCGTCCTCGCACCGATCGCGGAGGAACGACGTCCTGGCGAGCCCCTCGAGCTCGCCGCATCCGACATCGTGTTCGAGCGTCCGCGCAATCGCGACCACGGCGACTGGGCCTCGAACATCGCGATGCGTCTCGCGAAGCCCTTCGGCACGAATCCGCGCGAGCTGGCCCAGCAGATCGCCGACGGTCTCGCCGGTGTCGACGGCGTCGCCAGCGCCGAGGTCGCCGGACCCGGCTTCATCAACATCCGCCTCGACGCGGCCGCCGCAGGTGCGCTCGCGAAGACGATCGTCGACGCCGGAGCCGCCTACGGCACGAACGAGACCCAGGCCGGACGCAGCATCAACATCGAGTTCGTGAGCGCGAACCCCACCGGGCCGCTGCACATCGGCCACACCCGCTGGGCGGCGCTCGGCGATGCGATCGGCCGCGTGCTCGCGGCATCCGGTGCCACCGTCGCTCGCGAGTTCTACATCAACGACGCCGGCGCCCAGATGGAGCGCTTCGCGCAGTCCATCGTCGCCGCGGCGAAGGGCGAGCCCACGCCGGAGGGCGGCTACGCGGGCAGCTACATCAACGATCTCGCCGCCCGCGTGCTCGCGGCCCGCCCCGACTTCCTCTCTCTGGACGACGACGAGAAGGTGATCGTCGCCCGAGAGCTCGGCTACGAGTACCAGCTGGCGGAGCAGCAGGAGTCCCTGTCGAAGTTCAACGTGCACTTCGACGTCTGGTTCTCCGAGCGCACGCTGCACGCGAAGAACGCCGACGGGGTCAGCCTCGTCGACCAGGCCGTGGACCGTCTGCGCGAACAGGGTCACGTCTTCGACCAGGACGACGCCGTGTGGGTGCGCACCACCGACTTCGGCGACGACAAGGATCGCGTGATCCGCCGCTCCAACGGCGAGTACACGTACTTCGCGGCAGACGCCGCGTACTACCTCAACAAGGGCGACCGCGGCTTCGCGCACAAGATCTATCTGCTCGGCGCCGACCACCACGGCTACGTGCACCGCCTGAAGGCGCTCGCGGGAGCCGCCGGCGACGATCCCGAGAAGGACGTCGAGGTGCTCATCGGACAGCTCGTGTCTGTCGGAGGCGCCCGTCTGAGCAAGCGCGCGGGCAACATCATCGAGATGGACGACCTGCGCGAATGGCTCGGCACCGACGCGCTGCGCTACTCGCTGGAGCGCTCGCCCGCCGACTCGCCGCTCGCGCTCGACCCCGAGCTGCTGCAGAAGCGCACCAACGACAATCCGGTGTTCTACGTGCAGTACGCGCATGCCCGCACCCACAACGTGGCCCGCAACGCCGCCGACTCCGGCGTCGACCGCTCGGAGTTCGCCCCCGAGACGCTCACGCACGAGTCCGAGGCGGCGCTGCTCGGTGCGCTGCAGGAGTTCCCGCGCATCGTCGCGTTCGCGGCCGAGGTGCGCGAACCGCACCGCGTGGCGCGCTACCTCGAGGAGCTCGCGGGGCTGTACCACCGCTGGTACGACAACTGCCGCGTGATCCCCCTGAGCGACGACCCGATCGAGAGCGTGCACCGCACGCGTCTGTGGCTGAACGATGCCGCCGGCCAGGTCTTCCGCAACGGACTCGACCTGCTCGGCGTGTCCGCTCCGGAGCGCATGTAGCGACGGCTGTCCACCGCGCCGGTAGGGCAGGATGGCAGCATGAGCGACGACAACCACACCCTGCCGTATCCTGACGCTTCGGCAGAGCATCCGACGCTCGTGATCCCCGGGTCCGATGCGCCCGCGGAGGCGGATGCCGAGCGGCCGACGCGTCGTCGCCGCTGGCCGTGGGTGCTGCTGATCGTCGTGGTGCTGCTGGCGCTGCTCGTCGTCGCGGCGGAGTTCATCGCGCGCTCGATCCTTCCCGGGATCGTGCGGTCCCTCGTCATCGAGCAGCTGGACCTCCCCGCCGACCAGCAGCTCGACGTCGACGCGGAGGGCGTGCTGCTCCCGCAGCTGATCGGCGGACGACTCGACACGCTGCACCTGTCGACGGATGCCGTGACCCTCGAGGGGATCACCGGTGCCGCGGACGTGACCGCGACGGGCATCCCCCTGCGCGGGGGAGACCTGGGCGGTGCCTCCGGCACGATCCGGATCGACCAGGCCGAGTTCACCACCCTGCTCGCCGGAACCGATCTGCCGGTCGAATCCGTCGTCTTCGACGCGCCGAACGCCACGCTGGGCGGCTCGTTCACGGTGTTCGGGGTGGCCGTCCCCCTCACGCTGACGCTCACGCCCGGTGCTGCGGAGGGTGACCTCGAGCTCACGCCGGTGGGGCTGTCGATCGGCGGACTCGACGTCGATGTGGATGGCGTCGGCTCGATGCTCGGATCGGTCGGAGACAGCCTGACGCGGACGCAGCGCATCTGCATCGCGGATCAACTTCCCGCCGGCCTCACCCTCACCGGCCTCGCGATCGTGGGCAGCGAGGCCGTGATCGACATCGACGTCGACGGTGCGATCGCCACCGATCCGGCTCTGCTCGAGAAGGGCGTCTGCCCGCGCTGACCGGCAGGAGCGCCGTCAGCGCATCCAGGACTCGACCCGCTGCGCGAACCAGGCGGGGCGCTGCAGCGGGATGCCGTGACCGCAGTCGGCGATGATCTCCCGCTCGCTCTGCGGCAGAGCCTCGTGCAGCGCGGCGGACGAGCGCCTCATCAGCGTCTTCTCCTTCGAACCCGCGAGGATCAGCGCGGCGCCCGGGAAATGTCGCCAGCCGTCCGGTGGTGTGAAGCGCAGGTTCTCTTCGACGGCGTTGAGCAGGGTCTCTCGGGAGATGCCGGCAGACGTCCGCACGTAGTCGTCGAGATGCTCCGGCGGGACGAACAGCTCCCGCGCCTGGAGCTTCGCGAACCACTCCTGCCGGGCGAGTCCCGCGGTCGCACCGAGGAGGGCGAGCGTGGGGCCGACCGCGCGCATCGGGATCGCCTGAGCGCTGACGACGATCACCTTCTCGACCAGGTCCGGGCGCCGGGCGGCCAGCAGCACCGCCAGCTGGGCGCCGAGCGAGAAGCCGACGACCGTGGCGGGGCGGCCCTCGCCCTCCAGCAGCTCCTCGAGCGCCGGGAGCACGTCGTCGTGCGAGGTGTAGATGTGGTCCGCGCTACGTCCGTGCCCCGGGAGGTCGGGCACGAGGATGCGGTGCCCCTCGTCCAGGTGCGCGCGCATCGGCTCCCACATCCAGCCGGCGACACCGCCTCCGTGCAGAAGCAGCAGCGGTGTGCCGCCTTCGGGGCCGAAGCGGTCGATGTGCATCGTCAGTTCCTCTCGAAGGAAGCGGCCATCCGGCCGACGGTGTCGATCGCGTTCTCGAGCTGCTCCGAGGAGAGCGGACCGAGCAGTCGCGCGGCGGAGAGCAGTCCGATCGTCGCGCTCGACAGCGCCAGAGCCAGCGCCTCCGCATCGACCTGTTCGTCGATCTCTCCCCGGCGCTGGAGGTCGTGCAGCCATTCGACGACGCCGAGATGACGCTCGCGGTAGCGCCCGTGCTCGACCTCGGTCACGTGGGCGCCGAGCACACCACGATCGTCGAGGAAGGCGGCGGTCATCAGCGCGTCATCCCGCAGCGCCCGTGCGGATGCACGATACGCCGCACTGAGTCGCGGCCGATCTCCGACCTCCGCCCGCGCTCGTTCGCGAAGCCGGGCTGTCCCGCGTTGCAGCAGGGCGTCGAGGATGTCGTTCTTCCCCGGGAACTCCAGGTAGACGGCGCCCTTGCCGATGCCGGCACCCTCGGCGATCGAGGCGACGCTCATCGCGTCGAAGCCGCGAGCGAGCACGAGTTCCTCGGCGGCATCGAGGATGCGTTCGCGCCTATTCGGGACGAGAGGTCTGGGCATCGTCGATCCTCTGCAGGTGAGCGAGCATCGCCGGGATGACGACGTCGGGGCGGTCGCGCTGCACCCAGTGCCCCGCGTCGGGGACCGTGAGCAGCGTCGCGTCCGGCATCCGCTCTGCGGCGAACCGGATGCGCGCGATCGGCACCCCGCTGTCGTGATCGCCGTGCACGAGGAGGGTCGGCGTGCGGAGAGAGGGCAGCTGCGCGGTGTATTCGGTGCGCAGCCGGTTCCAGAGCACCTGGTCCTTCTGCCACTCGCTGAAGACGACGGTGCCGGTGCCGGATGCCGCCTCGGCGAGGACCGCATCGACGAGCTCGGGCGTGCGCGCCGTCGGATCACGGACGAGATCCTGGAGGCCGCGCTCCATCGCCGAACGGTTCCGCATGTAGCGCCTGGTCATCGCCGCCAGCGCCCCGCTCCGCAGCAGCAGGAAGGTCATGACCTGCGTGAGTCCGCCGAAGGGCCCGTCGGCGAGCCGAGGCATGAGGCCATAGCACCCGAGCAGCATCGCACCGCGTGCCCGTCCCGGCTGGGCGAGGAGGTGTCCGAGCGCGATGCCCCCGCCGAGCGAGAGTCCGCCGATCGCGTAGTCCGTGAGGCCGACGGCGTCGGCGAACTCGCCGACGTAGCGGACCAGCCGCTCCTGTGTGAGCGGCCACTTCGCGCGCGGGCTGTGACCGAAACCGGGATGATCCGGAGCGATGACACGGTGCCCGGCCGCCGCGAGTGCCGGTCCGACCTCGGACCAGGACAGCTCGGCGCAGTCGGCGCCGCCGCCGTGCAGCAGGAGGACCGTCGAGCCGGATTCCTCCGCCGGGCGCCATTCGAGGAAGGAGATCTCCGCATCGGCGACGGTGATGCGTGCGCGTCGGGGGTCCATGGGATTCCTCTCGTTGTGACCAGACTATCCCACTTGGTCACTACGAGGGGTGGACCCGCGTCAGGAGGCCGTGCCGTCGCCGGAAGCGGCCTTCTGCGCGGCCCGGAGCTCGGCGGTGGCGATCTGCACGTCGACCTCGGCGCGCTGGAGGCGACGCTGCGGGAACGTCGTGGCCCCGAACCTCTGATGCACGCGGTCTGTCCGCTCCTCCTCGGCGGTCACGATGAAGGCGCACGCCAGCAGCATCACCTGCGTCGACAGGTTGAGCCAGATCAGGAGCGCGAGGAGCGAGGCGAAGGTGGCGAGGAGCGGGTTGCTGGTGGCGCCGCCGACGAAGAGGCTCGACAGCTGCTGGAGGACGACGAGCCCGAATGCGCCCAGCAGGGCACCGCTCCACAGCGACCGCGCGGCGGGGCGCACGCCGGAGAGCAGACGGAAGACGCCGACGAGGAGGAGCGTGTCGAGGGCGAAAACCACCACGAGGGAGAGCACCGGGGCGCTCCAGCTGACGAGCGCTGAGTCCGCAGGGAGCCCGAGCAGATCGCTGATCCACGCCACGCCGAGCTGGCCGACGAAGGTCACGGCGGCCGCGGCGACGAACGAGAGTCCGATGCCGAGCGCCAGAGCGAGGTTGCGGAGGATCACCCACACCCAGAGGATGTCGTCCTGGACCGTGCCGGCGATGACGCGCACGGCGGTGCGCAGCGACCCGATCGCGCCGAGGGCAGCTCCGATGAGCGCGACGAGCGACACGATGCCCGCGACGGACAGGGATGCCGGCTTCTGCAGATCCTTCGGATCGATCACGCCGTCGTCGCCGATGAGCCCCGGTACCACCGACTGGACCGAGTCGATGATCGCCCGCCACGCCTCGGGATTGCCCGCCAGCCACAGGGCCGCGATCGAGAAGCCGAGGAGGACTCCCGCGAAGACGCTGAACAGCGCGCGGTAGGTGACGCTGTCGGCGAGCATCGGTCCGCGACGCTCGGTGTACAGCAGCGCGGCCCGCACGAGGCGCCTCCGCAGCGCCCAGGCGATCAGGGGCCCGGTGACGCGCGCGACGAGGCCAGGGCGATCAGCGGTCTCAGAGGGCGATTCGGTGTTCATCACGCCCCCACCCTATGAGCCCGTGTGAAACAGCCGGAGGGGCTTGACGCCGGGCGTCACCGTGACAAGGCGCTCCGGGGCGGTGCCCTAGAATCGGGTCAACCTCGATGTGCGTATTCAGCGACGCGCTCCGTTCCACGATTGGTGCTCAGTGCTTCCCCCTGCCGATTCGCTCGCCCCGGAATGGCTCGTCGTCCCCGATGACGCGAACGACCTCGCGAGCGGAGTGTGGCCGGCCTCCGCGGTGCGCGACGCCGACGGCGTCCTCGACATCGCCGGCGTGAGCGCGGCAGACCTCGCCCGTACCTACGGCACCCCTGTGCTCGTGCTCGACGAGGACGAGGTCCGCGGCCGCGCCAGGGCCTTCCGGACCGCCTTCGACCAGGCGGCGGCCGACAACGGCACGACGGCGCAGGTCTACTACGCAGGCAAGGCCTTCCTCTCCACGACCGTCGCGCGCTGGGTCGTCGACGAAGGACTGCGTGTCGACGTGTGCACCGGAGGAGAGCTCGAGGTGGCGCTCGCCGCGGGCGTGTCCCCGGCGTCGCTCGGCTTCCACGGCAACAACAAGTCGACCGCCGAACTCGAGCGCGCCGTGATCGCCGGCGTCGGCACCGTCATCGTCGACAGTGCGATCGAGATCGAGCGTCTCGCGGCGATCACCGCGCGGACCGGTGCAGTCCAGCGCGTGCTGGTGCGCGTCATCAGCGGAGTCCATGCCGAGACCCACGAGTTCCTCGCCACGGCCCACGAGGACCAGAAGTTCGGATTCCCGCTCGCCGAGGCCGCGCACGCGGTCGCCCGCATCCGGGAGCTCCCCGGGCTCGACTTCGCGGGACTGCACTGCCACATCGGCTCCCAGATCTTCGGGGTCGCGGGCTTCCGCGAGTCGGCGTCCCGCGTCCTCGAGCTGCACGCCGCACTCCTGGAGGGCGGTCCGGTGCCGCAGCTGAACCTCGGTGGCGGATTCGGAATCGCCTACACCCGCGTCGACGATCCGACGCCGATCGAGGTCCTCGCCGGTGAGATCGTCTCCGCGGTCGCCGAGGGCTGCGCCGCGCGCGGCATCCCGGTGCCCGCCCTGTCCTTCGAGCCGGGGCGCGCGATCGTCGGCACCGCCGGTGTCACGCTGTACGAGGTCGGCACCACGAAGGACGTGACGGTGGAATCCGGCGCGGTCCGCCGGTACGTCAGCGTCGACGGCGGCATGAGCGACAACGCCCGCACCGCGCTGTACGGCGCCCAGTTCTCGGCACGCCTCGCCTCGCGCATCGGCGGGGGAGAGCCTCAGCTCAGCCGCGTCGTCGGCAAGCACTGCGAATCCGGCGACATCGTCGTCGATCACGAATACCTCCCGGCCGATCTCGTGCCGGGCGATCTGCTCGCGGTTCCCGCGACAGGCGCGTACTGCGCCTCGCTGTCGAGCAACTACAACCATGTTCCGCGTCCGCCGGTCGTCGCCGTGCGCGACGGTCGGTCGAGGGTCATCGTCCGCGGTGAGACCATCGACGACCTGCTGGCCCGGGACGCGGGCATCGACGGGGCGCACGCCCCCGAGGGAGACAGATGACCCACCTCCGAAGCTTCCGAAGGAGCAACCATGACTGACTACCGACGACTTCGTGTGGCGCTGCTGGGCGCGGGAGCGGTCGGCTCGCAGGTCGCGGCTCTCCTGCTGCGCCATGGCGACGAACTGGCCGACCGGGCCGGGGCAGAGCTCGAGCTCGCGGGCATCGCCGTCCGCGACGTCGACGCACCCCGTGACGCCGACCTGCCGAAGGAGCTCTTCACGACCGACGCCGAGACGCTCATCCTCGGGTCCGACATCGTGATCGAGCTGATCGGCGGCATCGAGCCCGCTCGCACGAACATCCTGCAGGCGATCGGATCCGGCGCCGACGTCGTGACCGCCAACAAGGCGCTGCTCGCGACGCACGGTCCCGAGCTCTTCGAGGCCGCGGACCGTGTCGGCGCCTCCGTCTACTACGAGGCGGCAGCCGCGGGCGCCATCCCGATCATCCGCCCGCTCCGCGATTCGCTGGCCGGCGACCGCGTCGTGCGGATCATGGGGATCGTGAACGGCACGACGAACTACATCCTCGACCGGATGGACACCGAGGGCGCCGACTTCGGCGATGTGCTCGCCGACGCCCAGCGCCTGGGCTACGCGGAGGCCGACCCGACGGCCGATGTCGAAGGATACGACGCCGCGCAGAAGGCGGCGATCCTCGCCAGCCTCGCCTTCCACACGGCCGTGCCGCTCGACGCCGTCTACCGCGAGGGCATCACCTCGGTCACGGCCTCGATGATCGAGGAGGCGCGTGCCGCCGGCTTCGTGATCAAGCTGCTCGCCGTGTGCGAGCGGCTCGAGGCGAACGGTGCGGAGTCGATCTCGGTGCGCGTCTACCCGGCGCTCGTTCCCGCCACGCACCCGCTGGCATCCGTCCACGGCGCGAACAACGCGGTGTTCGTCGAGGCCGAGGCCGCCGGCTCCCTCATGTTCTACGGCGCCGGCGCGGGCGGGGTGCAGACGGCATCCGCTGTTCTCGGCGACGTCGTCTCCGCCGCCCGCCGCCACATCGCGGGCGGTGTCGGCGTCGGCGAGTCCACCAGGGCCAACCTCCCTGTCGTCCCGATCGGCCACGTGACCACCCGGTATCAGATCACGCTCGAGGTCGCGGATGCACCGGGCGTGCTCGCCACGGTCGCCGGCACGCTCAGCGACGGGGGCGTCTCCGTGGCGACCGTCGTGCAGACGGTGGAGGGCGAGGATGAGCCGACCGCACGACTGATCATCGGCACGCACCGCGCGACCGAGCAGGCGCTCAGCGCGACCGTCGACGCCCTCGCCGGCAGCGCCGTCGTGGAGCGCGTCATCTCCGTGCTCCGCGTGGAAGGCGAGTGACGGTGGCGGCCGACTCGCAGCCCGTCGAGGGGCGCACCGTCGAGGTGACGGTTCCCGCCACGAGCGCGAACCTCGGCCCGGGATTCGACACCCTGGGGCTGGCGCTCAGCATCTACGACACGCTCCAGGTCACCGCGCTTCCCGCCGGTCAGCTCGAGATCGAGGTCACCGGCTCCGGTGCGGAGGAGATCCCGCGCGACTCGTCGAACCTGATCGTGCGCACCATCGCCTATGTCTTCGCGGACGTCGGCCGTCCGGTTCCCGGGCTGCGGATCGTGGCCGAGAACGGCGTGCCGCACGGCCGCGGTCTCGGGTCCTCCGGCGCGGCCGTCGCCGCCGGCGTGCTCGCCGCCAAGGGGCTGCTGGAGGGCGACGTCGAGATCGACGACGCCGACCTGCTGCGTCTCGCCACCGAGCTCGAGGGCCACCCGGACAACGTCGCCCCCGCACTCTTCGGCGGACTGACGATCGCCTGGGTGGGGGAGCGCGGCCCGCAGCACAAGAAGCTCCTCGTGCACCGAGGTGTCTCTCCGCTCGTGCTCGTCCCGGCCTACACGATGTCGACCTCGCAGGCGCGATCCCTGCAGCCGCCCCAGGTCTCCACGGCCGATGCGGTGTTCAACGTCTCGCGCTCGGCGCTGCTGATCGCCGCGCTGATGCAGAGCCCCGAGCTGCTGTTCGACGCCACGGCCGACCGTCTCCACCAGGACTATCGCGCCGAGGCGATGCCCGAGACGCAGCGGCTCGTGCAGGCGCTCCGCGCCGAGGGCTTCGCCGCCGTGGTGTCCGGCGCCGGACCGAGCGTGCTCGTGCTCGCCGACGGTCCCGGCAGCCGTCAGGACGCCGTCGATCTCGCGGATCGCGTCACCGACACCCCGTGGGAGGCGCTCCTGCTCGCCGTCGACGTCCGTGGTGGTACAGTGGGGGCGAGCGGAGGGCTCCACGTAGTTTCGTGAATCTGGCCCCATTGCAAATCTTGCAAGACCCGCACGCAAACCCCTGAGGCAGATTTCTTCCGAGAACTCCCTGCCGAGGCCGGCTGGCGCCGAGCGTCAGCCCGTGCGATCGCGCGCAGCACCCGTTGTGCGCGTTCAACGCTCATTTCCCATGACATATAAGGGAGTACTCGTGGAGAACCTCTCCGAGACCCAGAACGATCAGACGACGTCCGTCGCCGATGCCCCTGCGGCCGCTGCCGACACCGAGAAGGCGCCGGCGCGCAAGCGCGCACCGCGTCGCGCCACCACCGCGACAGCGGCGGCGAAGGCCGAGAAGGCCGCCGAGAAGACGGATGCCGCACCCGCGGCCGCCGAGCCGCAGGCGGCTCCCTCCGGCGACGGCGCCGAGAGCGCGGAGGCCGCCCCCAAGGCGAAGGCTCCCCGCCGCACCCGTGCGAAGAAGGCAGACGCCGACGCTCCTGCCGCGGATGCCGCCGCCGCACCGGCCGAGGCTCCTGCCGCCGCCGAGGCGCCGGCCGAGGCCGCCCCGAAGACCACCGGTCGCGGTCGCCGCGGCGCGCAGAAGCCGGCGGCTGACGCCGAGACCCCGGCCTCCGAGCCCGCCGCCGATTCCGCGCCGGCCGAGTCCGGCCAGGACGACGGCGGACAGAACGAGTCCGCCCCCAAGCGCAACTCGCGCAACAGCAACGCGCGCGGCGGCAGCCAGAACGGCAATGCCCAGAGCGATGACAGCCAGAACGGCAACGCGCAGAACGCCGACGCGCAGAACAACGACGCCTCCTCCGACTCCGACGGGGGCGACGAACAGGGCGGCCGTGGCCGCAACCGCAACCGCAGCCGCAACCGTGGTCGCGGTCAGAACGGTGCCGCGCAGGACCAGCAGCAGCCTCAGGCCGCCGCGGGCGCCGCAGACGATCAGCCGGGCGGGAACAACCGCAACCGTCAGCGCAACAAGCGCCGCGGCGGAGAGCCCACCGACGAGTTCGACACCGAGATCGGCGAGGACGACGTCCTGATCCCGATCGCCGGCATCCTCGACGTGCTCGACAACTACGCCTTCGTGCGCACGACCGGCTACCTCGCCGGTCCCAGCGACGTCTACGTGTCGCTCGGACAGGTCAAGAAGTACAACCTCCGCAAGGGCGACGCGGTCGTCGGCTCGATCAAGCAGCCCCGCGAGGGCGAGCAGCAGGGCCGTCAGAAGTACAACGCCCTGGTCAAGGTCGACTCGATCAACGGCCTGTCGATCGACGACGCGGCCACCCGCGTCGACTTCGGCAAGCTCACCCCGCTGTACCCCCAGGAGCGTCTGCGCCTGGAGACGGCCCCCGAGAAGCTGACGCAGCGCATCATCGATCTGGTCGCCCCGATCGGCAAGGGGCAGCGCGGTCTCATCGTCGCCCCGCCGAAGGCCGGCAAGACGATCGTGCTGCAGCAGATCGCGAACGCGATCGCGCAGAACAACCCCGAGGTCCACCTCATGGTCGTGCTCGTCGACGAGCGTCCCGAAGAGGTCACCGACATGGAGCGCACCGTGAAGGGCGAGGTCATCGCCTCGACCTTCGACCGTCCGGCCGAAGACCACACCACGGTCGCCGAGCTCGCGATCGAGCGCGCCAAGCGCCTCGTCGAGCTGGGCCGCGACGTCGTCGTGCTGCTCGACTCGATCACCCGCCTCGGCCGCGCGTACAACCTCGCGGCTCCGGCATCCGGTCGCGTGCTGACCGGCGGTGTCGACGCCTCGGCGCTGTACCCGCCCAAGCGCTTCTTCGGCGCGGCGCGCAACATCGAGAACGGCGGATCGCTCACGATCCTCGCCACGGCGCTCGTCGAGACCGGTTCCAAGATGGACGAGGTCATCTTCGAGGAGTTCAAAGGCACCGGCAACAGCGAGCTGCGCCTGTCGCGCGCTCTCGCCGACAAGCGCATCTTCCCGGCGGTCGACGTGAACGCGTCGAGCACCCGTCGCGAGGAGATGCTGCTCTCGGCCGACGAGGTCAAGATCACCTGGAAGCTGCGTCGCGCCCTCGCCGGCCTCGACCAGCAGCAGGCTCTCGAGGTCGTGCTCGGCAAGCTCAAGGAGACGAACTCCAACGTCGAGTTCCTCGTGCAGATGCAGAAGTCGATCCCCGCGCTCTCCTCGGGCGCGCACGGGCACGACAACAACATCCGCTGAGCGGCCGTTCCGTGTTCGAGTCCGTACAGACTCTGATCGACGAGCATCGCCGGGTCCAGGAGGAGCTCTCCGACCCGGCGGTGCACGCCGATGCCGGTCGGGCGAAGCGCGTCAACCGCCGCTACGCCGAGCTGTCGCGCATCGTCGCCGCCTACGAGGCCTGGGTCGCTGCGACCGACGACCTCGAGACCGCGCGCGAGTTCGCCCGTGAGGACGAGTCGATCGCGGCCGAGATCCCGGCGATGGAGGAGGAGTTGCAGTCCTCGCAGGAGCGACTGCGGCGTCTGCTGATCCCGCGCGACCCCGACGACGCCCGTGACGTGATCATGGAGATCAAAGCGGGGGAGGGCGGCGCCGAGTCGGCGCTGTTCGCCGCCGATCTGCTGCGCATGTACGTGCAGTACGCCGCGTCCAAGGGGTGGAAGACCGAGCTCCTGGAGCGGAACGAGTCCGATCTCGGCGGCTACAAGGACGTCCAGGTCGCGATCAAGGGCTCCTCGACCGACCCTGCGCAGGGCGTCTGGGCACACTTGAAGTACGAGGGCGGCGTGCATCGCGTGCAGCGCGTGCCGGCGACCGAGTCGCAGGGCCGTATCCACACATCGACGACCGGTGTGCTGGTCTTCCCCGAGGTGGATGAGCCCGAGGAGATCCAGATCGATCAGAACGACCTCAAGATCGACGTCTTCCGGTCGTCGGGCCCCGGCGGGCAGTCCGTCAACACCACCGACTCGGCCGTCCGCATCACGCACGTGCCGACCGGGATCGTCGTCTCGATGCAGAACGAGAAGTCGCAGCTGCAGAACCGCGAGGCCGGCATGCGCGTGCTGCGCGCCCGGCTCCTCGCCCGGCAGCAGGAAGAGCTGGATGCCGCGGCATCCGACGCCCGCAGGTCGCAGATCCGCGGCATGGATCGCTCCGAGCGCATCCGCACCTACAACTTCCCGGAGAACCGCATCGCGGATCACCGCACCGGGTTCAAGGCCTACAACCTCGACCAGGTCATGGACGGCGCGCTCGACCCGATCATCGAGAGCGCCATCTCGGCCGACGAGGAAGCGCGGCTGGCCGCCGTCGGCGGCGACTCCTGACGTCTGCCTCCGCCGAGCGCTAGGCTCGGCCCGTGATCACACTTCTGTTCCGCGGTCTGATGTACGTCGTGTCCGCCGGCCTCGGCCTCATCGTCGCCGACGCGCTCCTCGAGGGCTTCCAGATCCAGTGGGACAAATGGTGGGGCTTCGTCATCTGCATCCTCATCTTCGCAATCCTGCAGAGCGTGCTCGCGCCGTGGGTGAGCAAGCTCGCCGACCGCTACGCGCCGGTGCTGATGGGCGGCATCGGGATCTTCTCGACCCTGATCTCCCTCATCGTCGTGGTGCTGCTCCCCATCGGCGGGCTGCGAATCGTCGACCTCACCGGCTGGCTGCTCGGCTCGGTCATCGTCTGGCTGATCACCGCGCTCGGCAGCGTGCTGCTGCCGCTGATCTTCCTCAAGCGCAAGGTCGAGGCGAAGGACTCCCGCCGCCGGTAGCGGCGGCGTCGCTCAGATGGAGTAGTCGGGCGCGGTGAGCAGCGCTCGCGTGTCCTCGCCGATCGTGCGATGCCGTGGCTTGGCAGGCACGCCGACCAGGATGCTGTCGGCAGGAGCATCCCGCGTCACCACGGCGTTGGCGCCGACCACGGACCCGGCGCCGATCGTCACCGGTCCCAGGATCTTCGCGCCGGCGCCGACGGCGACACCGTCACCCAGCGTCGGATGCCGCTTCCCGGCGTCGCGCGTGCGACCGCCGAGGGTCACGCCGTGATACAGCATCACGTCATCGCCGATCTCGGCCGTCTCGCCGATGACCACGCCCATGCCGTGGTCGATGAAGAAGCGCCGACCGATCGTCGCACCGGGATGGATCTCGACCCCGGTGAGCCAGCGCGACAGCTGCGACCCGGCACGGGCGAGCAGCCGGAGCCGGCGCCGCCACAGCGCATGCGAGATGCGGTGCGCCCAGATGGCGTGCAGCCCCGGGTACAGCAGAGCGACCTCGACCGCGCTGCGTGCAGCGGGATCCCGCAGGCGCGCGGCCGCGATGTCCTCGCGAACGCGAGCCCAGATCGACGTGCTCACTCTTCGCGGAGGTGCTCGTACAGCGCCGTCGACAGGTACCGCTCGCCGAACGAGGGGATGATCACGACGATGTTCTTGCCCGCGGCCTCGGGGCGCTTGGCGATCTCGAGCGCCGCCCAGATCGCGGCACCGCTCGACATGCCGACGAGGATGCCGTCCTTGGCCGCGGTCTCACGGGCGAGGCGGATCGCGTCGTCGAACGTGACGTCGATGACCTCGTCGAGCACGTCGCGGTCGAGGATCGGGGGCACGAAGTTGGGTCCGATGCCCTGGATCTTGTGCGGGCCGGGGTGGCCCTCGGTGAGGATGGGGGAGTCCTTGGGCTCCACGGCGACGATCTTGACGCCGGGGATGCGCTCCTTCAGCACCTGTCCGACACCCGTGATCGTTCCGCCGGTGCCGATGCCGGCGACGAAGTAGTCGACCTTGCCGTCGGTGTCGCGGAGGATCTCCTCTGCCGTGGTCTTGCGGTGGATCGCGGGGTTCGCCTCGTTCGCGAACTGCTTCGCCAGCACGGCACCCGGCGTCTTCGCGGCGATCTCCTCGGACTCCGCGATCGCCTGGGTCATGCCCTTGGTCGGGTCGGTCAGGACGAGCTCGGCACCGAACGCCTTGAGCAGCATGCGCCGCTCCTTCGACATGGACGCCGGCATCGTGAGGATGACCTTGTAGCCGCGAGCCGCGCCGACCATGGCGAGCGCGATGCCCGTGTTGCCGCTGGTCGCCTCGACGATCGTGCCGCCCGGCTTCAGCTCGCCCGATGCCTCGGCGGCGTCGACGATGGCGATGCCGAGGCGGTCCTTGACGCTGGAAGCCGGGTTGTAGAACTCGAGCTTGGCCAGCACCGTGGCGCCGACGCCCTCGGCGACTCTGTTCAGGCGGACGAGCGGGGTGTTGCCGAACGCGGTCGTGATGTCGGAGTGAATACCGGGCATGAGGAACCTTTCCTGAGCGGGTCGCTGCGCACCAGCCTAGGTGAGCGGACTGCGGGGGCCGGAAATGTGACGGACGCTTGCACTCTACGCTGGAAGCCATGCCTGAGAACTCGCTCGCCGCCCTCGTGCGCGCCGCCGCCCAGCGCCTCGCCGACGCCGGTGTGCCGGATCCGCTGGTCGATGCCGAGCTGCTCGCCGGACACGTGCTGGGCCAGCGCCGCGGCGAGGTGCAGGCGGCGATCGTCCGCGGTGACCGGGCGTCCGACGATGCCTCCGCCGCCCTCGACGAACTCGTGACCCGGCGGTCGGCCCGCGAGCCGCTGCAGCACATCACCGGCACCGCACCCTTCCGGCACCTCGAACTCGCGGTCGGCCCCGGCGTCTTCGTACCGCGACCCGAGACCGAGACGGTCGTGCAGTACGCGATCGACGCGCTGCTGAGCGCACCGGAGCCCGCGCCGATCGGCGTCGATCTCGGCACGGGGAGCGGAGCGATCGCCCTGGCCATGGCGACCGAGGTCCCGCACGCCCGCGTCTTCGCGGCGGAGCTCTCCCCGGACGCGCACGCGTGGGCGAGCCGGAACTCGGCAGGGGTCGAGAACCTGACGCTCGTCCTCTCCGACCTCGGCGAGGCTTTCCCGGAGCTCGACGGCACGGCATCCGTCGTCATCTCCAACCCGCCCTACGTCCCCGACGCGGCGATCCCGCGCGATCCGGAGGTCCGTCTGTTCGACCCCGCCATGGCGCTGTACGGGGGCGAGGACGGGCTCGACATCGTGCGCGTGCTCAGCACCAGGGCGCTTCGACTGCTCCGCCCCGGCGGCCTGCTCGTCATCGAGCACGGCGAGCTGCAGGGCGGATCGATCCGCGATCTGCTCACCGCCGACGGCTGGCGCGCCGCCGCCACGCACCGCGACCTGACGCTGCGCGACCGCACGACGACCGCTCTCCGGCCCTGATCAGCTCACGTCGAGCTTCCGCCGCATCCGTCCCGCATAGAATCGAACCGTCATGTCAACCATCTTCGACTGCCGCGACGAGGCGCAGCTGCTCGCCGGAATGCGCAACGCACGCCAGGCGATCGGCCGCGGCGAACTCATCGTCATGCCCACAGACACCGTGTACGGCGTCGCCGCCGACGCCTTCTCACCGACCGCCGTGCAGCGTCTTCTCGACGCCAAGGGTCGCGGTCGCAACCAGCCGCCGCCCGTGCTGATCGGCTCGAAGGACACCCTCGCGGCACTGGCCGAGTCGGTGCCGGAGCCCGTGCAGCGTCTCGTCGACGCATTCTGGCCCGGCGGTCTCACGATCGTGCTCCCGGCGCAGCCGTCTCTGGTCTGGGACCTGGGGGAGACCCTCGGGACCGTCGCCGTGCGCATGCCGGAGGGCCACGTGGCGCTCGAGCTGCTCGCCGAGACCGGCCCGCTCGCCGTCTCCAGCGCGAACCTCACGGGCGAGGACGCCGCGATCTCGGCTCTCGACGCGGAGAAGATGCTGGGCGACAGCGTCGCGGTGTACCTCGCCGACGGCATGAGCAAGAACGGCATCGCCTCGACGATCGTCGACGCGACCTCGCTCGTCCGGCGCGGGGACGATGAGCCGGGGGTCGTGCGCATCCTCCGCCACGGCGTCGTCACGCGGGAGCAGCTGGCCGAGGTGCTCGGCGATCTGCTCGAGTCCGACGGCGCGCAGGAGTCGCACGAGGACCACCCGCACGAGGAGCACACGGAGGAGCAGGACGGGAACCCGTGAAGCAGTACCTCTTCACGATCGTCATCACCGCCGTCATCACCTTCGGGCTGACCTGGGCGGTCTGGCGGCTGAGCCTGCGCTTCAAGCTCTATCCCGGCATCCGCGATCGTGACGTGCACACGACGCCCACCCCGCGTCTCGGCGGCGTCGCCATCTTCCTCGGCATCGCCGCCGCCTTCGCGTTCTCGGCGGCCAACCCCTTCTTCCAGAGCATCTGGATCCCGCCGACGACCATGTGGTCGATCCTCGGCGCCTCCTTCCTGATCGCCGTCATCGGCGTGGTCGACGACCTCTGGGACCTGGACTGGATGATCAAGCTGGGTGCGCAGTTCCTCGCCGCCGGGATCATCACGGTCGGCGGCGGCCTGCAGATCCTGTCGCTCCCGTTCGGCGACCTCATCGTCTTCTCGAGCTGGGTCAGCATCACGATGACGATGTTCGCGATCGTGATCGTCATGAACGCCGTCAACTTCATCGACGGCCTCGACGGTCTCGTCGCGGGCGTGTGCCTCATCTCCAACGGCGTCTTCTTCGCGTACTCGTACATCTTCACGCGCGACTCCGGTGCCTCCAGCTACTTCAACCTCTCGACGTTCATCGCCGCCGTGCTCATCGGCGCGTGCCTGGGCTTCCTCCCGCTCAACTGGAGCCCGGCGAAGCTGTTCATGGGCGACTCCGGCGCACTGGTGCTCGGGCTGCTGATGTCGACGTCCGCGATCGCGCTCACAGGGCAGATGGATCCCTCGGCCCTCGACCCGGAGCGCCTCGGCCGCTCGCAGCTGCTCGGTGCGTTCATCCCGATCCTGCTGCCGCTCCTGGTCGTCCTCCTGCCGCTCCTCGACTTCGGTCTGGCGGTGCTCCGCCGCATGAACGCCGGCAAGTCGCCGTTCTCGCCAGACCGCAAGCACCTGCACCACCGGATGCTCGACCTCGGACATCGCGACCGGGACGCGGTCCTCATCTTCTACGCATGGACGGCGGTCATCTCGCTCGCCGTCCTGCTCATGTACGTCGGCGCGAGGGAGGACTGGCCCGGCCAGTACCTGCCCGGCGTCGGCTTCGGCATCGTGGGCATCGCGGCCTGCCTCGTCATCACCCTGAGTCCTACCCGCCGCAGGAAGCGCCCGGCGGGGGTTGCACCCGATCCGACACCCGTGGAGTCCTGATGAGCCCCAGCCCCGTATCCAGCACCCCGATCCTGCGTCGAACCCTCATCTGGTCGGCGGTGGCGACCGCGGTGCTCGCGATCGTCGCCGGCGGTGTCGGATTCCTCGTCGCCCAGGGGGAGGGGCTCGTGAGCGGCCTTCTCGGCGTGCTCCTCTCCGCCCTGTTCCTCGCCATCACGGGCATCAGCATCCTCGTCGCCAACCGCTGGTACGGCGACCCCCTCTACGTGCAGTTCTTCTTCGCCATCGTGCTCGGCGGCTGGCTGCTCAAGCTCGGCGTCTTCGTCGTGGTGATGATCCTGCTGGCCGGTCAGCCGTGGCTGCACCCGATGGTGTTCTTCCTCTCGATCGTCGCGGGAGTGATCATGTCGCTCGTGATCGACGTCATCGTGCTCACGCGCATGCGGCTGCCGAACGTCAGCGACACGACGCTGCCGACCGAGGTGCCGGAGGACGTCGCGCCCGGGTCGGCGAATCGGCCCGAAGAGGGATCGCCCGAGGTCGGCCCCCGGTCTTAGGGCATCCTCAGATTCTGATAGTGTTGGGGAGTGCCCGCCGCTCGCCCGCGAGCGCTTGCGCTGATTGCACACCGACCATCGTCGCCCCGGTTTAGACCGGTGCCCCGAAGCTGGAGCCCGCGCTGTTTAATCTTGCTGCGACCCTGATCCCTAAGCTCGCCACTGACGGCGAGTTCCACGGCCCGTCGATCGATGAGTTCTTCCCGGAGATCCTCTTCAACGCGTTCGGTGTCATCCCGGTGCACCGCATCCACCTGGTGCAGTTCCTCTCGGTGATCGCCGTGGTTCTCATCCTCTGGCTCGGCACGCGTCGCATGACGGTGGTGCCCGGCCGCTTCCAGAGCCTCGTCGAGATGGGTCTCGGGCTCGTCCGCGGCAACATCGCGCACGACCTGCTCGGACGCAAGGACGGCGACCGCTTCCTGCCGATCCTCACCACGATCTTCTTCATGGTGCTGTTCATGAACATCACGGGCATCATCCCGTTCCTGAACATCGCCGGAACCAGCATCATCGCTGTTCCCCTCGTGCTCGCGCTCGTCAGCTACGTGACCTTCATCTACGCGGGCATCAAGAAGAGCCCGGGCAAGTTCTTCAAGAACGCGCTGTTCCCGGCCGGTGTCCCGTGGCCGGTGTACATCATCGTCACCCCGATCGAGCTGCTCTCGACGTTCATCATCCGCCCGGTGACGCTCACCCTGCGACTGCTGATGAACATGGTCGTCGGCCACATGATCCTCGTCCTGTGCTTCGCGGCGACCCAGTTCTTCTTCTTCACCGCAGGTGGAGGCTGGGCTTTCCTCGGCATCGGGACCCTCGCCTTCGGCGGCGCCTTCACGATCTTCGAGATCCTGGTGGCCGTCCTGCAGGCCTACGTCTTCACCGTCCTCACCGCGGTCTACATCCAGCTCGCGGTCGCAGAAGAGCACTGAGCAACAGACTCTGAGCGGGCGGGCATCAGCCCTCCCACCCAACGAAAGGAAAAACCCGTGGACGCAACTACGGTTCTCGCTGAAATCAACGGCCACCTCGCGGCGGTCGGCTACGGCCTCGCAGCCATCGGCCCGGCCATCGGCGTGGGTATCGTCGTCGGCAAGACCATCGAGGGCGTCGCTCGTCAGCCCGAGCTGGCCGGTCGCCTTCAGGTCCTCATGTGGATCGGTATCGCCTTCACCGAGGCGCTTGCATTCGTCGGCATCGCCGTCGGATTCATCCCCTTCCCGTAATCCCTACCGACTTCTGAAGGAGACAGGATGCTCAACGCTCTTGTCACGAACCTCGCAGCAGAGGGCGAAGCGGCCAACAACCCGCTCATCCCCGCGTGGTACGACATCATCTGGTCGGGCGTGTGGTTCGTCATCATCCTCCTCGTCGTGTGGTTGGTCGCCCTGCCCCGATTGAAGGCGATGCTCGACGAGCGTTCGGCTGCCATCGAGGGCAACATGGCGAAGGCTGACGAGGCGCAGAAGAAGGCCGAAGCAGCGCTCGAGGAGTACACCCGCCAGCTGGCGGAGGCACGCACCGAGGCCGGTGAGATCCGTGAGGCCGCTCGTGAGGACGGCAAGAAGATCGTCGCCGAGGCGAAGGATGCGGCATCCAGCGAGGCTGCACGCATCACCGCGACCGCGCACACGCAGATCGAGGCCGAGCGTCAGACCGCTCTCGTCTCGCTGCGCAGCGAGGTGGGCTCGCTGGCCCTCGACCTCGCCGGCGGTGTGGTCGGAGAGACCCTCTCCGACGATGCACGCGCCACGGCAGTCGTCGATCGCTTCCTCGCCGACCTCGAGGCATCCGAGAAGGCGGCTCAGTAATGGGCAGCGCGACCACTCAGGCACTCGCGGCATCCATCGAGACGCTTGCCGCAGCGAAGGGCGTCACTCTCGACACCGCACGGGAGCTCTTCGCTGCCGGGCGTGCCGTGAGCGAGTCGTCCCAGCTGAGCGGCGCGCTCGCTGATCCCTCGGCTCCGGCCGAGGCGCGACAGAACGTCGTCACGGCGGTCTTCGGCGGATTCTCCGCAGACGCGCAGAGCGTCCTGAAGACCGTCGTCGCCGAGCGCTGGTCGAACGCCTCCGAGCTGGTGGACGGCATCGAGGAGCTCGCGATCCGCGCCGCGTCGATCGCGGAGCCGGGCGCCGATCTCGAGGGGGAGATCTTCGGGTTCTCCCGCGTGATCGCCGCCAACGCCGAGCTCGAGCTCGCCCTGGGCAGCCGCCTCGGGGGAGAGGAAGCCAAGGGCGCTCTCGTGGAGCGACTGCTCGCCGACGGCGGCTACAGTGCTCCCGCCACGCTGATCGTCTCCTCGCTCGTGCGCCAGCCGCGCGAGCGGCGTGTGCGCCAGCTGCTCAGCCGCGCCACGCGCATCGTCTCGAGCCAGCACGGTCGAGTCGTGGCGACGGTCCACAGTGCGTCCGAGCTCAGCGAGGCGCAGCGCACCCGTCTCAGCGACGCGCTCTCGCGCCGCTACGACGGCACGGTCTCGCTCAACGTCGTCATCGACCCTGCCGTCGTCGGAGGCCTGCGCGTGCAGATCGCCGATGACGTCATCGACGGCAGCATCTCCGCTCGACTCGCAGACCTTCGCCAGAAGCTCGCGGGCTAACACGACTTCGCGCGGGGAACCGCGCACCCAGATACAAAGGGAAGACAATGGCAGAACTATCGATCAGCCCCGACGTCATCCGTGACGCGCTGAAGGACTTCGCCGCCGCCTACGAGCCCACCGGGGCCGCGGCGACCGAGGTCGGCACCGTCATCGACGCCGCGGATGGAATCGCGCACGTCGAGGGCCTGCCCGGCGTCATGGCCAACGAGCTCGTGACCTTCGCAGACGGCACCAAGGGTCTCGCGCTCAACCTGGACGAGCACCAGATCGGTGTCGTCGTCCTCGGTGAGTTCACCGGCGTCGAGGCCGGCCAGGAGGTCACCCGCACCGGAGAGGTCCTCTCGGTCCCCGTCGGCGACGGCTACCTCGGCCGCGTGGTCGACCCGCTCGGCAACCCGATCGACGGCCTCGGCCCGGTCGCCACCGAAGCGGTCCGCGAGCTCGAGCTGCAGGCGCCCGGCGTCATGCAGCGCAAGTCGGTCCACGAGCCGATGCAGACCGGCATCAAGGCCATCGACGCGATGATCCCCGTCGGCCGCGGTCAGCGCCAGCTGATCATCGGCGACCGCCAGACCGGCAAGACGGCCATCGCGATCGACACGATCATCAACCAGAAGGCCAACTGGGAGTCGGGCGACGTCAACAAGCAGGTCCGCTGCATCTACGTCGCCATCGGCCAGAAGGGCTCGACCATCGCCTCGGTGAAGGGCGCGCTCGAAGAGGCCGGCGCCCTGGAGTACACCACGATCGTGGCGGCTCCGGCATCCGACCCCGCCGGCTTCAAGTACCTCGCCCCCTACACGGGTTCCGCGATCGGCCAGCACTGGATGTACGGCGGCAAGCACGTCCTCATCATCTTCGACGACCTGTCGAAGCAGGCCGAGGCCTACCGTGCCGTCTCGCTCCTCCTGCGTCGCCCGCCGGGCCGCGAGGCCTACCCGGGTGACGTCTTCTACCTGCACTCCCGTCTGCTGGAGCGTTGCGCGAAGCTGTCCGACGAGCTCGGCGCCGGATCGATGACGGGTCTCCCGATCATCGAGACCAAGGCGAACGACGTCTCGGCGTACATCCCGACCAACGTGATCTCGATCACCGACGGCCAGATCTTCCTGCAGTCCGACCTCTTCAACGCCAACCAGCGTCCCGCGGTCGACGTGGGAATCTCGGTCTCGCGAGTCGGTGGCGACGCGCAGGTCAAGTCGATCAAGAAGGTCTCCGGAACGCTGAAGCTGGAGCTGGCGCAGTACCGCTCGCTCGAGGCCTTCGCGATGTTCGCGTCCGACCTCGACGCGGCTTCGCGTCGTCAGCTGTCGCGTGGTGCGCGTCTGACCGAGCTGCTCAAGCAGCCGCAGTACTCGCCGTACCCCGTCGAGGAGCAGGTCGTCTCGATCTGGGCCGGAACGAAGGGCAAGCTCGACACGATCGAGGTCTCCGACGTCCTCCGCTTCGAGCGCGAGCTCCTGGACTACCTGCGTCGCAACACCAAGGTCCTCGAGACCCTGCGCGAGACCAACGTCCTCGACGACGACACGGTCGCAGAGCTCGAGAAGCACACGGATGCCTTCGTCCTGGAGTTCCAGGGTGGCAAGGGACACGCCATCGGCGCTCCCGGTCACGAGGAGCATGCGGCGGCCGAGGCGGACGACGTCAACCAGGAGAAGATCGTCAAGGGTCGTCGCGCGTAACCGCGTGAGGTACTGATTTCATGGGCGCTCAACTCAGGGTCTACAAGCAGAAGATCTCTTCTGCTCAGACGACCAAGAAGATCACGAAGGCGATGGAACTCATCGCGGCTTCGCGCATCCAGAAGGCGATGGCACGCGTCAAGGCGTCCAGTCCCTTCGCGCGGGCCGTGACGAGGGCCGTGTCCGCCGTCGCGACGCACTCGAACGTCGACCACCCGCTCACCCGTGAGCCCGAGACGATCCGCCGTTCCGCGGTCGTGATCTTCTCGTCGGACCGCGGTCTCGCGGGAGCCTTCAACTCGCAGATCCTCCGTGAGGGTCTCGAGGTGGCGGAGCTCCTGCGCGAGCAGGGCAAGGAGCCGGTGTTCTACCTCGTCGGTCGCAAGGCCGTCGGCTACTTCCAGTTCCGTCGCATCGCGGCGGCCGCGGAGTGGACCGGCGACACCGACACCCCGTCGTTCCACACGGCGGAGGAGATCTCGCAGCAGCTGCTCGAGGACTTCTCCCGCGGTGCGGACGAGGGCGGCGTCGACGAGATCCACCTCGTGTACAACCGCTTCGTCAGCATGATGACGCAGTCGCCGGAGTCCGTGCGCCTGCTTCCGCTGGAGATCTCGGAAGCAGACGAGTCGGAGGCCGGGAACACCGTCTACCCGCTGTACGAGTTCGAGCCGGATGCCGAGACCGTGCTGGACGCGATCCTGCCGGTGTACATCCAGAGCCGCGTCTTCAACGCACTCCTGCAGTCGTCGGCCGCCAAGCAGGCCGCGACGCAGAAGGCGATGAAGTCCGCCAGCGACAACGCCGACAAGCTCATCACCGACTACACCCGCCTGCGCAACAACGCGCGTCAGGCGGAGATCACGCAGCAGATCGCAGAGATCGTCGGCGGCGCCGACGCGCTCTCGTCGAGCAAATAGACCATCAGGAAAGAGACGAAAATGACCCCCACCGCCACGGCTGACCAGCCGGCGACCGCGGTCGTCGGGCGCGTCGCGCGCGTCAACGGTCCGGTTGTCGACATCGAGTTCCCGCACGACTCGATCCCCGACATCTACAACGCACTGAAGACCACGATCGTGATCGGCGAGTCCTCCGTCGAGATCACGCTCGAGGTCGCTCAGCACCTCGGCGACGACCTCGTGCGCGCCATCGCCCTCAAGCCGACGGACGGCATCGTCCGCGGCCAGGAGGTGCGCGACACCGGTGAGGCCATCTCGGTCCCCGTCGGAGACGTCACCAAGGGCAAGGTCTTCAACGTGATCGGCGAGGTCCTCAACGGCGAGCCCGGTGAGACCATCGAGGTCACCGAGCGCTGGCCCATCCACCGCAAGGCGCCGAACTTCGACCAGCTCGAGTCCAAGACTCAGATGTTCGAGACCGGCATCAAGTCGATCGACCTCCTCACGCCGTACGTGCTGGGTGGAAAGATCGGTCTGTTCGGTGGCGCCGGTGTCGGCAAGACCGTCCTCATCCAGGAGATGATCCAGCGCGTCGCGCAGGACCACGGTGGTGTGTCGGTGTTCGCCGGTGTCGGTGAGCGCACCCGTGAGGGCAACGACCTGATCCACGAGATGGAAGAGGCGGGTGTCTTCGACAAGACGGCCCTCGTCTTCGGCCAGATGGACGAGCCGCCGGGAACGCGTCTGCGCGTCGCCCTCTCGGCTCTGACGATGGCGGAGTACTTCCGTGACGTGCAGAAGCAGGACGTTCTGCTCTTCATCGACAACATCTTCCGCTTCACGCAGGCCGGTTCCGAGGTCTCGACGCTGCTCGGCCGTATGCCGTCCGCGGTGGGCTACCAGCCGAACCTCGCCGACGAGATGGGTGTGCTCCAGGAGCGCATCACCTCGACGCGTGGTCACTCGATCACCTCGCTGCAGGCGATCTACGTGCCGGCCGATGACTACACCGACCCGGCTCCGGCGACCACCTTCGCCCACCTCGACGCCACGACCGAGCTCTCTCGTGAGATCGCGTCGAAGGGTCTGTACCCGGCCATCGACCCGCTGACCTCGACGTCGCGGATCATGGACCCCCGGTACTTGGGCGAGGACCACTACCGCGTCGCGACCACCGTCAAGCAGATCCTCCAGAAGAACAAGGAGCTGCAGGAGATCATCGCGATCCTCGGTGTCGACGAGCTCTCCGAGGAAGACAAGATCGTCGTGTCGCGTGCACGTCGCATCCAGCAGTTCCTCTCGCAGAACACCTACATGGCGAAGAAGTTCACCGGTGTCGAGGGTTCGACCGTCCCGCTGAAGGAGACCATCGAGTCGTTCGATGCGATCACGCGCGGTGACTTCGACCACGTCGCCGAGCAGGCCTTCTTCAACGTCGGTGGCATCTCCGACGTCGAAGAGCAGTGGGCGAAGATCCAGAAGGAGAACGGCTGACCATGGCTCTGCACGTCAGCCTCGTCTCCGCGGACGCGGAGGTCTGGACGGGAGAGGCGAGCCTCGTGGTCGCCAAGACCGTCGAGGGCGAGATCGGCTTCATGACCGGCCACGAGCCGGTGCTGGCGATCCTCGCCGAGGGCCAGGTCCGGATCACCCAGACCGACGGCACCAAGGTGCTGGCCAACGCGCAGGACGGGTTCCTCTCCATGGAGGGCGACACCCTGACCATCGTCGCCGGCAACGCGGCTCTCATCGCCTAGCAGTCCTGTTCCACCCGTCCGCCCCGGACCGTCCCGCGCTCTTCGAGCCGTCGGCGATCCGGGGCGGTCGTGTCTGTCCCCGAGGTCCCATGAAGATCCTGCTCCCACCGTCGGAGACCAAGCGTCCGGGCGGCGACGGCGCACCGCTGGCGCTCTCGTCGCTGGCGCTCCCAGAGCTCCACGCGCACCGATCCGCCGCGCTCGACGCGCTGATCGATCTCGCCGCCGACGAGGAGGCCGCCCGTCGGGTTCTGAAGCTCAGCGACCGCCAGGCCGGTGACGTGGAGCACAATCGGACGCTGCGCACCGCGCCGACCATGCCGGCGGTCGACCGCTACACGGGAGTGCTCTTCGACGCGCTCGACGCCGCGACCCTGTCGACGGCATCCCGACGTTGGCTCGGCGAGCACGTGTGGATCCACAGCGCCCCGCTCGGACCGATCGGGGCCCTGGATGCGCTGCCGACGTACCGGCTCTCCGCAGGGACCTCGGTTCCCGGCCTCCCGGCCCTCCGGCGCCACTGGGCGGATGCCACATCGTCTGCCATCGCGGAGTCCGCTCCGGCCTTCGTGCTCGACCTGCGGAGCGAGGCCTACGTGGCTCTCGGCCCCGTCCCGGCATCCGTCCCCTCCTCCTACGTGCGCGTCGTGACGGAGCACGGCAGGGCGCTCAACCACTTCAACAAGAAGTCCAAGGGGCTCCTCGTCCGGGCGCTGGCCGAGGACCGACCGCGCATCACGTCGCTGCGGGGCCTCCGCCGCTGGGCGGAGAAGAGCGACGTCGTCCTCCGCGGCACGGATGATGCCGGCATCCTGGAGCTCGTCGTCGCCGAATGACGCCAGGTGACGCGGGATGAAACTCCCCGCGTGGTTCGTTGCCCGCCCCCATGCGCACCGCTACCATGTCCAATGCGAGGCGGTCGCTTCGTTTGCGGGGGGCGAAAGCCGTCTCCCGAGACCAAAGAATGTGAGTCTCATGGATTACGACGACTACGGAGCAGGCTACGCCGGCCTGCTTCTCGCATATTCCTTCGTGATCTTCCTGATCGCGATCGCCGGCTATGTACTGGGCTCTCTCTTCTACATGAAGATCTTCGAGAAGGCCGGAGTGCAGGGCAAGTGGCGCGCCTGGGTGCCCGTCTACAACACGATGATCTTCTTCAAGCTCGGTGACCTGAGCCCGTGGCTCGTGCTCTACGGCATCGGTGGCGCTGCGCTCCTCAGCTGGATCGGGATCGGCTTCGTCTTCTCGATCGCGCTGGCCGTGCTGTCCGTGATCGCCGCGTGGCGCGTCGGCCTCAAGCTGCAGAAGGATGCGGTCTGGGTCGTGCTCTACGTCTTCCTGAGCATCGTCTGGCTGGGTATCAACGCGTTCGACAAGTCGCGCTGGAACCCGAACATCCAGCCGGCCTCCTGGGCGGGCAACGGCTTCCTCGGAGACCGCACGGTGTGGGACGGCATCCCCGTCCAGCCGGCTGCCGCCGCACCTCAGCAGGGCTACGGCGCCGCCCCCCAGGGCTACGCGCCTCCCGCTCCGCAGGGGTACGCGCCTCCCGCGCAGCCCGGCTACGCGCCGCCGGCACAGCCCGGCTACGCGCCGCCCGCTGCTCCTGCCGCACCGGCGACCGGGGCCCCCGTGCCTCCGGCGCAGCCCACCACGCCGCCGGCACCGCCGGCAGCTCCTCCGGCCACTCCGCCGGCACCTCCGACCGCGCCGCCGGCAGCTCCGCCTGCGCCGCCGTCCGACCCGACGCAGCCTCCGGCCTGATCGTCTGACACAGGGCCCTCGACTTCGGTCGGGGGCCCTGTGCCGTTCCCGCCGTGGGCCGCGCCGACAGCGACGGGACGGGCGCTAACGTGGAGACCATGGTCATGTCGCAGCGCCGGGTGGGCGCCTCCGGTCTGCTCGTGTCGGCAACGGGCCTCGGCTGCAACAACTTCGGACGCAGCGGCACCGCCACCGAGACGCTCACCGGGACCCGCGAGGTCATCGACGCCGCGATCGCCAACGGGATCACGCTGCTCGACACGGCGGACATGTACGGCGCCGTCGCCGGCACCAGCGAAACCCTGATGGGACAGGCCCTGGAAGGGCGCCGAGACCGCGTGGTGCTCGCGACGAAGTTCGGCCACGAGCGCGACATGGGCTACGCCTTTCCCGCGGGCCGTGGTTCCCGTCGATACGTCCGTCGAGCAGTGGAGGAGTCCTTGCGCCGACTGCGCACGGACTGGATCGACCTCTACCAGCTGCACCTGCCCGATCCCGAGACGCCGATCGCGGAGACGACGGATGCCCTCGATGAACTCGTCCGCGAAGGCAAGATCCGTTACTACGGGCATTCGAACTTCTCCGGCTGGCAGATCGCCGAGGCGGAGTTCACCGCACGCGAGCGGTCGACGGGCCGCTTCATCTCATCTCAGAACCACTACTCGTTGCTCGCTCGTGCGGCCGAACGCGAGGTGCTCCCCGCCGTGGAGCGCTACGGGCTCGGGTTCTTCCCGTTCTTCCCGCTGCACAACGGGCTGCTGACGGGCAAGTTCACCCGGGAAGGCGGCCCCGCATCGAGCCGCATCATGTCGAGTCGTCGCCACGTGTGGGAGAACGCGCCGTGGGATGCCATCGAGGAGTTCCGCGGGTTCTGCGACGAACGAGGCATCACGATGCTGCAGGCGTCGTTCGGCTGGCTCCTCTCCAACCCTGTCGTCTCGAGCGTGATCGCCGGCGCCACCTCGGCGGCCCAGGTCGAGGCGAACGCCCTTGCGGGAGACGCCTGGCGCCCCGACGCCGCCGACCGCGAGACCATCGACAGGCTGTTCCCGCTGCCCGAAGACCCGGGTGCCCGGGTATGAGCCGGGAACCGGAGTTCCACTACGATGTGTGAGTATCCTGCGCTCGCCCGATCCGCCGCAGGTCCATCGGAGGCAGCACGTGGCTGAGACGACGAAGACGCGCAGCATCACGATCGCACAGCGCCCGCTGCTGCTCTCGTGGGCCGGCGTCACCGACCTGGGGCGCCGTCGTGAGACGAACCAGGACGCGTTCCTTGCGGAGTACCCGCTGTTCATCGTCGCCGACGGCATGGGCGGTCATGCCGGGGGAGAGATCGCCAGCCGCAGCACCGTCGCGAGGCTCGAGGCGGTCGTCGAGTCGGGCGAGGTCGACAGGGCTGCGATCGAGAACGCTCTCGAGCTGGCCGTGGCCGACATCGCCGATCACCCGGAGACGACCGACGAGGGCACCGGCACCACGCTCACCGGCGTCTTCCTCGACGTCGCGGGGGACGAGCCGCAGTGGGTCTCGCTCAACATCGGCGACTCCCGCGTCTACCTGCTCCGTGACGACCGGCTCGTGCAGGTGACGACGGACCACTCCGTCGTGCAGGAGCTCATCACGGCGGGCAAGCTCAGTCCGGAGGAGGCCGAGGGGCACCCGTACAGCAACGTCATCACCCGTGCCGTCGGTGCGAGCGAGCTCACCCCGCCGGACTACCTCACGATCGATGTGCGGGCGGGCGATCGCTTCGTCATCTGCTCGGATGGGCTCACGAAGGAGCTGACCGACTACGGGATCCAGCACTTCCTGCGCGAGAACGCCGACCCCGCTGATGCCGTCGATGCGATGCTCGCCGCAGCGCTGGAGAACGGCGGACGCGACAACGTCACGCTGGTCATCGTTCAGGTGAGCGGTGAGGACGACTCGCTCTCCACAGAGGACGAGTCCGCGGAGTAACCGCTCCACTTCTGTGGACAGCATCCTCTCCGGATGCGCCATGCTGTGCACTGAGGTGCATGGACTCCTTTCCGATCACGCTCCCTGCTGCGCCGCCTTCGCCGCGGAGGCCCGCTCTGCCGTTCATGGCGGCGATCGTCCCCGTCGCGGCCGGCGTGGTGCTCTGGCTGGTCACCGGTTCTCTGTTCGCCCTCTGCTTCGCCGCACTGGGACCTCTGATGCTCGTCGCTTCTCTCGCCGACGCGGCGCGGAGCCGACGCCGGGACCGGCGCCGGAACGCTGCGGAGGCCGCAGCGGCATGGGCCGAGGCCGAAGCCGAGCTGGAGCGCCGGCAGCGCGAGGAGCGCGCCGCACGATGGCTCCAGGATCCTGATGCCGCGTCATGCCTCGTCCAGCCGCCGCTGCGCGGCGCGCACCCGCCGGACGAGTCGAGTGCGCTCGTGGTGGGCAGGGGAAGGGTGCCGAGCGGCATCCGCTGCGGTGGGGGAGACGATGCACGCACGCGCGACTTCCGGGAGCGGTCGGCGACGCTGCACGATGCGCCGCTTGCGGTACCGCTCGGGCGGGGCGTCTGTCTGCGCGGACCGGAGGCGTTGACGGCCGCGGTGGCCCGGGCCGTCGTCGTGCAGCTGTGTCTGCGGTTCGGTGCGGCTCAGCTCTCGCTCGTCGGCGACGATCTCGCGCGCTGGGGACTCGAGTCGCTGCCGCACGCGCTGCGCGCACGACGGAGCGGATTCCGGATCGGCGTCGCGGCGTCGAGCGGGTCACGGGTCGATGCGGATGCGGTCGTCTGGCTGGCCCAGACGGGAGGCGAGGTGCCCGACGGCATCACGACCGTGATCGACGTCGTGGAACCGGGGTCGGCGACGCTGCGGACGCCGCGAGGCATGGCGGACGTCGCCGTGGAATGCCTCTCGCTCGCGCAGGCGCAGGCGGTCGCCGGGGAATGCCGGGAGGAGCATCGGGACGCCGACATGCTTCCGGTGTCCGTCGGCATGCGCGAACTCGCGCAGTCACCGGGCGACCACGGGCTTCCCGCGGTCATCGGACGGAGCGCCCACGAGGACATCGTGGTCGACATCGTGGAGGACGGGCCGCATGCGATCGTCACCGGCACGACGGGGACGGGGAAGAGCGAGCTCCTCGTGACCTGGGTGACCGCGATCGCCGCGTCCAACGGCCCCGACCGCGTGACGTTCGTGCTCGCGGACTTCAAGGGAGGCACGGCCTTCGAGCCGCTGAGAGAGCTCCGACAGGTCGCGGCCGTCATCACCGATCTCGACGACGAGGGCGCGCGACGAGGCGTGTCGAGTCTGACCGCGGAGCTGCGGCACCGGGAGGCGGTGCTCGCGGCCGCGGGCGCCAGAGACGTGCGCGACGTGGCGATGCCCCGCCTGATCATCGTGGTCGACGAGTTCGCGGCTCTCCTGCAGGAGCATCCGGATCTCGGTGCCGTCTTCACCGACGTCGCCGCGCGTGGTCGGGCGCTGGGCATGCACCTCATCCTCGGCACCCAGCGCGCCGCAGGGGTGGTCCGCGACGCCCTCGCGGCGAACTGCCCTCTGCGGATCAGCCTGCGGGTCGGAGACGCCGCCGACAGCAGGCTCGTGATCGGCACGGATGCCGCGGCCGAGCTCCCGGGCGGCGCGGGCTCACGCGGTGTCGCCCTGGTGCGCCGCCCCGAGGATCATGCTCCGGTCGCGCTGCGTGTCGCCCTCACCGGCGCGTCGGACCTGCGGCGCGTGGGGATGCGGTGGGCAGCCGTCGACCGGCCGCGCAGCCCCTGGCTTGCTTCGCTCCCCGGACGTATCCCGCTCAGCGATCTCACCGGACCCGCCGCGGCTCTCCCGGCGGGACAGGTCGTCCTCGGACGGGCCGACGCTCCCGAGCGGCAGTCCCAGCCGCTGGAGCTGCTGTACCCCGGGCCGGAGCGGGGCCTGTCCATCCTGGGCGCTCCGGGGTCGGGGCGAACCGCGGCGCTGCGCACGATCGCCGCGCAGCGCGCCGATGCGCGATGGGTGCCGTCCGATCCCGAGCACGCCTGGGACCTCGTCACGGCCTGGGCGACCGGCGGCGAACCGCTGCCCGCGGTGGTGCTGTGCGACGATGTGGACGTCCTTCTCGCCGGACTGCCGTCCGAGCACGCGCAGCAGCTCGCCCAGCGCTGGGAACAGGTCCTGAGGGCGGGCGGAGGCGCGACCGTCGTGATGACCGCGTCGCGTGCGACAGGTCCGGTGGGGCGCCTTCTCGACGCGCTTCCGCGGAGGGCTCTGCTGCGGATGCCGAGCCGCGTCGAGCACATCGCCGCCGGAGGCGAGCCGTCGGGGTTCGTCCGCGATCGCATCGCCGGCCGCGCGACGCTGGGCGGGCGTGAGGTCCAGTTCGCGTGGGTCGAGGAGCACGCGGTCGCCATCTCCGCGGAGGCAGTGCCTCCGGCGTGGGTCCCGGCGGCGAGCATCACCGCGGTGGTGAGCACGGGCGCCCCGGAGATCGTCGCGCGGCTGCAGATCGCTCACCCCGACTGCGAGGTGCTCCTGCCCGGTGCGGAGAGGCTCCGTCCGTCCGCCTCGTGCATCCTCGTCGCGGACGCGGAGACCTGGCAGCGCAGCTGGTCGGTCTGGCAGCGCATCCGCGCCGAAGGGGAGATCCTCATCCGCGCCGAGCAGCCGACGGATCTCCGTCAGCTCGCAGGCGTCCGCGAGCTTCCGCCCTTCGCGCGTCCGCACGCCGGTCGTGCGTGGTCGGTGCGCGGGGCTGGATCGCCGCGGCGCGTCATCGTTCCGGCGCTCAAGCCCGGGTGAGAGAGGGTGCCGACCCGGGGTGGGTCAGATGCCGCTACCCGGTCGGATGCTGCCGACCACGCCGCCGCCACCGAGGACCTCGAGCGGAAGAGCCGCCTGGAGAGTTGCGACGTCGGCATCGCTCAGACCGCCGGCGCGAGCCAGCAGGGTCGCGGCGACGACGGTCGAGGCACGCGGGGCGCCGTCGAGCATCTTCAGCGCCACCGTGGTGCCGTTCGGGGCGACCATCACCATCACGCCTTCGGCGCCGCCCTTGGTGAACACCCCGAGCTTCTCGATCGCGATCGTGTCGGGACGGCCGGGGCCCTCGATCGTCCACGGGTTCTCCCGCACCGCGCGCACCAGAGAGCCGGCAACACGGTGCAGCGCGAACGGAGAGCGATCCGACGCCGTGCCGATCCGGTGGATGGCGCGGGCGAGTCCGGTGAGCGTCAGCGCGTGCACCGGCGCTCCGCAGCCGTCGATCGCCGTGTGCGCGATCTTCTCGCCGGAGAGGCGCTCGACGACCTCGCGGATGTGAGCCTGCAGCGGGTGCGTGGGATCCAGGTATCCGTCGGTCGACCAGCCCGTGGCCACGCAGGCCCGGAGCATCGCGGCGTGCTTGCCGGAACAGTTCATGCGCACGCGCGCCGCCTGGCCGTGCTCGCGGACGAGTTCGTCCCGCGTCGCCGAGTCCGTCGGCCAGGCCGGGGGACAGCCGAGGTCGTCCTCCGTCAGACCGCCCTCGGTCAGGACGTCGCGTACCACGGAGGCATGGCGATCGGTCCCGGTGTGGCTGGCCGTCGAGAGTGCCAGCTGCTCGCCCTCCAAGACGGCGCCCGCCGTGATGCAGGCGACGGCCTGCAGCGGCTTGAGGCTGGAACGCGGAAGGATCAGCGCCTCGACGTTGCCGTGGCGTGCGACGATCTCGCCGTCGGTCGACAGCACGACGGCGGCACCCGCATGGCGGGACTCGACGAACCCGCTGCGTTCGACGACGGCGAGTTCCACGGCATCCTGAACGGTGAGAGTCTCCAGCACCTCTCGATCCTAACGCCGCGTCCCGCCGGGCCCTGGCAGACTTGACGTATGGCAGAGCAGTCGACCCCTCGCGCCCTCGGCGAGCACCGTTACGCCCTCACGTCCACCTGGACCGGGAACACCGGCAGCGGGACCAGCGGCTACCGCGACTATCGCCGCGACGTCACGATCGAGGTCGATGGGAAGCCCGAGCTCCTCGCCTCGTCCGACAAGCCGTTCCGCGGCGATCCCTCACGATGGAACCCCGAGGATCTGCTGCTGGCATCGCTGTCCGAATGCCACCTGCTGTCGTACCTCCATGCCTGTGTGACGGCCGGCGTCGTCGTCGTGTCCTACCGCGATCAGGCGAGCGGGATGATGCGCGAGAACGGCGCGGGCGGAGGAGCCTTCGTCGAGGTCATGCTGCGGCCGGAGGTCGTCGTCGCCGAGGCGTCGATGATCGACGCTGCCGAGCGCGCCCACGCGCAGGCGAACGAGTGGTGCTTCATCGCGAACTCGATGAACTTCCCGGTGCGGCACGAGGCGACGGTCACCGCGCTCGCGTCGTAGCGCGCGGCGACGTCGCGTCAGCGTCGTTCGTGCGGCAGCGCCTGCTTGATCTTCTCGATGGCTCCCTGCGCCGGAGCCTCGTTGTAGGCGCCGGCGAGCTCCTGGCCCGAGAGTGCGTGGATCGCTGCCATGATGTCGTCGGTCGCGAGTCGACGTGCTCGTCCGCTCGTCGCGGGCCCGTGCGGGGACAGGTCGAGCGGTTCGCCGAACCGCACCGTGATCCGCTCGGAGATGGTGGGGACCTTCGCGCCGACCGGCATCACCTTGTCGGTTCCGATCAGGCCGACGGGTACGACCGGTGCGCCCGTCTGGAGAGCGAGGAACGCCACGCCCGTGCGGCCCTTGTACAGGCGGCCGTCGGTGGAGCGGGTGCCCTCCGGATAGAGCGCGACCGCGAGGCCCTCATCCAGGAGCTGGCGCTGCAGGTCGAGCGCATCGAGCGCTGCCTGCCCGGCGCCTCGGCGAACCGGGATCGCACCGATCGATTGGAAGAACGTCTTGCTCATCCAGCCCTGGAAGCCCGCGCCCTCGAAGTAGGTCGACTTCGCCAGGAAGTGCACGGGTCGCGGAGCGGCGACCGGGATGGCGATCGAGTCGATGAACGAGAGGTGATTGCTCGCGAAGATCACCGGTCCGCTCAGCGGAACGTTCTCACGGCCTTCGATCCGCGGCCGGTAGACCAGGCGGGCCAGCGGCGTGATGAGCCCGCGGCCGAGCCGGTAGGCGAAACCGGCGTGGCGCGGTTTCGCTGATTCCTCTGAGGCCGGAATCTCTTCTGACGAGGCTTCGGGCTCGACGGACTGCTCAGAGGTCATCAGAGCAGGTTACTCCCGGATCCATGCCATCGCGGGAATGAAGAATCGCGCCGCGCCTCCCAGCGCGGGCAAAGGGGGATGGGGGAGGATGGAGTGTCCCGCCCGCGATCCTGAGGTCTCCCTGTGCGCAAGCGTCCGCTCGTCATTCTGTCCACCGTCGCTGCGGCGACCCTTCTGCTGGCAGGCTGCTCCGGCAGCGGCGCCCCGGAGAGTTCGAGCACGCCCGATCCCACGGCGTCGAGCTCCTGCGCGCTGGACGCGCAGCCGGGCGACACCTCCGATGCGGTCGTCGTCGACGGTGAGGGTGCCGACACCAAGATCACCGTGCCGGCCGACGCCGCCTTCGCGGGCGTCGAGCGCACCGTGGTGAGCGCGGGCGACGGCGAGGACATCGGGGTGGGTGACCTCGTGTCCGTGCAGTATCAGATCATCGACGCAGCGACCGGTGACGTTCTCGACTCATCAGCGCGTGGAGAGGGCGGTCTTCTGCCCGTGCTCCTCGACACGAACCAGTCGTCGCTGTTCGTCGCCGCTCTCGAGTGCGAGCCGGTCGGCTCGCGCGTCGTCCTCACGTTGCCTGGCAACGTGCTCGGTGAAGGCGCGAACAACGTCGTCGTCTACGCCGAGGCCGTCGAGCACCTCCCCGAGGTCGCGACGGGCACCCCCGTCGATCCGACCCCCGGCATGCCCGCCGTCGAGCTCGACAAGGCCGGGAAGCCGACCGTGACGATCCCCGACGGGGACGCGCCCACCGAGACCAAGGTCGCGGTCCTCAAGCAGGGCGACGGGGCAACGGTCGCCTCCGGCGACCTGGTCGTGGTGCAGTACCTCGGCGTGAAGTGGTCCGACGGCAGCGAGTTCGACTCGAGCTGGAGCCGCGACGCGGCGCCGGCGCAGTTCCAGACCACCGGTGTCGTCGCCGGCTTCCAGAAGGCTCTCGAGGGCCAGAAGGTCGGCTCGCAGGTCGTCGTCGTGATGCCACCGGCTGACGGCTACGGCGCGAGCGAGGGGCACGAGCTCCAGAAGGAGAGCCTCGTCTTCGTCGTCGACATCCTCGCCACGACGCCCGTCCAGCCGCAGCAGTAGTCGCGGCGGGCGCGTGTCCTAGGCTGGCGTCATGCGTCGCATCATCGTCCTCGGCTCCACCGGCTCCATCGGAACGCAGGCGCTGGATGTGATCCGCGCGAATCCTCGGCGCTTCGAACTGGTCGGCCTCGCCGCCGGATCGAACGCGGAGATGCTCGCGGCTCAGGCGGCGCAGTTCCAGGTCGAGGACACGGCCCTCGGCGCGGTCGAGGCCGAGCAGCTCGTGCGGGATGTCGAGGCGGATGTCGTCCTCAACGCGATCACGGGTTCGATCGGGCTCGGCTCGACCCTCGCCGCGCTGAAGGCCGGACGAACCCTCGCTCTCGCCAACAAGGAGTCGCTCATCGTCGGCGGCGAGCTCGTGCTCGCGGCCGCGGCCCCCGGGCAGATCGTGCCGGTCGACTCGGAGCACTCCGCGCTGGCGCAGGCGCTCCGGGCGGGAACGCATGCTGAGGTGCGACGGCTCGTCGTCACGGCATCCGGTGGTCCGTTCCGCGGTCGCAGCCGCGCCGAGCTGGCAGACGTCACCCCGGCGGAGGCGCTCGCGCACCCGACGTGGGACATGGGGCGCATGGTCACGACGAACTCCGCCACCCTCGTGAACAAGGGGCTCGAGGTCATCGAGGCACATCTCCTCTTCGACATCGCGTACGACGACATCGACGTCGTGGTCCATCCGCAGTCCATCGTCCATTCGATGGTCGAGTTCATCGACGGCTCGACGATCGCGCAGGCTTCCCCGCCTGACATGCGCCTGCCCATCTCGCTGGGCCTCGACTGGCCGCACCGTGTCGGCGGAGTCGGACGTCCCCTGGACTGGACGACGGCCTCCTCGTGGACCTTCGAGCCTCTCGACGACGCGGCCTTCCCGTCGGTCGCACTCGCGAAGGCCGTCGGGCGAGCCGGCGCGACCTTCCCCGCGGTCTACAACGCCGCCAACGAGCAGACCGTCGACGCCTTCCACGAGGGGCGCCTGTCGTTCCTCGGCATCGTCGACACCATCGCCCGCGTCGTCGACGCGCACGAACCGCCCGATGCGCTCACGGTCGAGTCGCTCGCGGCCGCGGAATCGTGGGCGCGCCAGACCGCCGATCGGCTGATCGCGGCGGCCTGACGACGAGAGACCGCCGGGGCGGCCCCGCGGTCAGTCCTCGTCGGGGTACGGCACCGGCCAGCGCGAATCCGGCACGGGCCATCCGGCAGCGCGCAAGGCGCGTCGGGCCAGCTCTCGCGCCGAGTACGGCGTGCGGACCCCGCGGATGTCGCGGTAGTCCTGGTGCCCGGGTCCTGCCCAGAGGATCGCATCGCCGTCGCCGACCAGGCCGACGGCCGCGATGATGGCGCTCTCGGGCGGGGAGTACTCGTGGATCTCGGCATCCGGCCGTGCGCTCCGCGCGCCGGCGACCAGAGTCGCCCGGATCGAGGCAGGATCCTCGAAGCGCGGGTGGTGGTCGGTCACGACGAGCACATCGCTGCCCTCGACGGCGGTGCGAGCCATGTCGAACCGCTTGCTCGCGTCGCGGTCGCCGTCCGCGCCGAACAGCATCAGCACGCGTCCGGGCGTCACGCGCCGGACGGCGGCGAGGGTCTTCTCGAACGCGTCGGGCGAGTGCCCGAAGTCGACGAAGACCGCCGGTCCCCGGTCTCCGGAGACGAGCTGCGTGCGGCCGGGGAGATAGGCGCGGATGCCGCCGTCGCGGGAGAGCGCGTCGACGATGCGCTGCCACGGGTATCCGCCCTCGAGGAGCATGACGATCGCGAGCGCGGCGTTCGCGGCCATGTGCGGACCGATCACCGGGACGGTCGTGGTGAGCGAGCCGGCGGGGCCCGTCATCGTGAAGGTCGTGCCGGCGGCGCGCTCCTCATCGATGACGACGACCCAGTCCGCGCGTCCGGCGGCGTCGGGATCGGCCGCGATCGAGGGAGTGCCGACGGTCACAGACGGGATCTCGGAGCGCTCCACCACGACGGCGCCCGACGCGGAGTCGAGGCAGATCACGGCGCGCTGCGCGCGATCGGGGCGGAACAGCGGCAGCTTGGCCTCGAAGTACTCGTCCATGTCGGCGTAGTCGTCGAGATGATCGTGGCTGAGGTTGGTGAACCCGGCGACGTCGAAGCGGATGCCGTCGACGCGGTGCCGCGACAGGGCCTGCGCGCTGACCTCGACCGCGACGGCCTCGACCTCGCGCTCGCGCATCAGTGCGAGCAGGGCGTGCATCTCGGACGCCTCCGGCGTGGTCAGCCGCGAGACGATGATCTCGCCCGCGATGTGACGCTCGGCGGTCGAGGAGAGGCCGGTGACGACGCCCATCTGATCGAGGATGCCCTCCAGCAGGTGCGAGACGCTCGTCTTGCCGTTGGTGCCGGTGGTCGCGAACAGCAGCGGGAGCGGGTCGTCGGCACCGGTGCCGTAGACCCAGGCGCTGAGGTCTCCGAGGATCGCGCGGGGGTTCTCCACCACGAGGATCGGGACTCCGGACGCTGCGGCGATCTCGGCGCCCGGCTCATCGGTGATGACGGCCACGGCCCCCTTCTCCGCCGCGGCTACGGCGAAGTCCGCACCGTGGCGGTTGACGCCCTGGATCGCGACGAACGCCTCGCCGGGCCGCAGATCCGCGGTGGCGAGGGTGATGCCGGAGACCACGATGCCGGTCACATCGCCGCGGACGGCGTCGGCGAATCGGGAGGCGAGTTCGGACAGCTCACGCCGGGGCGGGTTCGCGGGGCGGAGCACGGGAGGCAGGCTCGGTTGTTGTTCAATCGACATGTCGAATCCATGATCTCACGGAGCCGGGACGAACCCCGTCTGCGGCCCGCCCCCTCCCGCGCGCGATGCATGGGAGGAGGCGGACTGTGTCGTCAGACGCGGCGACGGTAGGCGAGCACCGCGACCACGAGGGCGGCGATGCCGGCCACGAGTCCGCCCGCACCGAGGACCGTGGGCAGCGGGTCCGCGGCGACCGGCTCCGCCGCGGCATCCGTCGTGGTCTCCGTCGCACCGTGCTCGCCATGGCCGCTGGCAGCGGCCTCGGTGACGGTCACGACGGGTGCGGGGGAGTCCAGGTCGTGGGGGTTCTCACCCTCGGCGGCGAGCTGCGTCCACTCGGTCGCCCCTTCGACGCACTGCTGCACGACCGGGAACGCCAAAGAGGCCGGGGTGTCCTCGTCGAGGCCCACCGACATGCTCACCGCGCCACGGAGATCGACCGGAACGGGGGTGAGGGCTGTGTAGGTCACGGCGCTCACCAGTCCGTCGGCACCGCGCTCGACGTCGATGGTCCAGTCGCCGTCGAGCGTGGGAGCCACGGATGCGAGACCTTCGGGCATCGTGATGCGGAGTGCTGTGGTGGGGGAGTCGTCGCACCCGTGCGAGAAGGAGAATGTGAGCACGCCGTGGTCGCCGGCCACGATCTCGTCGGGGCTGACGTTGACGTGCGCGGCGGCCATCGTCGGGACGGCGAGAGCGAGGACGGCACCGCCGAGGACGGCGGCGGAGGTGATCGAGACGCGACGGGCGCGGCTGCGGGAGGTGTTGCGGGACATGGGAGTACTCCTGATTGCTCGTTGATGCGGGCGCGTCGGAACGACGCGGGAACCCGCGAAGGATGACGCTGCCGGGGCAGCGGAACGTCGGTGCGGCGGATCAGCCGCGGACGAGCACCGGAGGTCCGCGTCGCGACGCGGCGGCGGAGACCGCGGCGTCGGACGGGCGCACGAGGAGGGAACGGAGAGAGTCGGGGCGCCGGTGCTCGGCGGGCGCGCTCAGGAACGCTCGGAGGAGAAGCGTCTGGAACCAGCGGGCGATGCCGCGCAGCAGCGCTTCGCCGTGCCAGATGAGCAGCGTGGTGATCGCCGCCGCGACGATGTGCGCGAAGAGCATGGTCGTATCCGCCGCCGCGACAGGCGGCAGCGCCCCGAGGGCGTCGAGCGCGACGTGATGCGAATGGCCGGCGCCGACCGCGGCGGATCCCGTCGGCGAACCCAGCACCTGGAACAGCAGGTGGAAAGCCGCCTGCGCGAACAGGACGGTGGCTGCGACGCGAGGGCGCGACGGCCGGACGCCCACGAGAAGAGCGCAGAGCGGGGTGAGCAGAGTGGACATCGCGAGGATCAGCAGCGGATGCGGCGCGGATCCGCCGCCGAGCGTGTGCGAGACGGCGGCGATGAGCGTGGCCACGGAGGAGACGGCGGCAGCGCGTACCAATCGCAGCTGCCGGGTCGTCACCGTGTCAGCCTAGCCGGATCGGGGTGCCGGGCGGATTCCTAGGCTGCGGGCAGTAGCGTGAGCACGTGGAAATCCTGCTCTATGTGGGCGGCATCCTGTTCATGCTGATCGGCCTCGGCTTGTCGATCGGCCTGCATGAGGTCGGCCATCTCGTCCCCGCCAAGCTCTTCGGCGTGCGCGTCGGCCAGTACATGATCGGCTTCGGTCCGCGGCTGTGGTCGAAGCGGATCGGCGAGACCGAGTACGGATTCAAGATGCTGCCGCTGGGCGGCTTCATCTCGATGTCGGGCATGTACCCGGCGTCGAAGACCGCCGGTCCGGCGAAGGGCGTGTTCCGCACGCTGATCCAGGATGCGCGCTCCGCGAACGACGAGACCATCGCCGAGGGCGCGGAGGACCGGGTCTTCTACAGGCTCCCGGTGTGGAAGCGCGTGGTCGTCATGCTCGGCGGGCCGCTGATGAACCTGCTCCTCGCGGTCATCATCTTCACGGTCCTCGTCTCCGGCATCGGCGTGCAGCAGGGTACGACGACGATCGCGTCGGTGACCGAGTGCGTCGTACCGGCGGAGTCCACGGCCACGGAGTGCTCGGCCGATGATCCGGCATCGCCGGCGGCCGAGGCGGGCATCGAGCCGGGCGATGTGCTGGTCTCGATCGACGGCCAGCCGGTGTCGACGTTCGCCGATGCGACGGCGATCGTCCAGGCAGCACCCGGCGAGACTCTCGACATGGTGGTTCGCCGCGACAGTGCGGAGCAGACCCTGCGCATCACGCCGATCGCCGCCGAGCGCACGATCACGGATGCCAGCGGGCAGCCGATCCTCGACGAAGCCGGCGAGCCCGTGGTCAAGGAGGTCGGCTACGTCGGCATGGGATCGCAGATGGGCTACGTGCAGCAGCCTCTGAGCGCGGGCCCGGAGATGACGGCGGACAACGTCGCCAGGGTGGCTTCGCTGATCGTCACGCTGCCGGTGAGACTCTGGGACGTCGGAGTGTCACTCGTGACGGGAGGTGAGCGCGACCCGAACGGGCCGCTGAGCGTGGTCGGGGTCGGCCGCATCGCCGGAGAGGTCGCCGCGACCGACGCCCCGATCCTGAACCGCTTCGCGGTGCTCCTCGGACTTCTGGGCTCGCTCAACATCGCCCTCTTCGTCTTCAACCTCATCCCGCTGCTGCCCCTCGACGGCGGTCACGTCGTGGTCGCGCTGTGGGAGGGCATCAAGCGGATCTGGGCGAAGCTCTTCCGTCGGCCGCCGCCGGCGCCGGTCGACGCCACGAGGCTCGTCCCGCTGACGGTCGTCGTCGCGGTGCTGCTGATCGGGATGGGCGCGCTCCTGCTGGTCGCCGACCTGTTCAACCCTGTCGACATCCTGCAGTAAGCGGCCCCGGGGCAGGTGCTCAGGCGAGTGCGTGACGGACGAGACGCTCGAGCGTGTGGATGCCGTCTCGCGACAGGATCGACTCGAGATGCCCCTGCACCGAGGCGAAGTGGGCGCCGCGGAGCGCGTAGACGTCACCCGATCCGGCGTCCGCCGAGACCTCCGCCGGCCCGACCGTCGTCGTGCCGGGCGCGACCCGGGCGGTGAAGGTGTTGTAGAAGCCGATCGACGGCTCCTCACCGAACACGGGCACCGCCTTCTGGAGGCCCTGATGCGGAGCATCGAGCGACGTCAGCGCGATGCCGAAGCGGTCGCTGAGGATCTGGTGGCTCAGGCAGACGGCGAGCAGCGGGGCCTCGGCATCCATGCGCCGAGCGACGACCTCGCGCATGCGGGCGATACGGGAGTTCGCGGCATCCCGAGGGTCGCCGGGGCCGGGGCCCGCCACGACGATGTCGGCCGCATCGAGATCGGCGTCCTGCACCTCGCTCCAGGGGCTGATCGTGACGGCGAGGCCGAGGTGGCGGAGCTGGTGGGCGAGCATCGTCGTGAAGCGATCCTCGGCGTCGACGACGAGGGCGGTACGTCCGGCGAAAGGTCCGTCGAGGTCGTCGCCCTGCGGGTTGAGCCAGAAGTCCGCGAGCCGGGCGTTGCGCGATGAGAGCAGTGCGGCGATCGTCGGGTCGTCGGCGAGGGCCTTCTCGTCACCGGGGGCATCCGCGTCGCTGCGCGCCTCGGCGACGCGATCGCGGTCGATGGCGCCGATGGCGCCCAGAACGCCCGCTGCCTTGCCGTGGGTCTCCGACACCTCGCCGAGCGGGTCCGAGTGCCGCACCAGGGTCGCGCCCACAGGGACGCTCAGGGCGCCGTCCTGGAGATACACGGTCCGGATGAGGATCGGGGCGTCGAGGTCGTGTCCACCGGCGTCATTCGGGGTGAACAGCGCCGCCACACCGGAGTAATAGCCGCGGGGCTTCTTCTCATGCCGGCGGATGACCGCGCAGGCGTTCTGCATCGGCGAGCCGGTGACCGTGGGGGCGAACATCGTCTCGCGCAGGATGTCGCGGGGATCGAGGGCACTGCGTCCGCGGAGCATGTACTCGGTGTGCGTGAGCCGTGACATCTCCTTGAGGTGCGGACCCGTGATCCGGCCGCCGTCGGAGCAGACGGCGCTCATCATCTTGAGCTCCTCGTCGACGACCATGAACAGCTCCTCGGTCTCCTTCGTCGACGCGAGGAAGTCGACGAGGGTCTCCCTGGTGGCGCCTCCGGCCGGGTGCCGGAACGTGCCGGAGATCGGATTCATGGTGACGACGCCGCCACGGGCGACGACGTGCGCCTCCGGGCTCGCACCGACCGCGATGTGGCCGGGGGTGAACACGGCGAACGTCCAGTACGCCCCGCGCTCGTGCGTGAGCAGCGCGCGGAACCAGGTGAGCGCCGCTGTGCGGTCGTCGACGTCGATGTTCGCCGTGAAGTCGCGGCGGATGACGAAGTTGGCTCCCTCGCCGCGTCCGATCTCCTCGGCGATGACCTTCTCGACGATCGCGGCGTACTCCGCGTCCGCGATGTCGAAGCCGTCGTCGTGCAGCGGCACGGGTGCGTCGGGGAGCGCGGCGAGAAGCTGCGCGGTGTCGAGGTGCACGTGCTCGTCCACGACGATGCAGCGCAGGGGTGCCCCGTCGTCCTGCGCCACGAAGCCGCGCTCGCGGACCTGTCGATACGGGACGAGCGCGAACACCTCGCGCGGCACGCCGTCGACGTCGAGCGGGATGTCGCGGAGCAGGTCGACGTCGACGACGTCGCCGGTGAGGAGCTCGACGGTGTCGGCGCCGTCGCGTGCGATCAGCACGAAGGATGACGCCGGGTCGGTGCTGAGCTCGGCGAGTCGTGAGAGGGTCATCGATGTCTCCTGTGCAGGGCTCCGGCTCGGCTCAACGAAAAGACCGCCCCGGAGGCGGTCTGGATTCGTGGGAACGCGAACACACCGCCTAGGAGGCGGGCCACCAGGTGAAGTTCGCGAGCATGGGGTGAAAACTACCACACCGGAGGCGCCGTCCCCGGGCGGATGACACCGTGACCATGCGGCCGACATCCAGCCCTCGTGCATCCTGGCGGCGTAGGCTTGAGGGGTGCCAGCAGTGAATCTTGGGATGCCGAAGGTCCCCGTCGTCCTCGCCCCGCGTCGCAAGTCCCGCCAGATCAAGGTGGGCAAGGTGCTCGTCGGTGGTGACGCACCCGTCAGCGTGCAGTCCATGACGACGACGAAGACGACCGACATCAACGGGACCCTGCAGCAGATCGCCGAGCTCACGGCGTCCGGCTGCGAGATCGTGCGTGTCGCGGTTCCCTCGCAGGACGATGCCGACGTGCTGCACATCATCGCGAAGAAGAGCCAGATCCCGGTGATCGCCGACATCCACTTCCAGCCGAAGTACGTCTTCCAGGCGATCGACGCCGGCTGCGCCGCTGTGCGTGTGAACCCGGGCAACATTCGCAAGTTCGACGACCAGGTGGGCGCGATCGCGAAGGCGGCGAAGGACGCGGGTGTCTCGCTGCGGATCGGCGTCAACGCAGGGTCCCTCGACCCGCGTCTGCTGCAGAAGTACGGCAAGGCGACTCCGGAGGCCCTCGCCGAGAGCGCGCGCTGGGAGGCCTCGCTCTTCGAGGAGCACGATTTCCACGACTTCAAGATCTCGGTGAAGCACAACGACCCGGTGATCATGGTTCAGGCCTACCGCCTGCTCGCGCAGATGGGCGACTGGCCGCTGCACCTCGGCGTCACCGAGGCAGGTCCGGCGTTCCAGGGCACGATCAAGAGTGCGACGGCGTTCGGCATCCTGCTCGGCGAGGGCATCGGCGACACCATCCGCGTCTCGCTGTCCGCACCTCCTGCGGAAGAGGTCAAGGTCGGTCACCAGATCCTGCAGTCCCTCAACCTCCGCGAGCGCAAGCTCGAGATCGTGTCGTGCCCGTCGTGCGGACGCGCGCAGGTCGACGTGTACACGCTCGCGGAAGACGTGACCGAGGGGCTCAAGGACATGACCGTCCCGCTGCGTGTCGCCGTGATGGGCTGCGTCGTGAACGGTCCAGGCGAGGCGCGCGAGGCCGACCTCGGTGTCGCCTCCGGCAACGGCAAGGGGCAGATCTTCGTCAAGGGCGAAGTCATCAAGACCGTCCCCGAGGCCGACATCGTCGCCACGCTGATCGAGGAGGCGAACCGGATCGCCGCCGAGATGGGCCCCGAGGCTCCGCTCGGCACGGCCCAGGTCGTCACGGTCTGACGCGAGACCCGAAGGAGACGATGATGTCGCAGAACTCCGTACCCGCTCCCGTGCAGGCGATGGTCGATGCGATCAACGCGGCTGACACCGAGGCTTTCGTGTCGGCGTTCACCGCCGACGGCTTCGTGAGCGACTGGGGAACGGTCAAGGCAGGCCCCGACGGCGTCCGAAGCTGGGCGGGAAGCGATGCGATCGGCGCCGGAGCGCGCATGACCGTGCTGAGCGCCACGACCGAGGGGGAGACGACCCGCATCCGGTTCGGATGGTCCAGTCGCGTGTTCAACGGCGAGTCCGATGGCATCTTCGTGGTGGAGGGCGACAAACTCGCCAGCTTCACCATTCCGCCCGCTCACTGAGCATGTCGGCGTCCCCGGACGCCGTCCCGTCACTTCGCACCGACCCCAGGAGTCCCATGTCGTCAACGATCGTGTCCTTCGCCGATGGCTCTGTGATCGGAGACGGAGTGGTCACGCGGGTCGAGGCCGCTCCCGACGGAGTCGTGGTCGTTGTCGACGTGTCGCCGTTCCATCCCGTGGACCACACCTGGCCCGATCAGCCCGGCGATTCCGGAGAGATGACCGCGGGGGATGAGCGTGCGGCCGTCGTCGAGGCCGTCATGGCAGCGTCGAGCGATGCCGGCGAGTTCGCCGTCGGCAGCGCGATCCCCGTCAAGCGCGGCGCCGAGGGCTGGACATGGCTGGTGGGGCATCGCCTCGCCGGGGATGCGCCCGAGGGGCTCGTCCCCGGTACACCGGTCACGCTGTCGGTGGATGCCTCTCGCCGTGCGGGACTGAGCCGTGGGCACACCGCGTGCCATCTCGCCTCGCTCGCGCTGGACCTCGCCGTCGCCGACCTGTGGCGCAAGGACCCCGGCGCCGACGCGCTCGGCAACCCCGACTTCGAGGGTCGGGCGAACCAGACCAGTCGCATCCACGAGGACGGTGCGGTGGACGAGTACCGGCTCGGGAAGAGTCTGCGTCGTGCCGGGTTCGACACGGAGACCTTCGCAGCCACACTCGACGCCCGTGCGGCGCGCATCAACGCCCAGCTCGCCGACTGGGTGGCGTCGGGAGCCTCCAGCCGCATCGAGGTCGAGGGGCCGACCATCGTCGATCGCCGGCGCTGGCACTGCGAGCTGCCCGAGGGTGAAGCCGTGATCCTGTGCGGCGGGACGCACGTCGCGTCGCTGTCGGAGTTCGCCTCGATCACGGTGACGCTGGATCTGACCGACCCGCAGCTGCTGGTGATGACGACGACCGCGGTGCCGGCGGGCTGAGCGGCGCTCGTCGCTCCCGCCGTCGGCGAGGCCGGAGGCCCGGGGTCAGATCGCGAACTCGATCTCGCCGCGCGGGATGTCGACCCGGACGACCCGCAGCCGGACCACGTCGCCCGGTTGCGCACCGGCGGGGACCGGAGAGGATGCTGTCACGGCGGGCTCCGCGATCTGGATGGATGCCCGTTCGCCGCGGAGCTCGATGACGGTCGCGTCGATCTCGGTGCCGACCAGTGGGGTGAGGAGAGCTGCTTCGACGCTGTTGATGGTCGCCGCGTTCAGCTGGGATGCGCGTCGTCCGGATTCCTGCATCGATCCGGGCAGGTCGTCGAGCGACTCGCGCGCCCACGACGGGATCTCCTGGCCGGTCGAGACCGCGAGGCAGATCGCGAGCACCCAGCGGTCGACGAGGCGCCGCAGCGGAGCGGTCGCGTGCGCATAGGGCGCGGCGATCGCGGCCTGGATCGCGTCCTTCGGGGCCGCTCCGTCGAACGTGACGTAGCCGGCGCCGCGGAAGAGCGACGCGGCGGCCTGCAGCACCGGAAGCGTCAGAGGGTCGGTCCGGTCGAGGGCTCGCAGGTATTCGCCGTAGTCGCCGGTGGTCCACGGGCGGCCGAGGGCCTCGGTCTGGTGTCGGAAGGTCTCGAAGGCGTCGTCATCGGGGCGAGGCATCGTGCGCAGAATGCCGACGCCGGCGTCGATCATGAGCGATGCGGCGGCCATCCCGGTCATCAGTGAGAGCTGTGCGTTCCACTCCTCGACGGGCAGCGGGCTGGCACGCTCGATGCCATAGGTGCCGTCGGCGGCGCGCACGACCTCCTCGTCGGGGAGATTGAGACTCGCGCCGCCGCGGACACGTTCCTGCTCGATGCGCAGTGCGCCGATCTCGGGAAGCAGAGTCGCGGGTCCTTCCTCCCCGCGGTCGAGAGAGGCCTGCGTCGTCACGTAGTCGAGCTGTGCGCGGGAGCGGATGAGCGCCCGCTCGAGTCGGAACGTGGTGACGGCGCCGTCGCTGTCGAGCGAGAACGTCCACACCAGGGCGGGCCGGTCGACGTCGGCGAGGAGAGAGGCGCGGTCTTCGCTGAGAACCGGCGGATGCAGAGGGATTCGTCCGTCCGCTGCATACAGAGTCTGCCCGCGGCGGCGTGCCTCGACATCGACCGCACCCCGAGGTGTCACGAAACCGGGGACATCGGCGATCGCGTAGCGGACGGTGTACCCGGCGCCGTCGCGCTCCAGGTGGAATGCCTGGTCGAGATCGCGGGATCCCGCCGGGTCGAGGGTCACGAACGGAACCTCCCGCAGGTCGAGTTCGGGATCCGTCGGATCGGCCGCTGCGGCTTCGGCGAGGACGTCGGCCGGGAACTCGATCGGGGCGTCGACGGATTCCCGCAACGCGGCCAGCGCCGAGGCGAGCTCGGTCTGCGCGGCGGACGGGGCGACGTGAGATCGGCGCTGAGGCATGTCTCCACACTAGGTCGAGCCGCTGCAGAGCGGCGTCGGAAGAGCACAGGGTGTCGGAAGGGTGGGGCGTCGGAAGGGCGCGGGGTATCAGAAGGGTGGTGGGGTGTCGTCTTCGGTGAAGGTGATGGTGTGCGGGGGCGGCGGCGTGTCGATGTAGGTGCGGCCGGTGGGGCTGGTCCAGGCGTAGGTGCCGTCGCCGAGGGGTTCGACGTGCCATGGCGAGTGGTGCTTGAGGACGTGGTGTCGTCGGCAGAGGTGGCCGAGGTTCTCGGCGGTCGTCGCACCGCCGTGGGCGGCGTCGTGGTGGTGGTCGATGTCGCTGTGGGTGGCGGCGTGGCCACAGGTGGGGAATCGGCAGCGTTGGTCCCGCGCCCGGAGGTGGCGTTTCAGGTCCGCGCTCGGTCGGTACCGGTCGACGGTGAGAAGCGTCCCGGTGATCGGGTGGGTGAGGATGCGATCCCACCCGGATGCCGCCCCCGCGAGGCGTCTCGCCGTATCGGGATCGATCGGGGTGCAACCGTTCAGCTCGGCAGGCGTCGTGTCCCGCCCCATCAGGGTCGTGACCGGGACGGTCACGGACACAGTGGCGGTGATCGCTCCGAGGAGCCCGGCGGGGGTGTCGTGCCCGGCCGGGGCACCGGTGAGGAGCAGGTCGAGGGCGAGGTCCGCGCGGATCTGCCCGAGAGTGCGTGAGTCTTTCGCGACCGTGTCACCGGTCGGTCGTCCCGCGGTCCGCGCCGCATCCGCGGCCGGGCCGAACGCGGTCTCCGGCGACTCGCCTGCGGGCGCACTCGCGGTCGCGTGCGTTCCGGCATCCGCCCGGGTCGGGCCCGTCTGTTCCTGCACCGTCTGTTCCGGCATCGTCTGTTCCGGCACCGTCTGTTCCGGCACCGTCTGTTCCGGCACCGTCTGTTCCTGCACGGTCTTTCCCATGGCGGTGATCCGGTCGAACGCGCCATGCACCAGCGCGGCGGGGCCGCACATGCCGAGTTCGGCCATCCCGTCGGGGAGGTCTCTCACCCACACCCCCCGCTTCTTCCGCGCATCCTTGTGCCGGTCACTGACCGGACGCGCCTGGTACCGTTCCGCGACCCGCCGCGCCCACCGCGCGACCCGGTTCGCGGACTCCGTCTCCGCGAACCCGATCACCTCCGCCGAATACGCCTCCCGGTCCGCGGGATCGTCCAGGTGCTCGCCGGCGTCGCAGATCACCCGCGCATGCCCGGCACTGATCCGCCCCGACCCCAGCGCCCGCCACACCAACGGGAAACGCTCCACCAGGAACGACGCGTCCGTCATCCGCCGCTGCACCGTCCGGTCCGACACCCGCAGCGCGGCCGCGAACTCCGCCGCGACCGACCGCAACACCAGATCCGCCTCCTCCCGAGACCCCGCCTGGCCCGCGACGTCGACCGCCAACCGGGACCCGGGACCCGACCGCGAGGAAACCATCCCGCACGGCCTGCATGCTGCTGATCGTGCGCTCGACCTCGACGAGCATCTCGGTGACCGCACCCAGCGCGTTCACCTGCTCGACCGTCGCGTCCGCCAGTGCTGTCATACCCCTAGTGAAACAGGAGCCACCGACATTGAAACCCCCAGATCACGCCCACAAACCGATACACCAGCATCCTGTCCCCGGACAACGGAACACCACCGAGGAGCCCCGCGATTGTTCCGCCCGCACCGCCCCCGATGTCGACCACCCGCGTTAGCGTGGAGTCATGACCACTGCAGCCAAGGCCCAGACCCTTGTCGGACTCTATGACGCTCCGGAGATCCTCCGCGTCGTGAACGTGTGGGATGTCGTCGGCGCCCGTGCCGTCGCCGCCCTCCCCGAGACGAAGGCGATCGCCACCGCCGGACACGGCATCGCCGCCTCGTTCGGGTACGACGACGGTGCGACGCCGCGCGACCTCATGATCGACATGGTCGGGCGCATCGCGGCATCCGTCCAGGTCCCTGTCACCGCCGATCTCGACGACGGCTACGGAGATGCGGGGGAGACCACCCGCCTCGCCATCGGCGTCGGCATCGTCGGCGCGAACGTCGAGGACCGGCTCAAGCCGTTCGACGAGTCGGTCGCCGCCGTCGAGTCGATCGTGAAGGCCGCCGAGGCCGAGGGCATCCCGTTCGCGCTCAACGCCCGCACCGATGCTTTCGTCCGCGCGGGTCACCGGCCTGTTCAGGAGAGCATCGCCGATGCGATCCAGCGCGGCCGCGCCTACCTCGACGCGGGAGCGACCGCGGTCTTCGTGCCCGGCCTCCTCGACGCGAACGTCACCCGTCAGCTCGTCGAGGGCATCGGCGATCGCAAGGTCAGTGTGATCGGCGTCCCCGGCGCTCTCGCGGCCTCGGACTACGAGAAGCTCGGCGTCGCGCGCATCTCCTACGGCCCGCTCCCGCAGCGCGTGGCACTCACCGCGCTGCAGGAGCTCGCCGTCAGCCTGTACGGCGGGGGAGTCGTCCCGTCCGGACTGCCCGCGCTCAACTGAGGTCGTCGCAGAGACGGGTGTCCACGGCTCACTAGACTTGAGCCGTGGTCACTCGTCTCTCGAAATTCTTCCTCCGTACGCTTCGCGAAGACCCTGCCGGTGCAGAGGTCGCGAGCCACAAGCTGCTGATCCGGGCGGGATACATCCGTCCGCAGGCCGCCGGCATCTTCGCGTGGCTGCCACTGGGTCTGCGCGTCAAGGCGAAGATCGAGACCGTCGTGCGCGAGGAGATGGCCGAGGCCGGTGCGCAAGAGGTGCACTTCCCGGCGCTCATGCCGCGCGAGGCGTACGAGGCGACCGGTCGCTGGGAGGAGTACGGCGATCTGCTGTTCCGTCTCCAGGACCGCAAGGGCGGCGACTACCTCCTCGCGCCCACGCACGAGGAGGCCTTCACGCTGCTCGTGAAGGACCTGTACTCGTCGTACAAGGATCTCCCGCTGACGATCTACCAGATCCAGGACAAGTATCGCGACGAGGCGCGCCCGCGCGCAGGTCTGCTCCGCGGTCGCGAGTTCACGATGAAGGACGCCTACTCCTTCGACGCCTCGGATGAGGGGCTCGACGCCAGCTACCAGTCGCAGCGCGACGCGTATGAGCGCATCTTCCAGCGTCTCGGGCTCGAGTACGTCATCGTGCAGGCGGATGCCGGCGCGATGGGCGGCTCGCGCAGCGAGGAGTTCCTGCACCCGACGCCCGTCGGTGAGGACACCTTCGTCCGCAGCGCCAGCGGTTACGCGGCGAACGTCGAGGCCTTCACGACGGCTGTCCCCGAGGCGATCGCGTTCGACGCCGATGCGGCGCCGGTCATCTTCGACTCGCCGGACACCCCGACCATCGAGACGCTCGTCGCGCACACCAATGCACACCTGGACGGCGAGTACACCGCTGCGGACACGCTCAAGAACGTCGTCCTCTCGCTGACGCACCTCGACGGCACCCGCGAACTCGTCATCGTCGGCATCCCCGGCGACCGCGAGGTCGACGAGAAGCGCGCCGAAGTGGCCTTCGCCCCCGCCGAGGTGGCGACGGCCACGGCCGACGACTTCGAGAACAACCCGCTGCTCGTGAAGGGCTACATCGGCCCCTGGTCGCCGACCGGCGCGGTGCTCGGCGAGGAGTCGGCCACCGGCATCCGCTATCTGGTCGACCCGCGCGTCAGCGAGGGCACCAGCTGGATCACCGGCGCGAACATCGACCAGAAGCACGCGCACTCGGTCGTCGCCGGGCGGGACTTCTTCGCAGACGGCATCGTGGAGATCGCGAACGTCCGCGCAGGAGACCCCGCACCCGATGGCTCCGGTCCCGTCGAGCTCGCGCGCGGAATGGAGATCGGGCACGTCTTCCAGCTGGGCCGCAAGTACGCCGAGGCGCTGGGGCTCAAGGTCCTCAACGAGAACGGCAAGCTCGTCACCGTCACCATGGGTTCCTACGGCATCGGCGTGACCCGCATCCTCGCGATCATCGCCGAGCTCAACAACGACGACAAGGGCCTGATCTGGCCGGCATCCGTCGCGCCGTTCGACGTGCAGGTCGTGGCCGCGGGTCGCGACCAGGTCGCCTTCGACGTCGCTGAAGAGCTCTCGGCGCAGCTGGAGAGCGTCGGACTCGACGTGCTGTACGACGATCGACCCAAGGTCTCGCCCGGCGTGAAGTTCGGCGACGCGGAACTCGTCGGCGTGCCCAAGATCGTCATCGTCGGCCGTGGCGCCGCCGATGGGCAGGTCGAGCTCTGGGACCGGAGCACAGGGGAGCGCGACGCGATCTCCGTCGGCGACGTCGTGGAGCGCCTGACCCGCTGAGTGTCTGCCCGAACGCCGCGCCCGCTCTCCCGCGGAGCGCGGCGTTGCGGGATGCATCACCTCCTTCCCACATGCGACGCTGGGATCATGACGGACGAACCGCTGGCGGAGACCCTGACCGCCGAGATCGACGCGCTCCTCGACGACGCGGGAGTTCATGACGAACGCAGGCTCGTGACGCGGATGATCCGCACGGCGATCGGTCTCGGTGAGGACGATGCGGGCCGACTGGACCTGAAGATCGCCTCCGCAGCCCTCGCCGAGATGCGCGATGCGTTCCGGCTGTTCGCGCCGTTCCACGGCGTGCCGAAGGTCACGGTCTTCGGATCCGCGCGCACGCGACAGGACGACCCGCTCTACCTGCAGGCTCGCGACATCGCAGCGGCCCTCGCGACCGACGGCTGGATGGTCGTGACCGGAGCGGGTCCAGGGATCATGCAGGCCGCGGCGGAGGGGGCAGGCCCCGAACTCTCGCTCGGCGTCTCGATCCGGCTTCCCTTCGAGGAGAAGGCGAACAGCCTCGTCACGGGTCAGGGTCAGGTCGTCGCGATGAAGTACTTCTTCACGCGCAAGCTGATGCTGGTCAAGGAATCCTCCGGGTTCATCTGCCTGCCCGGAGGTTTCGGGACGCTCGACGAGATGTTCGAGCTCCTCACGCTCCAGCAGACCGGCAAGGCGGAGCCGACGCCCATCGTGCTCCTCGATCAGCCCGGCGGCACGTTCTGGCAGGGCCTGCAGCGCTACATCGACGACACCCTCGAGCCGATGGGCGTCATCTCACCCGGAGACTTCGACCGGGTCGTCGTCACCGACTCCGCGGACAAGGCGCGCGCCGAGATCGCCGGCTTCTGGCGGAACTACGATTCGCTCCGCTGGATCGGCGACTCGCTCGTCCTGCGTCTGCGGAACGAGCCGACGGATGCCGAGATCGAGTCGCTGAACGAGCAGTTCGCGCTGATGCTCTCGTCCGGGCGGATCGAACGAGCGGCGCCCCGGCGGGCCGAGGTCGCCGACGACGACGTGCTGCACCTGCCGCGACTGATCCTGCACCTGGACCAGCGTCAGGTCGGGAACCTGTTCCGGCTCATCCGGGCGATCAACGATCTTCCGTCTGCTCGCGCGCAGTGATGCCCGCGGCGAAGGCGTCGAGATCCACCGACCGGCCGAGGATGCGCTCCGCAGCCCGGTGCCCCGAGTAGTACGCCGCTCCGACGGTCGCGGGCTCATCGCCCCAGGTCGCCTCGCCGGCGAAGTGCAGCACGTCGTCCATGGGACCGGCGAGCTCGTCGTGATCGTGATGCGAGGAGCCGAGGGCGAGGTGGGAGTATGAGCCGACGGAGAAGCGGTCCTCACCCCAGTGCGTGATCCAGTGCGCCACGGGCTCTCCGACCGCATCGCCGTAGAGGACCCGCAGCGCACGGACCACGTCGGCCACGACCTCGTCGTCCGGGAGCTCCTGCATGTGCCGACCGAACGGCCCCGCGGCGAACGTGAGCAGGGTCGGGATGCCGCTCACCGCCGAGACGTCGTACCAGGAGTGCCAGTGCTCACCGGCTTCGCCGAGTGCGCGGATGACGTAGCTCTCCTCGTTCCAGAACCGCTCGGGGAACTGGAGGAAGATCTTGTTGAAGACGCCCATGCCCAGCCGGTCGATGGGGCCGGCGACGGCATCGGGAAGCGCGGGCTCGAAGACGAGGGAGCCGCTCTTGAGCACCCCGAGCGGCACGGTCACGACCGCGCGATCAGCGGTGAACTCGGCATCGCTTGTGCGGACGACGACTCCGGCCGCCGACCGCGCGACGTGCGTGACGACGTGGTCGAGGCGGATGTCGAGTCCCGCGGCGATGCGGTGCGGCAGCTCGTCGTAGCCGCGCGGGAAGATCACCTCGTCGCCGTCGATCGCGTCCTCGTCGAGGCCATGAGCGTCGAGGTCGCCGATCCACGCGCCGCACTGCTCCTCGACGCGGTGGCGGAAGAACTCGCGGATCTCGTCGATGCGCTCGGGTGCGAGCCCGGAGCGGTCGAGTGCGCGCTCGGTGACGTCCAGATACGTGTCGCCGGGCGAGGACGCCGCGATCTCCTCGACGAGGAGACGGTCCGCCTCGTCGACATCCGCGATCCATCGTGCGGTGGCATCGGCATCCATCGGTCTGCCGTCGCCGTCGAAGTTCTCGATCGGGCGCCCGCCGACCTGGAAGCTGCCCACCGTGTACTCCAGCGTCGGTATATCGAGGGCCTGAGCGAGTCGCCAGAGCGCCGAGCCGTCGATCCCGTGGATCCATGAAGCCCCGAGGTCGACGGGGAACCCGGCCTGCCGGTCCGAGTTCATCCGTCCGCCGATGCGGTCGCGCCCCTCGAGCACCACGACGCGCTGGCCGGCGTCCGTCAGCATCCGCGCAGCCGTGACGCCCGACATCCCGGCGCCGATCACGATGGTGTCGAACGAGTTCACGTGGTCCTCCTGCGGCGTCTTCGCCGCGGCGGCGCGGCTGCCGCCGTGGCAACAGGCGGTGGGCACAGGGTATCGTGGTACGGATGTCGCGCGTGCGATCAGGCGCGACGAGAGCTGAATAGGGAGGCCGTCATGGACATCGAACTGAGTCTGCTGCGAGGCATCGAGAAGGAGAAGGCGATCCCCTTCGAGGAGCTCGTCTCGATCATCGAGCAGGCGATCCTGACCGCGTACTCCAAGCACGTCGCCGCTGACGGTGCTACGCCCGAGGGCGTCCGCGTCGAGCTCGACCGCAAGTCCGGCCACGTCGCCGTGCTGCAGGTCGTCAAGGACGAAGAGGGCGCCATCATCGGCGAGGAGGACGCGACGCCCGACGACTTCGGCCGCATCGCCGCGTTCGCCGCCAAGCAGGTCATCAGCCAGCGCCTCCGCGACATCGCGGACGACGTCGTGCTGGGCGACTTCAAGGACAAGGAAGGCGACATCGTCGCCGGCGTCATCCAGCAGGGACCGAACCCGCGGATGATCCACGTCGATCTCGGCTCCGTCGAGGCCATCCTGCCTCCCGAGGAGCAGGTTCCGGGCGAGGAGTACACCCACGGATCCCGCCTGCGCGTGTACGTGACCAGCGTCGCGAAGGGGCTGAAGGGTCCGCAGATCACGGTGTCGCGCACCCACCCCGGCCTCGTGCGCAAGCTCTTCGCGCTGGAGGTGCCCGAGATCGCGGCCGGTCTCGTGGAGATCGTCTCGCTCGCCCGCGAGGCCGGGCACCGGACCAAGATCGCGGTGAAGGCCAACGATCCGTCGATCAACGCGAAGGGTGCCTGCATCGGCGAGATGGGGCGCCGCGTCCGCGCGGTGACCGAGGAGCTCGCGGGGGAGAAGATCGACATCGTCGATCACGACCCGGACCTGGCGACCTTCGTGGCGCACGCCCTGTCGCCTGCCAAGGTGACGAGCGCCTTCGTGCTCGACGCCGGCACCAAGGCCGTGCGCGCCCTGGTGCCCGACTACCAGCTGTCGCTCGCGATCGGCAAGGAGGGGCAGAACGCCCGCCTGGCCGCCAAGCTCACCGGAGCCAAGATCGACATCCAGCCCGACAGCGTCCTCGACGACTGACCGGATCTCGCCCCGACTCGCACCACGCGGGGAGAGGGTCGAGGGAACGCAGGTGTAAGATGGAACCCGTACGAACGTGCGTCGGTTGTCGCACGCGTGCTCCCCGCTCCTCTCTTCTCAGAGTGGTGTCCCAGAACAACGTGCTCGTCATCGACGAGCGTGCCGTTCTGCCGGGGAGAGGCGCGTGGCTGCATCCGACACAGGAATGCATGGATGCCGCTCTGCGGCGTCGCGCATTCGGACGAGCACTGCGCGTGTCCACTCAGCTGGACACGCGGAACTTCGAACAGCACCCACCAAGAAACAAAGGCTGAACAGCTATGGAAACAAAGTGAACGGCTCGAAATGAGACCCGTCCGCGACTAGTGGTCTGCCCTGTCTGGGTGGACCGACTCAGACAGGAGAATTGTGGCTGGTAAACCACGCGTACATGAGATCGCCGCCGAACTCGGCGTCGACAGCAAGGTCGCTCTTGCAAAGCTCAAGGAACTCGGCGAGTTCGTGAAGAGCCCGTCCTCGACCATCGAACCGCCGGTGGCGCGCAAGCTGCGTGCGGCGATCGAGGCCGACGGCTCGCTCAAGGCCGGTGCGGATGCCGCGCCTGCGGCCAAGCCCGCAGCGAAGCCCGCCGCCAAGCAGGCTCCGACCCCGGGCCCCAAGCCCGGCCCGAAGCCCGCCCCCGAGGCTCCCGCTCCGGCGGCCCCCGCTCCGGAAGCACCTGCTCCCGCTGCGGAGACCCCCGCTCCGGCGGCCGAGCCGGCACCGGCGAAGTCCGATGACGGCGGCGCCCCGAAGCCCGGTGCCCCGCGCCCCGGCAACAACCCGTTCTCCTCTTCGCAGGGGATGGGCCAGCGTCCGGCGGGTCCCCGTCCGGGCAACAACCCCTTCGCTTCCGCGCAGGGCATGGGCCAGCGCCCGAGCCCGACGCCCGGAAACATCCCGCGCCCGCAGGCGCCTCGCCCCGGCGCTCCGCGTCCGGGCGCCCCGCGCCCCGGTTCCCCGCGTCCAGGTGGCGCAGGTCGCCCCGGTGGTGGCGGTCGTCCCGGCGGCGCACCGTTCCAGCAGCGTCCCGGCGGCCCCGGTCGTCCCGGCGGCGCCGGTGGACCCGGTGGTGCAGGCGGCCCCGGTGCACGTCCCGGTGGCGGTTTCGCCGGTCGTCCCGGTGGTGGCGGCGGCCGTGGCCGCGGTCCCGGCGGTGGTACCGCCGGTGCCTTCGGCAAGGGTGGCGGCAAGAGCAAGCAGCGCAAGTCGCGGCGGGCGAAGCGGCAGGAATTCGAGATGCGGAGCGCCCCGGTCGTCGGTGGCGTCAACGTCACCCGTGGCAACGGGGAGATCATCCGCATGCGTCGCGGTGCATCCATCGCGGACTTCGCCGACAAGATCGAGACGCTGACCGGCTACACCGTGCAGCCGGGAACCCTCGTCACCATCCTCTTCAACCTCGGCGAGATGGCCACGGCCACCGAGTCGCTGGACGAGGCGACCTTCGAGGTCCTGGGTGCCGAGCTCGGCTACAAGATCCAGATGGTCTCGCCCGAGGACGAGGACAAGGAGCTCCTCGAGGGCTTCGGTCTCAACCTCGAGCAGGAGCTGGAGGAGGAGAGCGAGGACGACCTCGAGATCCGTCCGCCGGTCGTCACCGTCATGGGTCACGTCGACCACGGTAAGACGCGCCTTCTCGACGCGATCCGCCAGACCAACGTCATCGAGGGTGAGGCCGGAGGCATCACCCAGCACATCGGTGCCTACCAGGTGTGGACGGAGCACGAGGGCATCGAGCGTGCCATCACGTTCATCGACACCCCCGGTCACGAGGCGTTCACCGCCATGCGTGCCCGTGGTGCGCAGGTCACGGACCTCGCGATCCTCGTGGTCGCGGCCGACGACGGCATCATGCCGCAGACGGTGGAGGCCCTGAACCACGCCCAGGCGGCGAACGTGCCGATCGTGGTCGCCGTGAACAAGGTCGACAAGCCCGACGCCAACCCGTCCAAGGTGCGCCAGCAGCTCACCGAGTACGGTCTGGTCGCGGAGGAGTTCGGTGGCGACGTCATGTTCGTCGACGTCTCGGCGCGAGCCAACACCGGCATCCAGGACCTCCTGGATGCGGTGCTGCTCACCGCCGACGCCGGTCTCGACCTGACGGCCAACCCGAACAAGGCCGCTCGCGGTGTCGCCATCGAGGCGAAGCTCGACAAGGGTCGCGGTTCGGTCGCCACGGTGCTCATCCAGTCCGGAACGCTCCGGGTCGGCGACGCGATCGTCGCGGGTACGGCCTACGGACGCGTGCGTGCGATGGCCGACGAGAACGGCGAGCAGGTCCTCGAGGCCTACCCGTCGCGTCCCGTGCAGGTGCAGGGTCTGAACTCCGTGCCGCGCGCCGGCGACGTGTTCATCGTCACCGACGAGGACCGCATGGCCCGTCAGATCGCTGAGAAGCGTGAAGCGGTCGAGCGCAACGCTCAGCTGGCCAAGGCCCGCAAGCGCATCTCGCTCGAGGACTTCACCCGTGCACTCGAAGAGGGCAAGGTCGAGTCGCTCAACCTCATCATCAAGGGCGACGTGTCGGGTGCTGTCGAGGCGCTCGAGGAGTCGCTCCTCAAGATCGAGGTCGACGACTCGGTGCAGCTGCGCATCATCCACCGCGGAGTCGGTGCGATCACCGAGTCCGACGTGAACCTCGCGACGATCGACAACGCGATCATCGTGGGCTTCAACGTGCGTCCCGACACGAAGGCGCGTGAGCGCGCTCAGCGCGAGGGCGTCGACATCCGGTTCTACTCGGTGATCTACAACGCCATCGATGAGATCGAGAGCTCGCTCAAGGGCATGCTCAAGCCGGAGTTCGAAGAGGTCCAGTCGGGCGTCGCCGAGATCCGCGAGGTCTTCCGCTCGTCGAAGTTCGGCAACATCGCCGGTGTCATCGTGCGGTCGGGAACGATCACGCGAAACGCCAAGGCACGTGTCATCCGCGACGGTGTCGTGGTGGCCGATGGCCTCGCCATCGAGTCGCTGCGCCGCTTCAAGGACGACGTCACCGAGGTTCGCACGGACTACGAGGCCGGTATCGGTCTCGGCAAGTTCAACGACATCCAGATCGGTGACGAGATCGAGACGACCGAGCTCGTCGAGAAGCCTCGCGGCTGATCAAACCACCGCGGTCGTTGAGCGAGGAGCGAAGCGACGAGACGAAACGTCTTCTACAGGGCGTTTCGTCTCGCTTCGCTCGCTCAACGACCGCCAGGTCTTAGGAGAGAACAATGGCTGGTGAACGACAGGCTCGTCTGGCGGACCGGATCCGCGTGATCCTCGCCGAGCGGCTGGAGAAGGGGCTGCGCGACCCGCGCCTCGGCTTCGTCACCCTCACCGACGTCCGCGTCAGCGGCGACCTCCAGCATGCCTCCGTGTTCTACACGGTGCTGGGCACGGAGGAGGAGCGCATCGCCAGCGGCGCAGCGCTCACCTCGGCCACGGGAATGCTGCGCAGCGAGGTCGGACGACAGCTCAGCACGCGGCTCGTGCCGACGCTCGAGTTCATCCCCGACGCGCTCCCGGAGAACGCCGACCACATCGGCGCTCTCCTGCGTGAGGCGCAGGAGCGCGATGCAGAGGTCGCGAAGCTCGCCTCCTCGGCATCGCACGCCGGCGACGCCGACCCCTATCGCACCGAGGACGAGCAGGACTGACCTCGTCCGGCTGCAGGTCTGCTCCGGCAGGAACGTCGACCGATATACAACGTCGGTGAGACGCTCCGCCGGAGACTCCCCGTTGCTAGCCTCGCCTCTGCGGGATCGCGTCCCGCCGAGCTGAGGGGGATCGGCATCGAGGGTTCGAACGCGCAGAAGGGCCTCCCGGCCACGCCGGAGGTCATCGAGGCGCTTCTCGACGATCTGCTCTCCCGCGGGTGGGGATGCGCGCCCCACGTCGTCTCTCGACTGGCCGTCGAGCTGCAGGGCGACGTGCCGGCCATCCGTGAGGTCGTGGAGCGCCTGCTGCCGGCGCAGCGGGCGGGGCTGCGCCCGCTGCCGACGCCGCTTCCGGTCGTCCCGGCGATCGCCGCCCGCTTTCACGACCTCCTCCTCCCGGCGCGAGATCGCGACCTCCTCCTCGCGCTCTCCGTCACGCTCGACGACCGACTCGATCCGCTGTTGACGTTCGACGGGCGGTCCGCGCTCGAGATCTCGGCGGCTCCGGTCGCTCGGCATCTGATCGTCCGGGCAGGGAGAGCGCGGTTCACGGACACGCGTCTGGCGATCTGGGTCCAGGCGAGGACGGACGCCGCCGTCGTCGGCGCCGTGCACGATCGGCTCAGCCGGGTCTTCCGGAATCGGGGTGATGCGGTGAGTGCGGACTGGCACCGGGCGCGGGCCTCGCTCGAGCAGGACCCGCGCGCCGCCGCCGAACTCACCCGGATCGCCCGGGAGCTGTCGGAAGCCGGCCATCCGGAGCGTGCTCTGATCCTCGCGCGGGAGGCGACGAAGCATGCGGAGGGCGCCGACCGGGATGAGGCGCGGCTCGTCGCGGGCGCGGCCTCAGTGGGCGCGGGGTTCACGGTGGAAGCCGCGGAGTGGCTGGGGAGCCTGTTCCCCGACGGCACCGAGCGCTACCGGCTGCAGGGGCTCGCGGGATTGATCACCGCCCGCACGCATCTTCAGGGTGCGGTGCCGGACGTGGACCCGAGCTCCCTCCGCCCCCGCACGGACGACACCGGCGATTGGTATTCGTGGACCCGTGCAGCGGCCCTCGCCGCCGTGCTCTGCGCGGAGCGCGGCGACCGCCCGGGAATGCGCCGATGGCTGGATGCTCTGCGTGTCGGATCTGCACGCGTCGGCGCTGAGCGTGAGCTCCGCGATCCGGTGATCGCCCTGAGCTGGCTTCTCGTCGGAGACCGCGACCTCGACGAGATCACCGGAACCGGGCCGCTCAGCGGACGGATGCTCAGCGCATTGCGCGCGGCCGTCGACGGGGATGTCGACCTCGGACTGCGGACTCTGGCAGCGGACGCGATCATGGATGGGCAACCGGACCCCCTCGTGGCCGGCTTCGAGTTCAGCCCGGTGGTCCGGGCCTATCGGTCGGTCGTCGAGGTGCTGCTGCTCGTGTGGCGCGGCGACATCGGTCGTGCTCGCGAACGGATCCTGCTCGCCGCGCGTGAGCTCCCGATCGCGATGCCGTTCGCCGGCCTGGGGGTCGTGCTCGCACGCCGATTGGATCTCGCGGTGCGCGGCGAGATCGGTCCGGTCTCCCGTTGCCTCACGGCCGCGCTCCCGCCGGCGACGAGGATCGACGTCCTGGTCGACAGGGCGATCGCGTCGTTCCTCGCCGGCGCGTTCGACGATGCCGCCGCGTCGATGCGGCTCTGGCTCGACCTGGGGGCACCGCAGACGACGCTCTCGGTGCCCGGTCTCGACGAGGTCGCCGCGACCGCGGAGATCGGTTCGGATGCTCCGAGCATCGTCGCGCCGCCGGAGGTCTTCCTCGCGCACGCACTCCGGATCAGGATCGCGACCACGACCGACGCGCGCTGGCGGTCCGAGCGCGACGAGGTGCACGCCGCCGCCCGGACCCTGCGCTCGCCCTTCGCGAGAGCGCGCGTCGAGACCATGCTCGGCGTCCAGTGCGCCATCCGCGATGACGTCGTCGCCGCGCGAGGTCATCTGCGGATCGCCCGGCATCTCTTCGAGCTCGCCGGGGCGGCCGCCTGGGCGCGGGCCGTCGGGGATCGGCTCGATCGCCTCGAGCCGCACGGGGCCGAGGCGGATGTCCCCACGGACCCTCTGTCGTCGTGCCGACACGTCTGGTCGCAGCTGCTGACCGCACGCGAGGTGGAGGTGGCGATGCTCGCTGTGGGCGGCGCGGGGAACAAGGACATCGCCGCGGCCCTGAGCGTCTCCGTCCGGACGGTCGAGGTGCACCTGGGGCGCGTCTTCGCCAAGCTCGACGTGCGTCGGCGGGTGGAGCTCACGGCGCTCGCGCACCGCACCAATCGGCACGTCTGAGTCGCGAGGCCGTCTGTCAGCGCGGCAGGGAGATCGATTCTCCGTCCGCCTCCGCGAGCCCGTCGGCGATCAGGGAGTCGATTGCCCGATCGCGCTGACGCGCATCCGGCCAGTCGTGCAGGACCGTGTGCAGCGGCACCGCAGCGGGCGCGGCATCGCGCAGCAGCCGCAGGACCGCGCCACGTGCCTGCCGGTCCGAACCCTCGTACGCCGCCTGGCGTCGGCGGGTGTCGCCGGTGTCGGGCCGTCCCGCGGCGAGCCAGGCGCAGGTGCCGGCGAGAGGACAGACCTCGCAGCGCGGGGATCGCGCCGTGCACACCGTCGCGCCCAGCTCCATCGCGCCGGCGTTGAAGGCCGCGGCGTCGACGTCGTCCGAGGGCAGGAGCGACTCCATCAGCGTCAGGTCCCGGCGGGAGGGCGGCGCGGGCTGCGCGCGACCCTCCACCGCCCTGGCGAGCACGCGGCGCGTGTTGGTGTCCACGACGGGATGACGGTCTCCGTATGCGAAGACGGCGACCGCACTGGCTGTGTAGTCGCCGATGCCGGAGAGTGCGAGGAGCGCGTCGACGTCGCGCGGGACGACGCCGCCGTGGCGCGCTGTCACCTCGACGGCGGCGCGATGCAGCCACAGTGCGCGGCGCGGGTACCCGAGGTTGGCCCACTGCTGCACGACGTCCGCCGCGGAGGCCTCGGCCATCGCCGGAGGCGTGGGCCAGCGCGCCAGCCACGCCTCGAGGTGCGGGATCACGCGGGCGACCGGAGTCTGCTGCAGCATGAACTCGCTCACCAGCACGCCCCATGCGCCGAACTCCTCATGAAACGCCGCACGGCGCCAGGGGAGATCACGGGCACCGAGTCGATACCATCGGAGCACCGGCCGGACGATCTCCTCGAGAGGGTGTGAGGGGGTCACGGGCACGACGACAGCCTAGGCGAGCGCGACGCGTGCTCGAGAACCGGAGAGCGGCGATGCGAACGAACGACATGCGACGGGTCTTCTCCGCGGTCGCGGCGGCCGCCGTCCTCGGCATCCTGACCGGATGCGCGCCTTCGACCGCGGAGGAGCCTTCGGCCGGACCCACCGCCTCGACGGAGCCGACGCCGACGCCGACCGCGACTCCCGAGGCCGATCCCGCCGACCCTGCGACCTGGGTCATCAGCGAGGCGGGGATCGGGCCCGCGGAGCTGGGCGGCGACTTCGCCGCCGTGCTCGGAATGCTCCCTGACACCTGGAAGAACGACGACGTCTGCTCGTGGACGGCGTGGTGGACAGCGGCGGACTCGTCGTACGGTGCGTACTTCGTGCGCGGCACCGAATCCGACACGGCGCCCGTCAGCGAGGTGTCGGTGTACTCGGCCGCGGAGGACCTCGGCAGCGTCCAGGGTCCTCGGACCGCGGAGGGACTGGGCGTCGGCGCGTCGACCGCGGAGGTGCTCACGGAATACCCGGACGCGGAGCAGGGATCGGATGAGATCGGGAGCGGCACATGGATGCGCCTTCCCGGTGATGCCGACGGGCACGTCTTCTTCCAGTTCCGAGACGGCGAGGACCAGGCGAGCAGCGTGACGGTCACGTCGCGGGACGCGCCCTCATACGAGGTGTGCGGCTGATCGTCGGGTGACGGCGGCACGCGGCCCGCATCGTAGGCTGGGGGGATGGTCTCGCCCGGCATCCTCCTCGTCGACAAGCCCGCAGGGCTGACCAGTCATGACGTCGTCGCCCGCACGCGCCGCGCGTTCGGTACGCGGAAGGTGGGGCACGCCGGCACACTCGATCCGATGGCCACCGGACTGCTGGTGATCGGCATCGAGGGCGCGACGCGTCTGCTCACCTACGTCGTCGGCGCAGACAAGACCTACGAGGCGACGATCCGTCTGGGGCAGACGACCGGCACCGACGACGCCGACGGCGAGATCGTCGGGGTGGCCGATCCGGAGGCATGGGATGCCGTGACCGAGACCGCCATCCACGCCGGCGTCGCGGCGCTGACCGGGGAGATCTCGCAGGTCCCCAGCGCCGTGTCGGCGATCAAGGTCGACGGACGCCGCGCCTACGACCGTGTGCGCGCGGGGGAGGACGTCGTGCTCGCCGCACGCGATGTCACCGTCTCGCGGTTCGACGTGCTCTCAAGACGTCAGGGGGACGGCGTCCTCGACCTCGACGTGGTCGTCGACTGCTCGTCCGGCACCTACATCCGCGCGCTCGCGCGCGACCTCGGCGCGGCGCTCGGCGTGGGCGGTCACCTCACGTCGCTGCGCCGCACACGGGTGGGTCCGTTCGCGGTGTCGGATGCCGTCGTGCTCGACGACCTCGCCGACGCGACGACGCTGACGCCCGCCCAGGCCGCCGCGCGCATCCTCCAGCCTCTGACGGTATCGACGGACGAGGCGCGCGACCTCCGGCACGGCAAGAGGCTCGCCGATCAGGCCGCGCGCCTCGACGGCGCTCTCGCCGCCGCGATCGACGAGGACGGCACGCTGGTGGGTATCGTCGAACGACGGGGCGCCGACCTGAAGAGCGCCATGAACATGCCGGAGGTCGCGCGATGATCCTGTGGCTGACCGTCGCCCAGATCGTCGTGGCCGTCGCCGCCGGCGCCTTCTGCATCGTCGCCGGACTCGCCGGACGCCGACCGAGCGACGTCAGCGTCGGCGCCCTCGCGCTCGTGGAGCTGCTCCTGGTGGTGCAGGTGATCGCGGCGATCGTCGCACCGTTGGCCGGCAATCCGCCCACCGGCGACCTGCTCGAGTACTGGGTGTACCTGGTCTCGGCGGTGCTGCTGCCGGTCGGGGCGGTGCTGTGGGCGCTGATGGAGCGCAGCAGGTGGAGCACGGTGATCCTCGGTGTGGCCGCCCTGGCCATCGCGATCATGCTCTGGCGCATGCAGGTCATCTGGACCGTGCAGATCGCATGACGCCGGAAGCGCCGGCGGAGTCCCGCATCCCCACGCGGCTCTAAGATGGAATGCGCTATGAGCACCACCACCCCCTCCACTCGGATGACCGGAATCGGTCGCGTCCTCGTGATCGTCTACGCCGTCATGGCGCTGGCCGCCACGGGGCGCAGCTTCGTGCAGATCGTCCGGCGTTTCGACGAGGCGCCGCTCGCGTACTCGCTGTCCGCGCTCGCTGCGGTGGTCTACATCCTCGCCACCCTCGCCCTCATCCTCGCGCGCCGTCGAGGGTGGTACACGGTCGCCTGGATCGCCATCGTGTTCGAGCTCACCGGGGTGCTCGTCGTCGGACTGCTCAGCATCCTCCTTCCCGCTCTGTTCCAGCACGAGACCGTGTGGTCGCTCTTCGGGCGCGGATACCTGTTCATCCCGCTGGTGCTGCCGGTGTTCGGCATCTGGTGGCTCCGCACGCACCAGCCGTCCGCCGCGGATCGTCCGATCGAGGTCACCGCGTGATCGTGTTCCGCAGTCCCGCCGAGGTGCCGGACGACTTCGGCCCCAGCGCGGTGGCGATCGGCAAGTTCGACGGCGTCCACGCCGGCCACCGAGCGGTCATCCGCCGCCTGAACGAGGCGGCAGCCGCGTCGGGCAGCCGCGCGGTCGCCGTGACCTTCGACCGGAACCCCCTCGCCGTCCTCCGCCCCGATCGGTGCCCGGAGAACGTCGTGACGGTCGACCGCAAGCTCGAGCTCCTCGGGGAACTCGGTCTCGACGCGACGCTCGTGCTCACCTTCGACGAGGAGCTCGCGGCGCGCAACGCCGAGGACTTCGTCGTCGACATCCTCGTCGGCGCGCTGAAGGTCTCCACGGTCCTCGTGGGGCAGGACTTCCGGTTCGGTCGCGGGGGAGCGGGCACGCCTGCGCTGCTCCGGGAACTCGGGCCGGCGCATGGCTTCTCCGTCGAGGTCGTCGACGACGTGTATCTGCCGGGGTCGCCCAGGCGCGTCTCGTCGACGTGGATCCGCGAACTGCTGATCGACGGCGATGTCACGGAGGCTGCGCGTGTGCTCGGGCGTCATCCCGACGTGCGCGGCGAAGTCGTCCACGGGCTCAAGCGCGGTCGGGAGCTCGGCTTCCCCACCGCGAACCTCTCGACGATCGTCGACGCGTTCGTCCCCGCTGACGGGGTCTACGCCGGATGGCTCATCGACCATGACACCGGCATCCGTCATCCGTCGGCCATCTCGGTCGGGACCAACCCGACCTTCGACGACGTGCTCGAGCGCCAGGTCGAAGCGCACGTGCTCGACGAGACGAGCCTCGATCTCTACGGTCACGACGTCACCGTCGAGTTCGTCGAGCGGCTGCGCGGCATGGTCGCGTACGAGGGCATCGACAAGCTCTCGGCCCAGATCGCCGTCGACGTCGCGGACGCGCGACGGGTGCTGGCCGGGGCTGTCCGCTGAGCTCGTGACGTGCTCCGGTGACGAAATCCTCCGTCGCCGGGGTCGGATGGCATAGACTGGTGACCGGTTCGCACCGATCCTCACGCGCATCGCGTGCATCGGCGGGAACCGGAACTACTGTTCGTACGGTCCTGGCTCACGCCACACGCGGACATCGAGAACGGCTCACGGCTTCATGAGGATGCCGGGGCCTTCACGCTCAGGAGGAGCATGCCGACCACGGCAACCGCCGCCACGCGGCGCAAGAAGACGTCCCGTCGAGACGACGAGGCCCCGCTCATCCCGATCCTCGCGCGCAAGGTGCGCGAGATCGAGGCGAAGTCGCAGCGAGGGAAGCTCGGCCCGACCAATCGTGTCAAGTTCCAGGTGATCGCGTTCCTGGTGCGCGAGGAGCGCGCCAGGGTGAAGGCGGATGCCGAGATCGGCGACCCCGCCCGCGCCGAGCTGCTCAAGCGGCTCGACGGCGTTGCGACCATCCTCGCGAAGACCGCCGCGCGCGACACCTCGCTGATCCAGCTCCTCGAAGCCGACCAGGCGACATCGCCGGTCGCCAAGCGGATGCGTCGAGACTGGCTGCTCGAGTCCGGAGCCGAGCTGGCACCGGAGGAGCTCATCATCGCGGACGCGGCTCCCGTGCAGATCTCCTCGGTGCCCGCGGCGATCGCCGAGCGCCAGGTCACGCCTCCGTCGGTCGAGTCCCGACAGCTGGCGAACCCCTTCCTCGCGCCGGACCTGACCCCGCGCAGCACCTCGACTCCGCGTCGTCGCCTCGACGGGTGGGAGCTGATGGGCCCGCTCTACAAGGCGTTCGAGACCGGAGCGGGCGGGTCCGCTGCCACGATGGAGCTGCCCCCTGCGCCCGAGTACGACCACCTCTCGCCCAAGGGCCTCGAGGTGATGGTGCACCAGTCCCGCTTCCTCGAAGCCGTGCGCGCCGGTCACCGCAGCTTCCTGCTGGCCGACGAGCCGGGACTCGGCAAGACGGCGCAGTCGCTGCTCGCCGCCTCCGTCGCCGGCGCCTATCCGCTGCTCGCGGTCGTCCCGAACGTCGTGAAGATGAACTGGGCCCGCGAGGTCGAGCGGTGGACGCCCCAGCGCCGTGCCACGGTCATCCAGGGTGACGGCCAGGACATCGACGCCTTCGCGGACGTCTTCATCGTGAACTACGAGATCCTCGACCGCCACCTCTCGTGGCTCGGCTCGATCGGTCTGCGCGGCATGGTCGTCGACGAGGCGCACTTCATCAAGAACCTCTCGTCGCAGCGGTCGCAGAACGTGCTCTCGCTCGCGACGCGGATGCGCGAGCGCACGCCCGGCGGCGACCCGCTCATGCTCGCTCTCACCGGAACCCCGCTGATCAACGACGTCGAGGACTTCGACGCGATCTGGCGGTTCCTCGGCTGGACCACGGGCGAGAAGCCCGGACCCGAGCTGATGGAGAAGCTCGACGCGACCGGGTTCACCCCCGCGGACAAGGCGTTCTATCCCGAGGCGCGCGACGCCGTGATCTCCATGGGGATCGTCCGCCGCAAGAAGAAGGACGTCGCGGCCGACCTCCCCGACAAGCTGATCGCCGATCTGCCCGTGCAGCTCGACGACGAGTTCGGGCGCAGCATCCGTCAGGCCGAGCGCGAGCTGGGGGAGCGGCTCGCCGCTCGCTACCGCCGCATCATCGAGGCCCGTTCCTCCTCTGCTGGATCCCTGAGCTCGTCGAAGGGGGCCCCGGGCGAGATCGACGAGGACATCGTGCGCCTCGTCGCGCAGAACGAGCTCGAGGAGTCGAAGGCGGCCGGAACCGGGGGAGACAACGTCTTCACGATGGTTCGCCGCATCGGTCAGGCCAAGGCGCAGCTCGCCGCCGACTACGCAGCCCAGCTGCAGCGCTCGGTCGGCAAGGTCGTGTTCTTCGCGAAGCACGTCGACGTGATGGATCAGGCGGAGGCGCACTTCGCCGCCGCGGGGATCCGGTCGGTGTCGATCCGTGGAGATCAGACGTCGACGGCGCGTCAGCAGGCGATCGACGACTTCAACGGCGATCCCGACGTCGGCATCGCCGTCTGCTCCCTCACCGCCGCAGGCGTCGGGCTCAACATGCAGGCCGCGTCGAACGTCGTGCTGGCCGAGCTGTCGTGGACGGCCGCCGAGCAGACCCAGGCGATCGACCGCGTGCACCGCATCGGACAGGACGAGCCGGTCACCGCGTGGCGGATCATCGCCGCGCACACGATCGACACGAAGATCGCCGAGCTCATCGACCAGAAGCAGGGGCTCGCGGCGCGCGCCCTCGACGGCGAGGCGATCGACGACGTGGCGGCGGAACCGGTGCAGCTGGCGGCCCTCATGCACCTGCTGCGGCAGGCGCTGGGCGCGGCATAGGCGTCAAGAACCCGGTTTCTTAACGGCGATTTCGGGTCCGAAACCGGATGTGTCGTGAAGTTCTGCGACGGCCGGTCTCGACGTCGTAAAGATCATCGGTTTTCGCCGCTCTCGAATGGCGCCGAACCGCGCGGTGGCACTAGTGTCGATCGCAGGCAGCGTCGCCTTTCCCCCTTTCCCCGAACGTCGGAAGGCACCAGCATGAAGATCGGCATCCTGACGAGCGGCGGCGACTGCCCCGGACTCAACGCGGTCATCCGCGGCATCGTCCTCAAGGGCACCACCACGTACGACCTCGAGTTCGTCGGCATCCGCGACGGCTGGCGCGGCGTCGTCGAAGGCGACTTCATGCCGCTGACCCGGCACGAGGTGAAGGGTCTCTCCAAGGTGGGCGGCACGATCCTCGGGACGAGCCGCACGAACCCCTACGAGGGGGAGCGCGGCGGCGCCGAGAACATCGCGAAGACGCTCTACGGACACAAGATCGACGGCATCGTCGCGATCGGCGGCGAGGGCACGCTCGCGGCCGCCGACCGCCTGTCGAAGGACGGCATCAAGGTGCTCGGCGTCCCGAAGACGATCGACAACGACCTGCAGGCCACGGACTACTCCTTCGGCTTCGACACGGCCGTGAACATCGCCACCGACGCGATGGACCGGCTGCGCACCACGGGAGACTCGCACCAGCGCTGCATGGTCGCCGAGGTCATGGGCCGTCACGTCGGCTGGATCGCTTTGCACGCCGGCATGGCGGCAGGGGCGCATGTCATCTGCATCCCCGAGGTGCCGATGTCGATCGACGACATCACGGCGCTCGTCACGAGCGCGCACGACCGTGGTCGTGCGCCCCTGGTCGTCGTCTCCGAGGGGTTCAAGCTGCTCGGCATGGAAGAGGCGTACAGCGACAAGGGCCTCGACGCGTTCAACCGTCCGCGTCTGGGCGGCATCGGCGATCAGCTCGCGCCGGAGATCGAGCGCATCACCGGAATCGAGACGCGCGCCACGATCCTCGGACACATCCAGCGCGGCGGGTCGCCCTCGGCGTTCGACCGCGTGCTCGCGACGCGCCTCGGCCTGCATGCCGCAGACGCGATCGTCGAAGGCGCCTGGGGCCAGATGGTGGCGATGCAGGGCACCGACATCGTGCGCGTGCCCTTCGCCGACGCTCTCGGCGAGCTCCACACCGTGCCGCGCTACCGCTACGACGAGGCCGCTGCCCTCTTCGGCTGAGCTTCCGCGAGGCCGAGCGTGTCGAGCAGCCAGGCGAGCTCGAACGCGCGCTCCTTCCAGGAGTTGTAGCGTCCGCTGACGCCACCGTGGCCGGCGACCATCTCGCACTTCAGGAGGACGTCGGATGCGCCGGCCTCACGGAGCCGGGCGACCCACTTCGCGGGCTCCACGTAGAGCACACGGGTGTCGTTGAGCGATGTCACGGCGAGGATGCGCGGATAGGCGACGCCGTCGCGGACGTTCTCATAGGGCGTGTACGACTTCATGTACGCGTAGACCTCCGGGTCGTGCAGCGGGTCGCCCCACTCGTCCCACTCGATCACGGTCAACGGCAGTGAGGGGTCGAGGATCGTCGTCAGCGCATCCACGAAAGGGACCGCGGCGAGGATGCCGGCGAACAGCTCGGGAGCGAGATTCGCGACCGCGCCCATCAGCAGACCGCCCGCGCTGCCGCCCTCGGCCACCAGCTGCTGCGGGGTGGTCACGCCGGTCGAGACGAGGTGCTGGCCGCAGGAGACGAAGTCCGTGAACGTGTTCCGCTTGTGCAGCAGCTTGCCGTCCTCGTACCACTGGCGGCCCATCTCGCCGCCGCCGCGGACGTGTGCCACCGCGAAGACGACCCCGCGGTCGAGCTCGGAGAGCCGGGCGACGGAGAAACCCGGATCGATCGAGTGCTCGTAGGAGCCGTAGCCGTAGAGGTGCACCGGTCGCGGTGCCGATCCGGGGTCGCCGAACGCGCGCTTCCAGACCAGCGAGATCGGCACCTGCGTGCCGTCGGAGGCCGTCGCCCACTCCCGCCGCTGTCCGTACTCCGTCGGGTCGTACCCGCCGAGCACGGCGACCTGCTTGCGCAGCACCAGTTCGCGGGAGGCCAGATCGAGGTCGTACACGGTGCCGGGGGTCACGAACGACGTGTACCCGAGTCGCAGGAACGGCGAGTGCCACTCCGGGTTGCCGCTGACACCGGCCGAGTACAGCGGCTCGTCGAAGGAGATCTCCTCGACGGCGTCCGTCGCGTAGTCGAGCAGGCCGACGCGCTCGAGCCCTCCGCTGCGGTACTCGACCGTCGCGAAGTCGCGGAACGCATCCATTCCGAGGAGTCGACGGCCCGGCTCGTGCGCGATCACCACGCGCCGCTCGCCCTGGGGGTCGGATGCCGCGACCGAGACGAGCTCGAAGTCGAGGGCCTCATCGTTGTGCAGGATCAGCAGGCGATCTTCGCCGTCGACGACGGCGTGCTCGAGCGAGTACTCGACGCCCTCGACCCGCGGCCATACGAGCTGGGGCTCGGCCGTGAGATCTCCGGCGAGGTCGACGAGATACTCCTCGCCGGTGATGCTCGACCCGACCCCGATCACGAGGTAGCGGCGGCTGCGCGTGATCCCCGCCCCCAGCCAGAACTTCTCATCCGGCTCGTGGAACAGCGTGACGTCCTCGGAGACGGGGGTTCCCAGGCGATGGAGCCACAGGGTGTCGGGCCGCCAGGCCTCGTCACGCGTGGTGTAGATGACGCCGGTGCCGTCCGGCGTGAAGAAGGCGCCGCCGGTGTTCGGGATCACGTCGTCGAGCGTGATGCCCGTCGTCAGATCGCGCACGTGCACCGTGTACAGCTCGTCGCCCTCGAAGTCGGTGGACCAGAGCAGCTTGGTCGCGTCGTCCGAGGTGTCGAAGGCACCGAGCGAGAAGAACTCATGGCCCTCGGCCTCGACGTTCCCGTCCAGCAGGACGACCTCCCCGGGAACGGGCACGCCGGGCTCCAGAACCGGGGGAGTCCAGTCGCCGGGGGCAGCGGCGGCCCGGCAGTGGATGCCGTACTGCGCGCCCTCCTCGGTGCGGCTGTAGTACCACCAGTCTCCGCGACGGGTGGGCACCGACAGGTCGGTCTCCTGCACCCTGCCCTTGATCTCCTCGAACAGCTTCTCGCGGAGATCGGCGAGATGCGCGGTCTCCGCCTCGGTGTGGGCGTTCTCCGCCTCGAGGTGCTCGATCACCTCGGCGGACTCCTTCGCGCGGAGCCACTCGTACGGATCGTCGAACGCGTCTCCGTGGTGGGTGCGAGTGGTGGAGCGGCGGTCTGCGGTGGGGGCGTCGGTCACCGTCCCACGCTATCCCAGGTCGAGTTGACCGGCGCGGGGGAGGGTGGGAGGATTTAGCGGGGCCGGTAAACGGAAGTGAAACCCACGGTGAACTCTTCGTTCATCACGTCGATCCCGTCGACATCTCCTTTTCTTCCTCAAACGACCGAAAGCGAACGGTGGAAACCGCAGCCCTCATCGTCGTGCTTGTCATCGCGCTGGCACTGTTCTTCGACTTCACCAACGGGTTTCACGACACCGCGAACGCGATGGCCACGCCCATCGCCACCGGTGCGCTGAAGCCCAAGACCGCCGTCCTCCTCGCGGCCGTCCTGAACCTCATCGGAGCCTTCCTCTCGACGGAGGTCTCGAAGACGATCTCGGGTGGCATCATCAAGGAGGACGCGATCATCGCCGCCGGCGCCGATCTCTTCCTCTCGCTGATCTTCGCCGGACTCATCGGCGCCATCACCTGGAACATGCTGACGTGGCTCCTCGGCCTGCCGTCGAGCTCCTCGCACGCCCTGTTCGGCGGACTGATCGGGGCCACGCTCGTGGGCGCAGGTCTCGGCGGCATCGACTTCGGCGCCGTGCTGTCGAAGATCGTGCTCCCGGCGCTGATCGCCCCGGTCACGGCCGGGATCATCGCCTTCGCGGCGACCAAGATCGCGTACTCGATCACCCGTCGATACGACGGGAAGCCCGACGGTCGCGACGGATTCCGCTGGGGCCAGATCTTCACGTCGTCGCTGGTCGCGCTCGCGCACGGCACCAACGACGCGCAGAAGACCATGGGCGTGATCACTCTCGCGATGATCACGATCGGCTGGCAGTCCGGGGCCCACCATGAGCCCGAGCTCTGGGTGATCATCGCGTGCGCCTTCACCATCGCCCTGGGTACCTACCTCGGCGGGTGGCGCATCATCCGCACGCTCGGCAAGGGGCTCACCGACGTCAAGCCCGCGCAGGGCTTCGCGGCGGAGAGCTCGACCGCCGCCACGATCCTCGCCTCGAGCGCGCTCGGATTCGCCCTCTCGACCACCCAGGTCGCCTCCGGATCGGTCATCGGCTCCGGCCTCGGACGCCGGGGGTCCACGGTGCGCTGGCGCACCGCCGGACGCATCGGCGTCGGCTGGCTGCTCACGCTGCCGGCCGCGGGTGGCGTGGGTGCACTGGCCGCTCTGCTCGTCGTGTGGCTCGGCAACTGGGGCGTCGCGATCGACGCCGTCATCGCCGTGCTCATCATCCTCGGTCTCTTCATGCGCTCGCGCCGCAACGCGGTGACGCACGCGAACGCGATGAGCGACGTCGCCGAATCCCACCTGGCGGTGGAGGTTCCCGACACGCCGCCGCCGACGCGTCGTCAGCAGCGCATCGAGCGCGCGAAGGCGGAGGCGAAGGCGCGTGCCGAGGCCAGGGAGAAGGCCAAGGCCGAGGCCAAGGCGCGGGCGAAGAAGAAGGCCGAGGCCAAGGGGGCTTCGAAGTCCGGGAAGAGCCCGAAGCCCGTGGATGCCGGCCGGGACGGAGATTCCGCATGAACGTGTCCATCGACTGGCTCGCCTTCCTCCAGGTGTTCGCCGCCGCTCTGATCGGCGCCACCGCCATCGTCACGTTCTACGCGCTCGGTCTCCGACTGCTCGTGCGCAGCGGGCGCGCTCCGGTGGTGAGCCCCGCGGAATTCACCGATGCGATCACCGTCATCTCCGAGAAGGAGCTCAAGCGGGCGGCGAAGCAGGCCGCGAAGGCAGCCAAGAAGAGCCCGCTGACAGAGTCGCAGAAGTCGCTCTCACTCGTGGGCGCCTACGGCTGCTTCGTGATGTGCGCCGCCGCGGTCGTCGCCGGCATCCTGATCATCGTCCTCGGACACTGACCCGCGGCCGCCGTCTCAACGCAGCAGCCCGGCCACCAGGGCGTCGACGATCTCGTCGGTCGAGGTGTCCGGATCGATCGGCGATGTCAGCCGATCCAGCAGGAGGCCGTCGATCGCGTAGTGGAACAGCGCGATCTCGCGTCGGCCCCCGGGCAGACCCGCCGCCGCGTTGAACGCGACGTCGCCGTCGAGGCCGGCGCGCTGCCACGCTCCGAGGACCGCGGCGACCTCGGGGCGGCGGCTGCTCTCCAGACGCAGTTCGAACAGGGCGATCGTGACGTCGCGGTCGTCGCTGAGGCGTCGGACGATGTCGCGGACGTAGTCGGCGAACAGCGCCGGTCCCGGCGTGGCGGAGGCGCGGCGCTCGAGGTCCTCCGGCGTCGGAGCCAGGCGCTCTCCGATGCGCTCGACGAGTCCTGCCACGAGGGCGTCGCGGCTGCGGAAGTAGTTGGACGTGGTTCCGGTCGGGACGGCGGCGGCGACATCGACCGCGCGGTGGGTGAGTCCACGGGATCCGTCTCGCGCGAGCACGGTCAGGCCGGCATCCGCGATGGTCCGTCGTCGGCTCTCGTTCTTGGCCATGAACGAATCCTAGTGTGAGCACTACAGACGCAGTAGTCGGTGGGGGCGCATAGGCTGATGCCATGTCAGCAGGAACAGGCAGCGCGTACGCGTTCGGCCGACACCGGCCCGCGTCTCACGTCCTCATCCACGTCAGCGATCCGCACTTCCTCGCGGAAGGCGCGCGTCTCGGCGGGCGCTACGACGTCGAGGCGAACTTCGCGCGGACGCTCGCCGCGATCCGCGCCGTGCATCCGAACCCCGCCGCCATCGTCGTCACCGGTGATCTCGCCGACCTGGGGGAGCCGGACGCCTACCGCCGCCTGCGCGCCGCGGTCGAGCCGGTCGCGGCCGAGCTGGGCGCCCCGGTCATCTGGGTTGCGGGCAATCACGACGAGCGCCCTGCGCTGCGGCGCGATCTGCTCGATCTGGCGCCGACCGAGGAGCCCGTCACCGGCGTCTGGGATCTCGACGGGCTGCGCGTCGTCGCCCTGGACACGAGCGTTCCCGGGTGGCACCACGGAGATCTGGACGCGGCGCAGCGGAACTGGCTGCGAGAGGTCCTCGCCGTGCCGGCGCCGCACGGCACGCTGCTGGCGATGCATCACCCGCCGCTGCCGAGCCACCTGCCGCTCTTCGACATCCTGGAGCTGCGTCACCAGGACGAGCTCGCGGACATCATCCGGGGGAGCGATGTGCGCGGCATCCTCGCCGGGCATCTGCACTACTCCTCGCACGGCATGTTCGCCGGCGTCCCGGTGAGCGTCGCGTCTGCGACGTGCTACACGATGAACGTCGCCCTGCCGGCCGTGGACGTCAACGGGATGGATGCCGCGCAGGCCTTCCAGCTCGTGCACGTGCACCCCGACACGATCACGCACTCGGTCGTCCCGGTGACGGATGCGGCGACGGGGAGCTACTTCTCCGAGGAGTGGCTGGAGCGCATGGCGGGACTCACCCCGGAGGGGCGGCTCGAAGCCTTCTCCCGGAAACCCGGACGGTGAGCCGCGTAGACTGGACGCATCCCCCACACACTCACCCGCCACGACCCACAAGGATGTGACATGGCTTCTGCCGCGCCTGCCCTGACCCGCACCGAGACCGATTCCCTCGGGAGCATGGAGATTCCCGTCGACGCGTACTGGGGCATCCACACCGCCCGCGCCGACGCGAACTTCCCGATCACCAAACGCCCGATCTCGGTCTACCCCGATCTGGTGATCGCGCTGGCGATGGTCAAGCAGGCGAGCGCACGGGCGAACCGGGAGATCGGCGTCCTCGACCCCGAGCGCGCGGACCTCATCGACCGCGCCGCCCAGCGCGTGATCGACGGCGAGTTCCACGAGCAGTTCACCGTCGGCGTGATCCAGGGAGGTGCCGGCACCTCGACCAACATGAACGCGAACGAGGTCATCACCAACATCGCGCTCGAGATGGCGGGCCGGGAGAAGGGCGACTACGCCTTCCTCTCGCCGATCGACCACACCAACCGCAGTCAGTCGACGAACGACGTGTACCCGACGGCCGTGAAGATCGGCCTGTCGCTCACGCTGCGCTCGCTGCTCGAGGAGCTCGACCTGCTGCGCCTGTCGTTCCTCGGCAAGTCCCGCGAGTTCCACGACGTGCTCAAGGTCGGCCGCACGCAGCTGCAGGATGCCGTGCCGATGACGCTCGGGCAGGAGTTCCACGGCTTCGCGTCGACGCTCGGCTTCGATCACACCCGTCTGACCGAGAACGCCTCGCTCATGTTCGAGATCAACATGGGCGCGACGGCCATCGGCACCGGGATCACGACGCACCCGGACTACGCGCCGGCCGTGCTCAAGCACTTGCGCGAGATCACGTCGCTCGACCTGAAGACGTCGGCCGACCTCGTCGAGGCCACGAGCGACACCGGCTCGTTCATGTCGTTCTCGTCGACGCTCAAGCGCAATGCGATGAAGCTGTCGAAGATCTGCAACGACCTCCGTCTGCTCTCCTCCGGGCCGCAGGCCGGCTTCGGCGAGATCAACCTGCCCGCGATGCAGGCGGGCTCGAGCATCATGCCCGGCAAGGTCAACCCGGTCATCCCCGAGGTCGTCAACCAGGTGGCGTTCGCCGTCGCCGGCGCGGACATGACCGTCACGATGGCCGCCGAGGCCGGACAGCTGCAGCTGAACGCGTTCGAGCCCGTGATCGCGCACTCGATCTTCCAGTCCATCACCTGGATGCGTCAGGCGATGTGGACGCTGCGCGTCAACTGCGTCGACGGCATCACCGCGAACCGCGACCGTCTCGGCGCCATGGTCGGCGCCTCGGTGGGCGTCATCACCGCTCTGACGCCGTTCATCGGCTACGCGGCGGCCGCCGCCCTCGCGAAGACCGCCCTGCTGACGAACCGCAACGTGGCCGATCTGGTCGTCGAGGCCGGCCTGATGTCGCGGGAAGAGGTCGTGAAGCAGCTGTCGCCGGCGCGGCTCTCCGGTCTCGAGGCGATCACGGCGGCGATCCCCGTGATCACGCCGGAGGACCTGGTCGAGATCTGAGTCGACACACGCAGAAGGGGACGGATGCCGCTCGCATCCGTCCCCTTCTGCGTGTGCGCGAGTGCGCTCAGTCGGTGATGCGGCAGTGGGTGGTGAGCTCCCCGATCCCGTCGATGCCGACCGTGACCGTCGAGTGGTCGCGCAGGAAGATCTGCGGATCGCGGGAGTAACCGGCGCCGCCCGGGCTTCCGGTGGAGATCAGGGTGCCCGGCAGGAGGGTCACGGACTGCGACAGATGCGCGATCAGTTTGGCGACCGATCGCACCATCTGCCCGGTGCTGGCGTCCTGCACGGTGTGCCCGTCGACGACCGCCCAGATGTGCAGGTCCTGCGGATCGGCGATCTCGTCGGCGGTGACGGCGAACGGGCCGGTCGGCGTGAAGCCGTCGAACGACTTGCACCGGCACCACTGGGCCTCGGAGAACTGGATGTTCCGAGCGGTGATGTCGTTGACCACGGTGTAGCCCCAGACGTGCGAGAGCGCCTCGGCCTCGCTTACGTCCTTCGCGGGCGCTCCGATGATCACCCCGAGCTCCGCCTCGTAGTCGACGGCCTCGCTGAGGTCGCGGCTCCACGACGTGGTCTGCTCGTGGCCGGTCAGGGAGTTCGGCCAGAGCGTGAAGACGGTCGGCGCGGCATCGGTCTTGAGGCCGAGCTCGCTGGAGTGCGCGGCGTAGTTGAGCCCGACGGCCAGGACCGCCGGGGGAGCGAGCACCGCGGAGGAGAACTCCCAGTCGCCGAGCGGATGCCGCGGTGCGATGCCACCGGCCAGAGCAATCCGCAGCTCGTCGAGCACCTCGTCACCTCTCTCGATGAGCTGCTGCAGAGTCGCAGGAGCATCGTTGAGGAGATCAGAGACGAGGATGGCGTCCGAATCCTCGATCACGGCGAGAACCGCGAGAGGGGAGTCCGGACGGCGCAGATGAGCGAACCGCATGGTTCTACGCTACCCGGTGGCGCGGGACCGCCGCGTGGAGGACTTCGCCAGAACGAAGCGATATCGCTTGTGCCCCATATGCTTCAGCTATGAGTTTCGGAGGACCTCCCCAGCAGCCGCAGCAGCCGTCGCCCTACACGCCGCCGCCCGCGCAGCCCGCGAATCCGCCGCAGTACGCTGCCCCGCAGTACTCCTCTCCGCAGTACGCGCAGTCGCCGTACACCCCTCCGCAGTTCTCGGCGCAGCCGGCATACGCGTCCGCTCTGGCGCAGCCGACGCCGTACACGCCGCCCGCGCCTGTCGCGCCCGCCCCGGCACCGTCGCTGCCGGCGCTCCCGGTGCCGACGAAGAAGGGGCGCACCGTCTCGCTGTGGCTGTTCGCGTTCCTGGGCTTCCTGCTCCTGGCGCTCATCGGCTACTTCGGCTGGGCGCTGGGACCGATGGCATCCGTGATCGGTCTGGTGCTCGCCCTCATCCCGCTGACGATCGTCTTCCTCGGTGTGCGGATGATCGACCGCTGGGATCCCGAGCCGAAGCGTCTCGTCATCTTCGCGATCGCCTGGGGCGCCGTCGCGGCGATCGGCCTCACGCTCCTCGTCGACATCGGCCTGACCTTCCTGGTCGGCCTGCGCGACGACACGTTCTCCGCGGTCGTGCAGGCGCCGATCGTGGAGGAGTTCTGGAAGGGCCTCGGAGTCTTCCTGATCTTCCTCGTGGCCCGTCGGGCGTTCGACGGCCCGGTCGACGGCGTCGTGTACGGCGCCCTGGTCGGCGCCGGGTTCGCCTTCACCGAGAACATCCAGTACTTCGCGATCAGTCTGATCGAGGGCGGCGGGTCGCAGCTCACGGTCACCTTCGTGGTGCGCGCGCTGCTCTCTCCCTTCGCGCACGCGATGTTCACCGCCTTGACCGGTTTCGCGATCGGCCTCGCCGCACGACGGTACTCCTCGGCGGGAGTCGCGCTCGGAGCGGGACTCCTCGGCATGCTGGGGGCGATCCTCCTGCATGCACTGTGGAACGGATCCGCCACGTTCGCGGATTTCTTCGGCCTGTACTTCACGCTTCAGGTGCCGCTCTTCCTCGGCTTCATCTTCGGGATCATCGCGTTGCGCAGAGAGGAGGCGCGACTGACGAAGTCGCGTCTCGGCGAGTACGCGGCCGCGGGCTGGTTCACGCCCGAGGAGGTCACGATGCTGGCGACGCCGGCCGGACGCAAGGTCGGACTCACGTGGGCGGCGCAGCTGCGCGGCGATCGGCGACCGCTCATGCGCGAGTTCATCAAGGACGCGACGGCTCTCGCGGCGGTCCGGCAGCGGGCGATCACCGGACGGGATCCGCTGGCGGCCGAGGATGAGCGGGCGCTGCTCATCCGCACGAGGGCCACGAGGGCGGCCCTGCTCGCATACTGACGTTCCGGGCGTACCCTTCTCGCAGGAGAGGCGGTGCGCGATGACCACGTTCGCATTGATCCACGGCGGTGGCGACGTCGGCTGGTCGTGGCATCTCGTGGCCGCGGCGTTGGCGGCACGGGGACACGACGTGGTGGCTCCCGACCTCCCGGCCGACGACGACGCGCTCACCCTCGAGGACTACGCGGACGCGGTCGTGGCAGCCGTCGGGGACCGACGCGACGTGGTCGTGGTCGGGCACTCGTTCGGGGGCTTCACGGCGCCGATCGTCGCCGCGCGGCTCCCTGCCGACGCCCTGGTGCTGCTGGCCGGGATGATCCCCACCCCGGGGGAGCCTCCGGAGGACTGGTGGGAGGCGAGCGGGTACGGCCTCGCCGTCGGCGAGCAGTCCGCCCGCGACGGCGGCCTGACCGGCAACGACGACCCGTACGTGAGCTTCTATCACGACGTCCCGCGCGAACTGGCCGACGAGGCGCTGAGCAGGGAGCGGGCGCACCCCTCTGCGGCGGCGATGGCGGCACCCTGGCCGCTCGCGGAATGGCCCGACGTGCCGACACGGTTCATCGTGTGCGCAGACGACCGCTTCTTCCCGGCGGACTTCCTCCGCGATCTGGCGCGCCGACGCCTCGGCATCCTCGCGGACGAGGTGCCCGGCGGCCACTGCGCCATGCTGAGCCGGCCGGAGGAGATCGCCGAGCTGCTGGTGAGCTACGCGGACGAGGTCCGATAGCAAGACTCAGCGCCCGGTGCTGCGGCGATGCCTGCATGTCTCCCGGGCGCTGAGTTGGTCTGTAAACAGGGTGCACCCGGCCCTGCGGGGTGTCAAGGGTCAGTTGGGTCGGGCTCGACGATCACGGTCAGCGCGACGCCGGCGCAGGCGAACCGGGGGAGCTCCGCCCACCGTCCGCTGCGCACGGCATCGCCGGTCGCGCACCGCGGGTCCGTCGAGACCACGACGCGACCGATGCCGTTGATGAGGGTGACCTCGCGACCGAGAGCGGCGAAGCGGGGCAGGAGATCCCGCTCGACCTCGGCGACGAGCATGTCGAGCCCCGCGACGCCGATGCGCACGCCGTCGACCTCCGCGGGTGCGGCGACCGTGATGGTGTACTCGTCGCTGCAGAGGTAGTCGACGTACGGTCCGGCGATGTGCGGCTCGCCCGTCTCCATCGGGAGGCGGTACCACTCGAGTGCGCTGTAGTCGATGTTCTCCTTGTTGAGAGACTGCGCGGCGAGCACCAGCTGCCGGCGATCCTCGCCCTGCCACCAGGCGAGGTGGCTGCGGGCGTCGGACGGCAGATCGATCGCCGCGATGAATCCGGCACCGTAGACGGGGGCATCCCGGAGGCCGAGCGTTCGGAGCGCGTGCGGCTCCACGAGCGCGTCGATCCGGGAGCTGGTCAGCGGGCCGGAGCTCTTCGCCTCGGCGACCTGGGCGGCGAACGGTCCGACCCAGCCGAGGAGCGTGCGTATCGGCGAGGAGAAGTACTCCTCGACGATGGTCGCGGCGGCGCGGGTCGCGGTGTCGGTTCCTGTCGTCATCGTGTCCTCCGGGTCGCGTTCTCCGGCATCGTCAGCCGTTCCTCGGGTGCGCCTGCAGCTGGATCAGGGCGTCGATGATCTCCGCGACCATCGTGTCGGTGCGCGTGCCGGCGGCGTCGGCGTCGGCCGTTCCGACCGCGTCGACGACCGCGGCGAGGTGCGCAGCCTGCCGGCGCTGGTCCTCCGACGTGTGCGCGACGAGCCGCAGGTACGGCGAGAACTCCGCCTGCAGCTTCATCTGCTCGCGCGTCAGCCGCGCCGACTGGCTCAGCGCGACGATCTCGATCTGGACGTCATCCAGGAGGCGCCGCTGCGATTCGCCGTCGAGCTCGTCGAGTCGCTCCATCCGTCGCCGGACCTGCTGGGCCTCTGACGCATCGGCTCGTCGTGCCGCGAGACGCACGCCCGCTCCGGTGATCGCGGCGTAGTGGGCGCCGAGGTCGCGGAGTGCCACCCGGGACGACGAGCGGACGGATTCGCGCGCGAAGGAGAGGGGATCGGCGTGCGCGGCGACGAAGCTGCCGCCGTTCCTTCCGCGGCGCGTGACCACCAGTCCGCGTTCGCGGATCGCGAGCAGGGCCTCGCGGACGGTGACCGGCGCCACTCCGAGGCTCCTCGCCAGCTCGGCTTCCGAGGGGAGGCGCTCGCCGGCGCGCAGGTGGCCGCGCGTGATGGCGTCGACCAGTCGGCGCTCCACGAGCTCGGCGCGCCCCTCGTCGCCGATCGGCTGGAACAGCACGCCCTGCAGGCGGTGAGGATGCTGGCGCGCCGGAGCTGCGCTGGGCGCAGGCGCGACGGAATCGGCGACCTCCTGAGGTGACGAAACCGATTCCATCCTGCGATTCTGCCTTGTCATCAGCCGCTTGTCGAAGTGTTCGCTGTGAGCAGGTGCCCCCGCGTTGACCCGTCAGCGCGGCTCGGGTTGGATGGAGGCATGACTGATCGCACAAAGCCCGAGTTCGACGCCCCCACCGGCCCCGCCCCCGCGGAGCTCGTCATCCGCGACCTCATCGAGGGTGACGGAGCCGAGGCGAAGCCCGGTGACACCGTGACCGTCCACTACGCCGGCGTCGAGTTCGACTCCGGCGAGGAGTTCGACTCGTCCTGGGGTCGCGGCGAGACCATTCAGTTCCCCCTCCGCGGCCTGATCCAGGGCTGGCAGGACGGCATCCCCGGCATGAAGGTCGGCGGACGCCGCGAGCTGGTCATCCCGCCGCACCTCGCATACGGTCCCGTCGGAGGCGGCCACTTCCTCTCCGGCAAGACGCTGATCTTCATCATCGATCTCGTCGCCGTCGGCTGAGTCCGCACGACGCCGGATGAGGCGCCTCGCTCCTTCGGGAGCGGGGCGCCTCTTCTGTGCCGAAGAGATCTGCATGCACGGGAATATATGCGCCTGAATGCAAGTTGGAACGGATGATGCCGCGCACGCGGCCCCTGTCCCTTGCCGCAGAAGCGGCTGACGTCTCCAGAGGAGAAAACATGACCAGCATCGACATCCCCGGTTACCGCTCCGGCACCTGGGTCCTCGACCCCGCGCACAGCGAGGTGACCTTCAGCGTCCGCCACATGATGATCTCCAAGGTGCGCGGGACGTTCGGCGTCAAGAACGCCACGCTGATCGCCCCGGAGAACCCGCTGGAGGCCAAGGTCGAGGCCTCCGTCGACGTCACCTCGATCGACACGAACGACGAGGGTCGCGATGCGCACCTCCGTTCCGGTGACTTCTTCGACACCGAGAACTTCCCGACCATGGAGTTCGTCTCCACCGGCGCGCACGTCAAGGGCGACGAGCTGTTCGTCGACGGAGACCTCACCATCCGCGGCATCACCAAGCCGGTCAGCTTCGAGCTCGACTTCGGCGGCTTCGGCACCGACCCCTACGGCAACTACAAGGCCGGTGCATCCGCCAAGACCGTGATCAACCGCGAGGACTTCGGTCTCACCTGGAACGCCGCGCTCGAGACCGGCGGCGTGCTCGTCGGCAAGGACGTGACGATCAACCTCGACCTGCAGGGCGCTCTGCAGCAGGACTGATCGCGTCAGATCGCACTCGGAGAACCCCGGGTCTCAGGGCTCGGGGTTCTCTGCGTCGTAGTCGTGGAATCGACCGCTGCGGCGTGCCAGCAGAGCGACCAGCGCGATCACGAGGATGCCGCCGAGCAGCGGGGGGAACCAGAGTGCGGTCACGGTCGCGAGCGTGCCGGCGTAGAGGGCTCCGACGCGAGGCCCACCGGTGACCACGACGATGAAGACACCCTGAAGCCGCCCGCGCATGGTGTCGGGCACAGCCGCCTGCATCATCGTGTTGCGGTAGATCGAGCTGACGTTGTCTGAGGCGCCGGAGAGGGCGAGCGCGACGCATGCCGCGACGATCAGCGCGACATGAGGGGAGTGCTCGGTCGCAGAGCCGGAGAGGGCGCCGATGAGCAGCACGACCCCGAACAGGAGGATCGAGGCCCCGTAGGCCTCGACGGCCCGCTCGATGCCGCGGCCGTGCCAGCGGTAGTGCACCACGCGGCCGGACAGGAGGCTCGACGCGAACGTGCCGACGGCGACCGCCGCGGTCAGGATTCCCGTCGTGACGGCTCCACCGCCGAGGATCACCGTCCCGAGCGCGGGGAACAGCACCAGCGGCTGCCCGAAGGTCATCGCGATGATGTCGATGATGTACTGCGTGCGGATGTTGCTCGCCCGGCGCAGGAATCGCCATCCGTCGACGAGCGATGCCAGCCCCGGACGGACGATGTCGCCCTCCGGGCGGAGCGCGGGCAGCGTCCACAGGCCGAGGAACATCGACAGCATCAGCACGACGTCGATCGTGTAGGTCCAGCCGTAGCCGGTGAGTGCGACGAGAAGACCCGCGAGAGCGGGGCCGGCCATGACCGTGACACCGAATGCCACCCCGTTGAGCGCGGATGCCGACGCGAGCATGTCGCGCGGGATGAGGCGCGGCACGATCGCCGTGCGGGTGGCCATGCCGACCGAGTTCGCGGCGGAGTTGACGATGCTGAGCGCGTAGAGCCACCAGATCGTCTCGGCGCCGGTCCAGGTCAGGGCCGCGAGCAGTGCGGTCGAGGCGAACGTGACCGTTGCGGCGATGAGGGCGACGCGGCGGCGATCGAACGCATCGGCGAGCATTCCGCCGTAGAGGCCGGCGAGGATCATCGGGACGAGTCCCGCGACGGCGATCATCGAGACGGCGAAGGTGCTCTGCGTGAGCGCGAACACGTGCAGCATCACTGTCACGATCGTGAGCTGACCGCCGATGCCCGCGAGTGTGGAGCCGATCCACATCCGTGCGAACGCGGGGCTGGACTTCAACGGGGTGAGGTCGATCAGGTGTCCGCGCGCTGCGCTCACTCGAAGGCCCTCTTCTGCACCTTCCGAGACTAGCCGAGCGCCGACGGGTGCACTCCGGACCGCATGTCACCCGAGGAAGTCCGCGGCTGGTAGACTCTTCAGGTTGCCGTTTGATCGGCCGCGGATAAAGAGAGCCCTCGCATCAGGCGTCGGGCGCCGCGCAACAAGCTGAAAGGGGATCGAATCTATGGCACTGGAAGCAGACGTCAAGAAGGCGATCATCGAAGAGTACGCGACGCACCCCGGTGACACCGGATCCCCCGAGGTGCAGGTCGCAATGCTGACGCAGCGCATCAAGGACCTCACCGAGCACCTCAAGGAGCACAAGCACGACCACCACTCGCGTCGTGGGCTGTTCCTGCTCGTCGGTCAGCGCCGTCGTCTGCTCGGCTACCTCCAGGACATCGACATCGAGCGCTACCGCTCGCTGATCGAGCGTCTCGGACTCCGCCGATAAGGCAGAGCGAACCCAGCGTTCAATCGCGCAGAACATTCTTGAGAAGGCCGCCCCACGGTGTGGGGCGGCCTTCATCGCGTCCGGGGAGGGTTGACGTCTCAAAAGGTTTCCATTAGGAAAGTAGTAATGCTTTCCACCTGGAAAGAGGAAGCCGAGGTTCGCCATGGAGCAGAGGCCGATGCACGGATCCGGGCCGCTCGACCCTCCGTCTCCTGAGGTCGCACGACTCTACCTCGACGAGATCGAGGTGATCGAGCAGCGCCGTGAGGAGCGGATCGACCGGCGCGCCGTCGCCTGGCAGTCGATCGTCACGGCGGTGGTGACCGCGGCCATCTTCACCGCGTATCTCCTGGTCGTGCGGGCGGAGGCATCTGCCGCACAGCCGCTTCTCTTCCTTCTCCTCGTCACATCGCAGATCATCGCGGGCGTGGGCGAGCGGAACGGTCTGCAGTGGCGCACTCCACGATCCACACGGTGGTACATGGTCTTCGTCGTCCTCTTCGCCCTCGCGGTCGTCGGAACGTTCTTCGCCCTGCTGATCTCACCCGAAGCGCGACCGATGTGGGCGTATTTCATCCCCGGCGCGATCATGCTCGTCGGATTCGGAGGGGTCGGGGTCGCTCAGCTCTGGAAGACGCGCGGAAGCGCTCCCGCCGCACGCCCCGCGCGCGATCCGATCCCGCTCGGGACGCGCATCGCCACGGCATCCGTCGGGCTGCTGCTGGCGCTGGCCACGCTGTCGATCGGCGTCGGCGATGATCTGACCACGTCCATCGTGACGCTGGTGCTGATGATGATCGTCGTCGGCTGGTTCATCGCGTGGAGGACGGATGCCGGACCGGCCGCTCTCGGCAGGTACTGGCGATGGCCGCAGTTCCTGGCGTACGCACTGACCGTCGTGGTGATGCTGTGGGCGAACGTGCAGACGGTCTACTCGGGGCCGATGGCGACGTCGACCTACCTCCTCTGCGGCGCCCTGGTCGCTGCCCTGCTGATCGGATCCGCCGTGCTCCCGGAGCAGCGGCGCGCGCGCGACAGTCGACGGTCATGATGGCTGATCGTGTGGAGGCTCGAGGCCCCGCGCATCCGAGAACCCGCCTCGACGACAACTTCTCCACGCCCATCCGCTTCTCCCTGATGGCGTCGCTCGGCGAGGGGATCGAGCTCGACTTCGCCACTCTCGCGGAGATCCTGCAGGCGAGCGACTCCGCCCTCAGCAAGGCGATCAGTCATCTGCAGCAGGCCGGCTACGTCACGGGCCGCAAGGGATACGTGGGCACCCGCCCGCGCACGTGGGTGCGCTCGACCGCAGCGGGGCTCAGCGCCTTCGACGGGCACCTGCGTGCACTGCGCGAGATCGTCGAGCTCGGCGGGCAGCGGATGCCGTGAGCTCCTCTGCTGCGCCGACAGCCGTCAGGCGGATGCACCCACGAGGTCGGGGTGATGGATCGCCGCCACATCGGGATGCGCGCGCAGCCGGGACTTCAGGGCGTTCTCGCCGTAGGTCGCGTGAATCGGGTTGCTCGGATCATCGGTGATGCCCGTGGCGGCGGCGGCCAGATCGGCAGGGAGCTCGAGCAGCGGGAGCTGCTGATCGAGCGCGGGGTTGAAGAAGAACGGGATCGAGATGCGCTCCTCGGGTGCACGAGGAGAGATGACCCGATGATTCGTCGCTTTGAGATACCCGCCGGTCGCGTATTCGAGAAGCTCGCCGATGTTGACGACGAAAGCGCCGTCGACCGGAGGAGCCGACACCCATTCGCCGTCGCGCTCGACCTGAAGACCGCCCTTGCCCGGTTCGACCCAGAGCAGCGTCAGCACGCCGGAGTCCTTGTGCGCGCCCACGCCCTGCTGCGGCTCGGGCTCGTGGGAACCGGGGTAGCGCACGATCTTGATCAGGGTGGAGGGGTCACGGAAGGGACCGTCGAAGTAGGTCTCCTCTGCTCCGAGCGTCACGGCCCACGCGCCCAGCAGTTTGCGGGCGATCGCGGTGAGCGTGTCGTGCCATTCGGTGACCACGCCCCGGAGCTCGGGCTGCGCCTCGGGCCACAGGTTCGGGCCGGTGAGGCGGTTGAATGCGGGCCCGCCCGAGACGGGCTCGCGCTCCGGCCCGATGTCGATCTGCTCGCGCCAGTCGACCTTTCCCTGCGTCCGTTCGCCGCCGACGCGCGTGTATCCGCGGAAATGCGGGCTCTTCACGTTCTCGATCGCGAGCTTGTCGGCTTCGGGGAGGGCGAAGAAGTCGAGCGCCGCACGGTGGAGCCGCGCTTCCAGCTCGGGGGAGATGCCCGTGCCGGTGAGATAGAAGAATCCGACGTCGTGCGTCGCCGCGCGCAGATCGTCCCGGAAGCGAGCGGCGGCTTCGGGGCCTTCGTCGAGCTGGGAGAGGTCGAGGATGGGGAGCGAGAGTTCAGCCATGGACCGAGGCTACGTCGGCTTTCGGGGGTGGCGGGCGTGTGTTGCGTCGCATTACCCAGTGCTAGAGTCTCGTGAGTAAGGGATGCCTTACCTCAGTGTTCACCAGAGAGTCGATCATTCCGTGCTCGCCACCTTCCTCATCGGCCTTCGCGAGGGCCTCGAAGCCGCGCTCGTCGTCGGCATCCTCGTCGCCTACCTCCGTCGGCTCGGACGCCAGGACGCGCTCCCGAAGCTCTGGGCCGGTGTCGGGCTCGCGATCGCGCTCGCCCTCGGGATCGGAGCGGTGCTCACCTTCGGTGCGTACGAGCTCACCTTCACCGCCCAGGAACTGATCGGCGGCGGCCTCTCGCTGCTCGCGGTCGGCATGGTGACCTGGATGATCTTCTGGATGCAGCGCGCCGGCCGCACGATGAAGGCGACTCTCGAGGGCGGCATCGACCGCGCGCTCACCGTCGGCGGGCTCTGGGCCCTCATCGCGATCGGCTTCGTCTCCGTCGCCCGCGAGGGGATCGAGACGACCCTGCTCCTGTGGTCGATGGTGCAGTCGTTCGGCGACGCGCCCTCCGCCCTGCTCGGAGCGCTCCTCGGGCTCGTCACCGCCGTCATCGTCGGCTGGCTGATCTCCCGCGGCGCCGTGAAGCTGGACCTGCGCCGATTCTTCGCCTGGACCGGCGGCTTCCTCGTCATCGTCGCGGCCGGCGTGCTCGCCTATGCGCTCATGGACCTCCAGGAGGCCGGCGCCCTTCCCGGGCCGTTCACCGCGGCGGCTCCGATCGACCCGGTCACGGGCGGTGTGGCGGTCGGCTGGGCGGGCCTGCCGTTCGGCTGGGCGTTCGACGTCTCGGCGACGATCGCGCCCGGCGGACCGCTCGCGGCGATCCTGCAGGCCACCGTCGGGTTCATGCCCGCGATGACCTGGCTGCAGGTGATCGCGTGGACGCTCTACATCCTCATCGTCGGATACCTGTACATCCGCGGTCTCCGCTCGCGGCGACCGTCGACGCAGCGAGCGTCGACGGATCCGCAGCTCGCAACGGCATCCCACTCACCACAAGGAGCAGCATGACCACCTTCCATCGGATCCTCGGGGCGGTGGCCGCCACCGGCGCCGCCGCACTCGTCCTGAGCGGTTGCGTCGCGAAGAGCGACGTCGACGCCGCAGCGGCCTTCGACGTCTCCTCGACAGACGCGGACTGCGCCGTGTCGGCGGCGACGGCGAAGAGCGGGACGCTGACGTTCGACGTGACGAACGACACCGACCAGGTCTCGGAGTTCTACCTGCTCGCGGAGGACGGTCTGCGCATCGTCGGCGAGGTCGAGAACATCGCACCCGCGGCATCCCGCACGCTGACCGTCGTGGCGCAGCCGGGTGACTACTTCACGCTCTGCAAGCCGGGCATGATCGGCGAGGGCGTCGGAAAGGCGGCGTTCACCGTCACGGGTGACCGCGTGTCGGTCGACGGACCCGACGCCGAGCAGAAGCAGAAGGCGGTCGATCTGTACGCGGCCTTCGTGAAGGACCAGGTCGGCCAGCTCGTGCCGGCCGTCGAGGACTTCGTCGCCGCATACGAGTCGGGAGACGACGAGACGGCGCGCGCGCTCTTCCCGCAGGTGCGCGCGTACTACGAGCGCATCGAGCCCGTCGCCGAGGCGCTGGGCGATCTCGACCCGCGCATCGACTACCGCGAGGTCGACGCGGTCGCCGAGGGTCTGGACTGGACCGGCTTCCACCGCATCGAGAAGGACCTCTGGGTGCCCGCGCAGGACGCGCTGAACGCCGACGGAGAGACCCCCGCCTGGCAGGACTGGGCGCCGTCGACTCCGCAGGAGCGGGCAGACTTCGGCGACCTTCTGCTCGCCGATGCCCAGGAGCTCTACGACTACGTCCACTCGGACGACTTCACCACGGCGCTGGACGACCAGGGCATCGGCGGCATCTCCAACGGCGCGATCGCGCTGCTCGACGAGGTCGCGACGGGCAAGATCTCCGGCGAGGAGGACTGGTGGTCCGGGACCGACCTGTACGACTTCGCCGCGAACGTCGAGGGCTCCAAGATGGCGTTCTCCCTCGTGCAGGACTTCGCCACCGCGCAGGGCGATGACGGCAAGGCTCTCGTCGAGGAGATCGAAGCCGGCTACGCGGCGCTCGAGGAGTCGCTCGCCGCGCACGGGTCGCTGACCGACGGGTTCGTCGGGTACTCGCAGCTCACCGAGGCGGACAAGCGCGAGTTCACCGATCTGATCAACGCGCTGGCCGAGCCGCTGTCGCAGCTGACCGGCACGGTCCTCGACTGATCGCCCGAGCCGGTACGATCGCGGACGTGAACGAACCAGAAGAGGATGCCGCAGCCGACACGGCGACGGCCGACACGGCTGCGGCATCCCCTCCGGCAGGGCTGAGCAGGCGCGGCCTGCTCGGCCTCGCCATCGGCGGCGGTGTCGCAGGACTGGCGGTGGGTGCCGGTGCCGGCCTCGCGGGCGGCGTGGCGATCGGGCGAGAGCGCGCACACGCCGACGCGCAGCCCGTGCATGAGTTCTTCGGCGCGCACCAGGCCGGCATCACGACATCCGTGCAGGACCACCTCCACTTCGCGAGCTTCGACATGATGCCGCGCACGGATCGCGACGACCTCATCTCGCTGCTGCAGGACTGGTCGTACGCGGCCGCGCGTATGACGCAGGGGCTCGAGGTGAGCGCCAGCGGCGCGGTCGGCGGTCCGGCGGAGGCGCCCCCGGATGACACCGGCGAGGCGCTGGGGCTTCCGGCCGCCGGTCTCACGATCACCTTCGGATTCGGGCCAGGACTCTTCGAGAACGAGGACGGCGACCGCTACGGCATCGCGTCCCTCCGTCCATCCGGCCTGGAGCGGCTGCCGGCGTTCCTCGGAGACGACCTGAACCCGCAGGCGTCGCACGGCGACCTCTGCGTCCAGGCGTGCGCCGACGACCCGCAGGTCGCGGTGCACGCGATCCGCAACCTCAGCCGGATCGCTTTCGGCCGTGCGCGGCTGCGGTGGTCGCAGCTGGGATTCGGCAAGACGTCGCGCACCACCTCCGCCCAGGCGACCCCGCGGAACCTCTTCGGGTTCAAGGACGGCACAGCGAACATCCTGGCCGACGATGCGGCAGCACTCGATGATCACGTGTGGGTCGCGTCCGACGACGAACCGGCCTGGCTCACGGGCGGGTCGTACCTGGTGGCCCGCAAGATCGCGATGCTCATCGAGACGTGGGACCGCGTCCGTCTCGCCGAGCAGGACACGATCATCGGCCGGGACAAGGGGGAGGGCGCGCCGCTCTCCGGGGGTGACGAGTTCACGGCGCCCGACTTCGGCGGCGCATCGATCGATGCGAACAGCCACGTGCGCCTCGCCCACCCGGAGCAGAACGAGGGCATCCGCATCCTCCGCCGCGGCTACAACTACGTCGACGGCAACAACGAGCTGGGCAGGCTCGACGCCGGGCTCTTCTTCCTGTCCTACCAGCGCGACCCCGCGCAGTTCATCACCCTGCAGCGCCGCCTGTCGACCGATCTCCTGAACGAGTACATCCGGCATGTCGGCTCGGGCATCTGGGCGATCCCCGCCGGTGTGAAGCCCGGCTCCTACGTGGGCGCCGAACTCTTCGCCTAGCGGGTCAGCCCTCGAGCATCCGCACGATGGCGGCCGCCATGGCGTCGGCGCCCGGATGATCGTCCGCCGTGATGGTCACCACGGCATCGTCCACGAAGATGAGCAGCTGGCCGTAGGCGCCGTGCAGCCGCCATGCGCGGCCCGGTCCGCCCCAGCCCGCGAGCGCGTAGCGGTCGTAACCGGGCGTCGCTCCCGCCACGACCCAGGAGGAGTGCATCGCGTCGATCCACTCCGCCGAGATCAGCCTCGTCCTCTCCCGCATGCCGCGATCGCGGATCAGCGCGCCGATGCGAGCCAGCTCCTCGGTGCGCAGCGCGAGCCCTCCGCCGGCGACGATCCGGCCGTTCGGGCAGCGCTCCCAGGCGACGTCGTGGATGCCGAGCGGACGGAACAGCCGCGGATCGAGATACTCGGCGACATCGCCGACCCGACGGGCGAGCACGGCCATCGCCGTGTAGGTGCTGGCGTTCGAGTACTGGAACACCGGTCCCCGTGACGGGCGGCCCAGGAACTCGATCGCGAGGTCGGGCCAGTCGGTCATCATCGTCTCCGACCACGGCAGGTCGACGCCGCTCGTCATGCTCAGCAGGCGGCGGAGCGTCACGCGATCGACCCCGGGGCCGAGATCGACGTCGCCGACGTAGACCCCGATCGGGGCGTCGAGATCGATGAGCCCCTCGTCGGCGGCGATACCGGCCGCCAGGACGCAGACGCCCTTCGCCGCGGAATGCACGTCCTCGCGGATGTCGGGGGTCCAACGGTGGTCCGCCGCTTCCGCGCCGATGAGGACGTGCAGTCCGTGCGCTCCGAAGCCGGATGCCTCCACCTGCCGGACGATCCGATCACGGATGGTCGAGGCGCGGAGCATCCGTTCAGGCTATCGCGGTCGGCGCGATCCGGTCGGGTCGTTCCTCCGCCCCTCGCGGGAGGCGAGAGCGGGGTCGGCGAACAGCCACTTCGGCCGCGGTTCGACCAGCGGGCGGAACAGGTGACGCACGGGTTTCGTCGCCAGCGCCAGCGCGACGACGACGGACAGGATCGTGACGAGAGGCAGCCAGATCCAGGTCGGCTCGAGGTCGCGCAGGGCGCCGGACTCGCGGAAGGGGTACAGCACGAACGAGTGCAGGAGGAAAACGTACATCGTGTACTGGCCGAAGTGCGTCCACCAGTAGGTCCCGCGGGGGATGAGCGCGAAGAACGCGGCGCAGAGGACGACGGCGAGCAGCATGAGCGCGAACCGGAGGCCGCCGGCCCACCATTGCTCGCCGCCGAGGTCGGCGTACGAGTCCTCGTAGAACAGCCAGTGCCGCAGGTCGATCGCCTGCCACACCGGAAGCCAGTTCCATGCCGCCCAGCCCGTCGCCGCGAGCACCGCGACGGCCGCGACCCGCACCCACCAGGGGCGGAAGTCGAGGAGGCGGAACCGGGCGACGATGTCGCGCTCCCGGAGCCACCATCCGAACGCGAAGAACGGCAGCAGGCCGAGCGTCCGCGAGAGCGAGAACGTGCTGTCGACGTTGGGCAGGTACCCGACGCCGATCGAGATCACGATCGTCCAGGCCAGCGGCCAGCGCAGCAGGGCGAGATAGGGGAGCATCAGGCGGAAGATCCCCAGCGCGAGCAGGAACCAGAGCGTCCAGGACGGCTTGGTGATGTTGGGGTTGGCCTGACCTTCGACGAGCCACTTGGTGAGCGTCCACAGCACCTCGAAGATGAGGTATGGCACCAGGATGTCGGTGATGACCCTGGCCATCTGCGTCCTGGTCGGCGAACCGGACTTCGAGAAGTAGCCGGAGATGATCGCGAATGCGGGCATGTGGAACGCGTAGAGGGCCAGGTAGAACGCGAACGCGATGTCGGAGTCGTAGATGAGTCGCTGGATCGCGTGGCCCAGCACCACCAGCACGATGCACGCGTAGCGGGCGTTGTCCCAGAACGGGACGCGGCGACGAGGGCGCGCCGTCGACGCGGTCGGAGGGCCGGAGGAGGCCGCGGCTGCGTTGCTCATCCTCCGAGGCTACCGTCGGGAATAAAGTTGTCCGCATCGCGTTGACTCATATACATTCAAATGAATAGAAACGGATGCGCGGTCATCCGCTTCGAGGAAAATGGAGCAATCATGAGCGAGCAGTCAGGCGCGCAGGCGATGCAGTTCGGCATCATGTCGGTCAGCGACATCACCCGCGATCCCACCACGGGCATCACGCCCAGCGAGCAGGAGCGGATCAAGGCGACGCTGACCATCGCCACGCACGCCGAAGAGGTCGGTCTCGACGTGTTCGCGATCGGCGAGCACCACAACCCGCCGTTCTGGTCATCGAGCCCCACGACGTTCCTCGCCGCCCTCGCGGCGCGGACCGAGCGTCTGATCGTCTCCACCTCGACCACGCTCATCACGACGAACGACCCGGTGCGCATCGCCGAGGAGTACGCGATGCTGCAGCACGTGTCCGACGGCCGCATGGACCTCATGCTCGGTCGCGGCAACACGGGCCCGGTGTACCCGTGGTTCGGCCAGGACATCCGTCAGGGACTCCCGCTCGCGATCGAGAACTACGCGCTGCTGCACAAGCTGTGGCGAGAGGACGTCGTCGACTGGGAGGGCAAGTTCCGCACGCCGCTGCAGGGGTTCACCTCCACGCCCCGGCCCCTCGACGGCATCGCGCCCTTCGTCTGGCACGGCTCGATCCGCACCCCGGAGATCGCGGAGCAGGCCGCCTACTACGGCGACGGCTTCTTCGCGAACAACATCTTCTGGCCGAAGGAGCACTACCAGCGCCTGATCGAGCTGTACCGCCAGCGCTACGCGCACTACGGACACGGCACCCCGGAGCAGGCGATCGTCGGTCTCGGCGGGCAGGTGTTCATGGCCGCGAACTCGCAGGACGCGGCGAACCAGTTCCGCCCGTACTTCGACAACGCCCCGGTCTACGGTCACGGTCCGAGCATGGAGGACTTCACCGAGATGACCCCGCTGACGGTGGGATCGCCGCAGCAGATCATCGATCGCTACGCCGCCATGCGCGAGCACTACGGCGACTACCAGCGCCAGCTCTTCCTGATCGACCACGCCGGGCTTCCGCTCAAGATCGTGCTCGAGCAGCTCGACATCCTCGGCTCCGAGGTCGTCCCCGTGCTGCGCAAGGAGCTCGCCAAGGGGCGTCCGGAGGCCGTGCCGGATGCTCCCACCCATGCCGCGCGCGTGAAGGCGGAGTACGGCGACGGACCGACCCGTCAGGCCCGCCCCGGTGCGAACCGCGGCGACAACCTGACCGGCGACTCGCCCTACCAGGACACGCCGGCACCGGCCGGAGCGGCCTTCGGGCTCAGCCGGAAGGAGGCCTGAGATGACCGTGCGCCGCATCGCCGTCGTCTCGGCCGGTCTCTCGAATCCCTCGTCCACGCGGATGCTCGCGGATCGCCTGGCCGCCGAGACGGTCAAGGCGCTCCGCGAGCGCGACATCGAGACGAGCGTCGACGTCATCGAGCTGCGCGACTACGCGCACGACATCACGAACAACCTGCTCACCGGATTCGCGCCCCCCGCGCTGGAGACGGCGATCAACACCGTGGTGTCGGCCGACGCGCTCATCGTGGTGACGCCCATCTTCTCGACCAGCTACTCGGGACTCTTCAAGTCGTTCATCGACGTGCTCGACCCCGACGCGCTGACCGGCAAGCCGGTCCTCATCGGTGCGAACGCCGGCACCGCCCGTCACTCGCTGGCGATCGACTACGCGATACGCCCGCTGTTCGCCTACCTGCACGCCGACGCCGTCTCGACGGGCGTGTTCGCGGCCTCGAGCGACTGGGGAGGCGCCGGAGACGACGTCGCCCCGCTCGCGAAGCGCGTCGAGAAGGGCGCACGCGAGCTCGCGGACGCGGTCGCCCGGCGCGACGCCGCCTCGGCCGCCGACCCGTTCGACCCGGCCACGTACCTGGGCGAAGGACGGTCGTTCGGTCACCTGCTGGGCGGTCTCGCCGGGGAGTGACGCGAATGTCCGCCTTCGCGGCCGATCAGGCGAGGGCGTCGAGTCCGGCGAGCGTCTTCACGACCGCGTCGGCGAGCTCGGCGCCCTTGACGGAGAAGTGACGGCGGAAGTACTCGCGGTGCTCCTCGTGCTCGTGGAAGTTGTGCGGCGTGAGGACCGCCGAGAACACCGGCACGTCCGTCTCCAGCTGCACGCGCATCAGCGCGTCGACGACCGTGGAAGCCACGAAGTCATGGCGGTAGATGCCACCGTCCACGACGAGCGCACAGGTGGCGATGGCGTCGGCCCGACCGCTGCGGGCGAGCCGCTGCACGTGCAGCGGGATCTCGAAGGCTCCGGGTACCCGCAGGACGGTGACGTCGTCGAAGCCGAGTGACGCGAGCCTTGCCTCGAAGGACTCGACGGCCTGATCGACGATCTCGGCGTGCCACTGCGCGGCGACGATGGCGATTCTGGGCATGATGACTGCTCCTTCTCGTCCTCTTCCATCCGGACTGTGACCGTCGGCCCCGGAATCGCACCGGGTCTGCAGACTCCACCGTGGACTCCGCTCGCGGGCTCCACGGCCTCGCCGTGACACCGCCGGTGGGGAATCTCACCCCGCCCTGAGGACATTCGGCACGAGGCTACCACTGGGCATCGTCGAATGTCCGAGGGGTGTCCTACCGTGGCGTCATGACCTCGATCTCCTCGTTCGATGCGCTTCGTGACCGACTGAGCGGCTCTCTGTTCCGCCTCGGCGACCCCGAGTTCGATGGGGCGAGACAGCCGTGGAACCTCGCGATCGATCAGCGGCCCCTCGCCGTCGCCGCTCCCGCAGATGTCGCCGATCTGCGCACCCTGCTCGGCGCCGCGCGCGCGTCGGGCTTCCGCCTCGCGATCCAGCCGAGCGGACACGGAGCATCGGGCGATCTCGACGGTGCTGTGATCGTGCGGATGTCGGCGTTCGATGCGCTCGACGTCGACGTGGATGCCGGGATCCTCCGTGTGGGCAGCGGTGTGCGCTGGGGCGCTGTCGTCGACGCCCTCGAGGGCACCGGCTGGGCGGCGCCGGCCGGCACGAGCCCGGTCGTCAGCGTGGCCGGGTACACGCTCGGCGGCGGGCACTCGTGGTTCAGCCGCACGGCGGGTCTCGGCTCCGACAACCTGCGCGCGGCCTGGGTGCTGCGCGCGGACGGATCCCACGAGCGCGTCGACGACGACAGCGATCCCGAGCTCATGTGGGCGCTGCGGGGTGCGGGCGGCATCGTCGGGATCGTCACGGCGCTCGAGATCGATCTGGTGCGCACACCAGCGCTGCGGGGTGCGAGCCTCACGTTCGCCGTGTCGGACGCGGCCGCCGTCATCCGGGCGGTGCGCGACCTCTCCGTCGACGCACCGGCGACGTTGAACGTCTTCATGAACTCGATGCGCATGCCCGACGCGCCGCAGCTGCCCGAGGCGATCCGCGGGCGCAGCTTCCTCGAGGTGCAGGCGCTGTCCGTCGACGGCGACGCGGGCGACCTCATCGATCGGCTCCGCGGCGCGGGTGTCGTGCAGCACGAGACGATCGGGGCCACGTCTCCCGGCGCCCTCGTGGCCGCGTCCAACGAGCCGATCGAGCCGACTCCGGGCCGTGGCGCGTCCATGGCGCTCACGTCGCTGGACGACGCCACGATCGATGCGCTCGTGGAGTTCCGTGAGCTCCCGGAGCAGGCTCCGATCATCGGGATCGACATCCGGATGCTGGGCGGCGCGCTCGACGCGCCACGGCGCAGCGGTTTCGCGACCCTGGCCTCGGCCGGCTGGCTGCTCCACGCGCTCGCTCCGCTGTTCCCCGGCGCTCCGCGCGAACCGGGGGACGCGAGCCTCGCAGGCTTCGTCGAGGTGCTGGCGCGAGCGGAGGCCCCGCAGACGGTGCCGACGTTCCTCGTGCCGGGGCAGACGCTCGAGCGCTGCGGGACCGCGGCGGACCTCGAGCGGCTGCGTGCGCTCCGTGCCGTCGTCGATCCCGATGGTGCACTGCACGCGGGGCGTCTTCCGCGCTGAGCTCTCAGGCGTCGTCGCCGCCCCGGTTCCAGCGGTACTCGGTCTCGGGGCGACCGCGCGCGCCGTACCGCGCCGTGCGGCTGAGCACACCCTCGGCGGCCAGGTGCTCGAGGTAGCGTCGCACGGCCACGCGGGACATGCCGAGGTGCTCGGCCGCCTCGCTCGCCGACAGCGGGCCCGACGAGCGCAGTGCAGCGGTCACGCGGTCCAGAGAGCCCACCGACAAGCCCTTCGGCAGCGGGATCGTGCCGGTCGCGCGGCCGAGCAGAGCGTCGATCTCGGCCTGCGTCGCCTCACCGTCGGTGGTGCGGGCCTGAGCGCGGTACGACCGGTACTGCTCCATCCGCTCCTTGAACACGGCGAAGGGGAAGGGCTTCACGAGGTACTGGAAGACGCCCAGTGCCGCCATCTGCCGGACGGTCTCGGCGTCGCGCACTCCGGTGATCGCGATCACGTCGACGGAGGCCGCCCTGGCGCGGAGGGCGCGCAGGACGTCGATGCCGGAGCCGTCCGGCATCGTGATGTCGAGCAGGACGAGGTCGAAGGCGTCCGCGCCTCGGCGATCCAGCACCGCGCTCACCGCCGCACGTGCTCCGCTGCACTCTCCGGAGGCCTCGAACCCGTCGAGGCGTGCGAGGTAGTCGCGATGGAGTTCGAGGGTCAGAGCGTCGTCGTCGACGATGAGCGTCCGGATCATGATCGGCGCCTCCGCGCTCCCGCTGCGGGCAGGATGACGCGGAACGTCGTGGGATCGCCCTCCAGGGTCACCGTGCCGCCGACGCCCGTGACGACCGATCGCACGAGCGCCAGACCGATGCCGCGGCCCTGCGCATCGGCGGGCTTGGTGGAGTAGCCCTGCTGGAAGATCTGCTCACGTCGGTCGCTCGGGACACCCGGTCCGCTGTCCGAGACCTCGAGCACGATCCCGCCATCCGCGGCCGGCGAGAGGGAGACGCCCACCCAGCGGTCGTCGGACTCCGCCGCGGCATCCATCGCGTTGTCGACGAGGTTGCCGAGCACCGAAACGCTGTCGACCGTCGACAGCGGCGAGCGCGGGGTCTCCGGGTCGATCCGCACCCGCCAGTCGATGCCGCGCTCCTTCGCCTGCGATGCCTTCCCCAGCAGCAGGGCGCCGACCGCGGGGTCGCCCTGGCGCCGGGCCGTGACCTGGTCGACGAGGGACTGGCTCTGGCGTGAGGTCTCGGTGAGGATCTCGATCGCCTCGTCGCTGCGACCGAGCTCGAGCAGAGCGACCGCGGTGTGCATACGATTCCCGTGCTCGTGGGTCTGCGCGCGCAGCGCCTCGCCGAGGGTGCGGATGGACTCGTAGGACGACACCGCGTCGCGCAGCTGGCCGGGCGGGAGGTCTCCGGCGATGCGTCGAGTGACGCGGCGAGCGATCAGGGCGCCGCACGCGCCGAGCGCCACGAGCCCCAGGGTGATCCCGAGCGTGAGGGGGAGACGGCGGATGAGCGTGTCGGAGATCGCCTCGGTCGTCACTCCCGCCGCCACCCAGCCGATCAGTGTGCCGTCGGGGTCCAGGACCGGCACGATCGTGCGGACGGACGGCCCGAGGGTGCCGGTGAACTCCTCGGTGAGGGTCCGAGGGGTCGAGGGGATGGTGCCGAGATAGCGCCCGCCGATCTGTGCGAGGTCGGGGTGGGTGACGCGCACGCCATCCGCGGTCATGACGGTGATGAAGTCGAGGCCGGCGTCCTCCACGACCGTCATCGCATAAGGCTCGAGCAGGCGTGTCGCGGCGTCGTCGTCTCCGGCACCCAGTGCGGAGACGACGTCCGGCGCGGCCGCGAGAGAGACGGCGGTGGCGGCCGTCACCCGCTCCGCCTCGGCGCGGATGGCTCGCTGCGCCTCCACGACGAGGAAGACGGCGACGAGCACGCCGATGACGACCGCGACCCCGAGGAGCACGACGAACACGCGCGACGCGGTGCTGCGGCCGTCAGAGGCGTGTGCCATCGCATCCTCCGGTCGTCGGCGATCTCGGTAGTGACCAATACGACCACAAATCGCGTCGCGGTGTGAAGTCCGCGACGGTGAATGTCATCGGCGACGAGGATGCCGCCGCACACATGACACGACGACGTTCATGATCAAGGAGAAAGACATGGCCATCACAACGGGGTTCCGTCTGCCGGGGTTCAACTCGCGGCGCGGCAAGCAGGCCTGGGATCGGCACACGTGGCTGTACGTGGCGGTGATCATCGCGGTCGTGCTCGGCGCACTCGTCGGCCTCATCTGGCCCGAGGTCGGGCAGGGGTTCGAGGCTCTCGGCAAGGGGTTCGTGGCGCTGATCAAGATGATGATCGCGCCGATCATCTTCTGCACGATCGTCGTCGGGGTCGGATCCATCGCGAAGGCTGCGACGGTCGGGAAGATCGGCGGTCTGGCGCTGCTGTACTTCATGATCATGTCGACGTTCGCGCTCGCGATCGGCCTCGTCGTCGGCAACCTCATCCACCCGGGATCCGGGCTCGACATGGCGGCCTCCTCGTATGAGGCCGAGGGCGAGGCGAAGACCACGCAGGAGTTCATCCTCGCCATCATCCCGGCCACGTTCTTCTCCGCGTTCACGGGTGAGAGCGTGCTGCAGGTGCTGTTCATCGCCCTGCTCGTCGGCTTCGCCCTGCAGGGGCTGGGCGATCGCGGTGCCCCGATCATGGAGGCGGTCAAGCAGCTGCAGAAGCTCGTGTTCCGCATCCTCGGCATGATCCTGTGGCTCGCGCCGATCGGCGCGTTCGGCGCGATCGCGGCCGTGGTCGGCAAGACCGGGATCTCCGCGATCTGGAGCCTCGGCATCCTGATGGTCGCCTTCTACATCACGTGCATCCTGTTCATCGTGGTGGTGCTCGGCACGCTGCTGTGGGCGGTGACGCGGGTCAACATCTTCTCGCTCATGAAGTACCTGGCGCGCGAGTATCTGCTGATCGTCGGCACCTCGTCCTCGGAGTCGGCGCTGCCGCGTCTGATCGCGAAGATGGAGCACGTCGGCGTCTCGAAGCCGGTGGTGGGCATCACCGTCCCGACCGGATACTCGTTCAACCTCGACGGCACGGCGATCTACCTGACGATGGCTTCTCTGTTCATCGCGACGGGCATGGGCCAGCCGATGTCGATCGGCGAGCAGATCGGCCTCCTCGTCTTCATGATCATCGCGAGCAAGGGCGCGGCGGGCGTCACCGGCGCCGGTCTCGCCACGCTGGCGGGCGGGCTGCAGGCCTACCGCCCGGACCTCGTCGACGGCGTCGGGGTGATCGTCGGCATCGACCGCTTCATGTCGGAGGGGCGCGCCCTGACGAACTTCACGGGCAACGCGGTGGCCACTCTCCTCATCGGCACGTGGACCAAGCAGATCGACCGCGACCGCACCCGCCGGGTGCTCAGCGGGGAGCTGCCGTTCGACGAGTCCATGATGGACGGCGTCGACGGGCACGGGATGTCGGATGCTCCGCAGGCCGTCGGGGTGCAGGGGCTCAGCGACTCGGCCGTGTCGGAGATGGCGGCGAAGGAGCAGCGGGCCAGGGACCGTGCCGCACAGCGCTGAGCTGATCTGAAGAGCGAGGCCGCAGAGCGGAGAGAGGGATGCGGGGGCCGGATGATTCCGGCCCCCGCATCCGTGTGGTCAACCGCTCTTGCGTCGGAACTCGCGCCGCGTCTGCGGGGCGGCCGCGCCGTGCACGGCGGAATCGCCGTCGAGGTGCGACTCGCCCTGTCGGTGCTGCGCGTTCTTCTTCTCGAGCGCTTCCTTGAACTTGCGCTTCATCTCCTCGGAGGAGGTGGCGCCTTCTTCGGTGCTCATGCCCCGAGCCTAGAGCACGCTCGCCGTGAGGGGGAGGTCAGGGCCGGCTGCGGCGCAGGGCGAGGTCGATCAGGGCGCCGACGCCCACCGCCACCGCGATCGACACCGGCACCGCGACGAGAGGCCCTCCGGGGACGACGGCGGCGACGGCGGCTCCCACGGCCGCCTGGTAGGCGGCCCACGCGGTCGCGGCGATCGCGACGAGTGCGAGATAGCGCGGCGGGTGGATCCGCGATGCTCCGGCGACGAGGTTGATCGCGAGCCGCGCGAAGGGCACGAAGCGCGCTGTGAAGAGCACGGTGGCGGTGCCGCTCTCGAGGCGGCGCCCTGCCCACTCGAGCGCCTGCCGCACGCGCGGCGCCCGCATCCATCGCCAGCGGTCCGTGCCGACCAGCCGCCCGATCAGATAGCAGCACGCGTCACCGAGTGCGGCGGCACCGGCCGCGCACACGATCACCGCCCACAGCGCGGGGGCGCCGTTCGTGACCGCGAGCGCTCCGAGCGCCGTCACCGCGATCTCGCCGGGGACGACCACGAAGAAGGCGTCCCCGAGGACGAGGAGGCTCATCAGCATGAGGCTCCAGGGTCCGGTGAGCGATTCGGCGAGCACATCGGTCGGCACGGGCTCACTGTGCACGTCGACGGTGAACGGGAACCAAAGACCGGATAGCCGGTGACCTGCGATCCAGCATCCGGTGAACATCTGGTGGCGAGGGCCGATTCGGGGGAGCGCAGGGCCGCGGCGCCGTCATCCTGAGGATGTGAGAGTAGCGATCATCACGGAGTCCTTCCTTCCGCACATGAACGGCGTGACCGGATCGGTGCTGCAGATCCTGCGACACCTCGAGCGCCGGGGGCACGACGCGCATGTCATCGCCCCCGCCGCCGTCGGCATCCCGGAGACCGTGGACGGCGCGCGCATCGAGGCCATCCCGAGCCTCGCGCTGCCGGGCTATCGGAACGTCCGGGTCGGCACCTCGACGGCGCACCGCGTCGCGACCTCCCTTCGCCGATTCGAGCCGGACGTCGTCCATCTCGCCTCGCCCTTCGCGCTCGGGTGGCGCGGCGTGCTCGCGGCGGAACGGCTCGATACGGCATCCGTCGCCGCCTACCAGACCGACGTCGCCGCCTACACGGAGCGCTACGGCATCGCCGCGACCACGGGCATCGCCCAGACGCACATCGCCCGGCTCCACCGGCGCGCGACCCTGACGCTCGCCCCCTCGGCGGAGTCGGCCCAGCAGCTGGCCGCGCTCGGCATCGACCGCGTGCGCCGCTGGGGCCGCGGAGTGGATGCCGAGCGGTTCCAGCCCGCCCGCCGTGACGGCGCGCTGCGCGCCGGCTGGGGAGCGGACGTCGTGATCGGCTACGTGGGCAGGCTCGCACCGGAGAAGCAGGTCGAGGACCTCGCGGTGCTGCACGACCTGCCAGGGACGCGACTCGTGATCGTGGGCGAGGGGCCGAGCCGTTCCCGGTTGGAGAGCCTGCTGCCGGATGCCGTCTTCCTCGGACATCTCGACGGCGAAGCGCTCGCCGCGGCGATGGCCTCCTTCGACCTGTTCGTGCACCCGGGGGAGAGCGAGACGTTCGGGCAGACCCTGCAGGAGGCTCACGCGAGCGGAGTGCCGGTCATCGCGACCGGCCGTGGCGGTCCGCTCGACCTCGTGCGCATGGGCGTCGACGGCTGGCTCTACCGGCCGGGCGACCTCGCCGACCTGCGCATGCGCGTCGCCGATCTCGCGGGGGACGCCCGCAAGCGGCGTGCCTTCGGCGAAGCAGGACGCGACGCCGTGCAGGGGCGCAGCTGGACGAGTGTGTGCGACCAGCTGCTCGGACACTTCGAGGACGCGCGGACGCTGCATCGGGTGGATGCCGGTGCTCGCGCTCGCCGTGTGGTGCGCCCGGAGGTCGCCGCACCTGCCTCGCCGCGGAGATGGCGTCGCTACGTGGCCCTCGGCGACTCGCTCACCGAAGGGCTCTGCGATCCGGCTCCGGACGGGGCCCTGCGCGGCTGGGCCGACCGGCTCGCGCTGCTCCTCGCCGCGCGCGGCGGCCTGCACTATGCGAACCTCGCGATCCGCTCGAAGCGCGTCGGAGACGTCTGCGGCACGCAGCTGGAGCGGGCCCTGGAACTGCGGCCGGACCTCGTGTCGATCCTCGTCGGTGCGAACGACCTGGTGAAGCACCGCGCCGACGTCGCCGGCTTGGCGGTGCGCCTCGAGGAGGCGGTGGTCCGGCTCCGCGACATCGGTGCCGATGTGGTGCTGGTGACGCCTTTCCTGCCGGGGCGGCGCGCCGCATCCATCTACACGCGACGGTTCTCCGCCTTCGCGACCGCCCTCGCGGGGGTCGCCGCGCGCACGGGAGCGATCCTGATCGACACCGATCTGCATCCGTCGCTGCCGGACCGTCCGAACTGGGGCGAGGACCTCGTGCACCTGAGCAGCCGAGGACACCGCTTCCTCGCCTACCGCGCGGCGGAGGTGCTCGGCGTCCCGGATGCCGACGCGCTCGGCGCACTCGACGCGGCGCTGCACGAGAACGAGACGATCGGCGCGGGCGTGTGGTGGCGACGGCACGCCCTGCCCTGGGTCTGGCGCCGCCTGCACGGCCGCGCCGCCGGTGACGGCCGCTCGGCGAAGCACGACGACTATGTGTATCTCGGCCGGTCCGCGGCCGTGCGCGGAGTGCTCTCCGACCGTTGAGTGCGCGCCGCGAGGCGAGACGCCTCAGCGCCGACCCATGCCGTGGTACTGCCAGCCGGCAGAGCGCCACGCTGCGGCATCGAGGCAGTTGCGCCCGTCGATGACGATCCGTCCGCGGACGAGGCCGCCGGCGTGCGCGGGGGAGAGGTCGCGGCGGTACTCGTCCCACTCGGTGACGATCACGACCGCGTCGGCCTCGCGCAGCGCGTCGTCGCGCTCCCTCGCGTAGCCGAGCTGGGGATGCGCGGCCTGCGCGTTGTCGATCGCCGCCGGGTCGGTCACCACGACATCGGCGCCGAGCCCGCGCAGGCGCACGGCGACGTCGAGGGCCGGCGAGTCGCGGATGTCATCGCTGAACGGCTTGAAGGCCGCGCCCAGCACCGCGATCCGTCGACCGAAGACGAGGCCGCCGAGCGCGTCGACGACGAGCTGCACGGCCCGGTCGCGTCGCCGCAGGTTGATGGCGTCGACCTCGCGGAGGAATCCCACGGCCTCGCCGCGCCCGAGCTCCTCCGCTCTGGCGGCGAAGGCGCGGATGTCCTTGGGGAGACAGCCGCCGCCGAAGCCGATGCCCGAGCCGAGGTAGCGCCGCCCGATGCGGCCGTCATGCCCGAGAGCGTCGGCGAGGAGGGTGACGTCGGCGCCGGCCGCCTCGGCGATCTCGGCCATCGCGTTGATGAACGAGATCTTCGTGGCGAGGAAGGCGTTCGCCGCGCCCTTGACGAGCTCGGCGGTGGCCAGATCGGTCACCAGGAACGGCGTGCCCGACGCGATCGCGTCCGCGTAGGCCTCGCGGAGCACGTCGACCGCCCGAGAGCCGTCGGCGTCCGGGGCGGCGCCGACCACGAGCCGGTCCGGGGTGAGCGTGTCGTGGACGGCCCAGCCTTCGCGGAGGAACTCCGGATTCCAGACGAGGGCGGCCCCTGTGCGCGTCAGTCGCTCGGCCAGTCGCGCCGCGGTGCCGACCGGGACCGTCGACTTCCCCGCGACGACGTCCCCGGCGCGGAGGTGGGGGAGCAGGCTCTCCACGGCCGCGTCGACGTATCGGAGGTCCGCCGCGTGTCCTCCCGCCGTCTGGGGCGTGCCGACCGCGAGGAAGTGCACGTCCGCACCCGCGGCATCCGCCATGTCGCTGCTGAAGCGCAGCCGTCCGGATGCCAGGCCGTCCGAGAGCAGCTCGGTGAGCCGAGGCTCGAAGAACGGCGCCGTCCCCGCGGCCAGTGCGGCGACCTTCCCCTCGTCGACGTCGATGCCGACGACATCGTGTCCGATCGAGGCCATGGCGGCGGCATGCACGGCACCGAGGTAGCCGCAGCCGATCACTGACATGCGCATCGCCCCAGCACAGCGGATGCCGCCCACGCCCCGGCATCCGTGCGGTGAACGCCTCATGGCCGGGACGTGTCCGATCCGCCGAGCGGCTCCAGGCGCGGGATTCCGAGGGCCCCGCTGGTAGGGTGGACGGGATCGATCTGTGTCGATCGCACAATTTCATATCGACTCATGGAGCGAGCGGCGGAGAAGCTGGTCCCCTGTGGTGGGTTCCTCGGCACGAAGATGTCGGGTGGCTTTCTACTGGTGGCCAGCGCAGGCGATGTTCGCGGGAGTGCCCGCGCGCCCGAACCCTGCTGTTTCCGCTCCTCTTGAATGCGCTCGCGCGTCATACGGATTCGCGAGTCTAAACAAAGAAGGAGAGACCTCTTGGAAGGTCCTGAAATCACCGCCACCGAGGCCGTTCTCGACAACGGCCGCTTCGGCACCCGCACCATCCGCTTCGAGACCGGCCGCCTCGCGCAGCAGGCTCAGGGCGCAGTCGCCGCGTACCTCGACGGCGAGACCATGCTCCTCTCGGCCACCAGCGCAGGCAAGAACCCGCGCGAGGGCTTCGACTTCTTCCCGCTGACGGTCGACGTCGAGGAGCGCTCCTACGCCGCGGGCAAGATCCCCGGCTCGTTCTTCCGTCGCGAGGGCCGCCCCTCCACCGAGGCGATCCTCGTCTGCCGTCTGATCGACCGTCCGCTGCGTCCGTCGTTCGTCGACGGTCTGCGCAACGAGGTCCAGATCGTCATCACCGTGCTGTCGATCGCTCCCGGCGAGTTCTACGACGCTCTCGCCATCAACGCCGCGTCCGCGTCGACGCAGATCTCGGGTCTGCCGTTCTCGGGCCCGGTCGCCGGTGTGCGTCTCGCGTTCATCCCCGGCCACGGCGAGCACGCCGACCAGTGGGTCGCGTTCCCGACCGCCGAGCAGGTGGGCGAGGCCGTCTTCGACCTGATCGTCGCCGGTCGCGTCGTCACCAAGGCCGATGGCACGGAAGACGTCGCCATCATGATGGTCGAGGCCGAGGCCACCGAGGGCAGCTGGAACCTCATCAAGGCCGGCGCCACCAAGCCGAACGAGGAGATCGTGGCCCAGGGTCTCGAGGCCTCGAAGCCGTTCATCGCCCAGCTCGTCAAGGCTCAGGCCGAGCTCGCGGCGACCGCGTCGAAGGAGCCGGGCGTGTACCCGGTCTTCCCGGCGTACAGCCAGGAGGTCTACGACTTCGTCGCCGGCCGCTCCTACGACGAGCTCGTCGGCGTGTACCAGATCGCCGACAAGACCGAGCGTCAGACGGCGGACGACGCGATCAAGGATCGCGTCAAGGCCGAGCTCATCGAGGCCACCGAGTCGGGATCGCTCCCGGCTGCGGCCCCGCTCGAGTTCTCCGCGGCGTACAAGTCGGTCACGAAGAAGATCGTGCGCGGTCGCATCCTCACCGAAGGTGCTCGCATCGACGGTCGCGGCCTGGCGGACATCCGTCCGCTCGACGCCGAGGTGCAGGTCATCCCGCGCGTCCACGGCTCCGCGATCTTCCAGCGCGGCGAGACCCAGATCATGGGTGTCACCACGCTGAACATGCTCAAGATGGAGCAGCAGATCGACTCTCTGTCGCCCACGACGAGCAAGCGCTACATGCACCACTACAACTTCCCGCCCTACTCGACCGGCGAGACCGGCCGGGTCGGTTCGCCGAAGCGTCGCGAGATCGGGCACGGCTTCCTGGCCGAGCGCGCGCTCGTGCCGGTGCTGCCGAGCCGCGAGGAGTTCCCGTACGCGATCCGTCAGGTGTCCGAGGCGCTGAGCTCCAACGGCTCGACCTCGATGGGCTCCGTCTGCGCCTCGACCCTGTCGCTGCTGAACGCGGGTGTGCCGCTGCGCGCCGCCGTCGCCGGCATCGCGATGGGCCTCGTCTCCGACGAGGTCGACGGTGAGACGCGCTACGCCGCGCTGACCGACATCCTGGGGGCCGAGGACGCTCTCGGCGACATGGACTTCAAGGTCGCCGGAACGAGCGAGTTCGTCACGGCGATCCAGCTCGACACGAAGCTCGACGGCATCCCGTCGTCGGTGCTCGCCGGCGCGCTGACCCAGGCTCGCGAGGCTCGTCTGACGATCCTCAACGTCCTGAACGCCGCGATCGACGCTCCCGACGAGATGGCGCCGACCGCGCCGCGCGTCATCAGCGTGCAGATCCCGGTCGACAAGATCGGCGAGCTGATCGGCCCGAAGGGCAAGACGATCAACGCGATCCAGGACGAGACCGGCGCGCAGATCTCCATCGAGGAGGACGGCACCGTCTACATCGGCGCGACCGACGGCCCCTCGGCCGAGGCCGCTCGTGCGCAGGTCAACGCGATCGCCAACCCGACCAACCCCGAGATCGGCGAGCAGTTCCTCGGAACCGTCGTGAAGATCGCCACCTTCGGCGCCTTCGTCTCGCTGCTCCCGGGCAAGGACGGCCTGCTCCACGTCACCGAGGTGCGCAAGCTCGCCGGTGGCAAGCGCGTCGAGAACGTCGACGACGTCCTCTCGGTCGGCCAGAAGATCCTCGTGAAGATCACGAAGATCGACGACCGCGGCAAGCTGTCGCTCGAGCCCGTGCTCGACGACGCACCTGCCGCCGAGGCCACGCCCGCCGAGGACGCAGCCGCCGAGTAAGCTCCACGCTCGAACCGGAACCCGGGTCCATCCGCACAGGATGGGCTCGGGTTCCGTCGTCTGCGGCGTGACCAAACCGTTATCGGAAGTTTTCGCGCCGTTCCCTGGATTGGTCGGGACGTTCGCCGAAGTCCCTTACCCTCGAAGTACGCACCGGGGGGTGCACCACAGGCAGTGACGGAGATCGGAACGCATCGATCGACGCGGGGGTGAGAGTATGCGGTTGTTCAGCGTAGGCGCGGGAGCGTCGGACGAGCGAGCCCAGAGGGGCACGGAACCCGCCTCCATCGAGCATCCCTCCGCACCGATCCCGATCGTCGGACCCGGCGTGGGGGAGACGGTGCGGATGCCGCTCGGCGAGACCGGCTTCGACACGTTCCCGCTCATGCTGGGAGCCGCGGAGTTCGGCTGGAACGTCGACCTCGAGACGAGCCACGGCATCCTCGACCGCTACGTGGAGTTCGGCGGCAACGCGATCCACACGGCCGACGGCTTCTCCGGCGGTCGGAGCGAGCACATCCTCGGTCAGTGGCTGCGGTCGCGCGGACAGCGCGATCGGGCGATCCTGAGCGTGCGCATCGGAGCACATGCCGACAACCCCGGTCTCGGCTCCGTGAACCTCGTCCGCGCCGTCGAGGGGTCGCTCACGCGGCTCGGCGTCGACCGCATCGATGTGCTCTACCTCGACGCGACCCTCGACAGGACGACGAACGTCGAAGACACTCTCGCGACGGTCGAATGGCTCAAGGACGCGGGCAAGATCGGTGCCGTCGGCGCATTCGGCTTCGCACCGGAGAAGCTCGTGGAGGCGCGGATCCTGGCGTCGGCCGGCTACCCGCGCATCGAGGTGATCGACGCGCCGTACAACCTGCTCCGTCGGCAGCCGTTCGAAGGCGACCTCCGCCTCGTCGCCGGGGCGCAGAACCTCGCCGTCACGCCCTCGCACGCGCTCGAGCACGGCTTCCTGTCCGGTCGTCATCGGAGCAAGGCGCTGACGTCGCAGGGCGTCCGCGGCGAGCAGTTGCGCGGTCATCTCAACCGTCGGGGGATCAAGATCCTCCGCGCGCTGGATCAGGTGGCCACGGAACTCGCGGTCCCGGTGGCCGCGGTCTCGATCGCCTGGCTGCTGGCCCAGCGCACGGTCGCCGCCCCGATCGTGAACACCTTCGCGACCGAGCACGTCGACGAGCTCATGCAGGGCGCGGGGGTCACGCTCTCGCGTGCCCAGGTCGCCGAGCTCACGCGCGCCGGCAACTGAGCATCGTCCCACCCGTGACATAGGGTGGAAGGGAGGTCCGGCGGATGCTGGCGATGAAGCGAGCGAGTTTGTGACGCACTACATATATCTGGTCAGACATGGTGAACATCAGGATGCCGAGCACGGCCTCGCCGACGGTCCCCTGTCGCCGCGCGGGCAGCGGCAGGCCGAGCTGATCGCCGACCGGCTGTCCGGTCTGCCGCTCGACGCCGTCTGGCATTCGCCGCTGCTGCGGGCCAACGAGACCGCCCGTGCGATCGCCGGTCGGCTCCCGTCCGTCGATCCCGAACCGACCGCGCTGCTCTTCGACTGCGTCCCCACCGGGATGACGGAGGAGACGCCTGCCGCGTTCGAGCCGTTCTTCGGGTCGATCTCCGACGCGGAGATCGATGCCGGTCGCGCGCAGATGGCGGATGCCGTCAACGAGTTCCTGATGCGCAAGAACGGCGAGGTGCACGAGGTCCTCATCACGCACAACTTCGTGATCTCCTGGTTCGTCCGCGAGGTGCTCGGTGCACCGGAATGGCGCTGGATGACACTCAACCAGGCGCACTGCGGACTGACGATCATCGCGCAGAAGCAGGGGCGACCGTGGACGCTGCTCAACCACAACGACACCGGACACCTGCCGTTCGAGCTGCGGACGGGCATCCCGGACCCGATGCCCGTCTGACGCCCCGCGCGCCCCGGCCGGAAGGCGTCCGCCCGCTCCTTAGACTGGACGCATGACCTCGCAGGTAGCACTCGTCGGCGGAACCGGGAAGCTCGGGAAGATCATCCACGCGGTGATCGATGATCTCGAGGGCTTCGAGGTGAGCCGTGTGCTGACCTCGTCGAGCGATCTCTCCGAGTTGGAGGGTGCCGACCTCGTCGTGGACGCGTCGACGCCTCAGATCAGCATCGACGTCGTGCGTTCCGCCGTCGAGCGCGGCATCAACGTGCTCGTGGCGACGTCGGGGTGGTCGGCGGAGCGGATCGCGCTCGTGCGGCCGCTCGTCGAGGCGGCCGGCACCGGCGTGGTCTTCATCCCGAACTTCTCCCTCGGCTCTGTCCTCGGCTCGGCCCTCGCCGCGGCCGCGGCCCCGTTCTTCGGCTCGGCCGAGATCATCGAGGCGCATCAGGAGACCAAGATCGATTCGCCCAGCGGCACGGCGGTGCGCACCGCCGAGCTCATCGCCGCTGCTCGCGCCGAGCAGGGACCGGTGAGCGCCCCGCACGCGGATCAGCGCGCCCGGGGTCAGCAGGTCGGCAGCGTGCCGATCCACTCGCTGCGTCGCCCCGGTGTGGTGGCCAAGCAGGAGGTCATCCTCTCGGGCCCCGGCGAGTCCCTCACGTTCACGCACGACACGGTCGATCCCGCGCTCGCATACGCCCCCGGCATCCGGCTCGCCGTGCCGTTCGCCCGCGAGGCGAAGGGCGTGGTCGTGGGGTTGGAGCACATGATCGACATCGGCATCCGCGCATGATGTCGCGGATCGGCGTCGGGCTCATGGCCGCGGCCCTGCTCGTCTACCTGGCGGTCGCGATCTGGCTCGCCGTGATGTTCATCTCGGTCGGCTCGCCGATCTCGATCGGGATGGGCATCACGCTGCTCGTGCTCGCCCCGATCGGCGCCTGGGCGCTCATCCGCGAGATGCAGTTCGGCTTCGCCGCCGATCGACTGGGGCGCACGCTGGACGCCGAAGGGGGGATGCCTCCCGTGGAGACCGAGCTGACCCCGAGCGGACGGATCGCCCGCGCGGACGCCGATCCGCTGATCGCGCGCTATGCGGCCGCCTCCGAGGCCGCGACGGACGATTGGCGTGCCCGCTATCGGCTGGGCGTCGTCCAGGATGCGGCCGGGAGGCGGAAAGACGCCAGGGCCAGCATCCGCGAGGCGATCCGCCTCGCTCGACGCTGACCCCGACGACGAGCGGGTACCGGCCTCAGGCCAGCGTGGCCTCGAGGGTGATCTCGATGCCGGCGAGCGCCTGAGACACGGGGCAGCCGACCTTGGCCTCGGCGGCGATCTCCTGGAACCTCTCCGGCGACAGACCCGGGACGACCGCGTTCACGTTGAGGTGGCTGCCGGTGATCCCGACGCCCGGCTTGAACGTCACGGACGCGCTGGTGTTGACCTTCTCCGGCGGGGTCCCGTTCTCGGCGAGGGCGTGCGAGAGCGCCATGCTGAAGCAGGACGAGTGCGCCGCGGCGATGAGCTCCTCCGGGGTCGTGGTCGTGTCGCTGCCCTCGCTGCGGGCCTTCCAGTTGATCGGGAAGGTGCCGAGGTTCGATGAAGAGAACGCGACGGTGCCCGACCCTTCCATGAGCGATCCGGTCCACGTGCTGGCGGCTTCGCTGGTGACGGGCATGATTCCTCCGGTTCTCGCGCCCCGCTCGGTGTGCGGAATGCGTCGCGGCCAGCCTATCGACCGGGCCGACCGGACGGAACAGGGATCAGGCGGTCGACGCCGCCCGACCGATGATGCCGGCGCGCTGCAGCAGCAGGTACAGCTGGCAGCCGAGGCAGAACGCGAAGGCGGCGTTCAGGAACGCCGCGATGAAGGCCGCCGCTGTGGCGATCGGGAGCGCCCAGGGTACGCCGATCAGATGCAGGATCAGGCCGATGCCGACGACGAAGAGTCCCACGCCCTGCGAGAACCGCGGCGGTCGAGGGTCCTCGAGCTCGGCCGGCGGCGCGAGGCGGGGGCGCACGAGGCGGCGGAACAGCACGCCCCACGGGGCGGTCGCCGGGGAGACGACGCTCCAGAGGAACAGGAGGGCGATGACGACGGTGACGAGGAAGCCAGGGTCGAGGGCGCGCTGGGCGAGCGATGCCGATGCGATCGCCCAGGTGCCGGGGACGAAGGTCGCGTCCGCCAGGGGCTGATAGGCGAACCAGCCGGTCGCCTGCGCCGTCGAGATGCCGATCAGCGCCAGGAACGTCGCGACCAGGAGGAGCACGGCCGTGATCGTGGCGGCGAAGCGCGGGCCGCGCGGATCGATGCCTGCGGGAGATGTCATGGGTGCTCCAGTCTTCGGGGCCTCAGACGGAGGCGACGGCTTCGGTGAGGGCGTGACGATGCGGGACGCCGTGGAATCGCGCGCGGACGGCGCCGGAGGTGTCGATCACGAACGTCGTGGGGGTCTGCAGCACCTTGTACCGGGCCGAGAGGTCCGGTCGGTGGGTCAGATCGATCTCGACGTGGCTCAGCCCGTCGTGGTCGGAGGCGTAGGCATGCAGGATCCGCCGGACCTGGGGGCACCGCGCGCACATCTCGGTGCTGAACTGCACGAGCGTCGCGCGGGAGCCGAACTCGGCGGATGCTGCATCCGCCCGGTCGAAACGGAGCGCGCCGGCATCCAGCCTGCGTCCGTCACGGCGGCGCAGGGTCACTCCGATGATCGTGGCGAGCACCAGGAGTGCTGCCGCGATCCCTCCCGCGAGTGCTGGCGACATGCGTCGAGAGTACGTCGCCCCGAGGGGGTCGAGGGCCGATGTTTCCGACCGTGACGATCGGCGCGCGAGCGGGACGGCGTCCGCCCGCGGCCGACGGTCGACGGGTATCGTGGCTGTCATGAGCGCAGCCGTCCCGACACCCTACGAAGACCTGCTCCGCGACGTGCTGGAGAGCGGCACGCACAAGTCGGATCGCACGGGCACGGGGACCACGAGCGTCTTCGGGCGGCAGATCCGCTTCGACCTCTCCCAGGGCTTCCCGCTGATCACCACGAAGCGGGTGCATTTCAAGTCGATCGCGTACGAGCTCCTCTGGTTCCTGCGCGGTGATTCCAACGTGCGGTGGCTGCAGGAGAACGGCGTCACCATCTGGGACGAATGGGCCGACGAGACGGGCGATCTCGGGCCGGTGTACGGGGTGCAGTGGCGCTCGTGGCCGACGCCCGCCGGCGAGAGCATCGACCAGCTCTCCCAGGTGATCGAGCAGATCCGCCAGACTCCGGACTCGCGCCGCCTCATCGTGTCCGCCTGGAACCCCGCCGACATCCCCGACATGGCGCTCGCGCCCTGCCATGCGCTCTTCCAGTTCTACGTCGCCGACGGCAAGCTGTCCTGCCAGCTGTACCAGCGCAGCGCCGACATGTTCCTCGGGGTGCCGTTCAACATCGCCTCGTACGCGCTGCTCACGATGATGATCGCCCAGCAGGTCGGTCTCGAGCCGGGCGACTTCGTCTGGACGGGCGGCGACTGCCACATCTACGACAACCACCTCGAGCAGGTGCGCGAGCAGCTCACGCGCGAGCCGTTCGCCTACCCGACGCTCCGGTTCGCCCGCACCCCGGAGTCGATCCTCGACTACCGCTACGAGGACTTCGTCGTGGAGGACTACCAGCACCACGCCCCGATCCGCGCGGCGGTGGCGGTATGACCTGGGTGGGTCTGATCTGGGCGGAGGCTCAGGGCGGCGTGATCGGCGCCGAGGGCGGAATGCCCTGGCATGTGCCCGAGGACCTCGCGCACTTCAAGGAGGTCACGCTCGGCGCTCCGGTCGTGATGGGGCGCAAGACCTGGGATTCCCTTCCGGAACGGTTCCGACCGCTGGAGGGCCGGGAGAACATCGTGATCACCCGCCAGCAGGACTGGGCTGCCGAGGGCGCGCATCGTGCGGCGAACGTCGCGGAGTCCGTGCGCGGCAAGGACAAGGTGTGGATCATCGGCGGGGCGGAGATCTTCCGTCTCGTCATCGCGGATGCCGACCGTCTCGAAGTGACCGAGCTCGATCTCGTCGTCGACGGTGACGCGTACGCCCCCTCCAAGGCCGGGTGGCGTCTGGTCGACGAGGGGGAGTGGCAGACCTCGCGCACGGGCGTGCGGTACCGCTTCCTCGGATACGAGCGCTGATGCCCACTGCGCTGATCACCGGGGCCAGCGCCGGACTCGGCGCCGAGTTCGCCCGCCAGCTCGCCCGCCGTCGCGCGGACCTGATCCTCGTCGCACGGTCCAAGGATGCGCTGGACGCCCTGGCCGCCGACCTGCGGAGCGCGCACGGTGTCGCCGTCGAGGTGCTCGTCGCGGATCTCGCCGAAGATGAAGGCGTCGCGAAGGTCGCCGACCGGCTCCGGAATGCCGCCGACCCGGTCGACCTCCTCGTGAACAACGCCGGCTTCGGGCTGCCGCTGCAGTTCGCCGACAACGACATCGACGACGAAGTCCGCCACTTGCGCGTGCACGTCGAGGCCTCGATGCGGCTGATGCACGCGGCACTGCAGACGATGCGGGGTCGCGGCGGACGCATCATCAACGTCGCCTCGGTGGCCGGATTCATCTCCCGCTCCACGTACTCCGCCTGCAAGTCCTGGTTGATCGGCTTCAGCCGCTGGGCGAATGCCGAGTACGCCCGAGACGGCGTCACCGTCACAGCGGTCTGCCCCGGATTCACCCACACCACGTTCCATGAGCGCATGGGGCTCGCGGTGGGCCAGGAGGGTGTTCCCGCCTTCATGTGGCTCGATGCCCGCGACGTCGTGCGGGCAGGGCTGCGGGATGCCGCGCTCGGGCGCTCCGTGTCCATCCCCTCGCTGCGCTACAAGGCGATCGTGGCGCTGGCGAGCATCCTCCCGAGCGCGCTCACGTCCGGCGTCGCCCGCCGCGGTCGCGTCTGAACGGGAGTCCGGCATGGGATGGTTCCGCAGGCGGAGACACGATCCGCAGGATGCGAACGAGATCCTGCGGCGGTACAACGAGGCGGAGGCGGTGCGCCTGGCCGCTCTCGCGAACGGCGGAACGGCCACGCGGGAGCAATCCGCTTTCATCAGCGCAGGCGCCGGTGCAGCCGAGCTCGCCGTCGAGGACGTCTTCACGATCACGGGCCGCGGCCAGGTCGCGACCGGCACCGTCACGACGGGGACGATCAGGGTCGGCGACGCCGTCGTCGTGCTCCGCGAAGGGGCTCCGGTGGCCGACACGGAGATCACCGGCATCGAGATGTTCCGCAAGCGCGCGGACGCGGCATCCGCCGGCACCATGATCGGGGTGCTGCTGCGCGGCAAGACCGACGTGGCTCGTGGTGACGTCATCCGGGTCGGCTCGTCTGGGTGAGCGGCATCCGAACCGATACGCTGGTGGCATGACGCACTCGGGCAACCCCTTCGGACAGGTTCTCGTCGCGCTCGTCACTCCGATGACGGCCGACGGTGAAGTCGATTGGCCCGCCGTCGAGAAGCACATCGATGACGTGATCACCGCGGGTGCGGACGGCATCGTCGTGACGGGAACGACCGGCGAGACCTCGACCCTCACGGACCCCGAGAAGCTCAAGCTCGTCGAGGTCGGGAAGTCGGTCGCCGCCGGCCGCGCGAAGATCATCACGGGTGGCGGCTCGAACGAGACCGCGCACGCGATCGAGCTGTACAAGGCCAGCGAGAAGGCCGGCGCCGACGGCATCATGATCGTCACGCCCTACTACAACAAGCCGACGCAGGCGGGCATCCTCACGCACTTCCGGCTGGTCGCGGATGCGACCGATCTGCCGGTGATCCTCTACGACATCCCCGGCCGCACCGGCGTGCCGATCAAGTACGAGACGATCCTGCGCCTGGCGAAGCACCCCAACATCCTCGCGGTGAAAGACGCCAAGGGTGACTTCTCCGAGGTGAGCCGCGTGCTCAACCAGACCGACCTGATGTACTTCTCCGGCGACGACGCGAACGTCCTTCCGCACCTCGCGATCGGTGCGACCGGCCTCATCGGCGTGACGGCCAACGTCGCGGCCGCTCCGTACCGCACCATCATCGATGCGGTGAACGCCGGCGATCTGGCCACGGCGACGGCGGAGCACAAGCGCCTCGAGCCGCTGGTGCGCGCGGTGATGACCCACGTGCCAGGCACCGTCGCGGCCAAGTACATCCTGCACGGCCTCGGTCGCATCTCGAGCCCTCGGGTGCGTCTGCCCCTCGTCGGCCCGGAGGAATGGGAGGCCGCGCTCATCGAAGACGAGCTCGACCTCGTCCAGGACGTGCCCGGTGCCGATTTCTCGAACTTCCGACCCGACCGCAATGCGGCTGCGGGTGGTGCCCTGCCGAAGGTGCACGGCACGACGCGCTGAGCCGCGTCGCCATGAACGAACGGACGCGCACAGTGTCCGACTGAGGAGACAGCATGTCCATCCCCCTGTCAGAACCGTCCGCTCTCGACGAAGGGACGCTTCGGGTCATCCCGATCGGCGGCCTCGGCGAGATCGGTCGGAACATGACCATGTTCGAGTACGACGGCAAGATCCTGATCGTCGACTGCGGCGTGCTCTTCCCCGAGGAGCACCAGCCGGGCGTCGACCTGATCCTGCCCGACTTCGAGCCGATCCGCGATCGCCTCGACGACATCGTCGGCGTGGTGCTCACGCACGGCCATGAGGACCACATCGGCGCCGTCCCGTATCTGCTGCGTCTGAAGAGCGACATCCCTCTGATCGGGTCGGGCCTGACGCTCGCGCTGGTCGAGGCGAAGCTCAAGGAGCACCGCATCAAGGCCTTCACTCTGACGGTCACCGAGGGCCAGGAGGAGCGCGTCGGCCCGTTCGACCTCGAGTTCGTCGCCGTGAACCACTCGATCCCCGACGCTCTCGCCGTCGCGATCCGCACCCCTGCGGGCATGGTGCTCGCGACGGGCGACTTCAAGATGGACCAGCTGCCGCTGGACGGCCGGATCACCGACCTCCGCGCCTTCTCCCGCCTCGGCGAGGAGGGCGTCGACCTGTTCCTGGTCGACTCCACCAATGCCGACGTGCCCGGCTTCACGCCGACGGAGCGGTCGATCGGACCGGTGCTCGACCAGGTCATCGCCAAGGCGCCCCGCCGCGTCATCGTGGCGAGCTTCTCGAGCCACGTGCACCGTGTGCAGCAGGTCATCGACGCCGCCTACGCGAACGGGCGCCGTGTGGCGTTCCTCGGGCGCAGCATGGTCCGCAACATGACGATCGCCGAGCAGCTCGGGTACCTCAAGGTCCCGGCCGGCGTCCTGATCGACTACAAGAAGGCCCGCGACCTCCCCGACGACCAGATCGTCTACATGTCCACCGGATCGCAGGGCGAGCCGATGGCCGTGCTGAGCCGCATGGCCAACCTCGACCACGCGATCGAGGTGAGCGAGGGAGACACCGTCATCCTCGCCTCCAGCCTCATCCCTGGTAACGAGAACGCGGTCTACCGCGTGATCGACGGCCTCACGAAGCTCGGTGCGAACGTCGTGCACAAGGCCAATGCCAAGGTGCACGTCTCCGGTCACGCCGCGGCGGGCGAGCTGCTCTACTGCTACAACATCCTGAAGCCGAAGAACGTCCTCCCCGTGCACGGCGAGTACCGTCACCTGATCGCGAACGCGAAGCTCGCCCAGGACACCGGCATCCCGGAGGAGAGCACGATCATCGCCGCGAACGGCACCGTGATCGACCTGAAGGACGGCACCGCGCGTGTCACCGGGCAGCTGGACCTCGGCTTCGTGTACGTCGACGGCTCGACGGTCGGCGAGATCACGGATGCCGATCTCAAGGACCGGCGCATCCTCGGCGAGGAGGGGTTCATCTCCGTCATCGTCGTGGTGGATGCCGGCACCGGACGCATCATCTCGGGACCGGAGATCCATGCCCGCGGCGTCGCCGAGGATGACTCCGTCTTCGACGACGTCGCCCCGAAGATCGTCGCCGCGCTCAAGGAAGCCGCAGGGAACGGCGTCCGCGACACGCATGCGCTGTCGCAGGTGGTGCGCCGGACGATCGGACGCTGGGTGAACCAGAAGCTGCGTCGGCGTCCGATGATCGTCCCGCTGGTCATCGAGGCGTGAGGGTCCGCGCCGTCGCACGCGCACTCACGGCTGACCGACACATCGTCGTAACAGCCGCCCTCTAGGCTCACCACATGTTCTCGGGCTTCTCCACCCGGCGGGCGACGCAACCCGACGCGGTCTTCCTCGGCGACATGCTCGTCGAGGCCGCGAACTGGCGCGCCGGGGGAGTGCGCCCGCGACATGAGGTGCTGACGTCCGCGGACCATCGCCGGTACCTCGCGGGCTGGAAGCGCGCCGCGGACGAAGGACTGATCGCCGTCGGCGACGACGGCGTGACGGTCGGTGCCGCCTGGTACCGGATGCTGCCCCAGAACGAGCCGGGATTCGGGTTCGTCGGCGCCGGGGTCCCGGAGCTCATCATCGGCGTCCATCCGCTCTGGCGGGCTCGCGGCGTCGGTCGTACGCTGCTGCGGGGCATCGTCGAGCTGGCGAGCGCACAGGGGTACGCGCGCATCAGCCTGAGCGTCGAGCGCGACAACTTCGCCCGCAACCTGTATCGCTCCGAGGGGTTCAACGTCACGGCGGAGGGCACGCTCCGCGACACCATGGTGCGGCGCACCGCCTGATCCGCCCGAGCGGGATCGGCGAGAAGCCGCGTCGTGACGCGGAAATGTCGACTGTCCGTCGTAACGTGAGAGCATGGCCAGGAGTTCCACCAAGACTGAGCGTGCGTCCGCGAGCGCACCGTCGCGCCCCAAGCGGCAGACGGCTCCCAAGGCCCAGCCCACGCCCAAGAAGTACATCGACGAGCAGGAGCGGCCGCCCGTCGCCGTCCGCGCCTGGACGGGTCTGGCGCACGGCGTCGGAGGACTGTTCCGCGCCTTCGGCCCGGAGAGCCTCGAGAAGGACGACCGTCGCGACGGCTTCCCGTTCCTGCTGGTGCTGCTCGCGGTCGCCGGTGCCGTCAACGAATGGTTCTTCATCGGCAACGACGTCGCCGCGAACATCAGTGCGTTCTCGGTCGGAGGACTGATCGGACGCGTCGCCTTCGTCATGCCGGTGCTGCTGCTCCTGCTCGCGGGCTGGCTGTTCCGGCATCCGTCGTCCGTGCACGACAACGGGCGCATCGGGATCGGCTTCGGCCTGTTCGTGCTGACGCTCGCAGGCATCTGCCACGTCGCCGGAGCCCGCCCGCAGCCCAAGGAGGGCATGCTCGCGCTCAGCGAGTCGGGTGGACTCTTCGGATGGATGCTGGGTCAGCCGCTGACCTTCCTCACCGACATCCCCGCCTACATCGTGCTGGCGCTTCTCGCCGCGCTGAGCGTCCTGATCCTCACCAAGACCCCGCCGAACCGCATCGGGGCCCGCCTCGGTGACCTCTACGCCTGGATGTTCGACGCGGAGCGCGCCGAGAAGCCCGCGAAGGACGCGGCGGCGATCGACGAGGCCGACAAGGTCGACGACCCGGACGTTCTGCCGTGGTGGCGACGGAACAAGACGGGCAGGGAAGAGGATCCCGACGAGGGAACCCTCGGCTCCGACGACATCACCGCTCTGCTGAGCACCGCCGAGCCGACCCCCGCCTACGATCAGGCCGTGGTGGTGGAGAACCCCTACGACGCGGCCACAGAAGTGCTGACCGATGTCCGCTCCGTCACCGACTCGCTCGCGGAGCAGCAGGCCACGGCGCTGCTCGACGACGAGTCGGACACGGGTGAGATGCCCGAGCTGCCCGGCCTCGACGGATTCGGCACCGAGGGACCGGGGGACCGTGGGCCGCAGGCGCCCGTGGCCCCGTACATCCTTCCGTCGCCCGGTCTGCTGGTCGAGGGCCCGGCGCCGGTCATGCGCTCCGAGGCGACCGACAAGGTCATCGAGCAGATCACGAGCGTCCTCACGCAGTTCAAGGTCGATGCGAAGGTGACGGGCTTCTCGCGCGGTCCGACGGTCACGCAGTACGAGGTCGAGGTCGGTCACGGCGTCAAGGTCGAGAAGATCCTGCAGCTGAGCAACAACTTCGCCTACGCCGTGGCGTCGAACGACGTCCGCATCCTCTCGCCGATCCCCGGCAAGAGCGCCATCGGCATCGAGATCCCGAACGCCGACAAGGAGATGGTCGCGCTCGGCGACGTGCTGCGCTCTCCTGCGGCGCTGAAGAGCACGCACCCGATGACGATCGGCGTCGGCAAGGACGTCGGCGGCAACATCGTGATCGCCAACCTCGCGAAGATGCCTCACCTCCTCGTGGCCGGTTCGACCGGCTCGGGTAAGTCCAGCTTCGTGAACTCGATGATCACGAGCCTGCTGATGCGGGCACGGCCGGCCGACGTGCGCATGGTCCTGATCGACCCCAAGCGCGTGGAGCTCACGAGCTACGCGGGCGTGCCGCACCTGATCACGCCCATCATCACGAACCCGAAGAAGGCGGCCGAGGCGCTGCAGTGGGTCGTGAAGGAGATGGACATGCGGTACGACGACCTCGCGTCGTTCGGGTACCGCCACATCGACGACTTCAACCGCGCCGTGCGCGCCGGTGAGGTCGAGCTTCCGGTCGGGAGCGAGCGTGTTCTCAAGCCCTACCCGTACCTCCTGGTCGTCGTCGACGAGCTGGCCGACCTGATGATGGTCGCGCCGCGCGACGTCGAGGATTCGATCGTGCGCATCACCCAGCTCGCCCGTGCCTCGGGCATCCACCTCGTCCTCGCCACGCAGCGACCCAGCGTCGACGTCGTGACCGGCCTGATCAAGGCGAACGTGCCCTCGCGGCTCGCCTTCGCCGTCACCAGCGTCACGGACAGCCGTGTGATCCTCGACAGCCCCGGAGCCGACAAGCTCATCGGTCAGGGTGACGCCCTGTTCTCTCCGATGGGATCCTCCAAGCCCTTCCGCCTGCAGGGCGCCTGGGTCGACGAGAAGGAGATCGACGCGGTCGTCAAGCACGTCACGCGCCAGGCGCGCCCGGACTACCGTCCCGACGTGCAGGAAGCCCTCGAGCCGACGAAGAAGAAGGAGGTCGACGAGGACATCGGCGACGACCTCGAACTGCTGCTCGCGGCCGCCGAGCTCATCGTGTCGTCCCAGTTCGGCTCGACGTCGATGCTGCAGCGCAAGCTGCGCGTCGGCTTCGCGAAGGCCGGTCGTCTGATGGATCTGCTGGAGTCGCGGGAGATCGTCGGCCCGTCCGAGGGTTCGAAGGCGCGCGACGTGCTCGCGACTGCGGAGCAGCTTCCGCAGGTGATGGCCAAGCTCCGCGGTGAGGACGCTCCGGCCGCTGCTCCCGCTCCTTCCGTGACGTCTGCCGCGTCCGCAGCTCCCGCGCACGACCCGGTCGAGGCGCAGTACAGCGGGCTTCCGGTGGTGGAGGCCGAGGGCGACGAAGACGCCTGGGGCCTGACGGGTCGCGACTGATGGCCATTCCACGGCAGCTGCCCAACGCCATCACGATCGCCCGCATCCCCCTGGCCGTCGTCTTCTTCATCCTGCTGCTGCTCGGCGGCACCTACGGCCTCCCCGATCCTGCGCTGCGCTGGACCGCCGCGATCCTGTTCATCGTGGGCATCTCCACGGACTGGGTCGACGGCTACCTCGCTCGCAAGTACGAGATCGTCAGCGACTTCGGAAAGCTCTGGGATCCGATCGCCGACAAGATGCTCACCGGCGCGGGCTTCATCGGGCTCGCGATCCTCGGTGAGGTCGACTGGTGGATCGTCGCCGTCATCCTCATCCGAGAGTGGGGCATCACGGTGCACCGGCTCATGGTGGCCAGCGAGCATGTGGTCGCCGCCGCGTGGATGGGCAAGATCAAGACCGCGTTCCAGGGTGTGGCCCTGGGGTGGGCTCTGCTGCCGCTCCATGTCGTCATCGGCCTCGGTCCGTGGACGCTGGTGACCTTCCTGCTGATGATCGTCGTCCTGGTGCTCACGGTGGCCAGCGGGATCGACTACATCGTCGCGCAGGTCAGAGGGGCACGGCAGAAGTCGTGAGCGATTCCCCGGCGGCCGCCGTGCTGTCCGCGCTGAAGAGCCGGGGCTGGACGCTGGGCGTGGCGGAATCCCTCACCGGCGGAGCGCTCTGCGCCGAGCTGGTCTCGGTGCCCGGTGCGTCCGCGGTCCTGCTCGGGGGAGTGGTCGCCTACGCGACGCCCGTCAAGCACACCGTTCTCGGTGTCGACGCCGCGACGCTGGCGCAGCACGGACCCGTGTTTCCGGACGTCGCGCGGCAGATGGCCGACGGCGTGCGACGTGCCATCGGCGTCGGTGGGCGACCGGCTGATGTCGGAGTGTCGACGACCGGGATCGCCGGTCCGGATTCGCCGGACGGGCAGCCGGTCGGCACGGTGCACATCGGCGTCGTCACCCCGATCGCCTCGCAGACGCGAGAGCTGCACCTCGACGGCGACCGCGCCGCGATCCGGGCAGGTTCGGTCTCGGCCGCACTCGATTTCCTTCTCGAGATCATCCAGGAATAGTCGCGTGCATTCCGCGGTTATCTCCGATGTGCTCACATTGAAACCACAGAGTGCAGGGGTAGATTCTGTGCAAGCCAGGGGGACTAGACTGGCTGTCTCATCGAGGGGGAACTCGATGGATCGAACGGGGAGGAGGTTCCGATGATTCTTGTACGACAGGAAATCGGCGATGTGCTGAGGGACTTCCGCCTGCAGAAGGGGCGCACCCTCCGGCAGGTCGCAAGCAAGGCTTCGGTCGCGCTCGGATACCTCAGTGAGGTCGAGCGGGGTCAGAAGGAGGCATCGAGCGAGATTCTCGCCTCGGTCGCCGATGCGCTCGATGTGCCCATCTCGACGATCATGCGCGAGGTCGGCGATCGCATCTCCGTGCTCGAGGGCATCCAGGTCTTCCCGGATGTCGTCCCCGACGACCTCGTGGCGTCGATCGAGCCCGAGCTCTCCCTGCACTGACCTTCTGCCGGCTCGGAGACAGGATGCGTCGCAGCGAGTTCCTTCGCGCCGTCGAGACGGAGTTCCAGGCCCGCGCGTCATCGCTGGTCAATGACCTCGTGCTCGGCGCGCTCGGCAATCGGACGGCCGTGGAGGCGCTCGCGGACGGCGCGCCGCCCCGCGACATCTGGCTGGCGCTCTGCGCCGAGATGGACGTGCCGGAGAACCGGCGACACGGCGTCGGGCGTCAGGAGCCGCGGCGTCGCTGACGTCGGCGTCAGCTCGTTCGAGTCGTGCGGTATCCGACACGCCGATGACGGCGTGTCGTCGAAGATCTGTTCGAAGCGGGCGTAGTCTTCTGCACAAGTGGTCTCTGAGTTTCGTTCCACACGGTTCGCGGATGCTTCGACGCAATGTCGGTGGCTCCTCGTACGGTGAAGAACAGGCCCAGAGCCATACGCCTTGTCGGAGAGTTGCTCCCAATCGGGAGCGCCGCGGCAGCCTACAGGCGGCACCACGCGAGCAGAAGGAGCAGACCATGCCATCACCCGCCGACCGCGAGAAGTCCCTCGAGACAGCACTCGCCCAGATCGACCGTCAGTTCGGCAAGGGCTCCGTCATGCGGCTGGGCAGCGATGAGCGCGCCCCCGTGGCGGTCATCCCGACCGGCTCCATCGCCCTCGACGTCGCCCTCGGCGTCGGCGGTCTCCCGCGTGGTCGCATCGTCGAGATCTACGGCCCGGAGTCGTCCGGTAAGACGACCCTCACCCTGCACGCGATCGCGAACGCACAGCGCGCGGGTGGCATCGCCGCATTCATCGATGCCGAGCACGCGCTCGACCCCGACTACGCCGCCAAGCTCGGCGTCGACATCGACGCGCTCCTCGTCTCCCAGCCCGACACGGGTGAGCAGGCACTCGAGATCGCCGACATGCTCGTGCGCTCGGGCGCGATCGACCTCATCGTGATCGACTCCGTGGCGGCACTCGTGCCCCGCGCCGAGATCGAGGGTGAGATGGGTGACTCGCACGTGGGTCTGCAGGCGCGACTGATGTCGCAGGCTCTGCGAAAGCTCACCGGTGGTCTCAACCAGACGAACACCACGATGATCTTCATCAACCAGCTGCGTGAGAAGATCGGCGTCTTCTTCGGCTCGCCCGAGACCACGGCGGGTGGTAAGGCGCTGAAGTTCTACGCCTCGGTCCGCATGGACATCCGCCGGATCGAGACGCTGAAGGACGGCACTGACGCGGTGGGCAACCGCACCAGGGTCAAGGTCGTGAAGAACAAGATGGCCCCGCCCTTCAAGCAGGCCGAGTTCGACATCCTCTACGGTGTCGGCATCTCGCGCGAAGGCAGCCTGATCGACTTCGGGGTCGAGCACGCCATCGTGAAGAAGTCCGGCTCGTGGTACACCTACGACGGCGACCAGCTGGGTCAGGGCAAGGAGAACGCGCGTACGTTCCTGCTCAACAACCCCGACATCGCGCTGGCGATCGAGACGCAGATCAAGCAGAAGCTCGGCATCGGCGGGCAGGCTGCGGCCCCCGCGGCTGCTGACGAGCTCGCCGAGCGTCGTCCGGCCTGATGACTGACACGCATGGGGGCGATTCCGAGCGGATCGCCCCCATCATCCCTCTCTTCGGCAGCAAGGCCGGGGGTCGCAAGGCGGTGCCGGCGAAGGTCTCTGACGATGACGCTGATCGCGCGGAGAAGGTGGTCCCGCGTCGTACCGGCGATGCGGGTCTCTGGCGTTCGACCTGGGATGCGCAGCCCGAGCCGTCGCGCTTCGACGACGCTCGCGACGCAGGCACGCCCAGCGATCGCCATCCCGCCAGAGGAACAGCGGCGAGGACGGCGGCATCGAATAGCGGCGACCTCGACTCGGGTGCGCCGGAGGAGCGCGCTCCGGAGAGATCGGCGCCGCGTCTTCGCGCGTTGCACGACCTCCAGGACGATGGTGATCGCGACAGCGCGGAGCCGGTGCGATCTCCGGATGAGATCCGCGTGACGGCCGAAGAGGCGCTGCTGCGCAAACTCCGCGCGAAGTCGCTGTCGATCTCGGAGGCCAGGCTCGTGCTCAAGGGGCATGATCTCGACTCCGGGCAGATCGAAGACGTGATCGACGACTTCTGCCGGCGGCGGTATCTCGATGACGCCGTTCTCGCCGGTCTGCTCGTCACATCCGGAGTCGAGCGCAAGGGGCAGGGGAGGGTCGCGCTCTCGCGGGCTCTGTCTCAGCGCGGACTGTCCCGCGACGTCATCGACGCGGCCCTCGATGAGCTGCCGGACGACGACGCCGAGCGCGCTCTCGATTACGCGCGCTCCAAGGCGCGGTCGATGGCCAGACTCGACAACGACACCGCCGTACGTCGCCTGATGGGTCAGCTCTCGCGTCGCGGATACAACGGCGCGGTGGCGATGAACGCGGCGAAGGCGGCATTGCGCGAGGTCTCGTCCGGAGGGTCGACGTCCGGCGTCCGATTCGTGGATTCCGACTGAGCTGCGACGCTCCTCCCGTCCCTGATCCGCTCGTACAATGGGAGGATCATGACTATCCCGCGCAGTGAACCGACGATCATCAGCGCGTCGTCGGCAGCCATCGATGTCGACGGCCGACAGCGTTCCTATGAAGTGCGCACCTTCGGGTGCCAGATGAACGTCCACGACTCGGAGCGTCTGTCCGGGTCGCTGGAGAGCGCGGGGTACGTGCGCGCGTCCGAGGGCGCAGAGGCCGATGTGGTCATCATCAACACGTGCGCGGTGCGCGACAACGCGGCCGGCAAGCTGTATGGAACGCTCGGGCACCTCGCTTCCGTGAAGCGCCGCAAGGACGGCATGCAGATCGCCGTGGGCGGCTGCCTCGCGCAGATGGACAAGCAGGCCGTGCTCGACAAGGCGCCGTGGGTGGACGTCGTGTTCGGCACGCACAACATGGGCTCGCTGCCCGGTCTTCTCGAGCGTGCACGTCACAACGGCGATGCCGAGCTCGAGATCCTCGAGTCTCTTGAGGTCTTCCCGTCCACGCTGCCGACCAAGCGCGACTCCGCGCACAGCGGCTGGGTCTCGATCTCCGTGGGCTGCAACAACACCTGCACCTTCTGCATCGTGCCGAGCCTGCGCGGCAAGGAGAAGGATCGTCGTCCCGGCGACATCCTGAACGAGATCCGGCTGCTCGTCGACGACGGTGCGATCGAGGTCACCCTGCTCGGACAGAACGTGAACTCGTACGGTGTCGAGTTCGGCGACCGTCAGGCGTTCGGAAAGCTGCTGCGAGCGGCGGGAGAGATCGAGGGCCTCGAGCGCATCCGGTTCACGAGCCCTCATCCCGCCGCCTTCACCGACGATGTGATCGACGCCATGGCCGAGACGCCGAGCGTGATGCCCCAGCTCCACATGCCGCTGCAATCCGGAAGCGACCGCATCCTCAAGGCGATGCGCCGCTCGTACCGCAGCGAGCGGTTCCTCGGCATCCTCGACCGGGTCCGCGACCGCATCCCGCATGCCGCGATCACGACCGACATCATCGTCGGCTTCCCGGGCGAGACCGAGGAGGACTTCGAGGACACGATGCGCGTCGTGGAGCAGGCGCGCTTCTCGGGGGCTTTCACGTTCCAGTACTCGATCCGTGAGGGCACACCCGCCGCCACGATGGAGGATCAGGTCCCGAAGGATATCGTCCAGGCCCGGTACAACCGTCTGATCGCCCTGCAGGAGCGCATCTCCCTGGAGGAGAACCAGAAGCAGATCGGTCGCGAGATCCACGTGCTCGTCTCGACCGGCGAGGGGAAGAAGGATGCCGAGACGCACCGTCTCACCGGCCGAGGGGAGGACAACCGTCTCGTGCACTTCGAGGTGACCCCCGGATCGGACCTTCCGCGACCGGGCGACGTCGTCACCGTGACGGTCACGCACGCGGCGCCCTTCCACCTGCTCGCCGACGACCCCACGGGTGCGCCGCTGCGGATCCGGCGGACGCGCGGCGGAGATGCGTGGGATCGCGCGCAGTCCGAGTCGTGCGCTGTGCCGGCCCCGAGCTCGGATGGCGGCCCGCGGGCCGTGTCGCTCGGTCTTCCGACACTGCGCGTCGGCGTGTGACCGACGGCCCGCGGCTCTGGGCCGTCGTCGGGGCGACCGGCACCGGCAAGAGCGACCTCGCCCTCGACCTCGCTGAGGCGCTGCGCTCGAAAGGCAATCCCGCCGAGATCGTGAACGCGGATGCCATGCAGCTCTATCGCGGCATGGACATCGGTACGGCCAAGCTGCGGCTCGCGGAGCGGAGAGGGATCCCGCATCACCTCTTCGATGTGCGCGAGGTCGATCAGGAGGCCGCTGTCGCCTGGTACCAGCCGCAGGCGCGGACGGCGATCGGCGCGATCCACGGACGCGGCGGAGACGCGATCCTCGTCGGGGGCTCAGGTCTCTACGTCTCGAGCGTGGTCTACGAGTTCCACTTCCCTCCGCGCGACCCGGCCATCCGCGAACGCCTCGAGAGGGAACTGGAGGCCGACGGACCGGACGCCCTCCTCGAGCGGCTCCGGGCCCGCGACCCGATCACCGCTCGACGCGTCGACCCTCGGAACGGTCGACGTGTCGTCCGTGCGCTCGAAGTGCTCGAGCAGGGCGGCAGCACGCACGGGGCGGCGCTCCCGGAGCACCCGACCCTCTGGCACCCGCAGACCCGCATCATCGGCCTGCACGTCGATCGCCCGGCACTGGTCGAGCGCCTCGATGCGCGCGTCGAGAGGATGTGGGAGACGGGGCTCGTCGACGAGGTCGCCGAGCTCCGCCGTCAGGGTCTCGAGCAGGGGGTGACCGCGAGTCGCGCCATCGGCTACGCGCAGGCGCTCGGACAGCTCGACGGACGCCTGTCCGAAGGGGAGGCGATCGCCGAGACGCAGGCGCTCACGCGACGCTACGCCCGAAGACAGGTCTCCTGGTTCAAGCGGTACCGCGAGGTGGAGTGGCGGGAAGCGACCGCCGGCCTCGACGGGATCGTCGGCGTCTGACGGGCACGATGTCGGAGGTCGATGCGACGCTGTCGGAATGACGACACACTTCTTCACGGCGTCCAGCCTCGACGGATTCATCGCGACGTCCGAGCACTCGCTCGACTGGCTCCTGAAGCAGGACATCGACCCCGAGGGGCCGATGGCCTATCAGGGCTTCGAGAAGACGATCGGCGCGCTCGCCATGGGGGCGTCGACCTATGAATGGGTCATGCGGCACGAAGAAGGCCGCTGGGGATACACCCAGCCGGCGTGGGTGTTCACCCACCGTCACCTCGAGGTTCCCGACGGGGCCGACATCCGTCTGACCCAGGGCGAGATCTCCGAGGTGCACGCCGAGATGGTCGAGGCCGCCGGCGGCAAGGATCTCTGGGTCATCGGCGGCGGAGACCTCGCCGGACAGTTCGCCGATGCCGGACTGCTCGACGAGGTCTGGGTGCAGTACGCGCCGGTGACGCTCGGCTCCGGCGCTCCGCTGCTCCCGCGCGAACTCGATCTCGAACTCCTCGACGTCGCGCGCAATCGCAGCTTCCTCTGCGGACGGTACCGCGTGCTGCGCGCCTGAGAGGCGTGGAGCGAGCCGCCCTCGTGCAATCCCTAGACTGGGCTCATGGTCGCATTCACCAAAGGACACGGCACGGGCAATGACTTCATCATCATCGCCGACCCCGACGGGGAGCTCGATCTGACCGTCGAGCAGGTCGCCGTCCTCTGCGATCGGCACTTCGGAATCGGTGCCGACGGAATCCTTCGGGTCGTGCGGTCCTCCGCGATCGCCGAGGGGGCGGCCGCACTTGCGGAAGAGCCCGACGCCGAGTGGTTCATGGACTACCGCAACGCCGACGGCTCGATCGCCGAGATGTGCGGCAACGGCATCCGGGTTTTCGCCCACTTCCTCGTGCGCGCGGGACTCGCCACGATCGAGCAGGGTTCGACGCTGCCGATCGGAACGCGCGCGGGCGTGCGCGATGTGACGCGGAGCGCAACCGGGTATCAGGTCGATCTCGGCCTGTGGAAGCTCTCCGGCGACGACCCCCTGGTGCGTGTGGACGGGCTCCCCGTCACACGTCCCGGCCTCGGCATCGACGTCGGCAACCCCCACGTGGTCGTCGCTCTCGCCTCGGAGGCCGAGCTCGCCTCGGTGGAGCTGCACCGTGCTCCGGACCTGGAGCCTGCGCTGCCGGCCGGCGCCAACATCGAGTTCGTCGTGCCGGGCGAGCCGCTGGTCCGCGACGGGATCGGACACGTGCGCATGCGCGTCTTCGAGCGTGGTGTCGGCGAGACCCTCAGCTGCGGCACCGGAATCGCTGCGACGGCACTCGCGGTGCGCTATTGGGCCGGCGAGCAGGCCCCGAACAACTGGCAGGTCGAGGTTCCCGGCGGCACGCTGAGCGTGCGCATGTTCCCGGCGGAAGACGGCGAGCACGTCGGACTGGCCGGCCCTGCGCAGCTGGTGTTCCAGGGCGAGGTCGACCTCGTCTGACGGGCCTCAGGCGAGCGCCGCGCCAGGCGAATACGGCGTCAGGAGACGGCGATGGGCTCGGTCGGCGGGCTGCCGTGCTTGCGCACCTTGAGGATGCGATAGCCCTTGCCCGTGGCGGTGCGGAAGACGCTGTAGCCGGGATGGAAGGTCGCGCCGATCCATCGCTGGAGCGAATCCGCACCGAGGTTCCGCTGCACCACGAGCCAGGCGTCGCTGCGGTCGTCGAGTCGAGGGATCCAGCGCTCCAGGAGGCCGTGCAGTTCGTTCTTGCCCACACGGATCGGGGGGTTCGAGCGGATCGTGCGGAATGTGACGTCGCCGGGAACATCGTCGGGCAGAGAGGCGTTGACATTGGTGAGCCCGAGAGCCGCGGCATTGCGGCGGACGAGATCGAGGGCTCGCTCGTTCACGTCGACGGCCCAGACCGTCGCGTGCGGAGCGGCGAGGGCCATCGAGAGACTGATCGGTCCCCAGCCACTGCCGAGGTCGAGCAGGTTGCCGCCCGGAGGTACCGGGGGCATGTTGGCGAGTAGCACGGCGGTGCCGGCATCCAGCCGATCCGGGCTGAAGACTCCACCCGCGGTGGTGACATCCAGCTCACGGCCTGCGAGCGACACACGGATCGAGCGCAGATTCTCGGGGCTTGCCGGGGCCGCAGTGAAGTAATGTTCAGACCCCATACGGTGAGCGTACCGGACCGCCCGGGCTAAGGTTAAGGCTCGCAACGAAAGCAGAGATCAGGAACGGATGACGGAGACCACGACCCACTCCACCGATGACGAGGCGCTCGACCGCGTGCTCGCGAACGCAGAGAAGCGATCCGAGGTGCGCGTCTTCGGTGCCGCGCAGGCGCTGCAGGACGAATCGACGGCGACGCACTCCACGACGGACGGCAATCAGTGGGATCTCGAGGATCGCCACGCGCTGCGCCGTGTCGGCGGGCTCTCGACCGAGCTCGAGGACGTCACCGAGGTCGAGTACCGGCAGCTGCGGCTGGAGAACGTCGTGCTGGTGGGCGTCTACCCGCAGGGTGCTCAGGAGGATGCCGAGAACTCGCTGCGCGAGCTCGCCGCTCTCGCCGAGACCGCCGGCGCCGTCGTGCTCGACGGTGTGCTCCAGCGCCGTCCTCATCCGGATGCCGCCACGTACCTCGGCCGGGGCAAGGCGCAGGAGCTCAAGGACATCGTCGCAGCCGTCGGCGCCGACACCGTGATCGCCGACACCGAGCTGGCCCCGAGCCAGCGGCGTGCACTGGAAGACGTCGTCAAGGTCAAGGTCATCGATCGCACCACGGTGATCCTCGACATCTTCAGCCAGCATGCGAAGAGCCGGGAGGGCAAGGCGCAGGTCGAACTCGCGCAGCTCGAGTATCTTCTTCCCCGCCTCCGCGGCTGGGGTGACTCGATGAGCCGTCAGGCCGGTGGCCAGGTCGGTGCCGGCGGTGCCGGTATGGGTTCCCGTGGCCCCGGTGAGACCAAGATCGAGCTCGACCGACGTCGCATCCGCACGAAGATGGCACTGCTGCGCAAGCAGATCCGCGACTTCGGTCCGGCTCGCGAAGCCAAGCGCGCCGAGCGCAAGCGCAACACGATCCCGTCCGTCGCGATCGCCGGCTACACGAACGCCGGGAAGTCCAGTCTCCTCAACGCCCTGACGAGCGCCGGTGTGCTGGTCGAGAACGCACTGTTCGCCACCCTCGATGCCACGGTCCGCCGGTCGGAGACCGAGGACGGCCGCGTCTACACGATCACCGACACCGTCGGATTCGTCCGCAACCTCCCGCATCAGCTGGTGGAGGCGTTCCGCTCGACGCTGGAAGAGGTCGGGCAGGCCGACGTCGTGCTGCACGTCGTCGACGGATCGCACCCCGATCCCGCGGGCCAGCTGCAGACCGTGCGCGATGTGATGGGCGATGTGGGCGTGCGCGACCTGCCGGAGATCGTGGTCTTCAACAAGGCCGACCTCATCGGCGAGGACGAGCGCCTGGTGCTGCGCGGCCTGCAGCCGCACGCGCACTTCGTCTCGTCGCGGTCCGGCGAGGGCATCGCCGAACTCCGCGCCGCGATCGAGGAGGCCCTCCCGAAGCCGGCCGTCGAGGTTCACGCGGTCGTCCCGTACGACCGCGGCGATCTGATCGCTGCGATCCACGAGACGGGCATGCTGCTCTCGGTCGATCACCAGGAGGACGGGACCGCCGTGCACGCGCGCGTCTCCGAGCGTCTCGCTGCGGAGCTGGAGCCCTTCACCCGCTGAGGCGGACCTCCGTCACCGGGCGAGGAAGCGCGCCTCGACCGTTGCGGAGATCACGATGTCCTCCGGCTCGTACTCCATCGCGGGCGCCGAGTCCGCGGCGAACGCCGCACCGCGCACCTTCATCATCGGGGCGGGAGGCGCGGGCTGGCCGCTCGAGATCAGTCCGACGTCGGCGATCTCGAGCGGAGTGACACCTTCGAGTCCGAGCGCGTGGGCGTAGGTCTCGGCGCGCGTGACGGCGACGTCGACGGCCTGCGCTGCGACCTCGCGTTCGATCCGCGCGCTGGTCTCCGGCGTGAGATGCCAGTTGACCCAGCCGACCTCGACGCCGTCCCAGGGGGAGATGTCCGACACCCAGATGGAGAGCTCGGATGCCTCGACGAAGGTCGCGGTGAAGTCGATGCTGGCGTAGTAGACGGGTGCGAGGCGCTTGCCCTCGTTGTTCCAGGGGCGCTCCGCGCGCACGGACAGCCGCTTGCTCGTCCAATCGACGACGCTGCCGGCATCCGCTCGTTCGGTGATGCTTCCGCGCACCGGTTCGGCGAGACGCATCACCTGCTCGACGACGGAAGTGCGCTCAGGCCCCTCCGCTCGCACGCTGACGCGGATGGTTGCGCGCTCGGGCGCGACACGCGCCTCGTGCTCGCCGCGGACGGTGACCGTGACTTCGCTCATGGGGTGACTCTACGCCAGCGGGTCGGGCCTCCGCGGAATGGCGAAGACGCTCCAGACGTTGTAGTCTGAGATGCTCGGGTGTTCCGCACCCGGGCGAAAATTCCACAGTGCGACAACGGCTCCTTCGAGAGAAGGACCACGGGGCTGATCGGTTTCGACAGCGCCTGTGTATCCACGAGAAGCGGGCCGAGGATGCAGAGTTATCTCGTAAACGCTCTCTGCAAAAAAATAGTTGCCGAAACCAAGCGCAACGACTTCGCCCTCGCTGCATAAGCGAGCCCGATAGTCCGTCAGACCGTGTGTGATTCCGACACGGACCCTGGCGTCATCTAGGAATCTTGCTGTGTGATGGCGTCTGGACGTCACGCGGGACTCTTCCCAGGCTGGGCTCGTCGACTTAGGTGTCTGTGACAAAGGTCGGAGCCGAGCAGAACGTCTTCGCAGACTGCGCCCGGAGAAGGCGTGGATTAGCAGCGTTGGACGGGGGTTCGATTCCCCCCAGCTCCACCAAGCCGTTGTCGCGGGTGAAAGGCCCGCCTCCCCGGGAGACCGAGGAGGCGGGCCTTTCGCGTCTGCCGGGGACGATCGCCTCTTCCCTGCGCGCGGCGGAGGGTGCACTCTGGGGAGGAGCAGGAGGAGGTCCCCGTATGCCGGAGCTGACGATCGGCGCAGCGATCGACGATGACGCCGCGCAGGTGCAACTGGATCCGCGGAGGTTCAATCGGCACACGTTCTGGTGCGGTCAGAGCGGCAGCGGCAAGACGTACGCGCTCGGTGTCGTGCTCGAGCAGCTGCTGCTCCACACCGACCTGCCCTTGCTCATCCTGGACCCCAATGCCGATTTCGTGCGCCTGCGCGAAGTGCGCTCATCCGCCGGTGAGGCCGAGGCGAGCCGCATCTCCGGGCTCGATGTGCGGGTGTTCCGCTCGGGTCATGCCGACGGAGACCCGCTGCGGGTGCGATACGTCGACCTCTCCCCGGCATCGAAGGCTGCCGTACTGCAGATCGATCCCATCGCGGACGCCGAGGAGTACAACATCCTCCTGCACCTGGAGATGGTCTCCGAGACCTTCGATACAGCACAGATGATCCGCGACCTCCGTGCGAGTGGAGACCAGATGCAGGCCCGTCTGGCGAACCGCATGGAGAACCTGCAGGTCCTCGAGTGGGATCTCTGGTCGCGGGGAGCGGCATCCGTCGTCGATGACGTCCAGGAGCGGCCCCGTGCCACCGTTCTCGACCTCGGGGGGTTCGACCATCCGGCGGAGCCCAAGGTCGCCGCCCTTGCGGTGCTGGAGCATCTCTGGGCGCGGCGCGAGGAACGCCGCCCCGTGCTCATCGTCATCGACGAGGCGCACAACCTGTGCTCGCCGGAGCCCGCCACGGCCGTGGAGCGGGAGCTCACGGCGAAGCTCGTGCAGATCGCCGCCGAGGGCAGGAAGTTCGGGCTCTGGCTCCTCCTGTCGACACAGCGGCCGACCAAGATCCATCCGAACGTCCTCTCCCAATGCGACAACCTCGCGCTGATGCGCGTGAACGCTCCGCGCGATCTGGCCGAGCTCGTCGAGGTCTTCGGCTTCGCGTCCGACGAGGCCATCCGTCGAGCGCAGACGTTCGCGCAGGGTCAGGCGCTCTTCGCCGGCGGTTTCATCGCGGCACCGACGTTCGTGCAGATGGGGGAGCGGCTCACCCAGGAGTCCGGCGGAGACGTCAGGGTGCCGCTGCGCGCGTGACCCGGTGCGCGGATGCGTCGTCTGACGAGACGGCTGCGGGAGCCGCGGTGAGGTCGAACTCCCACTCGTTCATCGTCAGCTGCGTCCCGCGGAACGTCTCCGTCTCCGATCCCGTCAGGACGAAGCCGGCGCGCCGGCACACGGCGTTGGACGGCGGATTCTCCACCGACGGGAACGCGACCAGTTTGCCACGCCTCTCGGGGTGGCGGCGGGCGTCGTCGATCAGGAGCCCGAGGGCGCGCGCGGCGACACGATGCCCCTGCGCCTCCGGGAGGACGAACCACCCGGTCTCCCACACCTCCTGCTCCTTCCAGCGCAGCCTCCAGTAGCCGATCGAGCCGACGGGCTCCGCGTCGAGCAGGATCGCGAACATCCGCGCCTCGCCGGTCTGCGCATACCGCAGGTAGCGCGCATGGCGATCGGCCACCTGTTCGTCGGTCTCCGGGCCGTTGAGATGCGACGTCATCTCCGGCGTGTTCGCGCGGTGGAGCAGAGGCAGGTCGTCGTCGTGCCAGGGCCGAAGCGAGAGGGATTCCACGTCGTCAGCCTGTCACGGGGCAGGGACATTCCGCGGCCGGGAGTTCCCCGAGATCCGTGGAGCACCGGCGCTGCGCGCTCTGCGCTTCGCGCGGATGTACGCAGCGGGGGTCGATCCGAAGACCTGCCGGAACGCCTTGATGAAGCCGGTGGCTGTGCGGTATCCGACCATCTCCGCGGCGTCCGTGACGGGCAGGCCGTCGACGAGCAGCCGCTCGGCGGCGTACACCCGCGCGCGAGTGCGCCACTCGCTGAAGGAGAGCCCGGTGTCTGCCAGGAACGCCCGGTGCAGGGTCTTCGTGCTGATTCCGAGGTCGCGAGCCCATGCGCCGAGGTCCCGGTCGATGTGGGGCTCGTGCAGGATGGCGTCGGCCACGGTCCGCGCGCGGGAATCGGAGGGCACCGTCAGGGCGTCGTAGCTCTCGTCCGTGGCCGACAGGATCTCGAGCAGGAGCGCGACCGACGCCTGCAGACGACGATCCTCGGTGGCGTGCGCGCACAGGTCCTGCATGATCGCCACGCCGACGGTGTCGACGGGGAGGACGAGCGGACGGTCCCAGCGGTCCTGGGGGAGGCGCAGGGACTGATCGAGGTAGATGCTGAACATGTCGCCCGGGCCGACCATCCGCATCTCATGCTCGGTGAGGGCGGGGATCCACACGAGATGATCGGCGTGAAGGTGCCATCGCGATCGACCGATGACGACGCGAGCACCGCCCGGGATCCACGCCAACTGGTCCGTGTCGTGCAGATGCGGCTCGAAATACTGATCGGACGCGACTCTCTCCCGATGCGCCTCCAGATTCTCGGATGTCGTTCCAAGCACAGCATCCCGCCCTTCTGCCGTTCGCAACGGCCATGGATCATCCCCAGTGGACAGAACACGGGATATCGAAGCAGATAGGAGTCCTCTCAGGACGATAGCAAATAAGGTAAGCCTTCACTATGTTGGAGCGCGTCATCCCTGCCTTCCACCCGAGGAGTCCCATGTCCCGCCCCCTCCGGCGCGCCCCGCGAGCGCTCGTCGCGCTCACCGCGCTCATCGTCGCCGCATCTGCCCTCTCCGCCTGTGCGGGGGCCGACTCGTCCCAGGGGGATGCCGCATCATCCGGTGGCTCCGGGGTGTACCCCCTGACCGTCGAGCACGCGTACGGGGAGACGACGATCGGCGAGAAGCCGGAGCGCATCGTCACCCTCGGCTGGTACTCGCAGGATGTGGTGGCCGCGCTCGGCGAGGTGCCCGTCGGCGTCGACGACTTCAGCTGGGGGAACGTCGACACGTACCTGCCGTGGTTCGCCGACAAGGTCGAGGAGCTGGGCGGAGAGCTGCCCGAGGTCATCTCCATCACCGACGCAGGGGAGTACGACTTCGAGCAGATCCTCGCCCTCGGACCGGATGTGATCCTCGCGAACCACTCGGGGATCACCGAGACCGACTACGAGCGCCTCTCCGAGATCGCCCCGACCGTCGGATTCGCCGAATCGATGTGGGCGTCGGATCGCGAAGAGCTCACGCTCACGATCGGATCGATCCTCGACAAGGAGGAGGAAGCACAGGTCCTGCTCGACGAGGCCGACGCCGCGATCGCCGCCGCCGCCGAGGCGCACCCGGAGTTCCAGGACGTGGTGTTCACCTATGGCTGGTTCGTCGCCGAAGGCGAGACCTCGATCGGCCTCTACCTGCCGCGCGACCCGCGGGTGCCGCTGCTCGAACAGCTCGGCTTCGTGTCGTCGCCCGACGTGGCCGCGCTCGAGGACGGCACCGAGGAGTTCTTCGCGAACGTCAGCCTGGAAGAGGTCGGCGACATCGAGTCGCAGTTCCACGTCGGGTGGGCGAACACTCCGGACGAGGTCGCGCACACCGTCGAGGATCCGCTGCTCGCTCGCTGGGCGCCGATCGCAGACGGCTCGTACTACTTCTTCCAGGACCAGCGACTCGGATGGGCGACCACGGCACCGAGCGTGCTCAGCATCCCGGCGACCATCGATGACCTCGCAGACGCGCTCTCCTCGGGCGTCCCCTCGTCGAACTGATCGATGACCGCCGTGTCGAGCCGCGCCGCGGAACGTCTTCCGACGTCCCGCGGCGCGGCATCTCGAGCGGGCGGTCTCGCTCTCGCGATCATCGTCCTCCTCATCGCGGTGCTGCTGAGCCTGATGGTCGGCGCGAAGGCGCTCCCGCCCGCGACGGCCATCGGCGCGCTCGTGGACTTCGACGGGTCGGATGCCCAGGCGATCGTCCGCGACTCGCGTCTGCCGCGCACGATCGTGGGACTCGTCGTCGGTCCCGCGCTCGGCGTGTGCGGTGCCCTGATCCAGGCCTTCACCCGTAATCCGCTGGCTGATCCGGGCATCCTCGGGGTCAACGCCGGTGCGACGTTCGCGGTCACCATGGGCATCGGCCTGCTCGGAGTCCGCGGTCCGAGCGCGTACGTGTGGTTCGCTCTGGCCGGGGCGCTCGTCGTGACGCTCGTCGTCTATCTGATCGGCGCCGCCGGTCGGGGCGGTCCCTCTCCCGGCCGGATGACGCTGGCCGGTGTCGCGATCGGCGCCGTCCTCAGCGGGATCACCTCGATCGTGATCCTGAAGAACATGGCGGTGTTCAGCACCTTGCGCTTCTGGGGCCTCGGCAGCCTCGGAGGGCGCGATGAGAGCGCACTCGCGGTCATCGCACCCCTGATCGGGGCGGGCCTCCTGCTGTCCTTCCTCCTCGCCCGTCCGCTGAATGCGATCGCGCTCGGTGACGACCTGGGACGCACGCTGGGCGCCCGCCTCGTGCGTACCAGGATCCTGTCCGTGGTGGGGGTGACCGTCCTCGCCGGCGGAGCCACCGCCGTCGCCGGCCCCATCGCGTTCATCGGACTCATGGTGCCGCACGCCGTGCGATGGTTCACCGGCCCGGATCAGCGCTGGATCATCCCCTTCTCCGCCGTGGTCGCGCCGAGCATGCTCCTGTTCTCCGATGTCATCGGTCGTTTCGTGCTCCCCTCGGGCGAGCTGCAGGTGAGCATCGTCACCGCCATCGTCGGGGCGCCCGTGCTGATCGCCCTCGCACGACGCAAGAAGGTGAGCGGGTTGTGAGCGCGCTCACCGTCGACGCACCGCCGCGCGTGCTCTCCGTCCGGATGGGCGGGGCGATCTGGCGCATCGAGATGCGCACCCTCGTCGTGCGCATCGTCCTCGTCCTCGTGCTCGTCGTACTCGGTATGGCGGCCCTCGCCATCGGAACGTTCCAGCTCGATCTCGCGCAGGTCCTCTCCGCGCTGACCGGATCCGGGGAGGGCAACGTCCGCAAGCTGGTCCTCGAGTGGCGTCTGCCCCGGGTTCTCTTCGCCGTGCTCGGGGGGATCGCACTGGGGGTGAGCGGCGCGATCTTCCAATCTCTGACTCGCAATCCTCTCGGCAGCCCGGATGTCATCGGCTTCGACGCCGGGTCGTACACCGGCGCGCTCGTCGTCATGCTCGTTCTCGGCAGCGTCTCCTACACTCTGATCGCCACCGGCGCCGTTCTCGGCGGGGTCGTCACGGCGCTGCTCGTCTACGTTCTGGCCTATCGCGGCGGTATCCAGGGATTCCGCTTCATCATCGTCGGCATCGGGCTCTCGGCCTTCCTCGTCGGCATCAACAGCTACCTGCTGATCAGCACCGGCGCCCAGGAGGCACGAGCCGCGATCGCCTGGGGCTTCGGCTCTTTCTCGGCCCTCGGAGCCGAGCAGCTGCTGCCGTTCGCTCTCGTGCTGGTCGTCGTCCTTCCGCTCGTCGCGACGGTGCGGCGCGGATTCACCCAGCTCGAGCTCGGCGACGACGCTGCAAGGGCGCTCGGCGTCGGCCTCGAGCGATCACGATTGATCATGACGGTGCTCGGCGTATCGCTCACTGCGATCGTGACGGCGGCCGCCGGGCCCATCTCGTTCGTCGCTCTCGTCGCCCCTCAGGTCGCCCGGAGACTCGTCCGGTCTCCCGGACTCGACATGGTGAGCGCGGGCCTGACCGGTGCGGTGCTGCTCCTCGCGGCGGACTTCATCGGCCAGCGCTTCGAGATCACCGTGGGTCTCGTCACCGTGGTGCTGGGCGGCGGCTACTTCGCCTGGCTGCTCATCAAGGAAGGATTCCGTCGATGACCGGAAAGCCCTCGACCCTTCTGCACGCCGAAGGGGTGACGATCGGCTACGACCGCAGGACGATCTCCACAGACCTGACCGTCGCGATTCCCGACGGCTCCTTCACGGTGATCGTCGGTCCCAATGCCTGCGGCAAGTCCACGCTGCTGCGTGCGCTCTCGCGCCTCATCCGGCCGGAGAAGGGCGATGTGGTCCTCGACGGGAAGGAGATCCACAGCTACCGCGCCAAGGAGGTCGCGCGCCGGGTCGGTCTCCTCCCGCAGAGTTCGCTCGCCCCGGACGGCATCCGTGTGTCGGACCTCGTGGCGCGAGGTCGATATCCCCACCAGACATTGATGCGACCGTGGTCGGACGACGATCAGACCGCGGTCGACGAGGCGATGGCGGCGACCGGGATCACGGAGCTGTCCGCACGACTCGTCGACGAGCTCTCGGGAGGACAGCGCCAGCGGGTCTGGGTCGCGATGGTCCTCGCGCAGCAGACGCCGCTCCTGCTCCTCGATGAGCCGACGACGTTCCTCGACATCGCTCATCAGATCGAGCTCCTCGAGCTGCTGACCGACCTGCACGAGGGAGGAAGCACGCTGGTCGCGGTCCTGCACGACCTGAATCACGCCGCCCGCTATGCCACGCACCTCATAGCGATGAAGGACGGCGAGGTGGTGGCGGAGGGACGCCCATCCGACATCGTGACCGCTGAGCTCGTCGAGGAGGTCTTCGGCCTCCCGTGCGTGGTCGTGCCCGATCCGATCACCGGCAAGCCCAGTGTCGTGCCGATCGGTCGTGTGCGCTCCGCGGAGAATCGCTGAGCGCACGGAGGCGTTCGGTTCAGCCGGACCAGGTGACGAGGATGAGTCCCTGCCGGGTGTCGGACACCTTCACCCAGCCGTCGCCGAACAGGTAGGTCATGCCGTAGCCGTCGTCGTCGGTGCCCATCGAGTACTCCGGGTCCTCGGTGAAGTACACGCCCTGCGGGCCCTCCTCACGGCGCCACTTGCCGGCAGCCAGTGCCTCCTGGGCCTCGGCGGCCTGGTCGGCGGTGATCGGCGACCACCCGTAGAGCTGTCCGTGGTCGGAGCCGACCGAGTAGTCCGCCCAGAAGCACAGCATCCCGGCGGTGAGCTCGACGCCGCCGATCACGAACTCCTTCGGCTGCGCGGTCCATCCGGCCGCCGAGAGCGCGTCCACCGTTCCCGGCGAGATCATCGTCTCGCAGGAGATCTCCTCGCCCGGTCCGGTCGCGGAGGGGGAGCCCGTCGGACCACCGTCCGTGTCGGGTGTCCTCGCCGTCGACGCGGAGGGCGAGGACGCCGGCGGATCCGACGGCGCCGCACAGGCTGCCAGTGCGCCGAGCGCCACCAGTCCACCGGCGACGGCGGAGATGATGCGGCGGAGCATGGCGGGCCTCGCAGTCCGATCAGTCGTGCAGGAGCGTCAGGAAGGCATCGTGGAGGACGCCGTTGGTGGCGAGGGTCGAGCGGGCGGAGATCGTGTCCTCGCCGTCGAACGACGTCATGCGTCCGCCCGCTTCCCGGACGATCGGGACGGCTGCCGCGATGTCGTACTCCTTGACGTCGAACTCGGCGACCATGTCGATGCGGCCCTCGGCCAGGAGCATGTAGGCGTAGACGTCGCCGTACGCGCGATCGCGCCAGACGTGATCCGCGAGCGTGAGGAGCGCATCACGGTGTCCGGCGCGCGACCACTGCGCGATGCTCTGGAAGCTGACGCTGGCATCGTCCAGTGCGGCCACCGAGGACGCCTGGATCCGTCGGGGTCCTTCGGGGCTCGACGTCCATGCGCCGTTGCCCGTGGACGCCCACCAGCGTCGCCCGAACGCCGGCATGCTCACGACCCCGACCTGGGGGACTCCGTCGATCGCGAGGGCGATCATCGTGCCCCACAGCGGGACGCCACGGAGGAAGTTCGCCGTGCCGTCGATCGGGTCGATGATCCACTGGCGCTGCGTGCTGCCCTGCGCTCCGAACTCCTCGCCGAAGATGCCGTCGTCGGGGCGCTCGGCCTCGAGGATGCCGCGGATCGCGCGCTCGGTCGCGAGGTCGGCGTCGGTCACGTGCGAGTTGTCGGCCTTCGTCGAGATCTCGAGGTCCGCGGAGTCGAAACGCGGGAGCGACTGGGCATCGGCGGCATCCGCGAGGCGGAGCGCGAGCTCGAGGTCGCGGGTGAGGAGGTCGTCGCTGGGGGAGGCGGTCACGGTCCCAGAATAGTCGTTCGTGCGAGGCGGCCAGAGGGACGTTCCGCCAGGTTTCTGGCCCGTCCGGCGTCTGCCACGCCCGGGGTGACCTCGATTTCGCCTCGGGCCCATCGGCTGGTAATGTAATTCCTCGGTCGGGGTCATCCCGGGCCACGCACCTCTAGCTCAATCGGCAGAGCAACTGACTCTTAATCAGTGGGTTCTCGGTTCAAGTCCGAGGGGGTGCACGGATCAGCCTCGGAAACTCTCGCCAGTTTCCGGGGCTTTTCTGCTTTCACGGCTGCGGCGTAGTGTTCCGCTATGGAAACCACCCCTGAGCGCATCTCCGAGCTGCGTCCGGATGAGGTCTTCGTGTTCGGTTCGAATGCGGCAGGCCAGCATGGCGGCAGTGCGGCGCGCATCGCCCATGAGAGGTTCGGCGCGGTGTGGGGTGAGGGCCACGGGCGCCACGGTCAGACCTACGCGATCGACACGATGAGCGGGCTGGACGTGCTCGAGAGCGAGGCGCGCGCCTTCATCGCCTATGCGTCGGTGCACCCGGAACTGCGGTTCCTGCTGACGCCCGTCGGCTGCGGCATCGCCGGTTACACGCCGGAACAGGTCGCGCCCCTGTTCATCGGGGTCCCGCCGAACGTGACGGTCCCCGCATCGTTCGCTCCGCTCCTCTGACGCGACATGCGATACCGTGATCCTCATCTCGGAGGGGGAGTGCGATGCACGGATTCATTCGGTCCGCAGTGATCCTGGTCGGCACGATCGCCGTGGCAGCGGGACTCGCGTCCTGCGCCAGCGCGGCTGAGAAGGTCATCGACCACACGGCGGACTCCGTCACTCTCGCCCCGGGTGAGGCGCTCGTCATCGACTTCGGCGAGGTCAACTCCTCGGTGGGTGAGGACTGGGAGATCACGCAGGAGCCCGATCCCGCTGTACTCGGCCCCGGGGAGGAGCGCTCGCGCTATCTCGGCGAGGACGGCATGACCGGTGCGCCCAGCGAGGTCACGTACCGATTCGCGCCGGCGGGGGAGGGGACGACCGTGATCGAGTTCGAGTACCGCTTCCGTGGGGAGATCCCGGAGGACCCGGAAGATCAGAAGACGGCGAAGATCGAAGTCACGGTGAAGTGACTCACACCACCGCGATGACCTGACCGTCGGTGATCCGACGGAGTTCGTCGAAGGTCAGAGGCATCACTGTGTGCGGGTGTCCGGCTGCGGCCCAGATCACGTCGAACCGCTGCAGGTCCTCGTCGACGAAGGTGCGCAGAGCGGCAGGGTGACCCACCGGAGCGACTCCGCCGATCACCTGGCCCGTGGCAGACCGGACGACGGATGCCGGTGCCATCACGATCTCCGCGGCGCCGATGTTCCGGGCCAGCACCACGAGATCGGCACGGTGTCCGCCGCTCGTCATCACCAGTACCGGTGCGCCGTCGGCGAGGAACACGAGGCTGTTGGCGATCGCGGCGACCTCGCAGCCGATCGCGGACGCGGCTTCGACCGCGGTGCGAGCAGAGTCGGGGAGGACGCGGATCTCGGTGTCCACGCCGGCATCCGTCAGGTGACGGTGCACGATGACGCTGCGTTCGGGGAGGGAGGAGGCATCGCTCATCGCTCCACCGTAGCGAAGCCCGACGAGCGCCTCAGGCGGCATCACCGATCAGGATCGCCTCAGCGTCTTCGGCAGCCGCATCTGATGGCTCGTCATCGATGTGCGCGAGCACGCGGCGTCCGAGGAACACCGTGAGGGCGGCGAGCAGCACGGACACGGCGGCGAAGAGATACGGCACCGTCGCGTTGAACGCGTGCCACAGCAGCGCGGCGATCGGCGGAGCCATGGCGCCGCCCAGGAAGCGGACGGCCGAGTAGGCCGACGACGCCACGGAGCGGGGGAGGTCGGTCGCCTCCATCACGGCCTCCGTCAGGACGGTGTTCATCACACCGAGCAGCAGTCCGCCGATCACGATGCAGGCGACCAGGGCGCCGGCGCTTCTGACGACGAGCCCGGCGGCCACGAGATCGAGCGCGAGCAGCGGCAGCACGATGAGGATGATGCGGGTCCGCGGCATCCGACGCATCAGGACGGGAGCGACCCAGACGCTCGTGACCGCGAGGGCGACACCCCAGCCGAAGAACGCGAACCCGATGCCGAGCGCTCCGAATCCGAGCGGGAACGGCGAGAACGCCAGGAGGACGAAGAATCCGATGTTGTAGAACAGGGCGGCGACCGCGAGGATCGCGAGCGCGGGCTGACGCAACGCGGTGAACGGCGCCGAGAAGGGCACCGGCTGACGCTTCTCACCGGGACCACGCAGGAGCACCAGCACGGCGACGAAGGCGATGGCCATGAGGGCGACGACGCCGAAGAACGGCCCGCGCCAGCTCTGCTCGCCGAGGATTCCGCCGAGGAGCGGACCGATCGCGATGCCGAGTCCGAGGGCGGCCTCGTACAGGATGATGGCCGCGCTGCTGCCGCCGGATGCCGCCCCGACGATCGTGGCGAGGGCCGTGGAGATGAAGAGCGCGTTGCCGAGTCCCCAACCCGCACGGAACCCGATGACGGCATCGACGCTGCCGCTGAGCGCGCAGAGGAGCGAGAAGGCGACGATCAGCGCCAGGCCGATCAGGAGTGTGGCCTTGGCGCCGATCCGGCTGGAGATCCAGCTCGTCACGAGCATCGCCAGCCCCGTCACCAGCAGGTAGCTCGTGAAGAGCAGCTCGGTCTCGACCGGCGAGGCCTCGAGGGACTCGGCGATCGCCGGGAGGATCGGGTCGACGAGCCCGATGCCCATGAAGGCGACGACGCAGGCGAACGCGACGGCCCAGACCTGCGCGGGCTGCTTCCATACCGAGGTGGTGGCGGGGGTGTTCACCGTGCTTCTCCTGTCGAGTCGGGGGTGGTGTGCGCGGCGAGGATCTCGGCCGCTCGGCTGAGGGCGCTCCAGTCGTCGTCGCTCAGGCCCGCGAAGCGCGGAGCGAGCGTCTCGCGGAACTCCCGACGCCACGCGGAGAGCGTGTCGGCGCCGTGCGCCGTGATGTCGACGACGATGGCCCGTGAATCGTCCGGGTCGGAGGAGCGTCGCACGAGTCCGTCCCGCTCGAGTCCGCCGATCAGGCGCGTCATGCCGGGCTGCGTCGTGCGCGCGGCGGAAGCGAGAGTGCCGACGCGCTGCGCTCCCGCCTGTTCCAGGAGACTCAGTACGCGCCACTGGGCGGCTGGTGCATCGTTGCCGGCATCCTGCGCGGCGATGCGCCCGAGCGCGTAGCCGGAGAGCACGAGCGAAGGGATCACTTCCGAACGATTCATACCAGCAATTATATACCTGTTGGTATGAATCGGGCTCTCACCGCCGAGCGCTCGCGATGCGCGCCGACAGCTGGTGCGCGTGAGACAGCAGCGTGCGGCCGAGTTCGGCGATGCGATCGTGGCCGAAGCGGAACTCCACACCGGTGAGGCTGAGCGCCCATTCCGGGCGACCTGCGCGATCGAACACGGCGGCCCCCATGCCCCAGCTGCCCTCCACGATCAAGCCCGGATTCACGGCGTAGCCGCGCTCCTTCGTCTCGGTCAGCCGTGTGCGCAGCGGGAGGTCTCCGTGCGCGCGGCCCCAGCTGCTCTCCAGCTCCGGATGACGTTCGAGGTACGCATCCACATCGTGGTCAGGGAGGAAGGCCAGGATGGCGAGACCCGCGCTCGCGACACCCAGGGGGAACCGCACGCCCTCACTGAGCACGAACGAGCGGATCGGGAACGATCCCTCCTCGCGCAGCAGGCACACCGTCTCGTCGGCGCGCCGCACGGAGAAGAAGGCGCTCTCCTCGGTCTTGACGGCCAGCGAGCGAACGATGTCGCGCGCGAGCCCGGTGACGTCGTACCTCGCCGCCGCCACCGACCCCATGAGGAAGAGCTCGGGCCCCGGCATCCAGCGGGTGCTCTCGCCGTCTCGATCGACCAGTCCCTCGGCCTTCAGCGCGCTGAGCAGGCGGTGCGCGGTCGATCTCGAGAGATCCGCCGCGCGAGCCAGGTCCTGCAGAGAAGCCCCCTCGGCGCCGGCCGCCGTGACGAGGCGCAGCAGGGAGGCGGCTCTGGCGATGGCCTGAGCGCCGGGGACGGTGCGGGATGCCGGTTCCATAATGTGGACGCTATCTCCGAGATCGCCCACATCGCAAGACTGTTGTTCCCTCGTCGGGGGAGAAAGGCGGATGCTGGACGAGGACGCGTATTCGAAGGAGCAGGCGTGATCGACAAACAGTGGGAATCGGCGGCAGCGGCCGTCTCCGACATCACAGACGGTTCATCTCTCGCGGTCGGAGGGTTCGGTCTCTCCGGCAACCCGATCGCCCTCATCGAGGCTCTGCTCGCGCAGGGGACGAAAGGGCTCAGCGTCGTCAGCAACAACTGCGGCGTGGACGACTGGGGCCTCGGGGTCCTGCTCGCGGCACAGCGCATCCGCAAGATGACCTCGTCGTACGTCGGCGAGAACAAGGAGTTCGAGCGGCAGTTCCTCTCGGGCGAGCTCGAACTCGAACTGACCCCGCAGGGCACGCTCGCCGAGAAGCTCCGGGCCGGCGGCTCCGGCATCGCCGCGTTCTTCACCCAGACCGGGGTCGGCACGCAGGTCGCCGAGGGAGGGCTGCCCCGGAGATACAACACGGACGGGTCGATCGCCGTGGCCTCCCCGGTGAAGGACGTCCGCACGTTCGACGTGGACGGCGTGCCGAAGGAGTTCGTCCTCGAGGAGGCCATCACGACCGACTTCTCCCTCGTGCACGCCGCCGCCGGCGACCGCCACGGCAACCTCGTCTTCAACAAGGCGGCGCGCAACTTCAACCCGCTCGCCGCGATGGCCGGTCGCGTGTGCATCGCGCAGGTCGAGCGACTCGTGGAACCGGGCGACCTCGACCCGGACAGCATCCATCTGCCGGGCGTCTACGTGCATCGCATCGTCGAGGTCGGCCCCGACATCCCCAAGCGCATCGAGCGGCGCACGGTCTCCGACCCTGCTGCCGCCGTGGAAGGAGCCTGACATGGCGCTCACCCGCGACCAGATGGCCGCACGGGCCGCTGCCGAGCTCGAGGACGGCGCCTATGTCAACCTCGGCATCGGCCTTCCCACGCTCGTGCCGAACCACGTGCCCGTAAATGTCACCGTCGTGCTGCAGTCGGAGAACGGCATCCTCGGCGTCGGTCCCTACCCGCGCGAGGAGGCCGTCGACCCCGACCTCATCAACGCCGGCAAGGAGACCGTCACGGTCCTGCCGGGATCCGCGTTCTTCGACTCTGCGGCGAGCTTCGGCATGATCCGCGGCGGGAAGATCGACGCCGCGATCCTCGGCGCGATGCAGGTGTCGGCATCCGGCGATCTCGCCAACTGGATGATCCCGGGCAAGATGGTCAAGGGGCCGGGCGGAGCCATGGACCTGGTGCACGGGGCCGGCCGCGTGATCGTGCTGATGGAGCATGTCGCTCGCGACGGGAGCGCGAAGATCGTCGACAGCTGCTCGCTCCCGCTCACCGGACGAGGGGTCGTCGACCGGATCATCACAGACCTGGCGGTCATCGACATCACGGAACAGGGCCTCGTCCTCGTGGAGCTCGCCCCCGGCGTGACCGTGGACGAGGTCGTCGCGGCGACCGAGCCGCCTCTCATCATCGCGGACGCTCTCACCGACGGAAGGATCGAAGAACATGGCTGAACATAACGGGGCGGAGGACGACATCGTCATCGTCGCCGCAGCGCGCACCCCGCAGGGACGCCTCAAGGGGCAGCTGGCCGCCTTCACGGCGCCGCAGCTCGGCGCCTTCGCCATCCGCGGCGCACTGGAGCAGGGTTCCGTCGATCCGGCCGACATCGATGCGGTCATCGTCGGCCAGGTGCTCGCCGCGGGGTCGGGGCAGAACGCCGCCCGCCAGGCCGCGATCGGCGCCGGGATCGGCTGGGACGTGCCGGCGCACTCGGTGAACAAGGTCTGCCTCTCGGGACTGACCGCGATCATCGACGCCGCGCGGATGATCCGCACGGGCGACGCGGAGGTCGTCGTGGCGGCGGGCATGGAGTCGATGACACGTGCCCCGCACCTGCTGATGGGCTCCCGCGACGGGTGGACCTACGGCAGCGTCGAGGTGCTCGACCACATGGCCTACGACGGGCTGACGGATGCCTACGACCGCGAGAGCATGGGCGCGTCGACCGAGCGGCACAACGCGCGGTACGAGCTGACGCGCGAGGCGCAGGATGCCGTCGCCGCGCTCTCGCATCAGCGCGCGGCCGCCGCGCAGGAGGCCGGTGCTTTCGACGCCGAGCTGGTGACCGTCTCGGTGCCGCAGCGCAGAGGCGAGCCGCTTCTGGTGACGAAGGATGAGGGCGTCCGCCCGGAGACCACCGTCGAGACGCTCGCCGGTCTGCGTGCGGCGTTCGCCGAAGGCGGCTCCATCACCGCGGGGAACTCCTCGCAGATCTCGGACGGTGCATCCGCCGTCATCGTCACGTCTCGCAGGGTCGCCCAGTCCAAGGGCTGGCCAGTGCTCGTGACCGTCGGCGCGAGCGGACAGACGGCCGGCCCCGACAACTCGCTGCAGGCTCAGCCGGCTCGTGCGATCGAGCGGGCTTGCGAGAAGCAGGGGATCTCACCCGCAGACCTCGATCTCGTCGAGATCAACGAGGCGTTCGGCGCTGTGGTCGCCCGCTCACAGGTGGAGCTCGGGCTGGACAGCGAGATCGTCAACATCCACGGCGGCGGCATCGCGATCGGACACCCGATCGGCGCATCGGGCAACAGGCTCGTGGTGCACCTGGCCCATGAGCTGGCCCGTCGAGGCGGCGGAACCGCAGCCGTCGGGCTGTGCGGCGGCGGGGGTCAGGGCGAGGCGCTCATCCTCACACGCTAGAGCGGAGTGCGCCAAGGGTCGTCTCAGTTGCGACGGTCCTTGGCGTGGTCCTGCGCGTCGGCGAGTGCCTTCTGCGAGCGGAACTGCAGGCGCTGCGCCTTCTTCGACTTCTTGACCGACTGCGGGGAGTCCGCGTCGACGAGCACGCCGCGACGTTCGCGATTCATGTCGACGACCGCTCCGACGGCGAGCGCCATGGTGATGCCCCAGCTCACCCACGACAGGGCGGCACGCCAGGTGATGGGTTCCTGGCGGGTGCCGCGCAGCAGCGAGATCCCCGCGGAGATCGCGGCGACGAGTCCTGTGCTGAAGAGGTAGCGCATGCTCCTACGCTACCCGCCTGCCGCCCAGGCCGTCCCGAGCCTTGACAACCCCTCCCTGATGCTGGCAGGAGGGTAGGTGGTGAAGGAGAGGCGGAGGGTGCGCACATCGGGAGTCCCGGAGAAGAACGACGCCCCGGGGACGTAGGCGACGTCCTGCGCGAGGGCGGCGCCGAGCGAGGCCGCGGCATCCATCCCCTCCGGCAGGCGCACCCACACGAACATGCCGCCGTCCGGCCTGTTCCACTCGCTTCCGGAGGGAAGGACGTCGGGAAGCGCATCGAGCATGGCGTTCCGTCGCTCCGCGTAGGCGGAGCGGATGCGGTCGAGCGCCGGCTCTCCCCGTCCGGAGAGGAGGTAGTGCGCTGCGGCGGCCTGATCGATCGTCGACGTGTGCAGATCTGCCGCCTGCTTCGCGATCGTGACCGTCGGGCGCACATCCGGGGTCGTGCGGATCCATCCGATCCTGAGCCCCGGGGCGATCACCTTCGAGAAGCTGCCGAGGCTCAGGACGTGGTCGGGTGCGAACGCCGCCAGAGACGGCAGCGCATCACCGGAGTAGCGGAGTTGACGGTACGGCTCGTCCTCGATGATCCGGATGCCGTGCCGCTGCGCGATCTCGGCGATCCGCACCCGCGCCTCCCGATCGTGAGTGCGACCGGTGGGGTTCTGGAACGTCGGCACGGTGTAGAAGAACTTCGGCGCCGTGTCGGCGGCGAGACGCTCCAGGGCGTCGAGGTCGAGGCGGTCGCCGGCGTAGGGGACGCCGACGACACGCGCCCCGGCGAGAGCGAAGGTCTGCAGCGCCGCGAGGTAGCACGGCTCCTCGACGAGGATCGTGTCTCCCGGGTCGATCAGCGAGGTCGCGAGCAGCCCGAGCCCCTGCTGCGACCCGGTGGTGACGATCAGATCGGATGCCACGGTCTCCAGGCCGTCCTCGGTGTAGCGCCGGGCGACCTCCTCGCGGAGAGCGGTGCTGCCTTCCGAGGTCGAGTACTGGAGGACTGCGGGGGACGACAGCACGGCGTCGAAGGACGCGCGGATCCCGTCGAGGTCGAAGAGCTCGGGGGCCGGCAGTCCGCCCGCGAAGGAGATGACCTCGGGACGCTCGGTGAGCGCGAGCAGGTCGCGCACCGGTGAGGTCTTCGCGGAACCCGCGCGCTGCGAGCGGTCCGGGAGCGCACGGGTGGGCATGGAGGTCTGCGGGGCAGCGGACAACGGTTCCTCCTGGAAGGGGAGTGCGACGGAGTGTCGACCAGACTAGCGGTGCCCCGCGTGCGGCGGAGTCCGTGCCCTCCCTGCCGCTGTCCAGTGCGACCCGATACCATGGGGGGTGTCGCGGCTCGTCCGCGGCCGCACAGACCGTGTAACTACCGGCCGCGGGCATTCCCGCGGACAGCGGCGGCACCCGACATCGCGTCATCGACGCGCGAGAGCCATGACACACGCATCACCGCACACCACGACGCTCCGTTCCGACGAGCCCAGCCTCTTCCGCCTGGCAGGGCTCCCGTACTTCCTGATCGCCTTCATCGCGCGACTGCCGTTCGCGATGATGGTCGTCGGGGTGCTCACCGTCGTCGTCTCGGCGCGGGGGTCGCTCTCGCTCGGCGGGCTCACCTCCGCCGCCGTGGGGCTCGGGACGGCGTGCTTCGGCCCGCTGCTCGGAGCGGCGGCCGACCGCTGGGGGCAGCGCGGCGTGCTCCTCGCACTCGCGCTGGCGAACGGCGCGATGCTCGTGGTCTTCACCCTGGTCGTCTACGGCAGCGCGGCGGACGGCTTCGTGCTGTTGGCGGCGGCGGGCATCGGCGCGACGGCACCGCAGGTCGCGCCGCTGTCCCGCTCACGTCTGGTCACGATCATCCGCGAGCGGATGCCGGATGCCCGGCAGGCGCGCACCCTCTCCGGCACGATGGCCTACGAGTCCGCGGCGGACGAGACCGTCTTCGTCTTCGGGCCCTTCCTTGTCGGCGTCCTCGCCTCGGCGCTCGCGCCCTGGGCGCCCCTGGCCGGAGCCGCGGCCCTCACCGTGCTGTTCGTCGGCGCGTTCGCCCTGCATCCGAGCGGCCGCCACGTCTCGCAGGAGCGCGACGCCGACGGCAAGGCGCCGTCCGCCGTCTCGGAGCTCTTCCGTCCGCAGCTCCTCATCGTCGTGCTCGGCATCCTCGGAGTGGGGGTCTTCTTCGGCGCGATGCTGACCGCGCTCACGTCCTTCATGGCCGACCGCGGCGCGCCGGAGCAGGCCGGACTCCTGTACGGCGTGATGGGCGTCGGCTCCGCGATCCTCGCGCTCGGCGTCGCCTGGCTGCCGCCCGCGTTCACCCTGCGCGCGCGGTGGCTGGTGTTCTCCGGCATCCTGCTCGCCGGCACCGTGCTGCTCGTGTTCGTGGATTCGCCGGGCACGATGATGGTCGCGCTCGCCATCATGGGGATCGGCATCGGACCGACACTCGTCACCCAGTACAGCTTCGGCGCCGCCCGCAGTCCGCTCGGCCGCTCGGCGACCGTCATGACGATGCTCGGCTCCGGGGTCGTCGTGGGGCAGTCCCTGGGTGCCGCGACGACCGGGGAGATCGCCGAGGGGGTCGGCACGGCCCCGGCCCTGCTGATCCCGATGATCGCGGCGGCCCTCGTGTTCGTCGCCGGACTCGCCAACTGGTTCCTCAGTCGCACGACGCCGCGTGCCGTGCGCGTCGCCGCCTGACGCCGTGGCGGAAGCAGCCTCGCAACCTCGGTAGCCTGGGGACATCCGTTCCCCTGTCGTGAGGAGTCCGCATGGCCGCCGCAGATTTCGTCGTGGTCGCCAACAGGCTTCCCGTCGACCGTGTCCCCGGTCCCGATGGCGAAGAGGTGTGGCGCACGTCTCCCGGCGGCCTGGTCGCCGCTCTCGAGCCCGTGATGCAGGGCGTCAACGGCGCCTGGGTCGGCTGGCCCGGGCAGGCTGATCTCGAGCTCAAGCCGTTCACGTCCGGCGGCCTCCGGCTGATCCCGATCGCGCTGAGCGAGCAGGAGATCGCCGAGTACTACGAGGGCTTCTCCAACGACACGATCTGGCCGCTCTACCACGACGTCATCGCGCCGCCCCAGTACCACCGCGAGTGGTGGGACGCCTACGTCGCCGTGAACCGCCGCTTCGCCGACGCCGCTGCCGCCGCCGTGGCGCAGGACGGCACGGTGTGGGTGCACGACTACCAGCTGCAGCTCGTTCCGCAGATGGTCCGCGCCCTGCGCCCGGACGTGACGATCGGCTACTTCCACCACATCCCGTTCCCGACGCACGGGCTGTACGCCCAGCTCCCGTGGCGGGGACAGGTGCTGCGCGGCCTCCTCGGTGCCGACGTGATCGGGTTCCAGCGCGCGACCGACGCCACCAACTTCCTCAACGCGATCCGGCGACGGCTGAAGTACGAGATCAAGTCGTCGACGGTCACGGTGCCGTCGGGCAACGGCGAGGTCGACGACAGGGGAGAGTCGCATCGCGCTCTGGTGAAGGCCTTCCCGATCTCGATCGACACCGTGCCGTACCTGGAACTCGCCGCGCGCCCCGACATCCAGGCCCGTGCCGCCGAGATCAGGGAGAGCCTGGGCAATCCGAAGCGGATCCTGCTCGGTGTCGATCGCCTCGACTACACGAAGGGCATCGGCCACCGCGTCAAGGCGTACGGCGAGCTGCTGGCATCCGGTCAGCTCTCGGTCGAGGACGTCACCCTCGTGCAGGTGGCGAGCCCGAGCCGTGAGCGCGTCGACGCCTACGCCAACCTGCGCGACGAGATCGAGCTCGCCGTCAGCCGCATCAACGGCGACACCGACACCATGGGGCACACCGCCATCCGGTACCTGCACCAGGGATTCCCGCGCGAGGAGATGGTCGCCCTGTACCTCGCCGCCGATGTGATGCTCGTGACCGCGCTGCGCGACGGCATGAACCTCGTGGCGAAGGAGTACGTCGCCACCCGCACCGACAACCGAGGCGCGCTCGTGCTGAGCGAGTTCGCCGGGGCCGCCGACGAACTGGGCAGCGCGATCCTGGTGAACCCGCATGACATCGAGGGCCTCAAGGAGGCGATCATGCGCGCCGTCGAGATGCCTCCGCGCGAGCAGTCCCGGCGGATGCGGTCGATGCGCCGCCGCGTGCTCGACCACGATGTGAACGCCTGGTCCGACTCCTTCCTGTCGGCCCTCACCGCAGCGCGCGATGCACGCTGACACCCTGACCTCGAACGGAGAGCACGTGACCCGCGCCTGGACCCCCGGAGCCCCCGACGCCGACCTGTCGGCCCTCGCCGCGACGCCCCGTCTGGTGGTCGCCCTCGACTTCGACGGCACCGCGTCGCCCCTCGTGCCCGATCCCATGGCGGCACGGGCACTCCCCGAGGTCGCGACGCAGGTGGCCAGGCTCGCCGCCCTGCCCGACACCGTGGTCGCCTATGTCTCCGGACGCAGCATGCACGACCTCCGGGTGATCACCGAGCACGACGACGACTCCGTCATCGCGCTGGCCGGGTCGCACGGCGCCCAGTACTGGTTCCCGGGCGAGGGCGAAGCCGCGTCGACGGGTGAGGCGACGGAGGACGGCGCGCGCGAGGAGCTGTGGGCGGCGGCCAAGCCCATCATCGAGCGCTACGAGGGGGCCGAGTTCGAGCCCAAGACGTTCGGGATGGGCGTGCACACCCGACGCGCGGACCGCGAGACGGAGGAGCGCGTCTTCGCGGAGATCGACGCTCTCGTCGCTGAGCGGTTCCCGCACTGGCGCCGTCGCGCGGGACACCGTGTGCTGGAGTTCTCGTCGCGCACCGAGGGGAAGGATGCCGCGGTCGCCGCCCTGCGCGAGCGCTTCGACGCCACCGGCATCCTGTTCGCGGGCGACGACGTGACCGACGAGGATGCCATCGGCGTGCTGCAGGACGGCGATCTCGGCGTGCGCGTGGGACCGGGGGAGAGCGCCGCGATCCTGCGTGTGGAGAACCCACAAGAGATGGCCCGGCTTCTGGAGGCCCTCGCGGACGAGCGCTCCGCGCGGCGGGAATAGACTTCCGTCATGTCCTCGCTCGATCCTGATCCCCGCGCGTCCATCGACATCAAGCCCCGCAGCCGCGTCGTCACCGACGGCATCGAGGCGACGACCTCCCGTGGCATGCTCCGTGCCGTCGGCATGGGCGACGCCGACTGGGAGAAGCCGCAGATCGGCATCGCCTCCAGCTGGAACGAGATCACGCCCTGCAACCTGAGCCTCGACCGGCTCGCCCAGGGCGCGAAGGAGGGCGTGCACTCGGGCGGCGGGTACCCGCTGCAGTTCGGCACGATCTCGGTCTCGGACGGCATCTCGATGGGCCACGAGGGGATGCACTTCTCGCTCGTCTCGCGCGAGGTCATCGCCGACTCGGTCGAGACCGTGATGATGGCCGAGCGCCTCGACGGTTCCGTGCTGCTCGCCGGCTGCGACAAGTCGATCCCGGGCATGCTCATGGCCAGCGCCCGCCTCGATCTCTCGAGCGTGTTCCTGTACGCGGGCTCCATCGCCCCCGGATGGGTGAAGCTGTCGGACGGCACCGAGAAGGACGTCACCATCATCGACTCGTTCGAGGCGGTCGGCGCGTGCCGAGCCGGTCTCATGAGCGAAGAGGATCTGAAGCGCATCGAGTGCGCCATCGCCCCGGGTGAAGGCGCCTGCGGCGGCATGTACACCGCGAACACCATGGCGTCCGTCGCCGAGGCTCTCGGCCTCAGCCTCCCCGGTTCCGCCGCACCGCCCGCGGCCGACCGGCGCCGGGACTACTACGCGCACCGCTCCGGCGAGGCCGTGGTCAACCTGCTCCGTCAGGGCATCACCACCCGCGACATCCTCACCAAGGAAGCGTTCGAGAACGCGATCGCACTGGCGATGGCGCTCGGCGGCTCGACCAACGTCGTGCTGCACCTGCTCGCGATCGCCCGCGAGGCGGATGTCGACCTGAACCTGCACGACTTCAACCGCATCGGCGACAAGGTGCCGCACGTCGCCGACATGAAGCCGTTCGGCAAGTACGTCATGAACGACGTCGACCGCCACGGCGGCATCCCGGTGATCATGAAGGCCATGCTCGACGAGGGCCTGCTGCACGGCGACGCGCTCACCGTGACGGGCAAGACGCTCGCCGAGAACCTCGCCGAGCTCGATCCGCAGCCGATCGACGGCACCGTGATCCACACGTTCGACAACCCGATCCACGCCACCGGCGGTCTGACGATCCTGCACGGCTCACTCGCTCCCGAGGGTGCGGTCGTCAAGACGGCCGGGTTCGATGCCGCGGTCTTCGAGGGACCGGCGCGGGTGTTCGAGCGCGAGCGCGCGGCGATGGATGCCGTCGCCGAGGGCGAGATCGAACCGGGAACCGTCATCGTCATCCGCTACGAAGGACCCAAGGGCGGTCCCGGCATGCGGGAGATGCTGGCCATCACCGCGGCCATCAAGGGCGCTGGCCTCGGAAAAGATGTACTACTCTTGACAGACGGACGATTCTCAGGCGGCACAACCGGCCTGTGCATCGGCCACATAGCACCCGAAGCGGTGGACGCAGGTCCGATCGCCTTCGTGCGCGATGGTGATCTGATACGGGTCGATATCGCAGCTCGCTCTCTCGACCTACTCGTCGACGACGCTGAGCTCGCCTCCCGCCGCTCTGGCTGGGAGCCGCTTCCCCCGCGCTACACCCGAGGCGTTCTCGCCAAGTACTCGCGCCTCGTGCGGTCCGCCGCCGAGGGAGCGACCACCGGTTGATCCGATTCGTTCGATGGGTTCCTGAGCCCGTCGAAGGAGCGGATTCCTCTTCAGATCACCAGAAGGAATGTCATGACTGCTGACTCCGTCTCGGCCGTGCCGAGGCCGCCCGCCCGCCAGACTTCAGCGCCGGAGATCTCCGGCGCCGAAGCTGTCGTCCGCTCGCTCGAGATGCTCGGGATCAAAGACGTCTTCGGCATCCCCGGAGGTGCCATCCTCCCCGTCTACGACCCGCTGATGGACGCGTCCGAGCTCCGCCACATCCTCGTGCGCCACGAGCAGGGTGCCGGCCACGCGGCCGAGGGATACGCTTCGGCGTCCGGCAAGGTCGGCGTCTGCATCGCGACGTCGGGCCCCGGAGCCACGAACCTCGTCACGGCGATCGCCGACGCCTACATGGACTCCGTCCCGCTGCTCGCGATCACCGGTCAGGTGTTCTCGACGCTGATGGGGACCGACGCGTTCCAGGAGGCCGACATCGTCGGCATCACGATGCCGGTGACGAAGCACTCCTTCCTCGTGAAGGACGCGGCCGATATCCCCGGTGCGCTGGCCGCCGCCTACGAGATCGCCTCGACCGGCCGCCCCGGCCCCGTGCTCGTCGACATCACGAAGGACGCGCAGCAGGCCATGGCGCCGTTCGTCTGGCCGCCCAAGGTCGACCTCCCCGGCTACCGCCCGGTGACCAAGGCCCACGGCAAGCAGATCCAGGCCGCGGCCGCGCTGCTCGCCGAGGCCAAGAAGCCGGTGCTGTACGTCGGCGGCGGAGTGATCCGCGGACGCGCGTCGGCCGAACTCCTGGCACTCGCCGAGACGACGGGCGCCCCCGTGGTCACCACCCTGATGGCGCGCGGCGCCTTCCCCGACTCGCACCCGCAGCACCTCGGCATGCCCGGCATGCACGGCACGGTCCCGGCGGTGCTCGCGCTGCAGGAGGCCGACCTGCTCATCTCGCTCGGCGCCCGCTTCGACGACCGTGTGACCGGCAAGGCCGCGCTGTTCGCTCCGCACGCGAAGGTCGTCCACGTCGACATCGACCCGGCCGAGATCTCCAAGATCCGCACGGCCGACGTGCCGATCGTGGGCGACGTGCGCGATGTGCTCACCGACCTCGACGCCGCCTACCGCGGTGCGACGGCGGGCTCCCAGCCCGACACCGAGGAGTGGTGGTCGTACCTCGACGGACTGCGCACCGAGTTCCCGCTCGGCTACACCGCGCCGACCGACGGGCTCCTCGCACCGCAGCACGTGATCCAGCGGATCGGCGAGCTCACGGGACCTGAGGGCGTGTACGCGTCGGGCGTGGGCCAGCACCAGATGTGGGCGGCGCAGTTCATCAAGTACGAGCGTCCCAACGCCTGGCTGAACTCCGGCGGCGCCGGAACGATGGGCTACGCGGTTCCGGCCGCGATGGGCGCCAAGGTCGCCGAACCGCACCGCCCGGTCTGGGCGATCGACGGCGACGGCTGCTTCCAGATGACCAATCAGGAGCTCGCTACCTGCGCGATCAACGATATCCCGATCAAGGTCGCGATCATCAACAACTCGTCGCTGGGCATGGTGCGGCAGTGGCAGACGCTGTTCTACGACGGTCGCCACTCCAACACCGACCTCAACACGGGTCACGGCACCATCCGCATCCCCGATTTCGTCAAGCTCGCCGAGGCGTACGGCTGCCTCGCGATCCGCGTGGAGAAGGAGGACGAGGTGGATGCCGCCATCAAGCTCGCCCTCGAGACCAACGACCGTCCGGTCGTGATCGACTTCGTCGTGAGCGCCGACTCCATGGTGTGGCCGATGGTCCCGCAGGGAGTCAGCAACAGCTATGTCCAGTACGCGCGCGACCACGCGCCGAGCTTCGACGAAGAGGACTGATCCATGTCGACCCACGTGCTGAGCCTGTTGGTGGAAGACCGTCCCGGCCTTCTGACCCGTGTCGCCGGGCTGTTCGCCCGTCGCAGCTTCAACATCGAATCCCTCGCGGTCGGCGTGACCGAGGTTCCGGGGATCTCCCGGATCACGGTCGTCGTCGACGTGGAGGAGCAGCTTCCTCTCGAGCAGGTGACCAAGCAGCTCAACAAGCTGATCAACGTCATCAAGATCGTGGAGCTGGACCCCGCCTCGTCGGTGCAGCGCGAGCACATGCTCGTCAAGGTGCGCACCGACAACGCCTCGCGCTCCAACGTGATCGAGGTCGTGAACCTGTTCCGCGCCTCGGTCGTCGACTACGCGCCCGACGCGCTCGTGGTCGAGGTCACGGGCGACAAGGGCAAGGTCGAGGCCCTGCTCAAGGCGCTCGAGCCCTTCGGCATCAAGGAGATCGCCCAGTCGGGCCTTCTCGCGATCGGCCGCGGTGGCAAGAGCATCACCGAGCGCGTCCTGCGCGGCTGACAGACATCACATATCCCAAAGGTTTCGCCGCTCGTTGAGCGAGCGGAGCGAGACGAAACGCAATGAACAAGGAGAAACACACCGTGAGCACCGAGATCTTCTACGACGCCGACGCCGACCTGTCCCTCATCCAGGGCAAGAAGGTCGCGATCGTCGGCTACGGCTCGCAGGGCCACGCCCACGCGCAGAACCTGCGCGACTCGGGTGTCGAGGTCGCCATCGCCCTCAAGGAGGGCTCCAAGTCCGCCGCGAAGGCCGAGGAGGCCGGCTTCGCGGTCAAGACCGTCGCCGAGGCCACCGAGTGGGCCGACCTCATCATGATCCTCGCGCCGGACCAGCACCAGCGCATCATCTACAGCGAGTCCATCGCGCCGAACCTGACCGCGGGCAAGACCCTCGCGTTCGCGCACGGCTTCAACATCCGCTTCGGCTACATCGACGCTCCCGAGGGCGTCGACGTGATCCTCGTCGCCCCGAAGGCGCCGGGTCACACGGTCCGCCGCGAGTTCGTCGCCGGCCGTGGCATCCCGGACATCATCGCCGTCGAGCGCGACGCATCGGGCCAGGCCTGGGACGTCGCCCTCTCGTACGCGAAGGCCATCGGCGGCACGCGTGCCGGCGTCATCAAGACGACCTTCACCGAGGAGACCGAGACCGACCTGTTCGGCGAGCAGGCCGTGCTCTGCGGTGGCGTCAGCCACCTCGTGCAGGCCGGCTTCGAGACCCTCACCGAGGCGGGCTACCAGCCGCAGATCGCCTACTTCGAGGTGCTGCACGAGCTGAAGCTCATCGTCGACCTCATGTGGGAGGGCGGCATCGCCAAGCAGCGCTGGTCGATCTCCGACACCGCCGAGTTCGGCGACTACGTCTCCGGCCCCCGCGTCATCGACGCCCGCGTCAAGGAGAGCATGCAGGGCGTCCTCGCCGACATCCAGTCCGGTGCCTTCGCCAAGCGCTTCATCGACGACCAGGACAACGGGGCCGAGGAGTTCCTGGCGCTGCGCGCCAAGGAGGAGACGCACCCGATCGAGGTCACCGGCAAGGAGCTGCGCTCGCTCTTCGCCTGGAAGCAGCAGGACGAGGACTACGTCGACGGCAGCGCTGCGCGCTGATCTGATCCACGAAGAACGGGCGCCCCTTTGCGGGGGCGCCCGTTCTTTCATCGTCCGGCCTGGTCTCAGCCGCGGGTGAGCTCCTCGAGCACCTCGACCACGTGGCGGTACGGCTGGCCGGTCGCGCGGGTCATACCGATCTCGCATGTGCGGTTCGCCGAGACGAAGGCATCGAATCCGCCGCGGTCGGCATCCGCCGCACGGACCTCCGCCGATTCGACGGCCGTCGCGCTGGCGGTGAGCTCGGGGTGCAGCATGCCGCGGTCGCCGGCGAAGGCGCAGCATCCCCATCCGTCGGGGACGAACACCTCGGTGGCGACGGCCGCGGCGATCTCGGTGAGCGCTCCCGTCGCGCCCAGCGCGGTCGTCGAGCAGGTCGGATGCACCGCCACGCTGTCGAGCTTCGCCGACACCGTCACGCGGGGGAGCACCTCCCTCGCGATGTAGGTCGTGGCGTCCTCGATCACGAGCTTCGCGTACTCCGGGTACTCGGCGACGGACTTCGCGAGCATCGTGTGCAGTCCCTCGGTGCAGGATGCCGCGTCGCACACGACCGGGAGCTCACCGTGCCGGCTGGCCTCCCAGAGCGACGAGAGCACCCGCTCCGTCATCCGGTCGTAGCCCGCGAGGTGTCCCTTCGACTTCCAGGGTGTGCCGCAGCACATGCCGCCGGTGTCCTCCGGGATGACGACCGCGATTCCCGCGCGGTCGAGCAGAGCGCGGACCGCGTCGCGGGAGCCCTCTCCGTGGCCCTCCGCGCCGAACATCGTGCCGATGCACGCGCCGAAGAACACCGCGCGGGCATCTGCAGGGTTCTGCGCCGCCGGAGCCTTCGTGCCGCCGCGGGGGAGCCCGCCGTCGTAGAGCGGCACGGTGTCGTCGCCGAGGATCGCGCGACCCACCCGGGTCACGCCCTTCACGAGGGGAGCGGGCATCGCGGCGGCGAAGGTCAGAGCGGTGCCGCCGACGCGTGTCACGGCCCCCCAGCCCTTGGCGGCGGCGTCCCAGACCGTGTCCTCGATCTTCGACGACTCCTCGGCGCGCAGGCGTCGGACCAGTTCGCCCGTGTTGATGTCGACAGGGCACGCGACGCCGCACATGCCGTCGACCGCGCAGGTCTGCACACCGTCGTAGTCGTAGTCGGCCTTCAGATCCTGCAGCAGCGCGGTGTCGCCCTGCTCCTCGGCCCAGGCCATATCCCGCCGGATCACGATGCGCTGGCGCGGCGTGAGGGTGATGCTCTTGCTCGGGCACGTCGGCTCGCAGTAGCCGCATTCGACGCAGCGGTCGACCTCGCTCTCGACGGTCGGCACCCGCTTGAGATCGTCGAGGTAGGAGTCGGGGTCGTCGGAGAGGACCACGCCGGGGTTGAGGATGAGGTCGGGATCGAGGAGCCTCTTGATCTCCCACATCATGTCGGTCAGCTCGTCGCCGTATTGGCGCCGCACGAACGGGGCCATGATGCGTCCGGTGCCGTGCTCGGCCTTGAGCGATCCCTGCTGCGACAGCACCAGGGCGACCAGATCGTCGGTGAAGCGCCGGTAGCGCGCGACGCTCGCGGGGTCGTCGAAGCGCTCGTTGAGCAGGAAGTGCACGTTCCCGTCCTTCGCGTGACCGAAGATGACGGAACCTTCGTACCCGTGCTCCGCGAAGAGCTCGATGAGCCGCTCGCAGGTGGCGAGCAGGCGGGGGACCGGCACGACGATGTCCTCGAGGAGCGCGGTCGTGCCGGAGGGACGCGCGCCGGCGACGGCGGTGTACAGGCCCTTCCTGACGTGCCAGAGCGCTGCCCGCTCCGCGGCATCCGTCGTGAGACGCGGCGCGATGGCCAGCGGCAGCGACTCGAAATGGGACTGCGCTGAGATGCTCGCCGCCGCGAGCCCGGCGTCGTCGGAGGCGTGGACCTCGACGAGGAGGGCGGCGTGCCCCTGCACATCGATCTCGGCGATCGTGGCCGGCACATCGCTCAGGCTCTGCGCGACCCGCAGCGATGCGGCGTCCAGCAGCTCGATCGTGGCGAGGCCGAGGTCCGCGAGAGCGGGCAGCGCCGTCATGGCGGCCGAGAGCGTCTCGAACACCAGCAATCCGGTGGCGATCGCGGGCCGGATCTCGATCGTCCGGAAACGGGCTTCGGCGACGAAGGCGAGAGTGCCCTCCGAGCCGATGATGAGGTGCTCGAGGATCCGCACCGGGTCGTCGAAGTCGAGGAGGGCGTTGAGCCCGTAGCCCATCGTGTTCTTCATGGAGAACTGCTGCCGGAGGAACGCGACGTGCTCCGGCGAGGCGAGGAGCCGCTCCCGGAGTGCCAGCAGCCCGTCGACGACAGCGGGTTCGGCGGCGCGGAGCAGGGCGCCCGCCTCAGGATCGCCGGTGTCGAGGATCGTGCCGCTCGGGAGGACGATCCGCATCGACTCGATCGTCTGGTACGAGTTCTCGGTGATGCCGCAGGCCATGCCGCTGGAGTTGTTGGCGACCACGCCGCCGATGGTGCACGCGATCTCGCTGGCGGGGTCGGGGCCGAGCTTGCGGCGATAGCGCGCGAGTCGCGTGTTGACCTGGCGGACGGTGGCGCCCGGTCCCACGCGCACCGATGCGCCACCGTCCTCGACGGCGATCTCGCGGAAGTGACTGCGGGTGTCGACGAGGATGTCGCCGCTCACGCCCTGCCCGGAGAGGCTCGTGCCGCCGGAGCGGAACGTCATCGACCGACCGGCGGCGCGGACGGCGCCGAATGCCCGGGCGACGCCCTCGGCATCCGCGGGGGAGAGGACGGCGTCGGGGATCAGGAGGTAGTGCGAGGCATCGTGCGCTCGCGCGAATCGATCGATCGAACGGGAGTGGACCTCGGTCGACGACCCGAGCAGGGCGGGGTCCAGCGGTTCTGCGAGTGTGGTCGTCACGGTGCTCCTCTGCTCCGCTCGAGGGATTGTCTGACAAGTGTACTGACTCGCGGAGGTCTGGATAGACTGCTCGGATGACGACGGACGCTGCACTGGGAATCGTCGGCGTGGTCGACGCCGTCACCCTCCGACTCCGCGAGCGCATCCTGAGCGGTGACATCCGCTCCGGCGAGCCGCTCACCGAGGCTGCGGTGTCCCAGACGTTCGGCGTGGCGAGGCCCAGCGCGAAGGCGGCGATCGAGCAGCTGGTCGCCACCGGTCTGCTGGTCCGCACGGCGCACCGCTCGGCACGCGTCGTGGGAATCGATCCGGAGACCGTTCGCGACGTCTACCGCACGCGGTCCCGATTGGAGAGCGCCGCGCTCCGCGAACTGGCGATCACCCGCGCCGTGCCCGCGTCGGCGGTCGAGGCGAACGCCGAGATCCTGGCGATGCCGCCCGGTCCCGATGCCGCGACCGTCGACCCCGATCTGCGGTTCCACACCGCTCTCATCGACGCGCTCGGCAGCGAGCGGACGGCACGGATGTATCGCAGCGTCCTCGACGAGGCGCGACTCTGCATGGCGCAGGTGCAGGGCCGCCGCCTGCTGGACGCCGCGGTGATCGCCGCCCAGCACGCCGAGATGCTCGAAGCGGTCGCCGCAGGCGAGGGCGACCGTGCCGCCGCACTCCTCGCCGCGCATCTCTCCTCGGCCGAAGAGCGACTGGTCGACGCCGTCGTCGCCGAGTGACGCCGCTCAGCCGGCCGTCACTCGGCCGGCGCCTCCTCGACCTGGATCGGGGCGTCGGCGGGATCGGCCCAGACCGGAGCGGGCAGCAGCGTGTCGACCTGCCCCGCCTGGATCGCGCGGAGGGCCTCGGTGATCTCGTCGGCGTTCTCCGGCACGGCCAGGTCGCAGGCGCGGAGCTCGGAGGCGAACTGCAGCGTGAGGCGGATCTTGCCGGCCTCGACGGCCTCGGCCGTGGTTCCGGTGCGGATCTCGCTGCCCGTCTGGATCGCGGACACCTGGTCGCAGACGTGGTAGACCGCTCCTCCGTCGACCCAGACGACCTCGTCCTGGCCGAGGAGCTGGATCACGGCGGACTGATCCGCGGTGTACTGCTCGACGGACGGCGGGTTGAAGTCGATGCCCAGGACGACCGTGAGCGCCGCGAGGGCGATGCCGACGATGCCCGCCGTCGTCTTCTGCCCCTTGTCCATGTCCTTGTTCAGGAAGATCAGGATGATGAGCGGGAGGAACGCCACGATGGCGATGATCGCTCCGAGCTGGTTCTGGACGAAGAACCTGACCGTCTCGGACTTGCGCGCAGGGTCCAGGCGGTTCGCCTTCTTCCAGAGCACCGAGCCGGTGATCGACAGTGCGGCGATGACGACGAGCAGGACGAGGAGGGCGATGAACGCCCACTGCGGGAACTGCGCCGTGACGCCCTGCTCCTGGAGGAGGCCGGTGTCGGGGTCGCGCACGAGCGTGCCGTCCTCGCCGACGAAGACCCGCTGACGGAGCAGCCAGAAGATGCCGACCGCCTCGCCCGCGATCGCGATCGCCCAGAGGACCCCGGCGATCCAGCGGAATGTCGTCGCCTTCTGCTTGGCGGCAGCCGTGGGCACCCAGCCAGCGGAGGGTTCTCCGGTGCCGGCGTTCGTCGCGACCTGCTCCGTGCGATCGACCTTCTTCTTCTCAGCCACAGCGGTCCTTTCCCCCTGCCGAAGGCCTCCGCGGCCCGATGCCCCCGAGCATAGTGGACCGCGTGTCCTACTCTGGGGACATGACTTCCGATTCCGACGACGCCCTCCGCTGGGACGGCGACGAGGCGCGGACGCCCGAGGATCCGGCGCTGCCGCGCGGATGGAACGCCGTGGGGAAGGGCAGCGCCGATGTCGGCCGGATCGAGGACGACGGATCCGTCACGCCGGCGGAGGAGCCGGAGCGCGCCGGGCTGAGCACGGCGATGCTCCTCATCCTCGGCGTCGTCGGCGGCGTCTACCTGCTGTACACGATCGGCTGGGTGGTCGGCGGGCTGCGGCTCAAGCCGCTCGCCTCGTTCCTCGTCGACGATGCGATGTTCCTGCCGTGGTTCGTGCTCGCCATCGCCGCCCCCGCCCTCTGGTTCCTGGCGACGTGGGTGCTGACGCGGGGGAGAGCGGCCTGGGTCAGAGTCGCCTTCCTGCTCGCCGGCGTCGTCCTCCTCGTGCCCTGGCCCTTCGTCACCGTGGGGGTGATCGGATCATGACCGATGCGCAGAGCGCACCCATCGCGGCCGGTTCCCCGCGCTGGGTCGTCGGGGTCGTCCTCGGCTTCACCGGACTCCTCTACGCTTACGCGGTCTGGAACGCGGTCGCGCATCTGATCAACATGGCGCGGACCGGCCTGACCGGAACCGGCTGGATCACGCTGCTGTTCGGGGTGGTCTTCCCCGTGATCGTCTTCGTCTTCGCGTTCCTCATCGGCCGGCGACGTCGTGTGGGGGAGTTGGCCCTGTCCCTGCTGGCAGGGCTCGGGATCGTCGCCGTCTTCTGGATGAGCCTGATCGCGTTGAGCCTGACCCTGCCCAGCGCCTGAGCGTCACACGCACGGAGCGTCGCGAGCGCTCGGGTACAGTTGAGGTGATCGCGCCCCCATGGTGTGCGGCGCATCGGCCCCTCCCGCCTGTCGCGCTGCCCCGAAGGATTCTCTGTGCCGAAGCCCGTTGTGCTCATCGCCGAAGTGCTCTCTCCCGCCACGATCGAGGCTCTGGGCCCCGACTTCGACGTCCGTGACGTCGACGGCACCGACCGCGAGGCGCTCTTCGCCTCGCTGGCCGAGGCGGACGCGGTGCTCATCCGCTCGGCCACCCGTATCGACGAAGAGGCCCTGGCCCACGCGCCGAAGCTGAAGGTCGTCGCCCGTGCCGGCGTCGGGCTCGACAACGTCGACATCAAGGCCGCCACGGCTGCCGGTGTCATGGTCGTGAACGCGCCCACGTCCAACATCGTCTCGGCCGCCGAGCTCACGGTCGGGCACATCCTCAGCCTCGCCCGCCGCATTCCGGCTGCGCACGCATCGCTCGCCGCCGGGCAGTGGAAGCGCAGCTCGTTCACCGGCGCCGAGCTCTTCGAGAAGACCGTCGGCATCGTCGGCCTCGGCCGGATCGGGGCGCTCGTCGCCGCGCGCCTCGCCGCGTTCGACATGCGCGTCGTCGCCTACGACCCCTATGTCACCTCCGCCCGCGCGCAGCAGCTCGGTGTGCAGCTGCTGTCGCTGGACGACCTCGTGGCCGAGGCGGACTTCCTCACGATCCACATGCCGAAGACGCCGGAGACCACCGGCATGATCGGCGCGGAGCAGTTCGCCGCGATGAAGCCGACGGCGTTCGTCGTGAACGTCGCGCGTGGCGGCCTCATCGACGAGGAGGCTCTGCACGAGGCGCTCGTCGCCGGCGAGATCGCCGGTGCCGGACTCGATGTCTTCACCTCCGAGCCGCCCGCAGAGGGAGGATCGGCACGGCCGCTGCTCGACCTGCCGAACGTCGTCGTCACTCCCCACCTCGGAGCGAGCACGGAAGAGGCGCAGGAGAAGGCGGGCGTCTCGGTCGCCAAGTCCGTGCGGCTCGCGCTCGGGGGAGACCTCGTGCCGGATGCCGTCAACGTCGCCGGCGGCGTCATCGACCCGTACGTCCGCCCCGGCATCTCGCTCGTCGAGAAGCTCGGCCAGATCTTCGCGTCGCTCGCGACCTCGCCGCTCACGAGCCTCGACGTCGAGGTGCACGGCGAGCTCAACGACTACGACGTGAGCGTGCTCAAGCTCGCCGCCCTCAAGGGCGTCTTCACGAACATCGTGAGCGAGACCGTGTCCTACGTGAACGCGCCTCTGCTCGCCGAGCAGCGCGGCATCGCGGTGCGTCTGCTCAAGGACGATGTGAGCGACGAGTACCGCAACGTGATCACGCTCAGCGGTGCGCTCTCCGACGGCTCGCAGCTATCGGTCTCCGGAACGCTCACCGGTCCGAAGCAGGCCGAGAAGCTGGTCGGGATCAACGACCACACTCTCGAGCTGCCGATCGAGAAGCACCACGTCGTCATGCTCTACACCGACCGCCCCGGCATCGTCGCGGTGTACGGCCAGAAGTTCGGCGAAGCGGGCATCAACATCGCCGGAATGCAGATCGCTCGTCAGGCGGCCGGCGCGCAGGCGCTCAGCGTGCTGACGCTCGACTCGCCGGTGTCCGAGGATCTGTTGGAAGACGTCAGCGCCGCGATCGACGCCGACCTGTTCCGTCAGATCGAGATCACCGAGGTCTGAATCACCGCGCGATGAGGGCGGGGAGGCGAGAGCCTCTCCGCCCTCATCGCGTTCGGCGGCTCGGGGCTACGAGGTGGTCTTCAGGACCAGGGCGATGAGGGCCGCGAGCTCGTCGTGATGGGGAACGAGGCGCTCCGGCCCGTGCACGTCGAGCGAATTGTTGAAGTACAGGCCGTCGCTGAGCAGCATCACGAGGTCGAGGCTCGTCCGGTCGCGCACATGCGGACGGATCGCGTCCTCCCAGCGGCGCCGGTTGTTGCGCAGGCCCTCCGCCGCGGCGACCGAGCCGCCCTGGGCGAGACGCGACGCGGCGATCAGTGCGCGATCGAGGGCGTCGTCCTCCATGACCGAGGTGCGGATGTAGTAGGCGACCGGCCCTTCCTCGGCTGCCGACATGACCTCGAGGTCTGCAGTGGTCAGCGTGTCGAGCCGCTCCAGGAGCCCGGCCGCGAGCTCTTCCTTCGATCCGAAGTGGTAGAGCAGCCCGCCTTTGGAGACACCGGCTGCTCTGGCCGTGGCGTCGAGCGTCGCCGCCCGCTCGCCGTCGGCGATGACGATGGACTCGAAGGCGTCGAGCACCTTCTCACGTGCGAGGGGAGGGCGGGGCATATCTGTTACTATACCAGCTGGACGGTTCACTAACGAGGCCGCCAAGATCCTGAGAGGTGTTCCATGACCCGTACTGCGTCGATCCCGACGACAGAGACGGATGCTCCCCGTGTCGGGGCCCGCGGCTGGGCGGCGCTCGTCGTCCTCATGCTGCCGGTGCTGCTCGTCTCGGTGGACAACACGGTGCTGAGCTTCGCGCTCCCCGAGATCTCCATCGCGCTCGCGCCCTCCGGTGCCGAGCAGCTGTGGATCATCGACGTCTACCCGCTGGTGCTCGCCGGTCTCCTCGTGACGATGGGCACCCTCGGCGACCGGTTCGGCCGGCGTCGCATGCTGCTGATCGGTGCCGTCGGCTTCGCCGCCGTCTCGGCACTGGCCGCGTTCGCGCCGACCGCGGGGCTGCTGATCGCGGCCAGGGCGCTGCTCGGCTTCTTCGGTGCGATGCTCATGCCGTCGACCCTCTCGCTGCTGCGCTCGATCTTCCAGAACCGGGACCAGCGCCGCATGGCGATCGCGGTCTGGGCCTCGGCCTTCTCGGCCGGTGCGGCGCTCGGTCCGATCGTCGGCGGGTTCCTGCTCGAGCACTTCGCCTGGGGGTCGGTCTTCCTCATCGCGGTGCCCGTCCTCATCCCGCTGCTGATCTGCGGGCCCCTCCTGGTACCGGAGAGCCGTGACCCGAACCCGGGGCGCATCGACCCTGTCAGCATCGTGCTGTCGATGGCCGCGATGATCCCCGTCGTCTACGCCATCAAGTCGCTGGCCGTCGATGGGCCGTCGCTCGTCGCGGGTGGATGGGCGCTGCTCGGCATCGCGATGGGCGTGCTGTTCGTCCGCCGGCAGAACCGTTCGACGGTGCCCATGCTCGACATGGCGCTGTTCCGGCGCGGGACGTTCTCGGGGGCCATCCTCGTGAACCTGCTCAGTGTCGTCGCCCTGGTCGGCTTCCTCTACTTCGTCTCCCAGCATCTGCAGCTGGTGCTCGGTCTGTCGCCGATGCTCGCTGGCATCGCGCTGGTGCCCGGCATGGCGGCGATGATCGTGGCCGGTCTCACGGTCGTGCCGATCTCGCGCCGTGTCCCGCCGCACGTGCTCGTGCCGAGCGCGCTGCTGTTCTCGGTGGCCGGCTACCTCATCGTCGCCTTCACGACCCACGCGCACGGCGTCGCGCCGCTGATCATCGCGTTCGTCGTGCTCGGGATCGGCATCGGCGCCGCGGAGACGATCTCCAACGAGCTGATCCTGTCGAGCGCCCCGGCCGAGAAGGCCGGAGCCGCGAGTGCGGTGTCCGAGACGGCCTACGAGCTCGGAGCCGTGCTCGGCACAGCGATCCTCGGCGGCATCATCACGGCGTTCTACCGCGGAGCGCTCGCGCTGCCGGAGGGGCTGCCCGCGGAGGTGGCGCACGCCGCGCGCGAGACGCTCGCCGGTGCCTACACCGCGGCGCGCGACCTCCCGGCGGCACTCGGCGACGCGCTCTGGAACGCCGCTGCCGCGGCGTTCGGCTCCGGCGTGATGGTGACGTCTCTGATCGGCGCGGGCCTCGTCGTCCTCGCGGGCGTGATCGCCGCCGTCACACTGCGCAAAGCCCCCTCGCACTGAGCACTACGCTGGGATGACCGGTCCGCTCCACGAGCGGAGAGCGTGACCGGCTCATCCCGGTGCAAGGAGTGTCATGTCGCGTGTCGTGAAGCTGGCCGTCATCCCCGGTGACGGCATCGGTCCCGAGGTCGTCGCCGAGGCCGAGAAGGTCCTCGAAGCGGTCACCGCGCAGAGCGACGTGGTCTTCGACAAGACCCGCTTCTCGCTCGGGGCCGCGCGCTTCCTCGAGACCGGCGACACGCTCACCGACGACGACCTCGAGGCCATCGCCGCACACGACGCCATCCTCCTCGGAGCGGTCGGCGGCACGCCGGGGGACCCCCGGCTCAAGGACGCGAACATCGAGCGCGGACTCCTCCTCAAGCTCCGCTTCACGCTCGATCACTACGTGAACCTGCGGCCGTCGAAGCTCTTCACGGGCGCGCCGGGTCCGCTGTCGAACCCGGGCGAGATCGACTTCGTCGTGGTCCGCGAAGGCACCGAGGGCCCCTATGTGGGCAACGGCGGCGCGATCCGCAAGGGCACGCCGCAGGAGGTCGCCAACGAGACCTCCGTGAACACCGCGTTCGGTGTCGAGCGCGTCGTGCGCTACGCGTTCGAGCTGGCCGAGCGGCGCGGCAAGAAGATCACCCTGGTGCACAAGACGAACGTGCTCGTGCACGCCGGCGCGATCTGGCAGCGGGTCGTGAACGAGGTCGCCGCCTCCCACCCCGACGTGTCCGTCGACTACCTGCACGTCGACGCCGCGACGATCTTCCTGGTGACCGACCCTTCGCGATTCGACGTCATCGTCACCGACAACCTCTTCGGCGACATCCTCACCGACCTCGCCGGCGCCGTCACGGGCGGCATCGGCCTGGCGGCATCCGGGAACATCAACCCGGACGGCGCGTTCCCGTCGATGTTCGAGCCCGTGCACGGCTCCGCTCCGGACATCGCCGGACAGCAGAAGGCCGATCCGACGGCCGCGATCCTCTCGGTCGCGCTGCTGCTCGACCACCTCGGCCTCGTCGACGAATCCGCGCGCGTGAGCGCGGCGGTCGAGGCTGATATCGCCGCCCGCAGCGCGGCTCGCACGACGGCGGAGATCGGCTCCGCGATCGCCGCGCGGCTCTGACCTTCAGGCGTAGGCTGAGAGGGCGCGACGATGCGCCCACCCACGAGGAATGGATGACGAGATGACGACCATCGATGCTGAGGCGACCGTGGCTCCACTGGAGTTCGCGGTGACGAAGAACCTGACCGCGGCTTCGCCGGGGCGAGTGGCCGAGGTCCACGAGAACCCGGGGTTCGGCGTCGTCTTCACCGACCACATGGTCGACATCTGCTGGTCCGCCAAGGGCGGCTGGCACCGGCCGCGCGTGCAGCCGTACGGGCCGATCGCGCTCGACCCCGCGGCATCCGTCCTGCACTACGCCCAGGAGATCTTCGAGGGCATCAAGGCCTACCGTCACGAGGACGGATCCATCCACACGTTCCGCCCCGACCGCAACGCGGCGCGGATGCAGGCCAGCGCCCGGCGCCTGGCGCTGCCGGAGCTGCCGACCGAGTACTTCATCCAGTCGCTGCGCGAGCTCGTCAAGGTCGACGGGCACTGGGTGCCATCGGGCGCCGACCAGAGTCTGTACCTGCGCCCGTTCATGTTCGCCAAGGAGGCCTTCCTCGGCGTCCGTGCGGCGCAGAAGGTCGCGTACTACGTGATCGCGAGCCCCGCCGGCGCCTACTTCTCCGGCGGCGTGAAGCCCGTGCGCATCTGGCTGTCCGAGGACTACGCCCGCGCGGGCAAGGGCGGCACCGGCAAGGCGAAGACCGGAGGCAACTACGCGTCGAGCCTGCTGGCGCAGAGCGAGGCCAGCGCGAAGGGCTGCGACCAGGTCGTCTTCCTCAACGAGCACCGCAACGTCGAGGAGCTCGGCGGCATGAACGTCGTGTTCGTCTTCAAGGACGGCCGCGTGGTCACGCCCGAGTCCGACAGCATCCTCGAGGGCATCACCCGCGACTCGCTGCTGCAGCTGGCGGAGGACCGCGGGTACACGGTGGAGAAGCGGCCGATCTCGATCGACGAGTGGCGCGAGGGCGTGGCATCGGGCGACATCGTCGAGGTGTTCGCGTGCGGCACGGCCGCGGTCGTGACTCCGATCGGCGCGCTGGTCGGCGACGGCTTCGACGAGCCGCAGCCCCTGGGCGAGCTGGCCCTGTCGCTGCGCGAGGAGCTCACCGACATCCAGTACGGTCGTCGCGAGGACCGGCACGGCTGGCTGCTCCGCCTCGACGCCTGAGGGGGAGCGCGCTCGCTAGGCTGGAACCATGAAGATCGCCCGGTTCAGCCACGACGACGCCATCATGTACGGGATCATCGACGGGACCGACCTCGTCGTGCTCGCCGGAGACCCGATGTTCTCGGGATACGAGACGACGGGTGCGCGCGTGCCGCTGGCGGATGCGGCGCTCCTCGCCCCGGTGATCCCGCGGTCCAAGGTCGTCTGCGTCGGCAAGAACTATCACGATCACGCCGCCGAGATGGGGGGAGTGGCTCCCGAGGAGCCGCTCCTCTTCCTCAAGCCGAACACCGCGGTGATCGGGCCGGGCGACGCGATCGTGCGGCCGACTCTGTCCGAGCGCACCGAGTACGAGGGCGAGCTGGTGGTCGTGATCGGCAAGATCGCGAAGAACGTGAAGGCCGAGAACGCGCTCGACTACGTGCTCGGCTACACGATCGGCAACGACGTGACCGCGCGCGATCTGCAGCGCAAGGACGGCCAGTGGTCGCGCGCGAAGGGCTTCGACACGTTCTGTCCGCTGGGTCCGGTCATCGAGACGGACTTCGATCCGGCATCCGCGAGCATCGAGACCCGCGTGAACGGCGAGGTGCGCCAGCAGGCGCCGCTCACCGACATGATCCATTCGGTCCCGGCGATCATCGAGTACGCATCCGCCGTTTTCACGCTTCTTCCCGGTGACGTCATCATGACCGGCACCCCGGCCGGCGTGGGCGAGTTCGGCGCCGGCGACGTCGTCGAGGTCGAGATCACAGGTCTGGGGATCCTCCGCAACAGCGCACGCGACGCCGCACCCGCGTCATGACCGACGTCGTCCTGACGGCGGCCGAGCAGTCCGCCGTGCAGCGGCGCACCGTGCTCGTGCTGTCGTTCGGGCAGGTGCTCGGCGGGATCGCATTCGGTGCCACGGTGTCGCTGGGCGCTCTGCTCGCCGCGGACATCTCGGGCAGCGATGCGCTCTCCGGTCTCGCGACCGCGTCGGTGACACTCGGCGCGGCGGTCTGCGCCATCCCTCTCGCTCGGCTGGCTGCACGGGTCGGGCGTCGGCGCGCCCTCACCCTGGGGAACCTGTTCGCCCTCGTGGGCATCGCGGTGGTGATCCTCGCCGCGTCGCTCCGGGTGTTCCCGCTGCTGCTCGCGGGGATCCTGATGATCGGCGCCGGCAACGCCGGCAACCTGCAGTCGAGGTTCGCGGCGACCGACCTCGCCGCTCCGCAGCATCGCGGTCGGGACCTCTCGATCGTCGTCTGGTCGACCACCATCGGGGGAGTCGCGGGACCACTGCTGCTGGGGCCGGGCGAGATCGTCGGCCAGGCGATCGGGATGCCGCCGCAGACCGGCTCCTATGTGTTCTCCTTCGTCGCGCAGTGCGCGGCGCTGATCCTGTACGTCGTCGCACTGCGCCCCGACCCGCTGCTGGCGGCCCAGCGACTCGCGAAGGCGGCGGCCGCCACCACCGGCGCGATCGTGGCCGACCGACCGGTGGTGGCGAGGTACGCCATCTTCGCGGTCGCGGGGTCCCATGTCGTGATGGCGTCCGTCATGGCGATGACTCCCGTGCACCTCTCGCACATGGCGCACGGTGCCCACGGGATGGCTCCGACGCCCGCAGACGTCTCGGCTCTCGTCGGCATCACCATCGCGCTGCATGTCGGCGGCATGTACGCGCTCTCGCCGGTCTTCGGTGTGCTGGCGGATCGCTGGGGCCGGCTCCGGGTCGTGCTGCTCGGCCAGGTCCTGCTCGCCGGCGCGCTGGCCTTCGCGATCTTCTCCGGAACCGAGCAATGGGGCGTGATCGTCGCGCTGATCCTGCTCGGACTCGGCTGGAGTGCGGCGACCGTGGCCGGCGCCGCACTCCTGACCGAGGCATCGGCACCGGACGTCCGCACGCGCCGGCAGGGGCGCAGCGACTCGCTCATGAGCCTCTCCGCCGCGGCCGGATCCGTGCTCGCGGGTGTCGTCCTCTCGAACTTCCAGTACGCGGGGCTCGGCGTCGCGGCATCCGTCCTGGTGGTCGTGATCGTGGTGCTCTCGCCGCTCGGGCGCACGTCGTCCCGCTGAGATCCCGCGACGCAGCTCACGTGTACCAGGTCGGCTCCGGCACCTCGCCGCGCAGCACGTAGTCGCCCACCTCGCGCTTCTTGTAGGCGATCGGGTCGTGCAGGCTGTGCGTGCGGAGGTTCCGCCAGAAGATGTCGAGCCCGACGGAGTTCGCCGACGCGCGGGCACCGGTGAGCTCGAAGACCTTCGTGGCGACCTCGAGACCGTCATCGACGATCCGCAGCTTGCCCGCCGCGATCCGCACCGCGATCTCGCCGCGCCGGCGCGCCGTGAGCTCCTCGCGCGGGGCATGCAGGACCGCGCTGATCTCCGCGCCCACGGCATCCAGCAGGGCCTCGTCCGCCCAGAGCTTGGATGCCAGCGTCCCGTAGCCCTCGAGCAGATACCACTCGTCGGTGGCGCGCTGCTTGTCGTCACCGCCGTACGGCCATGCCCGGGTGGTCGTACGGGTGTAGGCCGAGGCCGTCTCGAGCGCGCCCTGCGCGATGCCGAGGTAGAAGTTCGCGAACACGAGCTGGATCGCGGGCACGTTCAGCGTGTTGTACGTGAGCGGCTGGAAGACCTTGTCCACGAACCCGGCGGCGGAGGCCCAGGGCACCCGCACGTCGCGGATCTCGACCGATCCGGACTCCGTGAGCCGCTGACCCAGGTTGTCCCAGTCGCCGGCGAAGACGATGCCCTCCTGCGCGGTCGGCACGATGGCGAAGATGTGGGTGTCCGTGCCCTCGAGGATTCCTTCGAGGACCGTGAGATCCGAGACCCGGCCGCCGGTGGAGAACGACTTGGTCCCGGAGAAGACGAGGTCGTCGCCCTCTTCGCGGATCACCAGGTCGGAATCGCGAGGATTGACCGCACCGCCGAAGACGAAGCGGTTCACGGTGTAGAGCTCCTCGACGGCGGCGATCTGCTCGTCCGTCGCGACCAGCCGGGCCGCCCACGCCCAGAGGTAGTGGTACCCGAGCACCTGTCCGATCGATCCGTCGCCGCGTGCGACGGTCCGGATGACCTTGTAGGCCGTCTCCCAGCTCTCGCCGGCACCGCCGTGCGCGACCGGGCCGAGCAGCGTGACGAGTCCGGAGTCCTTGAGCAGCTGCACCTCCAGGTGCGGGGCGGCGTTGGCGCGATCGCGTTCGACGGCGTCGACCGACAGGATGTCGGCGACCTCCTGAGCGCGATCGAGCCACTCGATGCTCGTCCGCGGGGGTGCGGCCTCGCGCCAGCGGTCTCCGAGGCCTGTGGTCACTGCGTCTGCGATGGTCATGGTGTGCCTTCCTGTGGGGAACGTGTGCCGCAACGATAGGAGCCGGTCGCGGATCTCGCGCCCCGGATTACCGGGGGTGAGCGTCTGTTACCCGGAGTGTCCCGATACGTCGCCCCGGCACACCGGTCGAGCCGTCGGAGAGCCGGGCATCGCCAACTAGAATCGAAGGGCTATGGCTACCCCTCACCCCCTCACCACGACTGCACGTGGTGCCGACGTCCGCGTCCGCTTCTGCCCTTCGCCGACCGGCCTGCCGCATGTCGGCCTCGTGCGCACCGCCCTCTTCAACTGGGCGTACGCGCGTCATAACGGCGGCAAGATGGTGTTCCGCATCGAGGACACCGATGCTGCGCGTGACAGCGAGGAGAGCTACCGCCAGCTGCTCGACGCGCTCACCTGGCTCAAGATCGACTGGGACGAGGGTGTCGAGGTCGGCGGACCGCACGCGCCCTACCGGCAGTCCGAGCGCCACGACATCTACGGCGGGGTCATCGACAAGCTCCTCGATTCGGGCGCCCTCTACGAGAGCTTCTCGAACGCGGAGGAGATCGACGCCCGCAACGAGGCGAACGGCCGGGCGAAGCAGCTCGGCTACGACAACTTCGATCGCGACCTCACCGACGCGCAGAAGGAGGCGTTCCGCGCCGAGGGCCGCCAGCCCGCTCTGCGCCTCCGCGTTCCCGACGAGGACCTGACCTACGTCGACCTCATCCGCGGCGAGGTCACCTTCCCGGCGGGGTCCTTCCCCGACTTCGTCGTCGTGCGGCCGAACGGCATCCCGCTCTACACGTTCGTGAACCCGGTGGACGACGCGCTGATGGGGATCACGCACGTCCTGCGCGGCGAGGACCTCATGCCGTCGACCGCACGCCAGCTGTCGCTCTACGCGGCGCTCATCGAGGCGGGCGTCACGACCTTCGTGCCGCGCTTCGCGCACATGCCTCTCGTGCTGGGGGAGACCGGCAACAAGAAGCTCTCGAAGCGCGACCCGCAGGCCGACCTGTTCCTGCACCGCGATCGCGGCTTCATCCCGGAGGGCCTGCTCAACTACCTGGCCCTGCTCGGCTGGTCGATCGGGCACGATCGCGACGTCTTCTCCCTGGAGGAGTTCACCGCCGCCTTCGACGTCGAGAACGTCAACCCGAACCCGGCACGCTTCGATCAGAAGAAGGCCGAGTCCATCAACGGCGACCACATCCGCACGCTGGCGGAGAAGGATTTCGCCGAGCGCACGATCCCGTATCTGGCGGCCGCCGGCCTCTTCGACGAGCCGACCCGCGAGCAGCTCGTCACGGCCTTCCGTGTCGCGCCGCTGGTGCAGGAGCGCGTGCAGCTGCTCGGCGAGGTGCCCGGCATGGTCGGCTTCCTGTTCACGGATGACGTCTCGTACGACGCCGATGCGCTCAAGGGCCTGCCGGCGAACGCCGCCGAGGTGCTCGAGGCGTGTGTCGCGGCGCTCGAGCCGGTGAGCGAGTTCACCCCGGAGAAGATCCAGGATGCCCTCGCCCACGCGCTGGTCGAGACGCTGGAGCTCAAGCCGCGTGTCGCCTACGGTCCGCCGCGTGTCGCGATCACCGGTCGTCGGGTCTCGCCGCCGCTCTTCGAGTCGATGGAGCTGCTCGGGAAGGACGAATCACTGCGCCGTCTGCGGGGTCTCGCCGAGTTCCTCGCGAGCTGAGTTCCCCGAGTCCCGGGTCCTCTCGGCTCGCGTCGTCCGCGACGAGGCGGAGCCCTCGCTCCACGAGCGTCGCGGTCATGTGGGCCGCGTACCACTGCGGCCACTGCTCGTCGTAGATCCCGCCGAGGTCCTCCTGCTCGTGCACGCCATGCGCCGCGGCCGCGCGCGTGAGAAGGTCCTGGAGGATGCGCGTCGTCTCATCCATGGTGGTCCCGGCTTCGGTGATCAACGCCCGGGGAGGCGATCGACGATCTGCTGGATGATCCACTCGTTCCCGTCGGGATCGTCGAACGAGACGTACGACGAGTAGCTGTCGTGCTGGGTGTTCGCGCCCGGAAGACGGTTCCGATCGCCCGCCCAGTGGAAGATCCCGTCGGCGTCGTGCCATATCTCCGAGACGACTGCGCCGCCGGCGACGAGTTCGGCACGGGCCGCTTCGAGGTCGGGGGTGACGAGGTGCAGTCCGCGCACCGAGCCAGGAGCGGCATCCGTCAGATTCTCGCCGAAGATGATCGACGCCGTTCCCTTTCCCGGAGGCGTCACCTGGACGACGCGCAGACCGCGATCGGTGGTGAAGTCCGCGTCGAGGCGGAAGCCGAGACGCGTGTAGAAGGCCTTGCTGCGATCGACGTCGGAGACGGGGAGGACGACGATCTCGAGTGTGAGTTCCATGATGAGCCTGTTCGTGTGGGTGATCTGCGTAACTTGTTGAAGCGGTTACGACTCTTGCTCAACTCAACGTAACTTGTCAAGCAGGTTATTCCGGATTGCACAATTGCTTGTGACCCGCCAGAATGGTTACGCTATGCACGCCTTTCCCTGCGGGACGCCCGCCCTCGACTTCGTCGGAACGCTGCGCGCGCGCCGCAACGCGTCGCCCACGGAGAAGCTCGACTCGGATGCCGCGCTCACGGCATGGTTCGAGGAATCCGGGCTGGTCCACGATGCTCCGGACGTTGCGACCGGCGACCTCGAGGCGGCCATCGCCCTGCGTGAGGCCGTCTACGACCTCGTGAGCGCTCGACGGCGAGGTGATGCGATTCCCGGCCCGGCGAGAGAGATCGTGAACGGCTTCGCCGAGGGGATGCCGATCGGCGTGCGGCTCGACGGCGTCGTGCGGCGATCGGGAACCGTCGCCCAAGGGCTGTCGTCCCTGGCTCGCCAGGCCGTCGAGATCGTCGGAGGAGAGGATGCGGCGCTGCTGCGCGAGTGCGCTCGCCCCGAGTGCACTCAGGTGTATCTCGATCGGTCTCGCGGTCATCGGCGCGAGTGGTGCGCCATGAAGACCTGCGGCAACCGGGTGAAGGCGGCGAACTTCCGGGCTCGTCAGCGCGCGGACGCGGAAACATCGGCATGACGGGTCGCGCGCGACGCGCCCGGGGCGCGGGAGACACGGGGCGTTTTGGCGTTCTGCCCCTGCTCCGGTAGGCTTGATTCTCGGTGCGAGGCTCCGGTTTCGCCCTTGGGGTATGGTGTAATTGGCAACACGACGGTTTCTGGTTCCGTTATTCTTGGTTCGAGTCCAGGTACCCCAGCAAGATGAGAACCCTCGCGTGAGCGGGGGTTTTTTCGTTGAAGCGAGTGGTTCTCCGTGCGGCGCTCCTGGCAGACTGACGTCATGAGCCCACAACGGATCCTGTTCATCGGCGGCACGGGGATCATCAGCTCCGCCAGCGTGTCGCACGCCCTCGACCTCGGCCACGACGTCACGGTGCTCAACCGCGGGACCACCGGCATCCGTCCGCTGCCCGAGGGTGCCCGGTCGATCGTCGCCGACATCAGGGATCCGGAGGCGACCCGGGCGGCGCTGGACGCTGCCGGGGAGGACTTCGACGTCGTGGCGGACTTCCTGTCCTTCACGCCGGATCAGGTGCAGTCTGGCGTCGATCTCTTTGAGGGCCGGGTCGGGCAGTATGTGTTCATCAGCTCGGCGTCGGCGTACCAGACGCCGCCGTCACGTCTTCCGGTCACCGAGTCCACGCCGCTGCGCAATCCGCACTGGCAGTACTCGCGAGACAAGATCGCCTGCGAGGACCGGCTCGTCTCGGCCTACCGGGAACGCGGCTTCCCCGCGACGATCGTGCGGCCGTCGCACACCTACGACGCGACCTCGGTGCCGACGCTCGGCGGATGGACCGACATCGCCCGGATGCGCGCGGGCAAGCCGGTCGTGGTGCACGGCGACGGGTCCAGTCTGTGGACCATCACGCACACTCGGGATTTCGCGGTGGGGTTCGTGGGTCTCCTCGGCCATCCTGCCGCCGTGGGCGACGCGTTCCACATCACGGGTGATCACGCGCCGACGTGGGATCAGATCTATCGATGGCTCGGAGCGGCGGCCGGCGTCGATCCCGAGCTCGTGCACGTCGCGTCCGACACGATCGCGGCGGTGCACCCCGCGTGGGGTGATGGCCTGCTGGGCGACAAGGCGCACTCGATGGTCTTCGACAACAGCAAGGTGAAGGGCCTCGTGCCCGAGTTCCGCACCACGGTCACCTTCGATAAGGGAGCGCACGAGATCCTGGCGTGGTACGACGCGAACCCGGATCGTCAGATCGTCGATGCCGCGGCCGACGCGGCGTTCGAGCGCGTTCTCGCTCTGCCGCGGAGCTGATCCCGGACTACTCGCACTCTCCGATGAAGCCCAGGTAGCAGACGGCCTCGTGGGTCACGGCCGGTGCCTGGCCGTTGTTGGACACCTGCCGGGTGTCGATCTCCGCAGTGCGCGAGAGGCTGCCGTAGTCGCCGAGCGAGGCGACGTACGACCCCGGTTCGTCGAGGGCTCTCATCTCGTCGACGGCCGCGAGGTAGTCCGCGCACAGGGCGGCGGCCGACTCGGTGAGCTCGACACCGGCGCACGTCGCGTCGTACTGCGCCTGCATCACGGTGATGCAGTCGGTCCAGTCCTGGTTCACGAAGCAGGGGTTGACCGCGTCCATGGCCACGTCGAACCGTCCGGTCTCGAATTCCTCGCTGTGGAACGTCTCCGGCTTCTCGGGCACATCGACCTTGGTCCAGTGGCGCGCGGTCGTGAAGGCGAAGACGACGACGATCGCCGCGATCAGCAGCAGGGCCCCGAGGATCGAGAGAGTGACCCAGAGTCCGACGTTCTTCTTCCGCGGAGCCGTGTCCGTCGGGGAGAGGGCCGAAGGGTACGGAGATCCACCCGCGTACGCCCCGGGTGCGGCGGGCAGGATCCGCGTCAGATCGTGATCGCCGAGGGGAGCCTGCGGCACGGGCGCCGGGGGTGCGGGCGCCGGAGGTGAGGGGACCTGCGGTACGGCGGGATACGGCGTCGTCGCGGGAGCGGCCGCGGCGGCGGGGGTCGTGAGCCAGTAGGAGTACCAGCTCTGCGCGGATGCCGGGTCGTCGTGCACCTGCTGCGCCTCGGCATCCGTCAGCGTGATGCCGAGGTGACGGCGTCCGTCCGCGCTCAGCAGGGCGGCGCGGAACTCCTCGAGTGACAGTGCCATGTTCAGGATCATCCCAGAACCGGTGGGATCCGGACAATCCGGATTCGCGTTCGGGTGATCCGGCCCTGCGCACGGAGGATGTCGGAGGCATCGGGAAGAATGCTCGGGTGACCGGCATGAGAAGCTTCTGGAACGCGCTGCCCACCGAAGGGCGCTGGCTGCTGTCGACCGTGGCGATCCAGACTCTCGGTCGAGGGATGACGCTCCCGTTCACGATCATCTATCTCCACGAGGTCCGCGGATTCGATCTCGGCATCTCGGGCGCGCTGATGAGCCTCATCGCGATCACCGGATTGATCGTCACGGGCCCCGGCGGGACGCTGATCGACCGTTTCGGCGCGCGGCGCGTGCTGATCGTCGGACTCCTGTCGATGATCGCGGGCTGCGCGCTGCTCGCGTTCGCCACGCATCCGGCGGTCGCCGCGGTCGCCGTCATCCTCATCGGCGTCAACTTCGGCGTCTCATGGCCGGGGTTCAACGCGCTCATCGCCACGGTCGTCGACGGCGAGGTGCGTCAGCAGTACTTCGGCGTCAACTTCGCTCTGGTGAATCTCGGCATCGGCGTCGGCGGTGTGATCGGCGGGTTCTTCGTCGACGTGCACGACCCCACGACGTTCACGACGATCTTCCTGGTCGATGCGGCGAGCAGTCTCATCCCGCTGGCGCTGCTGCTCGGACCGCTCCGCCACGTGCGCACTCAGCACGAGGCCGAGGCCGACGCACCCCCGGTCGGCGGGTACCGCGAGATCCTCCGTCGGCCGGCCGTCCTGTGGCTCACCCTGCTGACGTTCCTGGCCGTGTTCATCGGATACGGGCAGATGGAGGCGGGGTTCCCGGCATTCGCGCGGCAGGTCTCCGAGGTGTCGACGCAGGTGGTCGGCCTCTCCTTCGCCGTGAACACGGCGGTGATCGTTCTGCTGCAGTTCGCGGTGCTCCGGCTCATCTCCGGCCGACGACGCACCAGGGTCATGCAGGTGATGGCGCTCATCTGGGCGCTGTCGTGGGTGATTCTCGGAGCGACGGGAGTCCTTCCCGGCTCGGTGACGGCAGCGATCGGTGTGATCGCCTTCATGGGCGTCTTCGCATTCGGGGAGACGATGCTGCAGCCCACGGTCCCCGCGATCTACAACGATCTCGCCTCCGACCGCACGAGAGGGCGCTACAACGCGATCAACTCCGCGGCCTTCCAGGGCGGCGCCATCACGGGACCGCTCGTGGCCGGTGTGATGCTCGGCGGGGGATGGGACGGCTGGTTCATCGGCGTGATGATCGCGGGGAGCCTCGCCGTCGGCGTGCTGGCCCTGGTGCTCGAACGGGTCGTCCTGCCCGAGGCGAACGGAGTGTCGTCGGTCGGTGCCGATGGCGGAGCGGATGCCGGGGCTGCGGGCCTTTCCGGCATCCATCGAACGGACGACGACGGCGGGGGTCGAAGCCCTTAGGCTCCAGCCATGGCTCTGGAATCCCTCTTCCTCCGTCTCGACCGGATCGCGGGCGGGCGGCAGGCCGGCGTCGCGATCAGCGAGGCCGACCGCACACACCCCAAGACCGTGCGAGCGTTCACCTGGATCCTCTGGCTTCTCGTCGTCGAGCTCGTGATCGGCGTCGGAGCCGTCGTGGTCGCGCTGCTGCTCGCCGTCGAGGGGGAGCCGGTCTCCTTCGCCGTCTGGATGCGGACGCTGGTCGTGCTCGCGATGACCGCCACCTTGTTCTACTTCGCCTGGCGGGCGCGGCGAGGATGGCGGTGGGCGTATCGACGGCTGCGGCTGTTCGCGCAGATCTTCCCGGTGATCACGCTCGTGATGGCGGCGATCCCCGGCCTCTACCCGCTCTGGATGGTCTCCGAGCAGATCGTCTTCAGCCTGATCATGATCGGCATCGCCGACTTCCTCACGAGCGACCATATGCGCAGCGCCTTCGCCGCACCCCGTGCTGAGGCGCGTTAGCACGGCAGAGCACGCGACGCCACTCCCTTTCAGTGGCGAAGCAAGCACGACATCCTCGATCCGACAATGAGTCGAGGAGGCAGAGCGGATGGCGAGACTGAACCGCGTCGTTCCCGGGCAGGACCCCGGATTCCGTCGTGTGCGATCCGGGTCCGGGTTCCGCTACGTGGATGCGGCGGGTGAGACGGCTCCGGAGGCCGATCGGGAGCGGGTCAGCGACCTGGTGATCCCGCCGGCATGGACCGACGTCTGGATCGCCGCCGACCCCCTGGCTCACATCCAGGCCGTGGGCATCGACGAAGCCGGACGCAAGCAGTACCTGTATCACCCGCTCTGGCGGGTCTCGCGTGATCGACGCAAGTTCATCCGCGCGCTCGACCTCGCCGCCGCGCTTCCGGGTGCCAGGGCCCAGGTGACCCGCGCGCTCGGTGACGACGGGCAGACGAAGGCCAAGGCTCTCGCGATCGCCTTCCGCCTGCTCGACGACGCCGCGCTCCGCATCGGATCCGAGCGGTACCTCGTGCGTCACGGCAGCCGCGGGCTGACGACCCTGCGCAGACGCGACGTGAAGCTCGACGGCAGCGCTGTCGCCCTGTCCTTCCCCGCGAAGAGCGGCAGGACGGCGTCGATCGAGATCACGGACGACTCCCTCGCCGAGGCCCTCACCGAATTCGCCGCGGGTGGCCCACGGGAGTTCCTCCTCGCCTACCGCAAGGGGCGTCGGCGCGTGCGCATCACTCCGGCGGAGGTCAACGCGTACGTGCGCGAGATCACGGGTGCCACGTTCTCGGCGAAGGACTTCCGGACCCTGCACGGCACGATCACCGCCGCGGACGCGCTGGCGCGGATCGGCGAGCTCGACCGTCGCGGGGATCGGGCCAGGGCGGAGCGTCTCGCGGTCCAGGCGACTGCGACGGCACTCGGGAACACGACGGCCGTCGCGCGCGGCAGCTACATCGACCCCCGTGTCTTCCGGCTCTACGCCCGCGGACAGACGCTCGATCTGACCGTGACGCCGGAGACGGCCATCCGTCGTCTGCTCGGCGGGCCCGAGAAGAGCCGCAAGGCCGGACGGCGCGAGAAGAGAGAGCGTCGGCGCTGAGCGAGGGCGGGCGTCCGGGCCGGTAGCCGCCGGATGAAAGGATGGTGGGATGGACACCGCCAACCTCAGCCGACAGGAGACCGCGGCGCGATCCGCGGCGGTCACTCTGCGCAGCATCCGCGTCGAGCTCGACCTGACCGGAGCGCCGGAGCGCGCACGCACCGGCTTCCCGACGACGACGACTCTCGAGTTCGACGCGACGGTCGACGCGACCTGGCTCGACTTCATCGGAGAAGAGGTGCGTCGCGTCGTCGTGAACGGTGAGGAGCGCCCTGTCGAGTACGACGGCGCCCGCATCGTGCTGTCGGGGCTGACGACTGCCAACGTGGTCCGCGTCGAGGCCGTCGGGGCTTACAGCCGATCGGGGGAGGGACTGCACCGGTTCCATGATCCCGTCGACGATGCGACGTACCTCTACACGCAGTACGAGCCCGCGGACTCCCGCCGGGTGATGGCCTGCTTCGAGCAGCCCGACATGAAGGCCGCCTACACGTTCGTCGTGGATGCGCCTTCCGGCTGGGAAGTCCTCTCCAACCAGGCCCCGGAGCGCACCGATCCCGGCCTCGGCGTGCAGCGCGTGCAGTTCGCCCCGACGCTGCCGATCTCGAGCTACATCACGGTCGTCGCCGCCGGTCCCTACGCGCGGGTCGACGGAGCCTGGGAGCGCGACGACCAGCGCATCGCGCTCGGCGTGTTCGTGCGCCGTTCCCTCGCGAAGCACCTGGAGTCCGACGAGATCCTCGAGATCACCCGACAGGGCCTCGACTTCTTCACGGATGCCTTCGCCTACCCGTACCCGTGGGGGAAGTACGATCAGATCTTCGTGCCCGAGTACAACCTCGGCGCCATGGAGAACCCGGGTCTCGTGACGTTCACCGAGGGGTACATCTCCCGCGGAGCGGCCACCGACGCCCAGCGCGCCGCCCGCGCGAACACGATCCTGCACGAGATGGCGCACATGTGGTTCGGGGACCTCGTCACGATGAAGTGGTGGGACGACCTCTGGCTGAAGGAGTCGTTCGCCGACTACATGGGGTCGCACGCCTCAGCGGTCGCGACGCGATTCCACGACGCATGGGTGAAGTTCGCCGCGAACCGCAAGGCCTGGGCGTATCAGCAGGACCAGTTGCCGACCACCCACCCGATCGTCGCCGACATCACCGACCTCGAGGCCGCGAAGCTGAACTTCGACGGCATCACGTACGCCAAGGGCGCCGCCGTGCTCAAGCAGCTCGTCGCGTTCGTGGGCGACGATGCCTTCTTCGAGGGAGCGCGCCGGTACTTCGCCGCGAACGCCTTCGGCAACACGACCCTGGACGACTTCCTCGTCGAGCTGAGCGCCGTGTCGGGCCGCGACATGAGCGACTGGTCGCGCGCATGGCTGCAGACATCCGGGGTGTCGGCCCTGTGGATCGAGACGGATGCCGAGGGCCGCCGCACGCTGCGGCAGACCGATCCGCGCCCGCACCGCGTGCGCATCGGTCTCTACGACCGCGTCGACGGGCGCGTGGTGCGTCGCGAGCAGCGCGAACTCGACATCGTCGGCGAGCAGACCGAGATCGAGCTCGGCGAGGCCGATCTCGTGCTGGTCAACGACGACGACCTCACGTATGCGAAGGCCCGGCTCGACGAGCGTTCGCTCCGCACCGTCGAGGAGTCGCTGTCCGCGGTCGATGATCCGCTGGCGCGGGCCCTCGTGTGGTCGTCGCTGTGGAACGCGACCCGCGACGGCGTGCTCGATGCGCGTCGCTACCTCTCGATCGTGCGGACGCACGCCCCGGGGGAGGGGAACATCGGGCTGCTCTCCGGTGTGCTCGCCAACGCCGCCGTGGCGGTCCGCCAGTTCGTCCCCGACGCGCACCGCGCCGACGAGCAGCGCGCCTGGACAGAAGCGGCGTGGAGCGCTCTGCAGGTCGCGGAGCCTGGCGGCGACGCGCAGCTGTCGTGGGCGAGGGCTCTCGCCTCGGCATCCGCTTTCGACGACGTGCGGCACGTCGAGCTGCGGGCGATGCTCGACGGCCGGGTTCCGGACGGTCTCACCGTCGACCCCGATCTGCGCTGGCAGCTGCTCACGGCTCTCGTGACGACGGGCCATGCGGGCGCCGACGACATCGCCGCCGAGCTCGCGCGCGACGACACCGGCAGCGGGCGCACCGCCGAGCGGCGCGCCCTGTCGTCGCGCCCGGATGCGGAGGTGCGTCGGCAGGCCTGGAACACGGCGTGGACCGATCACTCGCTGAGCAACGACCATCTGGATGCCGAGATCGCCGGCTTCCGGGCGGGAGGGCGTCGCGATCTGATCGCGGCGTTCGACGCGGAGTACTTCGCCCGGATCCGCGAGGCGTGGGACGCGCGCAGCATCGAGCTGGCGAGACGCCTCGTGGTCGGGCTCTTCCCCGCGGGCGACTCCCTGGACCGGGTAGACGCATGGCTCGCTGAGCACGCGGAGGCGCCCGCGGCCCTCCGGCGCCTCGTCATCGAGCAGCGCGACCATCTGGAGCGCTCGCTCCGGGTGCGGGCGATCACGCGGAGCTAACGCGGAGAGACCTGCATCCCCATCACGGTGCGAACGATCCACGGATGCGCGTGGTCATCGTCGATGTGGGTCATGCCCAGATTCTCCGCGACACGGCGCGACGCGGTGTTGTCCGGATGGATGATCGCGGTCAGCAGCGTCGGCGCGAACTCCCGTGCGACCAGATTCACGCATGCGCGCGCCGCCTCGGTCGCCAGCCCCTGCCGCTGCAGGGATCGGTGCACGTGGTAGCCGACCTCCAGCACCGGAGCTTCGTTGACCGACTGCCACGTGATGCCGCAGTCGCCCACGAACACGCCGTCGTGCGTCTCGATGATCCAGAGGGCGTGGCCGTGGCTCTCGTATCTGTCCCGCATGCGTGCGATCCAGTCGGCGCTCGCCGACCGGGTCTTCGGCGCCGGGTAGTACGCCATCACCTCGGGGTCGCCCAGCAGTTCGGCCATCGCATCGAGGTCTCCGGCGGTCATCTCGCGGAAGCGCAGACGAGGTGTCGGCTCCGGCAGGAGCCGACGAACGGGGCCTGTCACAGGTCGAGCGAGTCGCCGGGTTCGAGCACCGTGAAGGCGCCGCCGCCCTGTTCCGTCGCCCACTGCAGGCGCTGGCGGTGCATGTTCTTGCCGATGACGGAGAGGGTCATGTCGTGGGTGCCGAACGAGCGCTTCGGCTTCACCGCGAGCACGTAGTCCATGGCCTCGCCGATCTTGAGCCACGGCGCGCCCAGCGGAGCTGCGAGCGTGTCGACCTCGACGCCCTCCGGCACCGCGTAGGAGTCGCCCGGGTAGTAGAGCTCGTCGTTGACGAGCACGCCGACGTTCTCGACGACCGGGAGCGAGGAGTGGATGACCTCGTGCGTGCCGCCGAAGAACCGCAGGGTGAACGCGCCGACCTCTATGGTGTCGCCGGGAGCGACGACGGTGATCTCGTATCCCTCGGCAGCGCGCGCGACGCCGGACGGTGCGTAGATCGGGGTCCCGGGGGCATCACGCAGGATGCGATCCAGGTGGTCCGGAGTCCAGTGATCCGGGTGCTCGTGCGTGATCACGACGCCGACGAGGCCGCCGAGGTCGACCAGCGGGGTCGTGAAGGATCCCGGATCGATGAGCAGGGTGTCCTGGTCCACATCGAGACGGAGGGTGGCATGTTCGAACTTCGTGACGCGCATGAGACGAGTCAACCCCTTCGGACGCTCGGCGGCAAACACATTCGCCGCCCGCCACGCCCGAGAGTTCGCGAAGGGCGGCCTCGATTTTGCGGACCGAGAATCGTCGTGGCATACTTGAACGGTTGTCGCGGGACGGAAACGTCCGGCCAGACGGCCCCATCGTATAGCGGCCTAGTACGCTGCCCTCTCACGGCGGTAACGCGGGTTCGAATCCCGCTGGGGTCACACGACACGAGAAAGCCCCCGGTTCGCCGGGGGCTTTCCTCGTATTCGGGTGTCATCGGCCGGAGCGCAAAGACATCTCGCGGAAGGTGCCGGTGCGGAGAGGCACGACCATCAGCCCCATCATCGTGACCCCGAAGAGCACGAAGGGCACCCAGACGGAGGTCGCCGAAGCCAGCGCACCGAACCCGGCCATGGCGAGCGGCATCAGGCAGTCGTCGCCCAGCCGCGTGATCGAGCCCATGCGTCCGAGATAGGCGGTGTCGACGGTCGCCGAGAACGTCGCGCTCAGCAGCACCGAGGCGTATCCGGCCGTCGCGCCGACGACGAAGGCGGATGCCGCCACGGTCCAGATCGGCCCGAATCCGAGGGCGACGATTGCCGCGCCCTGCACGACGAGCGCCCAGAACCCTGCGACCGCCTCGCGGCGCGGACGCCACTTCGCGACGGAGACGGCGCCGATCGCCGCGCCCAGGCCGAGAAGCGCCTCGAAGAGTCCGACGGCCGGCGCGCCCCAACCCTGGTCGTGCGCTCGCAGCGCGAGTCCGATGCCGACCGCCGGTCCCACGGCCAGGTTGAGGCCGGAGAGGGCGAGCACGAGCGTGCGTGTCGTGGGGGTGGCGGCGAGATGGCGGAAGCCGCCGGCGATCCCGCGCAGCGCGGACTCCTTCTCGGCGCGCGCGAGCAGGAAGCGCGGTCGCAGCCAGATCGCGAGGAAAGCGACGACGAACGTGAAGGTCAGCGCGTTCGCGGCTGCGCTCCCTGAGAGACCGGCGTGGGCGACGATGACGCCCCCGACGGCGGCGCCGCCCATGGTCCCCAGACGCGACGCCGTCTGCGCCGCGGCGCCGTAGGCCGGCAGGTCGGATGCCCGGACCAGTCGGCGCGAGATCGTGCCGGCCGAGGGTTCGTAGAAGGCGTCGCACACGCCGAACGCGATCGCGGCGAACAGCAGCACGGCCACGATCGGCGGGGTGGCGAGCACCCAGAGCGTCACCGCGACGAGCACGCCGACTCGGATGGTGTTGAACAGGAGCATGACCAGGCGCGCATCGGCTCGATCCGCGATCACGCCCCCGAACAGCAGCACCACCGCTCGCGGCACGGTGCCGGCGGCGACGATCAGGCCGGCGACGGCGGGAGAGGCGGTCTGCACAGCCGTCCAGACCAGCGCGATGGTCCAGAGCGCATCTCCGGCGTCCGACAGGGCCTTCACCCCGATCCACGCGTGCACGAGACGATCGCGGCGGAACGGTGGAACCTCGCGCATCTGCACCGGATCGACGACAGCGGTCATCAGGGCTCCGAGGGGAAGGCGTGGGCGAAGAGGAAGACCGGGGTGCGGTCCTGCCCGTCTCGGACGTCGATCGACTCCTGCCAGTCGCGGATCGTGGCGAGGAGCCGCATCGAGAGGTCCTGCAGCTCGGCCGGTGACGCCCAGGCGGTGCTGTCGGTGCTGTAGCCGTCGTAATCTGCGTAGTCCGCATCGTGGCGGTGGCGGTGCCAGCGCTGCAGCCGCTCGAACTGCAGGCGGATGCCCTGGCGCTGCGCCTCACGTGCGAGGAGTGCGTCGGCGGGGGAATCGGCGAAGTCGTCGGCCGACCAGGTCAGGCCGCGGCGTGCGACTCTCCACCAGCTGGTGCGCTTGTCGCCGGTCGGATCCTCCACACGCTCCACGATGCCCGCGCGTTCCAGCATCCGCAGATGGTGACTGATGCTCCCCACCTGGCTGTCGAGCGCACGGGAGAGCGCTGTCACCTGCGAGGCGCCGAACAGCAGCAGATAGTCGAACATGCGGCGACGCAGTGGGTGGTGCACGGCGGTGATCACGGAGATGTCTTCCACGGGAAGAACGCTATGTGCGGCCCCGCAGTTTCCACAAGACTTCTTGTATACCCCGGAAAATCAACGAAGATCGGCCCCCGACGGATGCCGGGAGCCGCTCTCGATCAGACGATCAGTCCGCGTCGGACGCCGTCGTCGTCGCGTTCCGTCTCGCGCGCCGGGTGCGACGGGCCCGGCGGATGAGCCACACGACCAGCACGACGAACCCGGCGACCGCGAGCCAGGGGAGGAGGAAGCCGACGGCGATGACGAGTGCGTTCAGCGAGACCACGAGGCCGTTCCAGCCGGCCAGCAGCCCATCGCCGAATCCGGCCGGGTCCGCCGTCGTCGGCGCGGTGGTGCGGGTCAGCTCGACCTGGAGCGTCGACATCGCGACCTGATCCTCGATCGACGCGAGCTGCTGCTCATAGGACTCGAGCTGCGCCTGACGGTCGGTCAGCGCGACCTCCGCCTCGATCAGCTCCGAGACACTGCCCGACTGGGCCATGAGCTCGGTGAGCCGCGTGACGGATGCCTTCGTCGCGTCGACGCGGGCGCGGAGGTCGATCGCGACCGAGGTGACGTCCTGCTTCGAGATCGAGGAGGACAGCACCTCGCCCGAATCCTCGAGAGCGGCGATCACGTCGGACAGCTCGGCGGAGGGCACGCGGATGCTGATCCATCCGTAGCCGGAATCGGCGGGGACGGGCTCGGTCGTGCCGTCGACCGCCACGGCCTTGCCGATCTCCGTGCTCTCTACGTAGCCGCCGCGCTCCTCGGCCAGGGCGGCGATGGCCGCGGCGGCATCCGTGATGCTCTTGACCTGCACGGTGGCGCGGGCGGTGGCGATGATCTCCCGGTCGCTCACCGCGAGCTCCTTGCCGGCAAGCGCAGAAGGGTCGGTCGCCGCCTCATCCACGGCACCGGGAGCGATCTCGAGACTCCGGTCGGGGGAGGCGGCGCCGGACTCGGCGACGCTTCCACCGGCACCGTCCGCGGTCATCATCGATCCGCCGCCGACGGCGCCGAGGATCGGGGGTGTCACGAGGACGCCGACGACGAAGGCGGCCGCGACTCCGGCGCCGGTCAGCCAGCGACGCCGTCTGGTCCGCGCACGGTCCGCGGACGGTGCCGCCACGCGTGGGCGCTCCGCCTCGATCGCCGAGAACACGGAGGTCTCGATGCGGGCGATGGTCTCGTCGGAGAGCTCGGGGAGCTCGTCTCGGGTGGTCTGGTCGTTCATGCGTCTCTCGCTTCCTTCACAGCGCCGCGCAACTGGGTGCGCACTCGGGAGAGACGGTTCCGGACGACGGCGTGGCTCACGCCGAGCTCTTCGGCTGCGGCCTGATAGGCATAGCCCTCGGATGCGCACAGGCGGAAGATCTCGCGATCGAGCTCGCTCAGTGTGCCGACCTCGGCGGCGATCCGCGCCGCGAGATCCGCGGTGATGACCTGCTCCTCGACGCTGACCGTGTCCGGCAGCTCCTCGTCGAGGGCCTCGGCCGTGTGAGCCTGGTCACGGCGGCGCTGGCGGAGCCGGTTCGCCGCCTGGAATCGGCAGATCGTCGCCAGCCACGGCAGGATCGACTCGCCCTGGAGCTCGAGCCCCGGGAGCTTGCGCCACGCGACCACGAAGGTCTCCTGCGTCACATCCTCGGCGTCGGCGGGCGACGCGAGGATGCCGTTGGCGATCCAGTAGACCGGTCGTACGTGGGCTCGGTACAGCTCGCGGAAGGCGCTCTCGTCGCCTGCTGCGGCCTGCGCGGCCCATCTCTGATCACTCGTCTGCACGGGCATCCTGTTTCCGTTCGGTGTCTCTCACTGGGAAAGTGTCGACGGACGCCCGATCGTCTCAGATCAGTGCGCGGCGTTCTGCGGAGCGGTCTGCGCCGCAGCGTGCGCGGCCTTCGCCGTGCTCTGCGACATCTTGTCGATCCAGGCCAGCGCGAGGGCCGAGAGGATGAACACGCAGTGGATGACGACCTGCCAGAGGACGCCGGTCGGGGTGTACTTCTCGCCGTCCTCGTTGATCCCCGACTCGCTCATCCCGCCCACCTCGATGAATGTCTTGAGCAGGTGGATCGAGGAGATGCCGATGATCGCCATCGCGAGCTTCACCTTGAGCACGTTCGCATTGACGTGCGAGAGCCACTCGGGCTGATCCGGGTGCCCCTCCGTGTTGATACGCGAGACGAAGGTCTCGTATCCGCCGATGATCACCATGATGAGGAGGTTCGCGATCATCACGACGTCGATCAGGCCGAGCACCGTCAGCATGATGGTGGCCTCTTCGATGTGCGTGATGTCGCCGAACACGTCCTCGGCGATCAGGTGCCACAGCTCCACCATGAACACGACGACGTAGACCAGCTGGGCGACGATCAGGCCGAGGTAGAGCGGGGCCTGCAGCCAGCGGCTCACGAAGATGAGCGAGCCGATCGCCCGGGCCCAGGAGTTCTGGGGCCGGGTCTCCAGGGGAGCGATGCCGTGTTCGATGTGGTCTGGGTGCGAAGTCGAGGTCACGACGACTATTCCACCATGCAATGTCGTTCTCCGAGGCAGTGTTGCTCCGGTAGCATTGCTCCCGCGAGAGGGAGTATCCCGGATCCGCGCGTAACGTCATCACGAGCATCGGCATCGCTGCTCCGGGCGCGCGACGCACTTCTGTGCGGGGGAGAGACTTTCGGCTTCTTCCCGACCCTCCTGAAAGGTGCCGTGCGCCCTTGGAAATCCCTCTCTGGTTCGAGATCACCTCGATGGTCGTCCTCACGATCATCCTCATCGGCGACCTCCTGCTCATCAAACTGCGCCCGCACATCCCCTCGACGAAGGAGTCCACCCTCTGGGTGGTGTTCTACGTCGGCCTCGCGCTGCTGTTCGCGGTGCTGCTCGGCAACGTGGGCGGCTGGCAGAACGCCGGCGACTTCATCACCGGATGGGCGCTCGAGTACAGCCTCTCGATCGACAACCTCTTCGTCTTCGTGCTGATCATGGCGCAGTTCGCCGTTCCGAGGCGGCTGCAGCAGCAGGTGCTCATGATCGGGATCATCATCGCCCTCGTCCTGCGCGGCGCGTTCATCCTCGTCGGCGTCGCGATCGTCGAGAACTTCTCGCCGATCTTCTACGTCTTCGGCGCATTCCTCATCTGGACAGCGATCCGCCAGGCGATGCCGGACGGCGATCACGAGGGCGAGGTGCAGCGCGAGAACTTCGTCGTGCGACTGCTGCGTCGGCGCATCGACATCAGCGACCACTACGACGGTTCGAAGCTGCGCACCACGGTAGACGGCAAGCGGATGTTCACTCCGATGGTCATCGTGCTCATCACGATCGGTGTGACCGACCTGATCTTCGCGATCGACTCGATCCCGGCGATCTTCGAGATCACGACGAACGGCTTCCTCGTGTTCGCGGCGAACATCTTCGCGCTGATGGGCCTGCGCCAGCTGTACTTCCTGCTCGGCGATCTGCTCGACCGCCTGCGCTACCTGCACTACGGCATCGCCGTGATCCTCGGCTTCATCGGCATCAAGCTCATCCTGCATGCGCTGCACGTGAACGAGCTGCCGTTCATCAACGGCGGCGAGCACGTCGAGTGGGTGCCCGACATCGACAACATGGTCTCGCTGGGCGTGATCATCGCGTCGATGACGATCGCGACGATCGCCAGCCTCATCGCCTCAGGGCGCGAGAAGCGGGCCGAGAAGAAGGCGGTCATCACCGAGTGAGATCACTCGGCTGACCACAGGAGCTCGGCCTCGAGCGTGAGATCGATGATCTGTCGAAGGAGCGCACCGGCCGTCGTCGACTGCAGCAGGGTGTACCTGTCGTATTCGCCCAGCGGAGCGATCGCGGCGAGCTGCCATGCCGCGGCGAGCGGCTCATCGGCGAGCTCGGTGTCGGCGTCCCACCGCGTCTCGGGCGCGCGAGCGAGAGTGCGACGCACGATGGCCTCGGCCTCCTTCTCCAGCGGGGTGAGTGCATCGTCCCACTCGAGTCGGGGAAGCGGCGTGACATCCGCGCGGGGGTAGGGGTCGTCGTCGAGCCATTGTTCGACCGTGAAGCGATCGGTGCCGACAGCGACGGCGGTCAGCACCTCGGCGCCGGCCGAGACGCTGACCAGCCGGGCCATCGTGCCGATGCTGGTGCGCCGGTCGCCGCCGCCGACCTCGTGGCCGCGCTCGATGAGCACGACGCCGAACTCGGGGTCGTCCTCGTCGAGAAGCCGTCCGACCATCGTGAGATACCGCGGCTCGAACACGCGCAGCGGCAGCGGGGTGAACGGGAAGAGCACCGAGCCGAGCGGGAACATCGGTATCGCGGTCATGACATCAGTCAACACGGAGCGACGTACTCTGAACAGATGCGCCGACCTCTTCCCGTCATCCCCGCTCCGGGGCAGGAATCCGTGTGGGACTACCCGAGGCCACCTCGGGTCGAGCCGGTCGGGGAGCGCGTGACCATCCGCCTCGGCGGCGTGCTGATCGCCGATACCCGGGATGCCGTGCGGGTGCTCGAGACGAGCCATCCTCCCGTCTACTATCTCCCGATCGTCGATTTCGTCCCGGGAGCGCTGACGGATGCTCCGGGCAGCTCGCTCTGCGAGTTCAAGGGCACCGCGCGCTACCTCGACGTGCGCGGCGGAGACACGGTGCGCGAGGGCGCGGCGTGGAACTACCCGAATCCCGCGCCGGGGTTCGAGACGCTGCGCGACCGGGTCGCGGTGTACGCGGGACCGATGGACGGATGCACCGTCGGGGACGAGGTCGTCGTCCCGCAGCCGGGCGGCTTCTACGGCGGGTGGGTCACGCCCTCGGTCGTCGGACCGTTCAAGGGCGGCCCGGGCTCGCTGGGTTGGTAGTGCGGCTGACGAGCCTTACGACTCAGAAGGCGCGCAGGTTCGCCTGCAGCCCGCCGTCCGTGTACTCGCGACGGAGGATGCCGCGCCGGCGGAGCACGGGGACCAGCTCGTCGAGCGTGCGGTGCAGGCTCACCGGGTGGAAGTCGCCCCACAGCAGCACGCCGTCGTTGCCCCACTCGCCGAGTTCCTCGATCACATCGGCGAACTCCTCGGCGGTCCCGACGAAGCCGGTGCGGTCGGAGAAGCGGCCGGCGCGCACGAGGGCCGTCAGGTGCGCCCGCAGCGGGGCATCCTCACCGCGGTCGCCGACCAGTCGCTGGATGCTCCCGCGCGAGACGTGCGGGCCGAAGATCTCGAGGTCGAGCGGCTTGTCGAGGTCGAGCGACGTGAGATCGGTCTCGAGATCGCTCGACTGCTTGCGGGCGATCTGCAGGAGGGCCGAGTCGTCGGGGTGCGCCGAGGCGGCGACGAGACGATCGGCCTCCTCGGAAGACGAGGTGATCACCGGCTGGATGGCGAAGAGGATCTTGATGTCGTCGGGGCGGCGGCCCGCGGCGACGGCGGCATCGTGGATCTTCGCCCGGTATGCGCGGACGGATGCCTCGTGCAACGGGGCGAGCGCGAGCTGCACGTCGGAGTTCGCTCCGGCGAAGCCGAGACCGCGTCCGGAACCTCCGGGTGACACGATCGCCGGCTCTCCGTCGGTGAAGGGCAGCGCGTTGAGCGGCCCGTCGAAGGAGTAGTGCGTGCCGCGGTGCTGCACGCGTCGCATCCTCGCGCCGTCCGCGAACACGTCCGTGGTGCGATCCCGCACCAGCGCGCCCTCGTCCCAGCTGCGCCAGAGCGAGCGGATGCCGTCGAGCCACTCCTCGGCGCGGTCGTACGCCTCGTCGTGGCCCAGCTGGGCGGCATCCGAGAAGTGGCGTGCACTGCCGGTGTCGGTCACGACGTTGAGGCCGAGACGATTCGCGCTCAGGTGCTGCAGCGTCGCGAACTGTCGCGCGGACGTGTAGGGGAGAGACGCCGCCGGGTTGACGGTCGGAACGACACCGAGGTGCTTCGTGGCCTGGAAGAGGTAGGGCGCGAGGAGCAGCGGGTCGTGCTTCGGACCGCCGAACGCGTGCCGGACGCGGATGTCGATGGTCTCCGGCGATCCCATCGACGGAGCATCCTCGATGATGACGAGATCGAAACCCGCCTGCTCGAGCGTTCGCGCGGCCTCCTGGTAGATCTCGGGGCGCGTCCAGTCGTAGTCCCAGTCGAGGGCGGGATAGCCCCACCCCTGCGGCCCGAAACCGCGGGCGAGGAACCACCCGAAGTGCTGGGGGCGGCTCATGCCACCGCCTCGCGCGTGGCGTCGAGCACGCGCGCCAGATCGGAGATGAGGTCCTCGATGTCCTCGATGCCGATGGACAGGCGCAGCGTGCCGGGGCGCACGCCGAGCAGTTCGCGCTCCTCCTCCGTGCGCTGCGCGTGGCTCGTCGTGCCGGGATGCAGCACCAGCGAGCGCACGTCGCCGATGTGCGTCATGTGGGTGAAGACGCGCACCTGCTCGACGAACTGGCGGGCGGCGTCGAGGCCGCCGCGAAGAGTGAACGTGAAGATGGAGCCGAAGCCGCCATCGAGGTAGCGCACCGCGGTGTCGTGATCCGGGTGCGACGGCAGGCCGACGTAGTCGACGCTCTCGACCGCCTCCTGCGCCTCGAGCCACTGAGCGATCGCCAGGGCGTTGCGCGACTGACGTTCGACGCGCAGCCCGAGGGTCTCCGCGCCCTGACCGATCAGGAAGGCGTTCAGAGGCGAGGGGGAGGCGCCGAAGCGCGGAGCCACCGACTCGCGTGCGTACGCGATCCGCGCGCGGCCGCCATGCCGGGCGGCGACGCTCGGCAGTCCGCCGCGACCGGGGAGCACGAGATGCGGTGCGTTGTGACCCGCGCGCTCCGCGTCGAAGCGACCGTCGTCCACGATCACCCCGCCGAGGACCGATCCGTGGCCGGCGAGGAACTTCGACGCCGAGTGCACGACGATCGCCGCGCCGTGCTCGATCGGGCGCAGCAGGAAGGGAGTGGCCAGCGTGTTGTCGACGATCAGGGGGATGGCCGCCTCGTCGGCGACGGCGCTGATGGCGGCGACGTCGAGCACGTCGTTGCGGGCGTTGGCGATGGACTCCGCGAACAGCGCGCGCGTGTTGGGTCGGATCGCTGCACGCCAGGCCTCCGGGTCGGCGATGTCGTCGATGAACGTGGTCTCGATGTCGAGTCGGGCGAGGTTGTCGAGGAACAGGCCCCGGGTCCCCTCGTAGATGTGCGTCGAGGTCACGATGTGATCGCCCGCGCCGGCGACGGTCAGCAGCGCCGTCACGACCGCGGCCTGTCCGCTCGCGACGAGCACGGCATCCGCTCCGGACTCGAGGGCGGCGAGCTGACGCTCTGCCGCGTGCACGGTCGGGTTCCCGGTGCGGGTGTAGCCGAATCCGGTGCCGGTGCCGAAGTGGTCCGCCGCATGGTCGAAGTCGTCGAACTCGAACCCGGCCGTGAGGTAGATCGGCGTGGCTCGGGGTGCCGCCGTCTCGCGGCCTCTCGCGGCATGCACCGCACGGGTGGCGAAGCGGGCGGTGTCGACGGTCATGCGGTGCCTCTCGGTCGGTCGGGTGAAGAACAGAGTGTCACGGCGGGTCGGAGCATGCCTGGGCGGTGGTAATCTGACGTCATGCGGACCGTGCTCCTTCTTCTTAGCGGCCGCGACGAGACCTCGTTCTGAGCCCCTCCTCGTCGCGGAGTCCATCGTGGGCCGAACCGCCAGCTTCAGGAGAAACGCAATGAGCACCCCCGCACCCGGTTCCGATTCCGCACGCCGCAGGACCCTGGCCGAGAAGGTCTGGGACGACCATCTCGTCGTCAAGGGCGAGAACGGCGAACCGGACCTCATCTACATCGACCTGCACCTCGTGCACGAGGTCACCAGCCCGCAGGCCTTCGACGGCCTGCGCAGCGAAGGCCGCCCCCTCCGCCGACTCGACCTCACGATCGCCACGGAAGACCACAACACCCCGACGTGGGAGATCGACAAGCCGATCGCCGACCTCACCAGTCGCACGCAGATCGAGACGCTGCGGCGCAACGCGGCCGAGTTCGGCGTGCGCCTGCACTCGCTGGGCGACGCCGAGCAGGGCATCGTGCACGTGGTCGGACCGCAGCTCGGCCTGACCATGCCCGGCATCACCGTCGTCTGCGGCGACTCGCACACCTCGACGCACGGCGCGTTCGGCGCCATGGCGTTCGGCATCGGCACGAGCGAGGTCGAGCACGTCATGGCCACGCAGACGCTGCCGCTCAAGCCCTTCAAGACCATGGCGATCACGGTCGAGGGCACGCTGCGCCCCGGCGTCACCGCCAAGGACATCATCCTCGCCGTGATCGCCAAGATCGGCACCGGCGGCGGTCAGGGCTACGTCCTGGAGTTCCGCGGCAGCGCGATCCGCGCGCTGTCGATGGAGGGCCGCATGACGATCTGCAACATGTCGATCGAGGCCGGCGCCCGCGCCGGGATGGTGGCGCCCGACGAGACGACGTTCGCCTACCTGGAAGGGCGCCAGCACGCGCCGAAGGGCCAGGACTGGGAGGATGCCGTCGCCTACTGGCGCACGCTGCCCACCGATGAGGGCGCGGTGTTCGACGCCGAGGTCTTCATCGACGCCGACGAGCTCGAGCCGTTCGTCACCTGGGGGACCAACCCGGGGCAGGGCAGCTCGCTGTCGGCATCCGTTCCGGACCCGGCCGAGATCGCCGATCCGAACGAGCGCGCCGCGGCGGAGCGCGCCCTGGAGTACATGGCCCTCATGCCGGGGACGCCGCTCAAGGAGGTGCCCGTCGACGCGGTCTTCATGGGCTCGTGCACCAACAGCCGCATCGAGGACCTGCGCGCCTTCGCCTCGATCATCGAGGGCAAGAAGAAGGCGGACGGCGTCCGTGTCATGGTCGTCCCCGGCTCCGCCCGCGTGCGGCTCGAGGCAGAGGCCGAGGGCCTGGACAAGATCATCACCGACTTCGGCGCCGAGTGGCGCTTCGCAGGCTGCTCGATGTGCCTCGGCATGAATCCGGATCAGCTCGCACCGGGGGAGCGCTGCGCGTCGACCTCCAACCGCAACTTCGAGGGCCGTCAGGGCAAGGGCGGGCGCACGCACCTCGTGTCGCCGCTCGTCGCGGCGGCGACCGCCATCCGCGGCACGCTGTCGAGCCCTGCCGATCTGCTCGTCACCATCGGAGAAGAGGCCTGATCATGGAGAAGTTCACCACGCACACCGGCATCGCGGCTCCGCTGAAGCGCTCCAATGTCGACACCGATCAGATCATCCCCGCCGTCTTCCTGAAGCGGGTCACCAAGACGGGCTTCGAGGATGCGCTCTTCCACGCCTGGCGTCAGGATCCGGAGTTCGTCCTCAACCAGGCGCCGTTCCAGGGGGCCTCGGTGCTCGTCGCCGGCTCCGATTTCGGAACCGGATCCAGCCGTGAGCACGCCGTCTGGGCGCTGCGCGACTTCGGCTTCAAAGTCGTGCTCAGCCCGCGATTCGCCGACATCTTCCGCGGCAACTCGGGCAAGCAGGGACTCCTCGCAGCGACCATCTCGGAAGAGGATCTCGAGCTGATCTGGGCCGAGATCGACCGGAATCCCGGGGCGCAGATCACCGTGGATCTCGAGGCGCGCACCGCCTCGATCGGCGACGTCCAGGCCGACATCGGGATCGACGATTACACTAGATGGCGGCTCCTCGAAGGGCTCGATGACATCGGGCTCACGCTGCGCAACGAAGACAAGATCGCGCAGTTCGAGGCCCGTTGCGAGTCGTGGCGGCCCCGAACCCTCCCCGTGCAGTGACACGGAGGGGGCGGGGGAGCCAGGGGCAACCCGCCCCCGAAATCCGTGGAATGAAGTGAGGCTCCGAATGACGACACCTGTGCGCGACGCTCTTCCGGACGGAGTCCCCGCTCTCACCGGAGACGTCCTCGCCATTCGAGGCGGCCGCCCGCTCAGCGGTCGCGTCGACGTCAAGGGGGCCAAGAACCTCGCGACGAAGGCGATGGTGGCCTCGCTCCTCGGCGAGACCGTCAGCGTGCTCCGCGACGTCCCCGCGATCAGCGACGTGGCCGTCGTCCGCTCGCTGCTCGAAGTGCACGGCGTCAACGTCTCCGACGGAGACGAGCCCGGCGCGCTGGTGTTCGACCCGAGCGACGTCGAATCGGCGCATTTCGAGGAGATCGACGCCCATGCCGGCGCCTCCCGGATCCCGATCCTCTTCTGCGGACCGCTGCTGCACCGTCTCGGTCAGGCGTTCATCCCCGACCTCGGCGGATGCCGCATCGGCGATCGCCCGATCGACTTCCACCTGGACGCGCTCCGCAAGTTCGGCGCCGTGGTCGAGAAGCTCCCCAGCGGCATCCGTCTCTCCACGCCGCACGGGCGTCTGCACGGGGCGAACATCCACCTCCCGTACCCGAGCGTCGGCGCCACCGAGCAGGTGCTGCTCACCGCCGTCCGCGCGGAGGGCACGACGGAGCTGCGCAACGCGGCCATCGAGCCCGAGATCATGGATCTCATCGCCGTTCTGCAGAAGATGGGCGCGATCATCTCCTACGAGCCCAACCGCGTCATCGTGATCGAGGGCGTCGAGAAGCTCCGCGGCTACGACCACCGCTCCATCTTCGACCGCAACGAGGCCGCGTCCTGGGCGTCTGCCGCGCTGGCGACCGACGGCGAGATCTTCGTCGGCGGAGCGAAGCAGCAGGAGATGCTCACGTTCCTCAACGTGTTCCGCAAGGCCGGCGGCTGGTTCGACGTCCAGGAGGACGGCATCCTCTTCCGTCGCGACGGCGACATCCAGCCCGTGGTCGTCGAGACCGACGTGCACCCCGGCTTCATGACCGACTGGCAGCAGCCGCTCGTGGTGGCGCTGACGCAGGCGCACGGCCGCTCCGTGGTGCACGAGACCGTGTACGAGAACCGGATGGGCTTCACCGACGCGCTGGTCAAGATGGGCGCCGACATCGTCGTGCACCCGCACGGCCTTCAGGCCGGTCCTCGTCGGGTTCCGCGTCGCGAGCTGGAGCAGGCCGCCGTCATCACCGGCCCGACCCCGCTGCACGGCGCCGACATCGTCGTCCCCGACCTCCGGGGCGGCTACAGCCACGTCATCGCCGCCCTCACCGCGACGGGCGAGTCGAAGGTCTCGGGCGTCGACATCCTCAGCCGCGGCTACGAGAAGTTCCTGGCCAAGCTCGACGCACTGGGCGCCGACTTCGACGTCATCCGGTGACGCGGGTGACTTCCCGATCGTCGGAGACGACGCGGCCGAGTGTGTTCTGGCCGCTCGCCGCGCTGGTGATCCCACCGGTCGCCCTGATCGCGAAGATCCGCGTCACGGGTGCGGAGAAGCTTCCGCAGGAGGGGTCCTTCGTCCTCGCTCCGAACCACTACTCCGAGTTCGATCCGCTGATCGTGTCCGTCGCCGTGTGGCGCATCGGCCGCGCCCCGCGGTTCATGGCCAAGGAGAGCCTCTTCCGTGTACCGGTGCTGGGGTGGTTCCTGAAGCGCACCGGCATGATCCCCGTGGCCCGCACGTCGTCCGCGGCGTCCGCGAAGCAGACCATGAAGCAGTCGGCCGAGCTCGTCGAGCACGGACGCGGCGTCATCGTGTACCCGGAGGGCACGCTCACGCGCGACCCCGAGCTCTGGCCGATGCGCGGCAAGTCCGGCGCGGTGCGACTGGCCCTCGCCGACGGCATCCCGCTGATCCCCATGGCGCAGTGGGGCACGCAGGCCATCATGGGCCGCTACCAGAAGGGCCTCAGCCTCTGGCCGCTGCGCAAGCCCGTGCAGGTGGTCATCGGCGATCCGGTCGACGTCTCCGACCTGCGCAGCCGCGCGGGTGAGCCGGCGGCGCTCAACGAGGCGACCACGCGTCTGATGGATGCGATCACCGCTCTGCTCGAGGAGCTGCGCGATGAGAAGGCGCCCGCGGAACGCTGGAATCCCGCGAGCCACGGCCAGAAGGAGACGGGTCGCCTTGACTCCTAAGAGACCCGCCGTCCCGATCGGCCCGCGGGCCACGGTCATCGGCGCCGGCAGCTGGGGCACCACCTTCGGCAAGATCCTCGCCGACGGCGGGGCGCAGGTGACGATGTGGGCACGCCGCGCCGAGCTCGCGCACGAGATCGACGAGGCCAAGCGCAACTCGCGATACCTGCCAGGCATCAACCTTCCCCGCTCGATGGCGGCGACGCATGAGCTGGCCACCTCGCTCGAGGGCGCGGAGCAGGTCTATCTCTCGGTGCCGAGCCAGTCGCTGCGTGAGAACCTCAAGGCGCTGCGCCCCCTGCTGGCCGACAGCGACGCCAAGATCGTCAGCCTGATGAAGGGCGTCGAGCGCGGCACCGGGCTGCGCATGAGCCAGGTCATCCAGCAGGAGCTGCGCTGCGATCCCGACCGCATCGCCGTGGCATCCGGGCCCAACCTGGCTCTGGAGATCGCCCGCGAGCAGCCGACCGCCGCCGTGATCTCCTCGCGCAGCCAGGAGACGGCGGAGATCGTCGCGAGGGCGGCGCGAAACAGCTACTTCCGCACGTTCGTGAACACCGACGTGATCGGCACGGAGTTCGGCGGTGTGCTGAAGAACCTGATCGCGGTCGCGATCGGCATCGTGGACGGCGTCGGCTACGGCGAGAACACCAAGGCCTCGATCATCACCCGCGGCCTCGTCGAGATGACCGACTTCGCCGTGGCGAACGGTGCGCACCCGGAGACGCTCCAGGGGCTCGCGGGTCTCGGCGACCTCATCGCGACCTGCCAGTCTCCGCTGAGCCGCAACAACACGGCCGGGCGCCTGCTCGGCCAGGGATACAGCTTCCAGGATGTCGTGAAGCAGATGCAGCAGACGGCGGAAGGCCTCGCCTCCGTCGCCCCTGTGCTGCAGCTCGCCCGCGAGTCCGAGGTGGACATGCCCATCGTCGAACAGGTGAAGATGGTGCTCGACGGGAAGATGGATCCCCGCGATATCGCACCCCACCTGACGACGGACGACGACACCCCCCAGGGTGAGAGGACCAACCATGGACAAGCAGACGGTGGTGGTGCTCTTCGGAGGGCGCTCCAGCGAGCATTCGATCAGTTCCGCAACGGCGGGGGGCGTGCTGGGAGCGATTGATCGCGACCGCTACTCCGTGATCCCGGTGGGGATCACGCGCGAGGGGGCATTCGTCCTCGAGGACGACGACCCCGCGAAGTTCCCGCTCGACGCGGCGCACCTTCCCGAGGTGGTCGACAACGGCACCCGCGTCCTGTGGCCGGAGCCGGGTGGCGACCGCACTCTGCGGGTCGTGCACCCCGACGGTGGCACCGAGGGGCTCGGCGAGATCGACGTGGTCCTGCCCATCCTGCACGGCACGCACGGGGAGGACGGGACGATCCAGGGCTTCTTCGACACCCTCGAGGTTCCCTACGCCGGCGGTGGAGTCCTCGACTCCGCGCTCTGCATGGACAAGCACTTCATGAAGATCGCGCTCCAGGCGGCCGGCATCTCCGTCGCGCCGGGCGTCACGGTCCGACGTCGGGAGTGGGACCAGGATGCCGCGCCGGTGCGCGCGAGCGCCGCAGACCTCGGCCTGCCGCTGTTCGTGAAGCCGGCGCGTGCCGGTTCGAGCGTCGGTGTCTCGAAGGTCGAGAGCCTGGACGAGCTGGATGCCGCTCTCGCGACCGCCTTCGCCGAAGACGACAAGGTGCTCATCGAGACCGGAGTGAGCGGCCGGGAGATCGAGGTCGCGGTGCTCGAGAGCGCCGACGGTGTGCGGGCGTCGCTTCCCGGCGAGATCGTGCTGACCTCTCGCGGGTTCTACGACTTCGAGGGGAAGTACCTCGGCGGCGACGGGGTCGACGTCGTCTGCCCGGCCGAGCTGACCGACGCCGAGGTCGCCGCGATCCAGGACGCCGGGATCCGCGCGTTCGAGGCCGTCGACGGGCGCGGTCTCGCCCGCGTCGACATGTTCCTGACGCCTGCGGGTGAGCTGGTCGTCAACGAGCTCAACACGATGCCCGGCTTCACGCCGATCTCGATGTTCCCGAAGTGCTGGGTGGCCTCCGGGCTGAGCTACGGCGATCTGATCACCGAACTGGTCGAGGCCGGGCTGCGGCGCTGATTCAGCCCGCGGGGAACTCGACCCGCTCGGTGCACTGCGCGGTCGCCGGGGAGAGCCCCGGCTGGATGCTGGACGAGATCGTGTCGACCACGGCCTGGAAGTCGATCTGCTCGCCGCGGCGGATGTTGACCTCGACGGCGGGTTCGCGGCCGTAGGTGACGAGCCGCTGGCGCTCCTCCTCCTGATCGAGGACGAGCCAATCGACGCCGCCGATCGTCGTGCACACGAGCGCGGACGGGGCGGGCGGCTCGACGCCGCAGCGCAGCACGATCGTCGGGTCGCCCCACGCGCCGGTCGCCTGAGCATCGGTCCAGACCCGGTCGAAGCCTCCGACGCTGTCCGGGAGCAGCACGGAGACCGCAGCGCAGCCGGGATCGTTCGCATCCTCGGCGGGTTCGAGATGCACGGTCGTGGAGCAGCCGGCGAGGGCCGCGGCCAGGATCACCGCACCTGCGACGGCTGCGAGGCGACGGGAACGGAGCATGCTTCCAGGCTACCTTTGACAGCATGCCCTCCCGACCCGCAGCCGACGACCCTGCCCTCGGAGATCTCTCGGAAGGCGCGATCCTCCGAGCGATCCTCACCCGCACCGCTCCGGGGACGTACACGCTCCTCGGGCCGGGTGACGATGCGGCTGTCGTCGCCGCGCCGTCGGGCAGCGTGGTGGCGACGACGGACACCCTCGTGCACGGACCGGACTTCCGGCTCGCCTGGTCCAACGGGTACGACCTCGGCTGGAAGGCGGCGGCGGTGAACCTCGCGGACATCGCGGCGATGGGCGCCCGCCCGACCGCGCTTCTCGTGGCCCTCGCCGTCCCGCGTGATCTGCGCCTGTCCTTCGTCGAGCGGCTCGCCGACGGGTTCCGTGAGGCCTGCGCGGCGTTGGCTCCCGGCTGCGCCGTGGTGGGCGGGGACCTCACGGTCTCCGATGTGCTGACCGTCGCGGTGACCGCGCTCGGCGATCTGGAGGGACGGGCGGCGGTGACCCGCTCCGGCGCCCGACCGGGCGACGTGGTCGCGGTCGCGGGCGAGCTGGGGCACGCCGCGCATGGCCTCGCCGTGCTGTTCGATCGGTTCCGTGACGGCGACGTGCCGGTCGCGATCGATCCGTCGAAGCTCGCCGCGGGGGAGAGCGCCGCGGTCGCCGCGCAGCTGCGTCCTTCTCCGCCGGTCGGACTCGGCCCGGTGGCCGCGACGGCGGGCGCGACCGCCATGATGGACATCTCCGACGGCCTGGCACTCGATGCGCGGCGGATGGCCGCGGCGTCGGGCGTGACGATCGCTCTCGACGGCGGGTCCCTCGGCGACGATCCGGATCGTGCGCTGGCGGGCGGCGAGGATCACGGTCTCCTCGCGACGTTCCCGGACGGCGTTCTCCCGCCCGGATTCCGGGTCATCGGCGAGGTGCGGGCCGCCGGCAGCGACGAGCTGCTGTGCGACGAGCACCCGGTGGACGTCTCCGGATGGGATCCCTATCGCGACTGGGACTCGGTCGCGGGCTGAGCGTCGATCCCGGGCTCCTCGTCCGGTGAGACCGGCTCCGCCCACCACAGCGCCGTGTCGCCGTAGGCCTTCTCGCGGAACAGCTCGAGGCCCGCTGCGGCGAAGTCAGGCGGTGTCGAGCGCCGAGCACGTTCGACGACGACGAGCGCCTGTGGCGAGAGCAGCGGCGCGAGGGCGACCAGGTCGGCCGTCATCGCCTCATCGTCGAGATCGTACGGCGGGTCGGAGAACACGAGGTCGAACGTGCCGGAGGCCCGCAGCAGGTAGGTGTGCACGGCCACCTCGTGCACGCGGACGGCCGCCGAACCGCCCGCCTTCGCCACGGTCACGGCGTTGCGGCGGATCAGCGCGGCCGCCTGGCGTCCGCGCTCGACGAGATCCGTGCTCGCCGCGCCGCGGCTGAGCGCCTCCAGCCCGAGGGCCCCGGATCCCGCATAGAGGTCCAGCACGCGCGCGCCGTCGATGGCATCCGCGGACTCCAGAGCGCCGAACAGGGACTCGCGCACCCGGTCGCTGGTCGGACGTGTGCCGGCGCCCGGCACCTCGAGTCGTGCTCCGCGTGCCCGTCCGGCGATGATCCTCGTCACCCGTTCACGATACGACAGACACGGCGTCCGAGGTGTCCGCGGGGTTCCCTAGACTCGGAGCATGCCGCTCACGCTCGATTCCTCGCTGGAGGAGGCCCTCGGCGCCGCCCCCGCGAAGACGCTGAACCGGGCCTTCGGCATGCAGTCGGTCGCAGACCTGGTCTCGCACTACCCCCGACGCTACGCCGATCCGGGGGAGCTCACGCCCATCCGCGACCTCCCCATCGGCGAGACCGTGACGATCGTGGCCGAGGTGCTCTCCTCGAGCTTCCGCCGCATGCGCAACCGCCAGGGGGCGATGGTCGATGTCGTGATCGGCGACGGCATCGGGCGCATGTCGCTGACGTTCTTCGCCAAGAACCTCGGCGCCGCCGAGTGGCGCTCGAAAGACCTCGCGGTCGGACGGCGCGGTGTGTTCTCGGGCAAGGTCGGCATGTTCAACGACGTCACCCAGTTCGCTCACCCCGAGTACGAGCTCTTCGACGACGAAGACGCGGCCCGGCGCCGGGCCGACGCGCGGGCGGCGGTGCTCATCCCGATCTACCCGGCGACCTCGACGCTGCAGACCTGGCAGATCGCGAAGTTCGTCGGACGGGTGCTCGACGACCTGACCGGCATCCCCGATCCGCTCCCGGAAGAGGTGCGCACCGGGGAGGAGCTGCTCACGGCCGCTGAGGCTCTCGAGCTCATCCACCGGCCGCGCACGCGCAACGACATCGATCCTGCCGTTCGCACCCTGCGGATGCATGAGGCTCTCACGCTGCAGACGGCCCTGCTCCAGCAGCGCGATGCGGTCCGCGCGCTCTCGGCCACCGCGCGCCCTGCGGAGCCCGGAGGCCTGCTGGAGCGTTTCGACGCCTCGCTGCCCTACGCGCTGACCCCTGACCAGCAGACAGTCGGCGACCAGGTCGCGCACGACCTGGTGGGCGCCTGGCCGATGAACCGCCTGGTCCAGGGCGAGGTCGGCTCCGGCAAGACGCTTGTCGCGCTGCGCGCGATGCTGCAGGTCGCCGAGAGCGGAGGGCAGGCCGCGCTGATCGCTCCGACCGAGGTCCTCGCCGGTCAGCACCTCCGCTCCATCGCGAAGATGCTCGGCCCGCAGCTCGCACCTCTCGTCATGCCGACGCTGCTCACCGGACAGCTCCCGGCCGCCGAACGCCGCAAGGCCGCGCTGCGCGTCGCGTCGGGGCAGTCGCTCATCGTCGTCGGAACGCACGCGCTGCTCGGCGAGAAGACGACCTTCGCCGATCTCGGCCTCGTGGTCGTCGACGAGCAGCATCGCTTCGGCGTCGAGCAGCGGGAGGCCCTGCGGGCGAAGGGCTCGAGCCCGCATGCGCTGGTGCTGACGGCGACCCCGATCCCGAGGACCGTGGCGATGACGGTCTTCGGCGACCTCGACACCTCTGTCATCCGGACGATGCCGGCCGGACGGGCCGGCATCGAGTCGTTCGTCGCTCCGCTCGCCGAGCATCCGGGGTGGTTCAACCGGGTCTGGGACCGCGCTGCCGAGGAGATCGCGCAGGGTCGGCAGGTCTTCGCCGTCTGCGCAGCGATCGACACCGCCAAGAAGACGGCGGAGCCGGGGGAGCAGTCCGCCCTCGCGCCCGAAGGTGCGGCAGGGCCGCGGTGGGGTGTGGTGCAGCTCGACGAGGCGCTCGCGACGCACCCGAAGCTGGGATCGCTCCGCCGGGCCGTGCTGCACGGCAAGATGCCCTCGGACGAGAAGGATGCCGTGATGCAGGCCTTCGCGCGCGGCGAGATCGACCTGCTGCTGGCGACCACGGTCATCGAGGTCGGTGTCGACGTTCCGAACGCCTCGACGATGATCGTCCTCGACGCCGACCGCTTCGGCGTCTCCCAGCTGCATCAGCTGCGGGGCCGGGTGGGTCGCGGCGGGGTGCCGGGGCTCTGTCTCCTGGTCACGGAGGCCGAGGCGGGTTCCGTCGCCCGCGAGCGCGTGGATGCCGTCGCGGCGACCCTCGACGGCTTCGCGCTGGCCGAGGTCGACCTCGAGCTGCGTGGCGAGGGCGATGTGCTCGGTGCGGCGCAGGCGGGCGTCCGATCGTCGCTCAAGCTGCTGCGCGTCGTGAAGGACGCGGGGCTCATCACCCGTGCCCGTGAGGTCGCCGAGCAGATCCTCTCGGCAGACCCCGGACTCGCGCGGCATCCGGGACTGCGCGAAGTGATCGGCCGCCGGGTGAGCGACGAGGACCGCGCCGCGCTGGCGAAGAACTGACGCGATCCGCGTGCCCTAGGCTGGAGCCATGCGATGCACGGAGCGACGGATGGAGTCCCAGTGAGCAGCCGGATCGCCGTCGTCCCCGGTTCTTTCGATCCGCCGACGCTGGGTCACCTCGACGTGATCCGTCGTGCCGCGAAGCTCTACGACGAGTTGCACGTGCTCGTCGTCCACAACCCCGGCAAGGAGGCGATGCTGCCCATCGCGCAGCGCCTCTCGCTCCTCGAGCGCTCGATCGCCGAAGACGGCATGGCCGGGACCATCGTGATCGGCTCCTGGAGCATGGGCCTTCTCGTGGACTACGCCCGCGACGTCGGAGCCGGGGTCCTGGTGAAGGGCATCCGCTCCCAGATCGACGTGGCGTACGAATCGCCGATGGCGATCGTCAACCGGCACCTGGCCGACATCGAGACCGTCTTCCTGCTTCCGGACCCGTCGCACGCGATGGTGTCGAGCTCGCTCGTGCGCCAGGTCGCGTCGCTCGGCGGCGACGTCACCCCGTTCGTCCCCCCGGCCGTCGCCGCATTCCTCGACACCGGCGCGCGCGGGATCTGACGACCGCTCACCGCCGCTCGTCCGGCCCGCTCGCAGACGGAGCCGGGTAGCATGGCGTGGTGCGATCTCGACTGAACGGCCCTTTCGTCCTTCCCGTCCGCGACATCGTCCGACGCCCGGGGGAGATGCGTGAACACGAGTTCACGGTGAGTCTCGCCGAACCCTGGGGCGAGGGGATCGTCCGGTACGAGGCGGGTTCCGACCTCGACATCGACGTGCGTCTCGAGTCGGTCCACGAGGGGATCCTGGTCTCCGGAACGGCGGAGGCGGAGTACGCCGGAGTGTGCGGAAGATGCCTCATCGACATCACTCAGCCTGTCGAAGTCGAGTTCCAGGAGCTTTTCGCGTATCCTGGTGAGGAAGAAACTGACTTCGAGGTTCAAGACGACCACGTGGATCTTGAAACTCTCGTCAGGGATGCGGCCGTGTTGTCGCTTCCATTTCAGCCGGTGTGTCAGCCGGACTGCCCGGGTCTCGACCCGAAAACGGGCGAAAGGCTGACCGTGAGCACCGGGACGGAGCAGGCCGCTCCCATCGATCCTCGATGGAGCGCGCTCCAGCAGATCACAGACCAAGACGGCAAGGCATCGAGCCGCGCCGCCGAGAAAGAAGAGAGCTAGTCATGGCTGGTAACCCCCCGAAGCGCAAGGTCTCCCGTTCGAACACCCGCTCGCGCCGCGCGCAGTGGAAGGCGGCGCCCGTCGCCCTCGTGAAGACGATCGAGAACGGCAAGACCGTCTACAGCCGTCCCCACCAGGCGAAGGTCGTCACCGACTCGCAGGGCACCGAGCTCTTCCTGGAGTACAAGGGCCGCAAGGTCGCCGACGTCTGAGTCGCGAACTCATCGTGACGGAGGTCCCCGGGGGGACGAGACCTCTCCCAGTCAAGCTCCGCGTCGACATCGACGCGGAGCTTCTGGAGTTGGCGCTCACCCATCGCTCGTACGCGTACGAGCACGGCGGCATCCCGCACAACGAGCGCCTGGAGTTCCTCGGCGACTCGGTGCTCGGCCAGGCCGTCACGGTCATGCTGTTCACCACGCACCCCGATCTGGATGAGGGCGAGCTGGCGAAGCGCCGCGCGAGCGTCGTGTCGACCGTCGCCCTCGCCGAGGTGGCCCGCGGCATCGATCTGGGCAGCCACCTCCGGCTCGGTCGTGGCGAGGAGCAGACCGGCGGTCGCGACAAGGACTCGATCCTCGCCGACACAATGGAAGCCGTCATCGGCGCCACCTATCTGTCGGCGGGCCCCGAGGCCGCGACCGAGCTCGTGCTCCGCCTGACCGAGCCGCTGCTCGCCGATCCCGAGCGCTACGGCGCGGCGATGGATCCGAAGACCAGTCTTCAGGAGCTCGCCGCTCGTTCCGGGGCCACGCCGCCGCAGTACTCGGTCGTGGCCAGCGGGCCCGATCACGATCGACGCTTCACCGCGACGGTCGAGGTGGGCGACATCCGCATGACCGGCACCGGCAGCAGCAAGAAGACCGCCGAGATGGCGGCCGCGCTGAGCGCCTGGCGCACACTGAACGAGCGTGCCTGAGCTTCCCGAGGTCGAGGTCGTCCGCGCAGGTCTCGCGCCTGCGGCGATCGGTTCTCTGATCACCGCGGTCACCGTCCTCGACGAGCGGGCGCTGACACGGCATCCGGCCGGCGCGGCCGATTTCGTCGGACGTCTCGAGGGGCGCAGGTTCTCTGCGGCATCCCGGCGCGGGAAGTTCCTCTGGCTCCCGCTCGACGATGCGGAGTCCGCGCTGATCGCGCATCTCGGGATGAGCGGGCAGATGCTGCTGCGCGCACCGGATGCCGCCGCGGAGCGCCATGAGCGCATCCGCATCGATCTCGAGCATCCGCAGCACGGCGAGCTCGCGATCGTCTTCTCGGACCAGCGGACGTTCGGATCCCTCGCGGTCGACACCCTGATCCATGACGGCTCGTCCCTGATCCCGACGCAGGTCGGCCACATCGCCCGGGATCCGATCGACGACGCGTTCGACGACGAGCGCTTCCGGCAGGCTCTCGCCCGCAAGAACAGTGCGATCAAGCGGGTGCTCCTCGACCAGAACGTGGTCAGCGGCATCGGCAACATCTACGCCGACGAGGCGCTCTGGGCGGCGCGCATCCATCCGGAGACACCGGCGAGCCGCCTGTCCACACCGGCGGTTCATCGGCTTCTCGCCGAGGTGCGCGCGGTCCTCGCGAAGGCACTCGCCGAGGGCGGAACGAGTTTCGACGCGCAGTACGTCAACGTGAACGGGCAGGCCGGGTACTTCGCGCACTCCCTCAACGCCTACGGTCGCGGTGGTCAGCCGTGCCCGCGCTGTGGGACGCCGATCCGCCGGGCGGCGTTCATGAACCGCTCCTCGCACTTCTGCCCGACCTGCCAGCGCCGCCGCTGACCGCGGCAACGTCACGCTGCGTGGAACGCCCCGTTCAGCAGCGGACGCGTGGCCCAGGTGCTCGCCCAGACGACGCCGATGCCCACGGCGACGATGGCAGCGATCGTCAGGAGCGAGAGCGGTGCCGTGATGAGGGCGATGCCCACGAGCGGGAACACGACGACGGCCGCGCACAGCGCCGATCCGATCGCCGTCACCAGCAGCGGCGACATGATGGCCCGACGTCGCGCCCGATCGACCGTCTCCAGCGGCATTCCCAGGTGGTGCAGGCTGCGGTGGAGCTCTCGCTGATCCAGCACGTCGGATGCCTGGTTGACACCGACGGATGCCGCCACCATGAGGAACGAGCCGATGAGCGTGACGACGAGCCCGGTGCGGATGTCGTCCGCCAGGGCGATGTCCGACGCGGTCGCCCCCTCGCCGCCCATGACGTCCAGGAGTGCGACGCCCGTGCCCGCGAACACGGCCATGAACGCGGCCATCGCGATCCCGCCGACCTGGCGCCACGCCGCCTTGGGGGAGTCGAGGACGATGCGCGCGGCGAGCAGGCGCTCCGGCTTCTCCGCGCGACGCAGCTGTCGGGACGCCGAGACCTTGAGGACCCACGGGCCGACGACATTCAGCACGGCGAGCACGGCGCCGAAGAGCCCGGCGAGCACCGCGATGGTCGCGACGAGGCTTCCGACCGAGGGGAAGACCTTGATCAGGACGAAGGCGATCGCGATGGCGCCGACGGCGATGACCGCGCGGATCCAGTGCACGCTCGAGACGGTGGCTCGCGTCCGGACTCCCAGCGGCGAGATCACGACACGGCGGAGTCCGACGATCGCGCTGCCCGCCGCCAGCACGAGAACGCCCCCGAGAACGGCGAGGATGTGCAGCGGAGACAGGACGACCGCGCCGAAGCCGAGCGGTTCTCCGCGGAACGGGATCATCCCCACCAGCGGACTGATCGCCAGATGGCCGAGGATGCCGGCGAGCGCTCCGGCTCCGGCGACCAGCACCGACTCGGTGACGGTCGCGACGGTGACTCCGGCGGGGGAGACTCCGAGGAGCCGGAGCGTGGAGAGCCGCTCGTCGCGACGACGTGCGGAGAGACGCGCCGCCGCGCCGCCGAGCGACAGGAGCGGGACGACGAGAAGCACCAGCGCGATCGCGGCCAGCGCCTGGTACAGGGGCGCGTACTCGTCGGTCCACCCCCAGAACGACTGCGCGCCGCCGATCACGGTCAGCACGAGCGTGGTGACGATGCCGAAGGCCACGACCGGCAGGGCCAGGACGCTGTTCTGACCGGGAGCGGGGCGGAGGAGCAAGGCGAGCACGTTGGCGTTCATGCGGACACCGCCGAGGCGACGATGCGTCCGTCGCGCACCGCGATCGTGCGGGTGCAGCGTGCGGCGACCTCGGGGTCGTGGGTCACGACGACGAGCGTGCGACCCTGTCCGGTCGTCGACCAGAGCAGCGCGTCCATGACCTCGGCCGACGTCTGGGAGTCCAGCGCACCGGTGGGCTCGTCGGCGAAGACGAGCTCCGCGCCGGTCGCCTGGGCACGGGCGATCGCCACGCGCTGCGCCTGACCACCGGAGAGCTCGCCGATCCGGCGATCCTCCATGCCGGCGAGCCCGAGCGCAGCGAGCCATGCGGCCGCATGCTGCACGGCATCCTGTCGACGGATCCCGTTGATCATCGAGGCCAGTGCGACGTTCTCGACGGCGGTCAGCTCGGGGATCAGCAGTCCCTGCTGGAAGACGAAGCCGAAGCGCTCGCGACGGAGCCGGGAGCGGGCGGACTCTCCCAGCGCGGTCACCTCCACTGCGGCACCCTCGGCGGGGCGGAAGGTCACGGTGCCGGCATCCGGTGAGACGATGCCGGCCAGCACATGCAGCAGCGTCGTCTTGCCCGACCCCGAGGCTCCCATGATCGCGACGGACTCGCCGCGGTGGACCGCGAGGTCGACGCCGGCGAGGGCACGGGTCGAACCGAAGTTCTTGGTGAGGGCGTGGGATTCGATGACGGGGATGTTCATGCTTCCAGCCTCGTCATCGGCCTCGCCGCCGTCGTCCGTCAGGCGGATGAGGGAGCGGGCCCGACGTCATCCCGGAGAATGAGATCGGGCCCGCAACCGCGTCAGATCCTCTTCTGCCACGCTCCCGCGTAGGACACCGGCACGAAGCCGATCGCCTCGTTGATGCTCAGCATCGGCCGGTTCTCCTCGGCGTTGAACGTGGAGACGACCGGCGACGACGGCATCCGCTCCCGCCAGCGGATCAGGTTCGCGCACTTGACGATCATCCCGAGCCGGTGGCCACGATGCTCGCGCGAGACCAGCGTCCCGAACTGGTGCGTGACGCCTCCGCGATCGGCGCCGATCAGCAGCTCGTTGTACGCGACGAGCTCCCCGGTCGGCACGTGCTGGACCGCCGCCACGGACATCGTCTGCCCTGCGCCGGTGAACCGGGCCTCGCGACGGATCACCCGATCCGCGTCCCACTCCTCGGCGACGAAGTCCATCTCGCCGCTCGGCGCATCCGTCGACAGGCGCGCGAGGACGGCGGCGAAGCCGTCGCGGAGCTCGGGCGGCGTCGGCAGCATCCATTCGACGAGCCGGTAGTCGGCGCCGGCGAAGGACTGCGCGTCCGCGAGTGCCCGGCGCAGCGGCTCCGGGTCCTGGCGCAGGTCGAACTCGCTGTTGCGCTCCACCTGCTCGAGCGTGAAGCCGCGCTCCTCGAGCAGATCGCTGAGCGGGATCGCGGGCACCCGGCCCCAGCCGGTGCGTGGAACCAGCATGCGCTCGGCCTCTTCCGGGCGGTGCAGGGACCAGATCTGCAGGACGCGGCGGCCCTGTGCGCGCGCTTCGTCCTCCGCCCGCGAGAGCAGGGCATCCTCGACGCCGTGTCCCCAGTGCTCCGCCGGGACGAGCACGTCGATCTCCGCGGCATGCGCCTCGACCTCCTGCGCGAAGGACACCGTCACCATCCCGAGGATCCGGTCGCCCGAGCGCGCGACGTATCCGGTCTGCAGCGCATCGGTGCTGTCGTGCCACGCCGGCAGCATCTGCGCGGCATCCGGAGCGAGATCGGGCAGCCCGACGGCCTCGTCGCAGACGAGCCGGTTGAGCTCGCCGTAGGCCAGGAAGTCCGCGGCATCGGCATCATCGAGCGAGCGCGGAGCGGTGAGCGGAGTGATCGTCATTGCGATCGTGGTCATGTCAGTTCCTTCTTCCAGGCGCCCTCGTAGGCGGTGGGGGCGAAGCCCATGGCCTCGTTGATGGAGAGCATCGGCCGGTTCTCCTCGGCGTTGTAGGTGATCACGCTCGGCGAGCGAGGGGCGATCTCGAGCCATTCGAGCAGCGCGGCGCACTTCACCAGTTGACCGAGACGGTGGCCGCGGTGCTCCCGGAGCACGAGCGTGTCCTCCTGATGGGTGACCGCGTCCGCGTCCGGACCGATGGCGAGCTCGGTGAACGCGCTGAGCTCGCCGGATGCGATGTGCTCCGCGGCGGTGACCAGCACCGTTCGGCCCATCTCGGCGATCCGTCGCTCGCCCTCCTGCAGACGATCGACGTCCCACGTCTCCTCATCCGTCTCGATCCCGGCCGAGGGTGCGTCGGTGGACATGCGCGACTTCATCCACGCGTACCCGGCGGCCCGATCGGCGGGCGTCGGAAGAGTCCACTGCACGACGCGATAGTCGGTGGAGGCTGAGCGCGCCTGATCGAGGAGGTCGCGCGCCCTCTGGATCGTCTCCGGGGAGAGCGTCAGATGGCTCACTCGATAGACCTGCTCGAGGCGGTAGCCGTGGCGGAGGAGGAACCGGGAGACATGATCCTCCGGAACGCTGCCGAAGCCGGTCGGCGCGGAGATGCGCGGGCCGTCGCTCGGCTGCTGCTCGAGCCACTCCTGAAGCACGGAGCGCCCATGCTCGCGGGCGACGGTCTCCAGGTGGGGAAGCACCGCGCTGCCGATCCCGCGACCCCAGACGTGCGGTCGCAGCTCGATCGAGACGATCGCGACACGCGAGCCTTCCTCGTGGGGGATGTTCACGACGGCGCGTCCGACGATCTCCTCGCCGATGCGCACGGCCCACACGAAAGTGGAGCGCTCCTTCCGGGACCGGAGGATCGGCAGCAGCGCCTCGGGCGTGAGGTCGTCCTCGGATCGGCCGGTGATCTCGCGGTAGACGAGGTTGCGGACGCGGGCGAGCTCGCGGAACTCGCCCGCGTCCGCTGCGTCCGCTCGTGCCGGGAGCACAAGCGGACGCAGGGTCGCGCCTGCGGTGAGAGGGATGTCCATGTGGCGAACTCCGATCAGCGCATGCTGCGCTGCAGGTCGTAGGCCAGCAGCGCGTAGGTCTCCGCGGCGGAGCGCTCGCGCTCCCCGAGGATCAGTGAATCAGCGGGCGGGAGGTGCAGCTTCCGGCGTTCGCGCCGGGGACGCTGCGCCCTCTGGAGCAGCCAGAGGCCGATCCGGAGGGAGAGACGATCCGCGAGCGCGAGGCGGCGCAGTTCGTCGGGGCGGGGGATCTGGAGGACCTGCCGGTCCTCGGTATCGGGCGGGTGGGTGATGCCGCGGTGCAGCGTCGTATTCACGATGATTCCTTCGAGATGAATGGTGGATGGGTGTGCGGATTCGTCGTCGAGAGGCCGCGATGGCGGTCGGGGACGGCGAGGAAGGATGCGACGCCTCGGGGTCGCGAGAAGCGGACGCCGAGAGTGGCGGGAGATCCGTGATCTGCGAGCAGATCAGAGGGTGGGGCGCGGGTGAACCGGCGAGAAGGGAGCCCGGTACGGGCCGGAGTTCTCGAGCTGTGGTTCTATGCGAACGCGCTGAAGCGGACGCCGGCGGTCACCGAGTACGCAGGGCGCGGCGCAGAGTGCGCGGGCGCGGCGAGGCCTGTGGCCTGTGCGTTGAGCTGAATGAACATCATCGGTAACCTCCTTTCGTGTGGCGATCCGGAGGACACGGTAGCGAAGGATCGCCGAGGTCGTCAAGCACATCCGCCGTCTCCCGGCGTGTCGCCGCCGGCGCGGGTTCATCGCCCGCCCGCGCGGGATGACGGCCGATCGGCGCGATTCCGGTAGCGTAGCGGCGTGATTCTCCCCGGACGAGCGGTGCCCGCATGCATCTGAAGAGCCTGACGCTCAAGGGGTTCAAGTCGTTCGCCCAGCCGACCAGTTTCGTGTTCGAGCCGGGCGTCACCTGCATCGTCGGCCCGAACGGATCGGGCAAGTCGAACGTCGTCGACGCGCTCGCCTGGGTCATGGGGGAGCAGGGCGCCAAGACGCTCCGCGGCGGCAAGATGGAAGACGTCATCTTCGCCGGTACTTCGACTCGAGGACCCCTCGGGCGCGCGGAGGTCCAGCTCACGATCGACAACGCCGACGGCGCGCTCCCCATCGAGTACGCCGAGGTGACGATCAGCCGGACCCTCTTCCGCAACGGCTCGAGCGAGTACGCGATCAACGGGGAGAGCTGCCGGCTGCTCGATGTGCAGGAGCTGCTGAGCGACTCGGGTCTCGGACGCGAGATGCACGTCATCGTCGGACAGGGGCGCCTCGACACCGTCCTGCAGGCGTCGCCCGAGGATCGTCGTGGCTTCATCGAAGAGGCCGCCGGCATCCTGAAGCACCGTCGCCGCAAGGAGAAGACCCTCCGCAAGCTCGACGCCATGGAGGCGAACCTCACGCGCCTCAGCGATCTGGCGGGCGAGATCCGGCGTCAGCTCAAGCCCCTGGGCCGGCAGGCGGAGATCGCTCGCGAGGCGCAGACCATCGCGGCGGTGGTCCGCGACGCGAAGGCACGCATCTTCGCGGATGACGTCGTCGCGCTGCGCACGGCGCTGGCCGACCACACGCGCACTGAGCACGAGCGCCACACGGAGCGTCTGGTGCTGTCCGACCAGGCCGAGACCGTGCGCGCGAGCATCGCCCGCCTCGAGCAGGACCAGAACTCCGTCGCGGTCGATCAGGCGCGGAGTGTGGCATTCGGGCTCGAGCAGGTCCAGGAGCGGATGCGCGGTCTCTACACGCTCGCGAACCAGCGCCTCGCGTTGCTGGGCTCCGAGGAAGACGATGCGGCCGTCACTGCGGTGACGGTGACGCAGAGCACGATCGACGAGGCGCGCGAGGAGATCGATCTGATCTCCGCCGGACTCGGCGATGCGCAGGACGCGGCTGCAGCGGCGAGCCGGGAGGTTGTGCACGCCCGCGCCGAGCTGGACACACTCGACGTCGACATCGCGGAGCAGAGCGCTCTCGTCTCGGAGTACGACATGCGGCTCTCGACGCTGCGCGGTACCGCGGATGCGGCGGCGTCGGCGCTGGCGGCCGTGCGAGGCGCGGTGCTGCGGCAGGAGAACGCGCTGGAGGCCGCGAACGTCCGACGACGCGAGGCGACGGAGGCGCTCGACGCGATCGATGATGCCGAGGCTCCCGAGGGGACCGCCGTCGAGCATGCTGCCGCGTACGACAGCGCGCAGCGGGCCTCCTCGACGGCCGAAGCCGAGCGTGAGGCGCTGCGGGAGCGGCTGCACGCCGCCGAGCGCGAGGTCGACTCGCTGACGGCGAAGGCGGCGGCGCTGAGCAGCGCGCTCGCGCTGTCCGGTGGCGCGGCGGAGATCGTCAAAGCCGGCGGAGCCGGTGTGCGCGGACTCGTCGGCGACGCGGTGCAGGTGCGCTCCGGCTTCGAAGCGGCCATCGCGGCCGTCCTCGGTTCGCTCGCAGAAGGCGTGTTGATCGACTCGTCAGCCGAGGCCTTCGCGGCGGCCGCGGAGGCCGCCGAGCAGCGTCGCGGCGTCGTGGACTTCGTCGTGGCCGACGCCCTGCGTCCGATCGTCGATCTGCCCGCGATCGACGGGATCACGCCGGCGACCGAGACCGTCACCGCTCCCGACGGGGTGCTGGGCATCCTGTCGCACGTGCTCATCGCCGCCGATCTCGATGCGGCGCGAGCAGCGCGCGCAGCCCTGGACACCGCCGGCGACGTCACGACCACCATCGTCACGCTCGGTGGCGACGTGGTCACCGCTCAGACCCTGCGGACCGGATCGGGAGGCGAGAGGTCTCGCCTGGAGCTCGCGGCCGAGCGCGATGCGGCGAAGGAGCGGCTCTCCGAGATCCAGATCGTCGTCGATTCTCTGCGGGAAGCGCGGGAAGACGCGAACGAAGCCGTCGAGACGACCCGTCGTCAGGCGAAGGATGCGCTGCGGGCCCTTCGCGAGCACGACGCCGCCCTGGCAAGCCACGCGGAGCAGGTGAACCGGATCACGGTGCGGCATGAGTCGGCCGTGGCGGAGTGCGAGCGGCTCGAGTCCGGGCTCGCCCAGGCGCAGGCGGCCGTCGCCGATGCCGAGGCGAAGGCGCAGGCCGCCAAGGACGAAGTGGACGCGGCGATCGCCGCGCCGCGTCCGGTCCTCGACGCGACGGCACGCGACGGCCTGCTCGAAGCACTCGAGGCTGCTCGGGAGGACGAGGTCCGTGCCCGACTGGAGATCGAGACGCTCCGCGAGCGGGTGCGCGCCGCGCAGGCACGGGTGACGAGCCTCGAGCGCCAGCGCGAACAGGAGCGCGACGCCGCCGCAGAGGCGGCACGCAGAGCGGTCATCCGTCGCACGCAGCGCGAGGCGGCATCCGGTGTCGCCGAGGAGCTGCCCCGCATCCTCGACTCGCTCGATCGATCTGTCACCGAAGCGCGTATCGCGCTCGGCGAGGCGGAGTCCGCGCGCTCGGCGCAGAACGAGGAGCTCGTGGCGCTGCGCGCGCAGGAGACGTCCTTGCGGGAGCGGCTGGCCGGACTCACGGAGAGCGTGCACGGGCTCGAGCTCCAGATCCACGAGAAGAAGCTGCACCTCAACAGCCTGCTCGAGCGCGTGTCGTCGGAACTCGCCCTCGACGAAGATATTCTCATTGCGGAATATGGACCGGATCAGCTGGTTCCTCGCGATCCCGGCGTCACGCCCGCCGACGGTGAGCTCATCGACGACACGGCCATCCCCTTCGATCGACGTATCCAGCAGCGCCGTCTCGGTGAGGCCGAACGCAAGCTCGCGCAGCTCGGGCGCGTCAACCCGCTCGCTCTCGAGGAGTTCGCCGCGCTGGAGCAGCGGCATGCCTTCCTCACCGAGCAGCTGGCCGATCTCACGCAGACGCGCCAGGACCTGCTGACGATCATCGGCGACCTCGACGAGCGCATGCAGACGATCTTCGCGAGCGCCTTCGAAGACACGAAGGAAGCCTTCGGCCAGGTGTTCCCGCTGCTGTTCCCCGGTGGATCGGGAAGCATCAGCCTCACCGATCCGGACAACATGCTGACCACGGGCATCGAGGTCTCGGTGCGTCCGGTCGGCAAGAAGATCGAGAGGCTGTCTCTGCTCTCCGGCGGCGAGCGCTCTCTCGCGGCCGTCGCTCTGCTCGTCGCGATCTTCAAGGCGCGCCCGAGTCCGTTCTACATCCTCGACGAGGTCGAGGCCGCCCTCGACGACGCCAATCTCGGACGGCTCCTGACGGTCTTCGAACAGCTGCGCGAGAGCTCGCAGCTGCTGGTCATCACCCACCAGAAGCGCACGATGGAGATCGCGGACGCCCTGTACGGCGTGTCGATGCGCCAGGACGGCGTGTCCGCGGTGGTCGGACAGCGCGTCGGCGACCGCGCGGCCGCGAGCTGATCCGCTCCGCCGCGAGCACCGCTTCGGAGGACGCGCAGCGACACGCCGCGGAAGCCCCGGGCGCCGCCGGAGCGGCGGACGTGAACTCCGAAGTCGTGCTCAGGATGCGAGTGCGGCCACGAAATCGTCCACGACGTGCACGAAGCCGCCGGAGTCGTGCGGGCGATGATCGTGGCCGGGCAGCACGAGATGACTGGCTCCGCGATCGGCGAGGACCTGCGCGATCGCTTCGTACTCGTCGTTCCAGCCCCCCGTCACCACCAGGCTCGGTGTGCCGTCGAGCATCCGCTCCCGCACGCCGTGCCCCCAGGGCAGGTTGATGGTCGCCCACCGCTCGGCGAGCGGCGACTCCTCCCGCCAGCGCGCGGAGTCGAAGGGCCCGCCGAACATCAGTGGGCGCAGGATCGCCCAGAAGCCGCGGAGATCGCCGCTGGACGCCAGAGCGCGCGCCTCCGTGACGATCGCGATGTGGCGTTCGATCGCCGCGTCACCCCGTGCGATGTCGTAGAGGGCGGGTTCGATCAGCACGAGCCCGGCGAGATCGACGTGCTGCGCTGCGAGCACCGCCGGCACGGCGCCGATCGAATGCGCGAACACGAGAGTTCTGCGACCGCCGATGTCGTCGAGCAGTGCGGCCACCTGATCGTCGATCGTCGTGTCGGGCGAGAACGCGAAGAATCTCGCGGCGGAGTCACGCACGTGCGGCCAGGCGTCGGCACCTCGGCGGCCGCTGCCGTGGACGTACAGACGATGGAGGTCCGGCGCGCGTTCCATCCCCGGATGCTACCCGTAGGCTGGACTCATGGCGGAGAAGTCCTGGTCTCTCGGTCGCGCACTGCGCGGCATGTTCGTCAAGCCCACCATCGACGAGACGACCTGGGAGGACCTCGAGACCGCGCTCATCACCGCGGACTTCGGACCCGACATCAGCGAGCGCGTCGTCGAGGAGCTCCGCGAGAAGGTGGACCGCTTCCGCACGACCGATCCGCAGGATCTGCAGCGGATGCTGCGCGAGACGCTGGAAGAGCACTTCGCGAAGTTCGACACCACGCTGAAGCTCACCGAGCGCCCTGCCGTCGTTCTGGTGGTCGGGGTCAACGGCGTGGGGAAGACGACCACGATCGGCAAGTTCACGAAGTTCCTCCGCGGGTACCAGCGCAGCGTCGTGGTCGGGGCGGCCGACACCTTCCGTGCCGCAGCGGTCGATCAGCTCGCGACCTGGGCGCAGCGCGGGGGAGCGGCGATCGTGCGCCCGCAGCAGGAGGGGCAGGATCCGGCATCCGTCGCCTTCCAGACCATCGACTACGCCAAGCGCGAAGGCATCGAGATCGCGATCATCGACACCGCCGGACGTCTGCACACCAAGGGCGGGCTCATGGATGAGCTCGGCAAGATCCGCCGTGTCATCGAGAAGCAGGCGCCGATCAGCGAGGTGCTGCTCGTCCTCGACGCCACGACGGGGCAGAACGGCGTCATGCAGGCGGAGTCGTTCCTGGAGCATGCCGGCGTCACCGGTCTCGTCCTGACGAAGCTCGACGGCTCGGCGAAGGGCGGATTCGTGCTTGCCGTGCAGGAGCGCACCGGCATCCCCGTGAAGCTGCTCGGGCAGGGCGAGGGCATCGACGATCTGACCGGATTCACCCCCCATGTGTTCGTCCAGTCGCTGGTCGGTTGAGGACGGGGCTACCGCAGTGAGCACGAGGCTGGTTTCATAGCGTTATGGCGATCGAACACGACTACTTCGGACTCCTCTCGTCAGGACCCGACGGCTCGATCTTCTGGTCGGAGACCGTCGAACTCGGCGACCAGAGCGTCACCGTCGATCTCACGGCTCCTGACCAGGACGACGTGTCCGCGGACGCGCTCGACATCGCCGCTGCGCTCATCGCCGGTCTCGAGAATGTGGACGACACGGCTCGTCGCGGAATGCTTTCCGAGGTGGACGATCGCACGAGCGAGGTGACCGAGTACATCCTCCAGCAGCAGGAGACCTACGGCGACGATCTGCCCGACGTGCTCGTGGACGTCTCGGGCGACGCCGCAGTCGACATCATCCGCTCGCTGCGACTGATGAGCATGACGATCCTGGCGGATGAGCACGGCGGTTCTGAGCCGTTCGCCGTGCTCGAGTACGCCCTCGACGACAGTTCGACCGACGACGTCCTGCTCGTGAACCTGGGATCCGACGGCAGCGTGCAGTCGGTCATGAGCGCCGACTGAGCGCACTCCCTGTCGCGCGACGCTTGACTACACGGCCTGAGCGAAGCCCAGATCCGCGCTCTCGGCGATGTGTGCGAGGTGCGCGGGGATCTCGCGCCCCTTCGATGCCATCGACTGCGCCCACAGCCGACCTGCGCGGTAGGACGAGCGCACGAGAGGACCGGCGAGCACGCCGAGGAAGCCGATGCGCTCCGCCTCCTCCTTGAACTCGACGAACTCGGCCGGCTTGACCCAGCGGGCGACCGGAAGGTGGCGCGGTGTGGGACGCAGGTACTGCGTGATCGTGATGATGTCGCAGCCGGCGTCGTGCAGATCCTGCAGAGCCTGGACGACCTCTTCCGGCTCTTCGCCCATTCCGAGGATCAGGTTCGACTTGGTGATGAGTCCGGCGTTGCGGCCCTGCGTGAGCACGTCGAGGGACCGCTCGTACTTGAACGCCGGACGGATGCGCTTGAAGATGCGGGGCACCGTCTCGACGTTGTGTGCGAAGACCTCGGGGCGCGCGTCGAAGATCTGACCGAGGAACGCGGGATCGGCGTTGTGCTCGTTCGCGAGCAGCTCGACGCCGGTGTTCGGGTTGAGCTCATGGATCTTCCGGACGGTCTCGGCGTTGAGCCAGGCGCCCGTGTCGGGCAGATCGTCGCGCGCGACGCTCGTCACGGTCGCGTAGCGGAGGTTCATCCGCTGGACGCTCTCGGCGACGCGTCGCGGTTCGTCCGTGTCGTAGGCGTCCGGCTTGCCGGTGTCGATCTGGCAGAAGTCGCAGCGTCGCGTGCACTGGGATCCACCGATGAGGAACGTCGCCTCGCGGTCCTCCCAGCACTCGAAGATGTTCGGGCATCCGGCTTCCTGGCACACCGTGTGGAGGTCCTCGCTCTTCACGAGCGAGTGCAGCGCGGTGTACTCGGGGCCCATCTTCGCCTTGGTCTTGATCCACTCGGGCTTGCGCTCGATGGGGGTCTCGGCGTTGCGGATCTCGAGGCGGAGGAGCTTGCGCCCTTCGGGTGCGGCGGTCATGCGCGTGCTCCTGCGAGGTCGGTTCCGGCGTAGTCGGCGGTGAAGGCGGTGATGACGGACTCGACGATGTCGGCGGGCGCCACGGCCCGCCCGACGACCTCGCTCACCGTGGTGACACCGGCATCCGTGATCCCGCAGGGGATGATCCCGCGGAATCCGGCCAGCGAGTTGTCGCAGTTGATCGCGAAGCCGTGCATCGTCACGCCCTGCTGCACGCGCACGCCGATGGCCGCGACCTTGTCCTCGGAGAGCGGGCGGCGCACCCAGACGCCGCTCCGACCGTCCACCTGGTAGCCGTCGACGCCGAACGGACGCAGGACGTCGATCAGCAGCCGCTCCAGGCGGCGCACGTGCGCGACGACGTCCATCGGCTCGGGCAGCCGGACGATGGGGTAGCCGACGAGCTGACCCGGCCCGTGCCAGGTGATCTTGCCTCCCCGATCGACGTCGACCACCGGCGTGCCGTCCTGCGGTCGCTCGTGGGGCTCGGTGCGCTTGCCGGCCGTGTACACGGCCTCGTGTTCGAGCAGGATGAGCGTGTCGTGACGGGTGCCGTCGACGACGTCGGCGTGGACGCGACGCTGCAGCTCCCACCCATCGGTGTACGGAACAGGGTTCGGTGCGAACCCGGGGGTGAGGATGTCGAGCATCATTGCCACCTTCGTGGGGTAGTTGGATCGCGTCTAACAATACTCCTGATCGCCTGGGCCGGGCTCAGCGCGCCGCACCGGGCGGTAGCGTGAAGGTATGAACTCCACCGGTCGCGCGGGTCGCCCCAAGGCGTCGTCGCGGGAGACGCTCGCCGAAGCGGCGTGCGAGCTCTTCCTGGAGCGCGGCTACGACGCGACATCGGTGGCGGACATCACCCAGCGCGCCGGGGTGAGCCGCTCGAGCTTCTTCAACTACTTCACATCCAAGAGCGACGTGCTGTGGTCCGGTGTGGACGAGCGGATCGGCCAGGCGATCTCCTCCCTCGAGGCGCTGGGCAGAACGGCGGCCGGAGACGCCGTGCGCGGCATCCTGCTGCTGGTCGTGCGCGATTTCGAACCCGACCCGCTGGCGCTGGCGCTCCGCAACGCCGCCGCGATGGGGCTGCAGGACGAGCTCGTGCGCGACACGGGTCTTCGTCTCGCCCGGCTCGCCGCCGCCGTGTCCGGTGCCGCGAGCGCGTCGGGCGTCGACGTCGTCCGCGCGGACATCCTCGGCGCGGCGCACGCGGCCGCGGTGCTGTCATCGCTGCGCGTGTGGGCCGAGCACGGAGCGGGTCTGGGAACGCCGGAGGCCGTCCTGCTGGACGCGCTCGGGACGATCCACGATCTTCCGTGGGCGGTCTGATCCCCTCGGGCACGGCGGGCTCCGCCCCGCGCTGAGCGCGGCCGCTCCGCTCGCGTAGAATCGACAGCACCATGGCTACCTTTGGCACGCTCTCCGATCGGCTCACCGAGACCTTCCGCAACCTTCGCACGAAGGGGAAGCTCACCGCGGCCGACGTCGACGGCACGGTGCGCGAGATCCGTCGCGCGCTGCTCGACGCCGACGTCGCGCTCGTCGTGGTGAAGGACTTCACCGCCAAGGTGCGCGAACGCGCCCTCGGCGACGAGGTGAACAAGGCGCTCAACCCGGCGCAGCAGGTCGTGCAGATCGTCAACGAGGAGCTCGTGCAGATCCTCGGCGGCGAGCAGCGGCGTCTGCAGTTCGCGAAGACCGCGCCGACAGTCATCATGCTCGCCGGCCTCCAGGGTTCGGGCAAGACGACGTTCGCGGGCAAGCTCGCCAAGCAGCTCGAAGGCGAAGGGCACACCCCGCTGCTCGTCGCCGCCGACCTGCAGCGCCCCAACGCCGTCAATCAGCTCCAGGTCGTCGCGCAGCAGGCCGGAGCCGCGGTGTACGCCCCGGAGCCGGGCAACGGCGTCGGAGACCCGGTGCGGGTGTCTCGGGACGGCGTGGAGCACGCGCGTCGTCAGCAGCACGATGTTGTGATCATCGACACCGCCGGCCGCCTCGGCGTCGACGCCGAGCTCATGAAGCAGGCCGCCGACATCCGCAAGGCGGTCAACCCCGACGAGGTCCTCTTCGTCATCGACGCGATGATCGGACAGGACGCGGTCAACACCGCGAAGGCCTTCCAGGAGGGCGTCGACTTCACCGGCGTCGTGCTGTCCAAGCTCGACGGCGACGCCCGTGGTGGTGCTGCGCTGTCCGTGGCCTCGGTCACCGGCCGCCCGATCATCTTCGCCTCGACGGGCGAGCGTCTCGAAGACCTCGAGCCGTTCCACCCCGACCGCATGGCGAGCCGTATCCTCGACCTCGGCGACATCCTCACCCTCATCGAGCAGGCCCAGCAGGCCTTCGATGAGGAAGAGGCCACGAAGATGGCCGAGAAGATCGCGAACGAGGCCTTCACGCTCGAGGACTTCCTCGACCAGCTTCAGCAGATGAAGAAGATGGGCTCGATGAAGAAGATGCTCGGGATGCTCCCGGGCATGGGCCAGATGAAGCAGCAGCTCGAGGACTTCGACGAGCGCGAGATCGACCGCACCGAGGCGATCATCCGCTCGATGACCCCGGGCGAGCGGCGCAACCCGAAGGTGCTCAACGGCTCGCGCCGTCTGCGCATCGCGCGAGGCTCCGGCATGACCGTCACCGACGTCAACCAGCTCGTGCAGCGTTTCGAGCAGGCCGCGAAGATGATGAAGACCGTGGCTCGCGGCGGCACCCCGAACATCCCCGGCATGGGCGCGGTGCCCGGCATGGGTCGCCCCGGAGCTTCGTCGAAGCGCGGGAAGAAGGGCAAGTCGTCCGGGGGCTCGCGGTCCGGGAACCCGGCCAAGCGCGCGGCCGAGAATGCGGGTATCGCCGCGACGTCGGCGCCGACCGGGTCGGGTTTCGGCCTCGGTGGGGGAGCAGCTCAGGCCGCTCCCAGCGAGGCCGACCTCGCCGAGATCCAGAAGCTCTTCGGCAAGGGCTGAGCCCCTCTCAGCGCGGAGCGACCAGTGCCGGCGCCGCCGCCGGCTCGGCGGGCGGTGCGACGATCCTCGCCTGACGGGCGAAGACCTGGCCGAGTACCAGCGCGCCGAGGGTGATGGTGAACCCGAGAGCCTGGATGGGCGTGAAGGCCTCTCCGGCGACGAGCGTTCCCAGGACCGTCGCGACGATGGGGGAGAGCAGCGCGAGCAGGCCGGGAGCGATCACGGGCAGCTGCTGGATGCCGCGAAACCACAGCGTGTACGCGACGATCCCGCCAGCGGTGCCGAGCCACAGGTACCCGAGGACCGCGCCCCCGTCGATCACCGCAGGGACGCCCTCGACGATCAGCGTGACGGGCAGGAGCAGAAGCCCTCCGGCTGTGAGCTGCCACCCTGCGTAGGCGACGGGACCGACACCGCTCGGGCGGCCCCACCGCTTCGTCAGGATCATGCCGACTCCGGTGGCCGAGACGCCGCCGAGGGCTGCGAGGATGCCCCAGAAGTCGAGTTCTGCAGCAGGCCCGAGGACGACGAGCGCCACGCCTCCGGCTCCCGCGACCGCTGCTGCCGCCGTGGTCGGACGGACGCGCTCCTGCAGGACGAGGGCGCCGAGCGCGAGGACGATGAGCGGCTGGGCGCCGGCCACGGCTGCGGCGACGCCTCCGGGGAGCCGCTCCGCCGCGAGGAACAGCAGCGGGAAGAACGCGCCGATGTTGAGCGCTCCGAGTGCGAGGGACTTCCACCACCACGCGCCATGGGGGAGCCGCCGACTGATCAGCACGGCGAGCAGCCCGGCGGGGAGGGAGCGGAGGAGACCGGCGAACAGCGGGTGTCCGGCGGGCAGGAGCTCGGTGGTGACGAGGTAGGTCGTGCCCCAGGCGATCGGGGCGAGCGCCGTCAGCAGGAGGATGGTCAGTCGGTTCATGGTCTCAGCCTCCTCGCTCGGCTCGGATGAGTCCAACGCATAGTTGTCAAGCAAAGCATGAAGCGAGATCATGGCTGAATGGACCTGCAGCAGCTGCGCTACGTCGTCGAGGTGGCCTCGACATCGAGTTTCACCCGAGCGGCGGAACGGTGCTTCGTCACGCAGTCGGCGCTCAGCCATCAGATCGCCGCGCTCGAGCGCGAGCTCGGTCAGCGTCTGTTCGTGCGTTCGAGCCGCAGCGTCCGCCTGACCGAGGCGGGTGAGGCGTTCGTCCCGCACGCCAGGGCGGCTCTCCTCGCGACGGAGCAGGCCAAGGAGGATGCCGCCGCCTCCGCCGGCGAGATCGTCGGCACGCTTCGGCTCGGCGTCATCCCGACCGTGACGGCCGTGGATGTTCCCTCCCTCCTCGTCGCGTATCGCGCGGCGCACCCGTCGGCGAGGGTCGAACTCCGGGTGGGGAACAGCGATGCGCTCATGGCGGCGATCCGTGCCGGTGAGCTCGACGTCGGGCTCCTGGGGCTCCGGGAAGAGGTTCAGCCGAGCGGCGTGGCCTCGAGGCTCCTCGCCTCCGAGGGTCTCGTGGCCGTCGTCCCCTCCGGGCATGCTCTGGCGGAATCGGCATCCGTCCGGATCAGCGATCTCGCGGACATGACGTTCGCCGACTTCCCGGCCGGCACCTCCGGGCGCGCGCAGAGCGATGCGGCCTTCGACGGGGCGCATGTGGCGCGCGATGTGGCGTTCGAGGCGGACTCGGCCGAGCTCATCCTCGGATTGGTCGCGGCAGGGCTCGCGGTCACGCTGCTGGCGCCCGGGGTGGTCGCCCGATCGAACGCCGATGTGGTCACCGTGGACCTGCGGCGCGGTCCCGTCCGGGACGAGTACGTCGCCTGGGACAGGACGGGACCGCGCAGCGCCGCCCGCGCCTTCCTCGACGTCCTCGACGCCGTCGGGTCCGCACAGCAGGAAGCGGGTCCGGAGGAGACCTCCGAACCCGCTTCCGGATGATGCGGACTACTTCACGTCCTCGTCGACCCAGTCCATCGACTTCGTGACGGCCTTGCGCCACAGGCGCAGCTGGCGGTCGCGTTCGCCGTCTTCCATCGACGGCTCCCAGCGCTTGTCCTCCTGCCAGTTGGCGGAGAGGTCGTCCAGACCGTTCCAGAAGCCCACCGCGAGGCCCGCAGCGTAGGCCGCGCCCAGCGCCGTGGTCTCGGCAACGACCGGTCGGACGACCGGAACACCGAGCACGTCGGCCTGGAACTGCATGAGCGCATCGTTCGCGACCATGCCGCCGTCGACCTTGAGCTCGGTGAGGTCGACACCGGCGTCGGCGTTGACCGCGTCGAGCACGTCGCGCGTCTGGAAGGCCACGGCCTCGAGGGCCGCGCGAGCGATGTGGTTCTTGTTCGCGTACCGGGTGAGTCCGACGATCGCGCCGCGAGCGTCCGGGCGCCAGTAGGGCGCGAACAGACCGGAGAACGCGGGCACGATGTAGACGCCGCCGTTGTCCTCGACCTGCTCGGCCAGCTTCTCGACCTCGGGCGCCGAGGAGATGATGCCGAGCTGGTCGCGCAGCCACTGGATCAGGGATCCGGTGACCGCGATCGAGCCCTCGAGCGCGTAGTGCGTCGGACCGTCGCCGAGCTTGTACCCGACGGTGGTGAGCAGCCCGTTCTTCGAGTGGACGATCTCCTCGCCCGTGTTGAAGATCAGGAAGCAGCCCGTTCCGTAGGTGTTCTTGCTCTCACCGGTGTTGAAGGCCGCCTGTCCGAACGTCGCCGCCTGCTGATCGCCGAGGATGCCGGCGATCGGCGTCTCGCGCAGCAGGGACGAGTCCTCCGCCGCGCCGTAGACCTCGGAGGAGGAGCGGATCTCGGGCATCATCGAGCGCGGCACACCGAACGCCTCCAGGATGTCGTCGCGCCACTCCAGTGTCTCGAGGTCCATGAACATCGTGCGCGACGCGTTCGTGACGTCGGTCGCGTGCACGCCGCCGTCGACGCCACCGGTGAGGTTCCACAGCACCCAGCTGTCGGTGGTGCCGAAGGCCAGGTCTCCGGCCTCCGCCTTCTCGCGGGCGCCGTCGACGTTCTCCAGGATCCAGGCGATCTTGGTGCCGGAGAAGTACGTCGCCAGCGGGAGGCCGACGATGTCCTTGAAGCGGTCGCCGCCGCCGTCCGCCGCGAGGCGGTCGACGATCTCCTGCGTGCGCGTGTCCTGCCAGACGATCGCGTTGTAGATCGGCTTGCCGGTCTTCCGGTCCCAGACCACCGCGGTCTCGCGCTGGTTGGTGATGCCGATCGCGGCGATGTCGTGACGCGTGAGGTCCGCGCGGCTCAGTGCGAGCCCGATGACCTCCTGGACGTTGCGCCAGATCTCGGCGGCGTCGTGCTCGACCCAGCCGGCCTTCGGCAGGATCTGCTCGTGCTCCTTCTGGCCGGACTCGACGATGCTGCCCTTCTTGTCGAAGATGATGGCACGGCTCGAGGTCGTTCCCTGGTCGATGGCGATGATGTAGTCAGCCACTGTGCTTCTCCTTTGAATAGCTGTGCGGATGCGTCGAGCGTCAGCCGGCGAGGCCGAGCAGCGCGGGTGCGGCGAGGGCGGCGATCACGCCACCGATGAGGGGACCGACGACAGGGACCCACGAGTAGGACCAGTCGCTGGCGCCCTTGCCCTTGATGGGGAGGATCGCGTGGGCGATGCGCGGACCGAGGTCACGTGCCGGGTTGATCGCGTAGCCGGTCGGTCCACCGAGCGAGGCGCCGATAGCGACGACGAGCAGGGCCACCGGAAGCGCCGTGAGCGGGCCGAGGCCGCCGGGCGTGCCGACCTCGATGTCGCCGTAGTCCGCGAACGCGAAGATGACGAACACCAGGACGAACGTGCCGATGATCTCCGTGATGAGGTTCCACCCGTACGAGCGGATCGCGGGACCGGTCGAGAAGACGCCGAGCTTGTTGGCGGGCTCGGGCTCCTCGTCGAAGTGCTGCTTGTATGCCAGCCACACGAGGATCGCACCGATGATCGCTCCGAGGAGTTCGGCACCTGTGGCGACGAGGAACATCACGAAGGAGATCTTGCCGGCGACCAGGAGGCCGATGCCGACGGCGGGGTTGAGGATCGCACCGGAGTACGCGGAGACGAGCACACCGGCGAAGACGGCGAGGCCCCATCCCCAGTTGACCATCAGGAAGCCGCCGGCGAAGCCCTTGTTCTTCGCGAGAGCGACGTTGGCGACGACACCACAACCCAGGAGGATCAGCATCGCTGTGCCGACGAGCTCCGACAGGAAGTAGAGACCGAGATTCACATCAGCCATGTCTTCATTGACCTTTCTTGAGTGTCAGGGCCCCTCTGCCCCGACACGGTGAGGGAGTTTCGCCGCAAGGAGGGCGACGGTCGGATCTCTCGTCAGCCGCGGGCGCGGGACGAGATGTGGAGTCCATGTCGTTCGTTCAGGAGCACGCGGGTCTGCTCGAGCTCGGCGTCGTGCCGTGCGCGATCCCACCCGAGGAGAGGTGCGAGTGCGTCGGCGATCTCGTCGAGCACGTCGGCATCCGCGTTCCCGATGAAGGCGATGCTCGTGCGACGGAGGATGACGTCCTCCAGGCGGGCGACCATCTCGTGCTCGACCATCCACTCCAGCTCGCGCGTGGAGAGGTCGCCGCCGGCGAGAGGTGCATCCGATCCCTGCTCGACGTACTCCCAGACCTCAGCTGCGCGCGTGCCGTACCGGGCGAGGAGCCGCTCGGCCCTGGCGCCTGCCCCCGGGAGGTTCTCCTGGATCCAGATGCGCTTCGCCTTCTCGGTGCGCGGGAAGTCGCGTCCGCCGCCGATGGCGCGCCCGGCCGTCGAGACGGTGCGGGTGCGGTCGATGAGGCCGAGCACGACGTCGGAGAGCGATTCCCCCAGAGCGCGGAAGGTCGTCCACTTGCCGCCGACGAGGCTGACGAGCGGCACGGAGCCCTTGTCGTCGACCTCGATGCGGTAGTCGCGCGACACGAAGCCGGGCGCGGTGTCCTCGTGACGGGGCAGCGGACGGATGCCGGAGAACTTGTAGACGATCTGCTCCCGCGAGACGGGGATGCTCGGGAACACGTGGTGGACCAGCTCGAAGAAGTAGTCGACCTCCTCGTCGGTGCACACCGCGACCTCGCGCGGGTCCGCGTCGATGTCGGTGGTGCCGACCAGGACCCGCCCCTTGAGCGGGTAGATGAGGACGATGCGTCCGTCGGAGTGCTCGAAGAAGATCTCGCGTCCCTGTGTCGCCTCGAGAAGCTCGGGGTGATCGAGGACGATGTGCGAGCCCTTCGTGCCGCCCATGAAGCGGCTGTCGACGCCGAGGGCGTCGTTGGTCAGGTCGGTCCATGGACCGGAGGCGTTCACGACCACGTCGGCCTTCACGGAGAACTCGGTGCCGCTCTCGCGATCGCGGAGCACGACCCTGTCGCCGTCGCGGGACACGGCCTCGACGTAGTTGAAGGCGTGTGCTCCCGGGTGTGCGGCGAGGCCGTCCTGGAGGACGTCGAGCGCGAGCCGCTCCGGGTCGTGCATCGAGGCGTCGTAGTACGTCGCGGTGTACTTGATGTTCGGGTCGAGCGAAGGCAGCTCCGACAGCGCGCGCTTACGGCCGAGGAAGCGGTGGCGCGGCACCATGCCGCCGTCACGCGAGAACGTGTCGTAGATCGTCAGGCCCACCTTGATGAGGAACGCGCCGCGTTCCTGGGGCTTGCCGCTCTTGTGCGTGAGGAAGCGCAGGGGAGCGGAGAGGATGCCGGAGAACGTCGAGTAGATCGGGATCGTCGTCTGGAGCGGCTTGACGTAGTGTGGAGCGATCTTCAGGAGGCCGTTGCGCTCCTGGACGGATTCGCGGACGAGACGGAACTCGCCGTTCTCCAGATACCGGATGCCCCCGTGGATCATGTGGCTCGATGCCGCCGATGCGCCGGAGGCGAAATCGCCGCGTTCGACGAGGAGCACGTCCACACCCTGCAGGGCCAGGTCCCGGAACGTCGAGATGCCGTTGATCCCGCCGCCGATGACGAGGACGCTCGTCGTGCCGGATTCGCGGATGTCGCGGACCTCGGCCCGCTCCGCCGATGAGTGTGTCGAATCGTTCATTCTCGAACTCTCTTCCTTGCTTGCCCCCAGCATCGACCTGTGCGCCCACCGTGCGCAACCCCACTGCACATATGTGCAAGGATCGAGGTCGAGGAGGATGTCATGACCGGTCCCGGAGCGCAATCACGCGACGCGAAGCTGATCGCGGCGCTCACCGCCGCGCAGCTCTACTACATGCAGGACAAGACCATGGAGGTCATCGCGCAGGAGCTGCACACGTCGCGATCCTCCGTCTCGCGCCTGCTGAGCTTCGCCAGGGAGAGCGGACTGGTCGACATCCGCATCAACTCCCCGCTGGAGCGCCTCGGCATGCTGGAGCAGCGCATCCGCGACCGGTATCGCGTCGCCGCGCACGTCGTCCCGATGCCGGAGATCGTCAGCGAGGTCGAGCGTCTGGAGCGGGTCGCACTGACCGCGGGCCGCCTGCTGTCCCAGTTCGTCGACTCCAACATGATCATCGGCGTCGCCTGGGGATCGACGATCAGCGCGGTCAGTCGAGGGCTCACCCAGAAGGAGACGCACAACACGACGTTCGTGCAGCTCAACGGGGCGGGCAACACGCAGACCAGCGGCGTCGAGTACTCCAGCGACATCCTGCAGCGGTTCGGCAGCGCTTTCGGCGCACAGGTGCAGCAGTTCCCCGTGCCGGCGTTCTTCGACGATCCGGCGACCCGCGAGGCGATGTGGAGGGAGCGGAGCACGCGCCGCGTCCTCGATCTCCAGGCGAAGATGGACATCGCGGTGTTCAGCCTCGGCTCACCCGCTGCCGAGGTGCCCAGCCGCGTGTACGTCGGCGGCTACCTCGGACGCGAGGACTACCGGAGCCTCCGTGAGGACCACGCGATCGGTGACGTGGCCACGGTGTTCTTCCGGGCCGACGGCACGTGGCGGGACATCCGCGTCAACGCGCGGGCGACCGGGCCGGGCCTGGACCGTCTCCGTCGTGTGCCGCGGCGGGTCTGCGTGGTCTCCGGCATCCCGAAGCTCGTCAGTCTGCACGCCGCGATCGCGGCCGAGCTCATCACCGATGTCGTCCTGGACGAGGGGCTCGCGCGCCGGCTCGTGGAGGACTGAGCCCTACGGCTCCTCGATCGACGACTCGGGGCCGGACCGGAACTCGCGGATCAGATGCTGCACCACGGCGCCGAGGTCGCCGCCCGTCGCGTTGGCGATCGTGAGCTGGCGCTCGTAGCTCGCACCGTCTTCCAGGGTGGTCGCGATGCTGCCGAACTCGCGGACGCACCCGAGCTCCACCGCGACCGGAGCCAGTTCCTCCAGCGTCTCGGCGAGGTGCTCGCGCACCGGGCGCTGGGTCCCCGCCGCGTCGACGATCACGCGCGCGTCCATGCCGTACCGGGCGGCGCGCCACTTGTTCTCGCGATGGAACCAGGCCGGCATCTGGGGGAGCGTGCGCCCCTCGTCGAGCTGCCGGGAGAAGTCCTCCACCAGCACCTGCACGAGAGCGGCGACAGAGGCCAGCTCGGGCAGGGTCGACATGCCGTCGCAGGCGCGCACCTCGATGGTTCCCCAGCGCGGTGCAGGGCGGATGTCCCAGCGCACCTCGGTGGCATCGGCCATGACACCGGTGCGCACCATGTCGTCGAGGTACGACTCGTACTGCGACCAGTCCTGCAGAGGCCAGGGGAGGCCCGCTGTCGGCAGCTGCTGGAACACGAGGGCGCGGTTCGATGCGTAGCCGGTGCGCTCGCCCGCCCAGAACGGACTCGAGGCGGCCAGGGCCTGCAGGTGCGGGAGGTACCCGGCCAGCGCGTTGATGATCGGGAACACCTTGCGCTGGTCCTCGACGCCGATGTGCACGTGGATGCCCCAGATCATCATGTTGCGCCCCCACCACTGGGTGCGCTCGATGAGGGTGTGGTACCGCGTCTTGTCCGTCACCTCCTGGTCGAACCACTGCGCGAACGGGTGGCTCCCGGCCGACAGGAGCTCGATGCCCGCGGGGTCGGTCGCCGAGCGGACCGCGGCGATCGCGTTGGCGATGTCGTCCACCGCGTGCGCGACCGAGTCGCCGATTCCGCTGGTGACCTCGATCGTGTTCGTGAGGAGTTCGCCGGTCACGGTGTGCCGCTCGTCGGCGCTCTCCTCCTCCAGTGCGGCGAGCAGTTCGGGAGCGCGCCCGACCAGGTCACCGCTCACGGGGTCCGCGAGCATGATCTCCCATTCGATGCCGACGGTGGATCGGGCAGAAGAGGCGAATTCGAGCTTCACGAGCACAGTCTGACACGCAGCCACCGCGACACGATCAGCGCCGTTTCCCCGCGTTTCGCGCCGGGGGCGGGCATCTGGCAGAATAGAAGGTCGGACGACCTGCTCGACCCTCTATCCAGCAGACGTCCACCCCCTGAGCTTCCGCCGGGTGTGCACCCCACTCTCCAGGCGATCAGTTCCTTCCTTCCACACAATTCAGGAGAATCGTGGCTGTAAAGATTCGTCTCAAGCGCCTGGGCAAGATCCGCGCGCCGTACTACCGCATCGTCGTCGCCGACTCGAAGACCAAGCGCGATGGTCGCGTGATCGAGGAGATCGGCAAGTACCACCCGACCGAGGAGCCCTCCTTCATCGAGGTCGACTCCGACCGGGCGCAGTACTGGCTCTCCGTCGGCGCGCAGCCGACCGAGCAGGTCGCCGCCATCCTCAAGCTCACGGGCGACTGGGGCAAGTTCAAGGGCGACAAGGACGCGAAGTCGACCGTCAAGGTCAAGGAGCCCAAGGCTGCCTTCGAGATCGACGGCTCCAAGAAGTCGGTCGTGAAGCCCAAGGTCGAGAAGAAGGCAGAGGCTCCCGCTGAGGAGGCTCCCGCCGCTCCCGCCGCCGACGCGGAGGCCGCCGAGGCTCCCGCCGCCGACGCAGAGTAATCCGTCGTGCTCGCCGCCGCGCTCGAACACATCGTCAAGGGGATCGTCGATCACCCGGAGGATGTCCGCATCAACGAATCCACATCGCCGCGAGGCGACCTCCTCGAGGTGCGCGTGCACCCCGATGACCGTGGACGCGTGATCGGGCGCGGCGGCCGCACGGCCAAGGCCCTTCGCACCCTCGTCAGCGCTCTGGCCGACGGGCGTCGCGTCCGCGTCGACGTCGCGGACGACTGACGTGGTGCCGAAGGACCGGAACCAGGGCAAGAACCAGCTGCGGGTCGGGCGTCTCGTCAAGGCCCACGGCCTCAAGGGCGCCCTCAAGCTCGAGCTGTACACAGACAATCCGGAGCGACGCTTCGTTCCGGGAGCCGCGTTCACGTTGCAGGTGCCTGAGGCATCTCCGTGGCATGGCAAGGACATCACCGTCCGCGAGTACCGCGTGATGAACGGCAATCCCGTCGTCTTCTTCGAGGACGTCGACGACCGTGACGGTGCCGAGAGCCTGGTCAAGGCGATCCTCTGGATCGATCAGGACGACGACGAGGTCGAGGACGACGCCTGGTTCGATCACCAGCTCGTCGGTCTCGACGTCGTCCGCGACGACGTCGTGGTCGGGCGTGTCTCGCGCGTCGAGCACTTCCCGGCTCAGGATCTCCTCATCGTCAAGTCCGGTGAGAGGGAGGTCATGGTTCCGTTCGTCGCGGCGCTCGTGCCGACCGTCGACGTCGCGGGCGGCCGCGTCATCGTCACGCCGCCTCCCGGGCTCTTCGAGGAACTGCCGGATGCCGAGTCGGAAGACGCCGCGGACGCCGACGCGTCCGAGTGAGCGCTGATACGGTTCCCCCGTGCGCATCGACGTCCTCTCGATCTTCCCGTCGTACTTCGACGGGCTGACGCTCTCGCTTCTCGGCAAGGCCAGGGACGCCGGCATCCTCGACCTCCACGTCCGGGACCTGCGCGACTGGACCTCCGACCGCCATCGCACGGTCGACGACACTCCCTACGGCGGTGGTGCCGGCATGGTGATGAAACCGGAGCCCTGGGGTCTCGCGCTCGACGAACTGGCGGCACCGTCCGCCTCGGCCGATGCCGAGCGCCCGACGATCATCTTCCCCTCTCCTGCGGGCGAGGTCTTCACCCAGTCGACCGCCCGTGAGCTGTCCTCGCGGCAGCACCTGATCTTCGGATGCGGCCGGTACGAGGGCATCGACGAGCGCGTCTTCGAGTACGCCGCCGACCTCGGCGAGGTGCGGCTGATCAGTCTCGGCGACTACGTGCTCAACGGGGGAGAGGTCGCCACGATGGCGATGATCGAGGCCATCGGACGCCTGATCCCCGGGGTCGTCGGAAACCCCGAGAGTCTCGTGGAGGAGAGTCACGAGGACGGTCTCCTCGAGTACCCGTCGTACACGAAGCCCTCGAGCTGGCGCGACCGCGTGGTGCCGGATGTGCTCCTCAGCGGCAACCACGCCGTCATCGCCTCCTGGCGCCGCGACCAGCAGATCGAGCGCACGCGTCACCGCCGGCCGGATCTGCTGCCCGACGAGGACGGCTCCGAGTCCTGAGCCGTCGGGCCGCGTCGGTCAGAGCATCCGCTCGGAACCGCGCTCGATCTCGAAGATGACGCCTTGCGGATGTCGCAACCCCAGGGCGGCTGTGGCGTCGAGACCGCGGAGTTCGGCGCGCAGCATCCGCCCGATCATCTCGTGGCTCACCAGCAGCGGGATGCCGTTCGAGGCCCACCCGCAGCTGCTCAGCGCCTTCCGCGCCCTGGCGCGCGCCTGGGCATAGCTCTCGCCACCGGGGAAGGCCCAGCCCCAGCGGTTGGCAGCGCGTTCCTCTCGCGCTCCGGGGAACTCCTGGTCGATCTCCTCCCATGTCATCCCCGCTAGCTCGCCGTGATGCAGCTCCGCCAGCTCAGGGACCTCGATGAGATCGGCGCCGATGCGCTCGGCGATGATCACGGCTGTCCGCAGCGCTCGACCGAGAGGGCTGCTGCACACCGTCACCACTGCCGAGCCGACGAGGTGCTCGGCCATCGCCGTCGCCTGGGCGATGCCGTCGGCCGTGAGCGGGGAGTCGAGCTGACCCTGCAGGCGGTGCTCGAGATTCCATGTCGTCTGGCCGTGCCGCGCCAGGAAGAGACGCTCCGGCACGTGACGGTCCTGCGGAATCATGGACTCAGGATGGCACACGCTCCGCGCCGGCGTCCCGCTCCGTCAGTCGACGCCGAGGAACGAGCGGTCGGTGAGGATGATCGGACCGTTCTCGGTGATCGCGATGGTGTGCTCGGAGTGCGCGCCCCGCGAGCCGTCGACGCTCCGCAGCGTCCAGCCGTCGGGATCCGTCACCAGCTCATCGGTCGTCGCGAGGAACCAGGGCTCGAGGGCCAGGACGAGGCCGGAGCGGAGCGGGAAGCCACGGCCCGCGCGGCCGTCGTTCGGGACGTGCGGGTCGCCGTGCATGGTGCGGCCGACCCCGTGGCCGCCGAAGTCGGTGTTGATCGAGTAGCCGTCGCCATGCGCGACCTCGGCGACCGCGGCCGAGATGTCGCCGATGCGGTTGCCCACGACGGACGTCGCGATCGCGGCATCGAGTGCGCGCTCTGTCGTGTCGATGAGCCGCAGGTCCTCTTCGCGAGGTGTGCCGACGATGAACGAGACCGCCGAGTCCGCGACCCAGCCGTCGACGGACACGGCGAAGTCGAGGGTCACGAGATCGCCGTCGCGCAGCGTGTAGTCGTGGGGGAGCCCGTGCAGGACCGCGTCGTTCACCGAGGTGCAGATGACCTTGCCGAAGGGGCTCGCGCCGAAGGAGGGGTGGTAGTCGATGTAGCAGGACTCCGCACCGGCCTTGCGGATCATCTCGTGGGCCCGACGGTCGATGGAGAGCAGGTTCGTGCCCACCTTCGTCTCGTCGCGCAGCGTCGCCAGGGTCTCGGCCACGAAGCGTCCGGCCGCGCGCATCTCGTCGATCTCGGCGGGGGTGCGCAGTTCGATCATCGGGTGTCCTCTCGTCCCTCCCATTCTCCCTGATGCGACGGCCCCGGGTCCTCGCGCGCTCACAGCGAACACCGGGGCGGGCGTCTGATCGGCGTCGTACGATCTGAGCATGTGGTTGCGTCAGGCGTTCTTCCGCTGGCTCGTGCCGGCCGCGTTCCTGCTGCCCCTGTGGCTGCTGATCGGATGGGGCGTCTTCCAGGGCGGCTGGTCCATCCTCTGGGTGCTGCTGATCGCGATGCCGTCGGTGTTCGTGGGTCAGCTCGTGCTCACGCTGCTCACGCGCTCCCGGCCCTCGGTGCGGATCGAGCGCGCCGTCTCCTGGTGGGACGTCGCCGGATTCGCGCTCTGGCACGGGCTGACGATCGCCGTGGGATTCTTCATCGACGGTGCGTTCGGATGGTTGCTGGCCGCCGCGATCGTCGTCGGGATCGGCCTCGTCTGGCTGCAGCTGTGGCAGCTGTGGAACGAGGCCAAGGGGAGCGGTGCGCGGCTGCGCGAGACGATCTCCTGGTCGACGATCCCCGCGTCCGACGAGCAGGCCCCGCCGACGCGGGCGCACGAGGTCATCGTGGTCAGGGAGACCGACAGCCGCGACTGACGCGTCGTTTTGGCGGCGGACTGCATCCGTGGCAGAATGGTTCTTTGTGCCGTGTCCGGCTCTGCCTCAGGGGAGCCCGCGGACGCGTCAGCGCCGTACGGCACATCCCTTTCTTGTTCCTTCTGAAATCATGCATCCGACCTGTGGCGAGTGCAGAGAGAGACGATCATGCAGATCCTCGACGCCGTCGACGCGGCTTCACTCCGTTCCGACATCCCCGTCTTCCACCCCGGTGACAACGTGAAGGTCCACGTGAACATCACCGAGGGCAACCGTTCTCGTATCCAGGTCTTCCAGGGCGTCGTCATCGGCCGCCAGGGCGACGGCGTGCGCGAGACCTTCACGGTCCGCAAGATCAGCTTCCAGGTGGGCGTCGAGCGCACCTTCCCGGTGCACTCCCCGGTGATCGACCACATCGAGGTCGTCACCCGCGGTGACGTGCGTCGCGCGAAGCTCTACTACCTCCGCCAGCTCCGTGGCAAGAAGGCGAAGATCAAGGAGAAGCGCGACCGCTGAGTCGCAGCAACTCCACAGCACCCCGGGACACGATGTCCCGGGGTGCTTTGTTGTGCCCCGGGTGTGCGAACCTTGATACGCCCGCGATCTCGGCGGTGAACACTGCGAAGGAACCTCATGACCGACTCTCCGACCGCGACCGCGTCCTCGTCCAGACGCCGTCGGGGGTTCCTCGTCTTCCTCCGCGACGTGCTCGTCATCATCCTGATCGCCGCACTCGTCTCGTTCGTGGTCAAGTCCTTCGTCGTGCGGTCGTTCTACATCCCCTCTGCATCCATGGAGCGCACGCTGCTCATCAACGACCGGATCCTCGTCGACGAGCTCACGCCGCGCTGGACCGGGTACGAGCGCGGCGACGTCGTGGTCTTCAAGGATCCGGGCGGCTGGCTCGACGGCCAGCCGCAGACGCCGGCGCAGCCGCCTCTCGTCGAGGCCGTCGACTGGGTGCTGAACTTCGTCGGCATCTCTGCGACCGATTCGCAGGACCATCTCGTCAAGCGCGTCATCGGCGTCGCGGGTGACCGGGTCGTGTGCTGCAACGCGCTCGGCCAGATCACGATCAACGGGGCGCCGATCGACGAGCTCAGCTACCTGAACCTGCCGGAGGGCGACACCGCGGCCTCCAACGAGCCGTTCGACGTCGTCGTCCCGGAGGACTCCGTGTGGCTGCTGGGGGACAACCGCGATCGCTCGCGCGACTCGCGAGCGCACCAGGAACTGCCCAGCGGCGGATTCGTCCCCTTGGCGAACGTCGTCGGCAAGGCCTTCCTCACCACCTGGCCCCTCGATCGGCTGGGGACCATCGACGGTCACCACCAGATCTTCAACGGCGTCCCCGATCCGGAATGACCGTCGCCACGCCGAGACTGACCCTGGAGCGCAGGCTCCTGGGCGAGTGTGAGCTGATCATCTCGCTCGACGAGGTGGGTCGGGGTGCGCTGGCGGGCCCCGTCGCCGTCGGCGCGGCGGTCATGGACGCCGCCGGCGCCCGCCGACGTGTGCCCGAAGGGCTCCGCGACTCGAAGCTCGTCACGGAGAAGCGCCGACCCGAGGTCGCGGCGCGCGCGGCAGCGTGGGTGCAGGCCTCCGCCGTCGGCTGGGCGAGCGCGGCGGAGATCGATGAGGTCGGGATCATGCGCGCCCTGGGGCTCGCGGCATCCCGCGCCGTGCAGTCCGTCGTCGACCAGGGTGCTGTTCTCGAGAACGCCCTCGTCCTGCTCGACGGAAACCACGACTACGTGTCTAAGGTGCACCCGGTGCCGCTGCGTGTGCGTCCCGTCATCAAGGCCGACCGCGACTGCGCCTCGGTGTCGGCGGCATCCGTCATCGCGAAGGTGGCCCGCGACGGTCTGATGACCGAGCTGCACGGCAGCCACAGCGCGTACCAGTGGGACCGCAACAAGGGCTACGCGAGCCTCGAGCACCGGGAGGCGATCCGGGAGATCGGGCTCTCGCCGTTCCACCGGGCCTCCTGGGCCATCACAGACGCCCCCACGCTGTTCTGACCGGCGGCGGCGACCTCGGACACGGCGGATGCCGCGCAGGGCGGCGAGCGACTCTAGGATGGACACATCATGGATGAGGAAGCCTTCGACGACTACGACCGCGAGCTCGAGCTGGCTCTGTTCCGTGAGTACCGGGACGTCGTGTCCCAGTTCCAGTACGTCGTCGAGACCGAGCGCCGGTTCTACCTGGCGAACGAGGTCAACGTCGTGCGACGCGACACCGAGCACGACTTCTACTTCGAGATCTCGATGAGCGACGTGTGGGTGTGGGACATCTATCGCGCCGACCGCTTCGTCAAGGCCGTGCGGGTGCTCACCTTCAAGGACGTCAACGTCGAGGAACTCCAGCGTCGCGAGTTCGAGCTGCCGCAGGAGCTCTCGCTCGACGGCGAGTGACACCCTCTCTCCACAGATCTCGGATCGAGGAGCTTCTCCCGAGTCGTCAGGAGCTCCCCTGATCCTCGCCGCCTCGTGTCGCGACCGGGCGCGATGCTGTCGGAATGGCAGCGAAGGACGAACTCGGAAGAGCCGGTGAAGAGCGCGCAGCGCAGCACCTGACGCGGCACGGCTACACCGTGCTGGATCGCAACTGGCGGTGTGCGCAGGGCGAGATCGACATCGTCGCCGCGCGGGGCGCGCACCTGGTCGTCATCGAGGTGAAGACACGACGCTCAGCGGCCTTCGGCCACCCGTTCGAGGCCATCGACGAGCGGAAGAGACGGCGCCTCTGGGGGCTGGCGTTCGCCTGGAGGGCCGCGCACCCGGAGCTCGCCCGCGGACTCGACCTGCGCATCGAGGCGATCGGCATCATCGGTGGCGACCCGGCCGTCGGTGTGCTCGAGCATCTCGGGGACATCTCGTGAGCACCGCGCGCACCTGGGCCGTCGCCCTCACCGGCGTCGACGGGCACATGGTCGAGATCGAGGCCGATCTCTCGAACCAGACCCCGGACTTCAAGATCATCGGGCTCCCCGACAAGTCGCTCGGCGAAGCGGTCCAACGCGTGCACAACGCGTGCAAGAACGCGGGCCTCGACCTCCCGCGCCGCCGTCTCACGGTCAACCTCTCACCGGCGAGCCTGCCGAAGCACGGCGCGGGATTCGACCTCGGGATCGCGGTCTCGACCCTGGCCGCGGGCGGCGCGATCGGACGCCGTTCGATCGCGGACACCGTCCACATCGGCGAGCTGGGGCTCGACGGGCGCATCCGGCCGGTCCCCGGAGTCCTGCCCGCGGTGTTCGCTGCCGCCGGAGCGGGCTTCCGGCGCATCATCGTGCCGAGGGGGAACGAGGCCGAGGCCCGGCTGGTGCCGGGCGTCGAGGTGCGGGCCGCCGCCTCCCTCGCCGAGGTCGCGGTCTGGCACGGTGCTGACGTCGAGGTGCCGGACGTCGATGCCGTCGCCGTCGACCGCGCGTCGTCGGTGCGCGAAGCGGCTCTCGACCTTGCCGACGTGGTCGGACAGGAGGAGGCGGTCGAGGCTCTCGTCGTGGCCGCGGCCGGCGGTCATCATCTCCTGTTGAGCGGGCCGCCGGGTGCAGGGAAGACGATGCTCGCCCGGCGCCTCCCCGGGATCCTCCCCGCCCTGGGGGAGCAGGAGGCTCTCGAAGTCGCCTCCATCCGATCGCTCAGCGGCGAGACGGTGACGGCCCTCGACCCGCTCCCTCCGCTCGAAGCACCGCACCACAGCGCGTCCGTCGCCGCCCTGGTGGGCGGCGGATCGCGCGTGGCCCGGCCCGGCGCGATAGCCAGGGCGCATCGCGGGGTGCTCTTCCTCGATGAGGCCGCCGAATTCTCGCGCGCCGCGCTCGACGCGCTGCGGCAACCGCTCGAATCCGGCGTGATCGACGTTCACAGGGCGGGCTTCACGGCGAGATTCCCTGCCGGGTTCCAGCTGCTCCTGGCCATGAATCCGTGTCCGTGCGGAAACTACGGCGTGCGAGGGGCGGAGTGCGTATGCCCTCCCGCCGGCATCAGGCGGTACGCGATGCGCCTGTCCGGGCCGCTGCGGGATCGCGTCGACATCGACCTGTCGGTGACCCGGGTCGCGGCATCCCGGGCGACGGCCGGCGGCCGCTCCGAGGTGACGACGGCGCGAGCCCGGGAGCGCGTGGAGACGGCGCGCGCACGCGCGGCCGATCGATGGCGGAGCACACCGTGGCGACGCAACGCCGACGTTCCGGGGACCTGGCTGCGTCAGGGCGCGCTGCGGCTTCCGCCGGCGACCCGCGCCGCGCTGGACCGTGCACTCGAACGCGGCTCTCTCACGCTGCGCGGATACGACCGCGTGCTCCGGCTGGCCTGGACGATGGCCGACCTCGCGGATCTCGAGAGTCCGGGCCTCGACGAGATCGGCCGGGCGCTGCACCTGAAGAGAGGACTGACTCCATGATCGAGAGGCTGCTCGGCGATGCCGAGATCGTCGATGCCGCACGTCGGCTGCGACGGGAGGATGAGGTCGCCGAGGCTCTGGCGCGGGTCGCCTGGAGCGTCGTCGCGGAGCCCGGCGATGCCGTGGCGGGGACGCTGATCGGCGAGCTCGGAGCGGTCGATGCGCTGGCCGTCGCCGTCGGAGGCTCGCGGCAGGGCGCGTTCGCGCTCCTGGACGTCGCCGGCACCGGACAGCGCGCTCTGAGCGAGGCGCGCAAGCGGTGGATGCCGCGCGCCGATCCGCGCGCCGTGCGTGATGCGCTGCGGGGTGCGCACGACATCGACGCGACGCTGCTGCTCCCCGGTGATGCGTGCTGGCCGGCGTCGCTCGACGACCTCGGAGCCAATGCGCCGACGGCGCTCTGGGTGCGGGGCAGGGCGGAGCTTCTGGTCGCCGAGCCTCGGGCATCTCTCGTCGGGGCGCGGGCCTCCAGCGGGTATGGCGAACACGTGGCGGCGGAGCTCGCGGGAGATCTCGCCGCCACCGGCACGGTCATCGTGTCGGGAGGCGCCTACGGCATCGACGGGGCGGCGCATCGGGCGGCACTCGGCGTGAGCGGCGCGACGGTCGCGTTCCTGGCCGGCGGCGTCGATCGTGCCTACCCGGCAGGTCACCAGTATCTGATCGGGCAGATCGCCGCTCGAGGTGCTGTGGTCAGCGAGCCGCCCTGCGGCGCGGCGCCCACCAAGTGGCGGTTCCTCGCGCGCAATCGCCTGATCGCAGCGCTCGGGCACGCGACGGTGGTGATCGAAGCAGGGTGGCGCAGTGGTTCGCTGAACACGGCGGGGCACGCCGCCGCGCTCGGGCGTCCGCTCGGTGCCGTGCCGGGCCCGGTGACCTCGGCGGCATCCGCGGGCTGTCATCGACTGCTGCGGGAGTACGACGCGCAGTGCGTGACATCGGCTGAGGAGGTGCGGGAGCTCTGGGGGATGGGCGTCGGAACATCGTCGCACGAGCCGGCCGTCGATCCGGATCGGATCCGTCTGCTCGACGCGATGAGCACGAGGGCACGCGTATCCGTCGACGAGCTCGTACGCCGGTCGGGGCTGCCGCCCGACCGCGTCCGCGCGCTGCTCGGCCTGCTCGAGCTCGAGGAGGAGGTCCGTCGCGATGACAGGGGCTGGCGACGCCTGACGGCGACAGCCCCCGCATGAGACGCGCGTCGTCGCCGTCACGGCGGGGCTTCGGCCACCGCCGCGAGAACGCGGGCAGACTGGGTCCATGGAACTCGCGGTCGCTGCCGAGGCGTTCGCCGATCACCTCGAGCGGGTGCGTCGGCTGTCGCCGGCGACGGTCAAGGCGTATCGCTCGGACCTGCGGGATCTCGGAGCATCAGCGGGCCCGATCGCTCTGGAAGATGTCGACCTCGAAGTGCTGCGGGACTGGCTCTGGCGGGCGACGCAACGCGGGGACGCGAGGTCGACCCTGGCGCGACGAGCCGCCGCCGCCCGGTCGTTCTTCAGTTGGGCCCAGGAGCAGGGATTCGTCGCGCACGACCCGAGTCTGCGGCTGATCGCCCCGAAGAGGGGACGCACGCTGCCGACGGTGGCCTCGCGCGATTCGATGTCGGAGCTTCTCGACGCGCACCGCACCGCCGCGGACTCCGGGGACCCTCTCGCGCTGCGGGACCACGCGATCCTCGAGCTGCTGTACGGATCAGGCATCCGCGTCTCGGAGCTCTGCGGCTTGGACATCGACGACCTCGATCTGGACCGTGGCACCGCTCGGGTCCTCGGCAAGGGCTCCAAGGAGCGCGTCGTCCCCTTCGGTGCACCGGCACGCGATGCCGTGCGCGCCTATCTGACCCGGGGGAGACCGGCGCTGATCGTCCGCGCCGTGGCGGCCACGCCGGCCGTGATGCTGGGCAGCCGCGGTGCGCGCATCGGACCACGCACGGTCTACACGCTCGTCGCGCGCGTGCTCGCGCCGATCGTCGGAGCGGAGACGGTCGGCCCGCATGCTCTGCGGCATACGGCGGCGACCCACCTCCTCGACGGCGGCGCCGATCTGCGCGCGGTGCAGGAGATCCTCGGCCACGCCAGCCTCGGCACCACCCAGATCTACACCCACGTGTCGGCCGAGCGTCTGACCGCGACCTACCGGCTGGCGCATCCGCGCGCATGACCTTCGCTGCGGCGCGCCCGCACGTTCTCAGACCGGGTCGCAGCACGGCAGCAGCACCGCGCGCGGCACACCGCCGAACAGGATCATCGGGTTGATGTAGGCCCCGTCGAGCCGCACGCCCAGATGGAGCGTCCCGGGCGTCGCGTGTCCGCCGACGGCGACCACCCCGATCGCATCGCCGGCCGAGACGGCATCGCCCGGCCGGAGCGTCGAGTGAAGAGGCTCGAATGTCGAGACGAGGCCCCCGTGATGCTCGATCGTGAGCAGCGGGCGGTCGACGACGGTCCCCTGGAACGCGATCACCCCGGCGGCGGGAGCGAGGACGACCGTTCCCGCGGGCGCTGCCAGATCGACACCGCGGTGACCCGCTCCGTAGGCGTGCGCGGGGGCGCGATACGGCTCGACCACCTGGCGAACGCCGTCGAGCGGCCAGAGCCACCGGACTTCGTCGGCTCCGGGAGGCGGGACGGCTGCGACCTGCGCAGGGGAGAACAGCAGCGAGAGGAGGATCAGGGCGATCCCGGACACGAGTCGTGATGAGGTGCGCATTCCCGGCATCCTGGTCGACGGCGGCGGGGTCCGCTCCTGTCCTGCGCCGGACGCCGCGGTCATGGGGGAGAAGCAGGTGCGAGCCCCGCGGGGTGCAGCGCGAGTCGGACCGCCGCATCCTGTATGCTGGAGGAGCACCTCGATATCGGGGTGACTACGCGTGCCCAGAGCGACCGGCGTCTGCAGAGACAGAGGTCGCGGCATCCATTCCCACAGGTCCCGCTCCACGAGCGGGCGGGAGTGCGCCGGGCACCAGGAAGTCCGATCAGAAGATCGGCAGACAACCTCAACGGCGCAGAATCGCGCCAGAACCAGGAGACGACCATGGCTGTGGTCACCATCCGCCAGCTGCTCGACAGCGGCGTGCACTTCGGACACCAGACCCGTCGGTGGAACCCGAAGGTGAAGCGCTTCATCCTCACCGAGCGCAGCGGCATCCACATCATCGACCTCCAGCAGTCGCTCGGCTACATCGACAAGGCCTACGACTTCGTCAAGGAGACCGTCGCCCACGGCGGCACGATCCTCTTCGTCGGCACCAAGAAGCAGGCGCAGGAGATCCTCGCCGAGCAGGCCACGCGCGTCGGCCAGCCCTTCGTGAACCAGCGCTGGCTCGGTGGACTCCTCACCAACTTCCAGACGATCTCCAAGCGTCTCGCTCGCATGAAGGAGCTGGAGGAGCTCGACTACGAGGTCCCCGCGAACAGCGGCTTCACGAAGAAGGAGCTCCTTCTCAAGAAGCGCGAGCTCGACAAGCTGCACAAGTCGCTCGGCGGTATCCGCAACCTCACGAAGACGCCGTCGGCGATCTGGGTCGTCGACGCCAAGCGCGAGCACCTCGCCATCGACGAGGCCAAGAAGCTCGGCATCCCGGTGATCGGCATCCTCGACACCAACGCCGACCCGGACGACTTCCAGTACCCGATCCCCGGCAACGACGACGCGATCCGCTCCGTCTCGCTGCTGACGCGTATCATCGCCGACGCCGCGGCCGAGGGCCTGCAGCAGAAGCACAACCCGGAGTCGGGCGACGCTGAGCCGCTGGCCGAGTGGGAGAAGGAGCTTCTCGAGACCCCCGCCGACGCTCCCGTCGTCGAGGAGTCCGCTGACGCGGCTGAGGTCGAGCCGACCGCCGATGAGGCTGCTGTCGTCGAGACGCCCGCTGCTGACGAGACCGCGGCCGACGAGGCCGGTGCCGAGGCGCACGACGAGGCGATCGCCGCCGCTTCCGGTGAGGAGACCGCTGAGGTCGCCGCAGCCGAGGCCGCAGACGCCAAGTAATCCCCTCGTTCACACACATACATAACGAAGCAAGGAGCCACCACACATGGCCAACTTCACCATCGCCGACCTCAAGGCGCTGCGCGAGCAGCTCGGCACGGGAATGGTCGACACCAAGAAGGCGCTCGAGGAGGCTGACGGAGACGTCGAGAAGGCCACCGAGATCCTGCGTCTGAAGGGTGCGAAGGGCAACGCGAAGCGCGCCGACCGTTCCACCAGCGAGGGACTGATCGTCGCTCGCGAGCAGGACGGCGCCGTGACGCTCATCGAGCTCGCCTGCGAGACCGACTTCGTCGCCAAGAACGACCGCTTCATCACGCTCGCCGACAAGGTCGCGGACGCTGTCGCAGCGGTCAAGGCCGACTCGGTCGAGGCCGGCCTCGCTGCCGCTGCGGGATCGCAGACCGTCGAGCAGCTGATCTCGGAAGAGGCGGCGATCATCGGCGAGAAGGTCGAACTGCGTCGCGTGCGCACGATCTCGGGCGACAAGGTCGAGGTCTACCTGCACCGCACCAGCAAGGACCTGCCGCCGCAGATCGGCGTCGTCGTCGCCTACTCGGGTGACGACGCCGAGACCGCGCGCAGCATCGCCCAGCACATCTCGTTCGCCAACCCGTCGTACCTCGCTCGCGAGGACGTCCCGGCTGACGCGGTCGAGAAGGAGCGCGAGATCGTCACCGAGATCTCCCGCAACGAGGGCAAGCCGGAAGCGGCGCTGCCCAAGATCGTCGAGGGCCGTGTGTCCGCGTTCATCAAGCAGGTCGCCCTGCTCGAGCAGGACTACGCGAAGGACAACAAGCTCTCCGTCGCCCAGGTCGCGAAGGACGCCGGTATCACGGTGACCGACTTCGCGCGCTTCAAGGTCGGCGCGTAACACTGTCGAAGGGGTTCGGATCATCGCGATCCGAACCCCTTCTTCGTGCCCACGAGGCACTATCTTGAATCGGGACGAGAGGACACCCCACACATGACTGAACGCACTGGACGCCGCCGCGTCCTTCTCAAGCTCTCCGGTGAGGCTTTCGGGGCCGGTCAGCTGGGCGTCAGCCCCGATGTGGTCTCGCAGATCGCGCGCGACATCGCCGCTGCCGTCGATCGCGTCGAGGTCGCGATCGTCGTCGGTGGAGGGAACTTCTTCCGCGGCGCCGAGCTCAGCCAGCGCGGCATGGACCGCGGCCGTGCCGACTACATGGGCATGCTGGGCACCGTCATGAACGCGCTCGCCCTGCAGGACTTCCTCGAGCAGGCAGGGGCCGCGACGCGCGTGCAGTCCGCCATCTCGATGACGCAGGTCGCGGAGCCGTACATCCCGCGTCGTGCGGAGCGCCACCTCGAGAAGGGGCGCGTCGTGATCTTCGGAGCGGGTGCCGGCCTCCCGTACTTCTCGACGGACACCGTCGCCGCCCAGCGCGCGCTGGAGATCGGCGCGCAGGAGGTGCTCGTCGCCAAGAACGGCGTCGACGCCATCTACACGGCCGACCCCAACAAGCACGCCGACGCCGAGCGCATCGAGCGGGTCACCTACCGCGACGCCCTGCAGCGCGGCCTCAAGGTCGTCGACTCGACCGCGTTCAGCCTCTGCATGGACAACAGCATGGACATGCGCGTCTTCGGGATGGAGCCCGCAGGCAACGTCACACGGGCGCTGCTGGGCGAGCCCATCGGGACACTCGTCACCGCCTGAGTGCAAGAGCGGGTGGAGTGGCCTTCGCCCGATAGAATTTCCAGAACACCCCGACGATAGGAGTCACCGTGATCGCGGATGTCCTCGCTGAAACCACCTCCCGTATGTCGCGGGCGGTCGAGGCTGCCAAGGAGGACTTCTCCACGGTGCGCACCGGCCGTGCGAACCCGCAGCTGTTCCAGAAGCTGCTCGTGGACTACTACGGAACGCCGACCCCGCTGGCCCAGCTCGCATCGCTGGCCAACCAGGAGGCGCGCACCCTCATCATCACCCCCTATGACAAGTCGGCCCTCAAGGCGATCGAGCAGGCTGTTCGCGACATGCCGAATCTGGGCGCGAACCCGACGAACGACGGCAACCTGGTCCGCGTCACGATGCCGGAGCTGACTGCGGAGCGCCGCAAGGAGTACGTCAAGCTCGTCAAGTCCAAGGGCGAGGACGCGAAGGTGCACGTCCGCGGCATCCGTCGCAAGGCGAAGGACGAGCTCGACGCGCTGAAGAGCGAGATCGGCGAGGACGAACTCGCGCGGGGCGAGAAGGAGCTCGATGCTCTGACTCGTCAGCACGTCGACCTCATCGACGACGCTCTCAAGCGCAAAGAGGCCGAACTCCTCGAGGTGTAGTCCGGATGTCCGACGACACGAGACGCGGCGAGGAGGGGCGATCGCCGACGCACGGTGAGACAGGCGATGCGGTGACCCCCGACGACGGCGTTCCGCTCGTCGACGCGGCCTTCCCGTCGTTCGACGCCGCGACCGTCCCGCCGCGTCCGCCGCTGCCGCCCGTCGAGGCGGCTCTCGCCGGCGCAGGCCCCCTGGACACCGCGGATCACAACGCGATCAGGGAGCAGTGGCGCGTGCGGAGAGACGAGCTGAACAGCCACGTCTCCCACGCGCGGGATCAGATCGACCAGGCGAACGAGCGAATCAAGGAGCGCACCGGTCGGGACCTGATCCTGGCGACCCTGATCGGACTCGCGTTCGGTGCCGCACTGCTGGGCTCGCTGCTGTTCATCAAGGCTCTCTTCGTGCCTTTCGCTCTGGCCGCGGCTCTCCTCGGCGTGTACGAGCTGTCGCGCGCGCTGCGCGCCTCCGGTCGCCGCGTCGACGTCGTGCCGCAGCTGATCGCGGCGACGTTCCTCGTGCTCTCCGCGTACTTCGCCGAGCCCTGGCTCTGCTGGGTGATGGTCTTCGTCGCGGTGGCGTTCGTGATCGTGTGGCGCCTCGTCGGCCAGATGGTCGTGAAGGACGGCCGCACCTACGGCGAAGTGCTGGCGGATGCCGTCATCAGCGGCTTCGTGCAGATCTACGTGCCGTTCCTCGCGGGTGTCGCTCTCATCCTGCTCGAGCAGGAGGGCGGCCAGTGGTGGGTCCTGAGCTTCATCGCGATCGCGGTCGCCGCCGACACGGGCGCGTACGCGGCGGGGTTGGCGTTCGGTCGTCACCCGATGGCGCCCAAGATCAGCCCGAAGAAGACGTGGGAGGGTTTCGGAGGCGCCGTGCTCGCCTCTCTCGCCGCCGGTGTCCTGCTGGCGATCTTCCTCCTCGACCTCCCGTGGTGGGCCGGGCTGATCTTCGGAGCATCGATCCTGCTCACGGCGACGCTCGGCGACCTCGGCGAATCCATGCTCAAGCGGGACCTCGGCATCAAGGACATGAGCTCGTGGCTCCCGGGGCACGGCGGCCTGCTCGACCGGCTGGACAGCATCCTGCCGTCGACCATCCCCGCGCTGGGCCTGTACTTCCTTCTCTCTCCCTGGGTGGTTCTCTGATGACTGAAGACCGGATCGACGAGCAGACGGCGCCGCAGGCGCCGCCGGCGTTCGCTCTGACGACGGGTCGCACGCGCGGCTATCACCGCGTGGCGGTCGACACCTTCCTCGCATCGGCTCGACGCGCCTTCGAGACGGGTCGTGACGAGATGGGCGCAGTCGACGTGCGCACCGCGTCCTTCCCGCTCGTGAAGGGCGGGTACGTCGTCGCCGATGTGGACGCCGCGCTGGGCCGCGTCGAGGACGCGTTCGCCGCGCGCGAGCGCGAGCAGGTCGTGCGCTCGCGCGGAGCGGGGGCGTGGGTGGAGCAGGCACGAGAAGACGCCCAGCTCATCCTGGATCATCTCGCTCGCCCCCGTCGTCACCGCTTCGCGCGCACCGGTCTGCTCACCTTCGGCTACCGGATCGACGAGGTCGATCACGTGACCACGCGGATCGTGCGCTACCTCCGCGACGGCGAGGGTCTGACCGCTGAGCAGCTCAGGTCGGCCGCGTTCCGTATGCAGCGCGGGGGATACCGCGAAGAGCAGGTCGATGCCCTCCTCGACGCGGCGATCGACGTCATCCTCGCCGTTCGTTGACGTTTCTGATGGCCGTCTCAGCAAGGTCTGCGTAGACTGTCACTCATCGTGAACTCCCGAAACGACATGACACTCGAACGAAACGACTCGTCGCTGGTGCCCGCAGCGACGGTCAATTCCGCGCGCAAGGGCACTCGTCGGTGGTCACGCCGCCGCGGGGTCGTCGGCGTCTTCAGTGCTCTCGCCGTCGTCGCATTCGCCGGCGCGCTGGTCGCTCCCACGGGAGTGGCACTGGCTGAGCCGGTGCAGGAGGAGACCCCGGACTCGGCATACTCCGTCGCCCTCGCCGACACGCAGAACCTCACCGTCACGGTCGAGGGAACGCCCATCACGCCGGCCGTGCGCGGCACCTTCGAGGTGTACGTCAAGCCCAAGCCGGTCCCCGTCCCGGTGCCCGCCGCGGCATCCGGTTCGAGCGACGAGTCGTCGGGCAGCGGACCCCTGTACTACACCGGCGGGGGAGCACCGGCCGAGTGGATGGCCGCCGCAGGCATCGCCGAGAGCGACTGGGGCTACGTCGACTACATCGTGTCCAAGGAGAGCGGCTGGAACCCCAACGCGACGAACTCGTCGTCGGGGGCCTGCGGTCTCGTTCAGGCGCTGCCGTGCAGCAAGGTGCCGGGCAACGGCTACGACCCCGTGGACAATCTGCGCTGGGCCAACGGCTACGCGACGGGTCGCTACGGCAGCTGGGCCGGCGCGCACGCCTTCTGGACGAACAACCACTGGTGGTGAGCCGGCATCGTGCCACGCTCCCACCGCCGCCGTCCGGCGCGCCCTGACGCCGAGGAATCCCTCGAGCGCCTGCTCGCCGGCTGGAAGCGCACGGAAGTCCGACGCGGCAGCGAGTGGACGGTGCAGCCCGTCTCCGCCCCCCAGGCTCAGAAGGCCTATCGCTGCCCCGGGTGCGCGCAGGACATCGAGCCCGGCACGCCGCACCTGGTGGCGTGGCGCGCTGACGGAGTTCTGGGAGATGCCGCGGACCTCGCGGCACGACGTCATTGGCACACGCATTGCTGGAGGGTCGCTTGAGCATCGAGATCCGGGGGCCGCTGGAGCTCCCCGCCCGACGTGACGAGATCGAGCTGCAGACGGCCGACGGGCTGACGCTCGTGGGGGAGCTCTCCCGGCCGGAGCACACCGCGCCTGTCGCCACTCTCGTGACGCTGCACCCGCTTCCCACCGCCGGTGGGTTCATGGACTCCCACATCCTTCGCAAGGCCGCAGCCCGCCTCCCGGCTCTCGCGGATCTGGCCGTGCTGCGGTTCAACACCCGCGGCACGACTTCCCCCCGCGGCACGAGCGAGGGCGGGTTCGACGGCGGCGCCGCCGAGCAGTTCGATGTGGCTGCCGCCATGGACTTCGTCCACGAGCGCGGCCTTCCCCGCCCCTGGCTGCTGGGGTGGTCGTTCGGGACCGAGCTGGCGCTGAAGTACGGCCGTGAGCACGAGATCGAGGGCATCATCCTGCTCTCGCCTCCGCTGCACCGCGCGACCGAAGAGGAAGTGGCGGCCTGGGCGAGCACGGATCTGCCCGTCGTCGTCCTGGTGCCCGAGCTGGACGACTACCTCCGCCCGGAAGAGGCCCGACAGCGTTTCGCATCGATCCCGCAGGCGCAGCTCATCGCCGTGGACGGGGGCAAGCACCTCTGGGTCGGCGAGACGCAGACGCGACGCGTCCTCACGGAGATCGTGGCCGCGGTGAACGCGTCCGCGCTGCCTCTGGCGACCCACTGGCCGCCGGCCTGAGCGGACGTCAGAGCTCGTTCATGCGCGGGATGAGCACCTGCCGGTAGATGATCAGGATGCTCGCCGCGACGGGGATCGCGATGAGTGCGCCGAGCAGGCCCAGCAGGCTGCCGCCGGCGAGAGCCGCGACCACGACCACGGCGCCGGGCACGGACACGGCTCGGCTCATGATGCGCGGCGAGATGATGTACGCCTCGATCTGCATGTAGATCAGGTAGTAGATGCCCGCGGCTATCGCCGTGGCGGGCGAGCCCAGTCCCGGGATCAGGCACGCCAGCACGATGATCGTCGAGCCCGTCAGCGTGCCCACGAGCGGGATCAGCGAGAAGAAGAAGGCGACCACGGCGAGCACGGCGGGGAACGGCGCCTTGATGATCGACAGATACACCGCGCTGAGCACGCCGTTGATCACGCCCTGGGTGACCTGCCCCATGACGTAGTAGCCGACCGAGTCGGTGATCTGGTCGGCCAGGTCGATGAATCGATCGCGCTTCGACGCCGGGGCCAGCTGGTAGACGGCTCGCTTGAGGGAGGGCGTGGAGGCCGTGAGGTAGATCGTGAGGATGAGCACGATGAACGCGCCGAAGAGGCCGCTGAGCACGGCGCCGCTCGCCACGAGGACTCCCTGACCGATCGAGCCGCCGATCTCCGTGAGGTTCGTGTTGAGCCACTCCTCGACGTAGCTGAAGACGTCGTCGACGCGAAGGTTCGGGAAGGCGCCCTTCATCCAGTCCTTCAGATCGTCGATCGCGGTTCCCCGCTGGACGATCGCCGAGATCTGGGCGATCAGCTGGGAGATCTGGTTCACGAGCACAGGAAGGACGATGAGCACGATGCCGACGAAGATCGCGAGCACCGCGAGGATCGTGACCAGCACGGCAAGCCAGCGGGGGAGTCGACGGCGCTCGAGATACGACACGAGAGGATCGAGGCCGAGGCTGAGGAACAGGGCGGTGCCGAGATACAGGAGCACGGTCGACAGCGTCTCGACGCTGCCGATCAGCAGGATGCCGAGCCCCACGCCGAGCGTCGCCACCAGGGCGGTGCGGAAGGGATTGTGGATCTTCATCTCGGCTCCTCGGAACGTGTGGCCTCAGATTATCGAGCCGCGTCTCGGCGGACCGTGCGACGTGCCGGTCGGACATGGAGCGGAGCTGCTCGTGGGCAACACACAGGAGGTTTCGCTAGTCTGAAATGTCGAGTGTTGCGTCTCGGGTGGATATCCGGGATGCGTGAGGAGACTATTCGTGCGTTTCGTATGGGCCGTCGTGGCCTTCGTGCTGGCCGCGGTGCTGATCGGGGCAGGGATCGCCCAGCGAACCATCTTCCTGGGACCGCCGTCGCAGCAGACCCAGGTGGAGATCGCGGAACCGGCGCCGTTCGTGCTCCTCGACGGCGATGTGCTCCGAACCAACCCCGGTGCCCAGACGCTGCTCGTCCGGGGCGAGGGAGAGATCTTCGCGAGCTACGGACGCACGCCCGACATGGAGGCGTGGCTGGCCGACTCGGACTACAACCACGTCACGGTGGCGAAGGACGGCACGCTCGACGTCGAGCACGTCGAGGCAGCGGCCGCATCGGATGACTCGGATGCCACCCCTGCGCCCGAGGAGACGCCCGTGCCCGAAGAGACCACCGCTCCCGAGGCGGGGACGGATGGCTCCGACGCGACGACCGAGGAGTCCTCGGGCCGCAACCCGGCGGGATCCGACCTCTGGCTGGACTCCTTCGGCGACGAGAACGCGCTCATCGCGGACAACATGCAGCTCCCGGAGGGCACCAGCGTCCTGATCGCCTACGACGGCACGAAGGATGCACCCGACGACATCGCGGTCTCCTGGCCGCTCGACACCTCCACGCCGTGGGCCGGACCGCTCATGGCCGCCGGCGGTGCCGTGCTCCTGGTCGGGCTCATCCTCTACGTTCTCGGGATCCGGCACCAGCGTCGCGGGCGCGGTCCCCGTCGCAAGGGCCCCGGCCCGCTTCCGGTCACACAGCCGATCGATGTCGCCGCGCTGCCTCCGGCCGAGCGGGAGGCGATCGAGTCGACCGAGCCCGCTGCGCCGGCGGACGCGTCCGAGGAGAAGAAGATCGAAGACGCGGAGATCGTGGACGAGGGCAAGGATCCGGGTGCGAGGAACCAGATGCGCGCCGCACGCCCTGCCCGTCGGCGCCGCATGCTGGCGCTCCCGGCTCTCGGCGTGACGGCTCTACTCGTCGCCGGCTGCTCTTCGGATTCGTGGCCGCAGTTCGGCGAGGGCGCGCCGTCGCCGTCGCCGAGCCCGACCGTGATCGCGCCGGAGAATCAGAAGCCGCCCGCCGTCACCGAGGCGCAGGCCACACGGATCCTGCAGACGATCTCCGGCACACTCGAAGAGGCCGACACCGCTCTCGACATCGATCTGGCGTCGACCCGTCTGGACGGACCGGCCCTCGCGGCGCGGACCACGGAGTACGCGCTGCGCACGCAGATCACCGACTCGCCGCTCCCGTCCGTCATCCCGACCGACGAGGTCGAGGTCGTGCTCCCCGAAGCGACCGACCGCTGGCCCCGCACGGTTCTCATGCTCTCCAAGGGAGCGAGCGACGACACCGTCCCGCCCGTCATCCTCACGATGACCCAGGCCGACCCGTGGTCGAACTACAAGGTCACCGATATGGCGGAGATGTCGGCCGACGCCGTCTTCCCGGACGTGGCGGCCGCGTGGCTGGGCACCTCTCTCGTCCCGCAGGACTCCGCGTTCCTGCGCGTCGCGCCCGGCGAGCTGTCCGCCGCCTTCGCCGACGTCGTCGACTCCGGTGACAAGAGCGCCTCCTACGGCCTCTTCGACGACCTGTCGCTGAACCTGGCGAAGTCCATCGTCGACAGCCGTCAGGCGGTCGTGCAGACGCTCGCCGACAACGGGGCGTCCGCGACGTCGCAGGCGGCGTTCGACATGGCGCCGACCACCTCGGTGCCCGTGTCGATGACGACGCTCGACAGCGGCGCGATCGTGGCCGTGTCCTTGACCGACACTGAGAGCGTCACGCCGACCACGACGGATGCCGTGATCCGCTTCGGCGAGAACGCCCAGGCCAAGGCGCTGACCGGTGTGTCGGAGTCCGCGAAGGGCGTCGAGACGACGTACGAGTTCCAGCTGTTCTTCTCGGTCCCGGCGCAGGGATCGACGGAGCAGATCAAGCTTCTGGCCGTCCGCCAGGACCTGCTGTCCGTGAAGGTGATCGAATGAGTGAGATCTCGCCCGCCGCCCTGCGCGGCGCCGTCGACCTGTCCAGCCTCCGCAACCGACCGGCTCCTGCGCCGGCCGGCGCTCCGGCGCCCGCTGTCGTCGACGTCGTCGTGGATGCCACCGACGAGACTTTCGGCCAGATCCTCGAGCTCTCCCGCACGGTGCCCGTCGTCGTGGACCTCTGGGCCGAGTGGTGCGGACCCTGCAAGCAGCTGAGTCCCATCATCGAGAAGGTGACCAGGGAGCTCGGCGGCCGCGTGCTGCTCGCCAAGGTCGACGTCGATGCCAACCCGCAGCTCGCGCAGAGCTTCCGGGCGCAGTCGATCCCGATGGTGGTCGCGCTCATCGCCGGTCAGCCGGTCCCGATGTTCACCGGTGCCGTCCCCGAGCAGCAGGTGCGCGACGTCTTCGCCCAGCTGCTCCAGGTCGCCGCCCAGAACGGCGTGACGGGTTCGCTCTCCGTCGGAGAAGACGCCGGAGACGCGGAACCGGCCGAGGAGCCGCCGCTGCCTCCGCTGCACGCCGAGGCGTTCGCGGCGATCGAGACGGGGGACTACGCAGCCGCCATCCGCGCCTACGAGCAGGCGCTCGCGGAGAACCCGCGCGACGAGGATGCGCTGGCAGGTCTGGGACAGGTCCGCCTGCTCGATCGTGTGCAGGGCCTCGATCTCCAGGCGGCGCGTGCCGCCGCCGCCGATGCGCCCTTGGACGTCCAGGCGCAGTTCGCGGTCGCGGATCTCGATCTCGCCGGAGGCCACGTCGAGGACGCGTTCGGTCGTCTGCTCGATCTTTTCGCGCAGCTTCCCTCCGACGAGCGCACGCCCGTGCGGGAGCGTCTGGTCGAGCTGTTCGGGCTGATCGGCGCGGCAGACCCGCGGGTGATCACCGCGCGCAACCGCCTGTCGTCGCTGCTCTTCTGAGCGGCTGAGTCACGACCGGGACGATCCCGATCGGAAGGAGCGCTCCCTCGCTCAGCCGTTCGTGATCGTCGGCACGTGCGGCTCCGGCTGGTGACGCAGCCAGAGCGTCGACAGCGCCGGCAGCGTGACCGTGGCCGTCGGCGCACCGTCGCCCTCGGCGTGGGCGATGACCATGCCGAGGTTGCCTGAGCCTCGGCCGCCGTAGTCCGCGGCATCCGTGTTGAGGATCTCCTGCCAGACGCCCTCGCGGGGCAGCACCAGGCGGTGGCCCGTGCGCTCGACGCCGGCGAAATTGCTGACGACGACGAGCCTGCCGCCGTGCGCGTCGCGACGCTCGAACGCGATCACCGTCGGCTCCCACGCCGGTGCACCGAGCCGCGAGAACGACGATCCGTCGTTGTCCCGCTCCCACAACGGCGCCTGGGCCCGGTAGGTGTGGTTGAGCGCCCCGACGAAGCTCTGCAGCTGCACGTGCGAGGGCTGGTCCAGCAGCCACCAGTCGAGCTCGCGGCCCTCGGACCACTCGGCGATCTGCCCGAACTCCTGTCCCATGAACAGCAGCTTCTTGCCCGGGTGCCCCCACATGTACGCGAGGTAGGCGCGGACGTTGGCGAGCTTGTGCCAGTGGTCGCCCGGCATCTTCGCCAGCAGGCTGCACTTGCCGTGCACGACCTCGTCATGGCTGATCGGCAGCAGATAGTTCTCGCCGAAGGCGTACACGAACGAGAACGTCATCTCGCCCTCGTGGTGGGAGCGGTACATCGGGTCGCGCTCGATGTACTGGAGGGAGTCGTTCATCCACCCCATGTTCCACTTGAAGCCGAAGCCGAGACCGGCGTGGTCGGTGGGCGCCGTCACGCCGGGGAAGCTCGTCGACTCCTCGGCGATCATCAGGATGCCCGGGTGCAGACGATAGGCGGTCGCGTTGACCTCCTGCAGGAAGCGGATGGCCTCGAGGTTCTCTCGACCGCCATGGATGTTCGGCTCCCACTCGCCGGCGTTCCGCGAATAGTCCAGGTACAGCATCGAGGCGACCGCGTCGACACGCAGACCGTCGACGTGGAACTCGCTGAACCAGTAGAGGGCGTTCGCGACCAGGAAGTTGCGCACCTCGTTCCGGCCGTAGTCGAAGATGAGCGTGCCCCAGTCCTGGTGCTCGCCGCGCCGAGGGTCGGGGTGCTCGTACAGAGGCTGCCCGTCGAATCGCGCGAGCGCGAAGGCGTCCTTGGGGAAATGACCGGGCACCCAGTCCATGATCACGCCGATGCCCGCCTGGTGCAGCCGGTCGATCAGGTATCGCAGGTCGTCGGGGGATCCGAATCGGCTGGTCGGCGCGTAGTACCCGCTGACCTGGTAGCCCCAGGAGCCCCCGAAGGGATGCTCGGCGAGCGGCATGAACTCGACGTGCGTGAAGCCGGCATCCGTGACGTGCCGGATGAGCGGTTCGGCGATGTCGCGATAGCCCAGACCATGTCGCCAGGACCCGAGATGCACCTCGTAGACCGACAGCGGCTGCGCGACCGCGTGCGTCGCCGCCCGTCGGGTCATCCATGCGCCGTCCGTCCAGACGTACGACGACGACGTGACGACGGATGCCGTGTTGGGCGGCACCTCGGCGGCGAGCGCCATCGGGTCGGCCTTGAGGATCCAGGCGCCGTCCCGGGTGCGGATCTGGTACTTGTACTTCGTGCCCTGGGGAAGATCCGGGATGAACAGCTCCCAGACGCCGCTGACGCCCATGGAACGCATCGCGTGCGTCTCGCCGTTCCAGCCGTTGTGGTCTCCCACGACGCGGACGGCCGAGGCGTTCGGCGCCCAGACGGCGAAGGAGACGCCCTGCTCGCCGTCAAGAGTGCGGGGATGGGCGCCGAGAACCTCCCACAGCCGCTCGTGGCGCCCCTCCGCGATCAGGTGCAGGTCGATGTCTCCGAGCGCGGGGGAGTGCCGGTACGGATCGCCCTGGACGGTTTCCTCGTCGTCGCCGTAGGCGGTGGCGAGGCGGTAGGAGAGCGGCGGGCCGGCGTGCTGGGCCTCCCAGATGCCGTGGGCCACGTGCGAGAGCGCGAGGCGGCTCCCGTCGCCGAACACCGCGTCGACGGATGCGGCGAGGGGACGGCGGGCGCGCACGACGGTGACCGTGCGGTCGGCGGCATCCTTGATCGGATGCGCGCCCAGCACGGAGTGCGGATCGTGGTGCTCTGCCGAGGCGATGGCCTCCCAGTCGGCGGACGCTGTCGCGTCTTCCACGTAGCTCATGATCGCTCCTTCACCTTCAGGATGTGCACCGGTTCGGCGAAGGCGTCGAGCCGCACGTAGTTGTGATCGCTCCACGTCCAGACGGCCCCCGTCAGCAGGTCCTCCACCTCGAAGGACTCGCCGAGGGGCACGCCCCAGCGCGTCGTGTCGAGATGGACGGTCGTCTCGCGCACCGAGTGCGGATCGACGTTGGCCACGACGATGATCGTGTCGGCCGCGCCTGTGCCGGTGAACGCCGCGTCCAGGTGCTTGCTGTAGACGAGGACGGAGTCGTCGTCGCTCCAGTGCGTCTCGAAGTTGCGGAGCTGCCGCAGCGCAGGATGAGCGGACCGGATCTCGTTGAGTCGACGCAGCAGCGGGGCGAGCGACTCGCCGCGCGCCTCCGCACCCGCCCAGTCCCGCACCTTGAACTCGTACTTCTCGTTGTCGATGTTCTCCTCTGAGCCCGGTCGAGCGACGTTCTCGAACAGCTCGTACCCGGCGTACACGCCGTAGATCGGCGCTGCCGTGGCCGCGATGCACGCGCGGATCCGGTATGCGGCCCTGCCGCCGAACTGCAGGTACTCGGTGAGGATGTCATGCGTGTTCACGAAGAGGTTCGGGCGCATGTAGTCGCTGGTCTCGTGCGACACCGAGGTGAGGAACTCCTCCAGCTCCGCCTTGGTGTTCCGCCATGTGAAGTAGCTGTAGCTCTGCTGGAAGCCGACGGCGGCGAGCGCGCGCATGACCGCCGGGCGGGTGAACGCCTCGGCCAGGAAGATGACGTCGGGGTCCTCGGCGTTCACGGTCCCGATGAGCCATTCCCAGAACTGCAGCGGCTTGGTGTGCGGGTTGTCGACCCGGAAGATCTTCACGCCCTGCGCGACCCAGTGCCGGACGATGCGCAGCATCTCGGCGTAGATGCCGGCCGGATCGTTGTCGAAGTTCAGCGGGTAGATGTCCTGGTACTTCTTCGGGGGGTTCTCGGCGTAGGCGATGGTGCCGTCGGGGAGCGTGGTGAACCACTCGGGATGCTCGGCGACCCACGGGTGGTCCGGCGACGCCTGCAGGGCGAGATCGAGCGCGACCTCGAGCCCTTCCTTCCGGGCGGCGCGGACGAATGCGCGGAAGTCCTGGGCCGTGCCCAGATCCGGGTGGATCGCGTCGTGCCCGCCTTCCGCGGCGCCGATCGCATAGGGCGATCCGGGGTCGGACGGCTCCGCGACCAGGGTGTTGTTGCGCCCCTTGCGGTTCGTCGTCCCGATCGGATGGATGGGGACCAGGTAGAGGACGTCGAATCCCATCTGCGCGACGCCCGGCAGTCTTTTCGCGGCGGTGCGGAACGTGCCGGTCCTGACGCTGCCGTCCTTCAGACGGCGCGCGCCCTCCGAGCGGGGGAAGAACTCGTACCAGGCGCCGACGCCCGCGGTGACGCGATCGACGAGCAGGGGCTGCGGTGCCGAGACGGAGCGGAGGCTCGCGAGTGGCCGATCCGCGAAGATCTGCGCGAGAGCGGCATCCGTCGACAGCGCGATCGTCGTCGCGGCGTCGCCACCGCCCAGCGACGCGGCGTCGGCCTGCAGGCGCTTGCGCTGCGCGGCGGGTCGATCCTTCTCTGCCGCCGCCCTCGTGAGGAGCTGTGCTCCGAGGGCCGCCATGATCGGCACGTCCACGCCGGCGGCGACCTTCAGCTCTGCGGCATGGGCCCAGGTGGCGAAGTCGTCGGAGAAGGCCTCGAACCGATAGCTCCACCGACCCTGGAGATCGAGTGCGATCTCGGTGGACCAGGTGTCGGTGCCGTCGAGCCGCGGGGACAGCCGATGCAGGGTCTCCTCCCCGTCGGGAGCAGTCAGCCGCACATGCACGCCGATGATGTCGTGTCCCTCGCGGAACGACACCACGCTGAACGGGACCACCTCGCCGACGAACGCCTTCGCGGGGAACCCGCCAGGCACCGCGGGCGAGCCGTTCAGGAGCGGGAGGCGCGGCGTGCGCGTGTCCTCCGCGATCGTGACGGCGTCACCGGGGCGCGTCGGGATCTGAGCGGGGCTCCGGAGAGCCGAGGACCGAGTACCACCACGTGCAGCCACCCCCTCAACGTACCGCCCAGCGGTAGTCGCGGGAAGCGATCACCGGGGTGGGTCGGAGACCGATGTCATTCGACCCGGAACAGGCGCATGGAGGTGCCGGGGATGGGCAGGACGTCACCAGGGGCGAACACCTCCGCGGCATCCGACGGGCGCTCCTCGGCGCTCGACCACAGCGAGACGAAACGCGTCGCGTCCTCGATCTCGTCGGGGAGACGCACATCGATGGGCGATTCGGTTCCATGGACGATCAGCAGGATCCGGTTGGCCGCCTCCTTGTCGGGCGTGGAAGCCGCGACGTACTGGAGCGTGCGGTTCCGCGGGTCCGCCCACTGGGCGCTCTCCATCGTCTCGCCGTTCTGATCGAACCAGTCCATGACAGAGGCGTTCGGGATGTGCTCGCCGAGCCGCGCGTACTTGCTCGGGCGCAGCGCGGGGTTCTCGGCGCGCAGGCTGATCAACCGCGCCACGTGCGCGCGGAGATCCTTCTGCCAGGGTTCGAACTCCCAGGCGAGCCATGTCATCGCGGAGTCCTGCGCGTAGGCGTTGTTGTTGCCGCGCTGTGTCCGTCCGACCTCGTCCCCGGCGGTGAGCATCGGGATGCCCGCGGACAGGAGCAGGGTGCCGAGGAGGTTGCGCATCGCCTTGCGGCGGGCCGCCAGGATGGTCGGATCGTCGGTGGGCCCTTCGACACCGTGGTTGAAGGCACGGTTCATGTCGGCGCCGTCGCGGTTCTGCTCGCCGTTCGCCTCGTTGTGCTTGACGTCGTAGGCGACGAGGTCATGCAGGGTGAAACCGTCATGGGCGGTGACGAAGTTCACGCTGGCCAGGGGACCACGTGCCTCGCTGAAGGTGTTGGACGACCCGGCGAGCCGGGTGGCGAAGCCGCCGATGCCGACAGGGGCGGAGGCCCGCCGCGCGTAGTCGATGTCGCTGAGCCAGAAGTTGCGGACCCGGTCGCGGTAGCGATCGTTCCACTCATGCCACCCCGCCGGGTAGTTCCCGGTCTGCCAGCCGCCCATTCCGACGTCCCACGGCTCGGCGATCAGCTTCGTCTCGGCGAGGACCGGGTCGTTGGCGATCGCCGTCAGGAGCGGATGCTCCGGCGTGTAGGTGTGCGCGCCGTCCCGGGCGATCGCGGCGGCCAGATCGAAGCGGAAGCCGTCGATCTGCATCTCCTGAACCCAGTAGCGGAGCGAGTCGAGGACCAGCCGCGCCCCGGCATCCGTGGAGGTGTTCAGCGTGTTGCCGCAGCCGGTCGTGTCGATGTACCTGCCCGTCTCGTCCTGACGGTAGTAGCTCGCGTTGTCGATGCCGCGCAGGCTCGAACGGGGACCGCCGATTCCCTCCTCCGAGGTGTGGTTGTACACGACGTCGAGGATCACCTCGAGCCCGGCCTCGTGCAGCAGGCGCACCATGCCCTTGAACTCGGCGAGCACGGCCTCAGGGCCCTCCTTGCGGGCCTCCTCGGTGGCGTACGCGGTGTGGGGCGTGAAGAAGTTGAGGGTGTTGTAGCCCCAGTAGTTGGTCAGCCCGCGCTCCAGCAGGCGCGGCTCGGGGACGAACGCGTGCACGGGGAGGAGCTCGACCGAGGTGACCCCGAGCGAGTGGAGGTGCTCGATCATCGCCGGGTGGGCGAGTCCGGCATACGTCCCGTGCAGAGCCGGAGGCACGTCGGGGTGCCTCTTGGTGAGGCCCTTGAGGTGGCCTTCGTAGATCACGGTCCGGTCGAGGGGGACGCGCGGCTTCTGCGAGTCGCCCCAGTCGAAGCCGTCGACGATGACGACAGAGCGCCATTCCTCGTAGCCGTCGCCCTGGGCGAGGCCCCGCGCGTAGGGATCGAGCAGCAGGCTCTCCGGGTTGAACGTGTTGCCGGGGCCGTGCGGACCGCCGACGCGGATCGCGTAGCGGACGCCGGGCTGCAGGAGCGGCGTGGTGACCTCCCAGATGCCGCCGGGGCGTCGCTCGAGCGGGACCTCGTCGGTCGCCCAGTCGAGGTCGGTCGCGTCGAAGACGACCAGCTCCACGGAGGAGGCGTTCTGCGACCAGATACGGAGGGTCCCGACGCCGTCGTGCAGACGGACGCCGAGGTTGTCGAGGGCTGGACCGCCGGGCGCGGTGAAGTCTCGGGACTCGGGCATGAGTACACCATAGGCGGGATGTGTTGCAGTCCCATGACAGATCGCACTCGGTTCCATCGCGCAGTCGCCTCTGCCGCGCCGATTCGCGAGAGAATCGAGGGATGCGGCACTACCTGGACCACGCGGCGACCGCGCCTCTGCGGCCTGAGGCGCGCGATGCGTGGCTGGCTGCCACCGAGACGGTCGGCAACGCGTCGTCCACGCACGGCGCGGGGCAGGACGCCCGGCGTCTGCTCGAGGAGTCGCGCGAGCGCGTGGCCGCCGTCCTGGATGCCGATCCGATCGAGATCGTCTTCACCTCGGGCGGCACCGAGTCGATCAACCTCGCGCTGCAGGGACTGTGGCGTTCGCGTCCCGACGGCACGGAGGCGATCGTGCTGCCGGATGCCGAGCACCACGCCACGATGGACACCGTCGCTGCCCTGATCGACGAGGGCGCGCGGGTGCGGAGCGTCGGCGTGACCGCGCTGGCCGGCATCGACGTCGACGCGTTCGCTCAGCAGCTCCCCGGAGCAGCCCTCGCCACGGCCCTCGTCGCGAACAACGAGGCGGGCACCGTCAACGATGCGGCGGTGCTCTCCTCGTCGAGCGCGTCCGCCGGAGTGCCGCTCCATCTCGACGCGGTCGCCGCCCTCGGCCATCTTCCCCTCTCCTTCCGTGGGCTGCGGGCGGATGCGGCCCCCGGCGTCGGGCTCGTCGCACTGAGCCTGGCCGGTCACAAGATCGGCGCGCCGGTCGGCGTCGGCATCCTGGTCGCGGCGAGGACGGCCCGGCTGACGGCGATGCTCCGCGGTGGCGCGCAGCAGCGCGGACTCCGTGCCGGGACGCAGGACGTGGCCGGGGCAGCGGCCTTCGCGACCGCCCTGGAGCTCGCCGAGACGGAGCGCGCCGGCGAGGCCGTCCGGTTGTCGGCACTGCGCGACCGTCTCGTCGCGGGCATCCGCTCGGCCGTCCCCGCAGCCGAGCTCCTCGGCGATCCGGTCCGCCGGCTTCCGGGCAACGCGCACATCCTGTTCCCCGGAGCCGTGGGGGAGAGTCTGCTGTTCCTCCTCGACGTCGCGGGTGTCGCGGCATCCACCGGCTCCGCCTGCCAGGCGGGAGTCGCGGAGCCGTCGCACGTGGTGATGGCCATGGGGCGGAGCGAGCGCGATGCGCGCAGCGTGCTGCGGTTCTCGCTCGGCCGGACGTCGACGGATGCCGATGTCGACGCGGTGCTCGCCGCGATCGCCGATGCCTACGATCGGGCATCCGGGTCCGGCACAGGCGCGCGCTCGTAGACTGGTCTCATGCGGATCCTTGCAGCCATGAGCGGTGGAGTGGACTCCGCCGTCGCGGCCGCACGTGCCGTGGAGGCGGGGCACGACGTCGTGGGCGTGCACCTGGCGCTCTCGCGAGCCGGCGGCACCCTGCGCACCGGAAGCCGCGGATGCTGCACGATCGAGGACGCCCTGGACGCGCGCCGCGCCGCCGACCTGCTGGGCATCCCGTTCTACGTCTGGGACTTCTCGGAGCGCTTCCGCGACGACGTGATCGATGACTTCATCGCCGAGTACCAGGCCGGACGCACCCCGAACCCCTGCATGCGCTGCAACGAGAAGATCAAGTTCGCCGCTCTTCTGGAGCGGGCCATCGAGCTCGGCTTCGACGCGGTGTGCACCGGGCACTACGCCACCCTGATCGACGGCGAGCAGGGACTGGAGCTGCATCGGGCCTCGGACAACGCGAAGGATCAGTCCTATGTGCTGGGGGTGCTGACGGCCGAGCAGCTCGCGCACACCTACTTCCCGCTCGGCACGACCCCCTCGAAGGCGATCGTGCGCGCCGAAGCGGAGGCCCGCGGCCTCACGGTGGCGCAGAAGCCCGACAGCCACGACATCTGCTTCATCCCCGACGGCGACACCCGGGGCTGGCTGGCCGAGAAGGTCGGCACCGCCACCGGTGAGATCGTCGACCGCTCCGGCGCCGTCGTGGGTTCGCACGAGGGGGCGCACGGCTTCACGGTCGGACAGCGCCGAGGACTCAAGCTCGGCGTGCCGGCAGCCGACGGCAAGCCGCGGTTCGTGCTGGAGGTGCGCCCGGTGTCGAACACGGTCGTCGTCGGCCCGAAGGAGGCCCTCGCGATCGCGGAGATCGCAGGGGAGCGGTTCAGCTGGGCAGGTGCGGGGCCCGTCGAGTCGTCTTTCGACTGCCACGTGCAGATCCGGGCGCATTCCGAGCCCGTCGCGGCCGTCGCCACCGTGTCGGACGACGGCGTGCGCGTCGTGCCGGAGATCCCACTCGACGGCGTCGCGCCGGGGCAGACCGCGGTGCTCTACGTGGGGACCCGCGTGCTCGGTCAGTTCACGATCGACACCACGGTGTCGGCTGTTCCCGTCGGCGCGTAGCTCTCGCTGGATGTCGGCGCCCGCTCGTAGACTGACGGGGTGCCGGAGAACATCTCGCTGGAAGACGCCCGAACCGAAGCCGAAGAGCTGACCACTCGCATCCTCGAGGCGAAAGACGCCTATTACGGGCGAGACACCTCCGTCGTCGACGACTTCACGTACGACGGCTGGATGCATCGCCTCGAGGAGCTCGAGCGACTGCATCCCGAGCTGCAGGGGCAGGACTCTCCGACGCAGATGGTCGGCGCCGCCGAGGCGACGGGCCTCGCCACGATCGAGCATGCCGAGCGCATGCTGAGCCTCGACAACGTCTTCTCGATCGAAGAGCTGCGCGAGTGGGCGGCCAAGACCCAGGCCTCTGCGGGACGGAAGGTCGCCTGGCTCACCGAGCTGAAGATCGACGGGCTCGCCATCAACCTGCGCTACGAGAACGGCGTGCTCACCTCTGCGGCGACGCGAGGAGACGGGCGCGTGGGCGAGATCGTCACCGAGAACGCGCTCCGGCTTCCCGAGATCCCCGAGCGGCTCAGCGGGGAGGGGCACCCGGAGATCGTCGAGGTGCGCGGTGAGGTCTTCATCCCCGTCGCGGCGTTCGAGCGACTCAACGCCGCGCAGGCGGCGTTCCGCGACCGGGCGTACGGCGACGCGCTCGCGCGCTGGGAGGCGCGTGGCGGCGCCAAGAAGCCCTTCGATGAGGAGAAGGCCCGCACCGCGGCCGCACGGCGGTTCCCGTCCTTCGCGAACCCGCGGAACGCGGCGAGCGGCGGCCTCCGGCAGCAGATCGACAAGAAGGACGGGCTCGAGCTCGAGGCCGGGCTCCTGCGCATCGAGTCGCTCGCCCTCTACGTGCACGGCGTCGGCGCCTGGGCGAATCCGCCGGTCGGGGCGCAGAGCGAGGTCTACGACCTGCTGGCCGGGTGGGGCCTGCCGACGAGCCCGCACACGAAGGTGTGCGCCTCGATCGACGAGGTCGCCTCGTTCGTCGAGTACTTCGGAGAGCACCGGCACGACATCGAGCACGAGCTCGACGGCATCGTCGTGAAGGTCGACGAGCTCGAGCTGCACGACGAACTCGGCGCCACGAGCCGTGCGCCGCGCTGGGCGATCGCGTACAAGTACCCGCCCGAGGAGGTGCAGACGAAGCTTCTCGACATCGTCGTCTCGGTCGGCCGCACCGGTCGTGCGACGCCGTTCGCCGTGATGGCCCCGGCGCAGGTCGCCGGTTCCGTGGTGCGCCAGGCGACGCTGCACAACAAGGATGTGGTGAAGGCCAAGGGCGTGCTGATCGGCGACACGGTCGTGCTGCGCAAGGCCGGCGACGTGATCCCCGAGGTGCTCGGACCGGTGGTCGAGAAGCGCGACGGGACCGAGCGCGAGTTCGTGATGCCGGTCGAGTGCCCGGAGTGCGGAACACCGCTGCGGGCGATGAAGGAGGGCGACATCGACCTCCGCTGCCCGAACGCGCGCTCCTGCCCTGCGCAGGTGCGCGGTCGTGTCGAGCATATCGGGTCTCGCGGCGCGCTCGACGTCGAGGCGCTCGGCGAGGTGACCGCCGCCGCGCTGACGCAACCCACGTCGCCTGCCGTGCCTCCTCTCGAGACCGAGGCAGGGCTGTTCGCTCTGACGATCGACCAGCTCGTGCCCATCGAGCTCTTCGTCCGCGACGCCGAGACCGGGCTCCCGAAGGAAGACGACGACGGACTCGTCAAGACCCGCTCGCCGTTCCGGCGCAACCCCACCGCGGCCGAGAAGAAGGCCGGAGCCGAGGGTCCGCAGCCGTCGTCGCAGGCCGTCACCCTGCTGGCTGAGCTTGAGAAGGCCAAGACGAAGGAACTCTGGCGGCTGCTCGTCTCGCTGAACATCCGTCACGTCGGTCCTGTCGCCGCACGGGCGCTGGCGCAGTGGTTCGGCTCACTCGATGCGATCCGCGCCGCCTCCCGCGATGAGCTGGCATCGGTCGAGGGAGTGGGCGGGATCATCGCGGATTCGCTGCTCGCCTGGTTCGATGTGGACTGGCACCAGGAGATCGTGCGGCAGTGGGCCGAGGCGGGTGTGCAGTGGGCGACTCCCGGGCATCCTGGTCCCGGCGCTGCGGTCGCTGCCGGCGGTGTGCTCGAAGGGCTCACGATCGTCGCGACGGGTTCCCTCGACGGCTACACCCGCGACGGCGCCCAGGAGGCCATCATCAACGCGGGCGGCAAGGCCGCCTCGAGCGTCTCGAAGAAGACCGACTTCGTCGCGGCCGGCCCCGGCGCCGGCTCGAAGCTCGGGAAGGCCGAGGAGCTCGGCATCCGCATCCTCGACGCGGCGCAGTTCCACATCCTCGTGACCGAGGGTCCTGACGCCCTCGCATGAAGCGCTACGGACCGTTGATCGCCGTCCCCGATGCGCTGGCCGTCGGCGACCCCGGGCGGAACCACCTCCGACTCACGCCGGATGCGGTGATCCTCCGGGAGGGGGTCGATAGCCGGGGCATCGTGCCGTGGTCGCGGGTGGAGCGTATCGAGCTGGATGTGCCGACCACGCGATTCCGGCTCCCCGGTCTCGTCGGCACGATCGTGCTCGGGGCGCTGACCGCGGTCGCGCTCTCCGACCTCGGAGTCGACCCCGATGATGGAGCCCTGACGCTGACCGTCGACGGAGAAGAGCAGGTCATGCCGCTGAGTCGCCACCACGTCGGAGGCTACTGGGCGCCCACGATCGACGGTGCGCATCGTCTGCTCGCGCATCTCATCGCGAATCCGGAGCAGCGTGCCCTGCTCGCGCATCCTGAACCGCTGATCGACATCGCCGCACAGCTCGCCCGCGAATCGGTGTAGCGCCGGGGTGCCGGCACCGACCGGACGCCGGAACGCCGCACGGATCGGCGTGATCCGTGCGGCGTTCTCGGGCGATGCTGAGAGGTTTTCTCGCTCAGCCCTTGTGACGCGGCTTGCGGAACGGCTTGTCCTCGCGGTCGCTGCGCGCGGGGCGGTCGTCGCGATCACGGCGCTCGTAGCCGCCCTCGCGAGGACCGCTGCTGCGACGGCCCGCGGGGCCCCGATCGGGCTTGATCTCGATCAGGCGTCCCGAGATGCGCGTGTCGCGCAGCTTCTCCAGCACGGCAGGGCTGAGGTTGGAAGGCAGTTCGACCGTCGAGAAGTCGGGGCGGATGTTGATCACGCCGAAGTCGTCACGACCGAGGCCGCCCTCGTTCGCGAGCGCGCCGACGATCTGACGCGGCTCGACCCGATGACGTCGGCCCACCTCGATGCGGTATGCGGTGTAGTCCCCGCGACCGCGACGCTCGGTGCGCGGCTCCCGGGCATCGCGTCCGGCGCGTTCGCGCGGCGGACGGTTGTCGGCCTCCACCGCCCGCGTCAGCGGGTCGTTGGCCGGGTCGAGCAGCAGCGGCTTGTCGCCCTGCGCCACGACCGCGAGTGCCGCTGCGACGTCGCCCTCGGGAACATCGTGATGGCGCACGTAGTGCGCGACGATGTCGCGGAAGGCCTCGATGCGACCGGTCTCGGACAGCGCCGTGGTGATCGCGTCGTCGAAGCGGTTGAGGCGCGTGGTGTTCACGTCCTCGGTGCTCGGCAGCTGCATCTGCGCCGGCTGCTGACGGGTGGCCTTCTCGATGTGCTTGAGCAGGTAGCGCTCGCGCGGGGTGATGAAGCTGATCGCATCGCCCGAGCGGCCTGCGCGCCCGGTGCGGCCGATGCGGTGCACGTACGACTCGGTGTCGGTGGGGATGTCGAAGTTGATGACGTGGCTGATGCGTTCCACGTCGAGCCCGCGGGCGGCGACGTCGGTGGCGACGAGGATGTCGAGCTTGCCGTCCTTCAGCTGGTTCACGCTGCGTTCGCGCTGCACCTGCGGCACGTCGCCGTTGATCGCGGCGGCGGAGTATCCGCGGGCTCGCAGCTTCTCGGCGAGGGTCTCGGTCTCGTTCTTCGTGCGGACGAAGACGATCATGCCGTCGAAGTTCTCGACCTCGAGGATGCGCGTGAGCGCGTCGACCTTCTGCGCGTACGACACCACGAGGTAGCGCTGCGTGATGTTGGTGCCGGTCGCGGTCTTCGAGGTGATGCTGATCTCCTCGGCGTCCTGCAGGTACTTCTGCGCGAGGCGACGGATCTGGGGCGGCATCGTCGCCGAGAAGAGGGCCACCTGCTTCTCGGCGGGCGTCTGAGCGAGGATCTGCTCCACGTCTTCCGCGAAGCCCATCTTCAGCATCTCGTCGGCCTCGTCGAGCACGAGGTATTTCAGCTCGGACAGATCGAGGGTTCCCTTGGCGAGGTGGTCCATGATGCGCCCGGGCGTGCCGACGATCACGTGCACACCGCGGCGGAGCGCGGACAGCTGCACGCCGTAGCCCTGACCGCCGTAGACGGGGAGCACGTGGACGCCCTTCATCTTCGAGGCGTAGGACTCGAAGGCTTCGCAGACCTGCAGCGCGAGCTCTCGCGTCGGGGCCAGCACCAGGGCCTGGGGGATCTTCTGCGACACGTCGAGTCGCTCCAGCACGGGCAGCGCGAACGCGGCGGTCTTGCCGGTTCCGGTCTGCGCCATGCCGACGACATCGCGTCCCGACAACAGGGTCGGGATCGTCGCGGCCTGGATCGGAGAAGGGGTCTCGTATCCGAGGTCCTTGATGGCTTTGAGGACGGGCCCGGTGATGCCGAGTTCCTCGAATCCGGGGGTCGCGGGGGAGTCCTCGGGGGCGTCGGTCAGCACTGCATCTTCAGGAGTCACTTCCCAAGGGTAGCGCCCCGAAGATGTCGGCGCCTGTGAGGGCGTCCTCAGGAGCCCGTTGTCAGCGCGACGAGCTTCTCCTTCACCTGCCGGCGGAGCACCTTTCCGATGAGCGACTTCGGGAGCTCGTCGACCACGAAGATGCGTCGTGGCACCTTGTAGGGGGTGAGGATGCCGCGGGCGAACTCGCGGATCGCCTCGACATCCACGTCCGCTCCGCTGTCGACGACGATCGCCGCGACGACCTCTTCGCCGGAGTGCGCGCTCGCGAGTCCGACCACCGCGGCATCCGCCACCTGAGGATGCTGTCGCAACGCGTTCTCCACCTCGGTCGGTGCGACGTTGAACCCGCCGGTGATGATGAGCTCCTTGATGCGGTCGACGATGCGGATGAAACCTGCGTCGTCGATCGTGACGATGTCGCCGGTGCGGAACCAGCCGTCGACGAAGACCGCCTCGGTCTCCTCGGGCTTGCCGTAGTACCCGGAGAAGACTTGCGGTCCGCGGACGACGAGCTCACCGGCGGTCCCATCGGGCACGTCGACGGTCGGGTTCTCCGGTTCGACGACGCGGCATTCGGTCCCGGGCAGGGGGAGCCCGACAGTCCCGGGCACCCGGTGCTCGGCGACGGGGTTGGCCATCAGCACCGGAGAGCACTCGCTGAGGCCGTAGCCCTCGACCAGATAGCCGTGCGTGGCCTTCTCGAACGGGACGACGAGTTCGTGCGGCAGCGCCATCGCGCCGGAGATCGCCACCTCGATGCCTTCGAGGGAGACACCCTTCTCCCTCGCGGCCGTGAGGAGGCGGTCGGCGATCGGCGGCACCAGCGGCAGGAACGTCGCGGGGTGCTTCTTGACCACATCGAGTACGAGGTCGGGATCGAACTTGGGGAAGAGCACGAGCCGGGCACCCATCGACATCGCGAAGGTCAGGCAGAGCGTGAGGCCGTATGCGTGGAACATCGGCAGCACCGCGTACACGACGCAGCCCTTGCCGCGCTGGATCGACGGGACCCACGCCTGCGCCTGCGCCGCGTTCGCGAGCAGATTCCGGTGGGTGAGCGAGGCGCCCTTGGGCGTGCCGGTGGTCCCGGACGTGTACTGGATGATGGCCAGGTCGTCGGTGGACGGCTTCGGGTGCGACGCGGGGATGGGCGCGGAGGCCACCAGTGCGTCCCAGGTGACGGTGCCGCGTACCTTCTCGGTGAGTGCGGCGCGGGACTCCCGCGCTTTCGCGACCGGCAGTCGCAGGGCGAAGCGGGTGAGGAACGGCATCGCCCGTGTCACGTCGACCGAGATGAGGTTCGTGACGGAGAGGTCGGTGGGGAACTCCTGGACCGTGGCGACGGCCTTGTTCCAGACGATCGCATGCTTCGCGCCGTGGTCCTCGAACTGCTTGCGCAGCTCCCGCGGGGTGTAGAGCGGGTTGTGCTCGACCACCACGGCACCGAGGCGGAGCACCGCATAGAAGGCGACGATGTGCTGCGGGCAGTTGGGCAGCACGATCGCGACCGGATCGCCGGCCCGCACGCCCAGATCGCGAAGCCCGGCTGCGGCTCTGTCGATCGCATCCTGCAGCTCGGCGTACGTCGTCCCTCTGCCGAAGAACTGCAGAGCAGGGGCCTCGGGGTAGTCCCTGGCGGATGCCGCGACGATGTCGATCAGCGATCCCTCGACGGGAGCGAGGTCTTCGGGAACACCGGCGGCGTAGCTGGCGACCCATGGACGAGGAGGCTGGAACGGGCTCACGAGCCCAGCATAAGGCGGCGGAGGCTTGACAGCTTCTCGGACGCCGGGTGTAATTAAGAAAGTACTTAATCAGGAGGTGACGATGCCCACGGCGACGGACGAACTGTCCATGGTGTTCCATGCGCTCGCGGATCCGACCCGACGGAGCATGCTCGAACGACTCAGCCGCGGAGACGCGACCGTGGGCGAGCTCGGTGCCCCCTTCTCGATGAGCGCTCCGGCCGTCTCGCAGCATCTGCGGGTGCTCGAGAAGGCCAAGCTCATCGAAAGACGGGCCAGGGCGCAGTGGCGCGTGTGCTCGCTCTCGCATGAGCCACTGGACGAGGCCGCGGCCTGGGTGGAGCGCAATCGCCAGGCGTGGCAGACCAGATTCGATCAGCTCGACGCGGTGCTCGCCGAAGCCGATCCCGCGCAGACGGCGCCCGGGCGATGAGCGAGCGGGAGCTCGAGATCACGCGCGTCTTCGACGCCACGCGGGAGCGCGTGTGGCGCGCCTGGACCGAGCCGTCGGTGATGGCGCGCTGGCTTCATCCGCACGGTCTGCGCACACCCGAGGAATCCGTGTTCGTCGACCTTCGCGCAGGCGGGCGGTTCCGATTCTCGATGGTCGACGAGGCGGGCACGGCGCACGCGAGCGGAGGGGAGTACCTCGAGGTGCGCGAACCGGAGCTGCTCCGGTGCACGTGGGGTGCTCCCGACGAACCCGTCGCGGAACTCGAGGTCCGGCTCGCGACGATCGACGGCGGACGCACGGAGATGGTGTTCCGCCTGCGCGGACACGTCGACGACACCGGGCGCGAGGACAGCGTGTGGACGGGATGGCGGGAGGCCATCAGCGAGTTTGAACGAGAGATGGGTGGAGCACATGGGTGAGATCACGATCGAGCAGATCGTCTCCGCGGACGGATACGCGATGGATGCAGCGGGCGGGATCGATTTCTTCGACGACGTCGACTTCGGCGATCAGACCCGCACCGACACCGAGCAGATGCGGTGGCTGGCCGGCGTCGACGCGATCCTCTTCGGTCGGCGGACCTACGAGCTGTTCGCCGCCTACTGGCCTCAGACGGAACCGTCGGAAGACGCGGTGGCCGCGCCGATCGACCGTCTGCCGAAGTTCGTCGTGAGTCGCACGCTCGACCGGGCTCCGTGGGGCGATGGTGAGATCGAGATCCTGCGCGACGGACCTGTCGACGCCGTCCGGTCCCTGAAGACGCAGTATCGGTCCATCGCGATCTGGGGGAGCCTCCAGCTCACCGATGCTCTGTTCCGCGCTGGTGAGGTGGACATCCTCCGCCTGCGGATCGCGCCGATGCTGCTGGGCTCCGGTCGACCCGTCGCGCCGCCGCAGACGGGACGGTCTCCGCTCGAACTGGTCGCCAGCCATCGCGACGCGAGCGGTGTCGTCACGGACGAGTACCGCGTCGGGCGCACGCCACGACGGGTCGGCGCCACGACCTAGACTGGAGGGGTGTCTGAAATCACCCCTGATCTCGTGCGCCATCTCGGCGTGCTCGCGCGTATCCAGCTGAACGACGACGAGGTGACGCGGCTCACGGGCCAGCTCGACGCCATCGTCGACAACATCGCCAAGGTGTCGGAGGTGGCCACCTCCGACGTCGTCGCGACCAGCCACCCGATTCCGCTGAGCAACGTCTTCCGTCCTGACGTCGTCGGAGAGACCCTGACGCACGAGCAGGTGCTGCAGAACGCTCCGGATGCCGCGGACGGCCGTTTCCGCGTCACCGCGATCCTGGGAGAAGAGCAGTGAGCGACATCATCCGACTGAGCGCAGCGGAGCTCGCCGACAAGCTCGCATCCCGCGAGATCTCGAGTGTCGAGGCCACGCAGGCCCACCTCGACCGTATCGCCGCCGTCGACGGCGACGTCCACGCATTCCTGCATGTGAACGACGGCGCTCTCGAAGCGGCCGCCGCGGTCGACGCGCAGCGCGCCGCCGGCGAGAACCTCGGCCCGGTCGCCGGCGTCCCGCTGGCCATCAAGGACGTGCTTGTCACCCACGATCAGCCCACCACCAGCGGATCGCGCATCCTCGAGGGGTACCGCTCGCCGTACGACGCGACGGTCGTGGCACGCTCGCGCGCCGCCGGCCTCATCCCGCTCGGCAAGACCAACATGGACGAGTTCGCGATGGGCTCCTCCACGGAGCACTCCGCCTACGGCCCCACCCGCAACCCGTGGGATCTCGACCGCATCCCCGGCGGCTCCGGCGGAGGTTCCGCGGCCGCCGTCGCCGCCTTCGAGGCACCCCTCGCGCTCGGCTCGGACACCGGCGGATCGATCCGTCAGCCCGCACACGTGACCGGCACGGTCGGCGTGAAGCCCACCTACGGCGGTGTGAGCCGCTATGGGGCGATCGCCCTGGCCTCGAGCCTCGACCAGGTCGGCCCCGTCACGCGAACCGTGCTCGACGCGGGTCTGCTGCACGATGTCATCGGCGGGCACGACCCGAAGGACTCCACGTCGCTGCGCGATGCCTGGCCGTCGTTCGCGGATGCCGCTCGCGAGGGCGCCCGCGGCGACGTGCTGAAGGGCCTCAGGGTCGGCGTCATCCGGGAGCTGCCGGACAGCGGCTTCCAGCCCGGCGTCGCGGCATCCTTCCGCAGCGCGCTCGCTTTGATGGAGGCGCAGGGGGCGGAGATCGTCGAGATCGGCGCGCCGCACTTCGAGTACGGTGTCGCCGCGTACTACCTGATCCTCCCCGCTGAGGCCTCGAGCAACCTGGCGAAGTTCGACTCCGTCCGCTTCGGGCTGCGCGTCACTCCTGACGGCAACCCGACCGTCGAGGACGTCATGTCGGCGACCCGCGACGCCGGGTTCGGCGACGAGGTCAAGCGCCGCATCATCCTCGGCACCTATGCGCTGTCAGCGGGCTACTACGACGCCTACTACGGCAGCGCGCAGAAGGTGCGCACCCTCATCCAGCAGGACTTCGCGAACGCGTTCGCCGACGTCGACGTCATCGCGACGCCCTCGGCGCCGACCACCGCCTTCAAGATCGGCGAGAAGATCGACGATCCGCTGCAGATGTACCTGAACGACGTCACGACGATCCCCGCGAACCTCGCCGGCGTCCCGGGGATCTCGATCCCCAGCGGACTCGCCGAGGAGGACGGGCTGCCGGTCGGCATCCAGTTCCTGGCTCCCGCCCGCGAGGACGCTCGTCTGTACAAGGTCGGCGCCGCGCTCGAGACCGTGCTGCTCGACGCCTGGGGAGCACCGCTCCTCAGCCGCGCACCCCAGTTGACCGGAGGAACCCGCTGATGGCCACCGCCAAGCTCATGGATTTCGACAAGGCGCTCGAGCTGTACGAGCCCGTCCTCGGCTTCGAGGTGCACGTCGAGCTCAACACGAACACGAAGATGTTCTCGGATGCGCCGAACCCGGCCAACGAGAAGTATCACGCGGCCGAGCCGAACACGCTCATCGCACCGGTCGACCTCGGTCTTCCCGGCGCGCTGCCGGTCGTGAACGAGACCGCGATCCGCTCATCGATCAGCCTCGGCCTCGCGCTGGGCTGCTCGATCGCGGAGTCCAGCCGCTTCGCGAGGAAGAACTACTTCTACCCCGACCTCGGCAAGAACTACCAGATCTCGCAGTACGACGAGCCGATCGCGTTCGAGGGGTCGGTCGAGGTCGAGCTCGAGGACGGCACGACCGTGACCATCCCCATCGAGCGTGCGCACATGGAGGAGGACGCCGGCAAGCTGACCCACATGGGCGGCGCGACCGGACGCATCCAGGGTGCGGAGTACTCGCTCGTCGACTACAACCGCGCCGGTGTGCCGCTGGTCGAGATCGTGACGAAGGTGATCACCGGCACGGAGCACCGTGCCCCCGAGGTCGCCAAAGCATACGTGCAGACGATCCGCGACATCGTCCGTGGTCTCGGCATCTCCGAGGCTCGGCTCGAGCGCGGAAACCTGCGGTGCGACGCCAACATCTCGCTCCGTCCGCGCGGCACCGAGAAGCTCGGCACGCGCACCGAGACCAAGAACGTGAACTCGATGCGTTCGGTCGAGCGCGCGGTGAGGTACGAGATCCAGCGTCAGGCGCAGATCCTGGCCGACGGCGGAACGATCACGCAGGAGACGCGGCACTGGCACGAGGACACCGGCACCACGTCGCCGGGACGCCCGAAGTCGGATGCCGATGACTACCGGTACTTCCCGGAGCCCGATCTGCTGCCCGTGCAGCCGGCCGCCGAGCTGATCGAGGAGCTGCGCGCGGCTCTCCCGGAGCAGCCGGTCGCCCGTCGTCGTCGCCTGATGACGGAGTGGGGCTTCACCGACCTCGAGTTCCAGGATGTGCGCAACAACGGCGTCCTCGAAGAGGTCGCTGCGACGATCGCCGCCGGAGCCACCCCCGCGACGGCCCGGAAGTGGTGGACCGGCGAGATCTCGCGCCTCGCCAACGCACACGAGAAGGACGCCTCCGAGCTCATCAGCCCGGAGAACGTCGTCGCGCTGCAGAAGCTCATCGATGCGGGCACGCTCACCGACAAGCTGGCACGCCAGGTGCTCGAAGGCGTCGTCGCGGGCGAGGGCACTCCGCAGGAGGTCATCGACGCGCGCGGACTCGCCGTGGTGTCTGACGACGGCGCGCTGATCGCCGCGATCGACGAGGCCTTCGCTGCGCAGCCCGACGTGCTCGCCAAGATCAAGGACGGCAAGGTCCAGGCCGCCGGTGCCGTGATCGGCGCGGTCATGAAGGCGATGAAGGGCCAGGCGGACGCTGCACGCGTCCGCGAGCTCATCCTCGAGCGCGCCGCGCAGTAGCGATTCGACGGGCTCAGCCGCCTCGGCGTGCTGGGCCCGTCGACGCACCCGTGTCCGGAGTCCGGGAGAGAATGGATCCATGGGACACGGCGACGGCAGAGGGCAGATCACGTCGCCCACCGACGCCGACGACACCGGAACCCGCATCCTGCACGTCGACATGGACGCGTTCTACGCAGCGGTCGAGGTGCTCGACGACCCGAGCCTCCGCGGTCTGCCGCTGATCATCGGTGCGCCGGACGGACGATCGGTCGTGTCGAGCGCGTCCTACGAGGCTCGTCGGTACGGCGTGCGCGCGGCCATGCCGGTGTCCCAGGCGTTGCGGCTGTGCCCCACGGCACGCATCGTGCTGCCGCACTTCCACCGCTACCAGGAGGTCTCCCGGCAGGTGATGGCGATCTTCGAATCGTTCACGCCGCTCGTGGAGCCGCTCTCCGTCGACGAGGCATTCCTCGACGTGCAGGGCGTGCGGCGGCTGTGGGGGAGTCCGGCGCGCATCGCCGGACTCATCAGAGCCCGGGTGCTCGAAGAGGTCGGGATCACCTGCAGCGTCGGCGTCGCCGCGACCAAGCATGTGGCGAAGATGGCGTCCACGATCGCGAAGCCCGACGGGATGCTCGTGGTCGCGGCGGGCGACACCCTCGACTTCCTCGCTCCGCGCCCGGTCCGCGCGATGTGGGGCGTGGGGCCGAAGGCGGCCGAGGCTCTGGAAGCCCGTGGCATCCGCACCATCCACGACATCCGGGAGTCGTCGCCCGAGATGCTCGACCGTGCGGTGGGTGCCGCCCTGAGCGCCCGCCTCGCGCAGCTCGCCAGAGGAGAAGACCCGCGTGTGGTCGACACGGAGCGGATCGAGAAGAGCATCGGGCACGAGGAGACCTTCGATCACGACATCCTGGACCGCGCCTTCCTCCGGGCCGAGCTGCTCCGTCTCGCCGACCGCGTGGCGGCCCGTCTGCGTCGCGCGGAGTGGGAGGCGGCCACGATCGCGATCAAGGTGCGTTTCGATGACTTCCGCACGCTGAACCGCTCCCAGACGTTGAGCGAGCCGTCAGCGGTCGGGCAGCGGATCGGAGAGGCCGCGCAGGCCCTGTACGAGCAGATCGACCGCCGCGATCCCGTGCGCCTCCTCGGTGTGCGCGCGGAGAACCTGCGACCGGCCGGTGGAGGGGGTCTGGGGCTCTGGGACGACGACGAGGACTGGCGGAAGGTCGAAGGGGCCGTCGACGAGGCGGTCGCGCGGTTCGGCACGGCCACGATCAGTCGCGCACGCCACATCGGTCGGGGTGACGGGCGAGGCGCCGCCCAGCATCCGAAGGCGCACGGCGTGGATTGACCGCACGCCGCCCTGTTTCGTGGGCTAGCGTGGGACCATGCCGAACATTGCACTGGAACTGGGAAAGCAGATCGCGTCCTTCGGCGTGAAGAGCGCGTACGGTGAGCCGCAGGACGTCGACGGGGTGAGCATCACTCCGGTGTCTCTCACCTACTCCGGTTTCGGCGGCGGCAGCGCGGAAGGCGGCGAGGGCGGTGGCGGCGGCGGAGTCTCGATCCCGGTCGGCGTATACGTCCGTCGCGAAGAGGGGCTGCGGTTCGAGCCGAACATCGTCACTCTGCTGGCCGTTGCTGTGCCGTTCGTCTGGGTCACCGGGCGGGCGCTCTCGCGCATCATCCGTGCCCTCAAGAAGTGACGATCCCGTCGCGGCCGCGCTCGATCGCGCCGCGACGCTGATCGAGCAGGACGTCCTCTCTCTCGCGGCGGCGAACCCCGTCGTGCTGATCGACGGCCGCAGCGGCGCGGGGAAGACTTCTCTCGCCGCACGGCTGGCAGCACGGTGGCCACTGGCCGGACGCGTGCAGCTCATCGCGCTGGATTCGCTGTACCCCGGATGGGACGGGCTCGACGCCGGTGTCGAACGAGCGCTCGAGTGGATCCTCCGTCCGCACGGACGCGGGTACCTCGGCACCTGGCGACGATGGGACTGGGAGCGCGAGACGGAGGCGGAGAGCCACGCCGTCGATCCTGCCCTGGGCGTCATCGTCGAGGGGAGCGGCATCCTGACGCCGTCGACGGTCGGTCTCGGGGACGTGCGGGTCTGGGCGGAGTCGGGGGAGCCGGCGCGCAAGGCACGCGCACTCGCTCGCGACGGAGAGACCTATCGTCCGCACTGGGATCGCTGGGCGGCTCAGGAGCGCCTCCACGTGGAGCGCGACGACCCGCGGACGCTGGCGACCAGGATCGTCGAGATCCCCTAGGGAATCAACGGCCGCGTCGCGCGTCGATCTCGTCGGCGGCCTGGATCAGCACCTCGAGGCGGTAACCGAGCCAATCGTAGATGTCTCCGCGGCCGTCATCGCTCGTGTGATCCTCCGTGGTGATCCCGAGACGGTCAGCGATGACCAGCCGGATCGCGGTGAGCGTGCGCAGCCAGGCGTCGAGATCGTCTTCCGCGATGACGAGATCGCGTGGCTCCAGAGCGTCCTTCTCGGACAGGGCATCGATCTCGATGTCGAACGGTGCGAGCCCTGCGCGCACCGTCGTCGCCTCGCTGCGCCGCCGATCGAGGAGTTCGTCACGGGTGGTCTCGGCGAAGGCTGCCGCCGCCTCCGCATCATCCGGATAAGCCGTCGGCGTCAACCGTCGAACGGCGGGATCGTCCGTCGAGCGCGCACGGAGCAGCTCGCCGAACTCGTCCACGAGCCTCAGGAGATGCGCCCCTTCGATCACGGCGAGCGAGAGGACGATCTCACGGGCGCTCATCCGGACACCTTCCGCACCGTCGCCCAGAGGCCGTAGTCGTGCATCGCCTGGGCGTGCACCTCCATCGTCTCGCGCGGACCGGTCGCGACGATCGCGTGTCCGTCGTGATGGACGGCGAGCATCAGCGCCGTGGCGCGCTCTGTGGAGTAGCCGAAATACGTGCGGAACACCCGGACGACGTAGCTCATGAGATTCACCGGATCGTTCCACACGACCACCTCCCACGGCTCCAGGGGCGCGGCGTGGAGGTCGGTGATCTCCTCGAGATCCGGGAGCGCGACCGGAGTGCTCATGCCCAGCCCATCTCGTGGAGCTGCTCGTCATCCAGGCCGTAGAAGTGCGCGATCTCGTGCACCAGAGTGGTGTGGATCTCGTCGCGCAGCTCCGTCTCCGTCTCGCACTGCGCGAGGTGCGGCTCGCGGAACAGGACGATCCGATCCGGAAGCTCACCCATGCCGTACTGCGTCCGTTCCGTCAGAGCCAGCCCGTCGTACAGGCCCAGCAGATCGAGGGTGCCGTCCTCGGGACGGTCCTCGACCACGAACACGACGTTCTCCAGCCCGTCGACCATGTCGTCGGGCAGCTGGTCGAGCTCGTCGATCACGAGCGCCTCGAAGGCTGCGGCATCCATCTCCATCCGCTCCAGCCTAGGGCCGGGGGTGGGAACGCGCGTCAGCGTCAATGCAGGAAGACGAGGAGCGCCGCGACGGCGATGAACAGAACGCCGAAGACGGTGTTGAGGATGCGCTGGCCGCGTGCAGAGCGTGTCAGCCGGCGGAAAGGGCGGGCTGCTGCGGCGAAGAAGCCCCACATCACGATGACATCGACGATGATCACGGTCGCGACGAGGGTGAGGTACTGGGGGAGGGGCGGCTCGTCGAGTCGGATGAACTGGGGGATGAAGGCGAGGAAGAAGACGATCGCCTTCGGGTTGAGGAGGTTGACCCAGAACCCCCGCCGGATCATCGACCAGTGCCCCTCACGGGAGTCGACCGGTGAGATGTCGTCGTCCGCGACCACGACATCGGGTTTCGTCAGGATGAGGCGGATGCCGAGGAAGACGAGATACGCGGCGCCCGCGTAGCGGATCGCGTTGAAGAGGAACTCGGAGCGCGACACCAGGAGCCCGACGCCTGCGGCGACGATGGCGACGTGGACGATGAGGGCGATCTGCTGTCCGACGATGCCCCAGATCGAGCGGCGCCACCCCTGGTTGAGTGCGTTCGACATCGTGTTGATCGCGCCTGCCCCGGGCGTGAAGCTGATGACCACCGAGGCCGTGAGAAGGGAGAACCAGACCGCGAGTGACACCCCGTCAGTCTAGAGCCCGGCGGGCATGCCCCTGAGACGCAGAAGAGGCCCGAATCAATACGATTCGGGCCTCTTCACTGGGGTGAGTAACGGGACTCGAACCCGCGACATCCGGCACCACAAGCCAGCGCTCTACCAGCTGAGCTATACCCACCATGTGCCCACCGGAGCGGGCAACCAGATGAGTCTATTACATGTTCGAGGTGAACTCCGACACGGTGCGCGTCGCGATGTCGCGCGCGTCGTCGCTGGACGGTCCCGGCTCCGCGACGAAGACGGCCTCGCGGTAGTAGCGCAGCTCGCGGATCGACTCGAGGATGTCGGCGAGGGCACGGTGGCCGCCGTCCTTGGACGGAGCCTGGAAGAACACCCGCGGGTACCAGCGACGGGACAGCTCTTTGATACTCGAGACGTCGACGTTCCGGTAGTGCAGCCACTGATCGACCTGTGGCATGTACTTCGCGAGGAACATGCGGTCGGTGCCGATCGTGTTGCCCGCGAGGGGAGCCTTGCGCTCGAGCGGGACGAATCGTCGGATGTAGGCGAGCGTCTGGGCTTCCGCCTCTTCCAGGGTGACGCCGTGCGGGATCTCCTCGATCAGCCCCGATGTCTCATGCATCTTGGTGACGAAGTCGTTCATGTTCGCGAGGGCCGCATCACTCGGGCGGATCACCACCTGGAACCCCGGATCGATGGGACGGAGCTCGAAATCGGTGATGACGACGGCGATCTCGACGAGTTCGTCGACCGCCAGATCGAGTCCCGTCATCTCGCAGTCGATCCATACGAGACGATCGTTCTCGGACGCAGATACCATGCCGCCATACTATCGACGGGCCCGACATCGGCGACCGGGCGCGGTACGCTGTAAGCACGCCTTCGTAGCTCAGAGGAAGAGCAGCGGCCTTCTAATCCGCCGGTCGCAGGTTCGAATCCTGCCGGGGGCACTCGGCTTTCCCCATGCGCGTGACCCGCCGAGGAGCACGCACAGTCTTGCCGCTACACGCTCAGGAGTAGCGCAGCGCGGCGACGGCGTCGTCGGCCCGCCAGAACTCGCCGACGATGCGGAACGTGCCGGTCGCGAGGTGAAGACGCTCGGCGCGGTAGCGAAGTCCCAGTGGGTCGGCGACGATCCGCAGATGGCCGAGGACGCGCTCCGTGCGGTCCTGAACGCGCCACAGATGATCGGCCGCCCGGACCAGGTGTTCGCGCGCGGAGGAGAGCCGAGGCGTCGCTTAGGGAACCTCGGGCAGATAGGTGGTCAAGCTGTCGGACATCGGAACTCCTTTCTGATTCGAACATATGACCGACCACCGACATTCGGTCGCCGTCGCCGACAGGGGCTCCGAAAGCAGTCCTGCACACACCGAATCTGGCGCGGAGTGTCCACCGATCCCGTCTTCTGCGAGTTCGGGGCGCAGCGGGATGCCGCACGCTGGTGCGATCCGGGCGTTGGACCCGGTCATCGAGAGGACTGAGAATGATCGACACCGTCACCATCATCGGAAGGGTCGCCACCGATCCGACGCAGGGACAGACGACAGGAGGGGCTCCGGTCACGAACTTCCGACTCGCCAGCACGCACCGTCGGTTCGACACCGTGACCCAGGCATGGGTCGATTCGGAGACCAACTGGTTCTCGGTCGCCGCATTCCGGCAGCTGGGCGAGCACTCCAAGGCGTCGCTGCGAACCGGAGACAGCGTCATCGTCACGGGTCGGCTCCGGATCCGCAGCTGGGAGAGCAATGGCAAGCAGGGCACCAGCGTCGACATCATCGCCGACGCGATCGGGCACGATCTGCGGTGGGGGACCAGCGCGTTCCTCGCCCGCAGCCGAGCGACGCCGACGGATGCCGGCGTGCACGGGGCCGCGGAAGGACCGACGGCTGCCGATCAGCGAGTCGACACCGACCCCGGCGCAACCGACGAGCCCGACGGCGACCGAGAACTGCCCGATCTGGACATCTCGTGGGCAGAGGTGCCGGCAGGCGCCACGGCTGATCGCGTCGCCTCGCACTGAGCGCGACGAAGGGAGAGGATCGGGACCGGTCGGCGGCGCGGTCATCACGGTCGCTGCCCGTAGACTCAGCACGTGCTTCGTCGACCGGTCTCTGCGGCGCCGTTGAAGGCCGCCTCCGCCCTGGCTCTCGTTGCCGGGCTGTTCGTCCTCTCCGCCTGCGGGCCCGGTGCCGAGCCGGTCGCGTCGCCAACCGCCGAGACTTCGCCCGCACCGGACTCCGAGGCGGCGCCAGATCCGGTGCTGGTGCCAGACGGCACCGCCGAGGACAACCTCCCCGTGTTCACGCGTGTCTCGGAGAGCATCTGGACTACGGATCAGCAGGGGTCGGGTCGCGCGTACATCGACGCTCTCATCGCCGCCGGGTTCGACCGCGCAGCGATGCAGGTCACGCAAGACCTCACGACGGTCGGCAACACGGCGGAGAGCCTGCAGTTCTCGGTGCGCTGGGGCGATGACGAATGCCTGATCGGGCAGGTCGGTCCGTCGACGGGGCAGGTCGTCACGGCCGTGATGCCTCAGCTGGCGGAAGGGCGCTGCCTCGTCGGCACGACTCGCCCGATCGACTGGTGACACAGCCACGGGCCGGTAGGCTGGAGTGTCGATCTTCGACGCCAACAGAAGGAGCGGTTTTCGGTGGCTGAGTACATCTACTCGATGGTGCGTGCACGCAAGGCAGTGGGCGAGAAGCTCATCCTCGACGACGTCACCATGGCATTCCTTCCCGGCGCCAAGATCGGCATGGTGGGTCCGAACGGCGCCGGAAAGTCGACGATCCTCAAGATCATGGCGGGGCTCGACACGCCGTCGAACGGCGAGGCGAAGCTCTCGCCCGGTTTCTCTGTCGGCATCCTCATGCAGGAGCCGGAGCTCGACGAGTCGAAGACCGTGATCGAGAACATCCAGGACGGGATCGCGATCAAGGCGAAGGTCGACCGCTTCAATGAGATCTCGGCCCTCATGGCCGACCCGGACGCCGACTTCGACGCTCTCCTCGCCGAGATGGGCACGCTGCAGGAGGAGATCGACGCCGCGGACGGCTGGGATCTCGACTCGCAGCTCGAGCAGGCCATGGACGCCCTGCGCACACCGCCCGGCGACGCGGCGATCGCCCCGCTCTCGGGCGGTGAGAAGCGCCGTGTGGCGCTGGCCAAGCTCCTGCTCCAGAAGCCCGACCTGCTGCTCCTCGACGAGCCCACCAACCACCTCGACGCCGAGAGCGTCCTGTGGCTCGAGCAGCACCTTCAGGCGTACAAGGGTGCCGTGATCGCCATCACCCACGACCGGTACTTCCTCGACCATGTCGCCGAGTGGATCGCCGAGGTCGACCGCGGCCGCCTCATCGGCTACGAGGGCAACTACTCGACCTACCTCGAGAAGAAGGGCGAGCGGCTCGAGATCCAGGGCAAGAAGGATGCGAAGCTCGCCAAGCGCCTCAAGGAGGAGCTGGAGTGGGTGCGCTCCAGCGCCAAGGGGCGGCAGACGAAGTCGAAGGCCCGTCTCGCCCGGTACGAGGAGATGGCGTCGGAGGCGGAGCGGACGAGGAAGCTCGACTTCGAGGAGATCCAGATCCCCGCGGGTCCGCGTCTCGGAAGCGTCGTGATCGAGGCCAAGAAGCTCAAGAAGGGCTTCGACGAGCGCTCGCTCATCGACGGCCTCAGCTTCAGCCTGCCGCCGAACGGCATCGTCGGCGTCATCGGCCCCAACGGCGTCGGAAAGACGACCCTGTTCAAGACGATCGTGGGTCTCGAGCCTCTCGACGGCGGCGACCTCAAGATCGGCGAGACCGTCAAGATCAGCTACGTCGATCAGTCGCGGTCGAACATCGACCCGAACAAGACCCTGTGGGAGGTCGTCTCCGACGGCCTCGACTACATCACGGTCGGCAAGACCGAGATCCCGTCGCGCGCCTACGTGTCGAAGTTCGGTTTCAAGGGGCCGGACCAGCAGAAGAAGGCCGGCGTGCTCTCGGGTGGAGAGCGCAACCGCCTCAACCTCGCGCTCACGCTCAAGGAGGGCGGCAACCTCCTGCTCCTCGACGAGCCCACCAACGACCTCGACGTCGAGACGCTGAGCTCGCTCGAGAACGCGCTTCTCGAGTTCCCCGGCTGCGCCGTGGTCATCACTCACGACCGGTGGTTCCTCGACCGCATCGCGACGCACATCCTGGCGTACGAGGGCACCGACGAGAAGCCCGACCAGTGGTACTGGTTCGAGGGCAACTTCGAGTCCTACGAGGAGAACAAGATCGAGCGTCTCGGACCGGATGCCGCGAAGCCGCACCGCTCCACGCACCGCAAGCTCACGCGCGACTGATGTCATCGCCTCGCCTGCACATCCCGATCCACCTGCGCTGGGGTGATCTGGATGCCTTCAACCACGTCAACAACACCTCGATGCTCAAGCTGCTCGAGGAGGCGCGGGTCCGGGCCTTCTGGCGTGCGGGACCGGGGGAGGAGGCGCCGCAGACGGCTGTCCTCGACTCCGGCATCGAGGAGGGGATCCTCACCCTCATCGCCCGGCAGGAGATCGAGTACCTCGCTCCGGTGCCGTATCAGCGTCGCCCGCTCGAGGTGCAGATGTGGTTCGGAAAGCTCGGCGGCTCGAGCATCGAGGTCTGCTACGAGGTGCACAACGACCCTGAGGCTCAGCCGCGGACGATCTATGCCCGCTCGACGGCCGTGATCGTCCTGGTGGACGCCGCGAGCGGTCGTCCGACTCGCCTGACGCAGGAGATGCGCGACGCCTGGGAGCCCTACGTGGGCTCGTCGATCGAGTACGCGCACCGCTGACCGGATTCCGCCCGCCGGCGCGGTACCGTCGTCGTGTGCCCTCACGCCGACGATTCCCCGCCACCACGTCAGCGGCCGCGCGTGCCCGCTACGCGAAGCGACGACAGCGCCGGCTCGACAAGGTGACCAACGACCTCACCGCGTCGCAGTGGGCCGATCTCGTTGCGGCCTGGGGCGGGTGCGCGTACTGCGGAGCCCAGGGTGACGGGCTCCAGCGCGACTGCATCATGCCGATCTCGCGGGGCGGACGCTACACGCTCGAGAACGTCGTCCCCGCCTGCGCGTCCTGCAACGCGAGCAAGAGCAACAGCGAGGTCACCGGGTGGCTGCGCCGCAAGAGGCTCGACGAGCGCGCCTTCCTCGTCCGCTACGCCGAGATCCTGCCCACGCTCAACGCGGACTAGTCGGCGGGGACGCGGATCATGATCTCCTGCGCGACGCTGGCGACGAGACCGCCCTCGCCGGAGTAGATCCGTCCGGTGGCGAGTCCTCGACCGCCCCGTGCGTTCGGCGACTCCTGCACGTACAGGAGCCACTCGTCCACCCGTGCCGGGCGGTGCCACCACATCGCGTGGTCGAGGCTCGCGACCTTGAGTCCCGGCATCGCCCAGTACACACCGTGCGCCCGCAGGATCGACTCCTGGATCGTCATGTCGCTCAGGTAAGCGAGCGCGGCGCGGTGCAGCCGCTGATCGTCGGGGAGCGGTGCGCGCATGCGCATCCACACCGCCTGCCTGGCCACATGCGGATCGTCGCTCGGCAGATAGAGGGGCGAGTCGACATGGCGGATATCTGCGGCTCGTTCGCTCAGCATCCGTGCTGTCCCGCCGGGGAGCCCCGCCACGCGGTCCTCGTCCGGCGAGAGATCCTCGGGCGCCGGCACATCCTCCGGCATCGGCTCCGCATGCTCGACACCCGGATCGGCATCTTGAAAGGACGCGATCATCGAGAAGATCGGCACGCCGTTCTGATAGGCCTGGGAGCGCCGCGTCGAGAACGACCTTCCGTCGTGAATGCGGTCGACCGCGATCGTGATGCCCTGGCTCGCGTCCCCCGGCCGAAGGAAGTAGCCGTGCATCGAGTGGACGGCGCGGTCCTCGGGGAGGGTGCGCTCGGCGGCGATGAGGCTCTGTGCCAGCACCTGCCCGCCGTAGATCCGGCCGGTCGGCATCGGATGAGATGCTCCGGTGAAGATGTCCTCGGTGGTTCGCGCCTGCGTCACCTCGAGATCGAGGACATCGAGCAGTCGCTCGACCGTCTGGGCGGCGTGGTCTTCGGGGCTCATTCTTTCCTCTCCGCGACCGCGGGCACCGGTCCGTTGGTAGTTTAGAGCTCGTGCCGCATCAGCTTCTCCTCGCCGACCCCGACACTGCGAAGGACGTCCTCACGTTCGTGGGGCGGGCGACGAGGATCACCGACGACGGTGTGCGGCTGCAGGCGTCGAGGGGAGTCCTCGCGCTGACCACGGCGGCTCTGGCTCCGCACGGGCTCTTCGACAGCACGCCGACCGTCCTCGCGATGCGCATCGTGCACGCCGACCCCGAGCTCGAATGCGACATCGTGGTCGATCAGCTCGCCGCGACCGATGATCCCCTGCAGCTGACGCTCCCGGAGACCGGGCTTTCGCCCGCGTGGGCCGGGGTGGCACCGCCGCGCGGGGACTGGACGCCGGCGGCGACGCTGCCGGCGTCGATGATCGCTCAACGCGCGCAGTGGGGCATCTCCGCCGTCGCGCGTGGCGCGACACCGGGCTCGGGCGAGGAGGCCGTCCGTGCGCTGCGGGCCGCGATCTGGGGCGAACCCGACGAGGATCTCGGCGGCCTGCCCCGCGGGATCGCCTTCGCCGCAGACGCCCTGGGCTTCATCTCGGGCGAGGAGGACGTGCCCGTGATGCAGTCGGGACGGTGGACCCGCCTGGCGTTCCGGCGCGGGCACGTGCTCGCTCGCGGACCGGTCGCATCCGGTCTGACCGCCGTCCGCGATACGGGCAGCGCCGGCTAGAGCCGCCCTCCGACGTTCTTCCCGACCGTTCACGGGCCGGAAGTACTTCAGCGAGAGGCGGCGCGTCCCGCCTGGCGACCGGAGAACAGGCATCCGCCGAGGAAGGTTCCCTCCAGCGCGCGGTACCCGTGGACCCCGCCGCCCCCGAAGCCGCTGGCCTCTCCGGCCGCGTACAGTCCGGGGATGGGGACTCCTGAAGCATCGAGCGCCCGCCCGTCGAGATCGGTGTTGATGCCACCCAGCGACTTCCGCGTGAGCACATGCAGTTTGACCGCGATGAGGGGACCGGCCGCCGGATCCTGCAGGCGATGCGGCGCCGCGGTGCGGATCAGCTTGTCACCGCGGTAGCTGCGCATCGAGCGCAGCATGCCGATCTGCGCGTCCTTGGTGAAGTCGTTGTCCATCTCGAGGTCGCGGGCGACGACCTCGCGGCGGACCGCGTCGATGTCGAGAGCCTCGCCGCCCGGATGCCGCTGCATCTGCTCGAGCAGGGATTCGAGATCGCCCTCGACGATGAAGTCCTCGCCTTCGTCGAGGAACGCCTGGACGGGACCGGTCGGACCCTTCGCGAGACGGGACTTGAGCAGCAGACCGACGTCCTTGCCGGTGAGATCCGGATTCTGCTCGCTGCCCGAGAGCGCGAACTCCTTCTCGACGATGCTCCGTGAGGTCACGAACCAGGAGTGGTCGTGACCGGTCGTGCGCAGATGCGCGAGGGTGCCGAGCGTGTCGAACCCGGGGAAAAGCGGCACCGGAAGCCGCTTGCCGGTCGCATCGAGCCAGAGGGAGGACGGGCCGGGGAGGATCCGGATGCCATGCGACGGCCAGACCGGATCCCAGTTCGTGATGCCCTCAACGTAGTGCCACATCCGGTCGCCGTTGATCAGGCGGGCGCCGGCGGCCTCGCTGACGGCCTGCATCGAGCCGTCTACGTACGCCGGAACCCCGGTGAGCATGTGCTCGGGTGGCGTGCCCAGGCGCGAGGGCCACGCGGCCCGCACGAGGTCGTGGTTCCCTCCGATGCCGCCGGACGAGACGATCGTGGCGCCGGCAGAGATCTCGAAAGCGCCGATGACCTCGCGCGAGGACTCGGCGCCGCGACGCGCGCCGCTCGTCGCCAGCACCTCACCCCGTGCACCTGTGACGACCCCGTCGGTGACGATCAGCTCGGCCACGCGATGGCGCGGGAGCACCGTGAGATGCCCCTCGCGCTCTCCCTGTTCGATCGCGGCGGCGAACGGCGCGACGACCCCCGGCCCGGTTCCCCATGTGATGTGGAAGCGCGGAACCGAGTTGCCCGGCCCGAGGGCCCCGTAGCCTCCTCGTTCCGCCCAGCCGACGACGGGGAAGAACCCGACCCCGCGCTCGCGCAGCCAGGCGCGCTTCTCGCCGGCCGCGAACTGCAGATAGGCCTCCGCCCAACGCCTCGGCCATTCGTCCTCCGGGCGATCGAAGCCCGCGTTGCCGAACCAGTCCTGCGTCGCGAGCTCGAGCGAGTCCTTGATGCCCAGCCGCCGCTGCTCCGGCGAGTCGATGAAGAAGAGCCCGCCGAAGGACCACCACGCCTGTCCGCCGAGATTCGTCCGCGGCTCCTGGTCGATCAGGATCACGCGGTGCCCGGCCGCGAGGGCCTCGGCGGCGGCGACCAGCCCGGACAGCCCCCATCCGATCACCAGGACATCAGTGGACAGGGGCGTCTTCGTCATGAGTTCTCCGTTGATTCCTGACGTGATCGGGTCTCGAGCGTGGGACGCCCGCCCGTGGCGGTGCCGATCCCCGACGGCTCGAGTGTGTTCACCATGGCATAGGCGGCCCGCTCCAGGTAGTCCCAGAGCGTGGATTCGTGCAGGGGCGACAACTGCGCCTCGTCCACGGCGGTCCGCATGTGACGGAGCCAACGATCCCGCGCGTCGGGATCCACGTGGAACGGCATGTGCCGCATGCGCAGGCGTGGGTGCCCTCGCGTCTCGCCATAGGTCGTCGGGCCGCCCCAATACTGCTCGAGGAACATCAGCAGCCGCTGCTCGGCGGGCCCGAGATCCTCCTCGGGGTACATCGGCTTGAGCACGGGATCGAGTGCCACCTCGCGGTAGAACACCGAGACGATCTTCGCGAACGTCTCGTGTCCGCCGACCTCGTCGTAGAACATCACTTCTGGGGGCTCCCGTCGTCGGTCGGCTTCTTCCGCCGCCAGATCCCGCGATCCGGGATGACCGGGACTCCGGTCACGGCGTTGGGGCGGGTCCGGGGCGGATTCGCTCCGCGGACGCGACGCGCTCCGTCGAGTCCCGTCGGGGCGACCTCGACCATGCTCGGCACCGCGATCTCCTTCTCGGCCAGCGCAGCGCGAAGGCGACGGCGGAGCTCCTGCGCGACGTCGTCCTTCGCGTTGGCCCGCGCCTTGATCACGATGCGCACGACGAGCGCGTCACCGCCGATCGACTCGAGGCCCCAGAGCTCGGGCTTCTCGATGATGCGGGTGCGCCACTTGGGATCCTTGGCGAGCCCCTGCGCGGTCTCCAGCATCGTGTGCTCGACCTGTTCCAGGTCGGAATCCGCCGGTACGCCGAGATCGATGATCGCCCGCGCCCAGCCCTGCGACATGTTGCCGATGCGGGTCACTTCGCCGTTGCGCACGTACCAGAGGGTCCCGTTCACGTCGCGGACCTGGGTGATGCGCACGCTGACGTACTCGACCACGCCGCTCGCGAGGCCGAGGTCGACGACATCCCCGATGCCGATCTGGTCCTCTGCGACGATGAAGATGCCGTTGAGCACGTCCTTGACGATGTTCTGCGCGCCGAAGCCGAGACCCGCGCCGACAGCGGCCGTGAGCAGCGTCAGAGAGCCGAGGAGGCCGGGGGAGAGGGCGCTGACGACGAGGACGAGCGCGATCACGACGAGCATCACGTTCACGATGTTCTGCAGGATCGTCCCGAGCGTGCGCGTGCGCTGCACGAGTCGCATGTCCGACAGCGGCGAGCGCTCGAGCGCCTGCGTGTCGTCGACGGCCGCCTTGTTCTTGGCGGTGTCGACGATGCGATGCACCACGCGACGGATGACGACGCGCAGGATCAGCCCGATCACGATGCAGCTGACGAGGATGAGCGCGACGGTAAGCGCCTTCATGCCGACGTCGCCGAGCACGATGAGCGTCTGCTTCCACCACTCCGGGAGCTCTTCCGGCGTCGTCGGGGGTGCGTTCTCGAAGGGGATCATCATCACTCCGATCCTAGCGATCGGGCCTCTGCGCGGGCTGGATGCCGAACAGCCTCAGCGCCCGCTGCCGGACGCTGAGGCTGTACGGTGATCAGTCGTCCGCGTCGCGCGACTGCGCGGCCAGCGCGCGCTCGACGTCGGCCAGGTTCTCCAGGACGAGCCGACGCAGCGCCGGCGCGGCATCCTGGTTCTCGGCGAGCCAGGCGCGTGTGGCGTCACGCAACGCGATGTCCGCGAGTGCCGTCGGGAACAGCCCGACGACGAGGTACTGCGCGATCTGGTACGAGCGCGACTCCCAGACGGGGAGCAGCATGTCGAAGTACGCCGGCACGAACTCGCGCAGGGCCGCGGCTCCGGCGGGGTGGACGAAGCCGAGCGCTGCCGATCGGACGATCGTGTTGGGAGCATCGTCGCGTTCGACGAGCGAGGCCCACGCGGCCTTCTTGGACGCCGCGTCGGGGAGGGCGGCACGGGCCTGGGCCGCGAACTCGCCGCCCTTGGCGGTGTTGTCCGCGGCAAGGGCGGCATCGATGGACCCGGCATCCGTCGCACCGATGGTGGCGAGGCCGACGAGCAGCTGCCAGTTCAGGTCGGCGTCGATCTCGAGCCCGGGGAGGGTCTCCTCGCCGGAGCGCAGGCGCCCGACGATCCCGGCGTGCTCGGGCGTGACGAGGGCGTTCGCGAAGGCGGTGACGAACTGCAGCTGGCTGTCGCTGCCGGGCTCGGCGGCCTCGGCGAGGGCCCAGATGCCGTCGGCGACCTTCAGACGAGCGGCCTCGCGGTCGGCGGGTGCCACGTAGAGCGTCGCCGCGGTCCGCAGCTGCCCGAGCGTGGTGCGGACGGTCGTGGACTCCGTCTCGCGGCCGATGTTGCCCAGCACGAGGTCGATGTAGTCGGATGCCGGGGTCTCGGCGTCGCGCGTCTGATCCCAGGCCGCGCCCCACACCAGCGAGCGGGCCAGCGGGTCATGGATGTCGGCGAGGTGGGCGATCGCGGTGGCCAGCGACTTCTCGTCGAGACGGATCTTGGCGTAGGCGAGATCGTTGTCGTTGAGAAGCACCAGATCGGGGCGCTTGATGCCCTGCAGCTCCGGCACCTCCGTGCGGTCTCCGTCGACATCGACCTCGACGTAGTGCGTGCGCGTGAGCGATCCGTCGGTCAGCGTGTAGAAGCCGATGCCGAGGCGGTGCGGACGGATCGTCGGGTAGTCCGCCGGTGCCGTCTGGGTGACGGCGAACCGCGAGATGGTGCCGTCGCCGCCTTCGGCGATGACCGGCTCCAGGGTGTTGACGCCCGCGGTCTCGAGCCACTTCTTCGACCAGGTGCTGAGGTCGCGACCGCTCGTGGCCTCGAGCTCGGAGAGCAGGTCGCTCAGCTCGGTGTTGCCCCAGGAGTGCTTCTGGAAGTACTGCGAGACGCCGCCGAAGAACGCCTCGATCCCGACCCAGGCGGCGAGCTGCTTGAGGACGGAGCCGCCCTTGGCGTAGGTGATCCCGTCGAAGTTGACCTGCACGTCCTCGAGGTCGTTGATCTCGGCGACGATCGGATGCGTGGAGGGAAGCTGGTCCTGGCGGTACGCCCAGGTCTTCTCCATGGCGTTGAACGTGGTCCAGGCCTCGGTCCACTCGGTGGCCTCGGCGGTGGCGATGGTCGACGCCCACTCGGCGAACGACTCGTTGAGCCAGAGGTCGTTCCACCACTTCATGGTGACCAGGTCGCCGAACCACATGTGCGCCAGCTCATGCAGGATCGTGACGACACGGCGCTCCTTGACGGCGTCGGTCACCTTGCTGCGGAACACGTAGGTCTCGGTGAACGTGACGGCGCCCGCGTTCTCCATCGCGCCGGCGTTGAACTCGGGCACGAAGAGCTGGTCGTACTTCGCGAACGGATACGGCACGCCGAACTTCGACTCGTAGTAGGCGAAGCCCTCGCGGGTCTTGTCGAAGATGTAGTCCGCATCGAGGTGCTGCCACAGGCTCTTGCGGCCGTAGACGCCGAGGGGGATGACCCGGCCGGACGCGCTCGTCAGCTCCGAGAATGTCGATTCGTACGGCCCTGCGACGAGCGCCGTGATGTACGAGGAGATGCGGGGAGTGGGCTCGAAGCCCCAGGTCGCGATCGAGTCGTCGTCGTGGACGATCGGCTCGGGCGTCGGCGAGTTGGAGACGACCTTCCACGCCGAAGGCGCCGTGATCGTGAACTGGAACGTGGCCTTCAGATCGGGCTGCTCGAAGACCGCGAACACGCGACGGGAGTCCGGGACCTCGAACTGGGAGTAGAGGTAGACCTCGTCGTCGACCGGATCGACGAAGCGGTGCAGTCCCTCTCCGGTGTTCGTGTACAGGCAGTCCGCGTCGACGACCAGCACGTTCTCCGCCTGGAGCCCCGTGAGGGCGATGCGCGAATCGGCGAAGACCTCGTCGGGATCGAGCTGCTCGCCGTTGAGGGAGATCTCGCGGACCTCGCGCGCGATCAGATCGATGAAGGTGAAGCTCTCAGGGGTCGCGCTGAAGCGCACGACGCTGCGGGAGCCGAAGACCTCGGCACCCTTGGTCAGATCGAGGGCCACCTCGTACGACTGGGTGTCGACGACGTCGCGGCGCTCCTGCGCTTCGATGCGGGTGAGGTTCTCTCCAGGCACAGATGTACTCCCAGGGGTGAGGGGATGTCACCGGAGTCGGGCGCAGTTGGCGCCGACGGCAACCCTGACAGCCTACGCCAGAGCAGCGGACGCCCTCACGCCGGAGAGGTGAAAGGATGGGAGAGTGACTGCGATCGAGCCGAACACCGTCCTCTTTGCCTCGCCTGCCGCTGCCGGCGGTGCCCCCTTCGTGACGACCCCGGTCGCGTACGACGGCATCCTGCTGGCGGGCTTCGGGGGACCGGAGGGGCAGGACGACGTGATCCCGTTCCTCCGCAACGTCACGAGAGGGCGTGGCATCCCGGACGAGCGCCTGGAGGAGGTCGCACACCACTATCGCCACTTCGGCGGTGTGAGCCCGATCAACGGCCAGAACCGTGTGCTCAAGGAGGCGCTGGAGGCGGAGCTGGCTGCTCGCGGGATCGACCTCCCCGTCTACTGGGGCAATCGGAACTGGGCCCCGTATCTCGACGAGGTCGTCACGGAGGCCTCGGCCCAGGGGCACAACACGCTCCTCGCCTTCGCGACGAGCGCCTACAGCTCGTTCTCCAGCTGCCGTCAGTACCGCGAGGACTTCGCACGGGTCCTGGAGGACACCGGCCTGGGCGAGACCGTCACGATCGACAAGATCCGCCCCTTCTACGACCACCCGGGCTTCGTCGAGGCCTTCGAGACCGGGGTGCGCGAGGCCGTCGAGGGCTTCCTCGCCGCGGGCATCGCCGCCTCCGACATCCAGATCCTCTTCTCGACGCACAGCATCCCCACGGCCGACGCGGAGCGGTCGGGCGCGCGTGACATCGACTGGGGTGAGGGCGGAGCCTATGCGGCGCAGCACCTGGCGGTGGCCGCGTGGGTCATGGATCGCGTCCGCGCGAGCGTGCCTGCTGCGGCGGACGTCTCCTGGGAGCTCGTGTACCAGTCGCGTTCCGGGCCCGCATCCCAGCCCTGGCTCGACCCCGACGTCTGCGACGTGATCGGCGAGCTGCCCGCCCGCGGGCGCAAGGCCGTGGCCGTCGTCCCCGTCGGGTTCATGAGCGATCACATGGAGGTCCTGTGGGACCTCGACACGGAGGCGGCCGAGGCCGCGGAAGAGGCGGGGCTCGCGTTCACGCGCACTCCCACGCCGGGTGTCTCCCCGTCGTTCGTGGCCGGGATCGTCGATCTGATCGAGGAGCGGCTCCAGGGCCGGCCCAACGAGGAGCGCGCGCACGTCACCGCGCTCCCGGGCGGCTTCGACGTCTGCCGTCCCGGATGCTGCGAGAACATCCGCGCGGGATTCAAGCCGGCCGCCGCGGGCGTCGCACCCTGACATCCCGTCCGGCGTCCGCCGCTTCTAGGATGGGAGCCATGCGCATCCACATCGCCACCGACCACGCAGGTCTCGACTTCTCCACGCAGCTGCAGGACCACCTGCGCAGCGGCGGACATGACGTCATCGATCACGGTCCGATCGTCTACGACGCCGTCGACGACTACCCCGCGTTCTGCATCCGAGCGGCGCAGGCGGTCGTCGCCGACCAGGCGGCGGGGGTGGAGGCGCTCGGCATCGTGTTCGGCGGCTCCGGCAACGGCGAGCAGATCGCGGCGAACAAGGTGCAGGGCATCCGGGCGGCTCTCGTGTGGAACCTCTCGACGGCGGAGCTGGCGCGCGAGCACAACGACGCCAACGTGATCTCGATCGGCGCACGGCAGCACACCTACGAGGAGGTGACCGCGCTGATCGACCGGTTCATCGCGACGCCGTTCTCCGGTGAGGAGCGCCATGTGCGTCGGATCGGACAGATCGCGGACTTCGAGCGCGACGGCTCGCTCCTCCCGGACCCGAGGGGCTGACATGCCCGAGGGGCATTCCGTCCACCGCATCGCCCGACAGTTCGACCGGAACTTCGTGGGCAAGACCCTGCGGGCCTCGAGTCCGCAGGGACGGTTCGCCGAGGGCGCGGCCGTTCTCGACGGTCGGGCCGTGGTGAGCGTCAAGGCCGTGGGCAAGCAGATGTTCCTCGAGGCGGAAGGCGACCTCTGGCTGCGCGTGCACCTGGGCCTCTACGGCGCGTGGGACTTCGCGGGGGAGATCCTCCTCGACCCCACGATCGCCTCTGCCAACGGCCGGATGGGGCAGACCAATCAGCGCGGCACCGTCCTGGACGAACCGATCCTCGACGGTGCCGGAGAGAACTCCCTGTCCTCGATCGGCGCCCCGCGGCGCACGCGCGTGCATGTGCGGATGTCGGAGCAGACCAAGGGTCTGGCCGACGACGGCATGCAGTGGCCGCCTCCGATCGTCGGTCAGGTGCGCCTGCGGCTGATGACCGACATCACGGCGGCCGACCTGCGCGGGCCGACCGCCTGCGTCCTCCAGACTCCTGACGAGATGCTGGCGACCGTCGCGAAGCTCGGCCCCGATCCGCTCGTCGGAGATCCGGTCGAGAACGAGGAGCGGTTCGTCCGAGCCGTCGGCAAGACGCAGACCGTCATCGCGCTGCTGCTGATGGACCAGTCGGTCGTGAGCGGCATCGGCAACGTCTACCGTGCGGAGATGCTCTACCGACAGCGCCTCAACCCGCACACACCCGGCCGCGACGTGCCGGAGGAGATCGTCCGCGCGCTGTGGCACGACTGGGTGCGGCTGCTCGCGATCGGCGTCGAGACCGGCCAGATGATGACGATGGATGATCTGTCGCCGGACGAGTACCGGGCCGCCATGGCGAGCCGAGACGATCGCCACTGGGTCTATCACCGTGCAGGTCTGCCGTGCCGCGTGTGCGGCACCGAGATCGCTCTCGAGGAGATCGGCGCGCGCAAGCTGTACTGGTGTCCTCGCTGCCAGGCGTGACCGACCCGCTCTAGGCTGGATTCATGCGACAGAATCCGAGCTTCACCCTGGCCGACGTCACCGAGATGCGTCGCGTGGTCGACGCCAATCCGTGGGCGAACATCGTCAGCGCAGGTGAAGATGGACTCGTCGCCTCGCACTACGTGGTGCTGCTGGACGATTCGCGGGACGACCTCACGGTCGTGGGTCACGTCGGTCGCCCCGACGACCTGATCCACGGCATGGGGGACCGCGAGCTGCTGGTGATCTTCCAGGGGCCGCACGGCTACGTGTCGCCCGGCTGGTACGGCGATGTGCAGGCGGTTCCGACCTGGAACTACACGGCCGTGCACCTCTCCGGCGTGCCGGAGATCCTGAGCGACGAGGAGAACCTCGAGGTGCTCGATCGTCTGGTCCAGCGCTTCGAGGAGCGGATGCCGGATCCCCGGCTGATGTGGGAGCGACCGAACGACCCTGCTTTCGTGCAGCGTCTGGCCGCCGGCACGGTGGGCTTCCGCCTGACGCCGACGCGGGTGGTCGCGAAGCGGAAGCTCAGCCAGAACAAGCCGGCGGAGACGATCGAGGCGGTGATCTCCGCGCTGTCGGAGGACGGTCCGTACGCGAACCGCGAACTCGCCGCGGAGATGCGCCGCGCGCAGGACGCGCGCACGGGAGCACAGCGTTGACCGAGCGGGAGACGGTCGTCGGTACCGTCCGAGCCGCACGGATCGCGGGCCCCGGCCGCGAGTTCCTGATCGATGACGAACCGGTCGACATCTTCCTCGAGGACGGTCGGATCGCCGACATCGCGCCGACCGGGGCGCTGTCGGCCAGAGGCGAGGTCGTGGATGCGGGCGGCGCCTGGGCGATCCCGGGGCTCTGGGACAATCACGTGCACACCGTGCAGTGGGCGCTGGCCGAGGAGCGCGCACCGCTCGGAGAGGCTGGCTCGGCCGCGGCGGCAGCACAGCTCATGAGCGAAGCGCGGCTGCTCCCGGACGGACGACGTGTGGGCAGCGGTTTCCGGGATGCGCTCTGGACGGATGCACCGTCCCTCGAGCTCCTGGATGCTGCGACAGGAGCCGTGCCCGCCTATCTCATCAACGCCGACGTGCACAGCGTGTGGCTGAACTCCGCCGCGCTCGCCCGCGAGGGATTCCGGAGCCCGGACGGGATGCTGCGCGAAGAGGACGCGTTCGAGATCTCCCGGCGTCTCAACGCCGCCGATCCCGTGCACGGCGACCGGGCGGTGCGGAGCGCGGGTGAACGCGCCGCAGCGCGAGGCATCACCGGCCTCGTCGACTTCGACATGGCCTGGAACGCCGACGCCTGGCCACGACGGGTCGCCGCCGGGCTCGCCGCGCATCGCGTCGAGTTCGCGGTATACCCGTTCGACCTCGATCGAGCGATCGCGTCCGGTCTGCGGACAGGCGAGGTCCACGAGGACCCTGACGGCCCGGAAGCGGGACGCGGACTCATCCGCGTGGGCTCCCTCAAGGTGATCACCGACGGCTCGCTCGGCACCAGGACGGCCGCGTGTTCGCACGCCTATCCCGGCGACCCGCACGACTTCGGGATGCTGACGGTCTCGCCGGACGCACTGGTGGAGCTGCTGACCCGCGCCACCGGCGCCGGTCTGGCCGCCGCGGTGCACGCGATCGGCGACCGCGCGACGACCTCGGCGCTCGACGCCTTCACGGTCGCCGGGGCTGTCGGCACCATCGAGCACGCGCAACTCGTGCGCCACGCCGATCTCGCCCGGTTCGCGCGGCTCGGCGTCGCCGCGAGCGTGCAGCCGCAGCACGCGCTCGACGACCGCGACCTCGTGGCGCGGCACTGGGCGGAGCAGACGGCGATCAGCTACCCGCTCGCGTCGTTGCGCAATGCCGGAGCGGAGCTGCGGTTCGGCTCCGATGCGCCCGTCGCGGACCTCGACCCGTGGCAGGCGATATCCGCCGCCGTATCCCGGACCGACGACGACCGCGCACCCTGGCATCCCGAGGAGACGCTGACGGTCGATCAGGCGATCGAGGCGAGCGTGCGTTCCGCACTCCGACCGGGCGAGGTCGCCGACATCGTGCTCTGCGGCGAGGACCCGCGCACGGCGACAGCACCGGGTCTGCGTGAGATGCCGGTCGTCGCGACGATTCTCGGCGGACGCGTCACCTACGCGCAGTAGCGGACTCCGCACACGCGAAAGGGCGGGCCCCGGTGATACCGAGGACCGCCCTTCCGAGTGCTGCTGCGTCAGGCCGCGATGTGCGAGACGAGGAACCAGCGGTCCTTGTCGAGGCCGCGCTGGATCTCGATCGCGACGTCCTGGCTCGTCAGGTCGACCTCGTCGAGGCCGTCGACGGCGGCGCGGACATCGACGAGGATGGCATCGATATCGGCGATGACGGCACGGATGAGCTCGTCCGACTGGGTGAAGCCGGCGGGGACACCCGTCGCTCCGGCCTTCGCCGCCACAGCGCTCACGCGGGCGTCGATCGGGAGCCCGAGGGCGACGATGCGCTCCGCGGCGGTGTCGGCGAAGTCACCCGCGTGGGCGACGATCGTGTCGAGCAGCTCGTGGACGCCGACGAAGTTCGCGCCACGGACGTGCCAGTGGGCCTGCTTGCCGTTGACGGTCAGCGCCTGGAGGCCGAGCACGACGGGGGAGAGGAACTGCGCGGCGCCGGCGGCGACGGTCGGGTCGACAGCGGTGGTGGAAACGGTCTGTGCCTTGCTCATCTTCTGCTCCTCAAGAGGGAAATCTCGTATCTGTTGAAGACAACGCTACTCACGCTCAGACATTCCGCAAGCAAGCTGAGGCTCGGCTCACTTCCGCGTGATTCCGCGGAAGTGAGGGTAGTCTCACCTCATGACCATCGCCTCAGACGCCTCCGTTCTCGCTCTGCCGAACAGCACGCCGTCGATCGACGCCTCCGCGTTCGTCGCGGCCGGCGCGCGCGTCGTCGGCGACGTCGCCCTCGCGGCCGGCGCCAGCGTCTGGTACAACGCGGTGCTCCGCGGTGACTCCGCCGGGATCGTCATCGGGCCGGGCAGCAACGTGCAGGACAACGTGTCGGTGCACGTGGATGCCGGCCACCCCGTGGTCGTGGGATCGAAGGTGTCGATCGGACACAACGCGGTCGTGCACGGCTGCACCATCGGCGACGGCTCGCTCATCGGAATGGGGTCGGTGATCCTCAGCGGTGCCGTGATCGGCGAGGGATGCCTGATCGCGGGCGGCGCCGTCGTGCTCGGCGGCACGGAGATCCCGGCGGGGTCCCTCGTCGCCGGCGTCCCCGCGAAGGTGCGCCGGTCGCTCAGCGAGGAGGAGCGTGCCGGGTTGGTCGCCAACGCCGAGATCTACCTGGGCCACCTGCAGACGCACGCCGCCGCGTCTCCGGTGTGACCCGGACCGGCCGCTAGGCTGGAGCGCGTACGGGGCGGTGGCCAAGCTGGTTAAGGCAGTGGGCTCATAACCCAACGATCGCGGGTTCAAGTCCCGCCCGCCCTACCGTTCGTGATGTCGTCAGTCGGACGCGGCGCTCTCGAGATGCTCGTCGACGAGCATCATGCCTCCGCTGGAGTTCGCGGAATGCGCGAGATCCTCGATCCAGCTGCGACTGAGCTCCGGTGTCTCCGGCTCCTGGAACACGAAGCGGAGCGGGATGGAGGGATGCAGCCAGAGGGTCGATCGTCCGGGCGTGTCGCCCTCCGGATGCCGCCACGACAGCGTGAAGCTCTCATTGCGCCGGAGCTTGGTGGCGATCACGACCTTGAGATGAGCGAGCGCGCGGTCCTCGATCTGGATCGGATCCTGGGCATCGCCGTAGTAGAGGCTTCCCATCTGTCAGCAGGCGTCTCGAGAGATGACGGGCGCGTGGCTCATGGAACTCCTCGGGAGACGGCAGTGCGGACCGACGAGCAGTCGGGGGATGGTTGAACTCTAGTCAACGCGCGAGACCGCCCCGACCACGGAGCGGAACCCACCGTCACGGACGAACAGAGTCTTCGTCTGGTGTCACGTGGAGGACAGGATCCAAGGCGAGGGAGGGAGCCTCGCCGTACGCCTCCCGATAGGCCGCGGTGAAGCGAGACGGATGACTGAAGCCCCAGCGTCGAGCGATCGCCCGGACGGACACGCCCTCGCCCCGTTCGAGATCCCGGCGAGCACCGTCGAGACGCGCGCGTCGCAGGGCGTCGGTCGGAGTGATGTCCAGGGCGCGACGGAACGCGTACTGGAGGCCTCTCGTCGAGATGAAGGACGCGTTCGCGACGTCATCGACGGTGATCGGCAGATGCGCGTTCTCCTCGATGTAGGAGAGCGCGCGCCGCACGGTCATCGGCGCGCCGGAGCGCTGCGGCGGTCGCCGCATCGACTCCGCCAGCGTCGTGGGGAACGTGGACAGCGTCATCATCAGCGCGTGCCGCTCGAACTCGGACAGGAGGATGCGATCGTCGCCGGTCTCGTCCCCCAGGGAGGAGTCGAGGTAATGGAACACCCGCTCCCACTGCGCTGCCGCGGCTGCCGAGCGGGGGGCGAGGCCGAGGGCGCGCAACTCGATGCCGTCGTCGCCTGTCAACTGCCTGGCGCGTTCCTGCGCCGCCTCGCGGTCGAACACGAGCGCCCTGACGCGCGCCGAACGGCTCCACTGCGCGTGAACCCGAGCGCCGTCGGTCAACCAGGGCAGGCGGGCGTCGAGTGTCCGGCCTTCCGACCAGACGTGGACGTCGGGGGAGTCGACGCGACACACCAGGAGCTGGTCGTGCGGTTCGGCGGCGGAGCGGACCTGCGCCGCGAGGTCGTATCGGACGAGCGTCGCGCTCCCGAGATCGGCGGATCGCCAGTCGAAACGGAACCGCTCAGGGTCCACCTTCTGCAGCGCCGCGGACGGCACGAACTGCTGCCATGTGGACTCCACGTCATCGACGTTCCTGGACGTGAACCGCATCGCCTGCTTCCTCCTCGCACTGCACGACATGGGCGCCATTGTGGAGAGTAGTCGAATCGACGGCGTCGAGAGAAGTCGCGGCCGGCGGTCAGTCCGTCGTGGGCGGCGACGTGCGCACGGGCCAGGCGCCGTCGAGGTGCTGTTCCGGCTCGAGGCGCCCGACGCTGATGAAGTACTCCGTCAGGCTTGCAGCCTGCGACCGAGCCCAGCCGATCTGACGGGTGTGGAGCTCGGTGAGCGTCGGAGGGAGGGAGAACTGGCGTGCCAGCGCCTGAGGCACGCGGCCGGCGGCGATCGCGTCGGCCGACGCCTCATGTGCATCGTCGAGAGGGACCGCGTAGTGCTCGGCGACGACCTCGAGGGTTCGCTTGCCGCGGCGGTAGCGGTCGTAGGCCTTGTCGATGACGAACGGATCGATGACGGGGGCGGGGTCGACGAGCGGCTCGATCCCGTGCCTGGTGGCTTCGTGGGCGAGCAGGGAGAAGTCGTAGGCGGCGTTGTAGGCGACGACAGGAACCCCCTGCCCGAGGAGGGAACGCAGGGCGGCCGTGACCTCGGCGATCACCTCGGGCGCCGGCCGACCGTGCTCGCGCGCGTATCCGGTCGTGATGCCGTGCACCGCCGTCGCGCCGTCCGGGATCGCGATGCCGGGATCGGCGAGCCAGGTGCGCGCCGCGATCTGACGGCCCTCGGCGTCGAGGACCCCCACGTGCGCGCTGACCACACGGTCGGAAGCGACGTCGATGCCGGTCGTCTCGAGGTCGAACACCGCGACGCGGGTGAGCCAGGCGGGAAGCGCAGGACCGGGTGACATGCCCTCACCGTAGAGCCGCCGTCGGACATTCAGGAGAAGGCGCACTGCGGCTCGTAGACTCGGAGCATGACGGTGCCTTCTCCCTACGCCGACCGACTCCGCCGACTGCCGGTGCAGCGGCACGAGGTCCCCGTTCGCGGCGGCGTCACCGCGTACTGGGAGTACGGACCGACGGACGCCGAGACCACGGTCGTGGCGGTGCACGGCTTCCGGGGTGAGCATCACGGCCTCGAGCCCGTGCTCGCCTACCTCCCCGAGGTCAGGGTGATCGCGCCGGATCTTCCGGGGTTCGGCGAGTCGGCGCCCCTTCCCGGACGCACGCACGACCTCGACGAGTACGCGGCCTGGCTCACCGACTTCACCGCCGCCGTCGCGCCGGGAGCCGTCATCCTCGGCCACTCCTTCGGGTCGATCGTCACGGCCGCCGCGGTCGCCGGCGGCCTCGCGACGCCGCGGATGATCCTGCTCAACCCGATCGGCGCCCCCGCGCTGGAGGGGCCCAAGGGACTCATGACGCGGCTGGCTGTGCTGTACTACGCACTCGGGGCGCGTCTACCGGAGCGGCTCGGGACGGCGCTGCTGCGGAACCGGGTCATCGTGCGGGTGATGAGCATCACGATGGCGAAGACGAAGGACGCATCGCTCCGACGCTTCATCCACGACCAGCACGACACGTACTTCTCACGGTTCTTCGATCGGGACGTGCTGCGCGACGCCTTCGTCGCGAGCGTGTCGCACGACGTCCGGGAGTTCGCCTCGGACATCGACGTCCCGACGCTCCTCGTGGCCGCCGAGCGCGACGACATCACCCCCATCGAGGCCGAGCGGACGCTCGCCGCGCTCTTCGACGACGCCACACTGGTGGAGATCGCCCACGTCGGGCATCTCATCCACTACGAGACGCCGGCGGAGGCCGCCGGGGCGGTTCGTCGGTTCCTCAGGATTCCCGTCTCGCGAGGCCGATGAGTCCGGCGACCCGGAACGGGATCACCTCGCCCATCGCGAGCGAGGTCTCGGTCCTCTCGACGCCTTCGATCGACAGGATCCGGGCGTCGGTGTCGAACAGGTGCCTGGCGTCACGGCAGGCGACGCGAGCGAGAAGATCGATCGAACCGCTCAGCCCGTGAGCCTGGACGATCTCGGGGATGCGCGCGAGCTCGTTGATGATCCGAGGCAGCTCGGGCTGCCGGACGCCGATGTTGACGAACGCCTGCAGCGGGAAGCCGAGCACATCGGGGGAGAAGGATCGCTCGTACGAGAGGAAGACCCCCGTCTGCTCGAGGCGTGCCATCCGGGCCTGGATCGTGTTGCGCGAGAGCTTGAGGTTCTCTGCGAGCGCGACGACCGTGATGCGCGGATCGGCCGCCAGAGCGGCGAGGAGTTCGAGATCGATGCGGTCCAGTCCAGACATAGTGCCAAACCTTAGCAGGACGCGGATCGCCGAAATTGAGCAACATGCTCAAGCACATTGCAATTGCTTGAGCGAGGTGTTGAGCGGACGTAGCCTCAGAGCAGGCCGGTGATGTCGCCGGTGCCACCGCGAGCACCCCACGAGGGCCGCTGAGGACTTGGAGGACGATGATGTCACCGCAGATCACGCCCATCGCTGACACCGCCCAGGATCTGGAGCTCTCCGAGCGCATCCTGGCTCCGGACGGATCGCGCATCGCGAACCCCCGACTGGACGCCTTCGTGGCCGACGTGGATGCCGAGCAGCTGCGCGCCCTGCATCGTGACATGGTGATCCTCCGGCGCATCGACGCGGAGGGCGTCGCCCTCCAGCGCCAGGGGCAGCTCGGTCTCTGGGCCCCGTGCCAGGGGCAGGAGGCGACGCAGATCGGCACAGCGCGGGCCCTGGCCCCGCAGGACTACGTCTTCCCCAGCTACCGCGAGACCGGCGTCATCTACGCCCGCGGGGCGCAGCCCGGCGACTACGTGCGCATGTGGCGCGGCGAGGAGGGCGCGGGACACGATCCGGAGGCTCTTCGCGTCGCTCCGTTGCAGATCATCATCGGTGCGCAGACGCTGCACGCCGTGGGCTACGCCCTGGGCATCCGTCACGAGGGTGCGGACGAGGTCGCCGTGACGTACTTCGGCGACGGCGCGACGAGCCAGGGAGACGTCAATGAGGCGATGATCTTCGCCTCCTCGTACCAGGCGCCCGTCGTCTTCGTCTGCCAGAACAACCACTGGGCGATCTCCGAGCCGGTGGCGGTGCAGTCCCAGTTCCCGATCGCGGGACGTGCGCCGGGCTTCGGCATCCCGAGCCTGCGCGTCGACGGCAACGACGTGCTCGCGTGCATGGCCGCGATGCGCTGGGCGCTCGACCACGCGCGCTCCGGCAAGGGGCCTGCGTACATCGAGGCCGTGACCTATCGGATGGGCCCGCACACGACCGCGGACGACCCCACGCGCTACCGTGACGACGCGGAACTGGAATCCTGGCGCCGCCGCGATCCCATCGCACGCCTCGAGCAGCATCTGCGAAACGCCGGCGAACTCGCCGACACCCACGTCGCCGAGACCCAGGCCGCCGCCGACGCGGTCGCCAAGGACATGCGCGCCGCGTGCCTCGGCATGGTCACCCGGCCGCCGCTCGCCGTGTTCGACGGCGTGTACGCCGAGCCCCACACCGGACTCGAGCGCCAGCGCGACGAGTACGCCGCGTACCTCGCGTCGTTCGAAGTCGAGGCGTGACCATGACGGAGATGACCCTCGGCAAGGCCCTCGGAGCAGGACTCCGCCAGGCCATGCGCGACGACGAGAAGGTGGTCCTCCTGGGCGAGGACATCGGCAAGCTCGGCGGCGTGTTCCGCATCACCGACGGACTGCTGGACGAGTTCGGCGCCTCCCGCGTGGTCGACACACCGCTCGCGGAGTCGGGCATCGTCGGCATGGCCGTCGGGCTCGCGTTCCGCGGCTACCGTCCGGTCGTCGAGATCCAGTTCGACGGCTTCGTGTACCCGGCGTTCGACCAGATCGTCGCGCAGGTCGCGAAGCTCCACTACCGCACGCAGGGCCGTGCGAAGATGCCGATCACCATCCGGATCCCGTGGGCGGGCGGGATCGGCGCGGCCGAGCACCACTCGGAATCGCCGGAGGCGTATTTCGTGCACACCGCCGGGCTCCGCGTCGTCGCCGTCTCCAACCCGGAGGACGCCTACCGCAGCCTGCGTCAGGCCATCGCCAGCGATGACCCCGTGATCTTCTTCGAACCCAAGCGGCTGTACCACCACAAGGGCGAGGTCGACCTCGCGGCGCCTCTCGCCGATGCGTCGCCGATGGGGCTCGCCCGTGTCATGCGGACCGGTACCGATGCCACGCTCATCACATACGGGGCCATGGTGTCCACGGCCCTCCAGGCGGCCGACGCCGCCGAGGACGAGGGGATCTCGCTCGAGGTCATCGACCTGCGCTCGCTGTCTCCGATCGACTACGACTCGGTCGCCGCGTCGGTGCGCAAGACCGGACGGGTCGTGGTCGCACACGAGGCCTCGCGCGAAGCGGGGGTCGCCGCCGAGGTGATCGCCAGCATCACCGAGCGCTGCTTCGAATACCTCGAGTCCGCGCCTCTGCGCGTCACCGGGCACGACATCCCCTATCCGCCCGCGAAGCTCGAGAAGTACCACCTGCCGGATCTCGATCGGCTCCTCGACGCGGTGGATCGCGTGCTGGACCGACCCAACAGCCTGACGGGAGCAGACGCATGAATGCGGAGTTCCGCCTGCCGGACCTCGGTGAAGGTCTCACCGAGGCAGAGGTCGTGCAGTGGCTCGTCGCGCCGGGAGACGTGGTCGCTCTGAATCAGACTCTCGCAGAGGTCGAGACCGCGAAGGCCGTGGTCGAGCTGCCATCGCCCTACGAGGGGACCGTCTCGACGCTGCACGCGGAGGCGGGAGAGACCGTCGCCGTCGGCGCCCCGCTGATCGCCTTCGACGTGGAGGGCGAGGAAGACCCGATCCCGACGGACGACCCGGGGGAGAAGGCGCAGCCGAACCTCGTCGGCTACGGCGCGACGCCGACGACGGCGGGCCGTCCTGCTCGTCGCGCGCGTCGCGCGAGCGCAGTTGCGGCGGTCTCGGACACCGCCGTCCTCGAGGCGGCGCCACATGACGCCACACCCACGGCGAGCCCCCGCACGGTGATCGAGCGCCCTCGGTCCACGCCGCCTGTCCGTGCGCACGCCAAGCGTCTCGGCATCGATCTGGTCCTGGTCGCGGCAGAGGTGGGGGATCGGCTGATCACCCGCAACGATGTCGACGCCTACGCCGAGCGTGTCGGAGCAGTCCCCGCCCCGACCACCGCGACAGCGTCGCCCGTCGATGCCGCGCCTGCCACGCCCGCCGCGCTGTTCGCGACGGCGCAGCACGAGGAGCGCGAGACCCGCATCCCCATCCGCGGCGTCCGCAAGCACACCGCGGCCGCCATGGTGCAGAGCGCCTTCACCGCGCCGCACGTCACCGTCTTCCACACGGTCGACGTGACGGCGACCATGGACCTCCTGTCGAGTCTCCGTGAAGACCGGTCTCTCGCCGAGCATCGCATCGGCCCGCTCGCGGTCATCGCGAAGGCGGTCTGCCTCGCGCTCGGCCGTGCACCGGGCCTCAACTCGCGCTGGGACGAGGCGGCGGGCGAGATCGTCCAGTACAACTTCGTCGACCTCGGCATCGCGGCAGCGACGGATCGCGGCCTCATCGTCCCGAACATCCGCGACGCGGATCAGCTGAGCCTCACGGGACTGGCGGGGGCGCTGAAGGCTCTCGCCGAGACGGCACGCGCGGGCAAGACGTCACCCGCGGAGCTCGCCGGCGGCACGTTCTCGATCTCCAACATCGGCGTGTTCGGCGTCGACGCGGGTACGCCCATCCTCCCGCCGGGTCAGTCCGGCATCCTCGCCGTCGGTGCGGTGCGCCGGCAGCCGTGGGAGTACCGCGGTGCGATCGCGCTGCGTCAGATGATGACGCTCAGCCTTTCGTTCGACCACCGGCTGGTCGACGGGGCGGAGGGTGCGCGATTCCTGAAGGACGTCGCTGACGTCCTGCAGGAGCCTGGCCGCGCGATGCTCTTCAGATAGCGGCTCGCAGAGCGGCATCCGCCATCGCGACGAGAACGCTCGCGGTGGCGGCATGCCGCCGCGCGGCGGCACGAGTGCTGTGCGGCGTCGAGTTGATCAGGCCGAAGCAGGCCTGCACGCGGAGCCGGAGTTCATCCCGGTGAGCGGGGGAGTCGTCGCGGGTGGGATGGAGCGGCTCCAGCACGTCCATCCAGAGTTCGATGTAGGCGCGCTGGAGTCGTCGGACCTCAGCCCGATCCGTCTCGGAGAGGTGGGCGACATCGCGATCCTGCACTTGGATCACCTCGGCGTTCCCGAGCGCGAAGTCCACGTGGAAGCGGATCAGCGTCTGCATCCGCTCATCGGGTGTCTCCGCGCCGTCCGCGACCCGCTGGCCGCCGTGGATCAGGTACTGGCTGACCTTCACCAGGACCGCCCCGAGCAGCGCCTGCTTGCCGGCGAAATGGCGATAGACCGCCGGTCCTGACACGCCGACCGCGGCACCGATGTCCTCGAGGCTCACGCCGGTGTAGCCGCGCTCGGCGAAGAGCCGAGCGGCGGCGTGAAGGATCGCGTCGGAGCGCTCGGCCTTGGCGCGGTCTCGGGCGGTGACCGGGCTTGTCATCTCAGTTAATCCTCGCTAACCTGAATCAACGGGTTAGTGAACACTAACCGAGAATGCATGCACCGCGCCAGGGTCATCGACGGGCGCGACGTGGGTCGAGGAGGACATCACGATGCCGGCAACCCAGGAGTCGCTCGCCGACGAGCTGCGGGAGCGCCTTGCGACGGCGGCGCGCGGAGGCCCCGAGGCCTCGCGCGAACGTCATCTGGCGCGAGGGAAGCTGCTCCCGCGGGACCGCGTGGCGCGGCTCCTCGACGAGGGCAGCCCGTTCCTCGAGGTCGCTCCGCTCGCGGCCGACGGACTGTACGGGGGAGAGGCGCCGGGCGCCGGCGTCATCGCGGGGATCGGGCTCGTCCACGGCCGTCACGTGATGGTGGTCTGCAACGACGCGACGGTCAAAGGCGGCACGTACTTCCCCCTGACGGTGAAGAAGCACCTCCGCGCCCAGGAGATCGCCCTCGAGAACCGGCTGCCGTGCCTCTACCTCGTCGATTCGGGCGGCGCATTCCTGCCGAAGCAGGACGAGGTGTTCCCCGACCGCGAGCACTTCGGGCGGATCTTCTTCAACCAGGCGCGGATGTCCGCGGAGCGGATCCCGCAGCTCGCCGCCGTCCTCGGCTCCTGCACGGCAGGCGGCGCCTACGTCCCCGCGATGAGCGATGAGACGGTCATCGTCCGCGGTCAGGGCACGATCTTCCTCGGCGGTCCGCCCCTCGTGAAGGCCGCGATCGGCGAGATCGTGACGGCGGAGGAGCTGGGCGGCGGGGAGCTGCACGCCCGCCGCAGCGGCGTCGTCGACCATCTCGCGGAGGACGACGAGCACGCTCTCGAGATCCTTCGTGACATCGTCGCCACGCTGCCCCCGTCGCAGGCACCCGCCTGGGAGGTGCACGACAGCAGGCCGCCGTCCGAGCTGTCCTCCCTCTACGACGTCGTCCCCGTCGACGTGAACGCGGCGTACGACGTCCGCGAGGTCATCTCCCGGCTGGTCGACGGCGACAGCTTCCGCGAGTTCAAGGCCGAGTACGGCACGACCCTGGTGACCGGCTTCGCCCGGCTGCACGGGCATCCGATCGGGATCGTCGCCAACAACGGCGTGCTGTTCAGCGAGTCCGCACTCAAGGGCGCGCACTTCATCGAACTGTGCGACCAGCGCGGCATCCCGCTGCTCTTCCTGCAGAACATCACCGGATTCATGGTCGGATCGGATGCCGAGGCCGGCGGCATCGCGAAGGACGGGGCCAAGATGGTCACCGCCGTCGCCAGCACCCGCGTCCCCAAGCTCACGGTCATCATCGGCGGATCCTTCGGTGCCGGCAACTACTCCATGTGCGGTCGCGCCTACTCGCCGCGCTTCCTGTGGACGTGGCCGGCCAGCCGCATCTCGGTCATGGGCGGCGCACAGGCGGCTTCCGTCCTGGCGACCGTCAAGGAGGACCAGCTCACCGCACGCGGCGACGAATGGACCCCCGAGGACCGGGCGTCGTTCGAGGCGCCGATCCGCGAGCAGTACGAGCAGCAGGGCGAGCCGTACTACGCGACCGCCCGCATCTGGGACGACGGCATCGTCGACCCGGCACAGACCCGTGACCTCCTGGGCCTCGCCCTCGACGTCGTCGCCCGCAGTCCGCTGCCCGAACCGCGCTTCGGCGTCTTCCGGATGTGAGTGCCATGTACTACGACACCGTCCTCGTCGCGAACCGTGGAGAGATCGCGCGCCGCGTGATCCGCACGCTGCGTGATCTCGGCATCCGCAGCGTCGCGGTCTACAGCGATGCCGATGCCGACGCGCCGCATGTCCGCGAGGCGGACGCCGCTGTGCGCATCGGACCGGCGCCGGCCGCGGAGTCCTATCTCGACATCGATGCCGTCATCGCCGCGGCTCGTGCCACGGGTGCCCAGGCCATCCATCCCGGCTACGGCTTCCTCTCGGAGAGCGTCGGTCTCGCGGAAGCCTGCGCGGAGAGCGGGATCGTCTTCATCGGCCCGTCCGTCGAGGCCCTGCAGATCATGGGAGACAAGGCGCGGGCGCGCGACCACGTCATGCGCTACGGCGTGCCGGTCGTGCCGGGCTTCGACGCCAGAGGGCTCTCCGACGGCGAGATCGCAGAGGAGGCGGACCGCGTCGGCTTCCCGCTGCTGGTCAAGCCCAGCGCAGGTGGGGGCGGGAAGGGCATGGAGGTCGTCGCGGATGCGGCCGGCCTCGGCGGCGCGCTGGCGTCGGCTCGACGCGTCGCGGCAGCCGCGTTCGGCGACGACTCCCTGATCCTCGAGCGACTGATCCGGCGCCCTCGGCACATCGAGGTGCAGGTCTTCGGGGATGCCCACGGAACCGTGGTCGCGCTCGGCGAGCGCGAGTGCACGCTGCAGCGTCGACACCAGAAGGTGATCGAAGAGGCGCCCTCGGCCGGGATCCCGGCGGAGACGAGGGAGCGACTCCTCTCCGCCGCCGTCCACGCCGGCGAGAGCGTGTCCTACGTCGGTGCCGGGACCGTCGAGTTCCTCGTCGACGCGGATTCGCCGGAGGACGTCTTCTTCATCGAGATGAACACGCGGCTGCAGGTGGAGCATCCGGTCACCGAGGAGGTCACCGGGCTCGACCTGGTCGCGCTGCAGCTGCGCGCCGCCGCCGGTCTGCCGCTGGATGTCACGCCGACGATCAGCGGTCACGCCGTCGAAGCGCGCGTGTACGCGGAATCTCCGGAACGCGGCTTCCTTCCCTCGACGGGGACCGTGCTGCTCTTCGACCCTCCCACGGGCGTCCGCGTGGACGCGGCGATCGCGACCGGCAGCGAGGTGACGGGGTTCTACGACCCCATGATCGCGAAGATCATCGCGTTCGCCGAGGACCGCACGACGGCACTGCGACGCCTCGACGAGGCGCTGGCGAAGACGGTAGTGCTGGGCGTCGACACGAACATCGCGTTCCTGCGTCAGCTCTGCAACGACGCCCGCGTCATCGCCGGCGATCTCGACACCGGGCTCATCGACACGCTGCTGCCGGTGAGCGCGGAGGCGCCGTCGGCGGCGATGCTCTCGGCCGCCCGTGCCGCGGCACCGACGGCGGCGGAGCCCGTCAGGACGAGCGCGCTCTGGCGCGAGCTCCCCGGCTGGCGTCTGGGGGCGGGACCTGCGGCGCACGCGCCCTTCGCGCTGCTCACCGACGACGACGAGCTCATCGAGGTTCCGGTCGGCGACGACGTGACACCCGGGACCACGGCACGTGCTGCTGTCGATGCCGACGGGGCCGTCTGGGTCTCGGAAGACGGCAGGACCGCTCGTCTGCGTCCGCTCGACCGACGTCAGCGGATGCGACGTCGGCATGCCGCGCACGATCGTGGCGCTGCGGCGACCGAGCCGGAGGCGCGCGCGCCGATGCCGGGGAGCGTCGTCGCCGTGCACGTGGAGGACGGCGCGTCCGTCTCCGCGGGCACCCCGCTGATCGCCATCGAGGCGATGAAGATGGAGCACCCCGTGCTCGCGCCGCACGACGGCGTGGTGCAGCTGCTGGTCGCCGTGGGCGATCAGGTTCGACGCGACCAGCCGGTCGCACGAGTGACGACGGAAGAGAGCTGAAGATGGAAGACCTGTCCGAAGAGGAGCGCGAGCTCGCCGCGATGGTGCGCGAGTTCGCCGAGACCGTCGTCGCGCCCCAGTCGTACGAGGCCGACCGCACGCACACCCTGTCGATGGACGTCGTGGCGCAGATGGGCGACATCGGCCTGTTCGGCCTGCCGTTCCCCGAGGAGTACGGCGGCCAGGGCGGCGACTACATGGCACTCGGCATCGCGATCGAGGCGCTCGGCCGGGTCGACCAGTCCATCGCCATCACGCTCGAGGCGGGGGTCAGCCTCGGCGCCATGCCGATCTTCCGCTTCGGCACCGAGGAGCAGCGCCAGGAGCTGCTTCCCGACCTCCTCGCCGGTCGTGCTCTCGCGGGCTTCGGTCTCACCGAGCCGGAAGCAGGCAGCGACGCGGGTGCGACGCGCACCACGGCCCGGCTGGAGGGCGACGAATGGGTGATCGAGGGCTCCAAGCAGTTCATCACGAACTCCGGCACGCCCATCACGCGCTTCGTGACCGTGACCGCGGTCACGGGCGTCGACGACGGCCGCAAGGAGATCTCGACAATCATCGTCCCCAACGGCACACCCGGCTTCACCGTCGAGCCGCCGTACGACAAGGTCGGCTGGAACGCGTCGGACACCCACCCGCTGAGCTTCCAGGGCGCACGAGTCCCGGCAGCGAACCTGCTGGGCGAACGCGGACGCGGATTCAAGAACTTCCTCAGCATCCTCGACGAGGGGCGCATCGCGATCGCCGCTCTGTCCACGGGTGCCGCGGAAGGGTGCCTGGAAGCCGCGGTCGACTACGCGAAGAGCCGCACGATCTTCGGCAGCGCGCTGAGCACTCGTCAGAACGCGCAGTTCACGCTGGCACGGATGCGTGCGCGGGTGCACACGGCACGACTCGCCTGGCATCACGCGGCGCGACTGCGCGACGCCGACAAGCCGTTCGCCGAGGCCGCCGCGATCGCCAAGCTCGTCGCGGGCGAAGCCGCGATGGACAACGCCAGGGACGCCACCCAGATCTTCGGCGGGAACGGATTCATGAACGAGTTCCCCGTGGCACGGCACTACCGCGACTCGAAGATCCTCGAGATCGGCGAGGGCACCACCGAGGTGCAGCTCCTCGTCATCGCCCGCGGGCTCGGTCTCGCCGGGTAGCGTGGGCGACATGCCAGAGGACATCATCCAACGCGGCCTCTACTACGAGGAGTTCGTGACGGACGCCCGGTATCTGCACCGACCGGGACGCACGGCGACCGAGGCCGACAACGTGCTCTTCACGACGCTGACCATGAACACGCAGGCTCTGCACCTCGATGCGGCGTTCGCCGACGCCCAGGCTCCGTTCCACGCACGGCTGATGAACTCCATGTGGACGCTGTCGACGATGGTCGGCGCATCCGTCGCTCAGCTGACGCAGGGCACGCTGGTGGCTCAGCTCGGCTTCGGCGACATCACGTTCCCTCATCCGCTGTTCGCGGGCGACACGCTCTACACCGAGAGCGTGATCGTCGACAAGCGGCTCTCGTCGTCACGACCGGGGCAGGGCATCGTGCAGATCGCACACACCGGACGCAATCAGGACGGCACCGTGGTCGCCACGGCCACGAGAAGCGCCCTCGTGCACTGCCGGCCGGAGGCGTCCGCATGACGACGTTCGACCTGGGCCCGGCGCTGCTGTTCTGCCCCGCCGACCGCCCCGAGCGCTTCGGCAGGGCATTGGAACGGGCGGACGCGGTGATCCTCGACCTCGAGGATGCCGTGCTCCCTGACGCGAAGGCGGCGGCGCGCACCAACCTGATCAGCGCCGCGATCGATCCCGATCGTGTGATCGTGCGGGTGAATGCACCGAACAGCGAGCACTTCGCCGCCGACCTCGAGGCTCTCGAGCAGACCGACTTCCGCACCGTCATGGTGGCGAAGACCGAGGGCGCCGACGGCCTGTCCGCGTTCGACGACCGGTTCTCGCTCGTCGCGCTGTGCGAGACGGCTCTCGGCATCCACGCGGCCGCCGAGATCGCCGCGCATCCGCTCGTCTCGGCGATGATGTGGGGGGCGGAGGACCTCGTGGCCTCGCTCGGCGGCACTTCCTCTCGCACGGCGGGCGGCGCCTACCGCGAGATCGCCCGCTACGCCCGCTCGCGCGTGCTCCTCGAGTCGGGCGCGCACGGCAAGGCGGCGATCGACGCGGTGCACGTCGACATCGACGACGTGCAGGGCCTCGAGGAGGAGGCGACGGATGCCGCGGCCTCCGGGTTCCGTGCCACGGCGTGCATCCATCCGAGCCAGGTCGCCGTGATCCGCGCGGCGTACCTCCCGGATGAGGCGACCGTCGCGTGGGCGAGCGCAGTCCTGCTCGCCGCGGAGAGCGAACGCGGTGTCTTCCGCTTCGAGGGCCGGATGGTGGACGAGCCCGTGCTGCGGCACGCGCGGTCCGTCGTGGGCCGCGTCCGCTGATCAGATGACCAGCGACTCCTCGAGGAGTCGGAGGGAACCCGGAGACGCCTCGAAGCGGTGCGCCGAGCCGTTCGCGATGACCTCTCCCTCTCGCGGCAGCGTGCCGCCGGAGACCTGATCGATCACCGAGCGGATGACGCCGCCGTGCGCCACCACCAGCACGGATTCGGCCAGTGGAGCAGACCTGCGCCGCGACTCGCGTGCGATCGCGTGGATGGCCGCGATGGCTCGCACGCCGACCTCATGCAGGGACTCCGCGCCAGGAACCTCGGCGTGCCAGTCGCCGTACGTCGAGATGTACTCGGAGACCAGCATCCCCTCGCCCTCGCCGAACTCGCGCTCTCGCACGTCGGGGACGACCCCGGCGAACTCCAGACCGAGCTCTGCGGCGATGATCTCGGCCGTCTCCTTCGCCCGGAGCAGCGGGCTCGAGTAGATCGCGTGGTGCGGCGTCGCGGCGAGATGACCGGCCGCGCGGTGCGCGTCAGCGCGCCCCTTCTCGTTCAGCGGGATGTCGGTCGAGCCCTGGATGCGCCGGGCGAGATTCCAGTCCGTCTGGCCGTGGCGGATGAGGGTGATGAAGGTCACGAGAGAAGTTCCTGAAGGGCGGGGAGCACGTCGCTGGTGCCGGCGGCGATCGTGAGATCGGCCCAGGCGTCCGCGCGGGTCGGCTCGCGATTGACGATGATCAGAGGGATGCTGCGGCGGCGGGCACGCTCGATGAGGCGGACCCCCGAGTTCACTACGAGCGAGGAGCCCGCCACGATGAGCGCCGAGCTGGAACGCAGCAGGGACTCCGCTGCGCGGAAGCGATCCTGCGGAACGTACTCGCCGAAGAAGACGACATCGGGCTTCAGCATCCCATCGCACACGGTGCAGGTCGGGATGACGAAGCCCTCCGTGCTCTCCGGGAGCACGTCGCCGTCGGGGGCGAGCGCGACGTTCTCGGGCACCGTGATCCACGGATTCAGCTCCTCGATCTGCACCGCCACGTCGCGGCGGTCGAAGACCTGGCCGCAATGCAGGCAGAGCACGCGACGCATGGTGCCGTGCACCTCGATGACGTGCGAGCTGCCGGCGCGCAGGTGCAGTCCGTCGACGTTCTGCGTGATGACGCCCGACACGATTCCCGCGGACTCCAGTTCGGCGAGGGCGACGTGCCCCGGGTTGGGTGTCGCGCGTGCGAATGCGCGCCATCCGAGGTGGCCGCCGACCCAGTAGCGCCTCCGGGCCGCCTCGTCGCCGAGGTACGTCTGGATGGTCATCGGATCGCTGCGGGTCCTGGCGCCTTCGCCGCGATAGGCGGGGATGCCGGAGTCCGTGGAGATACCCGCACCGGTCAGGAGAGCGATCCGCCTGCCCCGGAGCAGTCCGGCCGCCTGGGCGAGTGTCGCCGACAGCTCGGCAGTGCTCGATGCGCTCACAGGACCTCCCCGAGCGAGTCTACGACGTGTCGCAGCGGTCGGTCGTGCCGCGAGTCGTCCGACGGGTGGCAGAGTGGCTCTCGTGGAACTCATCTCCGTGGCCGACGCCGCAGACCCCCGACTCGACGACTACCGGGGTCTCACAGACACGGCTCTCCGCGCGCTGCGGGAACCGCCGGACGGGCTGTACATCGCCGAGTCGACGAAGGTCATCGCCCGCGCGGTCGCGGCCGGCCATCGCCCCCGTTCCGTTCTCGTGCAGGAACGCCGGATCGACGACATCCGAGGCATCGTCGGCGCCCTCGATGTGCCGGTCTACGTCGTGCCGGATGAGGTGGCCGAAGCGGTCACCGGGTTCGCCGTGCACCGCGGGACGATCGCGTCGATGCACCGCCCGCAGCTTCCGACCGTCCGCGAGGTCATCCAGGGCGCCGGTCTCGTGCTGATCCTCGAGAACATCGGCGACCACACGAACGTCGGCGCCGCGTTCCGTGCGGCGGCCGGCCTGGGCGCCGACGCCGTGCTGGTGTCGCCCGGCGGCGCCGACCCGCTGTATCGCCGCAGCGTGCGGGTGAGCATGGGGACGGTCTTCCAGGTGCCCTGGACGCGCATCACCGACTGGGAATCCGCCATCCTTGACCTGCACGCCGAAGGGTTCGACATCGCTGCGCTCGCCTTGCGCGACGATGCCCTGACGCTCGACGCCTATGCGGCCGACCGCCCCGAACTAGTCGCGCTTGTAATGGGCTCGGAGGGCGACGGGCTGTCCCGCACCGCACTCGAGGGCGCCGATCACGTGGTCACGATCCCGATGAGCGGGGGAGTGGACTCGCTGAACGTTGCCTCCGCCGCTGCGGTCGCGCTCTGGGCGCTGCAGCGCTGAGAACGCGCGTCCATTCTTGCTTTGTGCTAACTGATGCCCTGCAGCTTCGCGGGCTCTCGGGGAGAGAGCCTCTGCCGCAGTAGTCGCTTATCGTTTCTCATCACGTTTCGAGTAATGCTCCGTCGAGCGGCCGCGTCGCGTCTCAAAAAGCCTGTATCGGAGTAGCCGGCAGCTTTTGACTCGGGGGAAGTGTGAAGCCAATCCCAACGCCCGCGTCCCGTGTCTGGAGCCGCGCAGGATTCGACACCACTGCCTGCCCCCGAACGAGTCCTCGGCTCATTGCGCAGGTGAATCAGCTATTGCCAGGGTCCTGCGCCAAAACACCCTGGTTGCTGAGTCGCTCCAAGTGGCGCAGGTTGCCGAGTCGATCTAAGAAGGTGGCATAGTCATCGACGTTCTTGAGCGGTTCTTGCGCCAGCTTGAACTCACGCCGCAACCGAGCTGTTGCTGAGCGGATGATGTCCCCAGCCGTCGTCTCGTCGACCGCGGCATCGATACGCTTGAGCACCGTGAGCGCTCGGTCTCTCGTAGATCCAGACGGGTAGTCGCCGATGAACGTGTCGATGGTTCGGTCGAGCCGCTGATCACGCCGGCTACTAGACTCTCGTTCTTGAGCCAGGCTTAGAGTCTCCGCTAGCCGATTCAGCAGTTTCCCGAAGTTATCATCCAACGCGGGCACGCCGGGTGGGCGGCTTGCGTCATCTCGCGTCTTGGTCAGATATGCGAGAAGTTCCTTCGCGAAGCCGGCTTTGCTGATGTTCGTCTCGAATGTGCTCTTGAACGCGTCGTCGAGCGCGTCCCACATGCTCCCTTTCGCTGCCGCCAGTCGACCTATTACCTCAACCTCGGTGAGCTTCTTGCTCGCCTCTTCGTCGAGCCCGAGAAAAGTTCGGGCGTATCGTCTAGCAGCAGCGACCACTACAGCTGCGGGTATGAGGTCTTCGGGTTCCCGCACAACGACTCCGGTGGTGACGTCAAGGTCGGCAGTCGCAGCCCACTCGGCGACCTGCACGATCAAGTCGTCGGAAACGGTGGGTTTGCCGTGCGCGCCGCCCTTCCTGATCTGTTTTCGCGCGATGTCGCCAGCGGTATCGCCGTCTACCAGAACCACGCATGCCGGCTTGATCTGATCACGACCTCGGGCAAGGTACAGCATGTAGGGAATATGAGACCCCCCGGCCACAATTGTGACCCTATTTAGGTCGAGGCACTGGCTGGGCGCTGCGCCAGCGCGGAGCAGCCTCATGTTCATTCCCGCCAACAGAACTTGATCGGCAATGCCCTCGACGAAGAGGTTGTCACCTCCGATGAACGCCGTCTCAGCGACGAATGCGCCGAGCGACGTCCGCAGCGGCTCGTAATGATTCTGACTGGCATCCTTAACATGGCGGGTCCCCTCGTCGCGCGACCCTTTGTCAACGACTCGAACGCGATGTCCAGCATTGCGGTTGATCAGGAACGGCGAGTGCGTGACATAGACGACTTGATCCTCCCGAGCGGCATCGTCCGGTCGTGCGTGATGCTCGAGAACTCGAAGAAGATCCTGCTGGCCAGAAGCAGAGAGGTACGCGTCCGGTTCGTCCATGAGTAAGACCTCTGGCTTCGAATCGGGGCGATCGTGGGCGAGCATTTGAACGTAGTAGCTCAAGAAATACTGAAGGCCCCTGCTTCGTTCGGTGAAAGAATAGTCAGTGCCGGTGCGATCTCGGATCGTGAAGACAAGTTCGTGCTCCCGTGGCGAGACGCGAAGCTGGAACTCTGGGTCCTGGCTCCACCACCGGGACACATTGAGGTGCCGAGCGATCGAGTTGTTCATCTCCTGGATAAGGCCGTTGACTAGGCCTTCCCGCTCCTCCGTGATTGCCTTCTGAAGTTCTTTGAAGCTTGACTCTTCGATGTGCGCGATCTTTAGGAGGAGGTCGATCCCAAGCTGTTGTTCTCGTTGCCTTTTGGACTCAAGCGCGTCAACATTAGTTACCAGAGCGAGCACGCTTGCGGCGTTCGCCGTAACCTGTTCGGGGGTAGTCACAGCAGCAAGCATTTCGAGGAGAGCGGACCTCTTCTTACGCCCGGCAATCGCGTGGCTGCTACCCGCGAGCAAGGCTATCGACACTGAGTCAGGTAGTGCCACGTCGGTGTCTAGCTCGTGATGGCGTGGCAACAACAACTGGAGCCCAGCGACCTGTTCGTCACTCAGCAGGACGCGTTCTTGATCCTGGTTTACGACCGCCACGTTGCCCGGCGCCGGTCTGAGCGCGAGCAGGTCACCGTTCTTAAGACGAGGCGAGCAGGTCACCGTTCTTAAGACGAGGGATGGCTAAGCCATCGATGGCTGTCGCTTCCGCGTCACTCAGCTCGAACGTCGCACCGATCTCGGGGAAGAGCCGTGAACCGTGTTCTACGGAGAATAGCGATGACGATCGGCAGAAGTCTCGTTGAAACAGGCCTTCACCGGTGAGTAGGATCTTGATCGCGTCGAGCAGATGCGTCTTGCCGGATTCGTTCGCACCTACTACAGCTGTGATGTCCGGTTCGATGGGTATCCGTACGTGCGGCATCCAACCATCGACGGTTTGCTGCCACGGTACGGGCTTCGCGCCGGGGGTTGCCTTCAGCTCATAGTCAAAATTGAAAGACTTGTAGAACCGAATCCAGATCTGCCGTACTCGCACGTTGGCCTCCTCGCCATCGTCGCTGGCTCTTCTAATGAGCCGTGTCATTAGACGAGTCTATGGAGCACATCGGACGTTGAAGGTGGGACCAAAAGTTGCGCTGGTTTGCGCGACCCGTAGTCCGTCGTCTGAGGTCGCGAAGGCGTACCGCTCGCTGGGCCTCAGTCCTGATCGAGCCGGATCATCGGCGACGCCTCGGGACGCTTCGCCGCGACGTGATCGCCGGAGGACTGGTGGCGCAGCCGTCGAAGGACCCAGGGCACGAAGTGCTCGCGCGCCCAGCCGAAGTCCTCGGAGCGGGCCTCCCGCCACGTCCGCACCGGCAGAGGCTCGGGCTGCATGGCCTCGAGCTCGTTCGGCACGTTCAGTGCGCGCAGGGCCATGCGCGCGACCTCGTGGTGGCCGAGCGCGTTGTAGTGCAGACGATCGTCGTCGAAGAAGCGCATGTCCTGGACGACCTTGAGCGCCCACTGGTCCGCGACGATGCAGTCGTGCCGCTCGGCGATGGCCCGCACGTTCTCGTTGTAGATCGCGACCTTGCCGCGGAACGCGCGGAACACGGGGGTGAATCCGGTGTCGATGCCGGTGAACAGGAGCACCGCGGCGCCGGTGGAGGCGAGCCGCGCGACGGCATCCTCCAACTGCGCGGCGATCGCGTCAGGATCGGTTCCCGGACGGATGACGTCGTTCCCGCCGGCGCAGATGGAGACGAGGTCGGGGTGCAGGGCGACGGCGGGTTCGATCTGGTCGGCGACGATCTGTGCGATGAGCTTCCCCCGAACCGCGAGGTTCGCGTAGGCGAAGTCGTCGACCTGCTGGCCGAGCACCTCGGCGACCCGATCGGCCCACCCGCGGTGGCCGCCCGGTGCGCTCGGGTCGGGGTCGCCGATGCCCTCGGTGAACGAGTCGCCCACGGCCACGAACCGTCGCCAGGGGTGCACGCTCTCGTTGGGGACGTAGGGGGTCCGAGTCGAATCCTGGTCGGTCATCCAGCTCTCCTTCGCGAACGGGTGCGCCGGGCGGTGGCCGCAGCGCAGTGAACGAGCCTACCCGGCGACGGCGCGTCGCGGCAGGGGTGACGGGAGCGGCGCGCCCCGTGCGCCGCAGTGTCGGCGGGAGCGATTATCGTGGACTCGATGCTCTCTCCGTCCTTTCCTCAGCGCGCCCCGTGGGGAACGGCGAACAAGCTGCGGGCGTGGCAGCAGGAGGCCCTGGAGCAGTACTTCGAAGCCGACCAGCGCGACTTCCTCGTCGCCGCGACACCCGGCGCCGGCAAGACGACATTCGCCCTGACCCTCGCCGTCGAGATGATGCGCATGGGCGAGGTCAACCGCATCATCGTGGTCGCCCCCACCGAGCATCTCAAGACGCAGTGGGCCGACGCGGCCGCGCGCGTGCACATCCGCCTCGACCCCCGGTTCCGCAACAGCGACTGGGCGCCGGCGCGGCACTATCACGGCGCGGTGGTGACGTATGCGCAGGTCGCGGCGAAGTCGTCGGTGCATCGACACCTGACCGAAGACGCGAAGACGCTCGTGATCCTCGACGAGGTGCATCACGGTGGCGACGCGCTCAGCTGGGGAGACGCGATCCGCGACGCGTACGGGCCGGCGAAGCGACGGCTGCTGCTGTCGGGGACGCCGTTCCGCAGCGACACCGCGCCCATCCCGTTCGTCGAGTACCACCCCGACGAGTCCGGAGCGCGCATCTCCCGCACCGACTACAACTACGGCTACGGACGAGCCCTCGCCGACGGCGTCGTGCGTCCGGTGCTGTTCCACATGTACGCCGGCAAGATGCGCTGGCGGACGACGTCGGGCGACGAGCTCGAGACCCACCTCGGCCAGGACAACACGAAGGACGTCACCTCGCAGGCGTGGCGCACGGCGCTCGATCCCGAAGGGGAGTGGATGCCGGCGGTGCTGTCGGCGGCGGACCGGCGCCTCACGGAGATCCGACACCACGTGCCGGATGCCGGCGGTCTGGTGCTCGCGACGGATCAGACCGTGGCGCGCGCCTACGCGAAGATCCTCCACAGCATCACCGGGCAGCAGCCGACCGTCGTCCTCTCCGACGACGCGACCGCGTCGGAGCGCATCGAGAAGTTCAGCGCCGGCGACCAGCGCTGGATGGTCGCGGTGCGCATGGTGTCCGAGGGCGTCGACGTGCCGCGGCTCGCCGTCGGCGTGTACGCCACCTCGTCGTCGACCCCGCTCTTCTTCGCCCAGGCCATCGGACGCTTCGTGCGAGCGCGTCGTCGGGGTGAGGCGGCGAGCGTCTTCCTTCCGCAGGTCCCTGTGCTCATGGGGCTCGCCGGCGAGATGGACAAGGAGCGGGACCACGCTCTCGACCGCCAGTCGAAGGACGACGACGGGCTCGAGGACTCCCTGCTCGAGAGCGCCAATCGCGAGGACGAGGCCTCGGATGCTCTTGCCCAGGAGTTCAGCTACCAGGCGCTCTCCTCGGTCGCCCACTTCGACCGCGTGGTGTTCGAGGGCCAGGAGTTCGGTCAGCTCGCCGAGCCCGGCACCCCGGAGGAGGAGGAGTTCATCGGGTTCCCCGGTCTCCTCGAGCCCGAGCACGTGCACGAGCTCCTCATGCAGCGTCAGAGCCGCCAGTCCCGCCTGCGCGAGGCTCGTGAGGCCGCTGCGGGCCCCACCGAGACGACGACGCTCCCCGCCCCTCTCCACCGCACGCTCAAGGAGCAGCGCCAGCTTCTGAACAGCCTCGTCGGGCTGTACGCGCGGCAGAAGGGGGAGCCCCACGGCGCCGTGCATGCCGAGCTCCGCCGCATCTGCGGTGGCCCCGCCGTCGCGCAGGCCACGGTGACCCAGCTGCAGTCGCGCATCGACGTGCTGCGCAAGCGCGTCCGCTCCTGATCGCCCCGCGGTCCCTGAGCCTGTCGAAGGGCGGTCCCTGAGCCTGTCGAAGGGTTCGGATCCCCGAAATGCTGGCAATCCTCGTCTCAGCAGGGTTCGCGCGCACCGGCGCGGCTAGCGTGGAACGGTTGCCCGCGCACTCGGGCTTCGTGACGCCTGGAGGATCCATGACAGCGCCTGCCGCCGCAGAGCCGACACCCGCTGATCACCGCCGATGGGCGCGCTACCTCGTCGAGGAGCGCGCCGAGGGGGCGGTGTACCAGAAGCTCGCCGCCCGTCGCACGGGAGAGGAGCAGGAGATCCTGCTCCGGCTCGCGGATGCCGAGCGGCGCCATGAGCAGCACTGGCTCGACCTTCTCGGTGGTGAGCCGAAGCGGCTGCCGCATGCCGGCATCCGCTCCCGCCTCCTGGGCTGGATGGCGGGTCGCTTCGGCTCGATCTTCGTGCTCGCCCTCGCGCAAAGCGCGGAAGCCCGGTCGCCGTACGACTCCGAGCAGTACGCGACTCCCGCGATGCGCGCCGACGAGAAGATCCACTACGAGGTGGTGCGTGGGCTTGCCGCTCGAGGACGTCGACGTCTGTCCGGCTCGTTCCGTGCGGCGGTCTTCGGCGCCAACGACGGCCTGGTCAGCAATCTCGCCCTCGTGCTCGGCATCGGCGCGACCGGGGTGAGCTCCGGATTCGTGCTCTTCAGCGGAATCGCAGGTCTGCTCGCCGGCGCGCTCTCGATGGGTGCGGGGGAGTTCGTGTCGGTGCGCTCCCAGCGCGAGCTGCTGGCCGCGACCGAGGCCAACGAGGACGCAGCGGATGCCGCAGGCGATCTCGACATCGACGAGAACGAGCTGGCGCTCGTCTACCGGGCACGCGGCATGAAGCAGGAGGAGGCACTGGTCCGTGCGCATCGCATCGTCGAGGCGGCGAAAGCCGGCGCTCGTCGCGCGGCGACAGGGCCCGTGCGCGTGCCGGGGAGCGACCACGAGATCGTCGGCAGCGACTGGACGGCCGCGATCTCGAGCTTCCTGCTCTTCGCATCCGGCGCGATCATCCCGGTGCTGCCGTGGATCTTCGGGCTGCAGGGTGCCGCAGCCGTCATCCTCGCCCTGGTGCTCGTGGGCATCGCCCTGCTGAGCACGGGCGCCATGGTCGGCGTCCTCTCCGGCGGTCCGCCGCTGCGCCGCGCGCTGCGACAGCTGGCGATCGGCTTCGGCGCCGCAGCCGTCACGTACATCCTCGGGCTCGTGTTCGGCGTCGGGGCGGTGTGACGCCGTCCTGCCCGTCCCCGGGATGCGAAGAAGGCCCCTGATCCGTGGATCAGGGGCCTTCTTCTTACCTGTGCGCGGAGGGGGACTTGAACCCCCACGCCCTTACGGGCACTACGACCTCAACGTAGCGCGTCTACCATTCCGCCACCCGCGCAGGTTTTGGATGATCGTTGCCGACCGAAGAATGAGATTAGCACGTAATCCGGCGCGCTTCGAACCGAGCCGTACGCCCGGGCGTGGCTCGCCGTTTCGGTAGCCTGGGAGTCATGACCGATCCCTCTCTGCCCGAGGTCGTCCGCATCGCGAGCGACCTGATCCGGTTCGACACGTCGAACTTCGGCGGCGGCAACGCCAAGGGGGAGCGGGAGGCGGCGGAGTACGTCGGCGCGTATCTCCAGGCTCTGGGGCTGGAGGTCGAGTACTACGAGCCGATCCCGCGCCGCACCAACGTCATGGCGCGGGTGCCGGGCCGCGACAGCAGCAAGCCCGCCCTGGTCGTGCACGGTCACCTGGACGTCGTTCCCGCGATGGCCGAGGATTGGAGCGTCGATCCGTTCGCCGGCCTCGTGCAGGACGGGATGCTGTGGGGCCGAGGTGCCGTCGACATGAAGAACATGAACGCGATGATCCTCACGGCCGTCGCCGACATCCTGCGAGCGGGGGAGCGGCCGGAGCGCGATCTCGTGCTGGCGTTCTTCGCCGACGAGGAGAACGGCGGCGTCGAGGGGTCGGCCCTGGTCGTGCAGAACCGTCCGGAGTGGTTCGAAGGCGCCACCACGGCCATCAGCGAGGTAGGTGGCTACTCGATCACGGTCGACGACCGCCGCGCCTATCTGCTGCAGGTGGGGGAGAAGGCCCTCATCTGGATCCGCCTTGTGGCCAAGGGGCGTGCGGGGCACGGCAGCCGTCTGCACGACGACAACGCGGTCACGAAGCTCGCCGAGGCGGTCGCCGCCATCGGACGCACACGGTGGCCTCTCCGCCTCACACCGACGACCGAGGCTCTCCTCGCGGGTCTCAGCGCCCTGACGGGCCGCAGCGCCGAGGACCCGGACGCCCTCGCGGCAGCCGCCGGGCCCGCCGAGGCCTTCCTGCGCTCGTCCTTCCGGACCACGTCCAACCCCACGGCCCTGACGGCGGGGTACAAGCACAACGTGATCCCCGAGCGCGCCGAGGCGCTGATCGACGTGCGCGTGATCCCCGGCACCGAGGACGACGTCCTGGCCGAGCTGCAGCAGATCGTCGGCGACGAGATCGTCATCGAGACGGTCGTGCGCGACATCGGCATGGAGACGCCCTTCGAGGGCGAGCTCGTCGAGGCCATGGTCGCGAGCATCGGCCGCCACGACCCCGGCGTCCCCGTGATCCCGTATCTGCTGGGGGCCGGAACCGACAACAAGGCGCTGGCCTACCTCGGCATCACGGGATACGGGTTCGCTCCGCTGAAGCTGCCGGCCGACCTCGACTTCACGGGCATGTTCCACGGCGTCGACGAGCGTGTGCCCGTAGAATCGCTTGTCTTCGGCCAGCGGGTGCTGGCCGATCTGCTGCGCACGTACTGACCGCAGCCCGCCCGCTTCCGCGCCCTCCCCTCACCAGAAGGCCCTCCATGCACCTGCTCGAAGCCCTCATCCTCGGCATCGTCCAGGGACTCACCGAGTTCCTGCCCATCTCCTCCAGCGCCCACCTGCGCATCCTCGGCACGTTCCTGCCGTCGGGGGAGGACCCGGGGGCGGCGTTCACCGCGATCACCCAGATCGGCACCGAGGCAGCCGTCGTGGTCTTCTTCTGGCGTGACATCGTGCGCATCATCTCGCAGTGGTTCCGCTCGCTCGCGGGACGCGTTCCGCGCAGCGACCCGGACGCGCGGATGGGCTGGATGATCATCATCGGCAGCATCCCGATCGTCGTGCTCGGCCTGTTCTTCCAGGATCAGATCGAGACCGTGTTCCGCTCGCTCTGGATCGTGGCGATCATGCTCATCGTGTTCGGCATCCTGCTCGGCGTCGCCGACCACGTCGGGGCCAAGCGTCGCAAGCTCGGCGACCTGACCTACCCGCACGGCATCGCGTTCGGATTCGCGCAGGCTCTCGCTCTGATCCCCGGCGTCTCCCGCTCCGGTGGCACGATCACGATGGGACTCTTCCTCGGATACGAGCGCGCCGCAGCGGCTCGATACGCCTTCCTGCTCGCGATCCCGGCGGTCTTCGGCAGCGGCTTCTATCAGGTGTTCAAGAGCTGGGGAGAGCCCTCGTTCTTCTCGTTCGGCGACACGCTGGCCGCGACCGGCATCGCGTTCGTCGTCGCGCTCGGCGTCATCGCGTTCTTCATGAACTTCATCTCGAAGCGCAGCTTCCTGCCGTTCGTGATCTACCGGATCCTGCTCGGCACGGTTCTGCTGATCCTGCTCGGCACCGGAGTGATCGCGGCCTGAGCCGCGTCAGCGCTTGTGATCGCCGGGGGCGTCGCCCCGGCGGCGCAGGTAGCGTTCGAACGCCTGCGCGATCGCATCGCCGGATGCCTCGGGGGAGTCCCAGGTGTCGCGGGTGCGCTCGAGCTGGCGGATGTACTCGGCCATGTCCTCGTCCTCGGATGCGGCGGCATCGATCGACGCCTCCCACGTGGCCGCCTCCGTGCGCAGGTGCTGTCGGTCGACGTCGACGCCGGTGAGCTCCTCGAGGCGATCGAGGAGCGCGAGGGTGACCTTGGGGGAGGGCGTGGCCGAGGCGACGTAGTGGGGCACGCTCGCCCACAGACCAGCGGTCGGGATTCCCGCGCTCTCGGCGAAGTGCTCGAAGACGCTGAGGATGCCGACCGGCCCCTCGTAGAGCGAGCGCTCGAGGCCATGAGCCTCCCGCACCTGCTCGTTCTGGCTCGAGGCGAAGATCGAGATCGGGCGGGTGTGCGGAACATCCGCCAGCATGGCGCCCATTGTCACGAGTCCGGTGATGTCGTCGCGCAGGGCGATGTCGATGAACTCCGAGGCGAACGCCTGCCATGTGCGCGCCGGCTCCACGCCGGTGAGCAGCCAGAACTCGGGACCTGGGCCGGGGTCGCGCGGCCGCCAGAGGCCGGCCTCCGGCCACTTGAGCTGTCGGCGCCCCTCCGCATCCATCTGCGTCGACGGTCGCGTGTACTGGTAGTCGAAATACAGCTCGGGGTCGACGGAATGCACGAGCTCGTACTCCGACGACGAACGCAGCGCCTCGACGGCGCCACTGGCTGCTTCGCCCGCGTCGTTCCAGCCGTCGAAGGCGGCGATGACGATGCGTGAACCGAGAACATCCATCATGGGCTCCCTTCGAGATCGAGGACGTATCCCTCCAGGCTAGTCCGCGGCGGCGGGATGTGGGCGGCACCGGGCTAGCATGGGTTCAGTGAGCAGAAAGCCCCGCGCAGTCCTCTGGGACATGGATGGAACACTGGTCGACACCGAGCCGTACTGGATGGCGGCGGAGACGTCGCTGGTGGAGTCCTTCGGTGGGTCGTGGACCCATGAAGATGCTCTGCAACTGGTGGGGAGCGGCCTCATCGACAGCGCGATCATCCTGCAGAACGCGGGCGTCGCGATGGAGCCGGAGGCGATCGTCGCTCATCTGACCGATGTGGTGCAGGAGTCGCTGCGCACCCAGGGCGTCCCGTTCCGACCGGGCGCGCGCGAGCTTCTCGCTGAGCTCAGGGACGCCGGCATCCCCACCGGGCTGGTCACGATGTCCCTCCGCAGGATGGCGCTGAACGTCGTCGACCTGATCGACTTCGAGGCGTTCGACATCGTCGTCGCCGGAGACGACGTCGACAATCCCAAGCCGCACCCCGAGCCGTACCTGCAGGCCGCCGCCCTTCTCGACGTCGACATCACCGAGGTCGTCGTGATCGAGGATTCGCCGACGGGAGTGCGCGCGGGCCTCGCCTCCGGCGCCGTGACGCTCGGCGTGCCGCACATCGTCCCGCTGGACGATCTCGGAGCCCACGAGCTCTGGCCGACGCTCGCCGGGCGAGGCGTGTCGGACCTCGGCGACCTGTTCGACGCCAAGAGCGCGATGACGGAGGTCACCCGATGACGGATTCCGCTGCCCAGCGACCGAGTGGGCCCTTCCGCGTGGGTGATCGCGTCCAGCTGACGGGTCCGAAGGGCCGTCTCCACACCGTGACCCTCCGCGAGGACGGCGAGCTGCACACGCACCAGGGTGTGCTCCGTCACCGTGACCTCATCGGTCTTCCGGACGGCTCGGTGGTGGCGAACAGCTCGGGGCACGACTATCTCGCCCTGCGTCCGCTGCTGCGGGACTTCGCGATGTCGATGCCGCGCGGCGCCGCGATCGTGTATCCGAAGGATGCCGCGCAGATCGTCATGCAGGCGGACATCTTCCCCGGCGCCACAGTCGTCGAGGCCGGGGTCGGCTCCGGGGCGCTGTCGCTGTCGCTCCTCCGCGCGATCGGGCCGGTCGGCCGGCTGATCTCGTTCGAGCGACGCGACGACTTCGCCGACGTCGCCCGCGGCAATGTCGAGACGTTCTTCGGCGAGCACCCCGACACCTGGCGCGTCGTCGTCGGCGACCTCGTGGAATCCCTGCCCGCCGAGGCCCCGGCGGGAACCGTCGACCGCGTCGTGCTCGACATGCTCGCCCCCTGGGAGTGCATCGACGCCGTGGCGGAGGCGCTGACGCCCGGTGGCGTCGTGCTCTGCTACATCGCGACGGCCACCCAGCTCTCGCGCGTCGCCGAGTACATCCGGGGAACCGGGCTCTTCACCGACCCCGATGCGTCCGAGACCATGGTGCGCGGCTGGCACGTCGAAGGGCTCGCGGTGCGCCCGGACCACCGGATGGTCGCGCACACCGGCTTCCTGCTGACCGCCCGCCGTCTCGCTCCCGGCGCGGTGGCCCCGTCGGTCAAGCGCCGCGCATCGAAGAGCAGCTACGGCGACCACGACGTGGAGGCCTGGACCCCTGGTGCCGTCGGTGACCGCGAGATCAACGACAAGAATCTGCGCAAGCGCGCCAGAGAGGCCGGCAAGGCGGCCGAGGGGGCGCGCCTGGCTGCTGCTGCGCGCGAATCGGAGCACGCGACGGAATAGACTGGAGCGCGTGCGTAAAACGTCCGCCGTTCTGGCCTCCCTCAGCCTCGCCGTCCTCGCCCTGACGGGCTGCACCGCGTCGGCCTCCTACGACGGTGCTGCGTGCGATCGCAGCGCCGACGCGAACGACATCCAGGACGCGGTCACCGTCGAAGGCGACTTCGGCGCAGCCCCCGACGTCTCTGTCTTCTCGCCGCTGCACCTGAAGAAGTCGTCCTACGCCGACATCACCGTCGGAGACGGCCGCACGATCGTCAACGGCCAGCAGGCCCTCACCGTCGAGCTCTCGATCTTCAGCGGGGAGACCGGCGAGAAGGTCTACGCGACCGCCTATGACGAGGACAAGGGCCAGGTCTCCAACGCCGACTACTGGGCATCGCAGTCGCCCGGGCTCGCCAAGGCATTCGAGTGCGCGACCGAGGGTTCGCGCATCGTCGCCGGTCTCACGCCGGAGGACTTCGGCAAGGAGGCGCTGTCCGGCCTCGGCCTCTCCGACGACGACAACATGGTGTTCGTCATCGACGTGCTCGATGTGTTCCTGTCCAAGGCCGAGGGTTCGCTCCAGTTCAACGACGCTCAGGGCATGCCGACCGTGGTCCGCGCCGCAGACGGCACTCCAGGGATCATCGTCCCCGACAGCGCCGCGCCGAAGGAGCAGGTCGTGCAGACCCTCATCAAGGGCGACGGCGAGAAGGTCGGTGCCGATCAGATCCCGCTCGTCAACGTGACCGCGGTCAACTGGGACGACAAGAGCGTCGTCAACAGCACATGGGGACAGGGCCCGAGCGGCGACCTCGCGTCGACGGTGCCGACCGTCGCCGAGGAGCTCGTCGGCAAGACCGTCGGCTCCCAGCTCCTCGTGGTGACCCCGGGCGCCGAGGGTGCAGCGGCCATCGTCTACGTCATCGACATCCTGGGCGCAGTGACGGCGCCCACGCAGTGATGGCCGCCCGGATCCCCGCGGAGGAGCGCCTGACGAATCTCGTCGTGGCGCTGATGGCCACGGAGATCGGGCTCACGAAGCAGCAGATCCTCGACAACGTCTCGGGATACCGTCAGCGCGCCGATGCCGGCACGCGGTCGGACGCCCTCGAGAAGATGTTCGAGCGCGACAAGGAGGAGCTGCGTTCACTCGGGGTGCCGATCGAGACGATCGGCGACGCCGCCGACCCGAACGACCTCCGCGAGGCGCGCTATCGCATTCCGCAGGCGGAATACGATCTGCCCGCCGACATCGAGTTCACCCCGGCCGAACTGGCCGTCCTCCGTCTCGCGGGCAGTGTCTGGAGCGCTGAGTCCGCGTCCGGTGACGCGCAGTCCGGCGTGCGCAAGATCCGGGCACTGGGCATCGACGGTGATGAGCCGATCATCGGGTTCGCACCTCGGATCACCGCCCGCGATGCGGCCTTCGCGCCGCTGCAGGACGCCATCGAGAAGAGCAGGGTCGTCGTCTTCGACTACCTCAAGCCCGGTGAGGCGGTGCCGCGTCGGCGCAGCATCCGTCCGCTGGCGCTCGTCGACTACGAAGCGCGCTGGCACGTCTTCGGCGTGGATGTCGACATCGACGAGGACCGGATGTTCCTGCTCAGCCGCATCGTCGGCGATGTGAAGGTGACGACGACCACCTTCGACCCGTCGCTGCGCGACGGTGCGGGGGAGCGTGCGCTCGCGGGACTCGACCGTGTCGCGGCGGAGAACGCCGCGCTGCTGGAGGTCACGCCGGGCACCGAGGCCGCCCTGCGGCTCGGTCGGCGTGCGACGCCGGCTGCGCAGGGCATCACGGTGCCGTTCGTCGACCTGCACATCCTCGCCGACGAGCTCGCCTCGTACGGGCCCGAGGTGCGCGTGGTCGAGCCGGCGACGCTGCGGGATGCCGTCATCGCGCGTCTTCAGGCCGTCGTCGACGCCCACGCCGATCGCGAGGAGGCACGATGAGCGCCCAGCCCAAGCCCCTGCTCGCCGCTGATCGCGTGCGGCTCTACCTGACCCTCGTGCCCTACCTGCTCGAGCACGGCCAGGTGTCGCTCGCCGAGGCATCGGAGGAGTTCGGCGTCACGCCGCAGGAGATGCGCGGCATGGTCGAGAAGCTCACGGTCATCGGACTGCCCGGCGAATCCGGATACTGGCAGCAGCCGCAGGAGATGTTCGACATCAACTGGGACCTCCTCGATCTCGAGGACGTCATCGAGATCACGAACGATGTCGCGCTCCGCCGGGTTCCCCGATTCACGGCGCGCGAGGCCGCGGCGCTGCTCGCCGGGCTGCAGATGGTCGCGGCCGTTCCCGCGGTCTCCGACTCCGGGCTCGTCGCAGGGCTGATCTCCAAGCTGTCGCGCGGCGCAGCCGACGCGCCCGCCGATGTCGTGGTGGCCCCGAGCGCGGTCGACGAGGTGCGTGAGGTCGTGGCACGCGGGCTGCAGGACGGCGTCGCCATCTCGTTCACGTACCAGGCGCCGGATGCGGCGCCGACGACGCGCACGGTCGATCCGGTGCAGATCCTGATCACCAACGCGCAGTGGTACCTGCAGGGCTGGTGCCATCTGCGCCAGGCGATGCGCACGTTCCACCTGGATCGCGTGAGCGAGCCCCAGCTCACGGATATCCCGATCACCCACGGCGGGGATCAGGTTCCCGAGCCCTTCGCCGGTCTCGACGACGAGCGCGAGGTGACGGTGCGCGTCTCCGAGAGGTTCGCCCCGCTGCTCAACGGATTCCTGCCTGCCACGACGCTCGAAGCCGTCGACGGCTCGGTCACCGCGCACGTGCATCTGGCCGATCCGCGTGGCATCAAGCGCCTCGCCGCACGGTTCGGCGGCGCCATGGAGGTTCTGGAACCCGGAGTGGCACGGTCGTCGACCCGCGAATGGGCGGCTTCCGGACTCGCGCTCTATCACCGCCCCGATCACGAGGATTGATCTGTAGACTGGGGCGAAAGCTTACCGAAGACGGGAATCCTGACATGTTCGCTGGAATGCAAGGCTGGCACCTGCTCATCGTGCTCGCCGTGATCCTCCTTCTGTTCGGTGCTGCGAAGCTGCCGGCGCTCGCGAAGAGCATGGGCCAGTCGGCCCGCGTCTTCAAGGGCGAGATGAAGGCCATGAAGGACGAGGACGCGACGCGCACCGACGCCGTCGTCGCCGAGCCCACCACGGTGAAGGACTCCGGCGTCGACCCTGAGACTCCGCCTCGCGCCTGACCGGCCGTGGCAACCATCGAACCGACCGTGAAGCAGAAGGCGGATCGGGATCGGCGGATGTCGCTGGGCGCACATCTCGTCGAACTGCGCAAGCGTCTGATGTACGCGGCGCTCGCGCTCGTCGTCGGCATGGTGGTCGCGTTCATCATCGCCGATCCGGTCATTCATCTGATCACGGAACCCATCCGCGTCATCATGGACAAGCGCGGTGACAACTTCAGCGCGCTGAACTTCGGCACCGTGACCGCCGCTTTCGACATGCGCATGCGGATCGCCTTCTCGATCGGCCTGTTCATCTCCGCGCCCGTGTGGCTGTGGCAGATCTGGGCGTTCATCATGCCCGGGCTCACCCGCAAGGAGATCAAGTACACGATCGGCTTCATCGCCGCCGCCGTACCGCTCTTCTTCGCCGGGTGCTACCTCGGCATCGTGATCATGCCGCACGTGATCGAGCTGATGTGGGGATTCACGCCCGAGGGCGGCACGAACTTCTACCAGGCGCAGGAGTACTACGACTTCATCTTCAAGCTGATGATCGTGATCGGCGTCTCGTTCGTGCTCCCGGTCTTCCTGGTCGCGCTGAACTTCGCCGGTGTGATGTCCGGGCGAGCCATCCTCAAGGGATGGCGCATCGCGATCATCATCGCGACGGTCTTCGCGGCGCTGGCGACTCCGGCAGCCGACGTGATCAGCATGCTGATGCTGGCCGGCATCCTCATCGTCCTGTTCTTCGCGGCCGCGGGGCTCTCCCTGCTCTTCGATCGCCGAAAGCGCAAGCGCGACGCCGCAGCGGGGCTTCTGCCGGACCCGGTATGAGTTCGCCGTCCGAGCGTTACGCGGCCGCACGAGAGGCCGCTGAGCACCCGGCGACGAACGCGTTCGCCGCGCGTCAGAGGTTCGAGCTCGACCCGTTCCAGGTCGCCGGCTGTCATGCTCTGGAGGCCGGCCGCAGCGTGCTCGTCGCGGCGCCGACCGGCGCGGGGAAGACCATCGTCGGCGAGTTCGCGATCCACCTCGCGATGCAGACGCCGAGCGACAAGGCGTTCTACACGACGCCGATGAAGGCGCTGTCGAACCAGAAGTTCCGAGAGCTCGTCGAGGTGTACGGCCCCGACGAGGTCGGCCTGCTCACCGGTGACACGAACATCAACGGCAACGCTCGCATCGTGGTGATGACCACCGAAGTGCTCCGCAACATGATCTACGCCGACTCGGCGGCGCTCCGCGATCTGCGCTACGTGGTGATGGACGAAGTCCACTACCTCGCCGACCGGTTCCGCGGCGCGGTGTGGGAAGAGGTCATCATCCACCTGCCGCAGCATGTGCGGCTCGTCTCGCTGAGCGCCACCGTGTCGAACGCCGAGGAGTTCGGCGACTGGCTCGACACCGTGCGCGGCGACACCGAGGTGATCGTCTCGGAGATCCGGCCCGTCCCGCTCGAACAGCACGTGCTCGTCCGGGACGATCTGCTGCCGCTCTTCGACGATCGCGCGGGTATCGCGACCGCGCAGGTGAATCAGGAGCTGATGCGGATCCGCTCCTTCACGGGTTCGAACTACGAGAACAATCGCCGGACGCAGTCGTACATCAGCAATCGGCACGCCGGCCGACAGGCGAAGCGACCGCCGCGTGGTGGCCAGCGCCCGGTGCGTCCCTCGAACGTCCGCCGCATCGAGCGGATGGATCGCCCCGATGTGATCAAGCTCCTCGAGCGGGCGAACCTGCTGCCCGCGATCTTCTTCATCTTCAGCCGCGTGGGCTGCGACGCCGCGGTGCAGCAGGTGCGCCGCTCGGGCATCCGGCTGACATCGCCGAAGGAGAAGGCGGAGATCCGCGCCATCGTCGAGGAGCGCACCCGGTCGCTGCAGGAAGAGGATCTCGGCGTCCTCGGCTACTGGGACTGGCTGGAGAACCTGGAGCGGGGCGTCGCCGCCCACCACGCCGGACTCCTGCCCGCCTTCAAGGAGGTCGTCGAGGAGCTCTACCGTCTCAAGCTCGTCAAGGTCGTCTTCGCCACGGAGACGCTGGCACTGGGCATCAACATGCCCGCGCGCACCGTGGTGCTCGAGAAGATGGAGAAGTTCAACGGCGAGGCCCGTGTCGCGATCACCTCGGGCGAGTACACGCAGCTCACCGGACGCGCCGGCCGTCGCGGGATCGACGTCGAGGGCCACGCGGTCGTCCAGTGGACCGAGGGCATGGATCCCCAGGCCGTGGCGGCTCTGGCATCGCGTCGCACGTATCCGCTGAACTCCAGCTTCCGCCCGACGTACAACATGGCGGTCAACCTGATCGACCTGTTCGGCAAAGCGCGCGCCCGGCAGATCCTCGAGTCGTCGTTCGCCCAGTTCCAGGCCGACCGCTCGGTCGTCGGGTTGGCACGTCAGGTCCGGGAAGCCGAGGAGTCCCTCGCCGGGTATCAGAAGTCGATGGCGTGCGAGCACGGAGATTTCCCCGAGTATGCGGCGATCCGGCGCGAGCTCAGCGACCTCGAGAAGAAGAACCGTCAGGACTCCGGCGCACCGCGCGCCTCCCGCGACAAGCGGATGAAGCGCATCCAGTCGCTGCGCACCGCCATGCAGCGGCATCCCTGCCACCGCTGCCCTGATCGGGAGGCGCACGCCCGCTGGGCCGAGCGCTATTGGAAGCTCAGGCGCCAGACCGACCGCACCCGGCGCCAGATCGAGACGCGCACCGGGACCGTCGCGCGCGTGTTCGACCGCGTGGTGGAGGTTCTCGATACGCTGGACTACCTCTCCGAGGAATCCGGGGAGACCGCGTTGACCGAGGCCGGGCGCACGATGCGGCGCATCTACGGGGAGCGCGATCTGCTCGTCGCCGAGTCGCTGCGCCAGGGGCTGTGGAACGGACTCGACGCCCCTTCGCTCGCCGCCATGGCCTGCTGCCTGGTGTACGAGCCCCGACGCGACGAGGCGAACTCGGGGGAGCGGGGACTGCCACGCGGTGCGTTCCGCGCGGCGTATGAGAAGACCACGACGCTCTGGGCTGAACTCGACGATCTCGAGAAGGATCATCACCTGCCCGGTTCCGAACCTCTTGCCGCCGGCCTCGCCGGCGCGATGCACTCCTGGGCCCGCGGCGGAATGCTCGATCGGGTGCTCGTCGATGCCGATATGGCGGCCGGCGACTTCGTGCGCTGGGCGAAGCAGACGATCGATCTTCTCGACCAGCTGTCGATCGTCGCGGAGGACGGCGCGCTCGCACGGACGGCCCGCACGGCGCTCGACGGCGTCCGTCGCGGAATCGTCGCCTACTCGTCGATGTGAGAATGAGAGGGATGTCTGAATCCCCTGCGCGTCAGCGCCCTCTCCTGCCGCTCTGGGTGGCTGTGATCGCTGCGGCGCTCTCGGCGTTCCTGATGAATCTGGCCTACCCGGAGACCGCGATCTGGATCCTCGCGTTCCCTGCCACTGCTCTTCTGCTCGTCGCACTCATCGGCCGGCGTCCCGGAGGAGCCCTGCTGGTCGGCCTCGTCTACGGGATCGTGCTGTTCGGTCTCCTGGTGTCCTTCACCTCGCGCTATCTGGGGCCGATACCCTGGGCGGCGCTGAGCGTGGTCGAGGGAGGGCTCACGGCGGTGGCCCTGATCCTGACGGCGCTGGCGTACCGCTGGATGCCCCGGGCGTTCCCGGGGACCGCGGGACGCCTGGTGGGCCTCCCGGTGGTGGTCGCTGCCCTCTGGGTCGGCCGCGAGGTCTTCGTCGGGTCCTTCCCCTACGGAGGCTTCCCGTGGGCCCGCATCGGCATGAGCCAGGCGGAGAGCCCGCTGGCCCCGCTGTCGTCGTGGCTCGGCGTCAGCGGCCTCGGATTCCTCATGGTGCTCCTGGTGGCGATGCTGATCGAGATCGTGCGGCTGCGGGCATGGCGGACTCCGCTCCGACTCCTCGTGCCGGCCGCGCTCGTGATCGTCCTGTTCTTCACTCCGCTCTTCCCGACGACGGATGCCGGCTCGATGCGCATCGCCGCCGTGCAGGGGAACGGGCCCACGGGCTACTTCGATCAGCGCGAGCCCTTCTCGGTGATCGACGCGCAGACCGATGCCACCGCACCGCTCTACGGCGAGGACGTCGACCTGCTGGTCTGGCCGGAGGGGTCGCTCGACACCGATCCGTTCCAGAACGAGGCGCTGGCCCGACGGATGACGCTCATCACGACCCGGATCGATGCGCCGCTGCTCGCGAACGCGGCGACCGGGCGGAATGAGCGCTACTTCAACACGTCGATGCTGTGGACGGATGCCGGGGGAGCGACGCAGCTCCACGACAAGCGTCATCCGGTGCCCTTCGGCGAGTACGTGCCGGATCGAGCCTTCTTCAACGCCCTGGCCCCCGACCTGATCGGGCTCATCCAGCGGGAGTACACACCAGGCGAGAATCCGCCTGTCATCGACGTCGACGGGGTCGCCGTCGGGCTCGCGATCTGCTTCGACGTGATCTACGACGACGTGATCACCGAGGGCGTCAACGCCCGAGCTCAGGTCCTGGTGTTCCAGACGAACAACGCCGACTTCCGCGGCACCGACGAGAATCTGCAGCAGCTGGCCTTCGCGCGGATGCGTGCGATCGAGACCGGTCGCAGCGTCGTGAACATCTCGACGGTCGGCACGAGCCAGATCATCCGCCCCGACGGATCGACCGTGACGAGCCTGGATGCCGGAGAAGCGGGCGCGATGCTCGAGGACGTCTCGTTGCGCACCGGGCTGACCGCCGGTGTCGTCCTGGGACCCTGGGTGCAGCAGCTCCTGGTCTGGGGCGGGCTGGTCGCGCTCCTCGTCGCGTGGTGGCGCACGCGGAGGCGCGACCAAGAGATGTGACCCGCACGCGCCTCACACACAGAAGCAGCAGGACTCGTTCGAGCCCTGCTGCTTCGTGAGTCAGGCCGTCAGGCCCCGATCTTCTCGCGGGTCGGGTCTTCGCCGGCACCGCGGCGGGCGCGGATGAAGGCCAGACGCTCCTCGAGGAGCTCCTCGAGTTCGGCGCGGGTGCGACGCTCCATCAGCATGTCCCAGTGGGTGCGAGCGGCCTTCTCGTCGGTGACCTCGAGCGTGACGGCCTGGCCGTCGACGTTCAGGCGGGCGTCCGCTCCGCAGGAGCGGCATTCCCAGGTCTGCGGCGGCTCGGCGTCGGCCGCGAACATCAGGTTCGTGACGTGTCCGCACGTGTCACAGGAGTATTGGGTCTCGCGGCGTTCCATGAAAACGACGCCCTCTTCGCTCTGTAGGCTCTGGGCGCCGAGTCGGATGCCGCGCAGGCTGCGATCTGCCATTTTGTGGTCCTCTCGTCGCTGTCAGGTATAACGCTCCAGCCTGTGCGCCTGCTCCACGCGGGCGGTTTCCCGGCGGGATTCACAGCGTAATCCCAGCGGAGGAGGTTATAGAGCGCGTCGAGAGCCTTCGGCGGGGTGGAGAGCGGCCAGGGCGACGTCGGCGCGATCGGAGACGACGCCGTCGACGCCGAGACTCACGAGGCGCTGCATCTCCGCCGGATCGTTGACCGTCCAGACGTGCACCTCGACGCCGGAGCGGTGCGCGGCACGCAGGAGGTGCGGGGTAAGCACCGTGAGCGCGCCGTGCCGTTCCGGGATCTGCAGCGCATCGATCTCGCGGAGGACCCGGGCGGGGGAGAGGCGCAGGGATGACAGCGCACGCAATGCGGCGATGGTGCGGCTTCCGCCCGACGTGGCAGGCCGGAGTGAGGCTCCCGCTCCCATGACGGCGGCGATCGTGGCGCGACGGTGAGCGTCGGAGAAGCTCGTGACGAGTACCCGGTGGGTGTGGTCCGCGAGGATCGGGCCCAGAAGCCCCGTGGCGGCATCCGTCTTCACGTCGATGTTGAACCGGATCTGCGGGAACGAGGAGAGCGCCTCTGCGACCGTGAGCAGACCGCCGTGGTCGGCGAAGACGCTGCGGAGCTCTCTCGTGCGCACCTCCCGCACCGCGCGGCGATCCCCGAGGAGGCGTTCGAGCGTCGCATCGTGGAAGAGCACCACATCGCCGTCGGCAGTCACCTGGCAGTCCGTCTCGATGTAGTCGGCACCGGCGGCGTGCGCGGCGGCGAAGGACGCCGCCGTGTTCTCCCACACGCCGGAATCCTCGCCCGCCGCGGTGATCAGACCGCGGTGGGCGAGGACTCGGGGATGCCGTGCCTTCGAGAAGTACGGGTGCGTCACGCGCCCGGGAGCGTGTTGGTCGGGCCCTGGCCGGGCTTCGGCGTGAATGCGCTGCCGATGCCCTTCAGCGCCTCGGTGAGCTCGCTCGGGATGATCCACAGCTTGTTCGACTGGCCTTCGCTGATCTTCGGCAGCATCTGCAGGTACTGGTACGCGAGGAGCTTGTCGTCCGGAGCGCCCTGGTGGATCGCCGTGAAGACGTTCTGGATCGCCTCGGCCTCACCCTGCGCGCGGAGCACCGCGGCCTGCTTGTCGCCCTCGGCGCGGAGGATCTCGGCCTGACGCGCACCTTCTGCTTCGAGGATCGCGGACTGCTTGGTTCCCTCTGCCGTGAGGATAGCGGCACGGCGGTCACGCTCGGCGCGCATCTGCTTCTCCATCGAGTCCTGGATGGAGATCGGCGGGTCGATGGCCTTCAGCTCGACGCGGCCGACGCGGATGCCCCACTTGCCGGTCGCCTCGTCGAGCACGACGCGCAGCTGGCCGTTGATGTTGTCGCGGCTGGTGAGAGCCTCTTCGAGGTTCAGACCACCGACGACGTTTCGCAGCGTCGTGGTGGTGAGCTGCTCGACCGCGCCGAGGTAGTTCGCGATCTCGTAGGTCGCGGCGCGGGCGTCGGTCACCTGGAAGTAGACGACGGTGTCGATGGAGACGACGAGGTTGTCCTCGGTGATCACCGGCTGCGGCGGGAACGAGACGACCTGCTCGCGCATGTCGATGAGGGGGCGGAGCCGGTCGATGAAGGGGACCAGGAGGTTCAGACCCGGCATGAGGGTCTTGTGGTACCGGCCGAGCCGCTCCACGACACCGGCTGTCGCCTGCGGGATGATCCGGATCGAGCGCGCGAGGGTGACCACCACGAAGATGATCACCGCGATGACGAGTATCCAGCCGATGGCGGCGGGGATGAACGAGGAGTCGTTCATGTGTTTCTCCTAGTCATTGACGGGACGGACGGTGGCGGTTGCCCCGTTGATCGCGGTGACCGCGACCGGTGAGCCCTGGGGGATCGGCACTGAGGTGGATGTGCGGGCGGTCCAGGTGTCGCCGTTGCTGAGCTTGACCTGGCCGGAGATCTGGGTGATGTCGTGCAGAGCGACGCCGCGCAGGTCGATCAGCGCGTCGACGTTCGACTTCGTCGGATCTTCCCCGCGCCGCAGCCGCTTCAGCAGTGGCGGCCGCAGGAAGAGGATGAACAGGGCGGCGGCTGCGGCCGCGATGAGAACCTGAGCCCAGATGGGCAACCCCACGAGATCGCTGACGAGGCCGATCGCGCTGCCGAAGCTCAGCATGAGAAAGGTGAAGTCGAGCGTCAGCATCTCGATCACGAGGAAGAGTGCGATCAGGACCAGCCAACCGATCCACGCCCAGTTGTCGATCAGTTCGATGAAGACAGAGAAGTCGTTCATGCGGCCTCCTTTGCGGTCAACCTATCACGCGCCGTCGACGCTCTCGGGAGTCGCCGAGCCGGATTGATAGTGTGTGAGAGCCGTGCGATCACGGCTTCTCACCCATCTCCAGGAGTCATCGTGACCGACGTTCTTCCCGCAGGATCTCTCGACGGCAAGGTCGCCCTTGTCACCGGCTCATCGCGGGGGATCGGCGCCGACACGGTGCGCTACCTCGCCGAGGCCGGCGCTGACGTCGTCATCAACTTCCGCAACAAGGCGCCCCGAGCCGAGAAGCTCGCCGCGCAACTGCGCGAGCTCGGCCGTCGCGCTCTCGTCGTCGGCGCCGACCTCACCGATCCGGCATCCGTCGCCGAGATGTTCGACGCGATCCGCGCCGAGTACGGCCGGCTCGATGTCCTGGTGCTGAACGCCTCCGGAGGCATGGAATCGGGGATGGCCGAGGACTACGCCCTCACCCTGAACCGCGACGCGCAGCTCAACGTGCTGAACGCGGCGACGCCGCTGCTCGGCGAGGGCGCTCGCGTGGTGTTCGTCACCAGCCACCAGGCGCACTTCATCCGCACCACGCCGACGATGCCCGAGTACGAGCCCGTCGCGCTCTCGAAGCGTGCGGGGGAGGACGCGCTCCGTGAGCTCATCCCCGGCCTCGCCGAGAAGGGCATCGGCTTCACCGTCGTGTCCGGCGACATGATCGAGGGAACGATCACGGCGACGCTTCTCGAGCGCGCCAACCCCGGTGCGATCGCGGAGCGCCGCGAGTCGGCAGGCAAGCTCTACAACGTCTCGGAGTTTGCGGCCGAGGTGGCCAAGGCCGCGGTCGACCCTGTGCCGGCCGACAACACCAGGCTCGTCGGCGACGTCAGCGCATTCGCCGCCGAGTAGGACCTCTCTGAACGGCGATCGGCCCCGTTCTGCTTCTCGCAGAGCGGGGCCGATCCGTGTCTTCTGGTCGGTCAGGCCGGAGCGCCTTCCTGCGCGGCGGTGAAGGCCTTCTCGTCCTTGCCGAGGGTGATCGCGCGCACGATCTGCACGATGCCGAGCGCGACGAGCGAGATGCCGAGCAGCAGCCAGAACGCGAGGCCGGCGATGATCGGCGAGAACAGCACGATGATGCCGGCGATGATGCTCAGCAGCGCGTAGAGCAGCGTCCACACGCGGGAGCCGTCGCGGCCGAGGAGCGACAGGGAGACCACGCCGTCCACGATCCAGCTGATGCCGATGAAGATGACGACGACGAATGCGAGAGTCGCGGCTGCCGCGCCGAGGTTGGCGTACGCGATCACACCGGCGACGATGTAGACGAGACCGAGCACGATGTGACCGACGCGCGACCATCCGCCCTTCGCGCCCGAGAAGATGCCGAGGCCGATGTAGACCAGGCCGGCGATGATCAGATAGGTGGCGAAGATCGCCGTCACGATGACCGCGGACTTCACCGGCCAGATCAGGAGGACGAGTCCGGCGATGAGCGCGACGACGCCGGACACGGCCAGCGCGACACGGATCGACTTGAACAGGGACTTCGCTTCGGGGAGTGTTTCGGACATGGTGTGGACCCTTTCTGAGAGAATCCTGTGGGGATGCCCCTCAGGGTAGCGCTCTCAGGATCGCCTGTGGAAGATGCTCCGACCGCGCGTCGCAGGACGTCACCCCGTGACGCCTGGTGACGTGGCAGGATCGTCTCGTGACTGCCATGGATGACGCCCGCCTGCGCGAGCTCGCCGTGATGCGGAAGGTGAGAGATCGCATCGACCGCGAGTACGCGCGGCCGCTGGACGTGGAGGCGCTCGCCAGGGGAGTGCACATGTCCGCCGGGCATCTGAGCCGCCAGTTCCGTGAGGCGTACGGGGAGTCGCCCTACTCGTATCTCATGACCCGGCGCATCGAGCGGGCGATGGCCCTGCTGCGACGCGGGGACCTGACGGTGACCGAGGTGTGCTTCGAAGTCGGATGCTCGTCGCTCGGAACCTTCAGCACCAGGTTCACGGAGCTGGTCGGTGTCTCACCCCGGGTGTACCGTGAACGCGCCGCCAACGTCGACGGCATCCCGTCCTTCCAGGCCAAGCACGTGACCAGACCGATCAGGAATCAAGAAGCACCGCGCACCGATGCGCATCTAGCGTGAACACCATGAACATCAGCATCCACTACGCCTTCCTCCCGCACACCGACGCCGATGCGGCTCTCGGGTTCTACCGAGACACCCTCGGCTTCGAGGTGCGCAACGACGTCGGGTACGACGGCCTCCGCTGGCTCACCGTCGGTCCTGCCGGCCAGCCCGAGACCTCGATCGTCCTCCATCCGCCGGCCACCGACCCCGGCATCACCGACACGGAGCGGCAGACCATCCTGGAACTCATCGCGAAGGGCAGCTACGGTGCGCTGACACTCGCGAGCGACGATCTCGACGGGCTGTTCGAGCGCCTGGTCGAAGGAGGCGCCGACGTCGTCCAGGAGCCGATGGATCAGCCGTACGGGGTGCGCGACTGCGCCTTCCGCGACCCGGCAGGAAATCTGCTCCGTATCAATCAGGCCGGCTGACCGATCAGCCACGACAACGAAGGACGCCGATGACCGCCGCCGAGCATCCCGCAGACACCCACGACCTGATCCGCGTGCAGGGCGCGCGCGAGAACAATCTGAAAGACGTCAGCGTCGACATCCCGAAGCGCCGCCTCACGGTGTTCACGGGCGTCTCCGGGTCCGGCAAGAGCTCGCTCGTGTTCGACACGATCGCCGCCGAGTCCCGGCGCATGATCGACGAGACGTACAGCGCGTTCGTGCAGGGGTTCATGCCGTCGGTGCCTCGACCCGACGTCGACGTCCTCGACGGGCTGACCACGGCCATCATCGTCGACCAGGAGCGCCTGGGCGCCAACCCTCGTTCGACGGTCGGCACGGTGACCGACGCGAACGCGATGCTCCGCATCCTCTTCAGCAAGCTCGGCTCGCCCTACATCGGAGGCCCGACGGCGTTCTCCTTCAACATCCCGACCCAGCGGGCGAGCGGCGTGATGACGGGGCCCGGAGGCGAGAAGAAGATCGTGAAGGACGCGATCTACCTCGGCGGGATGTGCCCGCGCTGCGAGGGCAGGGGAGCGGTGTCCGACCTCGACCTCGCCCAGATCGTCGACGAGTCGAAGTCGCTCGACGAGGGAGCGATCATGGTCCCCGGGTACACCGCCGACGGATGGATGGTGAAGGGCTTCTCGGCGTCGGGCTTCTATCCCGCCGACAAGCCGATCGCGGAGTTCACCGAGAAGCAGCGCCACCTCCTTCTCTACGGGGAGGTGACGAAGGTGAAGATCTCCGGCATCAACATGACCTATGAGGGCCTGATCCCGAAGATCACCAAGTCGATGCTGTCGAAGGACCTCGACGCGCTGCAGCCCCACATCCGTGCTTTCGTCGAACGGGTCGCGACCTTCGCGGTCTGCCCGGAGTGCGATGGGACGCGACTCACCGAGGGCGCTCGCTCGTCGAAGATCGAGGGCGTCAGCATCGCGGATGCGTGTCGGATGCAGGTGACGGACCTCGCCGCGTGGGTGCGGGGACTCGATCTGCCCGGAGCGGGTCCGCTGCTCGAGGCTCTCAGCGCGAACCTCGACGCGTTCGTCACGCTCGGACTGGGCTACCTCAGTCTGGAGCGGCCCTCCGGCTCGCTCTCCGGGGGAGAGGCGCAGCGGATCAAGATGCTCCGCCACCTCGGATCCTCTCTGACCGACGTCACCTATGTGTTCGACGAGCCGACGATCGGACTGCACCCGCACGACATCCAGCGGATGAACAGCCTGCTGCTGAAGCTGCGCGACAAGGGGAACACGGTCCTCGTCGTCGAGCACAAGCCCGAGACCATCGCCATCGGCGATCACGTGATCGACCTGGGGCCGGGAGCCGGCGGCGCCGGGGGACAGATCTGCTTCGAGGGGACGGTCGAGGGGCTCAAGACCAGCGGCACGCGTACCGGCGATCATCTGGAGGACCGCGCGCAGTTGAAGGGATCCGTGCGCGCGAGCGACGGCGCGATCGAAGTGCGCGGAGCCACCGAGAACAACCTCCGGAACGTCGACGTCGACATCCCGACCGGAGTGCTGACGGTCGTGACCGGGGTCGCAGGGTCGGGGAAGAGCTCGCTCATCCACGGTTCGGTCTCGCGTCGCGACGGTGTGGTGGCGATCGACCAGGGAGCGATCAAGGGCTCTCGCCGGAGCAATCCGGCGACGTACACCGGCATGCTCGAGCCGATTCGCAAGGCCTTCGCCAAGGTTAACGGCGTCAAGCCGGCTCTGTTCAGCGCGAACTCCGAGGGAGCGTGTCCGACCTGCAAGGGCGCCGGGGTCATCATCACCGAACTCGGCTTCATGGACACCATCGAGACGCCCTGCGAGGACTGCGGCGGCAAGCGGTTCCAGGCGAGCGTCCTGGAATACAAGCTGGCCGGCAAGGACATCACCGAGGTGCTGGACCTGCCGGTTTCGGAGGCGAGGGTCTTCTTCTCCGAGGGCGAGGCCAAGATCCCGGCGGTGACCGCGATCCTGGGCCGTCTGGACGACGTCGGACTCGGATACCTGTCACTCGGCCAGCCGTTGTCGACGTTGTCCGGGGGAGAGCGGCAGAGGATCAAGCTGGCCATCCAGATGGGGGAGAAGGGCGACATCTACGTGCTCGACGAGCCCACCACGGGTCTTCATCTGGCCGATGTCGATAAGATCCTCGGTCTTCTCGATCGGCTCGTCGACTCGGGGAAGACCGTGATCGTGATCGAGCATCACCAGGCCGTGATGGCGCACGCCGACTGGATCATCGACATCGGTCCGGGCGCGGGCCACGACGGAGGCACAGTGGTCTTCGAGGGCATACCCGCGGATTTGGTATCCCAAAGAACGACGTTGACGGGGGAGCACCTGGCAGAGTACGTCGGGGCGTGACAGCCATCGCACCTATGGGCTGCCCCCGAGGTCGTTCTCATGTTGCTATGAGTTCCGCAGCGGGCGTCGTCCCGATCTAGCATCGGGACGTGTCCCGTCTCGTCAGAGGTCTCTCGCTCACCGTTCTCGTGCTCGCCATCACGGGGTGCGCGAGCGCGCCGGCGCCTGACGCGTCTTCACCTTCGAGCCTGAGCGACCTCGAAGCGGCCTACGGTGCGCTGGACCGCGCTGACGCCTCGGTGGTCACCGCCGTGTCGGTGGAGGGGGCGCCGGTTGCGGTGCGAGAGTTCGGTGCACTGCAGGACGACAGCATCCCGGCCGAGAAGACGTTGGTCGACATCGGCTCGATCACGAAGACGGTCACCGCCGTGGCCATCTCGAAGCTCGTCGATCAGTCCGGCGTCCGTCTCGACGAGAAGCTGGCGGAGATCTTCTCCGGTGTGCCTGACGACAAGTCGGACATCACCGTCGAGCAGTTGCTGACGCACAGCAGCGGCCTGCCCGAATCGGTCGGTGACGACTTCGAGCAGATCGATCGAGACGAGTTGCTGAGACGCGCGTTCGCATCGCCGTCGATCGAGATCCCGGGTACGAGATATGCCTACTCCAACGTCGGCTACTCGATCCTCGCCGCCATCATCGAGGTGCGCAGCGGCAAGTCCTACGAGGAGTACCTGCGGGATGAGGTTCTGGCCCCCGCGGGGATCGGTGGCATCGGGTACCTGTCGGAGTACGTCGATGAGCTGTCGATGCGCTCCACGAGCGGCGAGAGCGTTCGCGAAGCGAGTTGGGGTGCGCATGAGGTCTCCTGGAACCTCGTGGGCAACGGCGGCCTGGTCACCACGGCGCCCACGTTCGTCCGCTTCCTCCAGGAGCTGACGAGCGGCGGCCTGCTCTCGCCTGCGTCACTGGACCGCCTTCAGCAGCCGCACATCGCCGAGGACGATGCCGGATCGAGCTTCTACGGGTACGGACTCGTGGTGCAGGACGTTCCGGACCTCGGCCGCATCTACTGGCACGACGGTGGGAACGACGTCTTCTCCGCCGAATGGTCGCTGTACGCGGATCATGGAGATGTCATCTTCACCGCCGGAGTCGATGCGGCGCCGGGGGAGAGCGCGGCGGGAGCAGCCGCGAGTGTCCTCCGCGAGCACCTCTACGGTGCGAAGGACTGACTGCCGAGAGCGGGTCTCAGTCCCGACGCGTGACGATCGTGTACGTGCAGGGCACGAGGTCGCGTTCGGAATCGGACCACGCCCAGCCGCCGTCGACCTCGACCATGCGAGGGCTGAACTGCCACGGCAACGTGCGTCCTTCATCGAAATGGAGCAGGCGGAGTCCGGCGTGCAGCAGCGCACCGAGGATCTCCGACAGCGGATGCGGCCATTCGAAGGTGCGCGGATGCGCCACGGTGCCGTCTCCGGCGTAGGTGGACGCGTCATCCCATTGCTGAGCTCGGCCATCGCCGAAGTACGGGTAGCGAATCGTCAGTGACGTGGCTTCCTCGTCCAAGGCGTAGAGCGACGGGTGCCCGTCGCGGATGAAGAAGGTGCCGCCCGGGCGAAGCAGAGCGGCGATCTGCTTGGCCCACCGATCCAGATCCGCCAGCCATGTGATCGTCCCGATGCTCGTGTAGACCACGTCGAAGTGACCTTCGACGACGTTTCGGGCGTCGAGCACATCCGTCTCCACCCAGGTGGCGGATGTGCCCGTACGATTCGCGAGCTCCGCAGCGGCACGGAGGGCGGGCCGTGAGAAGTCCACTCCGGTGACTGTGGCGCCCGCGCGAGCCAGTGAGACCGTGTCTGTCCCGATGTGGCACTGCAGGTGGCACACATCCAGACCGGAGACGCTCCCAGATGACAGGAACGACTCGAGGACGGGAAGATCGTGTCGCACGACGTCGCTGAGATACGTCGGGTCGTCATAGGCCTCGAGCCCGTATGCCGCTTGGTGCAGCGGAACCCGATCATCCCAGTTCTGCTGATTCGCGTGTCGCGCGGCTTCCCAGGCGATCTCGACGTTGCGTGGAGTCACATGACGAAGCCTAGCGATCGGCCTCATCGCGCGTCCGCGAGCATAAGCCGATAATGCACATTATGTCAGATTGCGAATGGTGCGAGCTCCTCCGTCTCTCCTCGATCACCATGCGCCGGCCGGTGCAGAGCGCGAGGAGCACAGCGATGGCCTCTCCTAGGCTGTGCGGTATGCCTTCCCACACGCACGATCTGCAGATCACCGACACGGTGGTTCGTAAGAGGTTTCTGAGCTGGGCAGACGGCGAAGCCGATCGTGAGTGGCGCTGTCTGCAACTCGTCTGGGAACAGGTTCCGGGGATCACCCCGCGGCCCTTGGAGCGGACCACTGACGACGAGTACCCCGTGGTGATCATGGAGCGGATACCCGGCGTGCCGCTCGGCGACAAGCCGCTCACTGCTGAGCAGACGTCTTCGCTCGGGCGGACGCTGCGGCGACTCTACGACATTCCCGTCGAGGACATCGCTGCCGCGGGGATCGTCGAGCGCCGCTACGGCCCTTCGACACTTCCGCAGGCGCTCGATGCGTGGCTGAGCGACACGTACGACCTCTCCCCTTGCCAGGATGCCGTTCGGGTCGCCGACGGCATCGCGGCCGCGCACGACTGGCTGAGCCAGCCCGATGTCCTCCCGACCCCACGACTCGTCGGGCTCGGAATCGCGGATCTCAATCCCGCGAACATCCTCTGGGACGGCCGCACGTGCCGCCTCGTCGACTTCGAAGACGGCGGACTCACCGATCCGGCGTATGATCTGGCCGATCATGTCGAGCATCTCGCGGGGCGCCTGGGTAATGTGTTCGATCCCGACGCGCTCTCGACTGCCGTCGGGCTGTCGGCGGATGAACGGGAGCGGATGCTCGCCTACCGGCCTCTCTGGGCGGCGTTCTGGCTGACCATGCTCCTGCCCGGGAACGGCGGTTTCCTCCGCAACCCGGCCGGTACGACCGAGGCTCAGGTCAGTCATTTCCTGGAGCTCATCAACTGATCGCCCCGCCACGGACCTGCTCACTCGAGCACTCGGTAGCGCAGGTGGACCTCACTCGCGAAGGCCGGGACGCCGATGGAGTCGAACTCGACGCAGCGGATCGGCTCCGACCAGGTCACCTTCGCGAGATGCGCCAACACCGTCGACTTGCCTGCGCCACTCGCACCGGTGAGAGAGAACAGCATCCGCAAAGACGACGGGCCCCACCGTTCCGCGGTCATCGGGGCGGGCGCTACCCTCCGCGCTGCTCACGGCCGCCGGTAGCCCGCAAGGAAGAGGTCGACCGCGCGATCCACCGGCGGGGCCTCGACGTCGCCGGCAAGCAGGCGGGCGTTGAGCGGCGCTCCGATCACGAGCCACGTGAGGTCCGCGGCCGCAGCATCCACATCGTCGATCCGAAGCCCATGCCGTGCCGCTACCGTGCGCAACGTCTCGGCGAGGTTCCGGATGTTGGTGTTCCAACTCTCCTCGAGGTACATTCTCGCCACTTCGGGTTGCGTCACGGCCTCCGCCGTCACGAGACGGCGCATGGCGAGCACCGGTTCGCTCAGGATGCCGAGGCGCATCGTCTCCGCCAGTTCGGCGAGCCCCTGCCGAAGATCATCCGCCGCCTGCAGCCGCTCCAGAGCCGGGCGCATCGCGTCGCGGCCGGCGGATGCCCAGTGGCGGACCACTGCTTCGTAGAGGGCCGACTTCGAGGGGTGCTCGCGATAGAGCGACGCCTTCGAGATCCGTGCTCGTCTGGCGACCTCCTCCATGGAGGCTCCCCCGTACCCGCGCTCCAAGAACACGTCGCGCGCCACCGCGAGGAGATCCTCCCCCGTGAGGCCTGCGGGTCGGCCCGGTGCGCGAGCTTCTGTCGTCATGCTGCCACTTTAGTACTTGACGGTTCTAAATGACCAGTCTAGTCTGAGTACCAGTCGGTACTAAAGGAGTCGAAATGCTCATTCTCGGAATCGCCGTCGCCACCGTCGCGTCGTTCATCGCCAGCGCGGCGCTGTACGCGATCCCCGCCGTCTCGGCCACGATCAGCCGCACGAGCACGCCTCGGCCCGGGCTGTCCATGGCCGCCCAGATGGCGTCCGTCGTCCTGCGCAGCATCATCACCGCGTGCCTGATGGCCGGGATCCTGGTGTGCGCGGAGTGGCACGGAGCCGTCCCCGGGCTGCTCCTGGGCCTCGCTCTCTCCGTGCTGCCGCTCACGCTGCTCATGGGCGGCGTCATACACGAGAACACGGCCGTCTCGGCGGCCGCTATCCACCTCGTCGATTGGGTCGTCAAGCTCGCACTGATCGGCATCATCGTCGGTCTCTTCGTCTGATCGCAGAACCGGAGGACATCATGACCACACTCGCACCGCTCGACATCACGTTCGTCGCCACGCTCGGCAAGGTGCGCGACGGAGACACGTGGACCTGCGTCCAGCTCCCCGACTCTGCATCCGTCTTCGGTACGCGCGGGCTCGTCAAGGTCGTCGGAACAGTGGACGGAGAGCCGTTCCGGGGCGCCTTCATGGCGTTGGGCGACGGCACACACAAGCTGCCGGTGACCGCAGCGATCCGCAAGAGGATCGGGAAGACCGACGGTGATGACGTGACCGTCCACCTCACCGGACGGCTCACCTGAACGTCGTGGGTCTCGTCTACTGCGAGGCCCACACTCCGAGCTCGTTGCCGCTCGGATCGGCGAAGTGCAGGCGCCGCCCACCGGGGAACTCGTAGGGCAGCTGGAGGATCGCGCCTCCCGCTGCCACGATGGCGTCCATCGTCGTCTCGAGATCGGTCGAATACAGCAGCACGAGCGGTCCGCCGACCGGGCGCGCCTCGTCGGCGAGCAGCAGGCCTCCCACCTCGCTCCCGTCACCGCTCGGCGAGGCGATTCCGGCATAGCCCGGTCCGTAGTCGACGAAGGACCAGCCGAAAGCCTCGGTGTAGAAGGTCGTGGCGGCGGCGAGGTCTGTCACGACGAGCTCTACGTAGTCGATGGAATGGTGCGCGGGTCGAGGCGTCATGCGATCACCGTATCGGTGGCTGCCGACATGCGGGCACCCGTCGACGTCTCTCGCCTCTGGCAGGCTGTGAGGATGAGTTCGACGACCATAGCCGTCTGGAACGGCAGCCACGATCAGCTGGCGCGGGCGGCGGAGCTCTACGCTGAGGTCTTCTCCGAAGCGCCGTACGGCGAGGAGCGCTCGCAGAGCATCGAGAGCTTCACTTCCCGCGTGCGACGCCGTGCCTCCGAGAAGCCGTCGTTCCGGCTGTTCATCGCGACGGAGGGTGACCGGGTGGTCGGCCTCGTCCTCGGGACCGGCGTCTCCCGTGGCGACTGGTGGTGGGATCGTCTGGAAGCAGCGCTGCCGCCAGACGTGAAGGAGGTCTGGCTCGACCAGGAGTGCTTCTCGGTGGAGGAACTCGCCGTCGACGGATCACACCGCCGCCGTGGGGTCGCGGCCGCTTTGATGGCTGCGGTCCTCGATGATCTTCCGCACCGCACCGCGCTTCTCTCCTGCTACCAGGAGGCGCGGTCGGCGCAGAAGCTTTACAGCCGGCTCGGCTGGGCTGTGATCGATCCTGCCGTCCACGTCACGGAATCTCGCGCAGTGCAGGTGATGGGCATCCGCTTGCACGAGTGACGATGCGAAACCTGCCCGGCTGCACAGGAGTAGCGTTGAGGCGTGTCGCAGGTCCCCCGCTCCCCCGTCTCGACGCCGGAGTGGCGGGCATGGCTGGTCTGGTCCGTGGGCGTCGCGGCCTACGTGCTCGCGATCACGAACCGCACCTCGCTCGGCGCGGTCGGCGTCGAGGCCGCTGATCGCTTCCAGGCAGACGCGTCGACGCTCGCGCTCTTCGCGGTCGTCCAGCTCGCGGTCTACGGCGGCATGCAGATCCCGATCGGCGTCCTGCTCGACCGATACGGGTCACGCCCGATCATGACGATCGGCATGCTCCTGATGGCCGCAGGGCAGCTGACCATGGCCCTCTCCCCCAGCGTCGGCATCGCGATCTTCGCCCGCATCCTCCTCGGCGCCGGCGACGCCGCGATCTTCCCCGCCGTCCTCCGTCTCGTCGCAACCTGGTTCCCTGCGCAGCGGGGTCCGATCATGGTGCAGTTCACCGGCATCGTCGGGCAGGCGGGCCAGCTGATCGCCCTCGTCCCGCTCGCGGCTCTCCTGCATGCGACGACGTGGACGATCACCTTCGGCAGCATCGCCGGCCTCGGCGTCCTCTTCGCGATCCTCGTCGCCCTGATCATCCGAAACCACCCGCCTGAGCGGAATGCCGACGTCACCGTGAACACCGACACCGGGGTGATCCGGGTCGTCACGTCCGCGATCGACACCGGCGTCGGCATCCGCGCCGCCTGGGCTCACCCCGGCACCCGGCTCGCGTTCTGGTCGCACTTCACGTCGCCGTTCGCCGGCACCGCGTTCATCCTGCTCTGGGGGATGCCGTTCCTGACGGCGGCTCAGGGCCTCGACACCGCCCACGCCGCGGGGATCATCTCGGTCTACGTCATCGCCGGCATGGTGCTCGGCCCCGTCATCGGCGACCTCTCCCGGCGACTCCCGAACTACCGTTCGATGGCGCTCGTGCTGCCCGCTGTGGGCGTGCAGATGCTGGCCTGGGTCGTCGTCATCGCGCTCCCCGGGCCTGCCCCGCTGTGGCTGCTGTACATCCTCGCGGTTGCCCTGGCGACCGGCGGTCCCGCGTCGATGATCGCGTTCGACCACGCGCGGACGCACAACCCCTCGCACCGGCTGAGCACGGCGACGGGAGTGACCAACGCCGGCGGCTTCATCGCCGCGCTCATCGCGATCTTCCTGATCGGTCTCGCCCTCGACCTGCAGGGAGCCGGAACCCCGGCGACCTACTCGCTCGACGCGTTCCGGGTTGCATTCCTGATGCCGATTCCCCTCTGGGCCCTCGGCGTCGTCTTCATCCTGATCGAACGCAAGCGCACGCGCATCCGGATCGGCTTGGATCCCGATCCGCGTCGCTGAGCGCTCATAGGATGAAGCATGGACTCCGGCTTCACATTCTCCTCCGACTCGACCCGCATCGACCGCGCCCAGGTGCACGCCTGGCTGAGCGAGCAGGCCTACTGGGCGACGGGGCGGCCGCGCGAGATCCAGGATGCCGCGATCGACGCCTCCCGCAACTACGGCGTCTGGAATGGGGACGGCGAACAGGTCGCCTACGCCCGCGTCGTGACGGATGCCGTGACCTTCGCCTGGCTGTGCGATGTCTTCGTCGACGAGAGCGCTCGAGGCAGCGGCGTCGGCAAGATGCTCGTCGAGGGCGTCATCGCCGATCTGCAGCCGCTGCCGGTGAAGCGCATTCTCCTGGCCACAGCCGACGCGCACGGACTCTACGCGCAGTTCGGCTTCGCACCCTCGGAGGACCCGAATCGGTACATGGTCAAGCACCTGGAACAGGCCTGAGCGGAGTCGACGCGCCCCGTGGACTGACCGCTCACCGCCGCAGCGGCGTCCATCCGGGTGGCAAGGGGCCGTCGACGACCGCGCGCTCACGGTCGATCTTCGCGGACCATCCCTGCGCTTCGTCGGCCGTGTCGAACGCGCCACGCACGAGGCGCAGACCCACGTCGTCCTGCTGCGTTCTCGGAGCTCCACCGCGACGGACCGATGCGCGCACGCTCCAGGCGTCATCCGCGAACCCTCCACCGCGGAACACCCGGTAGTCGTCGTAGCGCGCCGGATCCAGCAGGTCCCAGCACCACTCCCAGACGTTGCCGAGCGTGTCGAACAGTCCGTTGAGGTTCGGGATCTTCCCGCCGACGTTCTGCGGCGAGGAGACGCCGTCGGCGCTCGTCCAGGCGGCCTCCGCGAGGGGTGCGTAGTGTGGGCCGGTCGATCCTGCGCGGCAGGCGAACTCCCACTCCGCTTCCGTGGGCAGGCGATAGCCGTCTGCCGTGGCATCCCAGCTCACGTCCTCGCCATCGAACAGATAGACCGGGTCGAAGCCCTCCCACTCGGATGCGGCGTTGCAGAAGTGCACGGCGCGCAGCCAGCTCACGTCCACCGCCGGACGCGACGGATGCCGGACCGCGATGCCGAGCACGTCCGCCATCTGCTCCTCGGTCACGGGGTAGACGCCGATCGCGAACGGCTCCAGCGCGACCGTGCGCTGCACCTTCCGTCTCGCGTCATGGAGGATCACAGAGCCCGCGGGAAGCGTGGTCATCTCGAAGTCGGACATTCCGCTCAGCTCGCGATCCGGATCTCGCCCGTCGGCGTCGCGGCGTCCGCAGCCGCCGCGACCTCAGGAAGCGCGACCGCGAACAGGCGCAGGAAGAACTGGCACAGCGGTCCGACGAGCAGAGCGAACGCCACGGTGCCGATGCCCACGTTCCCGCCGAGGGCCCATCCGACCGCGACCACGGTCACCTCCAGCCCGGTGCGGACGACCCAGATGGGCCAGCCCGTGCGCCGGTGCAACCCCGTCATCAGCCCGTCTCGCGGGCCCGGCCCGAACGCGGCGCCGATGTAGAGACCGGTCGCCCCCGACAGGACGAGCAGTCCGACGACGAAGAACGCGACGCGGATCCAGAGCTCATCCGTCTCGGGGATCAGGAGGAAGCCGATGTCGGCGGCAGGCCCGACAAGCAGGGCGTTGAGCAGAGTGCCGATTCCGGGCTTCTGCCGGATCGGGATCCAGAGCAGCAGCACAACGACACTGACGAGGATCGTGATGATGCCGAAGCTCAGCGGCACGTGGCGCGCGATGCCCTGCGTCAGCACGTCCCAGGGCGCCGCTCCGATCATTCCTCGGACGAGGAAGGAGATCCCGACGCCGTAAAGGAACAGGCCGACGAGGAGTTGCGTGACGCGGCGCGGCATCCGCCGACCGCGCAGGCGCTTCACGTGGGGATCCGCTCGACCCACGTGGGGTACTTGGCCGCGCGGCCGTCTCCGGAGGATGTGCGTGTCACGCGACGGCGGACCCACGGGCCGACGTGTTCGCGGTAGTAGGAGAGTCCGGACGGCCTCGCTCCTCCCCTTTCGCGCGGCGCCCACCACGTCTCGGGCGGCTCGAAGCCGAGCGCATGGATCACTCGTGCGGCGACGCGATGGTGTCCCGCGGCGTTCATGTGCAGTCGATCCTCTGACCAGTACGCGGGGTCGGCGAGCTCCCTGTCCGGCCAGTTGAGAGCCCGGATCACATCGGGCCTGTCCTCGATCCGGCGGAGCACCGCCTCGGACAGGAGATCGCCGCGGCGCTGCACGAGCGATCCCATGGGAAGCTGGCCGCTCGGGTTCGCGCCGGAGAGCAGGATCATGGTCACACCCTCCTCGTCACAGCGACGGAGCACGCGACTGAAGGCATCGGCGATGTGCTCGACATCGGTCCGCGGCCGCAGCATGTCGTTCCCTCCCCCGTTGAACGAGAGGTGTGTCGGACGCAGCGCGAGTGCCGGCTCCAGCTGCTGCTCCACGATCGGCCAGGCGAGCTTGCCGCGGATCGCGAGGTTGGCGTAGTGGATCGGATGACCTGCCGCGTCCGCCCATCCCTGAGCGGCCAGGTCGGCCCATCCGCGTTCTCGGCCGTCGGGAAGGACGTCGCCGACGCCTTCTGTGAAGGAGTCGCCGATCGCCACGAATCGCACATCTGCCACCGCACAAGCCTATTCCCGCCCGCGGCGGGAGAGGCGCACGTCAGCGGTCGTCGAGTGCGATGCCTCCGCGATCCGCAAGGCCCCAGGCGGCCCCGGCCGCGACCAAGAAGCAGGCGCCGAAGACGACGAACAGCAGCGGCGTGCCGCCCGCCACGAGCAGCACGGGCACGGACAGCGGCGCGACGATCGAGGCGATGCGCCCGACCCCCGCTGCCCAGCCGGCACCGGTGCCGCGAAGCGACGTCGGGTATGTCTCCGGGGTCACGGCATACAGCGCGCCCCACGCCCCGAGATTGAAGAATGACAGGGCCATCCCCGAGGCGATGATCGCGAACTCCGTCGTGGCCGTGCCGAAGAACACGGCGGAGACGGCGGACCCGACGAGGAAGACCGAAAGGGTGGCGCGCCTCCCCCAGACCTCGATGAGCCACGCGGCGACGGCGTAGCCGGGGAGCTGCGCCAGCGTGATGATCAGAGTGAATCCGAACGACCTGACCAGGTCGAATCCGGCATCGAGGAGGATGCTCGGGATCCAGATGAATGCGCCGTAGTACGCGAAGTTCACGCACAGCCAGACCAACCAGAGACAGAGCGTGCGGACGCGGAACTCGCGGTTCCACAGGGTCGTGAGACGCGCCCTGGTCGTGATCGCGATCGCACGGGACGCGGGCTCCTTGCGGATCGCGGGCGCCGCGACGAGACCGGCGTCCGCCTCGAAGGTCGAGACGATCCGATCCGCTTCGGCGATGCGCCCGCGGGAGGCGAGCCAACGCGGAGACTCCGGCAGTCCCCAGCGGATGATCAGGGCGTAGACGGCCGGGATGGCCCCCAACGCGAACGCCCAGCGCCATCCCGCGTCGGATGCCGGGATCACGAAGTACCCGATGAGCGCGGACACGGTCCAGCCCACGGCCCAGAACGCCTCGAGGATGACGATGAGCCTGCCGCGGATGCGCGCTGGTGCGAACTCGCTCACGTAGGTCGAGGCGACCGGCAGCTCGGCGCCGAGTCCGAGCCCGACGAAGAACCGCAGCACCAGCAGCGCGGCGATCCCGCCGACGAGCGCGCTGGCTCCGGTGGCGATGCCGTACACGAGGAGAGTGAGCGCGAAGACCTGACGGCGGCCGAGACGATCGGCGAGGAGACCTCCGAGCGTCGCCCCGACCGCCATGCCGAGGAACCCGATGGACGCGATCCAACCGGCGTCCGTCTTCGTCAAGCCCCATTGCTGCGTGAGCGCCGCGAGGATGAAGGAGATGAGACCGACATCCATCGCGTCGAGCGCCCACCCGACGCCCGAACCGCTCAGGACGCGGAGATGGCGTCTCGTGAACGGCAGATCGTCGAGGCGCTCGGCGAGCGAGGCACGGCTCGGCAGGGCGGTGTTGGCCATGACCTCATCGTAGGACGGCGCGCGGCCGCGCCGCCCCACGATGACGAGTCAGTCCCGTTCGGACAGGATCTTGCGCACCCGCGGAATGACCTCGGTGCCGTAGAGCTCGATGCTCCGCATCATGGACTCATGGGACAGAGTGCCTGTCGCATACTTGAGATCGAAGCGGCCGAGCCCGAGAGTCGTGATGGTGTCGGCGATCTTGGCCGCCACGCGTTCGGGCGAGCCCGCGTAGATGGCCCCTTCGGGGCCGACGTCGTTCTGGAATCGCGCACGGCTGTACGCCGGCCAGCCGCGCTCGCGTCCGATGGTGTTGTTCATCGCCTCGAAGCCGGAGTATGCGGCGTCCCACGCTTCGGCATCCGTCTCGGCGATGTGCCCCGGAGAGTGCACGGCCACCGGGTGCGATGTCGTCCCGAACGAGGCGACCGAGCGGTGGTACAGCTCGACGAAGGGCTTGAAGCGCACCGCCGGACCGCCGATGATCGCGAGCATCAGTCCGAGCCCGTGGCGGGCGACGCGGACCACGGACTCGGGGCTGCCGCCCACCCCGACCCACGTGCGGAGCCCGTTCTCGGTCTTGGGGAAGACGTTCGCGTTCTCGAGCGAGGCGCGCATGGTTCCCGACCAGGTGACGGGCTCCTCCTTGAGGAGCTCCGTGAACAGCTCGAGCTTCTGCTCGAAGAGCGCCTCGTAGTCGCGGAGGTCGTAGCCGAACAGCGGGAACGACTCGATGAAGGAGCCGCGGCCGAGCACGACCTCGGCGCGGCCGTGCGACAGTGCGTCCAGCGTCGAGAACCGCTCGAACACGCGCACGGGGTCATCGGATGACAGCACCGTGACAGCCGTGCCCAGGCGGATGCGCTCGGTGCGCGCGGCGATCGCTGCCAGCACCATCTCCGGGGCGGAGATCGCGAACTCGGAGCGGTGATGCTCCCCCACGCCGAAGAAGTCGACCCCGACCCGATCGGCCATCTCCGCCTGCGCGACGACGTTGCGGATCGTCTGTGCGCCGGTGAGGAGTTCTCCGTCGGAGTCCCTCGTGATGTCGCCGAAGGTGTCCAGTCCGAATTCGATGCTCATGTCATCCCTTTCCATTCAGATGAATGAACACCTCCCGGTGCCGGACCATTCCCGTCACCGCGGGAGGAGTGAACTCCGGAGCGTGTCGAGGCCGACACCGCCCATGTCGAGCGCCCGCTTGTGGAACTCCTTGAACGAGAAGGACTCTCCTTCGGCTTCGCGCACGGCGTCGCGAACCTGTTCCCAGATGCGCTGACCGACCTTGTACGACGGCGCCTGCCCCGGCCAGCCGAGGTAGCGGTTCACCTCGAACTGCACGAACTGGTCGGACATGTTGACGTTGCTCCGCAGGAACTCGAGAGCGTAGGCGGCGTCCCAGGTGCCCGTTCCGTCGAGGCGGGGCTTGCCCAGGTGCACGCCGATGTCGAGCACGACGCGAGCGGCGCGCATGCGCTGGCCGTCGAGCATGCCCAGTCGGTCGGCGGGGTCGTCCAGGTAACCGAGCTGCTCCATCAGGCGCTCGGCGTACAGCGCCCAACCCTCGGCATGACCGGAGGTGCCGGCGAGGAGGCGCCGCCAGGTGTTCAGCTCGGCGCGGTTGTACACCGCCTGAGCGATCTGCAGGTGGTGTCCGGGAACGCCCTCGTGGAAGACCGTGGTCAGCTCGCGCCACGTGTCGAACTCGGTGACACCCTCGGGGACCGACCACCACATGCGTCCCGGACGCGAGAAGTCATCCGTCGGTCCGGTGTAATAGATCCCGCCCTCCTGTGTGGGCGCGATCATGCACTCGAGCGTGCGGATCGCTTCGGGGATGTCGAAGTGGGAGGCGCCGAGTTCAGCGACAGCGCGGTCGCTCGTCTCCTGCATCCACTTCTGGAGCGCGTCGGTGCCCACGAGCTTGCGGGCAGGGTCGGCCTCCAGGTGGGCGACGGCCTCTTCGACCGAGGCGCCGGGCAGGATCTCGTTCGCGATCGCGGTCTGCTCGGCGACCATGCGGGCGAGCTCCTCGCGTCCCCACTCGTAGGTCTCGTCCAGGTCGATCGTCGCACCGAGGAAGCGGCGCGAGTTCAGCGCGTAGAGCTCACGGCCGACCGCGTCGACGTCACCGGCAGCGGGCGCGAGCTCCTCGGCGAGGAAGCGACGCAGCTCGTGGTACGCGACACGCGCGGCCGCGGAGTTGTCGGCGAGCGTGCGGGCGAGAGATGCGGGAAGCTGGCCCTCGTCGGGGCCGGCGTCAGCGACGAACGCTGCGAAGAAGCCGTCATCCGCGGTGTAGCGATCGATCTGCGTCGCGACCTCGACGACCTGACGACGCGCCGGGGTGACTCCCTCGGCGATGCCCTGGCGCAGCGTCTCGGTGTAGCCGCGCAGCGCGCCGGGCACCGCCGCCAGACGCGTGGCGATCACGCCCCAGTCGTCGGCAGTGGCCGTCGGCATCAGATCGAACGCCGATCGCACGTCCTGCGCCGCCGAGGCGATCACGTTGAGGTCGCGCAGGTGCCACTTCGCCTCGTGCAGCTCGAGGTCGAGACGGAGCTCGGCACTCAGATCGGTCTTGGTGACCTCGTCGATCGCGTCGCCTGGCTCGAGCGCAGACAGCTTGTCGAGCGTCGAACGGGTCGCCGCGGCGATCTCCTCATGACCCGCGGGACTCAGATCGCCGAAGCGGTCGTTCACCTCGTCACGGCCGATGTAGGTACCGAGAGTCGGTGCGAGGACAGCGATCGTGTCGACCCACTCGTCAGCGACCTGGTCGATGGCAGACGGAGTGCGGGGAGCTGAAGTCATCCCTTCAGCCTAATCCCCCGCATCCTCTCGATATATCGGTTCTGTCGTCGCACCGACCTCAGTGCGCGGCCTCGTTCCAGTCCGCGCCGCGACCGACCTGCACGTCGAGCGGCACCCTCAGGTCGGCGGCATCGCCCATGCGCGCCCGCACGATCCGCTCGACGGCGTCCCACTCGCCCGGCGCGACCTCGACCACGAGTTCATCATGGATCTGCAGCAGCGCACGCGAGGAGAGCTGATCGGAGCGCAGATCGTCATGGATGTGCAGGAGCGCGATCTTCATGATGTCGGCGGCACTGCCCTGGATCGGGGCGTTGAGAGCCGCACGCTCGGCGTTCTCCCGCAGCACGCGGTTCGGGCTCGCGAGGTCGGGGAACGGACGTCGACGCCCGAAGATCGTCTCGGTGTAGCCGACCTCCTTCGCCTTCATCACAGAGGCGCGGAGATAGTCGCGGACAGCGCCGAAACGGGCGAAGTACTCCACCATCAGCTGCTTCGCCTCGGACTGCTCGATGCGCAGCTGCTTGGAGAGGCCGAAGGCGGACAGCCCGTAGACGAGGCCGTACGACATGGCCTTCACCTTGGTCCGCATCGCGGAGGTCACCTCGCTCGGGTCGACACCGAACACCCGGGCACCGACGAACCGGTGCAGGTCCTCGCCGCTGTTGAAGGCCTCGATGAGCCCCTCGTCGCCGGAGAGGTGCGCCATGATGCGCATCTCGATCTGGGAGTAGTCCGCCGTCAGCAGAGCCTCATAGCCCTCGCCGACCTGGAACGCGCTGCGGATGCGACGCGACTCCTCCGTGCGCACCGGGATGTTCTGCAGGTTGGGGTCGGTGCTGGAGAGCCGTCCCGTCTGACTGCCGGTCTGCACGTACGTGGTGTGGACGCGGTGGTCGTCGCCGATCGCCGTGTCGAGCGACTCGATGATCTGACGCAGCTTCGTCGCCTCGCGGTGCTGCAGGAGCAGGCTGAGGAACGGGTGCGGGTGGGTCTCCTGCAGGTCGGCCAGCGCAGCGGCATCCGTCGAGTACCCGGACTTGGTCTTACGGGTCTTCGGGAGCTGGAGATCTTCGAACAGGACCTCCTGCAGCTGCTTGGGCGAACCGAGATTGAACTCTCGGCCGATGCTCGAGAAGGCCTCCTGGGCGATCCCCTCGGCGCGGGTGGCGAGCTCGCCCGAGAAGGTCGACAGCACCTCGTGCGAGACCGCGACACCGGCGACCTCCATGTCGGCGAGCGTCATCAGGGTCGGGAGCTCGATCTCGACGAGCACCTTGGTGACCGACTCGGGGATGTCGTCCCGCAGCGCGTCGGCGACCCGAAGCGCGAACCAGGCCTCCTGGGACGGCGTGGCGCCCTCGGTCTCGGGGACGAGCTGAGACGGGTCTGCCTCGGGAAGCTTCTCGCCGAGGTAGCGCTCTACCAGGTCGGCGAGCGTCTTGTCGGGGAAGCTCGGGCGCAGCAGCCAGCCCGCAAGACTCGTGTCGTAAGCGAGACCGGAGAGGCGGATGCCCTGGCGCAACAGCGCCTTGACCTGGGGCTTCGCGTCGTGCAGCACCTTCGGGCTCGACGACTCGATCCAGCCGCGGAGCGCGTCTGCCGCGGCATCCGTCCAGTCGGACTCCCGCAGCTCGGTCGTCGTCGCCGCGCCGATGCGGACGGGCTTGCCGCCCTGCGTCGTGATGCGGAGCGCGACGTCGCCGTCCTGTGCCGCGGCCCACGTCGCGAGGTCAGCCGGCGCGACCTCGGCGGGCACGGGCAGGACGACCGCGGAGGCGGGATCGTCGGCGACCTCACCGGCGCCGACAGCGTCGAAGACGCGCGGAAGCAGCGTACGGAACTCGAGCCGCGCGAAGATGTCGCGAACGGCCTGCGCATCGATCGGCGTCACCGCGAGGTCGTCGGGAGCGACTGGAAGCTCGACGTCACGGAGCAGACGGTTCAGCTTGCGGTTGCGCCGCACGTCGTCGATGTGGTCGCGCAGGTTGCCGCCGACCACACCCTTGATCTCATCGGCGCGATCGAGCAGCTCGTCGAGCGTGCCGAACTGGGTGAGCCACTTCACCGCGGTCTTCTCCCCCACCTTCGGGACTCCGGGAAGGTTGTCGCTGGTCTCGCCGACCAGGGCCGCGATGTCGGGATACTGCTCGGGCGGCACGCCGTAGCGCTCCTGCACCGTGGTGGGGTCGTAGCGCTTCAGCTGCGACACACCCTGCACCGATGGGTACAGCAGGGTCACCTCGTCGTTCACCAGCTGGATGCTGTCGCGATCGCCCGAGACGACGAGCACGTCGTAGCCCTGCTCCGCGCCCTGTGTCGAGAGGGTCGCGAGGATGTCGTCGGCCTCGATCCCCTCTTTCGTGAGAACCGGGATCGACATGGCCGCGAGGCAGTCCTGGAGGAGAGGGATCTGGCCGCGGAACTCCTGGGGCGTCTCGGACCTCGTCGCCTTGTACTCGGGGTACTCGTCGGTGCGGAACGAGTGCCGGGAGGTGTCGAAGGCGATCGCCAGATGGGTCGGCTGCTCGGCCTTGATGAGGTTCACCAGCATCGACAGGAAGCCGTAGATGGCGTTCGTGTGCTGGTTGTCCTTGGTCGTGAAGTTCTCGACCGGAAGGGCGAAGAAGGCACGATAGGCGAGCGAATGGCCGTCGATGACCATGAGGGTAGGCTTTGCGGAGTCCGTCACCCTGTCAGCCTAACGAGGACGGCAGACACCCGCTGAGGAGGATTCATGAGCGACGTCGCGACGAGCGAGGGACTCGACTGGGCGACAGCTCGAGGGATGGGGGCGCTCGCCCAGAAGATGGGCATGGAGTTCCTCGAGTTCAGCCTCGAGCGGTGCGTCGCGACGATGCCCGTCGAAGGCAACACGCAGCCCGTCGGTCTCATGCACGGCGGCGCGTACGTCGTGCTCGGCGAGTCGCTCGGGTCGATGGCGGCGAATCTGCACGCCGGCCCCGGACGTCTCGCCGTCGGCGTCGACATCAATGCCACGCACACGCGTTCGGCGACCTCCGGTGTCGTCACCGGCGTCTGCACCCCGGTGCACCTCGGCCGCAGCATCACGGTCCACGAGATCGTCGTGACCGACGATCAGGGCCGGCGCTGCTCGACGATCAGGATCACGAACATGATCAAGGCCGTTCCCGCCGCGGACTGAGCGGCTCCTCCAGCAGCAGCTGGAAGAGCAGGTGGTCCTGCCACTCCCCCGCGATGCGCAGATACTTCGGCGCCAGACCGATGCGCTCGAACCCGCTCTCGGCGAGCACGCGCTGCGAACCGATGTTGTGCAGCAGCGTCGCCGCCTGCAGGCGATGCAGGCGGAGCTCCTCCCGCGCGTAGGCGGCCACCCGCTCGACGGCGCGGGACGCGAGGCCACGGCGCAGACGCGAGACGTCGATCCAGTAGCCGAGGTCGGCGCTCCAGAACGCACCCCGCACGATGTTGTTGAGGTTCATCCGCCCGCGGATCTCGCCGTCGTCGGATTCGATGACGAATCGGATGCTGCGTCCCGAGGCGGCATCCGTCTCGCACTCCTGTGCGTGCCGCTCCTGGAACTCCTGCGTGAAGAAGGACTCTGCGCGGGTGGGCTCCCAGGGCGCGAGATGGTCACGGTTCGCGACGTAGGCGCGCGCGAGAGCGGCACCGTCACCGATCCGGATCGGGCGCAGGATGTGCTCGGCGTCGAGCCGAACAGCGGATTTCGGCAGGCTCACTCCGAGCCCTCCGGGCTCACTTCTTCGGCGCGAGCTGCTCGATGATCGCCTTCGCGACGTCCTGCATCGTCAGACGGCGGTCCATCGACGCCTTCTGGATCCAGCGGAACGCCTCGGGCTCGCTCAGCCCCATCTTCTCGTTGAGCAGGCCCTTGGCCCGGTCGACGAGCTTGCGGGTCTCGAAGCGCTCGACCATGTCGGCGACCTCGGCCTCGAGCGTGATGATCTGCTCGTGGCGGGCCAACGCGATCTCGATCGCCGGGAGCAGGTCGTTCGGGGTGAACGGCTTGACGACGTAAGCCAGAGCGCCGGCCTCGCTCGCGCGCTCGACGAGCTCCTTCTGGCTGAACGCCGTGAGGAGCACGACCGGGGCGATGTTCCCCTTGTGCAGCTTCTCGGCCGCGCTGATGCCGTCGAGCTGAGGCATCTTGACGTCCATGATGACGAGATCGGGGCGCAGCTCGGTCGCGAGAGCGACAGCGGTCTCACCGTCGCCGGCCTCGCCGACGACATCGAAGCCGTTGTCGCGGAGGATCTCGACGATGTCGAGACGGATCAGCGATTCGTCTTCGGCGACGACGACGCGTCGGGGTGCGGATGCCGTGGGCTCTACAGCCTGTTCTTGCTCGGTCACAGATCCATCCTAGTGGAGAGGCCCCGGCTACCGGCTGTGGCCCGACGCTGCGGTGAGATCTCCTGCGCTAAAGTCGAAGGCGCGACACACGAGCCGGCGTGGCGGAATGGCAGACGCGGAGCACTCAAAATGCTTTGTCCGAGAGGGCGTGTGGGTTCGAGTCCCACCGCCGGCACCCTCTGTGCGCTATACAGTCCTTATGGACAGTGGCGCGCCTGCGGCGCACGCACATCGACCGAGGCGGCGACGGATCCTTCTCATCATCGGGGCCGTCCTCGTCGTCGTGCTCGGGCTCGCCGCAGCGGAGTTCGCCCGGCGGTACATCGAAGGGCAGGCCGACCTCAAGACCGATCCGGCGTTCTACTCGCTCCCCTCCCCGGCCCCGACCGGCGACCCCGGCGAGATCATCCGCATCGAACCGATCGCGAGCGCACCAGCGGGAACATCGGCGTGGCGGGTGATCTACCACTCGCGAGACCTCGCCGGCGATGACATCCCGGTCTCCGGCGTCGTGATCGTCCCGGAGGGACCTGCGCCGGAGAACGGACGTACGGTGGTCTCCTGGGCCCATCCGACCACGGGTGCCGCCGCGCAGTGCGCACCATCGCTCGGTCTCGATCCCTTCCAGTACATCGAGGGTCTTCACGAGCTGTTGGCCGAGGGATACGCGATCGCCGCGACCGACTACCCGGGCCTCGGCGTCGAAGGGCAATCCTCCTACCTCCTCGGCGTACCGGAGTCGAACAGCGTGCTGGACATCGTGCGCGCAGCGCGCACGATCGACGGCGCGGACATCGGCGACCGCGTCGTCCTGTGGGGGCATTCGCAGGGAGGGCAGGCCGTGCTCTTCGCGGCGGAGCGGGCATCGTCGTACGCCCCGGAGCTGAAGCTGCAGGGTGTCGCGGTGGCTGCGCCGGCGGCGAATCTGAACGCGCTGATGACCGATGACATCATCGATCTCTCCGGAGTGACCATCGCGTCGCTCGCCATCCCCGCCTACACGGTCGCATACGCCGACCGGTACACGGCGGACGAGATCACCGCGATACTCACTCCCGCCGGGGCGAAGGCCACCCCCGAGATGGCCGAGCTCTGCCTCCTCACGCAGACGAAGGAGCTCCATACGATCGCCGATCCGCTCGTCGGCGGCTATGTGACCAGCGACCCGGCCACCACCGAGCCGTGGAAGACCCTGCTGGAGGAGAACAGCGCGGGCGGGCAGCCCGTGACCATACCCGTCTTCGTCGGACAGGGCGAGGCCGACCAGCTGGTGCGCCCGAGTGCGACCGAGGCCTATGTGAAGCTGCTCTGCTCCCAGCAGGCGGATCTCACGTTCCACACCTACCCCGACATCGATCATGGACTGGCCGCCTACGCCGCGCTCCCGGATCTGCTGCTCTGGCTCCCTACTCTGGGCGACGGGCGCACACCCTCGGGGAACTGCGGCTGACATCTCCTCGATCGAGCACCGCGAGCAGCCTGCCTTGGGCACAATGAGATGTATGCCCCGACCCAGACCACGCTCGGCGTTGTTCTCCGCTGTTGCGATGTCCTCGATCTCCGTGCTGTTCCTGAGCGGATGCACGGGCCCGTCGAGCGCGTCCGACTCTCCCGCCATGACGCCGGTCGAGTCCTCACCCGCCCAGTACGATGCCGCTCAGGATGCCTACTCCCCGGTGGTCGTGACCGTCACGAATCCGCCGATCGCGGCTCCCGCCACCGACGGTCGCATGCATCTGGCCTATGAGCTCCTGCTCGTCAACGCCTCGGCGTCGCCGGCAACGATCGAGTCCGTCGAATCCCGCGCCGACGGAGGCACACTGCAGTCGCTCACCGGCGAGGAGTTGACCGCCGTCTACCGCGGTGTCGGCACGGGCGACGCGGGCGGTACCCTCCCGGGCGGCGGAAGTGCCATGATCTGGATGGACGCGATCGTCGACTCTGCCGCCGAGGTGCCGACCGCGATCGAGCACACCGTGACGGTGCGGATGCCGGAAGCCAACCCACCCATCCACGACTCCGTCATCGTCGAACACGTTCCCGCCGTCACGGTGAGCGCTTCGACTCCCGTCACCATCGGTCCACCGCTGCAGGGCGCGGGCTGGCTGAACGGCAACGGATGCTGCACCCTCACACCGCACCGCGGAGCGGTCAGCCCCATCAACGCCGGCTTCAAGGTCCCGGAACGCTGGGCGATCGATTACGTGCAGCTGACCGACGATGACCGGCTGTTCACCGGAGACAAGACCGTGGCCCAGAACTACCCGTCCTTCGGCAACGACGTCATCGCGGTCGCCGACGGGCCGGTGGTCGCGATGACCACCGACCGGCCGGAGCAGACACCGGGCGCGAACCCGACCGGCCTCACCCTCGACGAATACGGCGGCAACTACATCGTGCAGGACATCGGCGACGGCCGGTTCGCCTTCTATGCGCACCTGCAGCCCGGCAACCCAGCGCACGTCGAGGTGGGTCAGCAGCTGAAGAAGGGCGAGCCGATCGCGCTGCTCGGAAACTCGGGCAACTCCGACGCCCCACACCTGCACTTCCACATCATGGATTCGCCGAGCCCGCTCGCCTCGAACGGCGTGCCGTTCCTGATCGACTCGTTCACCCTCGACGGAGTCGTGCCGAGCGCTGAGGCGCTCGAAGCGGGCTTCGCCGGCACGCCCTACGAGCTCGATACCGCCGTCTCGGGCGACCGCACCTCCGAGGCGCCTCTCGTCGGGGACGTGATGACCTATGCCCCCTGACAGCAGCCCGAAGCCTCGTGGAGGCGAGCGCGAGATGTTCGACGTTCGGGGCGAGGTCTACTCGGCGAGCACCGCCAGCTCGGCGAGGACGCGCGGATGGGCGAGGATGCGGAAGTGCCCTCCGGTGTCGAGCCGGACGTTCTTCGCTCCCGCCAGCTCGCTCCCCTCGGGGATGTGCGGATCGAAGTCGGCGTAGATCGAGACGATCCGGGAGTTGACGCTGAGCTGCCGGGCGAGACCGACGATCGACGGGTCTTCCGGAGCGAACGCACGCAGCGTGCGCACGGGGAACATCCGGGCGTACCGTGAGCCGCCGAAGGGCGTCGCCACCGCGAGCATCGAGCGCACCCGTCCTGCCGCGCGTCCGGTCATGGCGAGCTTGCCGGCCAGACCGCCCTTGCTGTGCGCGACGAGGATGACGTCATGCAGATCCCGTGCCTCGAGGAACGCGGCCACGCTCTCCGCCATCTCAGCCACAGGGCGCTGATTCCGCTGCAGGGCGTCGACGACATGGACGGGATGCCCTCGGGCATGCAGCTCCGTGATCAGCGGCTGCAGGAATCGCCAGGTCTCGTACACGCCGGGGAGCACCACGATGGGTGCCGCGTCGCCCGACGCGTATGACGTCGCGTCTGATCGGGAGAACGTCGCCCTGAGCTGCCAGTACCCGGCGTAGGCGTAGTCGGCGAGCCACCAGCCGGCGGCCTTCAGCGGATGGATGCTGCGGCCTCCGCCTCGGAGTCGACGAGCATCTCCCGGTCGTTGTCCATAGGGGGAACATACACCGAGACGGACGACAGAGGGGCGAGACCGAAGTCCCGCCCCTCTGCTGCGCACCAACGGATCAGACGGTGGCTTCCTTGTAGATCGGAGCAGCACCGCCGACGGCGTCCCCGACCTTGTGGACGCGGATGTCGTTCGTCGAGCCCACGATTCCGGGAGGGGAACCGGAGATCACGACGACCTTGTCCCCTTCCTCGGCCAGACCGTTCTTCAGCAGATAGTCGTCGACCTGCAGATACATGAGGTCGGTGTGCTGCACCATGTCGACGAGGGTCGAGCGGATGCCCCACGTGAGCGCCATGCGGCGGCGGATGTCGGGCTCCGGTGTGAAGGCCAGCATCGGGATGCGCGAGCGCAGACGCGACAGGCGACGAGCGGAGTCGCCCGACTGCGTGAAGACGCAGAGGAACTTCGCGTCGACGAACTCGGCGACCTCGAGGGCGGCGAGGGTGATCGCGCCACCCTGGGTGCGCGGCTTGGTGGTGAGCGGCGCGATGCGCTCCAGGCCGTGCTCCTCGGTGGACTCGATGATGCGGGCCATCGTCTCGACGACGACGACCGGGTAGTCGCCCACGCTCGTCTCTCCGGAGAGCATGACCGCGTCGGCGCCGTCGAGGACGGCGTTCGCGACGTCGGACGTCTCGGCGCGCGTCGGGACCGGGCTGTTGATCATGGATTCGAGCATCTGCGTCGCGACGATGACCGGCTTCGCCATGCGGCGGGCGAGCTCGACGGCGCGCTTCTGCACGATCGGCACGGCCTCGAGCGGCAGCTCGACACCGAGGTCGCCACGGGCGACCATGATCGCGTCGAACGCGTCGACGATCTCCTCGAGGGCGTCGACCGCCTGCGGCTTCTCGACCTTGGCGATGACGGGGACCTTGACGCCCTCCTCTGCCATGATCTCGTGCACACGGGTCACGTCCGAGGCGTTGCGCACGAACGACAGCGCGATCAGGTCGGCGCCGATGCGCAGACCCCAGCGCAGGTCGTCCTCGTCCTTCTCGCTCAGCGCGGGGACGTTGACGGCGACACCGGGCAGGTTGATGCCCTTGTTGTTCGAGACGGCACCGGCGACGATCACCTTCGTGGTGACGACGACGCCGTCGGTCTCGACGACCTCGACGCGGACCTTGCCGTCGTCGATGAGGAGGAAGTCACCCGGCTTGACGTCCTGCGGCAGACCCTTGAAGGTCGTCCCGCAGATGTCCTTGTTGCCGATGATGTCCTCGGTGGTGATCTTGAAGATGTCACCGACCGCGAGCTCGTAGGGCCCGTTCTCGAACTTGCCGAGACGGATCTTCGGGCCCTGGAGGTCCACGAGGATCGCGACGGCGCGGCCGGCGTCGTCCGCGGCACGGCGCACGTTGGCGTAGTTGTTCTCGTGCACGGAGTAGTCGCCGTGGCTGAGGTTCAGGCGTGCGACATCCACCCCCGCATCGATCAGTGCGCGCACCGTCTCATAGGTGGAGGTGGCGGGGCCCAGGGTGGCGACGATTTTCGCGCGTCTCAACAGAATTCTCCAGGGATAGAAGTGGGGGAAGGTGAATCAGGCGAGGTGCCGCCGCTCAGCCTACGCGGGCTGAAGGCCGATCGCGACATCATGCGGACGCACCGGCTCGGGCAGCACGGTGCTGCCCATGAGGAACCGGTCGACGTTCGCGGCAGCGGCCCGGCCTTCGGCGATCGCCCAGACGATGAGCGACTGTCCGCGGCCGGCGTCACCGGCGACGAACACGCCGGACACGGTCGACTCGTAGCTGGAGTCGCGGCGGAACGCACCGCGGTCGGTCACCTGCGGGAGGGTCTCCTCGGTGTAGCCGTCCTGCTCCGGGCCGGTGAAGCCCATGGCGATCAGCACGAGGTCAGCGGGGATCTCGCGCTCGGTGCCGCTCTTCGGCACGCGGCGTCCGTCGATGTACTCGGTCTCGGCGACCCGGAGTGCACGCACCTCGCCCACCTCGTTCGAGAGGAACTCGACGGTGGAGGCGAGGAACATCCGCTCGCCGCCCTCCTCATGGGCAGAAGCGACCTCGAACACGGTCGGCATCATCGGCCACGGCTGGTGGTCGGGACGCTCCGTGCCGGGCTGCTTGCCGATGGCGAGGTTGGTGACGCTGAGTGCGCCCTGACGGTGGGCGGTGCCGATGCAGTCCGCGCCGGTGTCGCCGCCGCCGATCACGATGACGTGCTTGCCCTCGGCGGTGATCTGGTTGGTGACCTTGTCACCGGCGACCGCGTGGTTCGACTCGACCAGGTACTCCATGGCGAAGTGCACGCCGTCGAGGTCGCGTCCGGGGATCGGAAGGTCGCGCGGAACCGTCGCGCCGGTCGCGATGACGACCGCGTCGTAGCGCGCGCGCAGGTCGGCCCAGGAGATGTCCTTGCCGATCTCGACGCCCGCCCGGAAGCGGGTGCCCTCCTCCTGCATCTGGCGAAGACGCGTCTCCAGCTGTCCCTTCTCCATCTTGAAGTCGGGGATGCCGTAGCGGAGCAGTCCGCCGATGCGATCGTCGCGCTCGAACACCGCGACCGTGTGACCGGCGCGCGTGAGCTGCTGCGCGGCCGCGAGGCCGGCGGGGCCGGATCCGACGACGGCGACGGTCTTGCCGGTGAGGCGCTCGGGCGGCTCGGGCTCGACCCAGCCCTTCGCGAAGGCCTCATCGATGATCGAGACCTCGATCTGCTTGATCGTCACCGCCGGCTGGTTGATGCCGAGCACGCACGAGCTCTCGCACGGAGCAGGGCACAGCCGCCCGGTGAACTCCGGGAAGTTGTTGGTGGCGTGCAGGCGCTCGATGGCCGCGCGGCCCTCGCCGCGCCAGGTCAGGTCGTTCCACTCCGGGATCAGGTTGCCGAGCGGGCATCCGGAATGGCAGAACGGCACGCCGCAGTCCATGCAGCGGCCGGCCTGGCGCTGCAGCACCGCCTTGTCGCCGCGCTCGTAGACCTCTTTCCAGTCCATGATGCGCACGGGCACCGGACGTCGTGCGGGGAGTTCCCGCTCGGTCACCTTCATGAAGCCTTTGGGATCAGCCACCGGTCACCTCCAGGATGCGGTTCCACACGATGTCGCCGTCGGGGTCGATCCCCTCGGCCAATGCTTCCTCGCGCATGCTCCGCACGGCGGCGAAGTCACGGGGAAGCACCTTGACGAACTCGGACGCCGTCTCGTCGAAACGCTCGAGGAGAGCGGATGCCCGCGGTGACGCGGTGCGCTCGACGTGCGCCGTGAGGAGGCTCCGCAGCACCTCGAGATCGGCACGGTCCAGCTGCTCGAGGAGGAGCTCTCCGCTGCCGAGGGACTGCGCGTTCACCTTGCCCGTGTCGAGCGCGTGCACGTAGGCGATGCCGCCGGACATGCCGGCGCCGAAGTTGCGACCGGTCGAGCCGAGGATCACGGCGAGCCCACCGGTCATGTACTCGAGCGCGTGGTCTCCCACGCCCTCGACGACCGCGGTGGCGCCCGAGTTGCGGACGAGGAACCGCTCCCCCACGACACCCGAGATGAACATCGTGCCGGAGGTCGCACCGTAGCCGATGACGTTGCCGGCGATCACGTTCTCGTGCGGTGCGATCGACGAGCCGCGCGGCGGACGGATGGTGATGTCGCCGCCGGAGAGGCCCTTGCCCACGTAGTCGTTGGCGTCGCCCTCCAGACGCAGCACGATTCCCGGCGGGAGGAACGCGCCGAGCGACTGCCCCGCCGTTCCGTGCAGGGTGACGTCGATCGTCTCCTTCGGGAGCCCCGCGGCGCCATGCCGCGACGTGACCTGATGGCCGAGCATCGTGCCGACGGCCCGCTCGGTGTTCGCGATCGGAAGCTCGACCACGACGGGCTCGCCGTTGAGGAGCGCGCTCTTCGCGATGTCGATCAGCTGCACGTCGAAGTGCTTCTCGAGCTCGTGATCCTGCGCACGGCCGCTGCGACGCGGCTCGCCGGCCGGGAAGACGGGACCGTCCAGCACCGGGCTGAGGTCCAGGCCCTCGGCCTTCCAGTGGTCCACGGCCGCGTTCATCTCGATGAGGTCGGCACGGCCGACGATCTCGTCGATCGAGCGGTAGCCGAGCTCGGACAGCAGCTCGCGCACCTCTTCGGCGATGAACTCCATGAAGTTGACGACGAACTCCGGCTTGCCGGTGAAGCGCTCGCGCAGCGCCGGGTTCTGCGTGGCGACGCCGACCGGGCACGTGTCGAGGTGGCAGACGCGCATCATGATGCAGCCGCTCACCACGAGCGGAGCCGTCGCGAAGCCGAACTCCTCCGCACCGAGCAGGGCGCCGATGATCACGTCGCGGCCCGTCTTGAGCTGACCGTCGACCTGCACGACCACGCGGTCGCGCATGCCGTTGAGCATGAGGGTCTGCTGGGTCTCGGCCAGACCGAGCTCCCACGGCGTGCCCGCGTGCTTGAGGGAGTTCAGCGGGCTCGCGCCGGTGCCGCCGTCGTGTCCGGAGACGAGGATGACGTCGCTGAGCGCCTTCGCCACACCGGCGCTGACGGCGCCGATACCCGACTGGCTCACGAGCTTGGTGTGGATGCGCGCCTCGGGGTTCGCCCTCTTCAGGTCGAAGATGAGCTGCTTGAGGTCCTCGATCGAGTAGATGTCGTGGTGCGGAGGAGGCGAGATGAGTCCCACGCCGGCCGTCGCGTGACGCGTGCGCGCCACCCACGGGTACACCTTGGTCGGCGGCAGCTGCCCGCCCTCGCCGGGCTTGGCGCCCTGGGCGAGCTTGATCTGGATGTCATCCGACTCGGTCAGGTAGAGGCTCGTGACGCCGAAGCGGCCGGAGGCGACCTGCTTGATCGCGCTGCGACGCTCAGGGTCGACCAGTCGGTCGGGGTCTTCGCCGCCCTCACCGGTGTTCGACTTGCCGCCGATCCGGTTCATGGCGATCGCGAGGGTCTCGTGCGCCTCGCGCGAGATCGAGCCGTAGCTCATCGCACCCGTCGAGAACCGCTTGACGATCGCGGACACCGGCTCGACCTCGTCCAGCGGCACGGGCTTGCGAGTGCCGGTGCGCAGGCTGAAGAGTCCGCGCAGCGTCTTGAGCTCCGCTGCCTGGTCGTCGACGAGCTTCGTGTACTCGCGGAAGATGTCGTAGCGACGCGTGCGCGTGGAGTGCTGCAGCTTGAAGACCGTCTCCGGGTTGAAGAGGTGCGGAGAGCCGTCGCGACGCCACTGGTACTCGCCGCCGGTCCAGAGACGCTCGTGCGCGCGCGCCGCGGCGTCCTCCGGGTAGGCGTAGTCGTGACGCGCCTGGTTCTCGGCGAAGATCTCCTCGATGCCGATCCCGCCGAGCTTGGACTCGGTGCGGGTGAAGTAGGCGTCGATGAACTCCTGGCTGAGGCCCACGGCTTCGAAGACCTGCGCGCCGGCGTAGGACGACACCGTGGAGATGCCCATCTTCGACATGATCTTCAGCACGCCCTTGCCGAGCGCGTAGATCAGGTTCTTGACGGCCTTCTCGGGTGTGATGCCGGTGATGTAGCCGGTGCGCACCAGGTGCTCGACCGTCTCCATCGCCAGGTACGGGTTGATCGCCGAGGCGCCGTAGCCGATCAGGGTCGCGACGTGGTGCACCTCGCGCACGTCACCCGCTTCGACGATGAGACCGACCTTCATGCGGTTCTCACGGCGGATCAGGTGGTGGTGGATCGCCGAGACCATGAGCAGCGACGGGATCGGCGTCAGATCCTTGTTCGAGTCGCGGTCCGACAGGATGATGAACTCGGCGCCGTTCTCGATCGCCTCGTCCACCTCCGCGCACATCTCGGTGAGGCGGTCGGCGAGCGAGTCGGGGCCCGAGTCGAAGTGGTACAGGCCGCGGACCGTCACGCTCGACCGGTCCGGAAGGGCCTTGTCGATGTGGCGGATCTTCGCGAGCTCGTCGTTGTCGATCACGGGGAAGTCGAGCGACACCGTGCGGGTGTGCTCAGGACCCCACGAGAGCAGGTTGCTCTCCGGGCCGAGACCGAGCTTGAGGCTCGTGACGACCTCTTCGCGGATCGAGTCCAGCGGCGGGTTGGTCACCTGCGCGAACTGCTGCGTGAAGTAGTCGAACAGCAGGCGCGGACGCTTGCTGAGCACCGCGATCGGTGTGTCCGATCCCATCGCGCCTAGGGGCTCGACACCGGTCTGCCCCATCGGGGTCAGGAGGATGCGCACTTCCTCCTCGGTGTACCCGAACGTGCGCTGACGGCGGGTGATCGAGGCCGGCGGGTGCACGATGTGCTCGCGCTCCGGGAGATCGGCGAGGCGCACGGCACCGGCATCCAGCCAGTCCTGCCACGGGTGCATCGTGGAGAGCTCGCGCTTGATCTCCTGGTCCTCGACGATGCGCCGCTGCGCCGTGTCGACGAGGAACATCTTCCCCGGCTGCAGACGGCCGCGGCGCTTGATGCGCTCCGGCTCGAACGTCAGCACACCGGTCTCCGAGCCGATCACGACGAGTCCGTCGGTCGTCTCCGTCCAGCGACCAGGACGCAGGCCGTTGCGGTCGAGCGTGGCGCCGACGAGGGTGCCGTCGGTGAAGATGAGGGCGGCGGGTCCGTCCCACGGCTCCATCTGGTTCGAGTGGTACTCGTAGAAGGAGCGGAGCTCCGGCGTGATGTCGGCCTGCTTCTCGTAGGCCTCGGGGACCATCATCATGATGGCGTGCGGCAGGCTGCGCCCGGTGAGCGTCAGGAGCTCGAGCACCTCGTCGAAGGAGGCCGAGTCGCTGGCGCCATCCGTGCAGATCGGCAGCAGCGGCGCGACGTCTCCGAGCAGCTCGGACTCGAGCTGCGACTGACGCGCGCGCATCCAGTTGCGGTTTCCGCCGACCGTGTTGATCTCGCCGTTGTGGGCGAGCATCCGCAGCGGCTGCGCGAGAGGCCAGGACGGGAAGGTGTTCGTCGAGTACCGCGAGTGCACGACGGCGAGCTCCGAGGCGAAGCGCTCGTCCTGGAGGTCGGGGTAGAACGGCTCGAGCTGCAGGGTCGTGACCATGCCCTTGTAGCCGAGCGTGCGGCTCGAGAGCGAGACGAAGTAGGCGCCGAGCTCGTGACCGGCGCGCTTGCGCAGACGGTAGGCGACACGGTCGAGCGCGATCCCCGTGAGCGGGGCCTGCGCATGGGTGGCTCCGCCGGCGCTGACGAACAGCTGCTCGAAAGCCGGACGGGCCTCATCGGCGAGCTTGCCGAGGTTGTCGTTGGCGGTCGGCACCTCGCGCCAGCCGAGCACGCGCAGCCCTTCGGCGCGGGCGATCTTCTCGATGCCCGCCTTCTGCTGGCGACGTTCGCTCGAATCGCGCGGCAGGAACGCGAGCCCCGCGGCGTACTCCCCCACCGGCGGCAGCTCGAAGCCCGCCACCGCGCGCAGGAACTCATCGGGCATCTGCGTGAGGATGCCTGCTCCGTCGCCCGTGCCGGCGTCAGAACCGATCGCACCGCGGTGCTCCAGGTTCCGCAGCGCCTGCAGCGCGAGCGCGATGATGTCGTGTCCTGCCGTGCCACGCAGCGTCGCCACCATGGCGAGGCCGCAGGCGTCCTTCTCGAACGCCGGGTTGTACATGCCCTGCTTGGCCGGGAACTGCTGCCCGACGGGTGCGCGGAGGTCGCTCGATGCCATGCGGTACCGTCCTCAGATCTTCGGGTGACCCGGGGACGTCATTGGCCGGGTGGATGCGTGGGGTTCCTCACGGAACTTCTGGAGGCTATCGAGAGCCGTCCGCGTCCGTGGGAGCGACGCTTGTGGCGCTGGCTCCTGCGGTGACTTCTTCGGCCGGAGGCTCGCTCAGATCCACGAAGTCAGAGGGATTGTCCTGCGATTCTACATCAGCGCCTTCGTCACTCCGTCCGCGGCCCGGCTGGTAGGGCGACGGCTCGAGACCCGGGTGACGGCGCGTCTGCACGATGAGGATCGCGAGACCGACGACGATGCCGATGATCGCGGCCCAGACGTTGCTGCGCAGGCCCAGGATGATCTCGCTCGGGTCGATGCGGATCGACTCCCAGACGACGCGTCCCGCGCTGTACCAGATGAGGTAGATCGCGAACAGGCGACCCCACTGGAAGAAGAGCTTGCGGCCGAGCCACAGCAGCACGAGGACGCCCAGACCGTTCCACAGCACCTCGTACAGGAACGTGGGGTGGAACAGCGTGCCGTCGGGGAGGCCGGGAGGGAACGCGGAGTTGGTCGACTCGATCTCGAGTCCCCAGGGCAGGTCGGTCGGGAGACCGAAGAGCTCGTGGTTGAACCAGTTGCCGAAGCGTCCCATGGCCTGCGCGAGCAGGAGACCGGGTGCGAGGGCGTCGGCGAAGGTCCAGAAGCGGATGCCGGTCCACCGGCATCCGAGGTAGGCGCCGATCGCGCCGCCGATGAGCGCTCCGAAGATGGCGATGCCGCCCTCCCAGATCGCCCAGACGGAACCCGGCTCGAACGGGTTCCAGGTGTTCTTCCCCTCGCCGAAGTAGAAGTTCGGGTGCGTGAGCACGTGGAAGATGCGCGCGCCGATGATCGCGATCGGGACGGCCAGGATCGAGATGTCGATCACGACCCACGGCTCCGCCCCGCGCTTTGTCAGGCGGTGGTTGGTGATCAGCGCGGCGGCGATGATGCCGGCGATGATGCACAGCGCGTAGAAGTGGATCCGGATCGGCCCCAGGTCGAAGTACGACACAGGAGGGCTCGGGATGCTGGCGAGCACGCCGTTGAAGGTGCTGTGGAGCGCGAGGGACATGAGTGCGATTCTAGTTCTCGTGATCGGGGCGTGCCGACGACGTGCCGGATGCCAGGTTTCGGGTGACCTCGGCGAGAGCCGGGATGCCGCCGTCGCGCAGCGCGCGGACGAGCGCGGTGCCGACGATCGCGCCGTCGGCGTACTCCGAGACGCCCGCGATCTGCTCGGCGGTGGAGATGCCGATGCCCACGCAGGCACGGGTGGCTCCGTGCTCGCGGAGGCGGGCGACGAGAGTGCGGGCCGCACGGTCGAGCTCGGTGCGCTCTCCGGTGATGCCCATGGTCGAGACGGTGTAGACGAAGCCGGTCGACGACTTCACCACGAGGTCCAGGCGCTCGTCCGTCGACGTCGGCGCGGCGAGGAAGACGCGGTCGAGTCCGGTGCGCTCGCTCGCGGCGATCCACTCCCCTGCGACGTCGGGCGTGATGTCGGGTGTGATCAGCCCGGCGCCGCCTGCGGCGAGCAGGTCGTCCGCGTAGCGGTCGACGCCGTACTGCATGACCGGGTTCCAGTAGGTCATTACGAGCACGGGAGCATCGGTCGCGGCTGTGATGGCGCGCACCGCGGTGAACAGGTCGGCGGTCGTGAACCCGGCGGCCAGCGCCTGGGTCGTCGCCTCCTGGATGATCGCGCCGTCCATCACCGGGTCGCTGTAGGGCGGGCCGAGCTCGATGATGTCGACGCCGTTCTCCGCGAGCGCGATGGCGGCCTGGATGCTGGTCTCGAGGTCGGGGAAGCCGACGGGCAGGTAGCCGACGAAGGCGCTACGCCCTTCGGCCTGAGCGGCGGCGATGGCCTGTTCCACACGGCTCACAGTTCCGGCTCCCCCTTCGACGCGGCCTTGTCGGTGACGCTCTCGTCCTCGACGTCGTGCGCGAGGGCTTCCTCGTCGTACAGCTCGAAGTAGCGCGCGGCCGTGTCCATGTCCTTGTCCCCGCGCCCGGAGAGGCAGATGGCGATGATCGCATCCGGACCGAGATCTCGTCCGACGCGCAGTGCGCCGGCGAGGGCGTGCGCCGACTCGATCGCGGGGATGATGCCCTCGGTGCGGCTCAGCAGACGCAGCGCCTGCATCGCCTCGTCATCGGTGGCCGGGATGTACTCCGCGCGGCCGATGTCAGCCAGCCAGGAGTGCTCGGGGCCGACGCCGGGATAGTCGAGTCCCGCGGAGATCGAGTGCGACTCGATCGTCTGACCGTCGCCGTTCTGCAGCACGTAGGTCCGCGCTCCGTGGAGGACGCCGGGGCGTCCGCGTTCGATCGAGGCGGCGTGCCGGTCGGTGTCGACGCCGTCGCCGGCCGCTTCGACGCCGTAGAGCTTCACGCTCTCGTCGTCGAGGAAGGCATCGAACATACCGATCGCGTTCGACCCGCCGCCGACGCACGCGAAGACGGCATCGGGAAGGCGGCCGACCTCGTCGAGGAGCTGCGCCCTGGCCTCTTCGCCGATGATCTTCTGGAAATCGCGCACCATCGCCGGGAACGGATGGGGGCCCGCTGCGGTGCCGAAGATGTAGTTCGTCGTCTCGACGGATGCCACCCAGTCGCGGTACGCGTCGTTGATCGCGTCCTTGAGCGTGCGCGAACCCGAGGTCACAGCGACGACCTCGGCGCCGAGCAGACGCATGCGGGCGACGTTGAGCGCCTGGCGCTCGGTGTCGACCTCACCCATGTAGATCGTGCACTCCAGGCCGAACAGCGCGGCAGCGGTGGCCGTGGCGACGCCGTGCTGACCCGCGCCGGTCTCGGCGATCACGCGGGTCTTGCCGAGGCGCTTGGTGAGCAGGGCCTGACCGAGCACGTTGTTGATCTTGTGGGACCCCGTGTGGTTGAGGTCCTCGCGCTTCAGGAAGACCCGTGCACCGCCGGCGTGCGCGGCGAACCGCGGCACCTCGGTGATGGCCGAGGGGCGTCCGGCGTACGAGCTCAGGAGCTGAGCGAGCTCGGCGCGGAACTCCGGATCGGCCACGGCAGCCTCGTAGGCCACGGTGAGCTCATCGATCGCCGCGATCAGCGACTCGGGCATGTACCGCCCGCCGAACTCGCCGAAGTATGGTCCGTGCTGATCTCGCAGGCTCACTTCGCCTCCAGGAAGCTCTTGAGGGTCGCGACGGGATCGCCCGTGACGAGCGCCTCGCCGATCAGGACGACATCCGCGCCGGCGGAGCGGTAGTGCACCACGTCGGCAGGTGTCAGGACGGCGGATTCGGCGATCTTGACCGCGGTGTCCGGGATCCGGTCGACCAGACGGCCGAACAGATCACGGTCGAGCTCGAGGGTCTTCAGGTCGCGCGCGTTCACGCCGATGAGCGGTGCGCCGAGATCGATCGCCGCCTCGAGCTCGTCGGCGGAGTGCGTCTCGACGAGCGGCGTCATGCCGAGCTCGGTGATGAAGCCGAAGAGATCCTGCAGCACGGCGGGTTCGAGCCCGGCGACGATCAGCAGGACGAGATCGGCTCCGGCCGCTCTGGCCTCGAGCACCTGATAGCGATTCGCGATGAAGTCCTTGCGCAGCACCGGCAGGGACACACGGGCGGTGACGGCCTCGAGATCGGCGAGGCTGCCGCCGAACCGCCGCTCCTCGGTGAGCACGCTGATCGCGGAGGCTCCCCCGGTCTCGTAGAGCGATGCCTGAAGGGCGGGGTCCGGGATGTCGGCGAGGGCGCCGCGCGAGGGGCTGGCCCGCTTGACCTCGGCGATGATCTTCACCTGCTCGGCGGGAGCGAGGAACGACAGGGCGTCCTTCGCCGCGGGACGCGAGAGCGCCTCCCGCTCGACGACGTCGAGGGGGCGCGAGAGCGCGCGACGCTCGGCGTCTGCGACAGCGCCGGCCGTCAGGTCGGCGAGGACCACTAGTGCGCCTTCGGCGAGTACTTGGGGCCCTTCACGCCGTAACCGGCCTTGGCCAGCGCCCAGCCCACGATCGCACCGATCGGGATGAGAGCCGCGGAGATCCAGACGAGGGCCGGCTGCTCGAAGCAGAACGCGACGGTGCCGGCGGTGAAGCCGACGAGCATGATCACGACAGCGGTCCAGGCCGCAGGCGAGTGTCCGTGGCCGGGGTCGGCGATCGGGTTGGTCATGTTCTCCTCCGGGGGACGACGTGCGGGGCGGGTTCAGTCTATCGGGGTCACCGCGTCGGGTCGGTTCCGCGGGACAGCTCGTCCCAGGAATCGACCGCGTCGACGGGACCGTCGTGCGGAGCCGCGTCGGCGGCATCCGTGCGGTAGCGGCGGCCACCGGCCTTCCAGCCCCGCCACGTCACGAGGACGACGACGGATGCTGCGAGCAGGATGACCCAGCCGACCAGCGCGATGATCGGCCACGCCGTCGGCGCGACCGCCTCCACGACATCGCCCAGGGCGCCCCCGCCGGCCAGCCCCGTGGCGTCGGTCACAGCGGGGCCCACCGCGTCGAGCGGGGCGGCGAGCAGCTGCAGCGTCGACCAGATGAGGAAGACGGATGCCGCTCCGGCGAGCACGGCGAAGACGACGCGCAGCACGCGGGCCGCGATCGAGAGTGCGGCGCCGAGGGCGAGGACGGCCAGGCTCAGCGGAGCGAGCAGGACGAGGGCCGACGCACCGGGCACGAGGATCGCTTCCCCGGCATCCGCTCGTTCGACCGTCAGCCACGTCTGCGTGGACGAGATGATGCCGATCGCGCCGGAGAGGAGGAAGCCGGAGACGGAGATCGAACGACCGCGCTGGGCGAAGGTCACGACTCTCCCGCTCCGACGGTCGCCTCGAGGTCGGTGGTGTCGAAGCACGTGCGGGTGCCGGTGTGGCAGGCGGGCCCGGTCTGCGCGACCTCGAGCAGGATCGCGTCGCCGTCGCAGTCGAGGCGGGCCTCCCGCACGACCTGGATGTTGCCGGAGGTGTCGCCCTTGCGCCAGTACTCCTGCCGGGAGCGCGACCAGTACGTCGCACGTCCCGATGTGAGGGTGCGACGCAGTGCCTCCGCGTCGACCCAGGCGAGCATCAGCACCTCGTGGGTGTCCCACTGCTGCACGATCACCGGTGCCAGGCCGTCGGCGTTGAAGACGACCTGCGCGATGCGCTCCTCGACCGATGTCATCGGACCAGCACCCCTTCCGCGCGCAGCGCGTCCTTGACGTCGCCGACGGTCAGCGCGCCGGTGTGGAACACGCTCGCGGCGAGCACGGCATCCGCTCCGGCCTTGATGGCGGGCGCGAAGTCCGCGGCCTTGCCTGCCCCGCCGGACGCGATCACCGGGACGTCGGCGACCTCTCGCATGAGACGCACGAGCTCGAGGTCGAAGCCGTCCTTGGTGCCGTCGGCGTCGATCGAGTTGACGAGGAGCTCGCCGGCGCCGCGCTCCGTGGCCTCGCGAGCCCAGGCGAGCGCGTCGAGCGTCGTCTGCGTCCGCCCGCCGTGCGTGGTCACCACGAAGCCCGAGGGCGTCGTGTCGGCGCGCTTCACGTCGAGCGAGAGGACGAGCACCTGGGCGCCGAAGCGGTCGGCGATCTCGCCGATGAGCTCAGGACGCGCGATGGCGGCCGAGTTCACTCCGACCTTGTCGGCGCCGACCGAGAGCAGTCGCGCCACATCGTCGACGCTGCGCACTCCCCCGCCGACGGTGAGCGGGACGAAGACCTGCTCGGCCGTGCGCTGCACCACGTCGTAGGTCGTCGCGCGGGCGTCGACCGTGGCGGTGACGTCGAGGAAGGTGATCTCATCCGCACCCTGCGCGGCGTAGTGCCGGGCGAGCTCGACCGGGTCGCCCATGTCGCGGAGGTTCTCGAAGTTGACACCCTTGACGACGCGGCCGTCGGCGACGTCCAGACACGGGATGACGCGGCTGGCGAGAGTCATCAGAGCCTCGCGTTGTGGATGGCGGTGACGAGGATGGCGCGCGCGCCGAGCGCGTACAGCTCGTCCATCACGTGGTTGACGCGCGAACGCGCGACCATGACCCGCACGGCCACCCACTCGGGGTCGCGCAGCGGCGAGACGGTCGGGGACTCGACACCGCCGGCGATCTTGACCGCGTCGTCGAGCAGCGCGACGGGGAGGTCGTAGTCGATCATGACGAAACGACGGGCGACCATGACGCCCCGCAGTCGGCGGAGCAGCGTCTCGGAGCCGTCGGCGTCGACCGGACCGGCGATGAGGACGGCCTCGGACTCGAGGATCACCGGACCGAACACGTCGAGCCCCGCCTGACGGAGCGTCGTGCCGGTCTCGACGACATCGGCGACGGCGTCCGCGACGCCGAGGCGCACGGCGGACTCCACCGCACCGTCGAGCGGGACCAGATCGACTGCGATTCCCCGCTCATCGAGGAAGGCGTCGACGAGGCCCGGATACGAGGTCGCGATGCGCAGGCCGTCGAGCTCCGAGACGTCGCTGTAGCGGCCCGAGGGCGCGGCGAAGCGGAACGTCGAGCCGGCGAAACCGAGGGCCTCGATCTCCCGTGCGCCCGGCATCCGGGCATCCAGCAGGAGATCCCGGCCGGTGATGCCCACATCGATGGCGCCCGAGCCGACGTAGGTGGCGATGTCCTTCGGGCGAAGGAAGAAGAACTCGACGTCGTTCTCGGCGTCGATGACGTGCAGGGTCTTCGGGTCGCGTCGACCGGCATAGCCGGCCTCCGCGAGCATGTCGGCGGCGGTCTCGGAGAGCGAGCCCTTGTTCGGAACAGCGATGCGCAGCATGGATGGCCTTCAGTTCGAGAGGAGAGGAACGGAGCGCATCACAGATGTCGGTAGACGTCCTGCAGGCTGAGACCCTTCGCGATCATCATGACCTGCAGGTGGTACAGCAGCTGGGAGATCTCCTCGGCGGCGGCCTCGTCGGATTCGTACTCCGATGCCATCCACACCTCGGCGGCCTCTTCGACGATCTTCTTGCCGATCGTGTGCACGCCGGCATCCAGCTCGGCGACGGTGCCGGATCCCTCTGGGCGGGTCTCGGCCTTGACGCTGAGCTCGGCGAACAGCTCGTCGAAAGTCTTCACCCCTCCAGGCTACCGGCTCGCGCGCGGTCCCTGAGCCGAGTGACAGCGGCCTCGATGTCGTCGGCGCCGAAGACCGCCGAGCCCGCGACGAACGTGTTCGCGCCCGCGGCAGCGGCGATCTCGATCGTGCTGTCGGAGATCCCGCCGTCGACCTGCAGCCACACCTGCGATCCGCGGCGCTGCGCCTCGTCGGCGAGAGCGCGCAGCTTGGGCATGGTCTCGGGCATGAAACCCTGACCGCCGAAGCCCGGCTCCACGGTCATGACGAGGATCTGGTCGAACTCCTCGAGCACCGAGTACAGCGGTTCCGCGGGTGTGTCGGGCTTGATCGCGATGCCGGCGCGAGCCCCGATGTCGCGCAGCCGACGGGCGAGGGCGATCGGATCCGCCGCCGCCTCCAGATGGAACGTCACGCTGGCCGCCCCCAGCTCGGCATAGCCCGGAGCCCAGCGGTCCGGATCGGTGATCATGAGATGCACGTCGAGCGGGATGGGACTGGTCGCCTGGATGCGCTCCACCATCTGCGGTCCGAACGTGAGGTTCGGGACGAAGTGGTTGTCCATCACGTCGACGTGGGCGAAGTCAGCGGTCGCGATCTTGGCGAGATCGGCCTGCATGTTCACGAAGTCGGCGGCCAGGATGCTGGGGTTGATGCGGGGTGCGCTGGGGAGTTCCACGGTCCTAGTCTTCCTTCGCTGCGGTGTTCGGGGCGTCCGTGCGCTGGAGCAGCGCGAGGAACATGGCGTCGGTGCCATGACGATGCGGCCAGAGCTGGGCGCTGCCGGAATCCGCGCGGCCGTCATCGGCGAGGTCGATCGGCGACCGGGCGAGGTCGGCGATCACGGACCTCGCGTCGAGCTCGGTGATGTCGGCACGGTCGCGCAGCACCTCCTGCACGACGCCGACGGTCTCGGCCAGATGCGGCGAGCATGTGACGTAGGCCACGATGCCGCCCGGCGCGAGAGCCTCCAGTGCCGCCGTCAGGAGGTCGACCTGCAGCGGCACGAGCTCCGCGACGTCGGCCGGAGACTTGCGCCACCGCGCCTCCGGACGGCGGCGCAGCGCGCCGAGGCCGGTGCAGGGGGCGTCGACGAGGATCCGGTCGAACTCTCCCGCCCGCGCCGCGGCCAGTTCACGACCGTCCTGTTCGTGCACGACGACCTCGCCCGGAACGGCTCGGAGCGCGTTGCGCACCAGACGGGCGCGCGTCGGCACGACCTCGTTCGCCTCGAGGGTCGCGCCATGCTCGCGGGCGATGGCCGCAAGGAGGGCGGTCTTGCCTCCGGGCCCCGCGCACAAGTCGAGCCACCGCTCCCCTGCCCGGATCGGCGCGGCATCCGCCAGAGCGAGGGCGACGAGCTGGGAGCCCTCGTCCTGCACGCGGACGGTGCCTCCCGAGGCCTCGACGGAGCGTCGCGGATCGCCGCCGGGTGACGCGAAGGCCGTCACGGCATAGGGCCGACGGGGGTCGACGGGTTCGGCCAGCCCCGGCAGCGCCACCAGCGTCACCTCGGGTGAGACGTTGTCGGCCTCGAGCAGCGCCTCGAGCTCGTCCACGCGTCCCTCGGCCGCGAGAGCGCGTCGCAGCGCTCGGATGATCCAGACCGGATGCGCCGACCGCAGCGCGAGTCGCTCGTCGTCGGAGCGCGCATCCTCCTCGATCCGCTCCTGCCAGTGCTCGGGGGTGTCGCGCGCGATACGCCGCAGGACGGCGTTCGTGAAGCTCGCCGCACCGCGTCCCGCTGCCGTCGCGACGAGGTTCACGGACTCGTTGACGGCCGCATGCGAGGCCACACGGGTCGCCAGCAGCTGGTGCACGGCGAGACGCAGCGCATCGAGGACCGCGGGGTCGATGCCGTCGGCGGCGCGATCGGCTGCCGCCGCGATGATCGCGTCGTAGAGCCCGCGGCGCCGCAGCGTGCCGTAGGTGAGCTCTGTCGCGAGAGCGGCGTCCTGCGGCGAGAGAGCGGCCTCGGCGATGGCCGTGGGCAACAGCAGATTGGCGTACGCGTCGGAGTCCGAGACGGCGCGCAGCACGTCGTAGGCGACGCGTCGCGCCGGCTGCACGGTGCGCGTCGGTCCCCGGCGTCCCGAGCGGTCCCCGGTGTTCGTGGGACGCGCGGCACCCTGGCGAACGGAGGTCCGTCGCGGTGCTCTCCCCTGCTCAGACGGGCTCATGATCCGGCACGCAGCCCTTCCGTGGCGCGCTGTCCCCGCCACCAGTCGACGGCGTTCATCGCGCCCTTGCCCGCCGGCTGCACGCGCGTGACGGCGAGAGGAGCGGATGCCGTGCCGATCAGCAGGGCCGACTTCGTGCCGACGATGCGACCGGGCTCCACCGGCTCGGCAGCATCCGCAGGGGCCGCCTCGAGGATCTTGAGCCGCTGACCCTCGACGGTGGTGTGCGCTCCGGGTTCCGGAGTCACGCCGCGGAACCGGGCGAACACCGCGTCAGCGGGCTGCGACCAGTCGAGCAGGCCGTCGACCAGGGTCAGCTTCGGGGCGAGCGTGGGCGCTCCTCGCTGCGGCTCGGCGCGGGCGGTCCCGTTCGCGATCGCGTCGACAACCTCCGCGGTCAGCTCCGCACCGTCGCGGGCCAGGGTCTCGAGTGCCTGCTCGGCGGTCGCGGTCGGCGCGACCACGATCGTGCGCATGGCGAACACGTCGCCCGCATCGAGCTCCGGGACGAGCTGGAACACGCTCGCTCCGAGCTCGCGGTCACCGGCGATCAGCGCACGCTGCACCGGCGCGGCTCCTCGCCAGGCGGGCAGCAGGGAGAAGTGCAGGTTGATCCACCCGGCATCCGGAGCCGAGAGCAGCGGCTCGCGCACCAGGCCGCCGTAGGCGACGATCACCCCGAGCTCGGGCCGCAGCGCCGTGATGCGCGCCGTCGCGTCGTCGTCGAGCCGGCTCGCACGGATCACCGGCAGACCGAGCTCATCGGCCGCCTGGGCGACCGGCGAAGGCGTCAGCACCCGCTTGCGCCCGAGAGGGGCATCGGGGCGCGTGACGACCGCGACGATGTCGTGCAGCGTCGAGAGACGTCGCAGTGTGGGCACGGCGGCAGCAGGTGTGCCGGCGAAGACGAGGCGCATGAAGGTTCTCCGGAAGGGTCAGAGCTCTGGATCGAGGATATCGAGACGAACCGAGAGCGTGTTCTTCGCGTTGCGCGCGCGGCCTCGACGACCGGCGACGGCCTCGGCGACGACGGCCGCTCGCAGGACGGTGGCGACACGGCTGCCTGCGCCGTAGCCGAACCGGACGAGCGCGCGCACGCGCGGCGGGACGTCATCGGAGTCGATCGGGACGGGCCCGAGGACGGCGTCGGCGGGAAGGGCGAGCTCGCCCAGCGCGACCAGCGCGCGGGAGACGGCCGCGGCGGATCCCTCGACCAGCGCCACCCGCGCCGTCGGGGGCATGTGCAGTGGCGCACGGCTCTCGAGCTCGGATCGCGCGTAGCCGGCCTGGTTCCAGGTCGCGAGGGCCATGCCGACCGCACCGCTGACGCCGACGAGATGGATCGGGGCTCCGGGAGCGGCGAGGGCCGCCGCGTTCGACCACCAGCGCAGGCACGCCTCCCCGATACGCAGATCCGGTGCCTGGAGCATCCGCGGTCCGTCCAGGAGGACGACGGCACGGTACCCGCCGGCCGCCAGCGGCTCGGCGCCGCGTGTCGCCACGACGAGCGCGGGCTTGGCCTCGACGCGTTCGACGGGGTGCGCGCTGTCGGCGACGATCACACGGATGCCGGGGAACGCGCGCCCGAGCTCGTCGGCGGTGCGCTCGCTCCCGGAGGATGCGAGTCGGAGCTTCGTCGACGAGCATGTGGGGCAGACCCAGGCGCGGGCGCTGCGGCCGCACCAGCCGCACACGGGGACAGCGCCTCGGTGGCGTGCGCCGAGAGGGCCGCCGCAGTGCGGGCAGCGGGCAGGTGCGCGGCACTCCGCGCAGACCAGCGAGGGCGAGAAGCCGGGACGGGACACCTGCACCAGGACGGGCCCCTCCGCCGCGGCGGTGCGCGCGGCGAGGAACGCCGAGGACGGCATCCGCTGCGCGGCGGGCTGCTCCATCTCCTGCGGGGTGCTGAGCACGACCTTCGGCAGCACACGGCGGGACGCGCGCACGTCCTGCAGCCAGCCGCGCGCGACGAGGCGCTCGACGTCGGTCGTGCGGGTGTGCCCCGCGAAGAGCAGCGCCGACTGCTCGAGCTCCTGACGGAGCAGTGCCGCGTCCCGCGCGTTCACGTACGGTGCGAGCTGCTCGCCCAGCAACGGGTCTCCGTCGTCCCAGACGGCGACGAGACCCGCCTCGACCGGGGCGTAGACCGCGGAGCGGTTCCCGGCGACGATGCAGGGCGACTCCTCGAGCGTGCGGAGGAATCCGCGGTACCGATCGGGGTTCGTCTGGCGGGAGTCGTAGCGCACGACCGCGTCGCCGGGGACGAGCGCCTCGAGGGCTGTGAGCAGCCGATCGAGATCGCGGTGGTCGGGCACGATGAGGATCGACGAGCGGCCGGCGGCCAGCATCCGTGTCGCGGAGGCCGCGAGGAGCTGGGACCAGGCCTCTCCCCCGTCACGCAGCTGCGGGACGGCCTCGACGGCGGCGCGTCCTCCTCCGTCGAGCACGGCGACGAGTCCGTCGTAGACGTCGAGGATCTCCTGACTCCGTTCGACGGCGGACGCATCGAGCACCGGCACCGGGCTGTCCGCGGTCCAGGCCTTCTCGACCCGCACCTGCCGCTTCGGGATCACGAGTCGCAGCACATCGGAGGCGGACCCTGCCGCGCGGTCGGCGACGCGTCGGGCGAGTCGGTGCAGGCGTTCGGGCAGCACGGCGACCTCGGAGACGACGCTGTCGACCTCGGAGAGGGGCCTGTCGGCATCGTCCTCCCTGTCGATGTCGACGATGTAGCCGTCGATCACACGGCCGGCCGTGCGCAGGGGAACGCGCACGCGCACCCCGAGCCGGACCTCGCCGAACTCGGCGGGGAGGGAGTAGTCGAACAGACGGTCGAGCTGCGGCAGCGGTGAGTCGAGGAGCACGCGCGCGATGCGCCGGCTCTCGGACGTCATGAGGACCGAGGCCCCATCAGAGACCGGCGGCGCGGCGCAGCTCTTCGACGCGGTCGGTGCGCTCCCACGTGAAGTCGGGAAGCTCGCGGCCGAAGTGGCCGTAGGCGGCGGTCTGCGCGTAGATGGGACGGAGCAGATCGAGCTGCTCGATGATGGCCTGCGGGCGGAGGTCGAAGACCTGCTCGATCGCCCGGATGATCGCCTCGTCGGTCACCTTGCCGGTGCCGAAGGTCTCGACGTAGAGACCGACCGGACGCGCGACGCCGATCGCGTACGCGACCTGCACCTCGAGGCGGTCGGCGAGACCGGCCGCGACCGCGTTCTTCGCGACCCAGCGGGTGGCGTAGGCCCCGGAGCGGTCGACCTTGGACGGATCCTTGCCGCTGAACGCGCCGCCGCCGTGACGGGCAGCTCCGCCATAGGTGTCGATGATGATCTTGCGGCCGGTGAGACCGGCGTCGCCCTTGGGACCACCCGTGACGAACGGACCGGCAGGGTTGATGTAGTGCGTGACGTCGCTCAGGTCGAGGCCCGTGGTCGCGAGGATCGGATCGATGACGTGCTCGCGCACCTGCGCCTTCAGCTCGTCCTGGGAGATGTCGGGGTGGTGCTGCGTGGAGAGCACGACCGCGTCGACGGTCTTCGGCGTGAAGCCGTCGTAGCCCAGCGTGACCTGCGTCTTGCCGTCGGGACGGAGGAACGGCAGCAGACCGCTGCGACGCACCTCGGTCAGGCGCTCGGCGATGCGGTGCGCCGTCCACGCGGCCATCGGCATGAGCTGCGGCGTCTCGTTGGTGGCGAAGCCGAACATGATGCCCTGGTCGCCGGCGCCGAGCGCGTCGAGCGGATCGACCGACGAGCCGTCGCGGTGCTCCTGCGCGTTGTCGACGCCGTGCGCGATGTCGGTGGACTGCTCGCCGACCGAGATGCTGACACCGCAGGAGTCGCCGTCGAAGCCGGTCTCGCTCGACGTGTAGCCGATGCCGTTGACGACCTGTCGCACGATCGTCGGGATGTCGACGTACGCCTCGGTGCGGATCTCACCGGCGACGTGCACGAGGCCTGTCGTGACGAGCGTCTCCACCGCGACCCGGGAACCGGGGTCCTTCGCGATGAGCCCGTCGAGGATGCTGTCGGAGATCTGGTCGCAGATCTTGTCCGGGTGCCCTTCGGTGACGGACTCGGACGTGAACAGACGCAGCGCGCTCATCGGTGCTCCAGAACGGGGACGGACGGTGGGAGGGGTGTTGCCCCCATTCTGGACCGCGGCACCGACAGTGCGGCGCCGCGGTCTCGAATATCACTCTGCGTGACGCAGGCGGAGCTTGTCCTCGTTGATCTCGTGCAGCGCGATGGTGAGCGGCTTGTCCTCGACCGAGGAGTCGACCAGCGGGCCGACGTTGTCGAAGAGGTTGCCCTCGTGCAGGTCGGAGTAGTAGTCGTTGATCTGACGCGCGCGCTTGGCGGCGTAGATCACGAGCTCGTACTTGGAGTCGACGCGGTCGAGAAGGTTGTCGATGGGGGGATCGATGATGCCCTTGGTGTGGTGTCCGGCCATGGTGGGACCTCCAGATCAGGCGACGGGTTCGTCGCGAAGACGGTGCAAAGGCGCGCGAAGGTGACTCAGCGCGCAGAGCCTGAGGACAATTCTACGACCTCACGGGCGGCGGCGGCGACGTCCTCGTTCACGATGAGGTGATCGAACTCGTTCTGGGCGGCCAGTTCGACCTTGGCGGTGCGCAGTCGCCTGGCGCGTTCCTCCGCCTCCTCGGTGCCCCGCCCGACCAGGCGGTGCACCAGTTCATCCCAGCTCGGCGGGAGCAGGAAGATGAGCGTGGCGGCCGGCTCGGCGCGTCGCACCTGCCGGGCACCCTGCAGGTCGATCTCCAGCAGAACGGTCCTGCCTTCGGCCAGCGCCGCGTCGATCGGCGCCCTCGGCGTGCCGTAGCGGGAGCGGTTGTGCACCACCGCGTACTCGAGGAGCTCGTCGTCGGCGATCAGGCGGTCGAACTCGGCGTCATCGACGAAGAAGTAGTGCACGCCGTCGATCTCACCCGGCCGCGGAGGCCGGGTCGTCGCCGACACCGAGAGGTGGATCTCGGGATTGTGCTCACGGATGTGGGCCGCGACGGTGCCCTTGCCGACCGCCGTGGGACCGGCCAGCACGAGCAGGCGGCTGCGTGCGCCGCGCGGCTCGAGCACCGGGAAGCGGGAATCGAGCCAGGTCTCCAGCACGACGCGCTGACGGGCGCCGAGCCCGCCGAGACGCTTGACCGGGGAGATGTGCAGCTCCTCCAGCACGCGATCGCGCTTCCCGGCGCCGATGGCGGGGAGAGCGAGCAGGAAGTCGGTGATCCGCATGGATCCCTCGACCGAGTCCGCATCCGCGGTGGCGCGATGCAGCACCGTCTGCGGTGCCACGACGCGCATCGTGAGATCGCGCTTCAGCGACGCCCTGGCGCGTCGGCGCTCGACGGCCCGGCGTGCGGCCGCCGCGCGGTCGACCTCGGGAACGGTCCGAAGCGGTTCAGACACCGACGACCTCCCGATACTCGGCGACGCGATGGGAGATCGCCGCGGCGAGACCCTCAGGACCGGCGGAGAGGATGCTGCGGCTCTCGCTGGCGATCACGGCATCCGCCATCGTGCCGAAGCGTGCGCGGAGGTCGGCGGGCGTCGCCCCCTGGGTGCCGAAACCGGGCGCCAGGATGGGGGCGATCGGGCCGAACGGCGTGATGCCTGCCTGATCCCAGTCGACCGTCGCGCCGATGACGAAGCCGAAGCTCCCCCACGCCCCGGGCTCGAACAGGCCCGCGTTGCGCGCCGATACCTCGCCGACAATCTCCGCCGACACCGTCAGGCCGGTGGCCCCGATCGCACGCTGCACGCCCGCGGCCTCGGGGTTGCTGGTCGCCGCGAGCACGAACACGCCCTTCTCGTGCTTCGCCGCGAGGGCGAACGTGCCGTCGAGCGCTCCGACGCCGAGGAACGGGTTCACCGTGAGGGCATCCGCTTCCAGAGGCGCGCCGGGCGTCAGCCAGGCGTGGGCGTAGTCGTCCATGGTCGAACCGATGTCGCCGCGCTTCGCGTCGGCGATGACGAGCAGTCCGGCGGCGCGGGCCGCTGCGAGCACGTCTTCCAGCGCCGCGATGCCCTGCGACCCGAAGCGCTCGAAGAACGAGACCTGCGGCTTCACGACCCCGACGCGCCCCGCGGCGGCATCGACGGTGCGCAGCCCGAACTCGCGCACCCCGGCGGCGTCATCACCGAGGCCCCACGCGGCGAGCAGCTCGGCGTGCGGGTCGATGCCGACGCAGAGGGGACCGCGGGCGTCCAGCGCCCCGCGGACCCTCTCACCGAAGCTCTGACTCACAGCGCTGCCGCCCGATCGATCGCGTACTCCTGCAGACTCCTCACCTGGAAGCCCTCGTGCGCGGCATCCATACCGCTGACGGCGGCGCCGAGCACCGCCATCGTGGTGAACAGCGCCTTGTCGGCAGCGACCGCCGCCGCACGGATCTCGTAGCCGTCGGCACGGGCCGCACCACCGGAGGGCGTGTTCACGACGATGTCGATCGCACCCTCGTTGATCAGGTCGACGATGTTCTTCGCGCCGGACTCCTGGGTCTCGCTGTACTTCTCCACCACGGTCACCGCGATGCCGTTGCGCGAGAGGATCTCGGCGGTGCCCTCGGTCGCCACGATCGTGAAGCCGAGCTGCTGCAGGCGGTGCGCCGGCAGGATCACCGCGCGCTTGTCGGAGTCGGCGACCGAGATGAACACGGTGCCCGAGGTGGGCATGCCGCCGTAGGCCGCCGCCTGGCTCTTCGCGAAGGCCGTCGGGAAGTCGCGGTCGATGCCCATGACCTCACCCGTGGAGCGCATCTCCGGGCCGAGCACGGAGTCGACCGTCTTGCCGTCCGCCGTGCGGAAGCGCTTGAACGGCAGCACGGCCTCCTTGACCGCGACCGGGGCGCCGAGCGGGACGCGGGAGCCGTCCTGCTGCGGCAGCATGCCCTCGGCACGCAGCTCCGCGATCGTGGAGCCGGTCATGACGCGGCTCGCGGCCTTCGCCATCGGGATGCCGAGAGCCTTGGACACGAAGGGCACCGTGCGGCTGGCGCGGGGGTTCGCCTCGATCACGTAGAGCACGCCGGCGCTGATCGCGAACTGCACGTTCAGCAGGCCGCGCACGCCCACGCCTTCGGCGATGGCCAGGGTCGCCTCGCGCACACGGTCGACATCGGTGCGTCCGAGTGAGACCGGAGGGAGCGTGCAGCTGGAGTCGCCGGAATGGATGCCGGCTTCCTCGAGGTGCTCCATGACTCCGCCGATGTAGAGGTCGGTGCCGTCGTACAGCGCGTCGACGTCGAGCTCGATCGCATCGTCCAGGAAGCGGTCGACGAGCAGGGGCTTGCCCTCCTCGATGACGACCTCGCCGGCGGTGCGCACGAAGTAGTCGCGCAGCGATGCCGTGTCGTAGACGATCTCCATGCCGCGGCCGCCGAGCACGAAGCTCGGGCGCACGAGCACGGGGTAGCCGATCTCCTCGGCGATGCGCACGGCACCCTCGACGTCGATCGCGGTGCCGTTGCGCGGCGCGACGAGCCCCGCCTCGTCGAGCAGGCGCGAGAACAGCTCGCGCTCCTCGGCGAGATCGATGGCGGCGGGGCTGGTGCCGAGAACGGTGTAGCCGGCCGCCTCGATCCCCTTGGCGAGTCCCAGGGGGGTCTGTCCGCCGAGCTGGCAGACGACGCCGAGGATCGTGCCGCTCGCGGCTTCCGCGTCGAGCACCTCGAGCACGTCCTCGAGCGTCAGCGGCTCGAAGTACAGGCGGTCGGACGTGTCGTAGTCCGTCGAGACGGTCTCCGGGTTGCAGTTGACCATGACGGTCTCGAACCCGGCGTCCGACAGCGCGAACGAGGCGTGCACGCAGGAGTAGTCGAACTCGACGCCCTGCCCGATGCGGTTCGGGCCCGAGCCGATGATGACGACCTTGGTGCGCTCGGAGGGGGCGACCTCGGTCTCGAAGTCGTAGCTGGAGTAGTGGTACGGCGTCAGAGCCGGGAACTCCCCCGCGCACGTGTCCACGGTCTTGTAGACCGGGCGGATGCCGAGACCGTGACGGACGCCGCGGACCTCGGGCTCCGTCGTGCCACGGAGCTCGGCGAGCTGCGCGTCGGAGAAGCCGTGCTCCTTCGCGTAGCGGAGTGTCGCGGCATCCAGCTCGGGCGCCGTGCGCACGATCTCGGCGACCTCGTTGATCAGCACGATCTGGTCGAGGAACCAGGGGTCGATCGCCGTGGCGTCGAATGCCTGCTCGACGGTCGCGCCCTTGCGGAGCGCCTGCTGCAGCGTGACGATGCGGCCGTCCGTCGGGATCTTCGAGATCTCCAGGAGCTCTTCGAGCGAGCGCTCCTCCGTGCCCCAGTGGAAGCTCGAACCGCGCTTCTCGAGTGAACGGAGCGCCTTCTGCAGCGCGGTCGCGTAGTTGCGACCGATCGCCATCGCCTCGCCGACCGACTTCATGGTCGTCGTCAGCGTCGCGTCAGCGGCCGGGAACTTCTCGAACGCGAATCGCGGCACCTTCACCACGACGTAGTCGAGCGTGGGCTCGAAGCTCGCCGGGGTGACTCCCGTGATGTCGTTCGGGATCTCGTCGAGGCGATAGCCGAGCGCGAGCTTGGCTGCGAGCTTCGCGATCGGGAAGCCGGTCGCCTTGGAGGCGAGGGCGCTCGACCGGGAGACGCGCGGGTTCATCTCGATGACGATGATGCGCCCGTTCTCGGGGTTGACGGCGAACTGGATGTTGCAGCCGCCGGTGTCGACGCCCACCGCCCGGATGATGTCGATGCCGATGTCGCGCAGCTTCTGGTACTCGCGGTCGGTGAGCGTCAGAGCCGGTGCGACCGTGATCGAGTCTCCCGTGTGGACGCCGACCGGGTCGACGTTCTCGATGGAGCAGACGACGACAGTGTTGTCGGCGGTGTCGCGCATGAGCTCGAGCTCGTACTCCTTCCAACCGAGGATCGACTCCTCCAGGAGGACCTCGGTGGTCGGCGAGTCGCGCAGCCCCGCGCCTGCGATGCGGCGGAGGTCGCTCTCGTCGTACGCGAATCCGGACCCCAGGCCGCCCATCGTGAAGCTCGGGCGCACGACGAGCGGGTAGCCCAGCTCATCGGCCGCCGCGAGCACCTCGTCCATCGTGTGGGCGATGCGGGAGTCGGCGACGTCGGCGCCGGCATCCAGGACCAGCTGCTTGAAGATCTGACGATCCTCGCCCTTGTTGATCGCCTCGAAGCTCGCGCCGATGAGCTCGACGTCGTACTTCTCGAGGATGCCGTGGTTGTGCAGCTCGATCGCGGCGTTGAGCGCCGTCTGCCCGCCGAGGGTCGGGAGAATCGCGTCGGGACGCTCCTTCGCGATGATCGTCTCGATGACCTGCCAGGTGATCGGCTCGATGTACGTCGCGTCCGCGAAGTCGGGGTCGGTCATGATCGTGGCCGGGTTGGAGTTGACCAGGATGACCCGGACGCCCTCCTCGCGCAGCACGCGGCACGCCTGGGTGCCGGAGTAGTCGAACTCACAGGCCTGACCGATGACGATCGGACCGGATCCGATGACGAGGACGGAGTTGATGTCGTCGCGCTTGGGCATTACTTGCTGTCCTTCTGAGTCGCGATGACCAGGTCGCGGAACCGGTCGAAGAGGTAGTTGGCGTCGTGAGGGCCCGCGGCGGCCTCGGGGTGGTACTGCACCGAGAAGGCGGGGATGTCGAGCGCCCGGAGGCCCTCGACCACGTTGTCGTTCAGTCCGACATGGCTGACCTCGACCTTGCCGTAGCCGTTCGGGCTGTCGAACGTCCCCTCCAGCGGGGCGTCCACCGCGAAGCCGTGGTTGTGCGCCGTGATCTCGACGCGGCCCGTGGTCTTGTCGAGGACCGGCTGGTTGATGCCGCGGTGACCGAACGGCAGCTTGTAGGTGCCGAGCCCGAGAGCACGGCCGAGCAGCTGGTTGCCGAAGCAGATCCCGAAGAACGGGAGGCCGTCGTCGAGGACCGCGCGCAGCAGCTCGACGTGATCGCCGGATGCGGCAGGATCGCCGGGGCCGTTCGAGTAGAAGACGGCGACCGGGTCGATCGAGCGGATGTCGTCGATCGTCACGTTCTGCGGGAGAACGTGCACCTCGAAGCCGCGGGCGGCCAGGTTGTCGATCGTGGCCTGCTTCACCCCGAGGTCGAGGACCGCGAGGTTGCCGACCCGCTGTCCCATCGCGGTCGTCACGGTCGCGACGTCCACCGACACCTCGGCGGACAGGTTCCGCCCTGCCATCTCGGGTGCCTCGCGGACGATGCGCAGCTGCTCCTCCGCGTCGAGCGCGGCATCCGCGCCGGAGAAGACCCCGCCGCGCATCGATCCGGCCGAGCGGATGTGACGGGTGATCGCGCGGGTGTCGATCCCGCTGATGCCGACGATGCCGTCGTTCAGCAGCACCTCGTCGAGGGATGCGTTCGCGCGCCAGTTCGAGACGACGCGAGAGGGGTCGCGGACGATGTAGCCGGCGACCCAGATGCGGCGGGACTCGGCGTCCTCGTCGTTCATGCCGGTGTTGCCGATGTGGGGTGCGGTCTGCAGGACGATCTGACCGGCGTACGACGGGTCGGTGATCGTCTCCTGGTAGCCGGACATGCCGGTCGCGAACACCACTTCGCCGAGGGTGCGACCGCGCGCGCCGTACGCACGACCGGTGTGGCGGGTGCCGTCTTCCAGGACGAGGACGGCGGTTTCGGGCAGGGAGGTCATCGTGTGGCTCCTGTGTCGGGGGCAGCGGGAACGAGCCGCTGCAGTTCAGAGATGAGGTTCTTCGGGTCGCCGGTGGCGAGGCGCAGGTAGGAGTCGACGACCGTGTCGTCGTCGACGTTCCAGGCGATGCGGATGAGCCCGCCCGGCTCGACGACGCGATCGATCGTGACGGTGGCCCTGTCGACGTGCACGAGGCGGGACGAGGCGAGGAACACCGTCGGCGCGCCGTCGAGGCAGAGCGCGACACCCCGATCCGTGACCGCGAGCTCACCGCGGGCGCGGTAGATCAGCGGCGAGACCGCCAGCCGCTCCAGCGGCTGGTCGTGTCGCGTCGTCGAGACGTACAGCACCTCGTCGCGGCGGGCGACCTCCGCGTGCTCCGGGACTCCGAGCGGTGCGGTGAGACCGGAGTCCCGGCGCAGTCGTCGTCGCCACGCGAACAGCATCGCGAGCAGGATGAGCACGGCCACTGCGATCATGATCGCGATGGCGAGTTCGCGCGTCACGCGTTCAGCTCCTCGACGACCGCGCCGCCGTCGACCGTGAGCGTGCCGCCATGGACGGTGAACTCGACCCGTCCGGGAAGCGCGCGACCCAGGTACGGCGAGTTCACGCTGCGCCCGTGGAGGTCGGCTTCCGTGAAGACACCGGCGACCGAGGCGTCGTAGAGGGTGATCTGCGCGGCAGCCCCGACCTCGAGGGGCGTTCCGTGTCCGGCGAGCCGTCCGATGCGCGCGGGAGCCGCGCTCATGACCCTGGCCACGTCGGCCCAGCCGATGAGCCCGGTCTGCACCATCGACTGGTGCACGACGCGCAGCGCGCTCTCGAGGCCGACCATGCCGTTCGCGGCCGCCTGCCACTCGCAGGCCTTGTGCTCGCTGGGGTGCGGGGCGTGATCCGTCGCGACGATGTCGATCGTGCCGTCCGCGAGACCTTCACGCACGGCCAGCACGTCCTCCTCCCTCCGCAGCGGCGGGTTGACCTTGTAGCGCGCGTCGTAGCCGCGCACGAGCTCGTCGGTCAGCAGCAGGTGGTGCGGTGTCACCTCGGCGGTGACCGCGATGCCGCGCTTCTTGGCCCAGCGGATGATGTCGACCGATCCGGCCGTCGAGAGGTGGCACACGTGCAGCCGCGAACCGACGTGCTCGGCGAGGAGCACGTCGCGGGCGATGATCGACTCCTCCGCGACCGCGGGCCATCCGGCGAGACCCAGCTCCGCCGAGACGGTCCCCTCGTTCATCTGCGCGCCCTCGGTGAGGCGCGGGTCCTGCGCGTGCTGCGCGATCACGCCGTCGAAGGACTTCACGTACTCGAGGGCCCGGCGCATGATCAGCGGGTCGAACACGCAGAAGCCGTCGTCGCTGAAGACGCGCACCTGCGCCCGGGAGGTGGCCATGGCCCCCAGCTCGGCGAGACGCTCGCCCTTCTGGCCGACCGTGACGGCGCCGATGGGCTGCACGGTGGCGTATCCGGCGGCCTCGCCGAGCGCGAGCTCCTGTTCGACCACACCCGCCGTGTCGGCGACCGGCGACGTGTTCGGCATGGCGAAGACGGCCGTGAAACCACCGGCCGCCGCCGCCCTCGTGCCGGTGAGGATCGTCTCGGATGCCTCGTAGCCGGGCTCGCGCAGATGCGTGTGCAGGTCGACGAGGCCCGGCAGTGCGACGAGTCCGTCGGCGTCGATGACGCGTGCACCTGCGCGGCTCAGGCCGCTGCCGATCTCGGTGATGACACCGCCCTCGACGATGATGTCGGCGCTCTCCGCACCGAGCAGCTGTGCACCGGTGATGACGAGGGTCTCGCTCACAGGTCTCCCCCTCGTTCGTCGTCTCGTTCTCCTGCCAGCAGCAGGTACAGCACCGCCATACGGACGGACACTCCGTTGGTGACCTGCTCCAGCACCGTCGAGCGGTCGGAATCGGCTGCTTCGGAGGAGATCTCCAGTCCACGGTTCATGGGTCCGGGGTGCATGACAATGCTACCGTCCGGGAGCCCGGCCACACGCCGTGCGTCGAGCCCCCAGCGGCGCGAATACTCCCGCTCAGTCGGGAAATACGCCGCGTTCATCCGCTCGAGCTGGATCCGCAGCATCATCACGGCGTCCGGCTCCTCCGCCAGTGCCTCGTCGAGGTCGAAGACAACCCGGACCGGCCAGAGCGACACGTTCTGCGGCACGAGCGTCGGCGGAGCGACGAGAGTCACGGATGCGCCGAGGGTGGTGAGGAGCCAGACGTTCGAGCGTGCGACCCGCGAATGCAGCACGTCGCCCACGATGACGATCCGGAGTCCGGCGAGATCGCGCCCGCGGCTGTCGGCGCCGAAGCGGCGCTTGCGGATCGTGAAGGCGTCGAGCAACGCCTGCGTCGGGTGCTCGTGCGTGCCGTCGCCGGCGTTCACCACACCGGCCGAGATCCATCCGCTGGTCGCGAGCGTCTGCGGGGCGCCGGATCCGGGATGACGCACGACGACGGCATCCGCGCCGATGGCCTCCAGGGTCTGCGCCGTGTCCTTCAGGCTCTCGCCCTTCGAGACGCTCGAGCCCTTGGCCGCGAAGTTGATCACGTCCGCGGAGAGGCGCTTGGCGGCGGCCTCGAAGGAGATGCGGGTGCGGGTCGAGTCCTCGAAGAAGAGGTTCACGACCGTCTTGCCGCGGAGCGTCGGGAGCTTCTTCACCTCGCGGGACTGGGTATCGGACATGTCCTCGGCGATGTCGAGGATGCGGAGGGCTGTCGCCCGGTCGAGCGTGCGGGTGTCGAGGAGGTGTCTCATTCGCCGATCGTCACCTCCTCGGCCCCGTCGTTCTCGGTGAGGCGCACGTTGACCCGCTCGGAGCGGGCGGAGGGGATGTTCTTGCCGATGAAGTCGGGCCGGATCGGGAGCTCGCGATGACCGCGGTCGACGAGGATCGCGAGCCGCACGACGGCCGGTCGTCCGATCGACTGGATCGCATCGAGCGCCGCGCGGATGCTGCGACCGGAGAAGAGCACGTCGTCGACCAGCACGACCGTCTTCCCGTCGATCCCGCCGTCCGGGATCTCGGTCGGGTGCGGGGACCGCGTCGGGTGCTTGGCCAGGTCGTCGCGGAACAGCGTGACGTCCAGCGCGCCGACGGCGACCGGGGTCTGCGCGATCTCGCCGATCAGGCGCGACAGGCGGTGGGCGAGAGTGACGCCGCGGGTCGGAATGCCCAGCAGGACGAGGTTCTCAGCCCCTCGATTCGACTCGAGGATCTCGTGCGCGATACGGGTCAGAGCCCGCGATACGTCGGCTTCGTGCAGCACGGTGCGTGCGCTCATCAGCCGCTCCCTTCTCCGCCTCACAGGACGGTGTTAAAGGTTGCTTGTGGCTTCAGTCTATCGGAGCGGCTCAGGCTCCGACGACCTCGACACCGCGTTCGCGGGCGATGTCGGCCAGCCGCCGGTCGAAGGTGGCGAGGGTGGCGCCGAGCATGATCGCTGCGGCGAGGACATAGGCGTCGGGAAGCTTGAGTCCGGTCTCGGCGCGGAGGCGAGCGACCCTGAGGGGTTCATCCGTCGCAGGCGTGAGACGTTCGACTCCGAGCCGGGCATGATCCTCGAGCGCCTCGCTCTCGCGCTGCTCGCGGACAGGCCACACCAGCGTTTCGGCGAGAGTCACGGGGTGCAGGACCAGATCCTCCTCAGTGTCGAGTATCTCGAACGCATCTGCCGCGTGGGCGTCGCCCTCGGCCCAGAAGGAGATGAGCACGTTGGCATCGAGCACGATCACTCCGGCCAGTCCTCACGCAGTTCCGCGAGATAGCCAGGAGGATAGCGGTACTTGCCTCTCGTCTCCTCGAGAACCTTGCGTCGCTCGGCGCGTCGAGCCGCGCGCTTCGCCGTGAGCGCTTCCACGCCGCTCTCAGCGAGACGGGCCACCAGCTCAGACCGCGAAGCTCCCGGCCATTCCTGTGCGGCGAGCTCGAGGCCCGCGGCAAGCTCCGGGCTCTGGGTCACCTGAATGCGAGGGAGTGTCGTCGCCATGCCGCAAATGTACCACTCGATGGCGAGGTGGTACCAGCTCTCTCACACTGCGGGGCGAAGGGCTCCCTCGGTGACCTCGTCGATCTTCGACGAGCGGATCGGGTGGCCGCTCGTGGTCAGGCACCGACCGGTCTTCAGGTCCCACTTCCAGTCGTGCATGCTGCAGGTGAGGACGCCGTCCTCGTCGACCTTCCCCGTCTTCGTGAGGTCGGCGCGCAGGTGCGGGCAGCGACGCTGCACGAGCCAGTCCCCGACCTCGGCATCCTCGGTCTGATCGGTCTGCTCCTGGTACCAGTTCTCGACGTACTCGATGCGGTCGACCGACAGGCACTTGAGGAACGTCGTCAGGAACTCGTTGAACTTGCCGCTGCGACCCACCTGGAACTGCATCGAGAGGAAGATCGAGTTCGACCAGTCGATCTCGCGGTCGCGGATGTTAGTCGAGACGAGATCGGCGGGGATCGTGTACCAGTAGATGCACTCCTCCCCCGCGTATTCGCGGACCTTCGCCCGCGGGAAGTCGACCACCATGTCGAGCTCGCCGATCTTGAAGCTCACGCATCCTCCGACACCGAGCCGGATGGTGCGCGACTTCTTCAGCAGCGGCTCCCACCACGCCTTGAGGGTCTCGAGCATCTCCGCCGGCGGGATGATCTCGGCGCGCGAGGCCTCCTCGTCGCGGATCTCCTGTTGCCGACTCGCCCGCTGCGATTCGAGGTAGTCCCACTTCTCATCGAAGATGTGGGCGATCTCCGCCTCGGTGTAGAGGGACTGCTCGGTGCTCACCGACGCACCCTCGACGGTCACGACCGTCCCCGGGACGAACAGGTGCCCGTCGTACTGCGGAGCGAGTTCCTTCATGTGCGCGAGGAACTGCTTCTGGTCGGTGAAGATCGACTCGCCGTTCCTGCCGACGCCGTTGAAGTCGAACAGGTCGTCCCGCAGGAACATGGGCGGGCCGGCCATCGGGAAGACGTGCGTCGCGTCGACCTTCTCGATGTAGTACATCGCCCGCTTGTTCTGCGCGTCGCGCTTGAGCTTCGCGAAGTTCTGCTTGGCGTCGAGCGGCAGGTCGTAGACCATGGGCCACCAGATCGCGCCCGAGACCTGCGTGAAGTAGGCATCCGGCTTGCCGAAGCCCAGCAGCTTCTCGAGGTCGAGGGGGTGCGAGTCGTTCTGGTTCAGAACGGATGCGGTGCCGTCGTCCACGCTCAGCGAGGAGTCGCCGATCGGGCCGTCGCTCGGGGCGCGCAGCGGCGTGATCATGATCTTCAACTCGCCGCGCTGGATGATCTCCCCCGCCGGCGCGTACGTGATGTTCGTGTACCCGAGCGCGCGGATGTCCTGCTCGAGATCGTCGATCGGATACTCCGGCAGCAGCACCTCGATGTCCTTGCGGATGTACCGCTCGAGCAGCTTCGGGTCGAAGTGGTCGCGATGGCGGTGCGAGATGTAGAGGAAGTCGGCCTCACGGCCGAAGCGCTCCCAGTCGAGGCCGCGATTGTCCGGGAACGGGAACCAGGATCCATAGAACGAGGGTCCGAGGACGGGGTCGCAGATGATGTTCCCGCCGACCGTCTCGATGAACATCCCGGCGTGGCCGAGTCCCGTGATCCGCATTGCATTCCTCTCGAAAGTGAACCGTAAGAGTCTACCGACGGCCTCCTGGGCGCCCGCGGAGACCAGCCGTGAATACTCGACCCGACGGTGGTCGGGGCGACGCGCTAGTCGTCGAAGAGGCCGCGGATGTCGTCGGCTGTGAGGGACTGGGCGAACAGCTCCTGGTCGTCCATCACTGCCGTGAAGAGGCGGGCCTTGCGCTGCTGCAGTTCGCGCACCTTCTCCTCGATCGTCCCGGCCGAGATCATGCGGTACACGAAGACCTGACTGGTCTGGCCGATGCGATGCGTGCGGTCGATCGCCTGCGCCTCGGCGGCCGGGTTCCACCAGGGATCGAGCAGGAACACGTAGTCGGCCTCGGTCAGGGTGAGTCCGAATCCGCCGGCCTTCAGGCTGATGAGGAACACGACCTGCTCCCCCGACCGGAACCCGTCCACGACGTCCTGCCGGCGGCGGGTCGACCCGTCGAGATGGGCGTAGGGGATGCCGGCGGCGTCGAGGCGGGCGGCGGCGAGGTCGAGGAACGAGGTGAACTGGCTGAACACGAGCGCCCTGTGGCCTTCGGCCTGCAGCTCCACGACTCTCTCGAGCAGGGTGTCGAGCTTGCTGGAGCCGATGTCGGCGTCGTTCTCGTCGACCAGTCCCGGGGCGAGGCTCAGCATCCGCAGCAGGGTCAGGGAGCGGAACACGATGAAGCGGTTGCGATCCAGATCGTCGAGCAGTCCGAGCACCTTCTGGCGCTCGCGCTGCAGCACCACGTCGTAGAGGGCGCGGTGGGCGGGGCTCAGTTCCACCTCGAGCACCTGCTCCTGCTTGGGCGGCAGGTCGGCTGCGACGATCTCCTTCGTGCGGCGGAGCATGAGCGGACGGATGCGGCGGCGCAGCTGCTCGAGGCGACGACGGCGGTACTCGCCGCCCTCCTCGTTCTCGGGAACCTTGCCCTTCTCGATCGGCTGGATGTAGCGATCGCGGAACCGGCGCGCCGACGGGAACAGACCGGGAGCGGCGAGCTTCAGCAGCGACCACAGATCGGAGAGGCTGTTCTCCATCGGAGTGCCCGTCACCGCGTACGTCACGTCCGCGCGGAACGTCGAGATCGCCCGATGCAGCTTCGTCTTCGGATTCTTCACGAACTGGGCCTCGTCGAGGATGAGCCCCGCCCACTCGACGCCGGCGAACTCCTTCTCGTCGAGTCGCGCCACCGTGTAGGAGCTCACGACGACGTCGACCCCGGCAGCGGCATCCGTCAGCGAACCGCGACGCGTTCCGCTCGTCGTGTCGACGAGCGCCACGCGCAGCTCGGGCGTGAAGCGGGCCGCCTCGGTCTTCCAGGTGCTCAGCACCGAGGTCGGAGCCAGCACGAGGAACGGCCGCCGCTCGCCCCGGTCGCGCGTGTGCTGCACGAAGGTGAGCAGCTGCAGGGTCTTGCCGAGCCCCATGTCATCGGCCAGGATCCCGCCCAGCCGATGCGCCCAGAGGAAGGCCAGCCAGTCGAACCCTGACTTCTGGTACGGACGGAGCTCGGCGCGGAGCGACGGCGGCACGGGCGTCGCGGGCACGCCGGTCGCCTGGCGGAGGCCCTCGGCGGTCGAGCGCCAGCTCACCGCCGGCTGCGCCTCGTCGGCGAGGTCCTCGAACTCCTCCCAGAGATCGGTCTGGTAGCGGCTGATCCGCGGACCGGTCTCCCACTCGTCGAGCTCGCCCGCCTCCTCGATGAGCTCGCGCAGACGATCGAGCGCCGGATGATCGAGGGTGAAGTAGCCGCCGTCGGAGAGCAGCAGCTTCTTCTTCCCCCTGCTGAGCGCCGTGAACAGGGGCCCGAACGGGATGCTCCGCCCGTCGATCGTCACGATGATCCCCAAATCGAACCAGTCGGAATCCGTCGTCTCGACCGTCGAGACCGTCACCTCGGGAACGCCGGTGAGCTCGCGGTACTCCTTGCGCGTGCCGGTCGTGACCACCGTGACCCCGGCAGCCTCGAACGCGGGCACGACCTGGGCGACGAAAGCCGCAGCGTCGATGTCGTGGAACGAGCCCGAGGGCGCGAACCGGTTCGTCGTGTGCTCGTGCCAGACCGTCTCGAGCTGGGCACGCCGCGCCGCCTCGGCCTCCGGATCGCGGACAGCGGTCCGACCGGCCGCGAACGGCACCGTCCCGAATCCGCGGTACGACCAGGCGAACGAGTAGCTGACGACATCCCCGCGTTCGAAGGCGACGTTCAGAACGGGCTCCGGCGCGGGGATCTCCGGCAGTGCGACGTCGCCCACCGTCTGCACGGCAGTGCGCCGCGCGAGCAGCGGGTAGGCCTCGGTGACGAACGCCTCCTCCTCATCGGCCGGGACCACGATGGGCCGCGGCGCCTCGAGGAGAGCCCGCACCTGGTCGCTGAGCGGCACCTCGGCGAGAGTGATCTGCATCCGGCTGCCCATCAAGACCGCCGAGTACACCCCGGATCGGCCGATCGGATGCACGGAGGACGCGGAGACCTGCTGACCGTCGATCGTGGCATCCGCGGCGACCGTCAGTGCGCCGTCGTCGTCGCGGGCGATCGTCGCCGAGATCTCCGCCGCATCGGCGAGGCGCACTGTGGCGTTCTTCTGACTCGTCACCATCGGGATGCCGAGGGCCGCGCCCGCGCGCAGGTGCCCCCACAGGAGTCCCGACTCGATCTGGTCGACGACCAGCCAGTCGCCGGCGTTGCCGGAGAGCAGCGAGTCGCGCGAGATGCTGAGCAGGTCGCCGAACCAGCGGGTCTGGCTGCGCCCGAACTGCGCCGCGTCCCGTCGCACCGTGTCCCAGCCGGCGTGCCCCTGGATCCAGGCACCGGTCTGCTGGCTGCGCATCAGCGGTCGGATCGCCAGGAGCAGCTCGCCGGTCGACCGGGCGAGGTCCCTGGGCGTCGCCGGTCGCACGGCACGCGGTGCCCAGTGATTGTCGCCGCGCGGCTCACGGTGTCGCAGCTCCACCCCGAGCGCCAGCGGACGGGTCTGCGCCGTGACCGCGGGATCGACCAGCGCTCGCCAGGAGGGCGCGGCAGGGGGCGCGGGGGCGGGAGCGGCCACGGCAGGTTCGACGACTCGCGCGCCGCTCTGCTGGGAGTACTCATGGACGTTCGAGGCGAGCAGGGCGGCGACGACGTGCTTGCAGGCGGAACGCACGGGGCACGAGCACCGCGTGGATCGGACGTGCCGCTTGCCGTTCGACGACACGAAGCCGACCTCGACCAGGTACTGCGCGCCCTGGCTGCCCTTCACATGGCCTTCGAGCTCCTGCAGGTCCTCGTCCCAGACGAGGTCGAGCACGTTCCCTTCACGGAAGTACGCGAGCCCGCGCGCGTACCCACCGGCGTCCGTGATCTGCATGAGGTCGCGGAGGTCGACGTGCGGTGCGGGCATGCCCGTATCCTTCCCGCGGCATCCGACATGGAGGCCGCGACTCGGACGAACCGATCAGGAGGCGCGGGCGACCCGGGCGAGGACGCCGTGCACGAAAGCACCGGAATCGTCGGTCGAGAACTCCTTGGCGAGCTCCACCGCCTCGTCGATGGCGACGGCCGTGGGCACCGCGTCGTTGTGCAGGATCTCCCACACGCCGATGCGGAGCAGGGCGCGATCGACCGCGGGCATCCGCTCGAGCTTCCAGTCACGGCTGTGCGTGGTGATCTGCTCGTCGATCTCGTCGCGCTGGTCGATGATGCCGTCCACGATCTCGCGGGCGTACAGCCAGGAGGCTTCGCGCGCGGGCTCGCTCGCGGCGCGCTTCGCCTCGGCGGCGAGGGTGACCGAGAGGTCGTCGCCGCGGACGTCGGCGGAGAAGAGGATGTCGAGAGCGCGCTTACGCGCCTTCGTGCGGGCGCTCACGCCTTACTTCTCGCGGCCGAGGTAGTCACCCGTGCGGGTGTCGACCTTGATCCGGGTGCCGGTCTCGACGAACAGCGGGACCTGCATCTCGTAGCCGGTCTCGACGGTGGCGGGCTTCGTGCCGGCCGACGAGCGGTCGCCCTGCAGGCCGGGCTCCGTGTACGTCACCTCGAGGATGACGGAGGCGGGCAGATCGATGTACAGCGGGTTGCCGTTGTTCAGCGCGATCGTGACCTGCTGGTTCTCGAGCAGGAAGTTCTTCGCGTCGCCCACGGTCGCCGCGCCGACGGTGATCTGGTCGTAGTCGGAGGTGTCCATGAAGACGAAGCTGTCGCCGTCGGCGTACAGGTAGGTGAAGTCGCGGCGGTCGACGTTCTCGATGTCGATCTTCGCGCCCGCGTTGTACGTACGGTCGACGACCTTGCCGGACACGACGTTCTTCAGCTTGGTCCGCACGAACGCGCCGCCCTTGCCGGGCTTGACGTGCTGGAACTCGATGACGTTCCAGAGCTGTCCGTCGATGCTGAGAACGACGCCGTTCTTGATGTCTGCGGTAGATGCCATGCGCTGAGAGTTCCGTTCCTGAGTCTGTGGGGCCGGCCTCTCCCGCGCGATACAGGCAGGGCCGACAGTCGATTCTACGGGATGCGCGGGCGCGGCCCGGAAACGGACGTCTCAGAGCGAGCCGACGAGCTCCCGCACGGCGTCGGCATAGCCGTCGATCCCCCGGCCGATCACACGCACGGCGGCGACATCGTGGAGGTAGGAGTGGTGACGGAACTCCTCGCGGGCGTACACGTCGGAGATGTGCACCTCGGCGAACGGGAGCGCCACACCCGTGAGCGCATCGCGGAGCGCGACCGAGGTGTGCGTGAGCCCGCCGGGGTTGATGACGATGCCGACGCAGTCCTCGCGAGCCGCATGGATGGCGTCGATCAGCACGCCCTCGTGGTTGCTCTGGATCGCACGCACGTCGTAGCCCAGCGCACCGGCGGCCTCGGCTGTCAGACGCTCGACATCGGCGAGAGTCGCCGTGCCGTACACCTCGGGCTCACGCGTGCCGAGCAGGTTGAGGTTGGGGCCGTTCACGAGGAGCAGGCGCGGATTCGCGGTCACGATGACACACTATCCGCGGGGACGAGCGAACGGCTCATCTCGAGCTCGGGTCCGATGGATCCGGTGAAGCGCAGGCCGGTCTCGACGAATCCCGCGCGGCGATACGCGCCCTGGGCCCGCTGATTGTCGACGTGCACGTCGAGGGCGAGCGCACCGTCGCCGAGTGAGCGCGCCCACTCGGCCGCTGCATCGAGCAACGCGTCGACCGTGCCGCCGGCCCGGTTCTCGGGACGGACGAAGACGCCGACGACGTCGCCGCGGGCGACGGAGACCACGCGCCCATGATGGTCCGTGTCTCCGGCCTTCCACCGGATCACCGTGACGGTGCCGACCCACTCGGCATCCCGCTCGGCGACGAACTGCGCCACGCCGTCACCCTCGGCGGCGTTCGCGGCACGATCGTGCCAGAACTCGTCCGGGTGCGCCGCCTCCGTCTCATAGGAGTGCAGGAACGCGATGGAGGCGTCCGGGTCACGGACCGCGTCGAGGCGCAGATCGCGGACCCGCTCCCCCTCGTCCGCGCGCACGCGCCGGATGACCATGCTCACGCACCGACCTCCTGGTAGGCGGCGAAGAGCAGCGACTCGTCGGGGGCCTGCAGCACGGTGGGCTTCGCGATGTCGTCGAGCAGGATGAAGCGGAGCATCCCGCCGCGGCTCTTCTTGTCGCGCTGCATCGTCGCGAGCAGCTGCGGCCACGCACCGGCGCGATACGTGGTCGGCAGGCCGAGGGATTCCAGCACGGTCCGGTGCCGCTCGGCCGCGGTGTCGGACAGACGCCCCGCCAGACGCGAGAGCTCCGCCGCGTAGAGCATGCCGACGGACACCGCCGCGCCGTGCCGCCAGCGGTAGCGCTCCGCGTGCTCGATCGCGTGACCGAGGGTGTGGCCGTAGTTGAGGATCTCGCGGAGGCCCGCCTCGCGGAAGTCGTCGGAGACGACCTTGGCCTTCATGTCGATGGCGAGCTCGACGGCGCGGCGGAACTCCTCGGTCGTCGGGTCGACGGCCCGCGCGGGATCCGCTTCGACGATGTCGAGGATCTCCGGCGCCCAGATGAATCCCGCCTTCACGACCTCCGCGAAACCGGCGGTGGCCTCGTTCGGGCTGAGGCTGGCGAGCTCGTCGAGGTCGCCGATGACCGCGGCCGGCGCCCAGAACGCGCCGACGAGGTTCTTGCCCTCGGCGGTGTTGATGCCCGTCTTGCCTCCGACAGCCGCGTCCACGAGTCCGAGCACCGTCGTGGGCACCTGGATGAGCTGCACCCCGCGCAGCCACGTCGCGGCCACGAAGCCCGCGAGGTCGGTCACCGCGCCTCCGCCGTAGCCGATCACGGCATCGCTGCGGGTGAAGTCCGCCTGTCCCATGACCTGCCAGCAGAAGGCCGCCACCTCGACGCGCTTGCCCTGCTCGGCATCCGGGATCTCGGCGAGAAGCACCTCGCGCTGTCCGTTCTCGGTGTCGGCGAGCAGACGGTCGCGCAGCTCGGCGGCGCGAGCGGCGAGCGTCGGAGGGTGCACCACGAGGATCTTGCGCACGGTCGGCGCGAGCGCGGCGGATACCTGATCGAGCACACCCCGTCCGATGGTGATGTCGTACTCGTCGTTCCCCGTGACACTGATGGTCGTCGTGCTCATCGCTGTTCTCTCCTCCATGCCACGATCTCGTCGGCAATCCTCTGCATCGGGCGTCGCGACGTGTCGAACGTCGTCGAGGCCACCTCGTCGTACCAGTCGCGCCGTTCCTCGAAGATCCGGATCCAGCGGTCCACAGGGTCCTCCCCCGCCAGCAGCGGACGGCTCCCGCCGCGGATGCGATCGGCCACCGCATCCGCGCTCACCGTCAGGAAGACGACCGGATGCTGTCGCAGGAGCGCGCGCGTGCCGGCATCCGTCACCGCGCCGCCGCCGAGCGAGATCACCCCGCCCTCCGACAGCGCGGCGGCCACAGCGGCGCGCTCCAGTTCGCGGAAGTGCGGCTCCCCGTGCTCGGCGAAGATCGTCGGGATCGGGCCGTGCGCGGCGACGATCCGCTTGTCGGTGTCGATGAACGGCACGCTCAACCGGCGCGCCACGCGCCTGCCGACGCTGGTCTTGCCGGCGGCCATCGGGCCCACCAGCACCAGCGTGAGCGGGTCAGTCGCGCTCGTCATGCGCGATGAGCGCCGCCTCGGACGCGGGAGTCGTGCGCAGCTCCGCCGGAATGCCCGCGAGGTACCCCTCGAGGTTGCGACGCGTCTCGCGGACGCTGTCGCCGCCGAACTTCTCCAGCACGGCGCGGGCGAGCTCGACAGCGACCATGGCTTCCGCCACGACTCCGGCAGCCGGAACGGCGCAGACGTCGGAGCGCTGGTGGTGCGCGGTCGCGTCCTCCCCCGTCGCCACATCGATCGTGCGCAGTGCGTGCGGGACCGTCGCGATGGGCTTCATGCCCGCGCGGACGCGCAGCACGGTCCCGGTGGACATGCCGCCCTCCGTGCCGCCGGCCCGGTCGGAGCCACGAGAGATCCCGTCGGCCGTGGCGAACAGCTCGTCGTGAGCGGCCGAGCCGCGTCGGCGCGTCGTCTCGAAGCCGTCGCCGACCTCGACGCCCTTGATGGCCTGGATGCTCATCAGCGCCTGGGCGAGACGGGCGTCCAGGCGGCGGTCCCAGTGCACGTGCGAGCCGAGGCCCGGCGGGAGGCCGTACGCGAGCACCTCGACGATGCCGCCGAGCGTGTCGCCGTCTTTCTTCGCGTCGTCGACCTCGGCGACCATCAGCGCGGAGGACGCGGGGTCGAAGCAGCGCAGCGGATCGGCGTCCAGCACGTCGACGTCGTCGGGGGTCGGGAGCGCCGAGCCCTCGGGCACCCGGACCGGTCCGATCGAGAGAGTGTGGCTGACGAGACGGATGCCGAGCTCGCCGAGGAAGGAGCGGGCGATCGCGCCGAGCGCGACGCGGGCGGCGGTCTCCCTGGCGCTCGCGCGCTCGAGGATCGGACGCGCCTCGTCGAAGTCGTACTTCTGCATGCCGACGAGGTCGGCGTGCCCGGGACGCGGACGCGTCAGCGGGGCGCTGCGACCACGGGACTTGTCGGTGAGCTCCACGGGCTCGGGGTTCATGACCTCGATCCACTTCGGCCACTCGGTGTTGCCGATGCGCAGTGCGATCGGGCTGCCGAGGGTCTTGCCGTGGCGGACGCCGCCCGAGATCGACAGCTCGTCCTGCTCGAACTTCATCCGCGAGCCGCGGCCGTAGCCGAGCTTGCGGCGGGCGAGATCGGCCTGGATGGCCTCGGACGACACCGGCACGCCGGAGGGCAGACCCTCCATGACGGCGATGAGTTCTGGGCCGTGCGATTCGCCGGCCGTGAGCACGCGGAGCATTGCTCCAGTCTCCCATGCGATCAGGCCTGTCCTGCGCCGCGTTTCGTTCGGGCCCCTCCGGATCAGAGCACGGCGCGCATGGCGGCCACCACAGCGGCCTCGTCGGGCAGCGCCGTCGACGGGTCGCCGTGATGGAAGATCCTGATCTGGCGCACGGCCTGATGCAGCAGCATCCCGAGTCCGGACACCACGGTGGCACCGCCCCATGCCGCCGCGAGGGCGGACGGCCAGGGGGCGTAGGCCGCATCGAACAGCGCGCCCCCTCGCGCGGCCAGGGCCGACGCGGCACCCTCGGGAAGAACGGTTCCGCTCGGGAGCGTCGCGATGGTCAGATCGGTCTCGGCCGCGACATCGTCGAGCGGGCGTGCCTCGACGGAGATGCCGATGCGCTCCCCCAGAGCGATGAGACCGGCAGCGCGCTCCGGGCGGCGCGCCGAGATCTCGACGCTCTCCGCTCCCAGATCGGCGGCGGCGACGAGCGCGGATGCCGCCGTGGCGCCGGCACCGAGGATGCGCACGGAGCGCGTCTCGGTGATCCCCGCCTCGGCCAGCGCGTCGACGATGCCGCCGACATCCGTGTTGTAGCCGGCGATGACGTCGCCGAGCAGCAGCGTGTTCACGGCGCCCGTCAGCTCCGCATGCGCATCACGTGATGCGGCGGCACGGAACGCCTCCTCCTTCAAGGGCATGGTGAGCGACAGGCCGCGCCACCGGGCGTCGAGCCCGTCGAGGGCGTCGGCGAACGCCGCCGCATCGACCTGCCGTCGCCCGTACTCCCAGTCGAGACCGAGCACACGGTAGGCGGCCGCGTGCAGCGCAGGCGACTTCGAGTGCGCGATCGGGTCTCCCCAGACGGCGAGATACGAGGCGGTCACTGGCTCAGCAGCCGCCGTCGGGATTGGCCCGGCACCACTCGCGCCACTTCTCCACACCCTGCTCGTGCTCGGCGAGGGTCTCGGAGAACTGGGTCTCGCCCGTGGCCAGGTTGACCGTGACGAAGTAGAGCCACGGCCCGTCGGCCGGGTTCATCGCCGCGTCGATCGCCGCGTCGCTCGGGCTCGCGATCGGCGTGACCGGGAGTCCCGTGTGGACGTAGGTGTTCCACGGGTTGTCGTCGGCGAGTGCCTCGGCCGAGCTCGACACGACGCCCTCGTGCAGCGAGCCGTACCCGTACTGAGCCGTCGAGTCCATCTGCAGGAGCATGTCGATGTCGAGGCGGTTCTGGATCACCCGCGACACCTTGGCGAAGTCGTCCAGGCGGCCTTCGCGCTCGATGATCGAGGCGATGGTCAGCACACGCTCCGCTTCGTCGTCCGGGACCCCTGCCGCGGCGAGCGACTCCCGTGTGCGATCGACCATCCGCTGGATGACCTGCGTCGCCGTCACCTCGGGATCGAAGGTGTAGATCGCGGGGAAGAGCCATCCCTCGAGAGACGGTGCGGACACGCCGTAGGCCGCGGGATCGGCCACAGCGGCCTCGAAGTCCGCGAGCGGGATGCCGAGCGTCTCGGCGATGTTCGCCAGCGATGAGGCGATCGTCCCGCCTTCGGTGATCGACACCGTGTTCTCGAGCTTGTTCTTCTCGTCCTTGAGAGCGGCGAGGGCGGCCTCGGCTGTCATCTTCTCCTGCAGCCGGTAGATGCCGGGGTAGAACGTCACGGCGAGGTTCTCGTTGATGAGGTAGTCGTAGAAGACGTCCTCGGTCCTGGTCACGCCCGCATCGTAGAGAGCGGTCGACACCGGTCCTCCGGTGTCGCCCTCGCGGATCGTGACCATCACCTCGCCCGTCGCCATACCGGGCTCCCAATCGGCGGCACCGCTCCAGCCGAGCGCCTCGCTGATCTTGTCTCCGTATGTGTTCCAGGCCCAGACTCCACCGGCGGCCAGGCCTCCCACGATCACCAGCACGATGGCCAGGGCGATCAGGCAGCCGGTTCGCCGCTTCTTCTTCGGCCGCCGGGCGGCGGGGTGCTCCTCATGCGGAGCGAAGAGATCGTCCAGCCCTCCGCCCAGTGGCGGAGCGGGGTCGGGAGAAGTCGACTTCGGGGACGTCGCCGCTGAGGCGGATGCATCCTGCTGCGGCGACGCTGCGGAGGCGAAGAGGGCATCCGCGGCAGAGGGCTCGCGGCGCGCAGGCTCCGTGTTCGCGGAATCCTCGCTCGTCGGCTCCGAGCCCGGCGAGCCCGCCGAGTCGTGCGACTCCGAGGGCCGACCGGCGGCCTCGCGCGCGGCGCGGCGCGAACCCGGCGTCGGGGCGCTGTTGTCGACGGTCGGGATCTGACGTGTCGGGGCGGGCAGATTCTCGAACAGGTCGCCCAGGCGGGCGCCCGGATCGTGCTGGGGGGAAGCACTCTCGCGTTCGGACATGTTCAGGCGGGCTCCTCGTCAACCGGGATCGTGGCACCGGCCGGGTTTCCGGTGCTCTTCTCCGTGTCGATCGCCTGCTGCAGCAGCACCACGGCGGCGACCTGATCAACAATGCTACGAGACTTCTTCTGTGATCGCCCGGAGGACCGCAGCGCCGCATGGGCGGTGACGGTGCTGAGGCGCTCGTCCACCAGCCGCACCGGCGCACCGCTGCGCCGGCCGAGCGCGGCGGCGAACTCGCGCGCGTCCGTCGTCGACGGCGTGTCCGCCCCCTGCATGTTCACCGGAAGTCCGACGACGAACTCCAGGAGGTCGTAGTCTCCGGCGATCTCGATGATGCGGTCGATCGAGAGGTCGTCGCGGGCAACGGTCTCCACGGGCACGGCGAGCATTCCATCGGGGTCGGATCGCGCCACACCGACCCGAGCACGGCCCACGTCGATGCCGAGGCGCACCCCGCGGCGGAACCCGCTCACGCGGCGTGCAGCTCCTGAGAGACGGACTCCAGCGCAGCGGGGAGCGCCGAAGCGTCCGTACCGCCGCCCTGTGCGACGTCGTCACGACCGCCGCCTCCGCCGCCGAGCACACCCGCGGCTCGCTTGGCGAGCACACCGGCCTTGGCACCCGCGGTGCGGGCGGCGTCGTTGGTCGCGACCACGACGACCGGCCGTCCGCCCACGACGGCACCGAGAGCGACGACCGCGGCCTCGGACCCGAGACGGTCGCGCACACCGAGGACGAGCTCTCGCACATCGTCGGCCGAGGCGACCTCGCCGAGCGACTGCGCGGCGATGAGGAAGGACCCGACACGCTGCGCGGCATCGGCGATGGCCGGCACCTGGCCGGCGCGCTCCTTCGCCTCGTACTGCGCGATGCGCTTCTCGGCGGCCTTGAGACTGGCCGCCAGATCGGCGATCCGCTCGGGCAGCTGCTCGCGCGGCGTCTTCAGCGAGGCGGTGAGCTGCGACACGAGTGCCCGCTCCGCCGCCAGCTCGCGGAACGCGTCCGCGCCGACGAGGGCTTCGATCCGACGGTTGGATGCGCCGACGGACGACTCTCCGACGACGCTGACCAGACCGATCTCCGCACTGGTGCCGACATGGGTGCCCGCGCACAGCTCACGGGACCACGGGCCACCGATGTCGACCATGCGGACCACGTCGCCGTACTTCTCGCCGAAGAGGGCCATCGCGCCGGCCTCCTTCGCCTCGTCGAGCGAGACGATGCGCGTGGTCACCTCGAGGGCGTCCTGCACGGCACGGTTGGTGATCTCCTCGATCTCGGAGCGCGTCTCGCCCGAGAGCGCCTGCGACCACGAGAAGTCGAAACGCATGTACCCGGCGCGGTTCAGGGAGCCGGCCTGCGTGGCCGTCGGTCCGAGGGTGTCGCGAAGGGCGGCGTGCACGAGGTGCGTCGCCGAGTGGGCCTGACGCGCGGCACGCCGGTTCGCGGCGTCCACTACCGTCGTCGCGGCGTCATCCACGGCGACGGTGCCCCGCGTGACCTCCACGGTGTGGCTGATCAGACCGGGAACCGGACGCTGCACGTCGAGAACCTCGAGCTCGAACCCGGGGCCGACGATGGTGCCCTTGTCGGCCACCTGACCGCCCGACTCCGCGTACAGCGTCGTCTCGGCGAGCACCACCTCAGCGATCTGCCCCTCCGACGCACTGCGCACGACGGCGCCGTCGACCAGGATGCCGAGGATGCGCGACTCGACCTCGAGCGCGGTGTAGCCGTCGAAGCCGGTCTCGCCGAGCGCACGGAGATCACGGTAGACCGAGACGTCGGCGAGCTGGCGCTTGCGGTTGCGCGCGTCGGCCTTGGCCCGCTGACGCTGCTCCTGCATGAGCGAGTCGAAAGCGGCACGATCGACGTCGAGCCCTGCTTCCTCGGCGACCTCGAGCGTGAGGTCGATCGGGAAGCCGTACGTGTCGTGCAGCAGGAACGCCTCGGGGCCGCTGAGCGTCTTGCCCCCGCCCTGCTTCGTCTGATCGAGCGCGAGGTCGAGGATGGTCGATCCCGCCACGAGCGTGCGCCGGAACGTCTCCTCCTCGGCGAAGGCGGACGCGGAGAGCGTCGACCAGTCCTTCTCGAGCACCGGGTAGGCCGACTTCATCGCGTCGCGCGATGTCGCGAAGAGCTCGGGGAAGACGGGCTCGTCGACGCCGAGCAGACGCATCGCGCGCACCGTGCGCCGCATGAGGCGGCGAAGGATGTATCCGCGGCCCTCGTTCGACGGCCGCACGCCGTCGGACAGCAGCATGAGCGAGGAGCGCACGTGATCGGCGATCACGCGGAAGCGCACGTCGTCCTCATGGGACGCGCCGTAGCGGCGTCCGGACAGCTCGACCGCGCGGTCGAGCACGGGGCGCACCTGATCGGTCTCGTACATGTTGTCGACGCCCTGCTTGAGGAACGCGACGCGCTCGAGACCCATGCCGGTGTCGATGTTCTTCATCGGCAGCTCGCCGACGATGTCGAACTCGGTCTTGCTGCGGATGTTCTCGATGAAGTCCTGCATGAAGACCAGGTTCCAGATCTCCAGGAACCGGGAGTCGTCCGCGGCTGGTCCGCCGTCGTTGCCGTACGCGGGTCCGCGGTCGAAGAAGATCTCGGAGTCCGGGCCGCCGGGACCGGGCTGGCCGGTGTTCCAGTAGTTGTCGGCGCGGCCGAGCCGCTGGATGCGCTCCGGCTTCAGCCCGATGATGTCGCGCCAGATCGCCTCGGCCTCGTCATCGGTCTCGTAGACGGTGACCCAGAGGTCCTTCTCGTCGAATCCGTAGCCGCCGTCGGCCTCGGAGCTGGTGAGCAGCTCCCAGGCGTAGCGGATGGCGCCTTCCTTGAAGTAGTCGCCGAACGACCAGTTGCCGAGCATCTGGAAGAACGTGCCGTGCCGAGCGGTCCGACCGACCTCTTCGATGTCGTTGGTGCGGATGCACTTCTGCACGTCCGCGATCCGGGGGTGGGGTGCAGGCACCACGCCGGTCAGGTACGGGATCATCGGCACCATGCCGGCCACCGTGAACAGCAGGGAGGGATCGTCGCTGACCAGAGAGGCCGACGGGACGATGACGTGGTCGTTCTTCTCGAAGAAATCGAGGTAGCGCTGCGCGATCTCCGCAGTTTTCATAGAGTGCCGGGTGTCCTTGCGTGAGAATGCCGCGCCGAGGCGCAGCGAGGGTTCAGTTCTTGCCCGGCTCCGTGAGCCGTGCCTCCTGCTCGCGATAGGCATCGCCGAGGGCAGCCGTGAATCCGTTGATCCGGGCATCGACCTCGGCGAGGATGTCGTGACCCCGCGGGTCCTTGTCCATGAAATGAGCGACGACGAAGCCGCCGATCAGACCGAACACGAACCATCGCAAGCTCTTCATGTCACCATCCTTGCCTCTATCCGCGAAGGCGCGGTTTCTCCATCGTAGGCGGAAACGACAGAAGGCGTCGGGTTGCCCCGACGCCTTCTGCGAATTACTCGATCGCTGGATCAGCGAGCTGCGTAGTACTCGACGACGAGCTGCACTTCACAGGTCACGGGGACCTCGGCGCGCTTCGGACGACGGAGCAGACGAGCCTGGAGCTTGTCGAGCTCGACCTCGAGGTAGCCGGGAACGGGGGGAAGCACCTCGGCGTGACCGCCGGCTGCCGCCACCTGGAAGGGCTCGGTGCCCTCGCTCTTGGGCTTGACGTGGATGAGCTGACCCGGCTTCACGCGGAACGACGGGCGGTCGACGAGCTGGCCGTCGACGAGGATGTGACGGTGCACGACGAGCTGGCGAGCCTGCGCGGTGGTGCGGGCAAAGCCCGAACGCACGACGAGCGCGTCGAGACGCATCTCGAGGAGCTCGACCAGGTTCTCACCGGTCAGGCCGTCGTGACGACGAGCCTCGTTGAACGTGTTGCGCATCTGCTTCTCGCGGATGCCGTACTGCTCGCGCAGACGCTGCTTCTCACGCAGACGGACGGCGTAGTCGCTGTCGGCCTTGCGCTTGGTGCGGCCGTGCTCACCCGGAGCGTACGGACGCTTCTCGAGGTAGCGGGCGGCCTTCGGGGTGAGAGCGACGCCGAGGGCGCGGCTGAGACGCACCTTGCGGCGGTCCTGGGACTTCGTGGTCACGAAGCTGTCCTTCCGATGACGTGGTCGCGTCTTTCGCGACTCACGGACGTATCGTCCGCGTTCTGCCTGGGAGCGCACGCCGGGGCACCGGCCAGGTGGGGTGTGAACGAGGAGATGCCCGAAAACTCGGTTTCGAGCCGGTCAAGTCTAACAGATCGCCGGTCGGCTCGATGAAGGCAGCTCAGCGATCGCCGAGGATGCGGCGGATCCGCTCCAGGCGGGCGGCGACGTCGCGCTCGGCTCCGAGGGTCTTCGGCTCGTAGTACCGCCGGCCGTCGAGCTCGTCTGGCAGATACTGCTGCGGCACGATGCCGTACTCGCTGTCGTGCGAGTAGACGTAGCCCTTGCCGTGGCCGAGCCGCTTCGCGCCGGGGTAGTGCGCGTCGCGCAGATGCACGGGCACCCGGCCGAAGCCGCCCTTGCGGATGTCGGCGATCGCGGCGTCGATGCCGACGTACGCGGCGTTCGACTTCGCCGTCGTCGCCAGGTACACCGTCGCCTCGGCCAGCGGGATGCGCCCCTCAGGCATTCCGATGAACGCGACGGCGTCGGCGGCGGCGACCGCGATGACGAGGCCCTGCGGGTCGGCGAGACCGACATCCTCGGATGCCGAGATCACCAGGCGCCGCGCGATGAACCGCGGGTCCTCCCCCGCCTCGATCATGCGGGCGAGGTAGTGCAGCGCGGCATCCGGGTCGGAACCCCTGATCGACTTGATGAACGCGCTGATGACGTCGTAGTGCTCGTCGCCCTGACGGTCGTAGCGCAGCAGCGCCTTGTCGACGGCCTGCGAGACGTCGTCGGCGGAGACCGCCGGCGCAACACTCGCCTCGGAGTCCTTCTTCTTCCTGCCCTTCGCCGGGGCGTCGGCCGCATGCGAGAGCGCCACCGCGGCGGCGGCCTCGAGACCGGTGAGCGCACGACGGGCATCGCCGGACGCGAGACGGATGAGCGCGGACCGCGCCTCATCGCTCAGCGCGACGGCACCGTTCAGACCGCGCGCGTCGCCGACCGCCCGGTCGACCAGCAGGCCGATGTCGTCGTCGGTGAGCGGCTGCAGCGTGAGCAGAAGCGACCGCGACAGCAGCGGGGAGATCACCGAGAAGGACGGATTCTCTGTCGTGGCCGCGATCAGGATGACCCAGCCGTTCTCGACCCCGGGGAGCAGCGCATCCTGCTGGGCCTTGGTGAACCGATGGATCTCGTCGAGGAAGAGGATCGTCGTCTGACCGTAGAGGTCGCGCTGGGTGATCGCCTCCTGCATCACCTCGCGCACGTCCTTCACGCCGGCGGTCACCGCCGAGAGCTCGACGAAGCGGCGCCCCGAGGAACGGGCGATCGCCTGAGCGAGAGTGGTCTTGCCCGTGCCGGGAGGACCCCAGAGGATGATCGACACCGCACCCGGCGACGTCGCCTCCGGGTCGGCGAGTGCCACGATCGGCGAGCCCGATCGCAGAAGATGACGCTGCCCGGCGACCTCGGAGAGGGAGACCGGGCGCATGCGCACGGCGAGAGGCGTCTGCCCGGAGAGCAGCGCGGCAGGGGACGTCATCCCACCAGGCTACTGGCGGGTCACGACACTCGGGTGACGCTCAACGCACCCCGCCGCCGACGGTAGGCTCTGAGGCGACGTGACGCACCGTCGCACGGATGGGAGATCGAGGCATGGCCGCACGCGGTTCGAGGAGCACCCGGCAGGAGCGCGTTCAGGCCGAGCGCCGCACCCGTCTGCACACCGCGCGCACGATCTGGCATCAGGGGCAGATCCGTCGCCGCACGCGCGACAACGCCATCGCGGCGATCGCCGGGTCCGTCATCGTCCTCGCAGCCATCGCCAGCCAGGTCGTGCATGCGCAGGTCACCGCTCCTGAGCCCACGCCGACGCCGACCGTCGAGCCGACGACCGCGCCGACCGAGGCGCCGGTCGAGACCCCGGTTCCGATCCCCTCGGACACCCCGGCGGAGTAGCCGGCCACGACTCCGCGTCCGGTCAGTACTCGATGACCGCGAGCCGATAACCGCGCTTCACGACGGTCTGCACGAGCTCGGCGCCGCACAGCGACTCGCGCAGCCGGGCCACCGCGACTTCGACCGCGTGGCCGTTGCGGTCGCTGCCGGGGAGGACGCGTCCGATCTCGGCACGCGAGAGCACGCGGCCGCCCGCGACGAACAGCGCTTCGATGAGGCGCGCGGCCGTGTGCGACAGCGGTACGAAGCGCTCGTCGATGAGCACGCCGCCGCTGCGCACCTCGAGGCGCCCGGCATCCGTCTCCAGCGACGGCGCACGGCCGCCGCCGAAATGCGCGATCACACAGCGGGCGAGTGATCCGAGGCGCCCGCGGTCCGCGATCGTCGTCTCCAGGTCGGCCGACAGCAGCGGTCCCGCCGTGATGGGGCCGACCGCGGCGAGGAGCAGTCTGCCGGTCGCGGCACGGCGACGGATGTCGTCGAGCACTCCCGCCTCCTCGGCGACGGCGAGCCAGGAAGCGGCTCCGGGAGCGGAGGTGAAGAGCACGGCATCCGCTTCGCCCGCGCCCGCCTGGCGAGCCGACCGGCGCACCACCTCGGGGTCGGGCGGCGGTCCCCAGCGATACACCGTCACGCTGACGACCTCGGCACCGGCCTCCGTCAGCAGCTCGTCGAGCCCGTCGGATCCGGCGCCGTGGTGCTGGACCACGATCCGCTTGCCCGAGATCCCCGAGGCGAGCAGATACTCGCCGACCTCCGCGGAGGTCTCCGACTCCGCGACCCAGTCGGCGGTGAACCCTGCCTGCTGGATCGCGCCGTGCGCCTTGGGTCCGCGGGCGACGAAGTGCGCACCGCGCAGCGCCGCGCCGATGCGCTCATCGAGACCGTGCTCGTGCGCGGCATCCATCCACCCGCGGAACCCGACGCCGGTCGTGACGACGACGATGTCCGGCGGCGCGGAGATGAGCTGCTCGGTCCGGAGCATCAGCTCCGCGTCATCCGCGTTCGCGACGATGCTGAGCGCGGGAGCACGATGCACCTGTGCTCCCCTCCGCTCGAGCGCCGTCGCGAGGTCGACCGAGCGGCGGTCGGCGGCGACGATGATCGTGCAGCCGGCCAGCGCGGAGTCGAGTGTGGGTGTGTTCGTCACGCCGAGCTCTCCGCGAACTGCGACGTCGTGGGTAGCAGCAGTCCGGCGCGTGCGACGTCGCCGATCACGATCACGGCGGGATTGACCACGGCGGCCTCCTCTGCGTCGGCCACGATAGCGCCCAGGGTGCTGCGCACCGTGCGCTGTCGCGGCGTGTGCCCGTTCTCGACGACAGCGACCGGACGATCGGCGGGGATGCCGTGTCGGAGCGCCGCATCCACCAGCCGAGGGAGCGCGGCCACGCCCATCAGCACGACCGTGGTCACGGACGGGTCGGCGAGCGACGACAGGGTGCTGTCGGTGAACGGCCCCTGGCCGTTCACCACGTGCAGGGCGGATGCCACGCCGCGATGCGTCACCGGGATGCCGGCCGCCTGGGGCACGGAGATCGCACTGCTCACTCCGGGTGTCACCGAGACGGGGATGCCCGCGGCCTCGCAGGCGAGCACCTCCTCGCCTCCACGACCGAGGACGAAGGGATCGCCCCCCTTCAGGCGCACGACGCGCCTTCCCGCCCGCGCATGGTCGACGAGGAGCGCGTTGATCTGCGCCTGCGGCACCGGGTGATGCCCCGGACGCTTGCCGACATCGATGACGATGACGTCGGGACCGAGCTGCGCCCGCACCTCGTCCGCCGGACCCAGCCGATCGGCGACCACCACGTCGGCCTCGGCGAGCAGACGATGGGCCCTCAGCGTCATCAGATCGGCGGGCCCCGGTCCGCCGCCGACGAGATCGACGCGCCCTACACGCGTCGATCCGCCGCTCGTCCACGATCCTGCCGTCCTCCTCCGACGGAATCGGAACATCATGCGCCGTCCTCCCCAGCGGCAGCCCCCGCGACGTCGACATGCACCCCGTCGGCCGTCACCCGGACGGGGTACACCCGCAACGACGCATCCGGCTTCCCCTGCGTCTCCAGGCACGCCCCGGTGCGCAGGTCGAACACCTGCTTGTGCAACGGCGACGCGACCGTCGGCGCCTCTCCCCTGGTCCCCACGATGCCGCGGGAGATCACGTTCGCGCCGCTGTACGGATCGAGGTTCGACACAGCGTGCACCGTGCCGTCGGCGAGCAGGAACAGCGCCAGCTGCTCGCTGCCGAGCAGCGCCGCGCGCCCGCGCTCGACCTCGAGGTCGGAGATCGCGCAGATGCGCACCAGGGTCTCCTCCGCGATCAGACCGGTCATCGTCGTACCTCCAGTGCCGTCCCGGCGATCAGGACCGCGCCCGAACGTCGCTCCTCGGCCGTCGCCGGCCTGATCTGCCCGCGCTCGGCCACGTACCCGAGGGACGGGTCAGGGGTGTCCGCCGCGTTGACGAAGGAGCGGAACCTCTCGAGCTTCTGGGGATCCTTCAGCGTCGCGGCCCACTCGTCCTCGTAGTGCTCCACGTGCAGCGCCATCGCGGCGTCGAGATCGTCGCAGATCCCGAGGCTGTCGTCGAAGATCACGGACCGGAGGCCGTCGAGTCCTCCCTCGACCTCCTCGCACCAGGGAGCCGTGCGCTGCAGCCGATCGGCCGTGCGGATGTAGTACATGAAGAACCGGTCGATCGCGCGGATCAGACCCTCGTCGTCGAGCTCCGACGCGAGCAGCTGCGCGTGCCGCGGCGTGAAGCCGCCGTTGCCGCCGACGTACATGTTCCACCCGTTCTCCGTCGCGATGATCCCGACGTCCTTCGAGCGGGCCTCCGCGCACTCCCGCGCGCATCCCGAGACACCGAGCTTCAGCTTGTGCGGTGCGCGCAGCCCGCGGTACCGCAGCTCCAGCTTCACGGCCATGCCCACCGCGTCCAGCACGCCGTAGCGGCACCAGGTCGACCCCACGCACGACTTCACCGTGCGCAGCGACTTGCCGTAGGCGTGACCGGATTCGAAGCCGGCATCCACCAGCCGCTCCCAGATCAGCGGCAGCTGCTCCAGACGCGCGCCGAACATGTCGATGCGCTGACCGCCCGTGATCTTCGTGTACAGGGCGAAGTCCTTCGCGATCTGCCCGATCGCCAGCAGACCGTCCGGCGTCACCTCGCCGCCCGGCATCCGCGGGACGACGGAGTAGGTGCCGTCCTTCTGCATGTTCGCCATCACGTGATCGTTGGTGTCCTGGAGCGTGGCATTCTCGCCCTCGAGCACGTGCTGGCCGACGAGTCCCGACAGGATGCTGGCGATCGCGGGCTTGCAGATGTCGCAGCCGCGACCGCGTCCGAAGCGCTCGACGATCGAGCTGAACGTCGACAGCTCGGCGATCCGCACGGCGTCGAACAGCTGACGGCGCGACATGTCGAAGTGCTCGCACAGCGCGTTCGACACCGTCTGGCCGAGCTTGGTGAGCTCCTGCCCGACCACCTTCTTGACCATCAGCACGCACGAGCCGCAGGTCGCGCCCGCCTTCGTGCACCCCTTGACGGCCGCCGCATCCCGGCAGCCCTCCTCGTGCACGGCCTGGCGTATCCGCCCTGCCGAGACGTTGGAGCACGAGCACACGACGGCTTCGTCCGGGAGCTCCCCCATCGGTGCGGCGTTGCCCCCTTCCGGCAGCAGGTAGGCCGACGGATCGGCACCGAGCCTGGCACCCACGAGCGGCCGCAGCGAGCCGTAGGCGCTCGCGTCGCCGACGAGGATGCCGCCGAGCAGCGTCTGCGCGTCGTCCGAGAGCACGAGCTTCTTGTAGACGCCCGCCACGGGATCGGCGTAGACGACGTCGAGCGCGTCGGGGGTACGGGCGAGCGCATCGCCGAAGCTCGCCACGTCGACACCCGAGAGCTTGAGCTTGGCGGATTCGTCGTAGCCGGGGAAGCCGGCGTCTCCTCCGAGCAGCCGGGTGGCCGCGACCTCCGCCATCGCGTACCCCGGAGCCACGAGGCCGACGCATCGGTCGTCGAAGTTGGCGACCTCGCCGATCGCGAGGATGTTCGGGTCGGACGTCGCGCACCGCTCGTCGATCAGCACACCGCCCCGCGGGTGCACCTCCAGCTCGGCGTTTCGCGCCAACTCGTCCCGCGGGCGCACGCCGACCGTGAACACGACGACATCGGCCCGCTGGAACGAGCCGTCCTGGAACTCCAGTGCCGTGACCGCCCCGGACTCGTCCGGGTCGAGCCTCGTCGTCCGTGCCTGCGTGCGCACCGTGATGCCGCGGGCCTCGAGCAGACGCTTCAGCATGCCGCCACCGGCCTGATCGAGCTGCGCCGACATCAGGCGGTCCGAGTACTGCACGACCGTGGTGTCGACGTCCAGCCCCTGGAGCGCACCCGCCGCCTCCAGGCCCAGCAGGCCGCCGCCGATGACCGCGCCGCGCAGAGGGCGGCCGAGCGCGCTCGCCCGCCGGGAGACGAAGTCCCGGAGCGCCTGCACGTCGTCGAGCGTGCGGTAGACGAAGCAGCCGGGGAGATCGGCGCCGTCCACGGCCACCCTGGCGGCGTAGGAGCCGGTGGCGAGCACGAGCGTGTCGTAGTCGTAGTTGCGACGCGAGCGCGTGCGCACCGAGCGGGCGGAGCGATCGATGCGCAGGACGCGATCGTTCTGGATCAGACGCACCCGCGCGTCGCGGAAGACCGAGCGGTCGAGTTCGAGGTCGTCCGGGGTGGCGCCCGAGAAGAAGCTCGTCAGCCCCACGCGGTCGTATGGCCCGCGCCCCTCGTCGCCGATGACGGTGACGCGCACATCCGCGTCGGCGCGGCTGAGCAGGCTCTCCACGAATCGATGCGCCACCATGCCCGCTCCGACGACCAGGATCTCGTGCGGCGTGGATGCGGTGTCGTTCATGGGGCTCCTGTCGACCGGGGGAACTGTCGTGCTGGCGACGATAGGAGCGCCGTGTTTCTCGGAGAGGACGCTGCATGTTTCACCCGTCGAACGATCTCCTCACAGATCGGTAACGATGATGTGAGAACGGCGGGCCTCACCGGCAACCCGCGGGCGTACTAGGCTGAGCCTCGTCCTTTCCGCCTCCCGCGGCCTTACCGCGCAAGGAGAATCACCGTGTCTGCCACCGAGCCGTCGAAGCCGACTCCCCCCGTTCCCGCACCCCCCGCCGTGCCGATGCCCCGGAAGGCGCCGACACCGGCCGTCGTGCCGCCGGTCGCCCCGGCCCCGGCATCCTCGTCGTCGTCCGCCGAATGGGGCCGCGTGTCCGAGGACGGCACCGTCGAGGTGCGCGAGGGCGACGCCTGGCGCGTGGTGGGCCAGTACCCCGACGGGACCCCCGACGAAGCGCTCGCCTACTTCGTGCGCAAGTTCGACGACATCGCCTTCAAGGTGCACGCGCTCGAGCAGCGTCAGCAGTCGGGCGGGGCGTCCGCGAGCGATCTCGCCAAGCAGGCCGGTCACCTCATCGACGAGGCGACGGATGCCGCCGCCGTCGGAGACCTCGCCGGTCTGCGCGACCGTCTGAACGCCCTCACCGCATCGCTCTCCGAGGCCACGGAGCAGGAGGCGCAGCAGGCGAAGGAGCTCGTCGACAAGGCGATCGCCGAGCGGACCGTCCTCGTCGAGCGCGCCGAGGCGATCGCCGGGCGCGACCTCAGCAAGGTCCAGTGGAAGCAGGTCACGGCCGAGCTCGGCGAGCTGTTCGACGCCTGGCAGGCGCAGCAGCAGACCGGCCCTCGCCTGTCGAAGGGCATCTCGCAGCAGCTCTGGAAGCGATTCCGCGATGCTCGCGCCGTCGTCGACAAGCAGCGACGCGCCTTCTACTCCGAGCTCGACGACACCCACAAGGTCGCTCGAGACGCGAAGTCCCGTCTGGTGGAGCGCGCAGAGGCTCTCGCCCCGCGCGGCACCGACGGCATCCCCGCCTACCGCAACCTGCTCGACGAGTGGAAGGCCGCCGGCCGAGCCGGGCGCAAGGCCGACGACGCGCTCTGGGCGAAGTTCAAGGCGGCAGGAGACGCTCTCTACGCCGCCCGTGCCGAGCAAGCCGCCGCCGAGGAGGCCGAGTCCGGCCCGAAGATCGAGGCCCGTCAGGCCCTGCTCGAAGAGGCCAAGGCCGTCGCCGACGAGTCGAACATCAAGCGCGCCCGCGCGCTGCTCACCCGCATCCAGCAGCAGTGGGACGAGATCGGACGCGTCTTCCCCCGGGAGAAGGAGCGCGCTCTGGACGACCGCCTCCGCGTCATCGAGCAGGCTCTGAAGGCGCGCGAAGAGGTCGACTGGAAGAAGAACAACCCCGAGACCAAGGCCCGCGCCAACGACATGAGCTCGCAGCTGCTCGAGGCGATCGAGAAGCTCGAGGCCGAGCTCGCGGCGGCGGAGAAGGCCGGCGACAAGAAGGCGGCGAAGGCTGCCGCCGATGCGCTCGAGGCTCGACGCACCTGGCTCAGCGCACTGGGCGGCTGACCCGGTTCTCCACAGGTCGACCGCGATCGCTCGCACGCGGGGTGCATCACGCCACACTGGCGTGATGCACCCCGCGTTCCTGTATGTGCCCGGCGCCCGCCTGAGCCAGGCGGAGCTGAGTGCCGCCCGCATCGACGGGCACGTGTTCGAGATCGGCGAGGCCTATGCGCCGGCCGACCTGGTCGAGACAGCCGATCTCCGCGCGGCATCCGTCGCCGTCTTCGTGCATCCGGGAACAGCGGCGTCGGGACCGACGGCGGCGTGGATCCACGGCGCCGGCGATGCGGCCCCGTCGGTCCACCACGTCAAGCGCGCGGTGGACCGACGCCTTCGTCCGCGCACGAGCGCGCGCCTCGTCTTCCACGACACGGTGCTGCCCGCACCCGACATGCAGCTGATCGGCGGGATCGCCGTCTCGACGCCCGCGCGCACGATGCTCGATCTCGCCACCGCCCTGCACAGGGATCCCCGGATGCAGGCGTGGATGGAGCGCCTGGCGCTGCTCCGCCCCGGACTCCCCGCGGAGACGGCACCCGTGCTCCGCTCCCTCCGACGCGTGCCGGGGAGCCGCGTGGGTCTCGCGGCGCTGGAGCGTCTGGACCTCAGGACGAGGTGACGCGGTACACGTCGTAGACCGCGTCGATCCTCCGCACCGCGTTCAGCACGCGATCGAGGTGCACGGCATCGCCCATCTCGAACACGAACCGGCTCAGCGCGAGGCGCTCGTCGTTGGTCGTGACCGTCGCCGACAGGATGTTGACGTGGTGCTCGCTGAGCACCCTCGTCACGTCGGAGAGCAGACCGGAGCGATCCAGCGCCTCGACCTGGATCTGCACGCGGAACACGCTCTTCGTCGTCGGCGCCCAGGAGACGTCGACGAAGCGGTCCTGCTCGGCGCTCAGCGCCTTGACGTTGACGCAGTCCGCACGGTGCACCGAGACGCCGCTGCCGCGCGTCACGAAGCCGACGATCGCATCGCCCGGAACCGGGGTGCAGCACTTCGCGAGCTTGACCAGGATGTCGGCGGCTCCGCGGACCAGGACGCCCGAGTCGCCCGAACGCGGTTCGCGGGTGGGGACGCTCCCGGGAAGGTCGATGGTGCCGGTCGCCGGGTCGCTCGCCGCGACGAGCGCGGTGACCTTCTCGAGGACGGACTGCGTCGAGACGTGTCCCTCACCGACGGCGGCGTACAGGGCAGAGACGTCTTCGTAGTGCAGCTGGTGGGCGACCTCCGCGAAGGAGTCCTGGCTCATCAGCTTCTGCAGCGGCAGGTTCTGCCGGCGCATCGCCCGAGCGATCGCCTCCTTGCCCTGTTCGATCGCCTCTTCGCGACGCTCCTTCGTGAACCAGCCGCGGATCTTGTTCCGTGCGCGGGTGCTCGCCACGAATCCGAGCCAGTCCTGACTGGGGCCGGCATCCGGGTTCTTCGAGGTGAACACCTCGACCACGTCGCCGCTCTTCAGCTCGGACTCCAGCGGCACGAGGCGTCCGTTGACCTTCGCGCCCATCGTGCGATGGCCGATCTCGGTGTGCACGGCGTACGCGAAGTCCACGGGTGTCGCACCGGACGGCAGACCGATCACACGCCCCTTCGGCGTGAAGACGTAGACCTCCTTGGCGCCGATCTCGAAGCGCAGGGAGTCGAGGAACTCACCCGGGTCGGCCGTCTCGGCCTGCCAGTCGGAGATGTGGGCGAGCCAGGCCATGTCGGTGTCGGAGGCGCGGACCTCGGTCTTGCCGCCGCCGTTCATCCGCTCCTTGTACATCCAGTGCGCGGCGACACCGTACTCCGCCTGCTGGTGCATCTCGTGCGTGCGGATCTGGATCTCGACCGTGCGACCCGCTGGCCCGATGACCGTGGTGTGGAGCGACTGATACAGGTTGAACTTCGGCGTCGCGATGTAGTCCTTGAACCGGCCGGGCAGCGGCGTCCACCGGGCGTGGATCGCACCGAGCACCGCGTAGCAGTCACGGACCGAGGCGACGAGCACCCGGATCCCGATCAGGTCGTAGATGTCGTCGAACTCGCGGCCCCGGATCACCATCTTCTGGTAGACGGAGTACAGCTGCTTCGGGCGTCCGACGACCTTGCCGCGGATGCGGAGATCGCGCAGATCCTCGTCGATCTCCTCGACGACCTGGCCGAGGTACTTCTCCCGCTGCGGCGTGCGCTGCGCGATGAGACTGTGGATCTCGTTGTAGATCTTCGGGTGCAGCACCGCGAACGAGAGGTCCTCGAGCTCGGACTTGATGGCCTGGATGCCGAGTCGGTTGGCCAGCGGCGCGTAGATCTCGAGCGTCTCCTTGGCCTTCTTCGCCGCCTTCTCCGGCGGGACGAAACCCCAGGTGCGCGCGTTGTGCAGGCGGTCGGCGAGCTTGATCAGGAGCACGCGGATGTCCTTCGACATCGCGACGATCATCTTGCGGACGGTCTCGGCCTGAGCGCTCTCGCCGTACTTGACCTTGTCGAGCTTGGTGACGCCGTCGACCAGCATCGCGACCTCGTCGCCGAACTCGGCCGTGAGATCGGTCAGCGCGTAGCCCGTGTCCTCGACCGTGTCGTGCAGCAGGGCTGCGGCGATCGCCCGCGGGCCCAGCCCCAGTTCGGCGAGGATCTGCGCGACCGCGAGCGGATGCGTGATGTACGGCTCGCCGCTCTGACGCTTCTGGCCCTCGTGCTTCTCCTTGGCGACCGCGTAGGCGCGCTCGATGACCGGGAAGTCACCTCGGGGGTGGTTGGCACGGACGGTGCGGATCAGGTTGTCGAGGTCGTTGATCCTGGACGCGCGCGAGAAGATGCGGGGCACCAGTCGTCGCAGACTGGATCCCTGCGACGACGTCTGCGGCTCCGCCATCCACTCACCTTCCCGAATCTTCTCATCTTACGCGTGCTGTGCGGGACGAGCTCCCGCGAGAGGGAACGATCAGGCGTCGACGGACGCCTTGCTGCGGGCGTCGCGGATGCGGGCGTCCCGCTCCTTCAGCTGCGGTTCGTTCTCGCGGAACAGCGAGTAGAGCGGAGCGGCGACGAACAGCGTCGAGTACGTCGCGACGAGGATGCCGACGAAGATCGAGAGCGAGATGTCGGTGAGCGACTCGGCGCCGAGCCAGAAGGCGCCGATGAAGAGCACCGCGCCGACGGGCAGAGCCGCGACGACCGAGGTGTTGATCGATCGCACGAGCGTCTGGTTCACGGCGAGGTTGACGGATTCTCCGAACAGCCGGGCGGACTTCTCCCCGTCCTCGGTGGTGTTCTCGCGGATCTTGTCGAACACGACCGTGGTGTCGTACAGCGAGTACGCGAGGATCGTCAGGAAGCCGATCACGGCCGCGGGCGAGATCTCGAAGCCGGCCAGCGCGTAGACGCCGACCGTGATCACGAGCACGTCCAGGAGACCGATGATCGCCGCGGCGGACATCTTCCACGTGCGGAAGTAGATCGCGAGGATGAGGAAGGTCAGCGCCAGGAAGATCGCCAGGCCCCACAGCGACTGCTTGGTGACGTTCTCACCCCAGGCCGGACCGATGAACGACGACGTCACGTCGGCGGCATCGACCTCGTACGCGTCAGCGAGGGCCGCAGCGACCTGCTGCGTCTCGTCGGCACTCATCTGATCGGTCTGCACCCGGATGTCGCGGTCGCTCACGACCACGACCTTGGTGGCCGCGCCAGGCACGACCGACTGCACGGCGGCAGTCGCCGCCTCCTGGTCGAGGCTGTCCGGTGCCTGCACCGTGAACTGCGACCCGCCGGTGAACTCGATCGAGAACTGGATCGGGCGGATCAGCGGCACGAGCGCCGAGCCGACGACGAGCACGATCGCGATGATGAACCAGAGCCGGCGCTTGCCGACGAACGGGAAGGAGGTCTTTCCCGAGTACAGGTTGTTGCCGAACTCATTCATGGAAGGCATCAGGCGTCTCCCTCCCCGGTTCCCTTGGTCGAACTGTCGGCGTTGGCAGGTCTCTCCCCCGCCAGGGCTTCTGCGCGCTTCCGCTCGGCGATCGTCTGACGACGGTCGGCCTCACCTCTCGCGCGGGCGTTCTTCGCCCCGCGGCCGGTGGTGACGGTCGACACCTCACGGAACTGCGACCGACTGCGGTAGACCGCGCCGAGCGCCTCGGGGTCGAGACCGGACAGCCTGTGTCCCCCGCCGAAGAATCTCGTTCGCGCGAGGAGCTGCATCACGGGGTGCGTGAAGATCACGAAGATGAAGACGTCGATCAGGGTCGTGAGGCCGAGCGTGAACGCGAAGCCCTTCACGGTCGAGTCCGCGAGGATGTACAGGACGACCGCCGCGAGGATGTTGATCGACTTCGAGATGTAGATCGTGCGCTTGGCGCGACCCCAGCCGTCTTCCACGGCCGAGGTGATCGACTTGCCGTCGCGGAGCTCGTCTCGTATTCGCTCGAAGTAGACGATGAACGAGTCGGCGGTGAATCCGATCGACACGATGAGACCCGCGACGCCGGCGAGCGACAGGCGGAAGCCCAGTCGCCAGGCCAGGATGCAGATGATGATGTAGGTCAGCACGGCCATCACGGCGATCGAGGCGATGATCACCGAGCCGAGCGCTCGATAGACGATGAGCGAGTAGATGGCCACGAGCGCGAGTCCGATGAGGCCGGCGATCAGGCCGATCTGCAGCTGTTGCGTTCCGAGGGTCGCGGAGATGGTGTCCGAGCTCTGCACGGTGAAGCTGAGCGGCAGAGCGCCGAACTTCAGCTGGTCCGCGAGGGTCGTCGCACTCTCCTGCGTGAAGCTGCCCGAGATGCTCGGGCGACCGTCGAGGATCACGCCGTTCATCCGCGGGGCGCTGAGGACGCTGCCGTCGAGCACGAACGCGAACTGGTCCCGCGGCGACAGTCCGTCGATGCGGTTCTGGTTCAGGCGCGTGCTGACGACGCCGAAGGCGTCTCCGCCGGAGCCGCTCATCGTGAGCTGGACGAGCCAGGCTCCCGACTTGGGGTCGCGACCTGCGGCCGCGTCGGTGATGGCCGTGCCGTCGAGCTCGGCCGGGCCGAGCAGGTACTTCTGGGCTCCGTCGGGCGAGCACGCGATGAGCGGCTCGTCCTTCGGCGCGCGCGCCGGGTCGTTGTCCGGGTTGGCGCAGTCGTACGCCTGGAACTCCGCGGCGAGCTTCTCGGTCACCCAGGCCAGGTCGCTGGGGTCGGTGGGCTCGGTGGTCGGCGTCGCGTTGAGCGACGGATCGGGCGACGGGAACGGCGTGGAGTTGCCGTCCTCGCCGACGAAGTCCGTGGTGGCCGCGTTGGTGGCCAGCACCGGGCGGAACTCGAGCTGAGCACTCGACTGGATCCGCTCGCGGGTCTGCTCGTCGGCGACACCGGGGATCTGGACGACGATGTTCTGTCCGCCCTCGGTCGTGATGTCGGCCTCGGCGACACCCGATGCGTCGACACGCTGACGGATGATCGCCGCGGCCTGGTCGAGCTGCTCAGACGAGGGGGCAGCGCCGTCTTCGGTCTCGGCGCTCAGGACGATCTGCGTGCCGCCCTGCAGGTCGAGGGCGAGTTCCGGCGTCCACGAGCTCGCCGCCTCCCCGTTGCCGTCCTTGATGAGGTAGACGCCCAGCGAGTTGATGCCGAAGAGCACGCCCGTCACGAGGAGCAGGCCGAGGAGGACCCGCCAGGCGTGACGGACCGGAGAGGATGAAGCCACGTGTGTTCAGCTTTCTGAGATGCCGGAGATGCGAGAGGCAGCGCTGGCGGCGGTCTTACTTGTCGTCTGCGTCCCGCTCGAGACGCGCACGCGTCTCCTCGGTGGTCTCGATCGCGGGAGCATCGGTCTCGGTGGCCACCACGTCGTCCTCGACGACCGCGGGCTCCTCGACGACGTCCTTGGGCTCCACGATGCGGAGGATGGCCTGGCTGTGCACCTCGATGATGGTGCCGGGAGCGATCTCGACGAGCGCCGGGGAATCGAGGTCCTCGGGGTCGTACGCGACGATCGTCCCGTAGATCCCGCCCTGCAGCAGCACCTTGACGCCGGGGACGGTCTTGGTCGCCTTCTCCTCCTGCTCAGCCTTCATCTGCTTCGTGCGCTTGCGCGTGTTGAAGATCATGAAGACGAGGAGAACGGCCAGAAGGCCGAAGAGGATGAATTCCATGGGCATGGGGGAAGCGCCTTTCTCAGGTGCACGCACCAGCCTTTGGGCGCACAGAGGTATCCGGGGGGAAGTCTTCAGCGATTATAGGTCATCAAGGCGAAGCGCCCCGTCGGGGTGGGCCACTCCGAGGTGCGCATACGCCTCCGGCATGGCGACCCTGCCCCGCGGTGTCCGTCCGAGGAAGCCGATGCGGACGAGGTAGGGCTCCACGACGCTCTCGACGGTCTCGCCCTCTTCTCCGACCGCGACGGCGAGCGTGCTGAGTCCCACAGGGCCGCCGCGGAACCTCCGGACGAGTGCTTCCAGCACGGCACGATCCAGCCGGTCGAGACCGATCGCGTCGACGTCGTAGAGCTCGAGCGCGGCGCGGACGTCGTGGATCGTCGCCGAGCCGTCGCCGTGCACCAGGGCATAGTCGCGCACCCGCCGGAGCAGGCGGTTCGCGATGCGGGGTGTGCCCCGGGAGCGTCGGGCGATCTCGGCGAGCGAGTCCCGGGGGATCTCCACGCCCAGCACGATCGCCGACCGTTCGATGACCTGCTCGAGCTCTCGCTCGTCGTAGAACTCGAGGTGTCCGGTGAACCCGAAGCGGTCGCGGAGCGGATTGGGCAGCAGACCCGACCTGGTCGTCGCACCGACCAGCGTGAACGGCGCGAGCTCGAGCGGGATGCTGGTCGCGCCGGCGCCCTTGCCGACCATGATGTCGATGCGATAGTCCTCCATCGCGAGGTACAGCATCTCCTCCGCGGAGCGGGCCATCCGGTGGATCTCGTCGATGAACAGCACCTCGCCGGGGACGAGGCTCGACAGGAGCGCGGCGAGATCGCCGGCGTGCTGGATCGCGGGCCCGCTGGACAGTCGCAGCGGTCGGTCGCTCTCGTGCGCGACGATCATCGCGAGCGTGGTCTTGCCGAGACCCGGAGGGCCGGCGAGGAGGATGTGATCGGCGGGTCGGCTCTGGATGCGGGCCGCCTCCAGGAGCAGCTGAAGCTGCCCGCGGACCTTCTGCTGACCGACGAACTCGTCGAGGCTCGCGGGGCGCAGTGCGCCCTCGATCGCGAGCTCGGTGTCGTCGACGGGCTCGGTGGCATCGCGGGCGTCAGACACGCGCCTGGCCTCCCTGAGCCGGTCCCAGCACGGCGAGCGTGCGCCGCAGGAGCGACGCGACAGAGCCGCGCTCGGCATCCGTCGCATCGGCAGCGGTCTGCGTCGCCGCCTCGGTGGCGACGCGCTCGGACCAGCCGAGGCCCACGAGCGCGGCAGCGACCTGGGACACGACATCGGTGCCGGCCGATGCCGCGGTCCGCTTCGGCGTCGACGTCGGATGGACCTTGCCGGCCAGCTGCAGCACGATGAGCTTGGCCGTCTTGGGTCCGATGCCGGACACGCGCCGGAAAGGTGCATCGTCTTCGGACGTCACGGCCTCGGCGATCTGATCGACCGTCAGATGCGACAGGACGCCCAGCGCCGACTTCGGACCGACGCCCGTGACGCTGATCAGCAACCCGAAGATCTCCAGCTCGTCGCGCTCGGCGAACCCGTACAGCGCGAGCGAGTCCTCGCGGACGATGAGGCTGGTGTGCAGCTGGAGCCGCTCTCCCACCGTCGCCGTGTGAGCCACATCGGTCGGGACGGCCACGGAGAAGCCGACGCCGCCGACCTCGACGACGACCTGGTCGGGCGTCGTGTGCAGGACGACGCCGTGCAGAGAGGAGATCATCCCCTCAGCCTACGGCGTCACTCGTAGCTATGTTCGAGCGACACGCTCTGCGGCAGCCCAGGCGCGCTGCGCCGGTGTGAGCGCCCCCTGCGTGGCGACCGCACCTCCCCGGCGCCAGGCGTGGCACAGCGCGATCGCGAGAGCATCCGCCGCATCCGCCGGCTGCGGCGGGGCGTCCAGGCGGAGGATGCGGGCGATCATGGCCTGCACCTGGCGCTTGTCGGCGGAGCCGTACCCCGTGACCGCCGCCTTGACCTCGCTCGGCGTGTGCGTGGCGGCGGGAAGCCCGGATTCCGCCGCGATCAGCAGCGCGACGCCGCTCGCCTGCGCCGTGCCCATCACGGTGTGGGTGTTCTGCTGCGCGAACACGCGCTCGACAGCCACGGCATCCGGTCGATGCTCGGCGATCACCTCGCGGATGCCGGCTGCGACGATCGCGAGACGGTCGCCGATCTCGGCATCCGGAGACGAGCGGATGACCCCCACGTGCACAAGCGTCCCGCGGCGGGAGCGGTCGACGTCGACGACCCCGATCCCGCACCGGGTGAGGCCGGGATCGATGCCGAGGACGCGCAGGGAGGAGGTCACTCCCCCAGGCTAAGCCGGACGCCGGACGAGGAGCGTCAGGCTCGCCTCAGGCGTCGTCGTTCTCCAGCTCCGCCTGCACCTCGGACGAGAGGTCGAAGTTCGTGAACACGTTCTGCACGTCCTCACTGTCCTCCAGCGCATCGATGAGACGGAAGATCTTGCGAGCGGTGTCGGCGTCGATCTCGACCTTGAGGTTCGGGACGAACTCGACGTCGGCGGACTCGTAGTCGATCCCGGCCTCCTGCAGCGCGCTGCGGACCGCGACCAGATCATGTGCCTCGGTGATGACCTCGAACCCCTCGGCGTGCGGCTCGATCTCCTCCGCACCCGCCTCGAGCGCCGCCATCATCACGTCGTCCTCGGTCGTGCCCTCGGAGCCGACGACGATGACGCCCTTGCGACTGAAGTTGTACGCGACGCTGCCGGGGTCGGCGAGGGTGCCGCCGTTGCGGCTCAGAGCCGTGCGCACCTCAGCGGCCGCGCGGTTCTTGTTGTCGGTCAGACACTCGATCATCAGGGCGACGCCGTTGGGGCCGTACCCCTCGTACATGATCGACAGGTACTCGACGGCTTCGCCGCCGATGCCCGCACCGCGCTTCACCGCGCGGTCGATGTTGTCCTTGGGGACAGAGGTCTTCTTCGCCTTCTGCACCGCGTCGAACAGCGTCGGGTTTCCGGCCAGGTCAGCGCCGCCGAGCTTGGCCGCGACCTCGATGTTCTTGATGAGCTTGGCCCACGACTTCGCCCGGCGGGAGTCGATGATGGCCTTCTTGTGCTTCGTGGTCGCCCACTTGGAATGCCCGGACATTAGTCTCCGCTCGTCGTATCCGCCCCGGAGTTCGCACCCAGGGCATCGTCAAGTCTAACGAACCGCGCGAGTGGCACAGGATGGAGATATGCGCAGATCCCGACACATCACCCCGGTCCTCCGCTCATCCGAGGTGCGCGACGACGAACCGACACCAGCCGACACCTTGCGATATCTGGTCCATCTGCCGGACGACTACGACGCCGACTCGGACAGGCGCTGGCCGCTCGTGCTGTTCCTGCATGGCTCGGGCGAACGGGGTTCCGACCTCGACCTCGCCGCGCTGCACGGCCCGGCGAAGCTGGCGGATGCCGGCCGAGACTTCCCCTTCATCCTCGTCACCCCCCAGTGCCCCGAGTCGAGTCAGTGGGTCGCAGAGCTCTCGACGCTGGCCGGGCTGCTCGACGAAGTCGTCGCGGCGCACCGCGTGGACACGGCGCGCATCGCGGTCACCGGACTCAGCATGGGCGGTTACGGAACCTGGAGCCTGGCGGTGCGCTACCCCGATCGGTTCGCCGCCATCGCCCCCATCTGCGGCGGGCTGTGGCTGCAGAGTGCTGCGCCGATCCGGAACATGCCGGTCTGGGCGTTCCACGGCGACGCCGACGATGTCGTGCCGATCTCCGCCACGGAGCAGATCGTGGGCGAACTCCGGTCACTCGGCGCCGACGTGCGGTTCACGAGCTACGCGGGCGTCGGCCACGATTCCTGGACGGAGACGTACGAGGATCCCCGGTTCTACGAGTGGCTGCTCTCCCACCGACGCGTCGACTGATCATCGTCTGGTGCGCGACGGCTCGCGGGTGTAGTCCTGACCCCATGGACCAGAGTGGCCTCGACGACAGAACCCGTGCGCTCAACGCCGCACACCGCCGTGCGACGGAGTTCCTGGGGACGCTCGACGACCGACCGGTCTGGCCGCGGGCGGCCCTCGACGAGATGCTGACTGCCTTCGGCGGACCGTTGCCGGCGGCCGGCACCGACCCGGCACAGGTGATCGACGAGATGGCGGAGCACGCGGAGCCCGGTCTCGTTGCCATCCCCGGCGGCCGTTTCTTCGGCTTCGTGATCGGTGCCACGCATCCGGCCGCCCTGGCCGCGGACTGGCTCGTCTCCGCGTGGGACCAGAACTCCGGCTCGTCCACGCTCACACCCGCGACCGTCGCGATGGAACGTGTGGCCGGTGGATGGATGCTGGAACTGTTCGGGCTCCCCTCATCCGCGAGTGTCGGCTTCGTGACGGGAGGTCAGCTGGCGAACTTCACCTGCCTCGCCACGGCGCGTCACGCGGTCATGGCGCGCGCGGGATGGGACATCGCAGAGAGGGGCGTGCGAGACGCTCCCCCGCTGCGTTTCGTCGTCGGCGCGGATCGGCACGGCTCGATCGACCGCGCCGCGCGCTTCCTCGGCATCGGGCGCGCGGAGCTGACGGTCGTGGACTCCGACGATCAGGGCAGGATGCGGCCGGATGCCCTCGAGCGCGCGCTCGGTGACGGCGAGGGACCGCTGATCGTCTGCCTGCAGGCCGGTGAGGTGCACACGGGGGCGTTCGACGACTTCCGCGCGCTGATCCCCCTCGCGAAGCAGCACGGAGCCTGGGTGCACGTCGACGGCGCATTCGGGCTCTGGGCCGCGGCATCCGAAGACCTGCGTCGGCTCACCACCGGGATGGAGCAGGCGGATTCGTGGGCGACCGATGCGCACAAGACGCTGAACGTGCCCTACGACTGCGGAATGGCGATCGTGCGCGACCCTGCCGACTCGATCGCGGCCTTCCGGACCGGCGGCGACTACCTCATCTACTCCGGCCTCGATCCCTGGGATGTCACGCCCGAGCTCTCGCGTCGCGCCCGCGGTGTGCCGGCCTGGGCGGCACTGCGGAGTCTCGGACGCTCCGGGGTCGCGGGCCTCATCGACCGCCTGCATGAGAACGCGGTCGCGATGGCGGCGGGTCTCGCCTCGATCGAGGAGATCGAGATCCTCAACGAGGTCGACTACACGCAGGTCATGTTCCGGGCCGGATCGGATGCCGCGACCCGGGCGCTGGGCGAGGCGATCCTGATCGACGGGACGGCAGCCGTCACGGGCGCGGAGTGGCGCGGGAGGGCGTCGCTGCGCTGCTCGATGTCGTCGTGGGCGACGACCCCCGGCGACATCGAGCTCACGGTCGCGGCGATCCGCAGACTGGTCGCGATCTAGGCGGCTGCCGCGGTGACGGCGCGTACCCGGTCGAGGAACCGCCGATGGAAGCGGGTCTCCCCCGTGATCTCGGGGTGGAAGCTCAGCCCGAGCAGGCCGCCCTGCTCGACGGCGACGACGCGTCCGTCCGGCAGCGCCGCGAGGATCTCCGCGCCGGGTCCGACGGATTCGACGACGGGACCGCGGATGAAGGCGGCCTTCACCGGATCCGGTCCGAGCTCCGCGACGGCGAGTTCGGCCTCGAAGGACTCGACCTGCCTGCCGAAGGCGTTGCGCCGCACCACGGCGTCGATGCCGCCGAACGACTCCTGCCCGTCGATCGCGTCGACGACCGTGTCGGCGAGCATGATGAGTCCGGCGCAGGTGCCGAGCATCGGCATCCCCGCGGCGATCGCGGCTCGGATCGGCTCCTGCATCCCGAAGATCCGGGACAGCTTGTCGATCACGCTGGATTCGCCACCCGGGATCACGAGGCCGTCGACGGCCGCCAGCTCCTCGGGGCGGCGGACGAGCGTGACGTCGGCGCCCAGCTCCGCGAGCAGGGCGGCGTGCTCGCGCACGTCGCCCTGCAGCGCGAGGACGCCGACCCTGGGACTACCAGCCACGCTCGGCGAGGCGGTGCGGAGCGGGCAGATCGGTCACGTTGATGCCCACCATCGCCTCGCCGAGGCCGCGCGAGACCTCCGCGATGACCTTCGCGTCGTCGAAGAACGTGGTGGCCTTCACGATCGCCTTCGCGCGCTCGGCAGGGTTTCCGGACTTGAAGATGCCCGAGCCCACGAACACGCCGTCGGCCCCGAGCTGCATCATCATCGCGGCATCCGCCGGCGTCGCGACGCCACCCGCGACGAAGAGCACTACGGGGAGCTTGCCGGTCTCGGCGATCTCGGCGACGAGGTCGTACGGCGCCTGCAGCTCCTTCGCCGCCACGAACAGCTCGTCCTTCGGGAGGGCCGTCAGAGCGGCGATCTCGCCTCGGATCTTGCGGATGTGCTTCATCGCCTCGGAGACGTCGCCGGTTCCGGCCTCGCCCTTCGAGCGGATCATCGCGGCACCCTCGTTGATGCGGCGGAGAGCCTCACCGAGGTTGGTGGCGCCGCAGACGAAGGGGACCGTGAAGCCGAACTTGTCGATGTGGTTTACGTAGTCGGCCGGCGAGAGCACCTCCGACTCGTCGATGTAGTCGACACCGAGCTCCTGCAGGACCTGCGCCTCGACGAAGTGCCCGATGCGCGCCTTCGCCATCACCGGGATGGAGACGGCGTCGATGATGCTGTCGATCATGTCGGGATCGCTCATCCGCGAGACGCCGCCCTGCGCACGGATGTCGGCCGGAACGCGCTCGAGCGCCATGACGGCGACGGCGCCGGCATCCTCGGCGATCTTCGCCTGGTCCGCGGTGACGACGTCCATGATGACGCCGCCCTTGAGCATCTCTGCGAGGCCGCGCTTGACGCGCGAGGATCCGGTGGTGGTCTGGTCGGTCATGAGGACTCCTGTCGGGTGCACCAAAGTCTGGATTGATCTAGGCCAAACATAGCACTGTCCGAAACGACCTAGAATCGGTCCGGAGGGCACATGAGCGACGAGATCACAGGAACCACGGCGGCCGACATCGCCGACAGCGTGCGCGGACTCCGCGACCGTGGCATCCTGCGTCCCGGCAGCCCGCTGCCTCCCGTGCGCGAGCTCGCCGCACGACTCGGCGTCAACAGGAACACCGCGGTCGCCGCCTACCGGCAGCTGGCCCAGGCGGGCCTGGTGATCTCGCGCGGTCGTGCAGGAACCGTCGTCACCGGCCATGAATCCGTCCCGCAGGAGGGCTACGCCGCCGACACCGTGCTGCGCGACGTCGGCACCGGCAATCCGGATCCGCGGCTGATCCCCGATCCCTCCCCCGCACTGATGAACATCGCCAGCCGCCCCGTGCTCTACGGCGAGCCCGTCATCGACCGCGATCTCGACGACTGGGCGCGGAAGTGGGTGGCAGCCGATCTCGACGCCGCATTCCGCGTGACGATCACGAGCGGCGCCGTCGATGCGGTCGAGCGACTTCTGGCGCAGGCGCTGATGCGCGACGACGCCGTCGCCCTCGAGGATCCGTGCTTCCTCGCCAGCATCCATACCGTGCGGCTCGGCGGCTACCGTGCCGTCGCTGTGCCGGTGGACGAGCAGGGCATGACGGTCGACGGGCTGCGCGCGGCGCTGGACGCGGGTGTCCGTGCCGTCATCTGCACACCGCGCGCGCAGAATCCGACCGGCGCGAGTCTCTCCGCCGCGCGCGCAGCCGAGCTCCGGACCGTGCTGGCCGATCACCCCTACGTGCTGATCATCGAGGACGATCACTTCTCGATGCTCTCGCAGCGGCCTTACGAGTCGCTCATCGGTCCGGAGCACCGCCGGTTCGCCCTCGTGCGCTCGGTGTCGAAGTTCCTGGGGCCCGACATGTGCCTCGCGATCGCCGCGACCGACGCCGAGACCGCCGAGCGGCTGGCGATGCGTCTGAGCCCCGGCACCACCTGGGTCAGCCATCTGCTGCAGCGCCTCGCGCTGACGCAGCTCACGGACGAGGCGGTGACCGCCGAGGTCGCCGCCGCAGCCGCCCACTACGCGGAGCGGAACGCCGCGTTCTCCGCGCGTCTGCGGGAACAGGGCATCGAGGCGCCGGCATCCGATGGGCTGAGCCTCTGGGTCGAGTTGCCGCAGCCCGCGAGGATCGTCGCCGAGCGCCTGATGCGGCGCGGCTGGCTCGCCCGCACCGGCGACGAGTTCGCCCTCGATGATCGCGCCGAGCCCTCCCACCACCTGCGCCTCACCGTGCACGACCTCGACGACCAGGATGCCGCGACGCTCGTGGCCGACCTCGTCGCCGCCGTGCGTTGACCACCCGCCGCGGACACCGGGCCGCCTTGAATGAAAGGATCGGAGAATGAAGATCCTCTCCATCCAGTCGGCCGTCGCCTACGGTCACGTCGGAAACTCCGCAGCAGTGTTCCCGCTGCAGCGCATCGGCGTGGAGGTGCTGCCCGTCTACACGGTGAACTTCTCCAACCACACCGGATACGGCGCGTGGCGAGGACCGCTGATCGCGCCCGACGACGTGCGCGAGGTCATCACCGGCATCGAGGAGCGCGGCGTCTTCGGGCAGGTCGATGCGGTGCTCAGCGGCTACCAGGGCGGAGAGGGCATCGGCGACGTGATCATCGACGCCGTCGCGCGCGTGAAGGCCGCCAACCCGAACGCCGTCTACGCGTGCGACCCCGTCATGGGCAACGCGAAGTCCGGGTGCTTCGTCGCGCCGGCGATCCCGGTGCTGCTGCGCGAGCGCGTGGTGCCGGTGGCCGACATCATCACGCCGAACCAGTTCGAGCTCGGGTTCCTCACCGACACCGAGCCGGACACGCTCGAGTCGACTCTCGCCTCGGTCGACCTCGCCCGCGCGATGGGCCCCCGGACGGTGCTCGTCACGAGCGTCGAGCGGCCCGACCGCGAAGAGGGAACGATCGAGATGCTCGCCGTCGACGACCAGGGCGCCTGGATCGTGCAGACGCCGCATCTGCCGATGAAGGCGAACGGCTCCGGCGACGTCACGGCTGCGCTGTTCACCGCGCACTATGTCGAGACAGGCAGCGCGCAGGTCGCGCTCGAGCGCACGGCATCCAGCGTCTACGACCTGCTCAAGGCGACGCTCGACTCCGGAGAGCGCGAGCTGCAGCTCGTCGAGGCCCAGGAGTTCTATGCGAACCCTCGGATGCAGTTCACCGCGCGCCAGGTGCGCTGAGCGTCAGACCCGACGTCGGGTCCCTGAGGACCTTGGGTCCCTGAGCCTGTCGAAGGGCAGACGCTTCGACAGGCTCAGCGACCCCGCATCCGCCGGTCATTGAGCGAGGGGCGAAGCGACGAGACGAAACGCGGTCAGCGCGGCCAGGCGTCCGCGACGGCCTCGCGCACCTCGCCGAGCAGCTGCGGCAGCGCCTTGGTCTTGGCGATGATCGGGAAGAAGTTGGCGTCCGACGTCCACCGCGGCACGACGTGCTGGTGCAGGTGGCCGTCGGCGCCGGCGCCCGCCACGGCGCCCTGATTCATGCCGAGGTTGAACCCGTCGCAGCGCGACACGTCCCGCAGCACGCGCATCGCGGTCTGCGTGAGCGCACCGATCTCGGCGACCTCTTCGGGCGTGGCCTGGTCGTACGTCGCTATGTGGCGATACGGACACACCAGCAGGTGACCGGAGTTGTACGGGAACAGGTTCAGCAGCACGTAGGCCGTCTCCCCGCGCGCGACGATCAATCGATCGGCATCCGCATGCTTCGGCGCCTCGCAGAACGGGCACTCGTCGCGCAGCGGCTCCGGCCCCGCCTGGATGTACGCCATCCGGTGCGGGGTCCACAGCCGCTGGAACTCGTCCGGCACGCCGACGAGGTGCCCGGCATCCTCCAGCTCAGCCACCGCTGGATCCCTGCGCCTGTCGATGGGTCACGCCAGGTCCCCTGCTGTCTGCACGAGTGCGTGCGAGTCGATCGCCGCGCGGATGCGGTCGACGGCATCCGCGATCGGGACGCCGTTCTCCTGCGTGCCGTCGCGGTAGCGGAACGAGACGGTGCCGGCGGCGCGGTCCTGCTCCCCCGCGATCAGCAACAGGGGCACCTTGCCGGTGGTGTGGTTGCGGATCTTCTTCTGCATCCGGTCGTCCGAGGTGTCGAGCTCGGCGCGCACACCCGAGTTCCGGAGCGTGGTGATGACCTCGCCGAGGTAGTCGGCGTACTCTTCGGCGACCGGGATGCCCACGACCTGCACGGGCGACAGCCACACCGGGAAGTCTCCGGCGTAGTGCTCGAGCAGGATCGCGAAGAACCGCTCGATCGAGCCGAACAGCGCTCGGTGGATCATGATCGGACGCTTCTTCTGGCCGTCCTTATCCATGAACTCCAGGTCGAAGCGCTCGGGCAGGTTCGGGTCGACCTGGACGGTCGAGAGCTGCCAGGTGCGGCCGATCGCGTCTCGCGTCTTGAGGTCGATCTTGGGGCCGTAGAAGGCCGCCTCGCCGGGGACCTCGGTGAGCTTGAGACCGGATGCCACCGCGACACGGCGCAGCGCGTCGGTCGACGACTCCCAGAACTCGTCCGAGCCGATCCACTTGGACTTCTCGTCGTCCTTCATCGACAGCTCCAGCTCGAAGTCGGTCAGACCGAAATCGCGCAGCATCGACAGGATGAAGTCGAGGACCTTCGCGACCTCGTCCTCGAGCTGATCGGGGGTGACGAACAGGTGGGAGTCGTCCTGGGTGAAGCCGCGCACGCGGGTCAGGCCGTGCAGCGCGCCGGAGAGCTCGTTGCGGTAGACCGTGCCGTTCTCGGCCAACCGCAGGGGCAGGTCGCGGTAGCTGCGTGCGCGCTCCTTGTAGATGAGGATGTGCATCGGGCAGTTCATGGGCTTCAGGTAGTAGTCCTGGCCCTGCTTGGTGATGTTGCCCTCGTCGTCGCGCTCCTCGTCCATCACGATCGGCGGGAACATGCCCTCCTTGTACGTGACGAGGTGGTTCGAGGTGAGGAAGAGGTCTTCCTTCGAGATGTGCGGCGTGTACACGTAGGTGTAGCCGCCCTCGATGTGGCGCTTGCGGGCGTGCTGCTCCATCTCGCCGCGGATCATGCCGCCGCGGGGGTGCCAGACCGAGAGGCCGGAGCCGATCTCCTCCGGGAACGAGAACAGATCGAGTTCCTTGCCGAGGCGGCGGTGGTCGCGCTTGGCCGCCTCCTCGAGGCGATGCTGGTACGCGCGCAGCTCGTCCTTGGTGGGCCACGCCGTGCCGTAGATGCGCTGCAGCTGCGGGTTCTTCTCGCTGCCGCGCCAGTAGGCGGCGGCGATGCGGGTGAGGTCCCAGCCGTTGCCGATCATGCGGGTGTTCGGCAGGTGCGGTCCGCGGCAGAGGTCCTTCCAGACGACCTCGCCGTCGCGCGTGGTGTTGTCGTAGATCGTGAGCTCGCCCTCGCCGACCTCGACGGAGGCGCCCTCGGCGGCTTCCTTCCCGCCCTTGAGTCCGATCAGCTCGAGCTTGAACGGCTCATCGGCCAACTCGGCGCGAGCCTCGTCGTCCGTCACGACGCGGCGGACGAAACGCTGTCCCTCGCGGACGATGCGCTGCATCTCCTTCGTGATGGCCTTGATGTCCTCGGGTGTGAACGGGGTCTCCACACCGAAGTCGTAGTAGAAGCCGTCGGTGATGGGCGGGCCGATGCCGAGGTTCGCCTGCGGGTTGATCCGCTGCACGGCCTGCGCGAGCACGTGCGCGGCCGAGTGGCGGAGGATGTTCAGCCCGTCGGCGCTGTCGATCGTGACCGGCTCGACCTCGTCGGCATCCGTCACGGTCGTGGCGAGATCCTTGAGGTCGCCGTTGACGCGCATGGCGACGACGTTTCGATCGGTGAACAGGGCGAAGCCATCGTGCGGCCGGGCGTTTTCAGGCACAGAAACTCTCCATCTGGGTCACTACCCAGGTTACCGGTACGCCCAGGCGCTGCGGACCGTCAGACGACGGCATCGGATGCGCTGTTCGAGGCGGTCGGGGCGAGGATGACGATCGCCGCACCGACGAGGGCGACCGATGAGCCGACCCAGTCCCACACGGTCGGCCGGAAGCCGTCGACGATGATCCCCCAGGCAAGCGAACCCGCGATGAAGATCCCGCCGTACGAGGCGAGCACTCGACCGAAGTTCGCGTCCGGCTGCAGGGCCGCGATGAATCCGTAGGCGCCGAGCGCCATCACGCCGAGGACCGCGAAGATCCAGCCGCGATCCTCCTTCACCGCCTGCCAGATCAGCCAGGCGCCGCCGATCTCGGCGAGGGCCGCGAGGACGAAAAGAACGACGATGCGGAAGACGGTCATCCTGCCAGTGTGTCAGGGACGACGAGCGGCATCGTCCTCGGTCGGTACGACGAGCCCGGTCTCGTAAGCGAGGATCACCAGCTGCGCGCGATCGGGTGCACCGAGCTTCGACATGATCCGGTTCACGTGGGTCTTCGCGGTGTGCGGGGAGATGACCAACTGCTCGGCGATCTGCTGATTGGTCGCGCCGCCGGCGACCCGGAGCAGCACCTCGCGTTCGCGGACGGTGAGCTGTCGCAACGCGGGCGAATCCCAGACGTCTGCCGCGGGCCGCCGCGGCAGCACGGTGCGGGCGATCAGCGCGCGCGTCGCCGCGGGCGATAACAGCGCCTCACCCCGATGGATCGTGCGAACCGCGTCGACGATCTCCTGCGGTTCGGCACCCTTTCCGATGAACCCGCTGGCCCCGGCCCGCAACGCCGCCACGACGTACTGGTCCTCTTCGAACGTCGTGAGGATGAGCACCCGTGTGCCGCTCCCCTGGTCCGTGCAGATCTCCGCGGTGGCCGCGATGCCGTCGAGTTCCGGCATCCGGATGTCCATCAGGACGACGTCGGGCAGGGTCTCCCTCGCGGCGACGACCGCTGAGCGCCCGTTCGCCGCCTCTCCGACCACCTGAAGCCCTCCGTCGGCGAGGATGTCGCGGACCGCCTGGCGGATCAGCGGTTGATCGTCGACGACGAGGACGCGCGTCATGCTCGATCTCCCGCTGTCGGGATCGCGACGTGCAGCCGGAACTCGTCCTGGTCCCGCAGGACGCTGACACGCCCTCGCACGGCGGCCACGCGCTCCCGCAACCCCCGCAGTCCGTGGCCGCTCGGCGTGGCATCCGGGCTCTCCTCGCCGACGGCGTTGGTCACGACGATGTCGACCACGCCGTCACCGCCGCGGATCGCGAGGGCCGCCCGATCGCCCTCCCCGTGCTTGTGGGCATTCGTGAGCCCCTCCCGGATCACCAGGTAGGCCACATGATCGCTCGATCCCGCGAGCGCAGCGACCTCCGCATCCCGGCGCAGATCGACGCACAACCCCGCCGCCTCGACCTGCGTCAGAAGATCGTCCACACCGTCCAGTCCCACGGGCGGGTGTCGGTCCCCCGGTGCGTCCGTGTCGCCGTCGCGCAGCACCGACATCAGCCCACCGATATCGGTGAGCACGGTTCGGGCGGCCGCGCGGATCGCCGTGAGTGCTTCTCGTGCCCGTTCCGGCCGCGCGTCGATCGCCGATGAGGCGACGCCCGCGTTCAGGCTGATGACCGCGATCTGGTGGGCGACGATGTCGTGGAGATCGCGTGCGATGCGCACGCGCTCCTCCGCCACGCGTCGCCGCGCCTCCTCTTCTCGGCCGCGTTCGGCGCGCTCGGCGCGCTCTCTCATCGCCGCGGCGTACTCACGCCTGGATCGGGTCGCGTCTCCGACAGCACCGGCGAGGACGATGAAGAGCAGGAACTGCAGGGCGCGCGAATCGAAGACCTCGCCGTCGAGCGTCATGGCGTTCGTGCAGAAGACCAGGATCGAGGCCGCGCCGACGAGCAGCAGCCCGACAGGCCGTGCCACACGGTCCGTGACGGCGAACGCCGCCACGGCGATGGCGATCATGACCCCTGGCGAGAGCAGGCCGAACAGAGCCACGAGCGTGCTGCATCCCAGACTGACGGCGAGGACCATGATCGGCAGCCGACGGCGGAACGGGATCAGCGCGGCAGGCAGCAGGGCCGGGACGAGCAGCAGCCCGCGGGCCTGGAAGACCGCATCGGGGTAGGGAAGAAAAGCGAGCAGGATGACGACGGCAACCGCGAGGAGGTCGGCCAGCACTGTCGCCGGACGGGGGAAGCGGAGGGACGACACCCCTCCAGTATTCCGGGTTGACCCACGGTGCGAGTCCTTCCCGGGGATGAGACTCGCCTACCGCGAACGCGGTACGGAAGTGTCTGCGACGGGCGGATGCCGGCGCGCGCCTCCGCGATCAGGCTGGGAAGGTGCACGCCTCGCGTGCTCGGAAAGGACAGCAATGAAGAAGGCAGTCAGACGGACTCTGCTCACCCTCACCGGCATCGCGACGGTGATCGTCGTCGGCCTCGCCACGACGACGGTCGTGAACGTCGTCGCGACCGAATCGGAGAAGGACGAGATCGAGACCTACGGGCAGGCGGTGTCGGTGGACGGGCGTGACATGAACGTCCTGGTCACGGGCGAGGGGCCCGAGACGATCGTGATGCTCCCCGGGTTCGGCACCGCGTCGCCCGTGATCGACTTCAGCCCCCTCATCCCCGATCTCGCGGACGATCATCGCGTCGTCGTGGTCGAGCCGTTCGGCTACGGCCTGAGCGACGGCACCGAGAAGGCGCGCACGACGGAGAACATCGTGAGCGAGGTGCACGAGGCTCTGCAGTCGCTCGGTGTCGACGAATACACCCTCATGGGTCATTCGATCGCCGGGATCTACGCGATCGAGTTCGCCGAGCGCTACCCCGACGAGGTGAGGGCGTTCGTCGGCATCGACAGCAGCCTGCCCGGGCAGCCGACCGCAGATGTCGAGCTGCCGATCGGACTCCTCGTCACGGCCAGGAACCTCGGTCTGATGCGGATCATCGCCGGCGCGGCCGATGGCGGGTACATCCCGCCGACCTATTCAGCGGAGGATCGTGAGCAGATGCACATGTTCACGAATCGGAACACCCTGGCGCCGACCTATGTCGACGCGATGTCGCGTCTCGGAGAGACGTTCCGCGAAGCCGAGGGCAAGGAGTTCCCGGATGATCTCCCGCTGCTCCTGTTCGTCCAGAAGCAGAACAAGACCGTCCCCGAGTGGCTCGACCTGCACGAGCGACAGGCGGCGAGCGTGACGGACGGGACCGTCATCCCGCTGGCCGGGGATCACTACCTCCACCACACGCACGCCGAGGACATCGTCGACGGCTTCCTCGCGTGGGAGGCAGAGCGTCAGCCGTCGGAGTGATCCGACGGGGTCGCTCAGCGTCGGGTGACGTCGCCGGAACCCGACACGTCCTCCGTGACGCGGGCATCGCCGCCGTAGGAGATGTCGCCGCTGCCGTCGATGACGGCGTCGAGCGTCCTCTCCGCGGTCACATCGGCGCTGCCCGCGCCACGGATGGTGACGAACGCCTGAGTGCTGAGCAGCCCGGACGCCTCATAGCCTCCGTCGCCGTTGATGTCGACTCGTTGAGTTCCGGCGGTTCCGGAGATGGAGACTCCGCCCGACCCCTCGATCCGCACGGCGAGCTCGTCGACCACGGCGTCGCGCACATCGATGGCGCCGGAGCCGTCGATGATGAGGCTGGCGGTCCCGGCGTCTATGCCGGTGGCGTCGACATCACCCGAGCCGCCGATCGTGATCGTCGGCTCGTTCGCCTCCGAGAGGTCGATCGAGGCATCGCCCGACCCGAGGACGGTGAGCGACTCGAGAGAACTCACCGTGAGCGCGTAACGGATCTTCCCGTTGCCCAGCATCGGCTCTCCGTCCGTGCCGAGGCGCAGGACGCCGTCCTCCACTTCGGCCGTGAGGCGATCGATGATCCGCTCGCCGGCGGTCACGGTCAGTGACGGCGTCGCGCCGAGCGTGACCGTCAGATCGCCGGAGCTGTCGAGTTCCACGACGCTGACATCCGAGATCTCCCGCTCTTGGGTGACCGCGGGTCCGGAGTCGAGCGCCGCGCATCCCGAGAGGGCCGTCGCAGCGACGACGAGAGCGGTGGCGGCGAAGGCGAGGAATGGAGTGCGCATGACGTCAGCGTAGGGACGCGGCAGGCCACGACGACAGCTACCGGAGTGCCAACGTCGTCTGCCCCCTGGGTATGACGCTCCTGGCGGCGAAGGACCGCCCCATCACGTACCGTGAGGGAATGAGAGCAGTCGCCCGATGGATCCTCGCGATCGCGCTCGGCGCGATCGGCGTCATGCACTTCACGTCGACCCGCGGGTTCCGCGTCGTCGTCCCGGACTGGGCCGTGGAGCTGACGAAGCTCGACAAGAACGACATCGTCCTCGCCTCCGGTGCCGCCGAGATCGCTCTGTCCGCCGGCCTGATCGCGCTCCCCCGCGAACGACGCCGGATCGGCTGGGCGACCGCCGCGTTCTTCGTCGCCGTCCTCCCCGGCAACATCCATCAGTGGCAGACGCGCCGCTCGACGCCGGGGCTCGACACGGATGCTCGACGGCTCGGGCGGCTCTTCCTGCAGCCGGTGCTCGTGCTCTGGGCCCTCTGGGCGACGAACGACGTACCAGCGCGCCGTCGCTGAAAGCCACCGAGGCGGGCACGTATTGTCGCCAGGGTCAGCGACAATGGGGCCATGTCCTCTCCCTCGATCGTCTGGTTCCGCGACGACCTTCGACTGGCCGACAATCCTGCCCTGCGCGCCGCGCTCGATCTCGGTGAGCCGATCATCGCGCTGTTCGTCCTCGACGAGGAGTCCGACGGCATCCGTGCCCTCGGCGGCGCCTCGCGCTGGTGGCTGCATCATTCGCTCGCCTCGCTCGCGGAACGTCTGCAGGAGCGTGGAGCAGAACTGATCCTGCGGCGGGGCGCGGCCGACCGCATCGTCCGTGACCTGGTCGCGGATTCCGGGGCCGGTGCCGTGTTCTGGAACCGCAGATACGGCGGTCCCGAACGGGATGTCGATGCCGGCATCAAATCGGCCCTGCGCGAAGAGGGCGTGACGGTCGCCTCCTTCGCCGCGTCGCTGCTGCATGAGCCATGGACCGTCACGACGGGCGGTGGCACGCACTACTCGGTGTTCACGCCGTTCTGGCGCGCGTGCCTCGCGCTCCCCGCGCCCCGTGCCCCGCTTCCGGAACCGCGGGAGGTTCGCGGCGCGACGCCGGTCCCGGCATCCGACGCTCTCGACGACTGGGAGCTCCTGCCCACGGCGCCGGACTGGGCGGCGGGCCTTCGCGAGACGTGGGAGCCGGGTGAGCCGGCCGCGCGCCGGCGATTGAGGGAGTTCCTCGAGAGCGACCTTCCCGATTACGACAGCGCCCGCGACCAGCCGTCGGCCGGCGCCACGTCGCTTCTGTCGCCGCGTCTGCGCTGGGGCGAGCTGAGCCCTTTCACGGTCTGGCATGAGGCGGTCGGCGTCGACAGAGCTGGCCGCTTCCTCTCGGAGCTCGGCTGGCGGGAGTTCGCCTGGCACACGCTGTACCACTCGCCGGATCTCGCGACGAAGAATCTGCGGCGCGAATACGACGCGTTCCCCTGGCCGCCGCTCGATCCGTCGCAGCTCGACGCCTGGCAGCACGGCGAGACCGGGGTACCGCTGGTGGATGCCGGCATGCGCGAGCTCTGGCACACGGGCTACATGCACAACCGGGTGCGAATGGTGACGGCCTCGTTCCTCGTGAAGAACCTGCTGATCGACTGGCGGCTCGGCGAGGAATGGTTCTGGGACACGCTCGTCGACGCCGACGACGCCAGTAACCCCTTCAACTGGCAGTGGGTCGCAGGGTCCGGGGCAGATGCTGCGCCGTACTTCCGCGTGTTCAACCCCGAGCTGCAGGCGAAGAAGTTCGACCCCCAGGGGCTCTACGTCGCACAGTGGGCATCGGATGCCCCGACCGAGCCGATCGTCGACCTCGGCGAGACCCGCAAGGCCGCGCTCGCCGCCTATGACGAGGTCAAGCGCGGGTCGCGAAGCGAGAGATGAGCATCATGCGCCCCTGGGAGATGCACGATACGGTCGTGATCGGTGCCGGCGTGATCGGGGCATCGATCGGCTACCACCTCGCTGCACGCGGAGCGGCGGTGACCGTTGTCGATGCGGGTCTTCCCGCGTCCGGCGCGACCCGGCACTCGTTCGCCTGGATCAGCAGCACCGGGGGCGCGGATGGGCCGGCCTTCGGGCTCAGGGATCTCTCGGTGCAGGACTGGAGACGCCTCGGCGAGGAGATCCCGGGACTCGGGCTGGTCTGGTCCGGAGCGCTCACCTGGGGTGAGGAGTTCGGGCGCGCAGAGGCGATCGAGCCGCCGATCGACGTCGAGCCACGGCTCGCTGATCTTCCCTCGTCCGCTCGGTTCAGCCCCGACGAGGGATGGATCGATCCCGTCCGCGCGACGGAACAGCTGATCGAGGCCGCCCGACATCGCGGGGCGCAGATCCGGCTCGGAGCGCCCGTGCTGCGACTGATCCGTGGCGAGGTCGCGGGCGTAATCGGCGTCGACCTCGGCCACGTCGTGCTGGGAGCGACGAACGTCATCGTGGCTGCCGGGACCGGATCGGCCGCGCTCTGCAGCTCGGTCGGCGTCAGCCTTCCCCTGCCGGCGGCTCCCGCGGTCATGGTTCGCCTCTGGGCAGAGCCGGGACTCATCGGGCACATCGTCGCGAACGACGAGTTCGAGGCCAGGCAGAGCCCGGACGGCACGATCCTGATGCCGCGTGGCTACGCCGGCGAGGACTCGGCCGAATCGCTGCTGGCCACGGGCGAGACCGCCCGACGACTGCTGATCGATTCGTTCGAGGGCGCAGACGACGTCCGTCTGCTCAGTGCAGAGGTCGGCTGGCGCCCGATGACGAGCGACGGAGAGCCCGCCGTCGGCGCCACCCGCATCCCGGGGCTTCACGTCGCCGTCGCGCACCCCGGCATCTGCCTCGCCGCCACGATCGGAAGTCTCGTCGCAGACGAGCTCACGACCTCCGTTGCTGCGCCCGAGTTGGCGCGCTTCCGTCCCACGCGGTTCGACGGACGGCTGCGGGCGCCTCAGGCGTCGACGGTCTGACCCGCACGTACCCGGAACCACAGGCTGAGCTCGGCCAGCGCGCGAAGCGTGGTCGATCTCTCGTCGGCATCCTCGAGGTCGGCGAAGGAATCGCGGAACCCCGCCGGGGCATGATCGCGATCACCCTGGAGGGTGCGGTAGCCCATCGTCCAATCCTCGAACTGCCGTTCCTCGATCGGCTCCTCCATCAGGATCCGCATATCTTGATGACGCGCGTCCTGGCCGATCGTGCGAGCCAGTCGGCGCACGACATGGGCAGGACCCTCGAGCACCTGGATGAATCGCTCGCCTCGGTACAGCAGCATCCCGGTGATGTCGCGTGCACCGTTGAGGCTCCTGGCCTGCTCGAGCAGGTGCGTGAGAGCCGTCTCCCGGAAGGGCGCAGCGGCCTTGCTCGTATAGACGAGCGAGAGAAGCGTGGTGTCGTCCGTGCTCACAGCTGCACCACTCCCCTCAGCTGCTCGTCGGTGCCGTCGTCCGGCGAGACCACGGCGCGCGACGAGGACACCGCGGCGGTGGCGCCGTCGAGGGTCGCGAAGCTACCGAGCGCCCGCGAGCGCGCGTCGAAGGCGGCGTAGGCGCCGTCAGGCTGCCGATCGACGTAGCCCAGGAAGTCTCCGCTGCGGCTGCCGACATGGAATCCTTCCTCGACGCACGCCCAGAGGACGTCGGAGGAAGCAGAGTGGGGATCGTTCACCCGTGAACACTATGAGACGGGAGCGATATTCCGCTTCCCCCTTGCGCAGCCGACGTCCGCTGTGGCAAGCGCCGACGCGCTCAGACGCGGCGAACCGACAGCATCTGCCAGCCCTCGGGGACCTTGGCCTCGAGGGCCGCCATGTCGTCCGCCTCGATCTCCTGAGGCTCGTCGCGCCGCTGGAAGCGCCCTTCGACGATGCGGATGCCGCCGGGCTTCATCTCCACGTGCGCAGTCGCCATGTCCCAGCCCGCCGGAGCCTGGGCGAGAAGCTGCGCCCGGAGCTCCGGGATGTCCGTGCCCTCGACGGTCGCGGTCTTCTTCTCAGCGGGGCGGATCAGGGCAGCGAGCATCTACCCAGCCTAGGCGAGGCATCGGAGCATCCAGGCGCCTGCTGACGACTGCTCACTCCTCGATCGAGCAGCGATCGCTCGTGTCGAACCATCCGCCGTTGTTCCAATGCCACTCGTCCGGTGTGAAGCTCTCCGAGCGGACCCTCACCGAGGCAAAGACGGACGCACCGACCGTGATCGAGTACCACTCGTCGTCGGGCGGCGAGAAGCGAACCACGGCGCCCTCAGACGAGGCGGACAGAGGTTCGGCAGGGTGCAGCTCGACACCCTGTTGCTGGTCTTCTGACTCATATGAGACCGCGTACCAATCGTTCGCGTCGGAGACGCAAGTGACGTAGTCCACAGAGCCATCGGAATTGATCCGAAGAGCTGAGGCATCGGTGGCAGTGCAACCTGTGAGGATGAGCACCAGACCGACCGCGGCGAGGGAGAGAGCTCGGCTGATCTGCTTGCGCATGCGTCTGAGGTTACGGCGAGCGGCATCGCCGTCGGATGCAGAGATGCCCGATCGTTACGCCCACACTCCCCGAACACGAAAAAACCCCCGGAGAACCGGGGGTTTGTCTGTGCGCGATACTGGGATCGAACCAGTGACCTCTTCCGTGTCAGGGAAGCGCGCTACCGCTGCGCCAATCGCGCCTATACAGGCTGTTCAGTTGTATGCGACGAGGTGGCGACGGGATTCGAACCCGTGTAAACGGCTTTGCAGGCCGGTGCCTAGCCGCTCGGCCACGCCACCGTGTGGATTGACCCCACGTGCCGTGAGCCTTCCGGAGAAGACCCTCTGCACTCGAGCGGATGACGAGACTCGAACTCGCGACCCCAACCTTGGCAAGGTTGTGCGCTACCAACTGCGCTACATCCGCATTTCGTTCCCGGTTGTCCCGGGCACTCATGAAACATTAGCCGATGATCGGCAAGTGTCCAAACCGGAAACGAATCTCGCGCGTGTCTCCCCGACTGGTCCTCGCGGCCTCCGAGCGTCGGGTAGTATCTGTTGACGTACCCCACAGGTATGGGCGATTGGCGCAGTTGGTAGCGCGCTTCCTTCACACGGAAGAGGTCATCGGTTCGAGTCCGGTATCGCCCACAGAAAACCTCGGCAGATCCCAGATCTCCCGAGGTTTCTTCGTGTCCGGCCCGAGACGGCGGCGGTCCACCAATATCTTGGTGTCAGGAATTCGCGCGTCGCCGCCATCGTCTTCCGTCTCGCCTTCGCCGCGCTGTCGCTCACAGCCGTGGCCGTGCAGTTCTTCGCGGTGACGATCCCCCAGGGCCACAGCGTCATCAACTTCTTCTGCTACTTCACGAATCTCTCGAACATTATGATCTCGATCGTGTTCATCGTGAGCGCGCTCCGACTGCTGTCCGGCCGCCGAGACCCGTCGGAGACCGACGTCGCGATCCGCGGAGGCGCCGTCGTCTACATCGTGTTCGTCGGGGTCGTGTTCAACACGATCCTCGCCGACACCGACCTCGGCCAGCTCATCCCCTGGGTCAACGTCGTCCTGCACATGATCGTGCCCGTCGCCGGCCTGGTCGACTGGCTCATCTGGGCTCCTCGTCACCGGCTGTCGTTCCGAGTCGCGCTGTGGTGGATGGTCTGGCCTGCGGTCTACGCCGTCTTCTCGGTCGCGCGCGGCGCGATCGACGGGTTCTATCCCTATCCGTTCTTCAACCCGGCGGCGTCGGGCGGTTACGGCGGCGTCGCGCTGTGGTGCGTGGTGCTCGTGATCGCGTTCTTCGTGCTCGCCGTCCTGGTGCGCTGGTCGGGCAATCTGCGGCATCGTGCAGAGAAGGCCGCGCTCTGACAGCGCCGGAACCCACCGGCAGCGGATTCGGGTAGGCGAGGTGGTCATCAGCCGATCGGAACGCTGATCACGCGGTCGTCTCCCGCAGCCGGCTGCCCGCGCCCGTCGGTGTTGTTCGTCAGCACCCACAGCGTGCCGTCCGGCGCGAGCACGACGTCGCGCAGACGCCCGTACTCGCCGACGAGGTGCTCGCTCGCGGTTCCGAGAGCCTCCAGGGGAATCTCGCGGAGCCTCTCGCCGCGCAGGTTCGCGACCACGACGGCACCGTTGGCGACGGCGATCCCACTCGGGCTGGCGACATCGGGGCTCCACTGCTGCACCGGGTCGATGAACCCCTCGCGGTCGGCGAAGCCCTCGACCTCGGGCCAGCCGTAGTTGCCGCCCGCCTCGATGACGTTCAGCTCGTCCCAGGTGTCCTGACCGAACTCGCTCGCGTACAGCACGCCGTCGTCGTCCCACGCGAGACCCTGCGGATTCCGATGCCCGTAGCTGTAGACAGGTGAGCCGTCGAAGGGGTTGTCCGCGGGGATCTCCCCCTCCGGCGTGAGGCGCAGGATCTTTCCCGAGAGGGAGTCGAGATCCTGCGCGCTCGAGGGGTCCCCCGCGTCGCCCACGGTCGCGTAGAGCATCCCGTCGGGACCGAACGCGATGCGTCCGCCGTTGTGGTTGCCGGCGGCATCCATTCCGGAGATGACGGTCTCCGCCCGTCCCAACGCGAGGTCACCGGCCGACCCGGTCAGCTCGAAGCGCTCGATGCGGTTCTCGTCGGCACCCGTGAGATAGACGTACAGGTAGTCCTCATGGACGGCGATCCCCAGAAGTCCGCCCTCTCCCCGCGGCGCGACACCGTCGATGACCGCGACCTCCCGAGCCTCGCCGTCGTCGGAGAGCTCGAGGATGCGGGCGGAGTCGCGTTCGCTGATCAGCGCCACATCATCACGGAAGGCGATGGACCACGGCGCGTCGAGGTCCTGCGCCACGACCGTCACCTCCTCCGGTTCCACCGACGACGGCGCTGCGCTCGTCGCGGAGGGCGGACGCGGGGCTGGCTCGCTCGTGCAGGCCACCAGTGCGAGGACAGCGGATGCCGCCACGCCCGCGCCGATGCATCGTCTGCCCGTGGTCGTCATCGCCTCTCCCCTCACGCTGTCTTCGACACTATGCGGCCGCTCCGTTCCTCGTAACCCTCGGGTGACACCGCGCGCCGAGCCGTGTCGGCACCTGCTCGTACGCTCGAGCTGTGCCGTCGAGTCATGACCTGCCCGGTCCCTGCCACCTCTGCGGAGGCCGCACAGGGGCGCGCCTCGGCAGCGCCTGGATCTGCGGCACCTGCGGCTGGCGGTACGGCGATGTTCCCGACAGCGATCTGCCGCTGCCTCAGATCGAGGTGGTCTATTACCTGCGATACGACCGGCGCGTGAAGATCGGCACGAGTCGACGCCCTCGGCAGCGCCTCGCGAGCATCCGACATGACGAGCTCCTCGCCTTCGAGCGAGGCGGCCGGCCGGTCGAACAGCATCGGCACCGCGAGTATGCGGCGCAGCGCGAAGGCGGTGAGTGGTTCACGCTCGACGATGAGCTGCGTGCCCACATCGCGCGTCTCCGCAGCATCGGCGACCCCTGGGAGCTCTACGCGCGATGGCTCAGCGAGGCTCTCCGGGCGTGACAGAGGCGCCCCCGGGCTGTGGCCGGGAGCGCCTCTGTGGCATGGGATCAGGCCGTGGCGGCACGGCCGCGAGCGGTCTCCGGCTGCGGCTGCGAGAACAGCACGACCACGATGACCGCGGCGCCGACGACGACGTGCGGCAGCCAGACGTTCAGCGCTTCACCGGAGAACCCGAAGATCCACGGCGACAGGGCGAGGAACAGGCTCGCGACGATGTCGAACACGAGGTGGACCGGCATCGGGATGAACCCGAAGGGGCCCCACTCGTACTTGGTGAACAGGCTGTAGACGATCAGGCCGACTCCGAGCACGATCGGGATGACGACGGCAGGGCCGCCCATGCCGGCGAATCCGAAGAGCCACGGCGCAGCGATGAGAGCCACACCGACGATGTAGTCGAGGATTCCGTGGACCTTGGTGGGAATGAAACGCATGATTCCTCCTTGTGCTTCGCCGCGGTCGCGGCTCACATCTGATTCGGCGCGCCCGCCGAATCGGATTGCTCGACTCGCGGCTGAGTCCCAGACCGCCCTGCTACGGTGAGGGAACCGGCATCGTGCCGGTATCAGGGAAGACTTCTTGTCGACCAACGGGCCGTTCTCGGCCATTTCGTTCTCCGTCGCCTCCTCTGTGCGATCAGAGGAGAGCCATGTCTCACCCATCCCTGCCCGTTGCTTCGAGCGATTCCTCCGCCCATTCCTGGTCGGAGCCGCAGCTCCCCACGGGCACGACCGCAGTCATCTACTGCGAGGGCCAGTTCGGCGAGCAGGACGGCAAGACGGCCAACGGGCTCGTCCGCCACTCCGAGAAGTACGAGATCCTCAGCGTCATCGACAGCACGCACGCAGGGGCGGATGCCGGGATGCTGCTCGACGGCACGGCGGTCGGGATCCCGGTCCTCGACGGCCTCACCGCCGCGATCGCTCACGCCGGACACGTTCCCGACTACCTCATCTGCGGCGTCGCGCCCGCCGACGGCCTGCTCTCGCCCGGGCAGCGCACCGTGCTGCTGGATGGGATCGCGCGCGGGATGCACATCATCAACGGCCTGCACGAGTTCTTGACGGATGACGCGGAGTTCGTCGCGGCGAGCCTGCTCGCCGGTGTCACCATCACCGACATCCGCCGCCCCAAGGAGAAGAAGGATCTGCACCTCTTCTCGGGGCGCATCTTCGATGTCACGTGCCCCCGGATCGCCATCCTCGGAACCGATGGAGCGATCGGCAAGCGCACGACCGCGACCCTGCTGGTGCGCGCGCTGAACGAGCATGGCATCCATGCCGTGATGGTCGGCACGGGGCAGACCACGATCATCCAGGGCGGGAAGTACGGGGTGGCGCTGGACGCCCTCGTCCCCCAGTTCTGCTCGGGCGAGGTCGAGAACCAGGTCGTCGCCGCGTTCGAGGGCGAAGACCCCGACGTGATCATCGTCGAGGGCCAGGGAGCGCTCAGCCACCCGGCGTACATCACCTCCGCGCACATCCTCCGCGGCAGCCAGCCGGCGGGCGTCATCGTGCAGCACGCCCCCGGCCGCGAGAGCCTCGGGGACTTCCCGATGGTCGCGATGCCCACCGTGGAGAGCGAGGTCGCGCTCATCGAGGCCTTCGCCGACACCAGGGTCATCGGGATCACCGTCAACCACGAGAACCTCTCCGAGGCTCAGCTCAGCGCGTCGATCGACGAGATCGAACTGAGCCTGGGACTCCCCGCCACCGACCCGCTGACGCGCCCGCTGACAGAGCTCGTCGAGATGGTCCTGCAGGCGTTCCCGTCGCTCAGCCCGCTGCAGCCCAGCCGTAGCGGCGTGTGAGCGCGCTCGCGACCCTGTCGTAGATCCGGCGATCGAGCACGGCCGCCTCGCGCCGCAGGCCGTGCTCGTGCACGCTGTACAGCTGCTCGATGTCGACCCAGGACTCGCGTCCCTGCGAGTCCCAGGAGCCGGCGCCGATCGTGAGGAAGTCGCGGTCGCCGTCGTGGGCCCGACTGGTCATGCGCACGGCGTACACGCGATCCGCCGAGGCGCGCCCGATGACGAGCACCGGTCGGTCCTTGCCTCGACCGTCGTTCTCCTCATAGGGCACCCAGGTCCAGACGATCTCGCCGGCGTCCGGGGCTCCGTCGCGTTCGGGAGCGTAGGCGACGAGCAGATCCTCGATGCGCTCCGGGTCGATCCGGATGGTGGCAGTGCCCCCTGCGCTCCCCCGGTCCTGCGGCGAATCGACCGGCCCCCGCGCTCCGGAGGAGGGCCGCAGACGCGCGACCGGGCGCCTCGGACGATGTTCTGTCCGAGACGCCCGGTCCGACCCCAGCAGCTTCTGCAGGATCTGCGCGAGTGTCGCCAGGATGCCGTCGGTATTGCTCACACGGTCACCCTAACCGCTGTCATGCGTCCGCGAGAGCGTAGCCCTCCTCGCCGTGCACGACCTGGTCCACACCGGCGATCTCGTCTTCGTTCGTGACGCGGAAGCCGATCGTCTTCTCGATCGCGAAGCCGATGATGAAGGCGACGACGAAGGAGTAGATGAGCACACCCAGAGCGGCGATCACCTGGACGGCGAGCTGGCGGGCGTCGCCGCCGACGAACAGGCCGGTGCCGGTGGCGAAGAAGCCCAGGTACAGGGTTCCGATCAGGCCGCCGACGAGGTGGATGCCGACCACGTCGAGCGAGTCGTCGAAACCGAGGCGGAACTTCAGCTCGACCGCGAGAGCGCAGACGATACCGGCGACGGCGCCGAGCAGGAGCGACCAGCCGGGCGTCAGGTTGGCGCACGCCGGGGTGATGGCGACGAGACCGGCGACCGCACCGGATGCGGCGCCGACCGAGGTGGGCTTTCCGTCCTTGATCTTCTCGATCAGGATCCAGCCGAGGATGGCAGCAGCCGTGGCGCCGAGCGTGTTGAGACCGATGAGTCCGACACCGCCCATGTCCTCGGCGAGCCACTCCGCACCGGCGTTGAAGCCGAACCAGCCGAACCACAGCAGCGCAGCGCCGAGCAGCGTCAGCGGCACGTTGTGCGGCTTGAGGATGCCCTTCTGGAAGCCGATGCGCTTTCCGAGGACGATGGCGAGAGCGAGGGCCGCAGCACCCGCGTTGATGTGCACGGCGGTACCACCGGCGTAGTCGATGACGCCGATGCCGCTGTCCTCACCGAACAGGGTGGTGCCGAGGTTCATGATCCAGCCACCGCCCCAGACCCAGGCGGCGACGGGGAAGTAGCCGACGGTGGCGAAGACACCGGCGAAGATCAGCCAGCTGCCGAACTTCGCGCGGTCGGCGATGGCGCCGGAGATCAGGGCGACCGTGATGATCGCGAACGTCGCGCCGTAGGCGACACCGAGAAGGGCGACGTTCGATCCCTCACCCGAGGCCAGGCTCGAGAGCCCGAAGTCGGCGAAGGGGTTGCCGGCGAAGGCGGTCGGACTGTCGACGGCGCTCATGGAGAAGCCGAAGAGAATCCACAGCACGGCGACAAGGCCGATCGAGCCGAAGCTCATCATCATCATGCTGACGACGCTCTTCGCCTTGACGAGACCGCCGTAGAAGAAGGCGACGCCAGGCGTCATGAGCAGGACCAGCGCTGTCGCGGTGATCGCCCACGAGATGTTGCCGGGAGCATCCATAGGAAAACCTCACATCCGAAGTAATTGAGAGCTTCAGTGTGACGACGCGCGGTTTCGCGCATGCGTGAGGTTTGTTTCTCCGGTGTTACAGAAGGGCTCCGGGTGTGAACATCGCGTTACACGGGCCTGGAGGGTCACGCAGAATGCGTCAGCGCGTTCAGTCGGGAGATGGCGCGCAGGTACTTCTTGCGGTATCCGCCGGCGAGCATCTCATCGGAGAACACGGCGTCCAGACCGAGTCCCGTGGCGATGATCGGGATCTGGGCGTCGTACACCCGGTCCACGAACGCGACGAACCGGAGCGCCTCGGACTGATCGGTCAGCTGGCGGACGCCGCGGAGGCCGACCTGGTCGAGTCCGTCGATCACGCGGATGTAGCGGGACGGATGCACCTGGGCCAGATGACGGATCAGATCATCGAAGCGGTCATCGGATGCCGTGCCGGCGGTCGCGCCCGCCTCACGCGCGCTGTCGTAGGCCTCGTCGTCGAGGACGACGGCATGGCCGTCCAGAGCGCGCTGCCGGAAGTCGACGCCGTCGATCCGGATCGTCTGGAAGCTGTCCGACATCGCGTGGATCTCGCGAAGGAAGTCCTGCGCCGCGAAGCGTCCTTCGCCGAGAGCGTTCGGCGGGGTGTTCGAGGTCGCGGCGAGGCGGGTGCCCGTCGGGACGAGTTCGCCGAGCAGACGCGTCATGACCATGGTGTCGCCCGGGTCGTCGAGTTCGAACTCGTCGATGCAGAGGAGGTCGGCGCCCTTGAGCAGGTCGACCGTGTTCTTGTAGCCGAGTGCGCCCACGAGCGCGGTGTACTCGATGAACGACCCGAAGTACTTCCTGCGTGCGGGCATCGCGTGATAGATCGACGCGAGAAGGTGCGTCTTGCCCACGCCGAAGCCACCGTCCAGGTACACCCCCGGCTTGACCTCGGGCTCCTTCTTCGCCCGGCTGAAGAACCCGCCGCGCTTGACCGGGCCGCCGCGACCGGCGAAGCGGATCAGCGTCTCCTTGGCCTCTTCCTGAGAGGGGTAGGCGGGATCCGCGCGATAGCTGTCGAACGTGGCCGTGTCGAACTGCGGCGGCGGCACCAGACTGGCCAGCATCTCGGGTCCGCTGACGGCGGGCTGGCGCTCGGTGAGGTGCACGATTCCCGTGCGGCTGGTCGTGTCGGTCATCACGGTCCTGAATCGGGTGCGCACCTGTGTCGAAGTCTTACGAATCGGGTGCAGGGCGCACTGAGGGGATCTATCGTCGAAGGGACGGCTCCACACTACGCCGTCCGCCACCGCACCCTCGCCCGCTCAATGCTTCGGAGAACCCATGGCCATCGAGATCGATTCCTCCTCCCCCAAGTTCGCCGAGTACGCCGAACCCGGCCGTCTGGTGACGACCGAATGGCTGGCGGAGCGCCTCGGACAGCCCGGTCTCGTCGTCGTCGAGTCCGATGAGGACGTGCTCCTCTACGAGACCGGCCACATCCCCGGTGCCGTGAAGGTCGACTGGCACACCGAGCTCAACGACCCGGTCGTGCGCGACTACGTCGACGGCGAGGGCTTCGCCCAGCTGCTCAGCCGCAAGGGCATCGCCCGCGACGACACGGTCGTCATCTACGGCGACAAGAACAACTGGTGGGCGGCCTACGCCCTCTGGGTGTTCTCCCTCTTCGGACACGAGGACGTGCGACTGCTCGACGGCGGCCGCGACCGCTGGATCTCCGAGGGACGCGAGCTCACGCGCGACGCCACCACCCGCCCCGCGACGGAGTACCCGGTCGTCGAGCGCGACGACTCCGTGATCCGCGCCTACAAGGAAGACGTCCTCACGCACATCGGCAACCCGCTGATCGATGTCCGCTCCCCCGAGGAGTACAGCGGAGAGCGCACGACCGCTCCCGCGTACCCCGAGGAGGGCACGCTGCGCGCCGGGCACATCCCCACCGCGCAGAGCGTGCCGTGGGCGAAGGCGGTGGCCGAGGACGGCGGCTTCAAGAGCCGGGCGGAGCTGGACGCGATCTACCGCGACGGCGCCGGCCTGAAGGACGGCGACGACGTCGTGGCGTACTGCCGGATCGGTGAACGCTCCAGCCACACCTGGTTCGTGCTCAAGCACCTGCTCGGCTTCGAGAACGTGCGCAACTACGACGGCTCCTGGACCGAGTGGGGCAGCGCCGTGCGGGTTCCGATCGTGACGGGTGCCGAGCCCGGCTCGCTCTGAACATGGGAGGATGTCAGGGATGAGCGCCAGCGACCTTCCTGACATCCTCGCCGACATCCGCGACGGCTTCCTGGAGACCCCCGAGTCGGATCGGCTCCTGCTGCTGCTCGAGTACTCCGACGAGCTTCCCCCCGTCTCCGACGAGGTCGCGAACCATCCGGAGATGTGCGAGCGCGTCGCGGAGTGCCAGTCGCCGGTCTATATCTACGTCGAGGTGAACGACGACATCGTCACGATGCATGCGACCGCACCGCCGGAGGCGCCGACCACCCGCGGGTTCGCCAGCATCCTCGTGCAGGGCATCACCGGACTCACATCCGACGAGGTGCTCGCCATCCCCGACGACTACCCGCAGTCGATCGGACTCACGAAGGCGGTCTCGCCGCTGCGGATCGGTGGGATGACCGGGATGCTGATGCGCGCGAAGAAGCAGGTCAGGCAGAAGCGCTGAAGCCCTGCGCCTCGACCCAGTCGGTGATCGCCGCGGTCCAGCCGGGCTGATCGTAGTTCCAGATCTTCGTGTGCCGGGCGACGCTGAACTCGGGCATGGTCACGAGATCCGGTCGTGCCTGCTGAAGGGCCACCGACGAGTCGATCGGAACGAATCCGTCGTCCACGCTGTGGAGGATGAGCATCGGCGCTGTCAGCTCGCCGGCGCGCGCGACCATGTCGAGCCGGTCGAACGAGATCGCGTCGTCCGCGCCGCTGATCCGTGCGGTGAGGGGGCGCTGCAGGGCGCTCATCGCCAGTTCCGGGAGCGGTGCGCGGACACCCGCGATCCGGGCCTGGAAGCGCAGCACGGTGCGCCAGTCGACGACCGGGGACTCCAGGATCAGACCGACGATGCGCTCCCGATAGCTCGAGCTGACCGCCGCCTGCAGGGAGACGGCGCCTCCCATCGACCAGCCCATCAGGATCACCCGCTCGGCGCCGTGGCGCAGTGCGTAGGCGATCGCCGCATCCACGTCCCGCCACTCCGCGGTCCCGAGGGCGTAGGCGCCGGCCCGGCTGCGCGGCGCCTCGCTGTCGTTCCGGTACGACACCACGAGGTTGGGGAATCCGGCGGCATGCAGAACGGGGACCGCCCGCAGGCACTCCACCCGCGTGGCTCCGCGCCCGTGCACCTGGATCACCCACGTCGTCGACGTCGCAGGGAAGAACCAGGCAGGGCAGGGCCCCGCGGGTGATCCGATCAGCACGTTCTGCCAGGACAGATGCAGCTCACTCGGCGACGAGTAGTAGTAGCCGCTGAATCCCGCCCCCCGATCGACCCTGGCCCCCGTCTCGATCTTCGTCAGCAGCTTGCGCCGCACGCTGGTCGCATCGACGCCGAGGACGGCGCCGAGCTTCACGTAGCCGTAGGTGCCTGTCGTGAACAGCCCGTAACGTCCAGGAAGCTCGGTGTCGACCGTGCGTTCGAGCTCGATGGTCTGCGCACCGGTGTCGACCGCGAGGATCTGCGTGTCGACCGGTCGGCGCATCGGGGTGACGACGCGACGAGCCACGCCGAACACGAGGAACGACAGGGCGGCCCCGAGTGCGAGCAGAGCGGGGACAAGGAGTGCAACGGCGTGCCTGAGACTCTTCATCGCCTCCTGACTCTAGCCTGTTGCCGTGACCGCACACCCCGATGCCGGGACCCCCTTCGACAGCGCGATGGCCGAACTGCGCGAGACCGCGTTCCGCGACGACATCACGGTGCGCGAGATCTCCACGCCTCAGGGCCTGGCGCCCTTCGCCATCGCGCTCGCCGCCGACGTGCGACCAGGGGGCGACGGAGAGTCGGTCTACGGCACCGGTCGATTCGTGCTGCTGCACGATCCGGACGAACCGGGAGCCTGGGGCGGGGCATGGCGCATCGTGATCTTCGCGCAGGCGCCGCTCGAGAGCGAGATCGGCACCGACCCCCTCCTGGCGGACGTCACGTGGTCCTGGCTGGTCGACGCGCTCGACTCCCGCGACGCGATCTACCACTCGGCATCCGGCACCTCCACGAAGACGCTGTCGAAGGGATTCGGCGCTCTCGCCGTCGAAGGCGACGGCGCACAGATAGAATTGCGGGCGTCCTGGACTCCGGAAGGCCCGTTCCGACCGCACGTCGAAGCATGGGCCGAGCTGGTCGGAATGCTGGCGGGACTTCCGCCGGGCTCCGAGGGCATCGCCGTGTTCGGCGCTCGAAAGGCAGTACGTGACTGAATACTCCGTGATCTCGGATGTCGAGGAGTTCCGCGCAGCGTGCGCTGCGCTCGCGGCGGGCACCGGGCCGGTCGCCGTCGATGTCGAACGCGCGTCGGGCTTCCGCTACTCGCAGCGCGCGTACCTCGTGCAGGTGTTCCGGCGGGACGCGGGCGTGTTCCTCTTCGATCCGCCCGAGCTCGGCGATTTCTCACCGCTCCAGGAGGCGATCGGCGAGACCGAGTGGGTGTTCCACGCCGCCAGCCAGGACCTTCCCTCACTCCGCGAGCTGCATCTCGAGCCGCCGTCGATCTTCGACACGGAACTCGCGTCGCGCCTGCTCGGGCACGACCGCGTCGGCCTCGCGGCCGTCGTCGAGGACACCCTCGGGATCACCCTCAAGAAGGAGCACTCCGCCTCTGACTGGTCGACGCGCCCGCTCCCGGACTCGTGGCTCGACTACGCCGCGCTCGACGTGCTGCACCTGATCGACGTCCGCGACGCCCTCGTTGCGGAGCTCGCGGAACAGGAGAAGACCGAGTTCGCCGCCGAGGAGTTCGCCGCCACCCTGACCCGGCTGCCCAAGCCTCCGCGCGAGGATCCGTGGCGCCGTCTCAGCGGACTGCACCAGGTGCGCGGCGCCCGCAATCTCGCGGTCGCACGTTCCCTGTGGCAGGCGCGCGAGACCTTCGCGCAGGAGCAGGACGTCTCCCCCGGGCGACTCGTTCCGGACCGCTCGCTCGTCGCCGCCGTCATGGCGAACCCGCAGTCGAAGCAGGCGCTCGCCGGCATCAAGGAGTTCCAGGGGCGCGCGAGCCGCACGCAGCTGGACCGCTGGTGGCAGGCCATCGTCGACGGTCGTGCCACCGAGGAACTCCCCCGCGAACGGGTTCCGAGCGACGCGCTGCCGCCGCCGCGTGCCTGGTCCGACCGGAATCCCGAGGCCGACGCACGTCTGAAGGCCGCGCGCCCGGTGGTCGAGGCCGTCGCCGAGGAACTGGGCATGCCGACCGAGAATCTGCTGACCCCGGAGTTCCTGCGCCGCGTGGCGTGGGACGCGCCGGGCGAGACCGCCGAAGACATCGGCGCCGCCCTCTCGGCGCTCGGCGCACGTCCGTGGCAGATTGCACAGACCGCACAGAAGATCGCGACTGCCTTTGTAGAGGCGGCGCAATCGCCCGACACCACCCCCGCACCCGCTTCGTAGGTTCGATCCAACCGATTCCTCCCGGTTTCCGCCCGTTCATAGACTGAGGCGACCGCACAAACTTGGAGGCAGAGTGGCCGAGATCTCGGACGTCTTCTTCGTCGATGGAGTGCGCACCCCCTTCGGGCGCGCCGGCGAAAAGGGCATGTACTGGAACACCCGCGCTGATGACCTCGCCGTGAAGGCGACCATCGGCCTCATGGAGCGCAACGCGGCCGTCCCGGCGGATCGCATCGACGACGTCGCGATCGCCGCGACGAGTCAGACCGGCGACCAGGGCCTCACTCTCGGGCGATCCGTGGCGATCCTCGCCGGGCTCCCGCAGACCGTCCCCGGCCTCGCCGTCGAGCGCATGTGCGCCGGTGCGATGACCAGCGTGACCACCATGGGCGCATCGATCGGCGTCGGGATGTACGACCTGGCCCTCGCCGGCGGCGTCGAGCACATGGGCCACCACCCGATCGGCGGCAACGCCGACCCGAACCCGCGGTTCGTGGCCGAGAAGATGGTCGACCCCGGAGCTCTCAACATGGGCGTCACGGCCGAGCGGATCTTCGACCGCTTCCCGCACCTCACGAAGGAGCGCTCCGACCGCTTCGGGATGCTCAGCCAGCACAAGGTGCAGGCGGCGTACGACGCGGGCAAGATCCAGCCCGACCTGGTCTCCGTCGCGATCAAGGGCGCCGACGGCGCCTGGGGTCTCGCGACCGAGGACGAGGGGCGACGCCCGCAGACGACCATGGAGGACCTGGCTGCGCTCAAGACGCCGTTCCGTCCCCACGGGCGGGTCACCGCAGGAACCTCCTCGCCGCTCACCGACGGCGCGACCATGTCGCTGCTGGCCGGGGGCGGCGCCGTCAAGGAGCTGGGTCTCGCCCCGAAGATGCGGATGGTCTCGTTCGCCTTCGCCGGTGTCCAGCCCGAGATCATGGGTATCGGACCGATCCCCTCGACGGAGAAGGCACTGAAGAAGGCGGGTCTGCAGATCTCCGACATCGGACTGTTCGAGCTGAACGAGGCCTTCGCCATCCAGGTGATCTCCCTGCTCGACCACTTCGGCATCGCCGACGACGACCCCCGAGTCAACCAGTGGGGCGGTGCCATCGCCCTCGGACACCCGCTCGCCGCCTCCGGTGTGCGTCTGATGATCCAGCTCGCGGCGCAGTTCGCCGAGCGCCCTGACGTCCGCTACGGCCTGACGGCGATGTGCGTCGGGCTGGGCCAGGGCGGCTCGGTCATCTGGGAGAACCCGCACTACGACGGAAAGAAGAAGAAGTAGTGAGCTACGAAGACGTCGACTTCTCGCCCATCCAGGCCCTCACCGAGGGAGAGGTCGTCACGCACTCCCCCGTGCGCGACATCCGCCTCGCCTCCGGCAAGACCCTCGCCCTGATCACGCTCGACAACGGTCGCGACCACAACCGTCCCAACACGCTGGGTCCTGCCACGCTCACCGAGCTCGGCGAGACCCTCGACGAACTCACGGCGCGAGCAGCTGCCGACGAGATCCAGGCGGTCGGCATCACCGGCAAGCAGTACATCCTCGCCGCCGGCGCCGACTTGTCCGACATCAGCAAGGTCGGGTCGCGCGACAACGCACGCCTGATCGCCCAGCTGGGGCACAAGGTGCTCGGCAAGCTCAGCGAGCTCGGAGTCCCCTCGTTCGCCTTCGTGAACGGCCTCGCTCTCGGCGGCGGTCTGGAGATCGCGCTCAACTCGTCGTACCGCACGGTCGACGCGTCGGCGGCGGCCATCGCGCTGCCGGAGGTCTTCCTCGGCATCATCCCCGGCTGGGGCGGTGCCTACCTCCTGCCGAACCTCATCGGCATCGAGAACGCTCTCGAGGTCGTCATCTCGAACCCGCTCAAGCAGAACCGGATGCTGAAGCCGCAACAGGCGTTCGACCTGGGGATCGTCGACGCGATCTTCCCCGCGGCGAACTATCTCGAGAACTCGCTGGCGTGGGCCGACGCGGTCCTCGGCGGCAAGAAGGTCGAGCGCAGGAACGAGCCGGGCAAGATCGAGCGCCTCACCAAGTGGCCGATCGCGATCAAGATGGCCCGCGGCATGCTGGAGTCGAAGATCGGCACCGTTCCGAAGTCCCCCTACGCGGCGCTCGACCTTCTCGACAAGGCGAAGAGCGGCACGAAGGCCGAGGGCTTCGCCCGCGAGGACGAGGCGCTGGCCGAACTCGTGACCGGCGACCAGTTCGCCGCCTCGATGTACGCGTTCGACCTGGTACAGAAGCGGGCGAAGCGCCCCGTCGGCGCTCCCGACAAGGAGCTCGCGAAGAAGGTCACGAAGGTCGGCATCATCGGCGCAGGCCTCATGGCCAGCCAGTTCGCGCTGCTGTTCGTGCGCAAGCTCCAGGTCCCGGTGCTGATCACCGATCTGGATCAGGCACGCGTCGACAAGGGCGTGGCGTACATCCACGAGGAGATCGGCAAGCTCGAGGCGAAGGGTCGGCTCGACTCCGACGCCGCGAACAAGCTGCGCGCGCTGGTCACCGGCACGACCGACAAGACCCTGTACGCGGACTGCGACTTCGTGATCGAGGCCGTGTTCGAAGAGGTCGGCGTCAAGCAGCAGGTGTTCGGGGAGATCGAGAAGATCATCGCCGAGGACGCGATCCTCGCCACCAACACCTCGTCGCTCTCGGTCGAGGAGATCGGATCGAAGCTGGCGCACCCCGAGCGCCTCGTCGGCTTCCACTTCTTCAACCCGGTGGCTGTGATGCCGCTGATCGAGATCGTGAAGACGCCGGCGACGGCGGATGCCGCACTCTCGACCGCCTTCGTCGTCGCGAAGAATCTGGGCAAGAACGCCGTGCTCACCGCCGACGCACCGGGCTTCGTCGTGAACCGCCTGCTCGCCAAGGTCATGGGCGAGGCGGCGCGGGCCGTCTACGAGGGCACGCCGATCGCGGAGGTGGAGAAGGCCTTCGGTCCGCTCGGGCTCCCGATGGGTCCGTTCCAGCTGATCGATCTGGTCGGCTGGAAGGTCGCAGCTCACGTGCAGGACACGATGGTGCATGCCTTCCCGGACCGCTTCTACGCCAACGAGAACTTCCACGCCCTCGCCGAGCTGGATGCGGTGGTCGAGAAGGACAGGGGCGGTCGCGTGACCGGCTGGACGAAGCAGGCGGAGAAGGTGCTCAAGCCGGCGGTCGGCAAGGCGCCGGCCTCGGCCGCGACCATCCTGCAGCGCGTGCAGGACGGCCTCGCCACCGAGATCAAGCTCATGCTGGACGAAGGGGTCGTGCCCGAGGTCGAGGACATCGATCTGTGTCTGATCCTGGGCGCCGGCTGGCCGTTCATCGACGGCGGCGCCTCGCCGTACCTCGACCGCGAAGGCGCGTCCGACCGGGCTTTCGGAGGCTCGTTCCACACCCCGCAGATCCGCGGCATCGAGAGCCGCTGAGCGCGGTACGACCGACGGGGAACGCCCCTCCGACGCGCGAGCGTCGGAGGGGCGTTCCCGGTTCACCGGCCGATCAGCCGGCGACAGGAGTCTGCGGCGGACGCTCGTCGTCATCCCCCGCGCGCGGCCAGAAGGACAGCGCCCGCTCCGCCAGCGCCGTGATGGTCAGCGAGGGGTTCACACCCGGGTTCGCCGGCACGGCGGCACCGTCGACCACATGGAGTCCGGGATGACCCCACACGCGGTGATAGGAATCGATCACCCCGTCCGCCGGCGAGGCGGAGATCACTGCGCCGCCCAGGAAGTGCGCGGTGAGCGGGATGCCGAACACCTCGGGCCACGATCCTCGAGCCTCGGCGGGAACGCCGCCCTCGCTGCGCATCCGGGCGGCGATGGCGCGTGCTGCGCGATGAGCCTGAGGCAGATGGCTCGGATTCGGCTCACCGTGCCCCTGAGCGCTGGTCATCGTGAGACGCCCGAACCGACGCCGCAGGGAGAGCGTGAGCGAGTTGTCGGCTGTCTGCATCACCAGAGCGATGATCCCGCGCTCGCTCCAACGCCGCAGCGACCCCAGGCGGAACTGGCGTATCGGCGACCGCAGAGCCCGGACCACGACCCCGCCGAGCCTCCGGGCGAGTGAACGGTCGCCCGGCACCATCACGGTCGCGAGCGCGCCCATCAGATTCGAGCCCGGGCCGTAGCGGACGTTCTCGACGTGGGTGCTCTCGTCAACGTGGAACGACGTCGTGATCGCCACTCCGCTAGCCAGGGCGAGGGATTCCGGCACCCTCGTCGCCACGGCGCCGTCCAGCGCCTCGGAGTTGGTGCGGGTGAGCCGGCCCACGGCATCGGACACGTGCGGGAGCGCCCCGGTGTGCTTCATCCGGTGCAGCAGCTGCTGCGTGCCCCAGGTGCCGGCGGCGAGCACGACCTCACGCGCGGTCACGGTGCGCTGCCCGTGTCGCAGCCACGCGCCGCTGCGGCGCGTGGTGACGGCGAACCCACCGCCCGCGAGCGCCCGAACCTCGGTCACGGTGCGCAGCGGCTCGATGATCGCGCCACGGCGCTCGGCGAGGGCGAGGTAGTTCTTCATCAGGGTGTTCTTCGCGCCGACCCGGCATCCGACCATGCAGTTGCCGCAGAGCGTGCATCCGGTGCGCTCCGGTCCCTCCCCGCCGAAGAACGGATCAGCGGTGCGCTCCCCCGGCTTCCCGAACCAGACGCCGACGGGCGCATGACGGAAGGTGCTGCCCACCCCGAGATCCTCGGCGGCCCCGGCCATGATCCGCTCCACGGGTCCGCTGTGCGGATAGCGCTCGACGACGCCCAGCATCCGCTTCGCCGTCGCGTAGTGGGGTGCGAGCTCGGTCTCCCAGTCGGCGATCCCTGCCCACTGCCGGTCGGCGAAGAACGCTCCGCCGGGCTGATAGAGGGTGTTCGCGTAGTTGAGTGAACCGCCGCCCACACCGGCCCCGGCGAGGATCATCACGTGCGGCAGGCGGTGGATGCGCTGCACGCCGAAGCATCCGAGGCCCGGCGCCCAGAGGTAGCGGCGCACGTCCCAGCTCGTCTTCGCGAAGTCCTCGTCCTCGAAGCGCCGTCCCGCCTCGAACACCCGCACCCGATGTCCCTTCTCGGTGAGCCGGAGTGCGGCGACCGCGCCGCCGAACCCGGATCCGACGATCACGACGTCCTCATCGAACCCGGTCACGCGAGAACTCCCTCGGCCGGGGTCAGGACGGTGAACGCTGCCGGACGCAGCGAGATGGTGCACTCGTCCTCGCCGAGACGCTCGCCGTCGGCGTAGACCACGAGACCGGGCGCGCTCACCGTCACCGTCCGCACTCGACGATGACGCACTTCCGGTCGTGAGAGGTGCCGTCCGCGCAGCAGCAGCGGGAACAGCCGCAGGAGCCGCAGACGCCCGAGCCGTGCGACCTGCACCAGATCGAGCATCCCGTCATCCGGCGTCGCGCCCGCGCACACCGGCATGCCGCCCCCGTAGCTCGCCGTGTTGCCCACGGCGACGAGCGTTCCGAGCGCCGTCTCCGGCGTCTCGCCGTCCACGGCGACCGTGAAGCGCAGAGGCCGGAGGCGAACGAGCTCGATGACGAGCGCCAGGTAGTAGCGGAGGGCCCCGTGCGGCCAGCGCAGCCGGTTCGTGCGGTCGCTCACCTTCGCGTCGAATCCCAACGCCGCGACCGTGAGGAACCGCGCGGAGCGGTCGGCGGTCGTCACCTCGCCGACGTCGAGCACGCGACCCGTCCCGGTCAGTGCGAGTTCCGCCGCCGCTGCAGGATCGTGCCGTGGCAGCCCCAGCGCACGGGCGAGGTCGTTGCCCGTGCCGGCGGCGACGAGCGCGACGGGCACGGAGGCGGCGCACACCACGTCGAGGATTCCGGACAGCGTGCCGTCTCCCCCGACGACGACCAGCACGTCGGGACCTTCGTCGACGGCTCGTGCAGCGAGCTCGACGGTCGCCGACGCGGAGTCGCCGGTGTAGACCCGCACCTCCGATCCGCGCGAGCGCAGGTGCGACACGGCGGCATCCGTGGCCTGACCGCCCCGCCCCTTCCCGGCGTACGGGTTCGAGAGGAGTGCGATATGCCCCACGTCAGCCGATCCTCTCGGTGTGCGGCTGCGCGCCGATCACGGCTCCGGGATTCATGATGCCGCGCGGGTCGAGCTCCCGCTTGACGGCCGCCAGGATGCGGACCCCTGTCTCGCCGATCTCCTGCGCCAACCACGGTGCGTGATCGCGTCCCACGGCGTGATGGTGGCTGATGGTGCCGCCGGCCGCGAGGATCGCGTCGTTCGTCCGCGCCTTCACCGGTTCCCAGACGGTCAGCGGATCGGAGCGGATGCCGGCGAGCACGGTGAAGTACAGCGAGGCCCCAGTGGGGTAGATGTGCGAGACATGACACATCACGGAGGACTTCGCACCGGCATCCGCGAAGCCCGTGCGCAGCGCGTCCGTGACCGCGGTTCGCAGGGCGTGCAGGTTCGCCCAGGTCGTCGCCGTCTCCAGCGTCTCGCAGAAGACGCCCGCATCGAGGAGGGAGTCGCGGAGATAGGGTCCGTCGAAGCGACCGGACAGCCAGTCCTCCGCTGCCCCCTGGCCGGACGAGGTCCCGCCGGCCGCGGCCAGCAGCGCCGCGGTGCGCTCCCGTCTCTCGCCGATGCCATCGCCCTCGTACACGGTCACGACGCTCGCGCCCTTCGCGAGCGCCTTCCCGATTCGGCCGACCTGCGCCAGGCTCACCGCGGTCTCCGCCTCGTCGGACAGCCGGATCACGGTCGGTCCCCCGCCGTGCTGCGCGACCCGGCGCAGTCCCTCCGCACCGCTCGCGAAGTCGGGGAACGACCAGGACTCGAACACCCTATCCTTCGGCACCGGGTGCACGCGCACGCGCACCTCGGTGATCACGCCGAAGATCCCCTCCGAGCCGAGGAAGAGACGCACGAGGTCTGGCCCCGCAGCGGAACCCGGTGAACGGCCCAGCTCGACGTCCCCGGTGGGCGTGGCGACGCGGATGCCGGTCACCATCGTGTCGAAGCGGCCGTATCCGGCCGAGTTCTGTCCGGACGAGCGTGCGGCGGCGAACCCGCCGATCGTCGCATAGCGGAAGCTCTGCGGATAGTGCCCCAGCTCGAGGCCGTGCCTCGACAGCAGCGCCTCAGCCTCGGGGCCGGTGGTCCCCGCGGCGAGCACGGCTTCGCCGCTGACTTCGTCGAGCTGCAGGAGCCCGCTGAGGCGCCGGAGATCCAGGCTGACGACCGCGTGGTGTGCGCCACGCTCGGGGTCGAGCGCGCCGACCACGCTCGTGCCGCCGCCGAAGGGGATGACCGTGATGTCACGATCGGCGGCGACGACGAGGCAGGCACGCACCTCGTCGTGGCTCCCCGGGCGGACGACCGCGTCCGGCACCTGCTGACCGGGCTGCCTGCGGCGGAGGAGATCGGGGGTCGAACGGCCCCCGGCGTGTCGGATCCGCGCCTCGGGGCTCGCATCGACCTCGCCGAGTCCGACGACTGCGGCGAAGCTCGCGAGGTCATCCGCTGTCAGAGCGCTGTCGGCGATACGGACGTGATCCAGCTCGACCGCGGCAGGCGGGCGGCGGAGGCGGCCCAGCAGAAGCGGGAGAAGGGCCCGCACTGCGCGAGGCAGATCGTGGGCCTTTGCGGGATCCCCCCAGCCGTTCCAGCGCATCGGCCCGGCATCGGCGCCTCTGCCGTTCTCTTGCTCCATGCGTTACAGTGTGACAGATCATGGAAGAACGTCAACCAGGAAGCTCCGCTCTCCTCAACGATCGCCCGCACTGGGACGCGACGCAGGCGCGTGTCCTCGACGCCGCCGACGCCCTCATCAGCCGACGCGGAGTCCACGGCGTCACCATCGCCGAGCTCGCTCGGAAGTCGTCACTGAGTCGACCGACGATCTACCGCAGCTGGAACGACGCCGACGACGTCGTGCGCTCCGCACTTCTGCGGCGCGTGATCGGACTCATCGATCAGTTCCCCGCTCCGGCTCGCACCCGCGCGGCATTGGTCGACGACGTCATGCGGTTCACCGCCCTCTTCCGGACCGACGCGGTGTACAGCCGCCTGCTCGACGACGAGCCCGAGGCCTTCACCCGCTACACGCTGCAGCGTGTCGGCTCCAGCCAGCGCATGATCCTCCAGTGGCTCGCCGCCGCCATCGCAGCCGCGCAGGACGACGGCTCGGTGCGCGCGGGAGAGCCGCAGGAGATCGCGGTGATGCTGCTCCTGATCGCTCAGTCCGCCGTGATCTCGCACGGCACGGTCGCCGACCTGATCGATGAAGCCGCCTGGGAGCGCGAACTGCGTGCGGCGCTCGACGGACATCTGCGGGCATGAGCCACTCGTCGCCCGATCTCGATCCTCGCCGCCGTCGCAGAGAGCTGCAGGAGTCCTCGCTCGAGGTGGCCGATGTGCTCGTGGTCGGCGGCGGTATCACCGGAGCAGGGGTTGCGCTCGACGCCGCGTCCCGCGGGTTGAGCGTGACTCTCATCGAAGCCGAGGACCTCGCCTTCGGCACCAGCCGGTTCAGCTCGAAGCTGGTGCACGGCGGGCTCCGCTACCTCGCGACCGGCGATGTGGCCACCGCGAAGGAGAGCGCGCAGGAGCGCCATCTGCTCATGACGACGATCGCGCCGCACCTCATCCGTCCGCTGGCCCAGCTGCTGCCGTTCCGCCCCGGCGTGACCTGGCGGCAGCGGAGCGCCGGCGCGGTGGGCATGGCACTCGGCGACCTCCTGCGCATGCAGGCGCGCACGTCGCGGTCGGTACTCCCGGCACCTCGTCCGGTCGCCGCCCGCACCGCACGGCGACTCTTCCCCGCGCTCGACGCACGGGGACTCCGCGGCGGAATGCTGTCCTACGACGGGCAGCTCGTCGACGACGCAAGGCTCGTCGTGACGGTTGCGCGGACGGCGGCCGGAATGGGCGCGCGCATCCTCACCCGGGTTCGCGCGGAGCAGCTGCGATCCGACGGGGCCGCCGTGACCGACGAGCTCACCGGCGAACGATTCGAGATCCGCGCGCGCAGCGTCATCAACGCGACCGGCGTCTGGGCGGGCACGCTCGACGACGCCATCTCGGTGCGTCCCAGCCGAGGAACGCACATCGTGCTCGATGCGGCGGACCTCGGGCATCCGTCCGCCGCCCTCACCATCCCGCACGAGGGCTCGATCAGCCGCTACGTGTTCGCGCTCCCCCAGAGAGGAGGCCGCGTCATCGTGGGGCTCACCGACGAGAGCGCACCCGGACCCGTGCCCCGTGTCGCGGAAGCCACCGAGCCCGAGATCGCCTTCCTCCTCTCCACCCTCAACCGCGTGGTGTCGACGCCCATCCGTCGCGATCAGGTGCGCGGGGCCTTCGCCGGCCTGCGCCCCCTGGTCGACAACGGCGCTGACACCACCGCCGATGTCTCGAGACGGCATCTGGTCGCCGTCTCCGACGGCGGATTCGTCACCATCCTGGGCGGCAAGCTCACCACCTACCGGCGGATGGCCGAGGATGCCGTGGACCTGGCGGTGCGAACGCGCGGTCTGAGTCCCGCGCCGAGCCGCTCGGCGTCGATCCGTCTGATCGAGGACGATGTGGTGGGCCGCGCCCGCATCGCGGACGCGGGAGCCGAAGTCGCGGAGGGCATCGCGATCACCCGGGCGGAGATCGAGTTCGCCGTGCGGGCCGAGGGCGCGATGACCGTGGACGACGTGATGGAGCGACGGACGCGGATCGGGCTCGTCGACGCTGATCGCGACCGCAGCAGGCACGCCGTCGAAGAGATCGTCGCGCAGACGCTGGCACAGATCGACTGAGAAGACCAGGAGAGGAATCGGCCGCGAAATCCACGTGAACATCGGGTGCGCGGACGCTTCACGGGGGCTCGGACGTCGTCAGGACGTGCAGAGTATGAGCGTGGACGCGATCTTCAGCATCTTCAGCAGCGGTGGCGCGATGGGCGGACTGGTCAAGACCGGGACGGCGGTCCTCACGGTCCTCCTCGTGGTTCCGGCCATGTTGAAGCTGTTCATCGTGACGGTCGATGAGGGCTGGGCGGCGATCCGGACGCGCAACGGCAAACCGATCATCCGCCGCGCACGCCTGGGCAAGGCCGCAGCACCCGGCGTCGGCGAGGTCGTCGTGCTCACGCCCGGCTCGCACGGCGCCTTCCCGCTGTTCTACTGGTACAAGCTCATCGACGTGCGCTGCCGGGCGACAGACCTGCCCGCCCGGCAGCTCACCGCGGCCTCCGGGCATCAGCACCTCGTGCATGCGTCGTTCGAATGGCGACCCGTCGTGTCGGGACGTGACCTGCGGGTGTTCGAGCTCGACGTCGTCAACGTCACCGAGCGCGCCGCCAACATCATCTCCGCGGCGCTGCGCGACGCGGTGCGCTCACTCGAGGGAGCCGAGCTCCCTCGCAACGACGAGCTCAGCACCACGGTGCTGGCGATGTGCGGCGAGAAGGTCCGTGCGGCGTGCGGTGTCGAGGTCGTCGAGGTGCTCATCACCGGAGACGCCCTCACCGACGGCTACCTGCTGTCGCAGGCCATCCGCGGCACCGACAGCGCGCCCGAGGTCGTCGCCGCCCTGCACGCCCTGAACTGAAGCTGCACCGGTCGTGCGCGGAAGCCCGCTCAGCGCCGTTCGCGGAGCGGCAGATCGATCGCCTCGGTCTCCCCCGTCTGGCGCGCCACCGGGATCCGGGTGCCGAGCACCTGAGAGACGATGTCCTGCGCGATCTTCGACGACGTCAGCCCCGCATCCGTGAGGATCTGATCGCGGGAGGCGTGGTCGATGAACTCGTCCGGCAGGCCCAGTTCGTCGACCGCGGTGTCGATCCCGGCCTCGCGGAGCACCTGGCGCACGCGTGTGCCGATGCCGCCGACACGGATGCCGTCCTCGAGCGTGATCACCAGACGATGCTGCGCAGCGAGGCTCACGACGGACGGCTGCACCGGGATCGCCCAGCGCGGGTCGATCACCGTCGCGCCGATCCCCTGTGCGCGGAGCCGGTCGGCGACGTCCATGGCCAGCGCGGCGAAAGGTCCGATCGCGACGATCAGCACGTCCTCGGACTCGCCGCGGGCGAGCACATCGACGCCGTCGTCCCGGCGTTCGATGGCCGGGATGTCCTTCGCGACCTCTCCCTTCGGGAACCGGATCACGGTCGGTGCGTCGTCGACGTCGACCGCCTCCTCGAGGGCCTCGGCGAGCCGCGCGGCGTCTCGAGGCGCGGCGATCCGGATGTGCGGCACGATCTGGAGCATCGCGAGATCCCACATGCCGTGATGGCTGGGGCCGTCCGGCCCGGTCACCCCGGCACGGTCGAGCACGAACGTGACGCCGGCGCGGTGCAGGGCGACATCCATCAGCACCTGGTCGAAAGCGCGGCCCATGAAGGTCGCGTACAGCGCCACCACCGGGTGCAGGCCGCCGAAGGCCAGCCCTGCCGCGGAGGCGACGGCATGCTGCTCGGCGATGCCGACGTCGTAGACGCGGTCGGGGAAGCGCTCCGCGAACGGCGCGAGACCCGTCGGCCGGAGCATCGCCGCGGTCATGGCGATGACGTCGGTGCGGCGCTCTCCGATCGAGACGAGCGAGTCGGAGAACACATCGGTCCAGCTGCGTCCCCCGGACGAGAGCTCCTCGCCTGTGGCCGGGTCAATGCGCCCGACGGCATGGAACTGGTCGGCCTCGTCATCGCGGGCGGGCTGGTAGCCGCGGCCCTTCTCGGTGATGGCGTGCACGATGACCGGGGCGCCGTAGGACTTCGCGAGCTCGAGAGTCTCCAGCAGGGCGGGAAGATCGTGCCCGTCGACCGGACCGAGGTACTTGATGTCGAGATTGGAATACAGCGCCTCGTTGTTGGTGAAGCGCGAGAGGAAGCCGTGCGTGCCGCCGCGGACACCGCGGAACACCGCGCGCCCGACGGGTCCGAAGGCCCGGAACAGACGGTCCGACTTGTGGTGGAGCTCCTTATAGGCCGCAGCGGTGCGCACCCGGTTCAGATAGCGCGACATGCCGCCGATGGTCGGCGCGTAGGAGCGGCCGTTGTCGTTCACCACGATCACGAGGTTGCGGTCGTTGTCGTCGGAGATGTTGTTCAACGCCTCCCAGGTCATCCCACCCGTGAGGGAGCCGTCACCCACCACGGCGACCACGTGACGGTCGGCCCGTCCCGTCGCCGTCAGAGCGCGGGAGATGCCGTCAGCCCAGCTGAGCGAGCTCGAGGCGTGCGAGGACTCGACCACGTCGTGCGCGCTCTCGCTGCGCTGCGGATACCCTGCGAGTCCGCCGCGGACGCGGAGGCCCGAGAAGTCCTGCCGCCCGGTGAGCAGCTTGTGCACGTAGGACTGGTGACCCGTGTCGAAGATGAACGGGTCGTCCGGCGAGGAGAAGACGCGGTGGAGAGCGATCGTCAGCTCGACCACACCGAGGTTCGGTCCGAGGTGCCCTCCCGTGCGGGACACGTTCTCGACGAGGAACGTGCGGATCTCCGCAGCGAGCTCGTCCAGCTGTTCGGTGGACAGCGCGTCCAGATCACGGGGTCCTGAGATGCTCGGAAGAATGGGCATCTGCACCTCCTCACAGGCTGTGTCCGTGCCGTCCGACAGGGGCCGGGCGTCCTCTCGATCCTATCGCGCCCGATCGGGAAAGCTCGGAGAGCGGAGACCCCTTGACATGCGGAGAGGGGCCCGCATCCGAAGACGCGGGCCCCTCTCTCGGACCATGCTCAGACGAGCGAGCGCAGCACGTACTGCAGGATGCCGCCGTTGCGGTAGTAGTCCGCCTCACCGGGGGTGTCGATGCGGACGACCGCGTCGAACTCCACGGTCTGCTTGCCCTCGGGCGAGTTCTCGCTCGGGGTCGCGGTCACACGCACCGTCTGGGGCGTGACGCCCTCGTTCAGCTCCTCGAGACCCGTGATCGAGACGACCTCGGTGCCGTCGAGGCCGAGGGACTCCCAGCTCTCGCCGGCGGGGAACTGCAGCGGGACGACGCCCATGCCGATGAGGTTCGAACGGTGGATGCGCTCGAAGCTCTCGGTGATGACCGCCTTGACGCCCAGCAGGCTCGTGCCCTTGGCGGCCCAGTCACGCGACGAGCCGGAGCCGTACTCCTTGCCGCCGAAGATGACGAGCGGGGTGCCCTGCTCCTGGTAGTTCATGCTCGCGTCGTAGATGTACGACTGCGGGCCGCCCGGCTGCGTGAAGTCGCGGGTGTAGCCGCCTTCGACGACCTGGCCGTCGTTGACCGCCGACACCATCAGGTTCTTCAGGCGGATGTTCGCGAAGGTTCCGCGGATCATGACCTCGTGGTTGCCGCGTCGCGAGCCGAAGGAGTTGAAGTCCTTGCGGTCGACGCCGTGCTCGGTGAGGTACTGCGCCGCGGGGGTGCCGGCCTTGATATTGCCGGCCGGCGAGATGTGGTCGGTCGTGACCGAGTCGCCGAGCGTCGCCATCACCCGGGCGCCCTCGATGTCGCGCACCGGGGTGAGCTCCATCGTCATGCCGTCGAAGTACGGAGCCTTGCGGACGTAGGTGGAGTTGTCGTCCCACTGGAAGATCGCGTCGTCCGGGGTCGGCAGGCTCTTCCAGCGCTCGTCGCCGTCGAACACGGTCGCGTACTGCTTGATGAACTGCTCACGGGAGATCGACGAGTCGACGAGCTCCTGCACCTCGGCCGGTGTGGGCCAGATGTCCCGGAGGAACACGTCCTCGCCGTCGGTGCCCTTGCCCAGGGCGTCGTTCTCGAAGTCGAAGTGCATCGAGCCCGCGAGAGCGTAGGCGATCACCAGCGGCGGGCTGGCGAGGTAGTTCATCTTCACGTCGGGGCTGATGCGGCCCTCGAAGTTGCGGTTTCCGGAGAGCACGGCGGTCACGGCCAGGTCGTGCGAGTTGATCGCCTCGGAGACCTCTTCGATCAGCGGTCCGGAGTTTCCGATGCAGATCGTGCAGCCGTAGCCGACCGTGTAGAAGCCGAGACCCTCGAGGTCCTTGTCGAGGCCGGACTTCTCGTAGTAGTCCGTGACGACCTTCGAACCCGGGCCGAGCGTGGTCTTGACCCACGGCTTCTGCTTCAGGCCCTTCTCGAGCGCCTTGCGGGCAACCAGGCCGGCGGCGATCATGACCGAGGGGTTCGAGGTGTTCGTGCACGAGGTGATGGCCGCGAGCGTGACGGCGCCGTTGTCGAGGATGTACTTCTCCCCCGACGGCGTCGTGACCGGCACGGGCTTCGAGGCGTTGGCCGGTGCACCGCTGTTGATGTGCACCGGGCGCGTCGTCGTGGGCTCCTCCTCGCCGGGGACAGAACCCGGGTCGGATGCCGGGAAGGAGTGCTTCGACTCGAGATCGACGACGGAGTCCGAGGTCGACGCCGACGCGTAGGCCAGGATGTCCTGCTCGAACTGCGACTTCGCCTCCGAGAGGAGGATGCGGTCCTGCGGGCGCTTCGGTCCGGCGATCGACGGGACGACGGTGCCGAGGTCGAGCTCGAGGTACTCGCTGAAGGTCGGCTCGTGCGACGCGTCGTGCCAGAGCTTCTGCTCCTTCGCGTACGACTCGACGAGAGCGACGGCCTCTTCGCTGCGACCGGTGAGGCGCAGGTAGTCGAGGGTGACGTCGTCGATCGGGAAGATCGCGGCGGTGGAGCCGAACTCGGGCGACATGTTGCCGATGGTCGCGCGGTTGGCGAGCGGGACGGATGCCACGCCCTCGCCGTAGAACTCGACGAACTTGCCGACGACGCCGTGCTTGCGCAGCAGGTCGGTGATCGTCAGGACGACGTCGGTCGCGGTGACGCCGGCGGGGATCTCGCCGCTGAGCTTGAAGCCCACGACGCGCGGGATCAGCATCGACACGGGCTGACCGAGCATCGCGGCCTCGGCCTCGATGCCGCCGACGCCCCAGCCCAGCACGCCCAGTCCGTTGACCATCGTGGTGTGCGAGTCGGTGCCGACGCAGGTGTCGGGGTACGCGCGGAGCACGCCGTCGACGGTGCGGTCGTAGATGACCTTCGCCAGGTGCTCGATGTTCACCTGGTGGACGATGCCGGTGCCCGGGGGGACGACCTTGAAGTCGCTGAAGGCCGTCTGACCCCAGCGGAGGAACTGGTAGCGCTCGCCGTTGCGCTCGTACTCGATCTCGACGTTGCGCTCGAGAGCGTTCTCGGAGCCGAAGAGGTCGGCGATGACCGAGTGGTCGATGACCATCTCGGCCGGCGAGAGCGGGTTGATCTTGTTCGCGTCGCCGCCGAGAGCCGTGACGGCCTCACGCATGGTGGCGAGGTCGACGATGCACGGAACACCCGTGAAGTCCTGCATGACCACGCGGGCCGGCGTGAACTGGATCTCGGTGTTCGGCTCCGCCGCGGCATCCCAGGACCCGAGCGCCTCGATCTGCGCCTTCGTCACGTTCGCGCCGTCCTCGGTGCGGAGCAGGTTCTCCAGGAGGACCTTGAGACTGAAGGGGAGCTTCTCGAAACCGGGCACCGTGTCGATGCGGAAGATCTCGTAGTCGGTGCTGCCGACCGTCAGGGTGCTCTTGGCACCGAAGCTGTTCACCGTGGACACGAATCCGTCTCCTTCTATTCGGATGGGAGCGACAGGCGCCTCCATCTTGCTCGCCAGTGAGCCCCTGCGGCTAGGAAGGCGGACCTAACCAGTCTGCCCCGCGGGAGTCGCCGGCGAAAGCCTGCAATTTATCTTGATGTCAAGATAAATCTATCATGCCTCGGCGGGCTCGTCGTTCCCCGACGCGCGCGGATAGAGCGCGCGGACCACCAACCAGGTGACCGCGATCAGCGGCGCGAACAGCGGGAGACCCATGATGAGCTTCAGAGTGCCGAGTGCCGTGACCTGCTCGGTGAGATAGAGCGGCAGCTGCACGGCGAGGCGAGCGAAGAACAGCGCCGCCCAGGCGATGCCGAGCCAGAAGAACGCCCTGCGCTTGCGCCGATCGGCACGCCAGGCCGTCCCCTCGCCCATCAGGAAACCCGCGGCGATCCCGATCAGCGACCAGCCGATCAAGGCGGAGACGAGGATCACGGTGCCGTAGGCCGCGTTCGTGATGAGACCGGGGACGAAGTTGTCCTGTCCACGCCCGGTCCACAGCGCCAGGGCCGCCGCAGCGGCGGCGGCGATGAGGCCGCCGAGCGCGGCCGAGGGCGGGGACTTCTGCAGCAGGCGCACGATCGTGAAGACCGCGGCGAGGCCGACAGACACCCCGAGGGCGAGGATCAGCGGCTCCGGCTTGATCGTGAAGAGGATCACGAACGCCAGGCTGGGGAGGACGGATTCCAGGATGCCGCGCCATCCGCCGATCGCGGACCAGACAACCTTGTGGGTGGTCGCGCTCTCGGCCGGATCCAGACCGGCGCGGCGCGCAGCACCGCCGAGGGCGGCGCCGAGGATCTCCGACGCGCTCTGCTCGCGCTGGGCGTCGGGTCCCGGCTCGGTCACGCGGATCCCGGCGTCGCCGGCATCTTGAGGGGGATCAGGTCGCGCGGGGGCATGGGGGCGCTGCCGCGGACGACCACGATCGAACGGAAGAGGTCCTCGACCTTGGCCGCCGCCTCCGGGTCGGATGCACCGGCCCCGCCGATCACACCGCGCAGGAACCAGCGCGGTCCGTCGATCCCGATGAACCTGGCGAGCCGGAGGCCCGATCCCTCGTTCGCGGTGGCCGGCACCTCGGCCAGCAGCTCCTTGCCCAGGGCGCCCTCGCGCTCCTCGACCCGCCCGCCCTGCGCCTTGACCTGGTCGCGCAGCTGCACGCGGGTCTCGTCCCAGAGCCCGCCGGATCGCGGTGCCGCGAACGGCTGCACCTGCAGCGAGGAGTCCGCATAGTCGAGGCCCACGGCCACGATCCGCTTGGACTGCTCCTCGACCTCGAGGCGCAGGTTCAGCCCCTCGCGCGGCAGGATCTTGATCCCGCCGAGGTCGATGTAGGGCCGGACCGGGTTCGCCTCGGAGTCGTCGAAAGGACCTTCGGTGGCGCGATCGTCCGGCGCCGACTTCGAGGGAGTCGCGTTGTTGTCTGTCATCAGCCTTGTCCTGCTTCGTTCTGGTGGAGCCCTGCCTGGTATCCGGTGGAGCCGAAGCCCCCGTCACCGCGGACGCTGTCGGGCAGCTCGTCGACCGGGATGAACGTGGCGCGTGTCACGGGCATGACGATCAGCTGCGCGATGCGATCGCCGACGGCCACATCGTACGCGTTCCGGATGTCGGTGTTGATCAGGCTCACCTTGATCTCACCGCGGTACCCGGCATCGACGGTGCCGGGTGAGTTGACGATCGAGATGCCGTGCTTCGCCGCGAGTCCGCTCCGCGGCACGACGAACGCGGCGTACCCGTCGGGCAGCGCGATGCGCACGCCGGTGGCGACGAGGGCGCGCTCTCCCGGCTCCAGACGGACGGCCTCCGCAGCCACCAGGTCGGCACCGGCGTCGCCCGGGTGGGCGTATCCGGGGACCACAGCGGCGATAATGGGGACATCAACGGAATCGGTCACCCCATGAGGCTAATGCAGAACACCGCCACAGACGCACGTCCGCGCTACCGTGAACGGCTCGCTCCCAGCCTCTGGCTGCTCGTCACCGTCGCCCTCGCCGGACCCATGGTCTCGCTCATCTTCGTGCCGGTCGGCTCGACCGTCGCGCTGATCGCCGGAGCCGCCGTCTCGGCGCTCCTCGTGACGGCCTTCATCGCCGCCGCCCCGGTGGTCTCCGTCGAGGGCACGACGCTGCGCGTCGGCCGCGCGCACATCGATGCCCGCTTCCTCGGCGATCCCGTCGCGCTGACCGGAGCGGATGCCCGGCAGGCCCGCGGCCCCGGCCTCCCGGCACGCGGCTGGCACCTCATCCGCGGGGGCATCGACGGCATCGTGGTCGTGCCGAACACCGACCAGGACGACCCGGTCGAGGCCTGGACGATCTCCAGCAGGACGCCGGACCGCCTCGCCGCCGCCATCCGCGCCGCACGCTGAGAAGCGCGCCGCAGACGACAGCGCGCCCCTGATCGGAGTTATCGGGGGCGCGTGAGACGTCGCTCAGAGGGCTGCTACGCAGCGCACTCCTTGCAGATGGGCCCGGATGCGCCCTCGTGGTCGAGCTGCGAGCGGTGCTTCACGAGGAAGCAGCTCATGCATGTGAACTCGTCCTGCTGCGCGGGCAGCACGACGACGTCGAGCTCGAGGTCGGAGAGGTCGGCACCGGGCAGGTCGAAGTTCGACGGGTTGTCGGAGTCCTCGTCCCCGCTTGAGCCGGAGGATTTGTCCGGCACACGCTCCTTGAGGGCTTCGATCGACTCGGAGTCGTCTTCACTCTTGCGGGGAGCGTCGTAATCGGTTGCCATGCGGTAGATCTCCACTTTCATGGTGCGAGTGGGTGGTGCGCCGTCGGGTAATCGGCGGCCATAGTTTGCACGACCCGAACGCAATAAGCAAATGCCGGTCCGTGCGACATACCAAACTCACGGCACGCCCAGGCTATTCCCGGTCGCAGCGGCCGTCGCGTGGCACCATGAACGCACACCCATCAGAGGGGCATTCGCATGGAAAACGTCACCATCGTCGGCACAGAGGCAGGAGTGCTCGTACTCGCCACCGAGTCGGGCGAGCGCTTCGCGCTGCCCATCGACGACGTGCTGCAGCGTGAGATCCGACGCGCCACTCGCCAGGCCGAGCCGGCGGGTCAGCGGCTCGCCGCGAGTCCTCGGGACATCCAGGCGCAGATCCGCGCCGGACTCACCGCGACCGAGGTCTCCGAGCTCCTCGGGATCAGCGTCGACGACGTCGCACGCTTCGAAGGTCCGGTCCTCGCGGAGCGCGAGCACATCATCGGGCAGGCGCTCGCCGTGCCGGTCCTGATCGGGAGCGAGGTCGAGCCCGACGCGCAGCCGACATTCGGCGCCGCCGTGCGCGACAAGCTCGCCGACGTCGCCGCGTCCTCCGAGCGCTGGGCGAGCTGGAAGGAGGAGTCCGGCTGGGTCATCAAGCTGGAGTTCACCGCCAACGACGTCGACCATGACGCGCGCTGGAGCTTCGACCCCCGTCGCAGCGCGCTGGCGCCGCTCAACGCCGACGCCACTCAGCTCTCGCGCCAGGGCTCGCTGCCTGAAGGACTCATCCCCCGGCTGCGAGCCGTGGATCCCGAGCGCACCACCTCGCCGTACAAGGACGAGAGCAGGTTCGACTCCGGAGCCTTCGGCCCTCGGCTGCTCCCCGCTCCGGACGGCGGCGTCGAGGACCCGTCTCTGCCCGAGCGCTCCGACGCCGCGGCTCAGGACGCGGCGATCAACCGCGCGCCGGAATCCCCGAGGACCAATCCCGAGACCGCCGACCTGCTCGAGGCGCTCCGGCGCCGGCGCGGTCAGCGCGAGACCGCTCCCCTGATCGACGACGTCGACGAGTCCGACGGCGGACAGAGCCCGATCTCGCTGTTCGACGCCTTCGATCAGCCGGCCGACGAGCCGGAGCCCGCAGCCCCGACTCCCAAGCCGTCCGGCGCCGATGCGACCGATGGCGGTGCACGTCGTCGACGTCGCAACGCGATGCCGTCGTGGGACGAGATCGTCTTCGGCGCCCGCACCGACGAGTGACGTCGGATCTCAGCGGGCGAAGGCTCCGAGCCGGATCAGCGGAACCTGACGCTCTTCGGGCGTGAGCCCGCCGTGCTGTCCGACCATCCCGCGGCCGCGCTGATCCGCCGCCGTCCCGTCGTACAGGGCGCCCGCACCGCGTGGCACGACCAGCAGGTCGCCGATCCGTGATGACGCCGCAACGCTGACCGTCGGGCCGAACAGACCGTGTCCGATCGCCTCGTCGCGCGTGATGACATCGGCCGCGCCGTCCAGATCGGCGCGCCAGCGCGCGGTGACCGCGGCGCGTTCGGCATCCGGTTCCAGGTAGACGTGCAGCATCCGCGGCTCTCCCCCCACGTGGCGGATGCCGACGAGATGCTCCTCCTCGAGAACGATCTGACGATTCGCCGGGACATCGACCATCCCGTGGTCGGAGGTGACCAGCACCCCGACGCCCGCCGGTGCACGCACAGCGAGAGCCGCGTCGATGTCCTCCAGCGCGGTCACCCATTCGGGCGAGTCGACGCCGTGCTTGTGCCCGGCCTTGTCGACCTCCGGCAGGTAGCAGTACACGAGGGACCCCGGATGCCGCTGCGCGAGGTCGTAGGCGGTCGCCACGCGATCCGCAGGAGTCGTGGCGGAGACGAACTCGGCGCCGCGCAGTGTGGCCCTGGTGAAGCCGCTGCGGGCGTAGGCCGCGACCCCCACCGCGAAGCTCCCGTGTCCTCGCGCGGCCGCGCGCTCGAAGATCGTCTCCGCGGGCTGCCAGACCAGCGGGTCGATCCCGTCGGTCTCCCAGCCGCTCAGCTGATTGACCAGCACGTCACGGCTCGGATCGAGCACGCGGTACCCGACGAGACCGTGCTCGCCCGGCCACGCCCCCGTGACGATGCTCGTGAGCGCCGCGGCCGTCGTCGAGGGGAAGACCGAGTGCGCGACGTCGCGCTTCGCCATGCCCGACGTCAGCGCCCTGGCGTGGCCGGCGTGCGCGCGGAGGCTGATCGCGCCGAGGCCGTCGATCACGACGAGCACCACGGAGTCCGCGCGCGGCAGCAGGTCGGATTCGCCGCGCAGCGCGGCGAACAGGTCGCCCGCCACCCCGACGATGCTCCGGGCTCCGGGCGACTCGGACGGTAGCATGAAGGACATCCGAGCCAGTCTGACACAGGCTCCTCTACGCCCCCAGGAAGTCCATGCCGAAAACCCCGCCGCCCGAGCCCGTCGAGGAACGCATCCAGGACATCGACCTCGGAAGCGAGATGCAGGGCTCGTTCCTCGAGTACGCGTACTCGGTGATCTACTCGCGCGCCCTGCCCGACGCGCGCGACGGTCTGAAGCCCGTGCAGCGCCGCATCCTGTACCAGATGGCCGAGATGGGCCTGCGTCCCGATCGCGGCCACGTCAAGAGCGCCCGTGTCGTCGGCGAGGTCATGGGAAAGCTGCACCCCCACGGCGACACCGCGATCTACGACGCCCTCGTGCGGCTCGCCCAGGAGTGGGCGCTGCGCGTGCCGCTGGTCGACGGGCACGGCAACTTCGGCTCGCTCGACGACGGCCCGGCCGCCGCGCGATACACCGAGGCCCGCCTCGCAGCCCCCGCGATGGCTCTGACCGAGAACCTCGACGAGGACGTCGTCGACTTCATCCCGAACTACGACGGGCAGTTCCAGCAGCCGGCGGTGCTGCCGGCGGCCTTCCCGAACCTCCTCGTCAACGGCGCCAGCGGCATCGCCGTCGGCATGGCGACCAACATGGCGCCGCACAACCTCATCGAGGTCGTCGCCGCCGCGACGCACCTGCTCGAGAACCCGGATGCCACCACCGAGGAGCTCATGGAGTTCGTCCCGGGTCCGGACTTCCCGTCCGGCGGCATCCTGATGGGCCTCGACGGCGTCAAGGACGCGTACACGAACGGCCGAGGCGCGCTCAAGGTGCGCGGCAAGGTCTCGGTCGAGCCGCTCGGTCCGCGGCGGACCGGCATCATCGTCTCGGAGCTGCCCTACATGGTCGGCCCGGAGCGCCTCATCGAGAAGATCCGCGACGCGGTCCAGGCGAAGAAGCTGCAGGGGATCAGCGACGTCACCGACCTCACCGACCGCAACCACGGACTGCGCGTCGCGATCGGCATCAAGACCGGCTTCGACCCCAACGCCGTCCTCGATCAGCTCTACCGGCTGACGCCGCTGGAGGACTCCTTCAGCATCAACAACGTCGCCCTCGTCGACGGGCAGCCGCGCACGCTCGGCCTCAAGGAGATGCTGAGCGTCTACGTCGGGCACCGTCTCGAGGTCATCACGCGTCGCAGCCGCTACCGTCTGGCGCGCCGCGAGGAGCGACTGCACCTGGTCGAGGGACTTCTCATCGCGATCCTCGACATCGACGAGGTCATCCAGGTCATCCGCTCGTCCGACGACTCCGAGCAGGCCCGCACCCGGCTGCGCTCGGTGTTCGATCTGAGCGAGCTGCAGGCGGAGTACATCCTCGAGCTGCGCCTGCGTCGACTCACCAAGTTCTCCCGCATCGAGCTGGAGGCGGAGCGGGACTCCCTGCTCGCGGAGATCGCCGCGCTGCGCGAACTGCTGGAGAGCCCGGTGCTCCTCCGAGCGGTCGTCGCCCGGGAGCTCGATGCCGCCGCCGATGCCTACGGCACCCCGCGTCGCACCCTCCTCATGAACGCCGCTCCCCCGAAGCCGCGCGCCACGAAGGGATCGGTCGATCTGCAGATCGCCGACGCCCCGACCGTGCTCGTGCTCTCCACGACCGGCCGCGCCGTGCGCGTCGATCTCGTCGAGGGGCAGGAGCTGAGTGTTCCGGCCCGTCGGAGCAAGCACGACGCGATCCTGACGACCGTCGAGACGACGGTGCGCGCGGAGCTCGGCGCGCTGACCAGCGCAGGGCGTGTCATGCGCTTCTCCCCCGTCGACCTGCCGTCCGTGCCGGCGACATCGGTGCAGCTCGCGGCGGGGACGCCTCTGCGCGACTATCTCGGCCTCCTGTCGAAGAACGAGCGGATCATCGGCTTCGTGCGCTTCGACAGCGAGACGCCGATCGCGCTCGGCACGGCTCAGGGCACCGTGAAGCGGATCGTCCCGGCATCCCTCCCGGTCCGCCCGGAGCTCGAGGTCATCGGCATGAAGCCCGGTGACACGGTGGTCGGTGCGGCGGAGGCAGCGGACGATGCCGAGCTCGTCTTCGTGACGACCGATGCGCAGCTGCTGCACTTCGCGGCGTCCTCGGTCCGTCCGCAGGGTGCCCCTGCCGGCGGAATGGCGGGCGTCAAGCTCTCCGCCGGTGCCTCCGTCCTCTTCTTCGGCGTGGTCGCCGCGGGCTCCGACGCGGTCGTCGCGACGGTCTCGGGCGGCGACAGCATCCTGCCGGGCACCGACCCCGGTCGGGCCAAGGTCTCGGCGTTCACCGAGTACCCGGCGAAGGGACGCGCGACCGGCGGCGTTCGGGCGCACTCGTTCCTGAAGGGCGAGGACCGTCTCACGGTCGCCTGGGTCGGGCCGAACCCCGCGCAGGCCGTCGACCCGACCGGCGCGGTGCGCAAGCTCCCCGAGCCCGGCGCACGTCGTGACGCCTCCGGTCAGCCGATCGACGGGGTCATCGGCAGCATCGGCCGCACGATCGTCTGACCGATGGGCGACGCCCTCGGCATCAGAGACGCAGCGCGAGCACGTTCGCGGTGAGCCCGGCGGCGGTTCCGCAGAGGATCACGATGTCGCCGGCGCCCACACGGCCCGCCTCGAGAGCCCGGGTCAGCATGAACGGCACCGAGGCCGACACCATGTTCCCGAACGCGGCGACCTCGTCGACGCGGCGCTCCGCCGGGATGCCGAGACGGTCGAGCATGGGTCCGAGCGCGGCAGAGGCCTGATGCGGGACCCACAGCGCCACGTCGTCGTAATCGATGCCATGGCGTTCGTGGAACCGCTCGAAGAATCCCGGCAGGACGCGCATCATGCCCAGGAGCGCACGACGGCCGTCCATGTCGAAGAGGTAGTCGCCGGGGTCGGCCTCCGCATAGAGCTGCGCCGGTGAGCGCGACAGCCCGCCACGGATCTCCGTATCGTGCGCATAGGCGGGCCAGGTCTGCTGAGCACTGGCGATCACGCCCCGCGACGGGTCGTCCGATCGGCGCAGCACGACGGCCGCGGCGGCATCGCTGAACAGCTCGTAACTCTCGCGCTGGGCGGGATTCAGGAACCGTGTCCCGACGTCTCCCGAGAACACGAGGATCGTGTCGTGATCGCCGGAGTCGAGGTACCGCGACGCGATGTCGAGCGCCGTGATGAAGCTGGTGCAGGTCGAATTCACATCGAACGCCGCCGCATGCCCCTCGAGAGTCAGCCTCTCGAGGACCAGTGCCGCCGTGCACGGGATGGGCTGGATACCCGCCGCCGACGCCCCGAGGACGAGATCCACGTCCTCGATGCCGATGCCGGCGCGAGCCAGCGCCCGCTCGCACGCGCCGGCCAGCATGTCCAGATGCGACACGTCCTCCGCGATGCGATAGCGCACCTCGTCGCCGAAGCGCACGGTCTGCTGCGGCAGCACGCTGCCCCAGCCGACGATCTCACAGCTCCTCATCGGCATCCCCCCTCCAGGTCCGCGCCACTCGGCGCAGCTTCACCGATCCGTCCCGCCTGTACGGCAGGAAGACGATCTCCGGCCGTTCGCAGCCCAGCCGCTCGGCGAGGGCCTGCACCTCGGCGGTGACGCTGCCCGTCGTCCGATCATCGAGCACGTCCAGGGAGATCTCGAGGAGCGACGCGTTCGTCTGCACCACCCGATACTCGTCGAAGCCCTCGGCATAGAGCAGCGCGCGCGACATCACGTCGGCGAACACGGGGACGCGGCGGCCGTCGTGCCCGCGGAACACCAGAGTGTCCCCCTCCCGTCCCTCGATGCGCTCGATCGCCGCGAGGGCGCTCCCGCACGGACACGGCTCGGTGCGGGCACGGAGCACGTCGCCGAGACGGTAGCGCACGATCGGCTGCGCGCGGCGGCGGAGATCCGTGACGATCGGCGTGAACCGCCGGTCGTCGAGCTGCTCGCGCTCGACGAGGACGCTGTCCTCGTTCAGGTGGATCACGCCCGCCTCGCAGGTGTGCGCGAGGAAGCCCTCGGTGCACTGATAGAGCTGGTGGATCCTCGGCTGGCGCAGCGACGTGGCGATGCGCGCCTCGTCCGCGATCTCGAGCACCTCGGCGACCGCGTACACCTTCTGCGGAACGGTCCCGAAGCGATCGGCATCCGCCGCACGGGCGATCAGGCGGAGGACAGACGGCGGTGCGACGAGGATGGTCGGCCGGAAGGCCTCGAGGCGGCGGATGTTCTCCTCCATGTCGGCGTACACGTCGAAGTAGGAGAACGACACCGCCTTCGAGCCGACCGATTCGTACAGGCTGTTGTCGGCGCGCAGGAAGAGCGCGATGCGATGGCCCGTGAGTCGTCCACGCGGCAGCGTGCGCGCGAGCACGGTGCCGACCCAGGCGTCCCGCTCCCTGGGGCTGACGATGAAGAGTCCACGGTGTCCGCTGGTGCCGCTGGAGAGGCCGACCGAGTTCTCCCCCAGGTCGGCGTCGAACTCGCGGGACCGCTCGTTCGCGATGGCCAGGGCCAGCGCCTCGTCGCGCTGCACGCCGACCGTGTTGATCTCGTCGAAGCGACCCATCATCACGCTCTTGTCCATGAGCGGGAGCTGCGCGAAGGAGTGCGTCTCGAGCAGTCGTCCGAAGTACGGCGATCGGCGGCGCAGGAAACGCAGATGACGCCGTAGGAGCCTCTCCTGGCGCCGTTCGACCGCGGCGCGCGTGCGCAGACGGCGCACCCACCGCACAGCGACGAACTCCCGCAGGATGCGCACCGTCGACATCAGTCCAGCAGCTCCTTCGCGCCGAGGGGGTCGTGGCTGCAGACGATGCGGATGCCGGCGGCGGACGCATCCTCCAGCAGTGCCGCCGTGCGGCGATAGGCGCGGTGATCGTGCTGCACGGCTCGAGGGATCGTGCGGAGGTCGGCGGTCGCCCCGAGCAGGTCTCGCCCCCAGGCGGCATCGCCGGCGAGCAGGACGCGCCCGTCCACCAGGGCGCCGATGTGCCCGTCCGCGTGTCCGGGGAGATCTACGACGAGATAGGAGCCGTCTCCGAAGAGGTCGGCGCCCCGCAGCGCGATGCCGCCGACGTGCCGCGCGGGGAAGTCGGCGTCGTCGAGGACGATCCGCGTCGCATCGTCGAACCACTCCGGGAGCAGTCCGGTGAGGATGCCGGTACGCAGCCGCGGCGCCGCCAACGACCTGCGGTGCCCGGCGGTGATCACGAACGTCGCGCCCGGGAATCGCCGGATCCCGCCGATGTGATCGGGGTGCAGGTGGGAGAGCACGACGTGGGTGACGGATGACGGATCGACGCCGTCGTCGGCCAGCTGTCGAGCGATGTCGTCGTCGGGTGCGACCTGGGGCGGGAGCAGACGGCGGTACGCGGCGCCCCGCCACCCGGTGTCCCATGCTCCCGGCGCATAGCCCGTGTCGAAGAGGACGCGGCGACCCTCCGGTCCGTCGAAGAGGAAGACACCGGAGGGGAACTCGCGCGACTCGTGCGCGCCGCCGCGGAACATGGCGGAGAGGTCGTGCGCCGTGCTCCCGCAGACGTAGTGCCGCAGCCGCGCGCTCATGCGTGCGCCCTCTGATCGGCCGCCGCACGGGCGAGCGCCTCGTCGAGCGAGACGAGCGGTCGGTAGCCGAGCTCGGCCTTCGCCCGCGTCAGATCAAGCGTCTGCGAGTACGCGATCGTGCTGAGCGTGTAGCGGGTGAGCGGCGGTTCCGGGCGACCCGGCACCACCCGGAAGACGGCCTCGAGGACCGCCGCCAGTCCCCACGCGAACCGTCTGCTCATGGGGCGCATCCGGGGCGTCTCCCCCACGAGCCGCAGCAGTTCGGCGAGCAGGTCGCGGAACGGACGAGGATCGTCGTTGCTGATGTTGTACACGCCGCCCGTGGGATCGCCGGCGTCGAGCGCGAGCCGGAGGGCGGTCGCCACGTTCTCGACAGCCGTGACGTCGATCAGGTTCCCTCCCCCGTCGAACAGAGGGATCCCGACACGACGATGCACCTCGAGCAGACGCGGGACCAGGCTCGGGTCGCCGGCGCCGATGAGCCCCCGGGGTCGCACGATCACGAGCTCGGGGAACGCGGCCGCGCGGCGAGCATCCTGGAGAAGGCCCTCGGCGGCGATCTTCGAGCGGATGTATCCGTTGAGGCGGTTGCCGGGGTCCACATCGTCCTCGCGGATGGCGAGGCGATCGCGCGGCGCCGCGTAGACGCTCGGCGAGGAGACGTGCACGATGCGGCGCACGCCGTTGCGGCGGGCGAACTCGACGACGTGCGCCGTGCCCTCGATGTTCGCCTCGCGGAACGCTTTCCACGGCCCCCAGGGCGTCGAGAGGGCGGCGCAGTGGATCACCGCGTCGATCGGGAGCTCCGCAGACGCGAGAGACGCCAGATCGCCGATGACGCGGTGCTCCCCGTCGGCGACCGCGGCGAGGGCGGCAGCATCGCGTCCGGCGGCGAACACCTCGAACCCGTGTGCCCGCAGATCACGCACGACGTGACCGCCGAGGAACCCGCTCGCCCCCGTCACCAGCACACGGCCTCCGGACATGCTCCTCACCATAGCGGCCCTAGTCTGAGGGGGTGCGCATCGCCATGGTCACCGACTACTACCTGCCGACGCTCGGCGGGGTGCAGACGGTGATCAAGGCGCACCGGGAGGAGCTGGAGCGGGACGGACACGACGTCCTGGTCTTCGCCCCGCTCTCCGCGCCGAGCTCCGATCCCGCCGTCGTCCGGCTTCCGACCGCCCGGGGCTTCGCCCCCGACGGCTACCCGTTCACCTGGACGCCCTCGGGCGCCGCCGCGTTCCTGCAGGACGAGCTGCGCCGCCGCGCGGTCGACGTCGTGCACGTGCACACCGAGATGTTCGCCGCGCTGGCGGGGTTCGAGGCCGCCAGGGCGTCGGGCATCCCGATCGTGCAGACCATGCACGGCCGGATCGACGTCTACACGCGCTCGGTCCTCCCGCTGCCGAGCGTGACCACGGCGCTGCTGGCCGGGATGCACCGCCGGCGGATGAGCCACGAGCGTGCGCGGGTCGACGTCACGTCCTCGTACACCCGCACGCGGACGGCCCGGCGGATGTGGCGGCTCATGGTCAGTCAGGCGAACCATGCCGATCGGGTGATCGTTCCGTCCGCGCATTTCGCGGAGAAGCTCCTCGCCCAGGGCGTCGACACCCCGATCACGGTCCTGTCGAACGGCCTCGAGGCGTCCGTGCTCGACGACATCGGCGAGCCCGTCGCGCGCACGGTCGCCCCGGGCGAGCATCTGCAGGTCATGTGGTGCGGACGGCTGTCACCCGAGAAGCGCCCCGAGGTCTTCCTCGACGCCGTCGCCCGGGTGCCGGGCGTCGTGGCGCACCTGTACGGCGACGGGATCTCCCGAGGTGCGGTGTCGCGGTGGGCGGCCGGCGGCGCCGACGGTCGCGTCCACGTGCACGGCCCGGTCCCGCAGTCCGAGGTCCTCGCGGCGATGCGTCGGGCGCACGTCCTGGTCTCGAGCTCGCTCGACTTCGACAACCAGCCGATGGTGCTGCTCGAGGCGATCGCCTCCGGTCTTCCCGTGATCGTCACCGATCCCGATCTGGCGGAGACCCTGCCGCCGGGCGGCGGGATCGTGACGCCGACTCCGGATGCCGCGGGCCTCGCCGTCGCCCTGGCAAGGCTGCGCGACGATCCCGCCGAGGTGACCAGGCTCAGCGCCGCCGCCGTCGCGCATCGCCCGCAGGTCGCGCAGACCACGCATCGCGCCGCACTCGTCGGCGTCTACGAGGCAGCCCTCGCGACGGTCCGCTGACGCGATCAGGCGTCGATGGCCTCGCGCGACAGACGCCCGGAGGAATCGATGATGAACTCGCGGCGCGGGGCGACCTCGTTGCCCATGAGCAGCTCGAAGACGCGACCGGCCGCCTCGGCATCCTCCATCCGCACCCGGCGCAGCAGGCGCCCCGAACGATCCATGGTCGTGTTGGCCAACTGCTCGGCATCCATCTCGCCGAGGCCCTTGTAGCGCTGGATCGGCTCGTGCCAGCGCTTGCCCGACTTGCGGAGCTTCGCCAACAGCGCGTGCATCTCCTGCTCGCTGTACGTGTAGATCGTCTCGTTCGGCTTCGAGCCCGGGTTCATCACGATCACGCGGTGCAGCGGCGGCACGGCGGCGAACACGCGACCATCCTCGATCAGCGGACGCATGTACCGGAAGAACAGCGTCAGAAGGAGAGTCCGGATGTGCGCACCGTCGACGTCGGCGTCGCTCATCAGGATCACCTTGCCGTACCGCGCGGCGTCGATGTCGAACGTGCGGCCGGAGCCGGCTCCGATCACCTGGATGATCGATGCGCACTCGGCGTTCGACAGCATGTCGCTGACCGAGGCCTTCTGCACGTTGAGGATCTTGCCGCGGATCGGCAGCAGCGCCTGGAACTCGCTGTTGCGGGCGTTCTTGGCGGTGCCGAGCGCCGAGTCGCCCTCCACGATGAAGAGCTCGCTGCGCTCGACCTCGTTGGTGCGGCAGTCGACGAGCTTGGTCGGCAGCGTGGAGGACTCCAGAGCGTTCTTCCGACGCTGCGTCTCCTTGTGCGCACGCGCCGAGACGCGCGCCTTCATCTCGGAGACGATCTTGTCGAGCAGCTGCGACGCCTGGTTCTTGTCGTCGCGCTTGGTCGAGGTGAAGCGCTGCGCGAGATCCTTGCGGAGCACCTGCGCGACGATCTGCCGCACGGCGGGCGTCCCGAGCACCTCTTTCGTCTGGCCCTCGAACTGCGGCTCGGGCACGTTGACCGTGAGCACGGCGGTGAGACCCGCGAGCACGTCGTCCTTCTCGAGCTTGTCGTTGCCGACCTTGAGCCGGCGGGCGTTCTGCTCGACCTGCGCGCGCAGAGCCTTCAGGAGCTCCTGCTCGAAGCCCTGCTGGTGCGTGCCGCCCTTGGGCGTCGCGATGATGTTGACGAAGGATCGCACCGTGGTGTCGTAGCCGGTGCCCCAGCGCAGCGCGATGTCGACGGCGCAGACCCGCTCCACCTCGGTGGCGATCATGTGGCCGTCGGCCTGCAGCACGGGGACGGTCTCCTTGAAGGTGCCCTCCCCCTGGATGCGCCAGTTGTCGGTGACAGGAGGATCGGTCGCGAGATAGTCGACGAACTCGGAGATGCCGCCCTCGTAGCGGTAGGAGATCTCGCGCGGCACCTCGTCGACGACGGCGGCCAGCACGCCTTCTTCGGATGCCGGGGCGGCCTGGGGTCCGCGATCGCGGTCGTCGCGGACCAGGATCTCGAGTCCGGGCACGAGGAACGCCGTCTGACGAGCGCGCGTCTCGAGGTCCTTCAGCTGGAAGGCGGCATCCTTCGTGAAGATCTGCCGGTCGGCCCAGTACCTGATCCGGGTGCCGGTCACGCCCCGGGGAGCCTTGCCGATGACGCGCAGCTCGCTCTTGTCCTCGAAGGGACGGAAGGGGGCGTCGGGCCGCTTCTCGCCCGTGTCTGTGAAGATCCCGGGTTCACCGCGGTGGAACGACATCGCGTAGACCTTGCCGCCGCGGTCCACCTCGACGTCGAGCCGCTCGGAGAGCGCGTTCACGACGGAGGCTCCGACTCCGTGCAGACCGCCCGACGCCGCGTACGAGCCGCCGCCGAACTTCCCGCCGGCGTGCAGCTTGGTGAAGACCACCTCGACACCGCTCAGACCGGTGCGCGGCTCGATGTCGACCGGGATGCCTCGACCCTTGTCGTGGACCTCGACGCTGCCGTCGTCGTGCAGGATGATGTCGATCTTGTCGCCGTTGCCTGCGACGGCTTCGTCGACGGCGTTGTCGATGACTTCCCAGAGGCAGTGCATGAGCCCGGGCGATCCGTTCGACCCGATGTACATGCCTGGGCGCTTGCGGACAGCCTCGAGCCCCTCAAGCACCTGGAGATGATGGGCGGAATACTCGGCGGTCACAATCTCCGAGTCTATTCTCGCCACCCCGCTTCGGCCGGCAGACACTCCCCAGCGGGATCCACCCCGCGCGGATCGCGTACGCGCTGAGCGAAACACGCCGTGATCCGGGCATGCCCACAGGTGCAGCGTGGTTGTATTGAGCACGACCCACAGCGAGGCCGACACCCGAGGAGGCACCGAGATGAATGCAACGACCGAACGTGAGGCTTCCGCCATCGAGTTCCGCCTGACCGCCATGGATCGCTGCGATTCATGCGGCGCTCAGGCCTACATCGCCGCAGAGGTCAACGGATCCGAGCTCCTGTTCTGCGCCCACCACGGCCGCAAGTACGAAGAGAAGCTCCGCAGCATCGCCACCAGCTGGCACGACGAGAGCGCTCGCCTCGTCGAGACCGTCTGACGCAGGCTGCTCACCGGCTCCGGCCGACTTCGGACTCCGGGTCGCGCTCTCGCGCGGTCCGGAGTCTTTCTCATTCCCGGACGATCCGGCGCACGCGAGGGGTCAACCGGGTGAGGATCTCCTCGCCGACGGTGTCGATCCGCTCCGCCAGGGTGGTCGCGCTGACCTCACCGGACTCCCCCGCGCCGAACAGCATGACCTCGTCGCCGACGCGCATCCCCGGCCACCCGTCGACGACCGATGTCGTCTGACCGATCACGCGGAGGGTGCGCGTGCCGCCCGGCGTGCCGACCGGCATCCCGGACAGCGTGGACGGCAGACCGTCGAAGCTCCCGATCGCGATCACCGCGGTGTCCTCGACGACGTCCTCGACGAGCGCGCTCAGCGATGCGACCGGCCGGACGCCATCGAGATCGGGCCCGTCCGCGGAGCGGATGCCGTAGCAGAACGCCCCGATGCGCGACACGCTTCCGCGAAGCTCCGGACGCCACCACGACGCGGCCGATGCCGTGAGGTGCAGGAGCGCCGGTGCGGCTCCGGATTCGCCGGCGATGCGCACGGCATCCAGGAAGACGGCCTGCGCCTCATCGTCCTCCGTGTCGCTCGCCTCGGCGATGTGGCTCCACACGCCGAGGAGTTCGAGATGCCCGAGCCGCTCCGCCGCGCGTGCTTCCGCGACCGCGGCGGGCCACTCCTCCGGCAGCACGCCGTTCCGATGCAGTCCGGTGTCGATCTTGAGGTGCACACGTGCGGATGCGCCGAGGACAGCGGCACGGGCGATGACGCGCTCGAGATACTCCGTCGTGCCGACGCCGAGGTCGATGTCGTGCGCCAGCGCCTCGTCGATCTCGTCATCCGTCGACGTCGCCCAGGCGAAGATGCGCACGTCGCCGCCGGCGATGCGACGCACCTCCAGACCGCTGCGGATGTCGTAGCTGCCGAACCACCGGACGCCGGTCTGCACGGCGGTCTCGACGGCCCAGCGCAAGCCATGCCCGTAGGCGTCGTCTTTCAGGACCAGCATGAGCGTCGACGGCTCGATGCGGGCTCGGACGGCTTCGATGTTCGCGCGGAACGCCGCGCTGCTGATCCGCAGCTCCGGGCGGGTCACGCCTCCCACCCCCGAGCGGCGTGGGCACCGGCGACGGTGACGAGCTCGGCGACGGACATCGCGGTGATCTGCGCCCATCGGCTCAGCGCGGACGCCGCCGATCCGGTTCCGCCGAAGTACGTGACCTCGGTGCCGGACGCGACGTCGTGCCCTTCGAGGTCGATGACGCACACGTCCATCGCGACACGACCGACGATCGGGCGGGCGATGCCCTCGACATCGACGTGCGCCTGATTCCCGAGCGCGCGGACGATGCCCTGCGCGTACCCGCCGGTCACGAGCGCCACCGTGGTGTCCGCCGGCGCGCGATACGTGTAGCCGTAGGACACGGCGTCGCCTTCGCACAGGCGCTTGGTGGACAGGATCCGACCGGTGAGCCGCATGACCGGTTGCAGGGTCGTGGTCCCGCCATCGTCGGGAAGTCCGTAGAGCAGATGAGGATCGAGGTCCGCAGCTCCCGACGTCACGGCGTCGATCCCCTCGGGGCGCAGCGCGTCGACCTCGCCCTGCGAGTCGACGAGCACCCGCTCGGCGCCGGCGGCGGCGACCGCCTGCGCAACCGACAGCACCCCGTGTCCCCAGGCATCCCGCCGCAGGTCGGCCGTCCGTCCGCCCGCACGCACGGCAGCGGATGCCGCTGCCGTCAGTGCCGAGCGGGAGATCACGGCACGCGGCAGGGCGCTGGAAGTCGTCTCACACACGCGTTCCAGCCTAGCTTCCGGGTTCGTCGGGTATGTCTGCCGCAGGAACGCAGGAGGCCCGGATGCCGAGCATCCGGGCCTCCTGCATGGGTGGGTCCTGCCTCGATCGACGGGGTCCTGCCTCGATCGTGGGCCCCTGAGCGTGTCGAAGGGATCAGACCTCGCGGACGATCCCGAGCGGCGTGGACTCGCGGCCCTGTCCGAGCGGGTTGTCTCCGAGGATCTTGACGAGACGGCGCTCGCCGTTCCTGTCGAGCGTGGACCCGAGGATGTTGCCGCCGAGGTCGTTGATGTCGACCACGGCCACCTCGAGATCGCCGCCGAGCAGCGCCTTCAGGTGCGCCGCGACACCGCGCGGATCCTTCGGACCGAGCACGACCGCCTCGTTGTACGGCGGGATCGTGTGGCTGGTCGGACCGTCGATGGCCCTGGCCTTGTCGCCGGCGATCCGGTAGAAGTCTCCGCGACGACCGAACGCCTTGGTCACGGCGGCGACCGCCGAGGCGACCAGGATGCGCGGCGTGCCGCACTCGCGCAGCGCCATCTCCATCGTCTCGGGCATGCCGAGTCCGATGCCGTACGGCGTGCGGGTCACGTACTTCGACAGGAAGAGCGCGAGCTTGCGCGGCTTGATCTCGTCGAGACGGTACGACCGGCCCTGAGTGATGGCGACGATCTTCTCCGTCACGAAGAGCAGGTCGCCAGGACGCACCGCGTCCTTCGCGTACTCCGTGATGACGGCGTCGAGGTCGTCATTCGGCATGACGACACGGGTGCGCAGCGGAATCCGCGCGAAGCTCTTTCCATCGACGCTGGTCTCCAGCGCCTTGCCCTCGTTCGCCTGCATCACTCGAGGTAGTCCCGCAGCGACTGCGAACGGCTCGGATGCCGCAGCTTCGCCATCGTCTTCGACTCGATCTGACGGATCCGCTCGCGGGTCACGCCGAAGGTGTCGCCGATCTGGTCGAGCGTCTTGGGCTGGCCGTCGCCGAGGCCGAAGCGCATCCGGATCACGCCGGCCTCGCGCTCGGACAGCGAGTCGAGCAGCTGCTCGAGCTGACGCTGCAGCATGGTGAAGCCCACGGCGTCAGCCGGGACGACCGCCTCGGTGTCCTCGATGAGGTCACCGAACTCGCTGTCGCCGTCCTCGCCGAGCGGGGTGTGCAGCGAGATCGGCTCGCGACCGTACTTCTGCACCTCCACGACCTTCTCCGGCGTCATGTCCAGCTCGCGGCTGAGCTCTTCCGGAGTGGGTTCGCGACCGAGGTCCTGCAGCATCTGCCGCTGCACGCGGGCGAGCTTGTTGATGACCTCGACCATGTGCACCGGGATGCGGATGGTGCGGGCCTGGTCGGCCATGGCGCGCGTGATCGCCTGACGGATCCACCAGGTGGCGTAGGTCGAGAACTTGAAGCCCTTGGTGTAGTCGAACTTCTCGACCGCGCGGATGAGACCGAGGTTGCCCTCCTGGATCAGGTCCAGGAACTGCATGCCGCGGCCGGTGTAGCGCTTCGCGAGCGAGACCACGAGGCGGAGGTTTGCGCCGAGCAGGTGACTCTTGGCGCGCTGGCCGTCGCGGGCGACCCACTGCAGGTCGAGCCCGAGCTGACCGGTCTTCTCCGCGGCGGTCATCGCCGAGAGCTTCTCCTCGGCGAAGAGGCCCGCTTCGATCCGCATCGCGAGCTCGACCTCTTCGGCCGCGTTCAGCAGCGCGACCTTTCCGATCTGCTTCAGGTAGTCCTTGACCGGGTCGGCGGTCGCGCCGGTGATCTGCGTCGAGTAGACCGGGACGTCCTCGTCGTCGTTCGACGAGATGACGATCGCGCCGGTCGGCAGCGGCTCGGTGAACTTGGGCTTGGAGTCGTCTTCGTCGTCGTCGCCGTCCTCGGCAGCGCCGACAGCGGGAGCCTCGTCTTCTTCGACGACGTCATCCGACTTCTTCTTCTTCACGGGGGCGCGCTTGGCAGCCGCACGCTTCGCTGCGCTCAGCGGCGCGGGCTTCTCAGGAGCGTCGACCTCGACCTCGGCGTCGACGGCGGTCTCTTCGGCCTTCTTCGTCGTCCGTGTTTTCTTCGTCGTGGCAGGAGTCACGTTTCGCCTTTCACGGGGCTGCGGGACCGCCCCGGGACATTTCGGACACTAGTAAGACCCTTGTCAAGTCCGGCGTTCGAAAACGCCGATTGACAACGGGTCAGAGTCCTAGTATCGCATACGTGTGGCGATGCGGATGCATTCCGGCGAAGTTCACGCCGATTCGTCTCAGCCGCGACCGGGCTTGTCGTCGTCACCTGAGGGACGAGACGCGAGATAGCGCTCCAATTCGGCCGCCAGCTCGTCGGCGCTCGGCAGATCGCGTTCGCTGAAGCCGCCCTCGTCGTATGTGTCGTCGTCCGGGTTGCGACCCGCCATGTAGGCGTCGTAGCGCCGCTCGAGGTTGTGCACCATCTGCTGCAGCTCCTCGTTCCCCGCGACCTGCTCGTCGACGCGGGTGAAGTAGTCCTCCCGGCGATCCTGCACGGCGTCGACCAGGAAGACGAGTCCGGTGGACGCCATCAGCTTGTCCGCGGCGGCGATCACGGCATCCGGGTTCTCCGTCTCGGCGAGGTAGTGCGGGACCAGCAGCACGAAGCCGACGGCGCGGTGTCCGCTCTCGACGAAGCGGAACTCCAGGAGGTGACCGGCGGTCGCCGGGACCTGCGTGCGCGGGCGCCAGACGGAGTGCGCGACCGTGAGCTCACGACGATTGCCGCTGACGGTGGTCCCGATCGGACGCGTGTGCGGAACCGGCATCGCGATCGAGTGCACCCAGTTGAGTCCGGACACCTCGAACTCGGCGGCGAGGTCGAGGACCGTCTCCGCGAAGGCGTTCCAGGCGAAGTCCGGCTCGTAGCCCGCGAGCAGCAGGAAGGGCTGACCGAGCGCGTCGGTCGCGAGCGAGAGCTCGAGCCGGGACGGACGGAACTCCGTGAGATGGTCCTGATCGAAGGAGATCACCGGACGACGCGCACGGTAGTCGAGGAGCGCGTCGTTGTCGAAGACGACGACGGGCTCCGGCGACGCGGTCTCGCGCAGGTGGTCGATGAGACCGGACACCGCGCTCCCGGCGTCGGTGAACCCGGTCAGGAGGACGACCAGGGGCAGGCCGTGGGGCACCGCCGGCGCATTCGCGACGCGTTCGTGGATCTCACCGGAGAAGGGCATGCCTCCATGCTACGAGCAGGTCCGGATGCCCGGGCTGGGCTCATCATGCTGAGAGCGAACACGCGGACGGGCCCCGCGCACCCGGGCAGCGGCGAGGATCCTAGGATGGAGGCATGACGCTTCCCGTGCTCTCGCACACCACCGATCAGTTCCCCGGAAGCGCTGCAGATGCCGCAGTGCTCGTCGTCCCCGATCTCTCCGAATCGGCCGAGTCGCTGGCTGCCTACCCCGGCCTCGCCGACGCGCTCGCCGGAATCGGGTTCACCGGATCCGCTTCCTCCTACGCGCGCGTGTACGCACCCGAGGTCACATCGCTGCCGTTCGCCGTGGTCGGAACGGGCGCCGCCTCGAGCGACACCGCGGTGCGCAACGCCGTCGGTGCCGCGTTGCGCTCGCTCACCGGCTTCGAGAACGTGGCTGTCGGACTCGCCGCAGGACTCGAGCCGTTCGCCGCCGCGGCCGCCGAGGGCGCCGTGCTCGGCGGGTACCGCTTCGACACCTACCGGTCCGAGAAGGGCAAGTCCCGCGCTGCTGCGGTCCTGCTGCACGCCGACATCGACGACGCGTCGATCGCGAAGGCGCAGGCGACCGGCGAGGCCGTGGCGCTGATCAAGGACCTCGTGAACGTGCCTGCCGAGTGGCAGAGTCCCGCGCAGCTCGCCCAGAGCGCAGCGGACAGCGTCGCCGACCTCGACGTCTCGGTCGAGATCCTCGACGAGACCGCGCTCGCTGAGCAGGGCTTCGGCGGCATCCTGGGCGTCGCGCAGGGCTCAGACCGCCCGCCGCGCCTGGTCCGACTCGACTACTCCCCCGCCGAGGCGACACGCCATATCGCCCTCGTGGGCAAGGGCATCACGTTCGACACCGGCGGACTCTCCCTGAAGCCCGCGGCCTCGATGGTAGGGATGAAGTTCGACATGGCGGGCGCTGCCACGAGCCTCGCCGCCCTCCGCGCGATCGCGACGCTGGCACTCCCGGTCCGGGTCACGGCGTGGCTCGCGATCACCGACAACATGCCGTCCGGTCGCGCTCTCCGCCCCGGCGACGTCGTCCGCATCCTCGACGGCACGACGGTCGAGGTGCTCAACACCGACGCCGAGGGCCGGCTCGTCCTCGCCGACGGACTCGTCGCGGCGAGCCGCGAGCACCCGGACGTGATCGTCGACGTGGCCACGCTCACCGGCGCCATCGTCGCGGCACTCGGCCACCGCCACACCGGAGTGTTCGGCGATGACGACACGGTCGCCGAGCTCCTCGCCGCAGCCGAGCAGGCCGATGAGCTCGCCTGGCACATGCCGCTGCCGTCGTACATGGAGGACTCGATGGAGTCTCCGATCGCCGACCTCCAGAACGTGAACATGAGCGATCGCATGGGCGGAGCCTCGTACGCCGGGCTCTTCCTGCGCCGCTTCGTCGGGCGCACCTCGGACGCGGAGGACGCACCCCGCATCCCCTGGGTGCACCTCGACATCGCGGGTTCCGGCGAGCACGCCGGCGCCGCATACGGCTTCACCGAGAAGGGCCCCACCGGAGCGATGGTCCGAACGATCATCGCGCTGGCCGCAGCATCCCACAAGGAGGCATGACACATGACAACCCACACCTTCGACATCGTCGTCCTGGGCGGCGGAAGCGGCGGCTACGCCGCGGCGCTCCGAGCCAGCGAACTCGGCAAGTCGGTCGCCCTCATCGAGAAGGACAAGGTCGGCGGCACCTGCCTGCACCGCGGCTGCATCCCGACGAAGGCGCTGCTGCACGCGGCCGAGGTGGCCGAGCACGTGCGGGACGCGGCACACGTCGGCGTGACGGCGACGCTGGAGGGCATCGACCCGGCAGGCGTCCGCGCGTACCGCGAGGGCATCGTCGCGAAGAAGTTCAAGGGCCTCGAGGGGCTCGTCAAGGCGCGTGGCATCACCACCGTGGCCGGACTCGGCCGCCTCAACGCGGACCGCAGCATCAGCGTCGGCGATGACGTGTACGTCGGCAGCGACGTCATCCTCGCCACCGGCTCGTACAGCCGATCGCTGCCCGGCCTCGAGATCGGCGGCCGCATCCTCACGAGCGAGCAGGCTCTCGCTCTCGACGTCATCCCGGAGCGGGTCCTCGTCCTCGGCGGCGGCGTGATCGGCGTGGAGTTCGCCAGCGTCTGGCGCTCCTTCGGCACCGAGGTCACGATCATCGAGGCGCTGCCGCACCTCGTCCCGAACGAGGACATCGCCCTCAGCAAGGGTCTCGAGCGCGCCTTCCGCCGTCGCGGGATCCAGTACTCGCTCGGCGTGCGCTTCCAGACCGCCTCGCAGGACGAGACCTCGGTCACGGTCACGCTGGAAGACGGCAAGGAGTTCACCGCCGACTACCTTCTCGTGGCCGTCGGACGCGGACCCGTCACCGCGGACCTCGGGTTCGAGGAGGCCGGCGTGAAGCTCGACCGCGGGTTCGTGACCGTCGACCAGGATCTTCGCACCGGCGTTCCCGGCGTCTGGGCCGTGGGGGACATCGTCCCCGGTCTCCAGCTCGCCCATCGCGGCTTCCAGCAGGGCATCGCCGTCGCCGAGCGCATCGCCGGTCTCTCGCCGGTCAACATCCCCGACGCCCAGATCCCCAAGGTCACCTACTCGAGCCCCGAGGTCGCCTCCGTCGGTGTGACCGAGGATGCCGCGATCGCCGAGCACGGCGCTGACGCGGTCGTCGCCTACGAGTACAACCTCGCCGGCAACGGCAAGAGCGAGATCATCGGGACCAGCGGACTGGTCAAGGTCGTCCGCCTCAAGGACGGGCCCGTCGTCGGCGTCCACCTGCTCGGCGACCGTGTCGGCGAGCTCATCACCGAGGGGCAGCTCGCCGTCGCCTGGGAAGCGCACCCGGAGGACATCGCTCCGCTGATCCATGCGCACCCCACGCAGAGCGAAGCCCTCGGCGAAGCCTTCCTCGCACTGGCCGGAAAGCCGCTGCACGCCCTCTGAGCACCAACCGGTGCCCGAGTCACTAAGCTAGATACGCGTCATACAACTTCTTGAAGGAGACTCAGTCATGAGCACATCCGTGGTCCTCCCCGCTCTCGGTGAGAGCGTCACAGAGGGTACGGTCACCCGCTGGCTCAAGCAGGTGGGCGACACCGTTCAGGCGGATGAGGGCCTGCTCGAGATCTCGACCGACAAGGTCGACACCGAGATCCCGTCCCCCGTCAGCGGTGTGATCGAGGAGATCCTCGTGGCCGAGGACGAGACCGTCGAGGTCGGCGCCCTGCTTGCGCGCATCGGCGACGGCAGCGCTGCGGCCCCGGCCGCGGATGCTCCGACCGAAGCCGCTCCCGCGGAAGCAGAAGCCGCACCTGCGGAAGCCGCTCCGGCAGCTGAGGCTCCCGTCGCCGAGGTAGCACCGGCAGCCGAGCCTGCTCCCGCTGCAGAGGCCGCGCCTGCCGCTGCACCCTCCGGCGACGCGAAGGACATCGTCCTCCCCGAACTCGGCGAGAGCGTGACCGAGGGCACCGTGACGCGCTGGCTGAAGCAGGTCGGCGACACCGTCGAGGTCGATGAGGCTCTCCTCGAGATCTCGACGGACAAGGTCGACACCGAGATCCCCTCGCCGGTCGCCGGCGTGCTGCAGGAGATCGTCGCCGCTGAAGACGAGACCGTCGCCGTCGGCGCCGTTCTCGCTCGCGTCGGTTCGGGCGCTGCACCCGCCGCTCCGGCACCGGCTGCTGAGGCACCGGCTGCTCCTGCCGCTGAGGCACCGGTGGCTCAGGCCCCCGCAGCCGAGGCCGCGCCGGCACCGGTCGCTCCCGCACCCGCTGCGGCACCCGCTGAGCCGGCACCTGCTGCCGCATCCGCACCCGCTGCTCCGGCAGCCGAGCCTGACGCGCCGAAGCTCAGCCTGCCGACCGAGAACGACAACCTCTACGTCACACCGCTGGTTCGCCGCCTGGCCGCCCAGCAGGGCGTCGACCTGGCGTCGGTCACCGGCACCGGCGTCGGCGGTCGCATCCGCAAGGAAGACGTTCTGAAGGCGGCAGAGACCGCTGCTGCCCCGGCCGCGGCCGCTCCGGCAGCTGCCGCTCCGGCACCGCTCGAGGTCTCGCCGCTGCGCGGAACCACGCAGCCGATGTCTCGCCTGCGCAAGGTTCTCGCGAAGCGCGCGGTGGAGTCCATGCAGCAGACGGCGCAGCTGACGACGGTCGTCGAGGTCGATGTCACGGCCCTCGCGGACTACCGCGACAGCGTGAAGGCCTCCTTCCTGGAGCAGACCGGCGACAAGCTGTCCTTCCTCCCGTTCTTCGCTCTCGCGACCGCTGAGGCCCTACAGGCCTTCCCCATCGTGAACGCGACGGTCGACGGCGAGAACATCGTCTACCCCGCGAGCGAGAACGTGTCGATCGCGGTCGACACCGAGCGCGGACTGCTCACGCCGGTGCTCCGTGACGCTGCGTCGAAGAACATCGCGCAGATCGCACACGAGATCGCCGATCTCGCCGCGCGCACGCGTGACAACAAGCTGAAGCCGGACGAGCTCGCGGGCGGCACCTTCACGCTGACGAACACGGGCTCGCGTGGCGCGCTGTTCGACACGCCCGTCGTGTTCCTCCCGCAGTCGGCCATCCTCGGAACCGGCACGGTCGTCAAGCGCCCGGGTCTGGTGAAGGTCGGCGGCGCTGACGCGATCGCGGTCCGCTCGTACGTCTACCTCGCGCTGTCGTACGATCACCGGATCATCGACGGCGCCGATGCCGCGCGCTTCCTCGGCGCGGTGAAGGCTCGCCTCGAGGCGGCTCAGTTCGCCGCACAGCTCGGAGCCTGACACTCCGCATCACTCTGGCTGGTCCGCGACGCCGTAGACGTCGCGGACCAGCCATCTTTCTTTCTGGCGCTCGAGCACCAGCATCTGCTCGGGCGCCGTCGTCGCGTCGGCGGCACCGTCATCCGGACGACCGCCGGCAAGACCGAGCCGCACCACGGCGACGTCGCCGTACTCGTCCACCAGTTCGACCGTCGGCGTGCCCTCTCCTCGGTCGCCGAGCACGTCGACCACGCCGACGGATCCCTCCGCGACGGCGTCGGCGCAGACCCGGTCCTCGGTCGTGTGGCACTCCGCGACCAATGCCAGCAGAGCGATGGCGGCCGCCTCGGGTCCGCCGTCGTCTGCGGGCGGAGACGGAGAGGCCGCCGCATCCGATCCCGCGTCTCCCGGCGCCGGACTCTCCGTCGCGTCGTCGGATGTCCACACCGGCGGAGCCGTGCGCCTGGCGGCATCCGCCGATTCCGCCGCATCGCCTGTCGGCCAGAGCAACCCGCCGGCGAGCACGACGGCCGCCGCACCGCCGGCGACGATCAACGCGCGCCGCCGAGACGACGAGCGTGGGGCGTCAGATTCCGCCGCCGTCCGCCGGACCGCGGAGCCACCGGTCCGCCCCTCGAGACGCGCGCGGATGCCGGATGCGATCGACCGCAGCATGCCGAACCCGACAGCGAAGGGCGACCTCTCCCGCCGCTCACTCGACGAACGCGACCGCAGTCCGCCTCTCCTCATCCCGCGAACAGGCGTCAGGGACCGGTCGACGTCGACAGCGGTGCGAGCGACGTCGCGTGCACGCTCCGGGGCATGCGACTCCCGGCCGATCGGACGGGGTGCCGCGATGGCAAGCAGCTCCTTCTCCCACTCCTCCAGCAGCCGCCGCGGCACGCGCGGCTGCGGAAGCGCTTTGACGAGCCCCTGCTGCACCCCGCCGAGGACGCGGGTCAGCGCCTTGTCTCCGGAGTGCTCCGTGAGGCGCTCGATGATCTCCGCGGCTCCTGACCGCGGGTCCTCTCCCTGGCCGAGGACGAGGATGGGGCGGCCGCCGTCGGTCAGCCACCACACCCCCGTCTGCACCCCGGCGGCACCTTCTCCGAGCTCGTCGAGTCCTCGCAGCAGGCTCACCACGAGCGTGCTGCACTCCCCCGACGACAACGCGGAGCCGGCGGCCGCGCGGCGGACCAGGAACCCCAGCACCCGGTCGGTGCACCATGGCAGCAGCGCGTCGTGTCCGTCGGCACGCCGGATGACGTCGACCGGACCCGCGACATGCTCCGCTCCCGCGAAGCGCCACCCCAGCCATCCGGCGAGAGCGGTGGCATCCACCCGCACGGCCACTGCGTCCCCACGAGTGACCAGTACGCCGGAGAACGGTCCTTCTGTCGGATCGAGAGCCCGGACCACCCGATGCGCACCCGGGAGGAGCGCGGTGCCCCGGTCTTCGATCTCGACGTCTGCCATGTCCCCATCAGAGCGGACCAGCGATCGACGCGGTGGGCGATCGAGGACGATGGGGAGGAATTCATGGCGCTCGGCGAATGTGCAGAACCAGTCGCCCGGAGCCCGCTCCGCTGGGCGCGAACTCGGCATCACGGCATCCGCGAACTCGGTAGGCTGGTCCCCATGGCAAAGCGTGCTCCCGAACCCGAGAAGCGTCCTGGGTTCTTCTCCCAGATCAAGTCCCTCTTCCGGTTCACCCGTGAGGTCTACCCGTGGCTTCCGTGGCTCCAGGTGGGCATCCTTCTCATCGGCGTGCTCCTCGGCCTCGTCGCCGGGTACCTGATCCCCCCGTTCCAGATCTGGACGCTCGTGCTGTGGGGCATCACCGGTCTGATGCTGGGTGTGCTCGGGTCGCTCTTCCTGATGACCCGGCTGTCGACGTCGGCGATGTACTCGAAGATCGACGGCATGCCCGGTGCGACGGGACACGTTCTCAGCACCAGCCTCGGCCGCAGCTGGCAGGCATCGGAGACGCCCGTCGGGATCAACCCCAAGACGCAGGAGGCGGTCTACCGCACCATCGGCCGCGGCGGCATCGTCGTCGTCGGCGAAGGTGCCCGTGGACGGCTGACCCGTCTCATCAACGAGGAGCGCAGCAAGGCGCAGCGCGTCGCGCACGGCGTGCCCGTCACGGTCCTGTACGTCGGCCACGGCGATGACGAGGTCGCCATCGCGGACCTCTCGAAGACCATCAAGAAGCTCCCCAAGGCGATCGACAAGACCACCATGGCCGCGGTCATCCGACGCATCGACTCCGTCTCGCAGTCGCTGTCGTCGCTGCCGATCCCGAAGGGCATCGACCCCACGAAGGTCCGCGCTCAGCGTCCGCGCTGATCCCGCGACATCCGCCACGACGAGCGCGGCCGCCCTCATTCCGAGGAGCGGCCGCGCTTTCGTTCACTCCGAGAGCGGCTGGCGGGGCAGGCGGCGCACCTTGGCGCGGCGACGACGCCGCTCCGGGACCATGGAGCGCATCTCGTCCAGCTTGCCGAAGCAGAAGAGCCGGTCCTCGGCCTCGAGGACGACGTGCTTGCGCGGGTTCGGGATCACGCTGACGCCACGGTGCAGCGTGAGAACGGTGATGTCGCGCTCCCAGAGGCCCGCCTCGCCGAGGGTCTTCCCCACGAGGTCGACAGCGCCGTGGACCATCAGCTCGGCCACGCCGTAGCCCGTGGAGACCGTCAGCCGCTGCCGCACATCGATCTCAGGGAACGCGACCTGGCCGGCGATGTAGTCGATGATCGCTCCCGCGACGTCGAGCTTGGTGGCGCTCTCGATGCCCTGCAGGCCCGGTGAGGAGTTGACCTCCATCACGAGAGGCCCGTCCTCCCCTTCGAGCATGTCGACACCCGCGACGCGCAGGCCCATGATCTGTGCCGATCGCACCGCCGCGCGCTCGTACACCGGGTCGAGTTCGATCGCCGCGACCGATCCGCCGCGATGCACGTTCGAGCGGAACTCATCGCCGGCCGCGGAGCGCCGCATGGCCGCGACGACCCGGTCGCCGACGACGAGCGCGCGGATGTCGCGACCGCGGCTCTCGGAGATGAACTTCTGGATGAGCACGTTCTGCTTCGTGGAGTGCAGCGTCTCGATGATCGCCTCGGCGACCTTCACCTGCGGTGCGAGGATGACGCCGATCCCCTGCGTGCCCTCGAGCAGCTTGATCACGACCGGCGCACCACCGACGCGCTCGATGGCAGGGCGCACGTCGGCGCGGTTGCGGACGAAGGCCGTCGGCGGCATCGCGATGTTGTGACGGGAGAGGATCTGGTTGGCGCGCAGCTTGTCCCGCGCACTCGAGATGCCGTTGGCCGTGTTCGGCGTGTAGACGTCCATCTGCTCGAACTGCCGCACGACAGCCGTGCCGAAGTAGGTGATCGAGTTGCCGATGCGGGGCAGGATCGCGTCGTAGTCGCTGAGCTGACGCCCCCGGTAGTGCAGGTCGGGTTCATCTGCCGTCAGGTCGATCGCGAAGCGCAGCGTGTTGAGCACCTTGACGTTGTGACCGCGCTGAAGCGCGGCCGCACGCAGTCGCTGGGTGGAGTACGCCTGCGGCGCACGGGAGAGCACTGCGATCTTCACGGGGATTTCCTGCCAGGATGTATCAGGTGAGTAGGTCTACCCATTCAAACACCCTTACGGGGTGGCGCGAGTGGGTGAGCCTTCCGGATCTGGGAGTCGACTGGCTCAAAGCCAAGATCGACACCGGCGCCCGCACATCCTCGCTGCACGCGTTCGACGTCGACGAGTTCGAGCGCGAGGGCGAGGACTGGGTCCGATTCCGCGTCAAGCCCTGGCAGGACAGCCAGGAGGATGCCGTCGTCGTCGAGACTCCCGTCCACGACCGGCGCGCGGTGCGAAGCTCTTCCGGACACGCGCAGGAGCGCCTGGTCGTGAAGCTCCTCGTGCGTCTCGTCGATCGGGAGGTGCTCGCGGAGGTCACGCTCAGCAATCGCGACGAGATGGGCTTCCGGATGCTGATCGGGCGCGAGGCCCTGCGCCGCGGGTACATCGTGGACCCCGCGCGCTCGTTCCTCGGTGGACGGGCGCCGCGAGAGGCACGACGCCGCAACCGCGGCCGGATCTGACGCGCACTCAGGCGCGGATCAGGACCGTCCCGATCGCCTTGTCGTGCAGGCCGCGCTGATCCGCGTCCCAGATCACGGCCGGCACGACCACGATCAGCAGCAGGGTGCGCACGATCGGTCGCCACAGGCCGACCCAGGCGCCGTCCAGGCGCACGACGCGCATGCCGAGGATCCGGTGGCCCGGGCTGCCGCCGGCGGTCGGGATGAAGAGGATCTGCAGGAGCGCGAACACCATCATCGGCGCGAACTGGGACAGCCCAGCCTCGGTCGGCAGCGCGAACTGGTCGAACCCGAGGAAGGCCGTCGCGATGATCGTCGCCGCGGCGTAGTCGATGGCGAGAGCACCGATGCGGCGACCGACTCTGGCCACGCTTCCCGGGCCCGAGGTCGGCAGTCCGAGTCGTTCACCGGGGTACGTGTTCACAGCATCCGTCACTGCTCCAGCCTAGGCGACCCCTGTAACATGCCCGAAACAATACGGACACCCCGGGGAAACGCCCCAGCCGTACTGTGCACAATGGCCGTGAAGCCATCGATCCGCAATCCAGGAGTCGTACATGTTCAAAGATTCGTCCGAGGTTCTGAGCTACATCAAGGAGAACGACGTCAAGTTCCTTGACATCCGTTTCACCGATCTCCCGGGTGTGCAGCAGCACTTCAACATTCCTGCGGCGACGGTCGACGAGGCGTTCTTCACGGAGGGCCAGCTCTTCGACGGCTCCTCGATCCGCGGTTTCGCGAGCATCCACGAGTCCGACATGCAGCTCATCCCCGATGTCACGACGGCGTACATCGACCCCTTCCGCGAGGCGAGCACCCTCGTGATGATCTTCGACATCTACAACCCGCGCACCGGTGAGATCTACTCGAAGGACCCGCGTCAGGTCGCCAAGAAGGCCGAGAAGTACCTCGCGTCCACCGGCATCGCCGACACGGCCTACTTCGCCCCCGAGGCCGAGTTCTACATCTTCGACGACGTCCGCTACTCGGTCACCGCCGGTGAGAGCTTCTACAAGGTCGACTCCGAGGAGGCCGCATGGAACACCGGCCGCGAGGAAGAGGGCGGGAACCTCGCCAACAAGACCCCGTACAAGGGCGGCTACTTCCCCGTCTCCCCCGTCGACAAGACGGCAGACCTGCGCGACGACATCACGCTCAAGCTGATCGAGGCGGGCTTCATCCTGGAGCGCTCGCACCACGAGGTCGGCACCGCGGGCCAGCAGGAGATCAACTACCGCTTCGACACGATGGTCCACGCGGCGGACGACATCCTGAAGTTCAAGTACATCGTCAAGAACACGGCTGACGAGTGGGGCAAGGTCGCGACCTTCATGCCCAAGCCGCTCTACGGCGACAACGGCTCCGGCATGCACACGCACCAGTCGCTGTGGGATGGCGGCAAGCCGCTGTTCTACGACGAGGCCGGCTACGGACAGCTCAGCGACATCGCGCGCTGGTACATCGGCGGCATCCTGGCCCACGCGCCGGCGCTCCTCGCCTTCACGAACCCGACCCTGAACAGCTACCACCGTCTGGTCAAGGGCTTCGAGGCTCCGGTCAACCTGGTCTACTCGGCCGGCAACCGCTCCGCTGCGATCCGCATCCCGATCACGGGCTCGAACCCGAAGGCCAAGCGCATCGAGTTCCGCGCGCCCGACGCCTCCGGCAACCCGTACCTCGCCTTCGCCGCGCAGCTGATGGCGGGCCTCGACGGCATCAAGAACCGCATCGAGCCGCACGAGCCGGTCGACAAGGACCTCTACGAGCTTCCCCCCGAGGAGGCCAAGGGCATCCCGCAGGTCCCGAACTCCCTGCTGGACTCGCTCGACGCACTGGCGGAGGACCACCAGTTCCTCCTCGAGGGCGGCGTGTTCACCAAGGAGCTCATCGAGACCTGGATCTCGTACAAGTACGAGAACGAGATCCTGCCGATGGCCCAGCGCCCGCACCCGTTCGAATACGAGCTGTACTTCGGCGTCTGATCCAGATCACCGTCGAGAGCCCCCGGAGCATCGCTCCGGGGGCTCTCGTCGTACACCCCGGCGACCTAACGCGCGGTGTGACGATCCGCAACCCCCTCGGCACCGCGGGACGAGGCGAACAGGATGAGACTCCACCCAACGCGAAAGGGACGACACCCATGACCGACACCACCCCCACCCAGCGGGTCGCCGAGCTGATCAAGGACTTCCGCTTCGCGATGTTCACCACGCGCAACGCCAACGATCGGCTGGTCTCCCATCCACTCACCGTGCAGGAGGCGGAGTTCGACGGAGACCTCTGGTTCCTCGTCTCCCGCAGCGCCTCCCTCGTCGCTGACATCGCGAAGGACGAACGCGTCGGGATCTCTCTGAGCTCGAACGACTCGTGGGTGTCGCTATCGGGCACCGCCGCCCTCGTCGAAGACAAGGCCAAGGTGAAAGAGCTGTGGAGCCCGACCGTCGAAGCGTGGTTCACGAACGGCCCGGACGACCCCGACGTCGGACTGCTGAAGTTCTCCGCCGAATCCGCCGAGTACTGGGACAGCCCCGGCGGGAAGATCGCCTCGCTCTTCAGCTTCGTGAAGTCGAAGATCACGGGTGAGCCCTACGACGCCGAGAACGAGACGGTGGAGCTCTCCGGCAAGTGACCGTTCGCTACGCGGCGTCGTGCTCCCCGTCAAGGGCCTGCGCGACGCCGCGTCGCGGCTGTACGTTCGCAGCATGTGGACCGTACTGATCATCCTGCTCGTCGCCTGGGCCATCGTGGCTGTCGTGGGATTCGCGATCGAGGGTCTCCTGTGGATCGCCATCATCGGGATCATCCTCTTCGTCGGGACGATCCTCTTCGGCGTCATCCGCAACCGCACCCCGAAAGCCTGATGCGGCTCCTCGCGTGTCCGGCCGGTTGTCCGCGCGGATGAGGGATGATCGACGGGTGAGTCTTACAACCGACCGGGGGAATCATGCGGCGTAGAAGAGTGATCGCGAAGACCGATGCTGCGCCGGTCGTCGGGACGCCGGAGCTGAAGCGCTCCCAGCCGTCCAACGGCGTGGCAGCGTACGCGCGGACGAATCCGTTCATGTTCGGCCTGCTCGGCGCGCTCGGCGTTCTGGTCGCGCTGGTGATCGGCGGGATCGTCGACCAGCTCGCCACGGTTCTCGTCTACATCGGCGTGGCCGTCTTCCTCGCGCTCGGCCTCGACCCGATCGTCCGTTTCATCGAGCAGAAGCTCCCCCGTGCCGCCGCTGTCGCCATCGTCGTGGCCGGTGTCGTTCTCGCGTTCGCCGGCATCATCCTCGCGATCGTTCCGCTCCTCGTCGAGCAGATCAGCAACCTGATCAAGAACGGTCCGACGATGATCGAGGACTTCATGAACACCGACTGGTTCAAGGACGTCAGCGGCCAGTTCGGCTCGACGATCGAGGAAGCCGTCCAGGGCGTCCTCGGGTTCTTCCAGGATCCCGGCAACTTCGCCGACATCGGCGGCGGCGTCTTCGCGGTGGGTGCCGGCATCGCCGGCGGCTTCACCGGCATCACGATCGTCCTGATCCTCACCCTCTACTTCATGGCATCCCTGCGCGGCATGAAGCGCACCGCCGCCCGCTTCGTCCCGGCATACCAGCGCGACACGTTCAGCGAGCTGCTGGAGGACGTCTCCGGCGCCGTCGGCCGCTACGTCATCGGTCAGGCGAGCCTCGCCCTCATCAACGGCGTGCTGAGCCTCATCTTCCTGAGCATCATCGGCGCTCCCGTGCCGGCGCTGCTCGCACTCATCGCCTTCATCGGCTCGATGATCCCGCTGGTCGGAACGCTGACCGCCTCGATCATCAACTCGCTGATCTGCCTCTTCGTCTCGCCGCTGACCGCACTGATCGCGATCGGCTACTACCTCGTCTACATGCAGATCGAGGCATACGTGCTCTCGCCGCGCATCATGAGCAAGGCCGTGGCCGTCCCCGGTGCACTCGTCGTGATCGCGGCGGTCGCCGGCGGTGCCCTCGGCGGCATCCTCGGAGCGCTCGTCGCGATCCCGGTCGCCGCCAGCATCATCATCATCGTGCAGAAGGTGACGTTCCCCGCTCAGGACCGGAAGACCGTCCCGCCCGTCGTCACGATGTGACGGCTTCTCAGCGGACGAGCAGGGCGCCCGGCTGCACCCGCACGTCGAATGCGGAGACCTCGCCCATCTCCTCGCCGTCGATCTCGAAGACGAGCGGTGTGTCCAGCTCGACGGAGATCTTCTCCACGGGCAGGTGACGCGCCGAGTCCGTGCTCACGGCCTCGTCGGTCGCGCCGAACAGACGACGGATGCCGTTGTCCCAGACGAACGAGCGCACGGTGTCGAGCCACTGCAGCGCGCCGTCGGCGCTGATCATGAGGACGTCGAGTTTGCCGTCGTCGAGGACGGCGTCCGGCAGCAGGCGGATGCCGCCCTGCACCATGCCGCAGTTGCCGATGAGCATGGTGTGGCCGCGCACCGCGACCGCCTTCTCGCCGTCGATCGCGAGGGTGATGTCGGTCATCTCGGTGCCGGCGAGGGCACGCCCCATCGCCTCGACGTAGGCGAGCCATCCGGCCTTCGACTTGAGGTCGTCATCCGTCTCGACGAGCATCTGCGCGTCGACACCGAAGCCGACCATCACAGCGAAGGCGTGCTCGGTGCCGTCGTACGACACCCAGCCGAGGTCGATGCGCCGCGGCTCCGAGTCGCGCACGCGCTCGAGAGCGGCCTTCACGTTGTTGAGCGGCACCTCGAGGTTGCGCGCGAGCAGGTTGCCGGTGCCCTGCGGCACGATTCCGATCGCGGTCTCCGAGCCTGCCAGGGACTCCGCGACCGCACGGACGGTCCCGTCTCCGCCGACCGCGATGACGATGTCCCGGCCGTCCTCCACGGCCTCACGGGCCATCCCCCGGCCCGGATCCTCGGGAGTGGTCTCCCACCAGCGGATGTCGGTCCGGTCGTCGAACACGCCGCTGACAGCATCCTGCAGAACCTCCTGCTCGACCTTCGAGGGATTCCAGACGATGCCGATGCGTGCGTGGGTCATAGCGTCAGCATGAGTCACGGCTTCGGATACTGCAAATTCGCGGTATCGCGCTACCCGTAGAAGAGGTGCTCGAAGGCCTTCCGCGCTCGTCGCGTCACCCCGAGATAGTCCTCTTCGAGCTCGGTCGCCGACCGGTCGGGATAGCCCAGCAGCCGAGCGATCGCATCGAGTTCGCGACGATCGGCGGGCAGCACATCGCTCGTCTTCCCGGTCAGGAGCGTGATCGCGGAGCGCAGACGGCTCGCCAGCCGCCAGGCCTCTCGCAGCAGCACGGCGTCGGATTCCGGCACCAGGTCAGCCGCGACGGCCGCGTCCAGCGCCGAGAGCGTCGAGGTCGTCCGCAGCCCGGGGACGTCGTGGGCGTGCTGGAGCTGGAGCAGCTGCACGAGCCACTCGACATCGCTGAGCGTGCCGGGACCGAGCTTGAGGTGCCGCCGCGGGTCGGCTCCCTGGGGCAGCCTCTCCCCCTCGACGCGGGCCTTGATCCGCTTGATCTCGCGGGTGCCCTGCAGATCGACGGTCTCGGGGTAGCGGATCGAATCCGCGAGCGCCGTGAAACGGGCGACGAGCTTGGAGCTTCCGGCGATCCCCCTGGCCCGGAGCAGAGCCTGCGCCTCCCAGGAGAGCGACCACCGTCGGTAGTACTCCGTATATGCCTCGATGGACCGTACGACGGGGCCCTGACGGCCTTCCGGGCGGAGATCGGCATCCAGGTCCAGCGGCACGCGATGATCCGTGAGATGCTCGCGCAGTCCCGCGACGATCTGGGTGGCGAGGGTCTGCGCGCGCTGACCGTCCACGCCGTTGGCGTCGTAGACGTAGAGGATGTCCGCGTCGGACCCGAAGCCGAGCTCCGCGCCGCCGAAGCGCCCCATGGCGATCACCGCGAAGTCCAGCGCGTCGTCCTCGGGCGGCACGACCTCCCGGATGACAGCGCGCAGCGCGGCCTGGATCGTCGCCTCGGTGATCTCGGTGAGCGCCGTCGCGACCTCCTCGATCGTCAGCACGTCGAGGACTCCGCCCATGGCCGTGCGCAGGAGCTCGCGACGCCGCAGCGCACGGACGGCCCGCAGGGCGTCGGTGACCGTCTCGTGCCGGGTCTGGATCGCCCTCGCCTCCTCGTCCAGCGCCGCCGCGCCGCGCGGACGCAGGCGCTCGGCGCTGTCGAGCCAGGCGACCGACTCGGGGATCCACTCCATCAGCTCGCCGATGTAGCGGGACGACGACAGCAGGCGCGTCAGGCTCTCCGCCGCTCCCGAGGAGTCGCGCAGCATGCGGAGGAACCACGGGGTGTCGCCCAGGCGCTCGCTGATGCGTCGGAAGGCGATGAGGGCGTAGTCGGGGTCGCTGCCATCGGCGAACCAGCGCACCATGATCGGCATCAGGGCTCGCTGGATCGTCACCTTGCGGCTGAGTCCGGTGGTCAGCGCACCGATATGGCGCAGCGCTCCTGCGGGGTCACGGAATCCGATGGCCGCGAGGCGGTCGTGCGCCTGAGCCGCAGAGAGGGTGCGCTCCTCCTCGGGGAGGCCGGCGACGGCGCTGAGCAGCGGCCGATAGAACAGGCGCGTGTGGATCTCGCGCACCTCGCGCCGCACGCTCTCCCAGCGCGTCCAGATGCCCTCGCCGCTGTCGGCCAGTCCGGTGCCGCGCGCGAGCACGCGCCGTCCGGCCGGGGTGCGCGGCAGCAGGTGCGTGCGGCTCAGCTCCCGCAGCTGGAGACGGTGCTCCATCAGCCGGAGGATGCGATAGTCGTCTGCGAACGTGGCGGCATCCGCTCGACCGATGTACCCGCCGGCGACGAGCGCATCGAGGCTCTCGAGGGTGCCTCGGGTGCGCAGCGACTCATCGGTGAGACCGTGGACGAGCTGTAGCAGCTGCACGGTGAACTCGATGTCCCGCAGCCCGCCGGCGCCCAGTTTCAGCTGATAGGGCGCGTCTTCCGGGTCGATGTGCTCCGTCACGCGCTCGCGCATGCGCTGCACGCTCTCGACGAAGTCCTCTCTGGCGGCGCTGGACCAGATCTTCGGCTGCACCGCGGCGATGTACTCGGCCCCCAGCTCGGTGTCGCCGGCGAGAGGGCGCGCCTTGAGCAGCGCCTGGAACTCCCAGCTCTTGGCCCAGCGGTCGTAGTAGGCGAGATGGGAGGCGAGCGAGCGCACCAGAGCACCCTGCTTGCCCTCGGGTCGCAGGTTGGCGTCGACCTCCCACAGCGGCGGCTCCACCTCGATGCTGTCGAGGCCGCGCATCGTCTCCCGCGCCAACCGGGTGGCGATGTCGATCGCCCGAGCCTCGGCGACGATCTCCTCGTCGCTCGTGCCGCCGACGAAGATGACGTCCACGTCGCTGACGTAGTTCAGCTCCCTGGCACCGGCCTTGCCCATCCCGATGATCGAGAGTCGGGTGGCCGCGATCTGCTCCTCCGGAATGGTGTCGCGCAGTCGAGCACGTGCGATGGCCAGGGAGGCCTCGAGGGCGGCTCCGGCCGCATCGGCGAGGGCAGCGGACACCGCCGCCACGACCGTCTGCGGCTCCGGATGCGTCAGATCGTAGGCGGCGATGCCGGCGAGACTCCGCCGATACGCGACCCGCACCGCGACGACCGCGGCGTCATCTCCGGAGCCGGCGAACCCGTTCCGTGTGCCCACCGCGGCCAGCATCCGCTCCCGCTGGACCTCCGGGGTGGGGAGCGCGGTGATCGGCTCCCCCAGCACGGACAGCTGCTCCGGATGCCGGAGGAAGAAGTCCGCGAGGCCCTCGGACGCGCCGAACACCCGCCAGACGCGATGGCGCGACTGCGGCTCCTTCAGCAGAGCCTTCAGCGGCACGGCGTCGCGTCGCGCGACGCGCACCATCCCGCGGACCGCCGCGTCGGGATCGGCGGCATCCGCCCCCTCGAGCAGCGACGATCTCGGCATGTCGAGGATCGTCGCCAGCTCGGAGAGGGATGCCGCGGCCTCGCTCAGCTCCGCGAAGCCGAGCCTGGCCAGAGCGGAGAGAGAGACGGAATCGTCCGGACGGGCCATGCGCGATTCTCAGAGGAGTTCGAGGTTGTTCTTCAGCTCCAGCGGCGTGACCTGCCCGCGGTAGGCCTCCCACTCCTTGCGCTTGTTGAGCAGCACGTAGTTGAACACCTGCTCCCCGAGCGTCTCGGCGACGAGTTCGGACGCCTCCATGAACTCGAGAGCGTGATCCAGGCTCGCAGGCAGCGCCGAGTAGCCCAGCGCGCGCCGCTCGGCGTCGCTCAGAGCCCACACGTTGTCCTCGGCCTCGGGCGGGAGCTCGTAGCCCTCCTCGATGCCCTTCAGGCCCGCGGCGAGCAGCAGGGAGTACGCCAGGTACGGGTTCGCCGCGGAATCCAGAGCGCGGTACTCGACACGCGAGGACTGCCCCTTGTTGGGCTTGTACATCGGCACCCGGACGAGCGCCGAGCGGTTCGCGTGGCCCCACGTGACGAAGCTCGGGGCCTCATCGCCGCCCCAGAGCCGCTTGTAGGAGTTCACGAACTGGTTGGTGACCGCGGCGATCTCGTTGGCGTGCCGGAGCAGGCCCGCGATGAAGTGACGCCCGGTCTTGGAGAGCTGGTACTTCGCACCCTCTTCGTAGAAGGCGTTCTGGTCGCCCTCGAACAGGGACATGTGCGTGTGCATGCCGCTGCCCGGGTGACCGCTGAGGGGCTTCGGCATGAACGTCGCGTAGACGCCCTGCTCGATCGCCACCTCCTTGATGACCGTGCGGAACGTCATGATGTTGTCCGCCGTCGTCAGCGCGTCGGCGTACCGGAGGTCGATCTCGTTCTGGCCGGGGCCGCCCTCGTGATGGCTGAATTCCACGGAGATGCCGAGATCCTCCAGCATCCGCACCGACCGACGACGGAAGTCGTGCGCCGTGCCGCCCGGCACGTTGTCGAAGTAGCCGGCGGAGTCGACCGGCACCGGACCCTCGGGGCCGAACGACGACGACTTGAGCAGGTAGAACTCGATCTCGGGGTGCGTGTAGAAGGTGAACCCGGCATCGGCGGCCTTCGCGAGCGTGCGCTTGAGAACCTGTCGCGGGTCGGCGACCGCCGGCTGCCCGTCGGGTGTCGTCAGGTCGCAGAACATGCGTGCCGTCGGATCGATCTCACCGCGCCACGGCAGCGTCTGGAAAGTCGTCGGGTCGGGCTGCGCGAGCAGATCGGACTCGTGGCTGCGCGTGAGTCCCTCGATCGCCGAGCCGTCGAAACCGATGCCCTCGGCGAAGGCGCCCTCGACCTCGGCCGGCGCGATCGCGACCGACTTGAGCGTGCCGATGACGTCGGTGAACCACAGCCGCACGAACTTGACGCCGCGCTCCTCGATGGTCCGGAGGACGAAGTCCCTCTGCTTGTCCATGACTACTCTGCGCCCTGGCCCTTTGCGTCGCCCTTGACATCCCAGCCCTGCTCGGCGGCTTCCTCTTCGGCCCAGGCGCGCGAACGCTCCTTGAGCACCTCCGGCGCACGAGCCGCCTCCGCCTCGGTGTCGAACGGTCCGACCCGGTCCACGGAGGGCGAGATCATGCCGAACTCGACCTGACCGGTCTCGGAGTTGTACCAGTACTTTGCGTCGCCGTCAGACATAGCTGCCCCTTCTTCGCGTGATGTCATCGATCCTACTGGCGTGTGCGGTGGTCGCTAAGCTATCGCCCATGGCAAAAGCGATCGGCGTCGACATCGGCGGCACGGGAATCAAAGCAGGAATCGTCGACCTCACGCACGGCACCATGGCCTCCGACCGGGTGCGCGTCCCCACTCCGGAGGGCGCATCGCCGCAGGACGTCCTCGTCGCCGTGCAGTCGGTGCTGAAGACCCTCGACGTGCACGACTCGACCATGCCGCTCGGCGTCGCCTTCCCGGCCATCGTCAAGCGCGGCAAGACGCTGTCGGCGGCGAACGTCTCGAAGGAATGGATCGACTTCGACGCGGAGCGGTTCTTCCGCGACGGCCTCGGTCGCAACATCGTGTTCGTGAACGACGCCGACGCGGCCGGTGTCGCCGAGGCACGCCACGGCGCCGCGAGAGACGTCCGCGGCCTCACGCTGCTGACCACCCTGGGCACCGGCATCGGCTCGGCCTTCCTGTACGACGGGATCCTCATCCCCAACACCGAGCTCGGCCACCTGAACTTCCGCGAGTTCGAGTCCGTCGAGCAGTGGGCCGCGACCTCGGCGCGCGAGCGCGAGAATCTCAGCTGGGAGGCCTGGGCGGAGCGCCTGCAGGCGTTCTACTCGCACATCGAGTTCCTCTTCAGCCCCGACCTGTTCGTGGTCGGCGGCGGCGTGTCGAAGAACGCCGGCGACTTCCTGCCGCTGCTCGAGCTAAAGACGCCGATCGTCCCGGCGATCCACCGCAACAACTCCGGCATCATCGGCGCGGCGTCGCTCGCGGGCGACTGAACTGCGGGAACCACGCAGAAGGCCCCGCTCATCGAGCGGGGCCTTCTGCGTCTGAGGCGAATGGGCCGACCTGTACGCCGGGTTCTGTTCCGGGGTTCTTCGCCCCTTCGACGGCCATCTCTCTCGGCGACACGTTGCCGTGGCACTCTAGCGGTCTACCCGAGGACTCGGCGAGCCGCGTCAACATCCTCTGTCTGACCTTGCTCCGGGCGAGGTTTACCTGGCGGGTCATGTCACCATGACCCCCGGTGGTCTCTTACACCACCCTTTCACCCTTACCCCTTGCGGGGCGGTCTGCTCTCTGTGGCACTTTCTCGCGGATCACTCCGGGTGGGTGTTACCCACCGCCCTGCCCTGTGGAGCCCGGACGTTCCTCGGTGCGGTTGCCCGCCACGCGGCCGTCCAGTCGACCCATTCGCGTCTTCAGTCTACTTCGCCGCGTCCCCGGCGACGGCGGCTACTTCTCGGCCGACTCCGCGATCCGGAGGTCGAGCGGCACGTCGATCGGGAAGTCGCCGAAGAGGCGCCGGGTGGCGACCGCCGCCGCCACCCGCACCGCGTCGGCGGCGGCTTCGGCCTGCTCCTCCGGCACGTGCAGGATGACTTCGTCGTGGAGGAAGAACGCGAGGTGCGGCTGCCGGGCGAACGGTCCGGATGCCGTGGCGGCCACTGCCGCCTCGGGCGCGCGCTGCAACCGGTGACGGATCTCGGCGAGCCAGATCAGCGACCACTCGGCCGCGGTCCCCTGCACCACGAAGTTGCGCGTGAACCGACCCCAGTCCCGCGCTCGCCGCCGCGCCAGGGCGACCTCGACCGGATCGGCATCCGCCCCTGTGGCCCGCGACTGGAGCTCCGCCCACTCCGCCGAAGGACGCGGCGACGAGCGCCCCAGCCAGGTCGAGACCACGCCGCCGTCCTCGCCCGTGCGCGCGGCCTTGTCGACGAGGGCCATCGCCCGCGGATAGACCTTGCGCAGCCGCGGCACCAGGCGGCCGCTGTCTCCGGTCGTGGCGCCGTACATCGCGCCGAGCACCGCGTACTTCGCCTCTTCCCGGGTTCCGACGGCACCGGATGCCACGACGCCTTCGTACAGGTCGCTCCCCTGGGCCGCGCGCGCCATAGACGAATCGGATGCCATGGCGGCCAGCATCCGCGGTTCCAGCTGCGCCACGTCGGCGACCACCAGGGTCCAGCCGGGATCGGCGCGCACAGCGGGTCGGAGGCTGCGCGGCAGCTGCAGGGCGCCGCCGCCCGCCGACGCCCATCGGCCGGTCACGACGCCTCCGGGGATGTACACGGGGCGGAATCGCCGATCATGCACCCATTCGGCCAGCCAGGCCCAGCCGTTGGCGCTGAACAGACGGGAGAGCTTCTTGTACTCCAGCAGCGGTTCGACGACCGCGTGCGACTGGCTCGCAAGCTCCCACCGGCTCGTCGACTCGACGTGCACGCCGACGCGGTGCAGGGCACGCAGCAGCTTCGGCTGGCTGTCGAGGTGCAGCGTCGAGTCGCTGAGGATCGCGCGCACGCGATCGCCCAGCTCGACCATCCTGCTGGGCAGGCCACCCGCGACGGGCCGGGTGCCGAGCGTCTCGGTCAGGATCGCGTCGTGGACGCCCTCGTCCCACGGAAGGCCGGCCGCCCGCATCTCCTCCGCGATCAGACCGCCCGCCGACTCCGCGGCGCACAGGAGCGTCAGGCGGCCATCGCGCTCCTGCTCGATCACCCGGCGCTGCGCGCGGAACTGCTCCAGCACCTCGGCGACAGGGTCGTCGGCGCGGCCCTGCTCGACCACGTCGAACAGGGCGGGAGCAGCATCCGTCGGCTCACGGCGCACCCACGCCGACGAGGGAGCGAGGGGACGAGCCACGGCATCCGTATCGCGCAGGATCGCGTGGCAGAGCAGCAGGTCGTGCGTCCGCCCGAGTCGCACGCCTCCCGCGAGCAGCATCGGGTAGATCTCGCGGGCGCTGCGGATGATCCACCGCGGCGCCGCGGTCTTCTCGAGATCGGCGACCCAGGTCAGGAGCTCCGTGCCGGCGAGGGGTACGCGACTCCGTTCGCCGCCCTCGTCGTCGAGCTCGACCGCCAGGTACTGCCCGTCGCCGAGGTCGATCAGCGCGATCCGCCGTCCCTGCGACGCCGAACGGCTCATCGACGTCGCGCGGGGACCCCGCTCAAGAGAGCCCGGATTCCTCGGTGCGCACGAGGACGCAGCCGCACTCGGGGCAGAAGACGACGAGTTCGTCCGCCGCGCGGCGGATGTCGTTCAGATCGGTGCTGGGAAGCACCATGCGGCACCCTTCGCACGTGCCGCGCGTGAGGAGCGCTGCACCCGCGCTGTTCGCGGCACGACGCGTGTACTCGGCGAGGAGGTCGGCGGGCACGTTCGCGACGACCGCGGCACGATCGCGCGCCAGCTCGGCGCCGCGGTCGGTCGCCGCAGCGACATCGGCCTTCGCCTGCGAGGTGAGCGCGGTGCCCTCCTCCGTCGTGGTGGCGAGCAGAGCCTGCTGTGCGGCGACAGCCGCCTCCGCCTCCTCGAGCCGGCCCATGACGTCGAGCTCGGCATCCTCGAGATCGCTCTGGCGCCGGGCGAGACTCGCAAGCTCGTGCTCGAGCGCCTGCGCATCCTTGGAACTGGTCGAGGCCGCAAGGCGCTCGGCGTCGCGGTTGCGGCGCTGCTCCACGACCGCGACATCGGACTCCAGCCGCGTCAGCTCGGTGCGCACGTCGTCTCGGGTGCCCGTGAGCGTGGTGAGCTCGCGCAGCTGCTCCTGACGGATGGCGACGAGCTCTGTGATCCGCGCCCCCTGGGCCGGCTGCGTGCGGGCGCGCTCCGCCTGCGCGATGCGCCGGTCGAGGTCGGCGATGTCGAGCAGGATGCGCTGGTTCTCGGGGGTGGCGTTCACGCTTTCAAATCTAGCCGCTGCGGCGACATCCGCCCATCACTCCACGTCGCCGTCGACGTAGTACCACTCGCGTCCCTCGCGGACGAAGCGACTGCGCTCGTGCAGCGATCCGCGCTCGGCACCCTGCCGCCAATGCGCCTCGAACTCGACGACGCCCTCTCGATCGAAGGGACCACCCGCGGCACGATCGAGGATGACGAGCCGGCGCCAGCTCAGCTCAGGGTCGAACTCGATGGATCCGGGTCGGGTCGACGGATGCCACGTGCGCAGCAGGTGCCCGCGGTCGGCGAGCGAGAAGGCGGTGAACCGCGATCGCATCAGACGCTCCGCCGTCGGCGCGGGGGCGCCCTGGAGCAGCGGCCCGCAGCAGGCGTCGAACGTGTTCCCGGACGAGCACGGGCAGCGGACGGGGTCTGTCATGAGAGCCAGCATCGCAGGTCACGCCCTACGCTGAAGTGACCCCCGCACCGAAGGAGCCCCGATGCCCACCGTCCCCACCTTCACCGCTCACAACGGCTTCGCCCTGCCGGCCATCGGCCTCGGCACCTACGCGCTCTACGGCGACGAGGGGGCCGCGTCGATCGCCGGTGCCCTCGATGCGGGCTACCGCCTGGTCGACTCCGCGTTCAACTACGAGAACGAGGGATCGGTGGGACTCGGCGTCGCAGCATCCGACGCCCCGCGCGAGGAGATCATCGTCACGACGAAGCTCCCCGGACGCCACCACCCGACGGAGAAGGCGCGGGCCAGCACCGAGGAGAGCCGTTCGCGCCTCGGACTCGACATCACCGACCTGCATCTCATCCACTGGCCGAACCCGAGCCAGGACGAGTACGTGCAGGCGTGGGCTGCCCTCGTGGATGCCCGGGAGCGCGGCATCGTCCGACAGATCGGCGTGTCGAACTTCCTTCCGGAGCACCTCGAGCGCATCGAGCGCGAGACGGGGGTCCGGCCCGTCGTGAACCAGATCGAGCTGCACCCGTACTTCCCGCAGGAGGAGCAGCTGGCCTACCACCGCGAGCACGGCATCCTGACCGAGGCCTGGAGCCCGCTCGGCCGGGCCCGCGAGCTCGTCGACGAGGGCGTGGTGGCCGAGGTCGCCGCGGCGCACGGCATCACCCCGGTGCAGGCGGTGCTCGCGTGGCACGTCGCACGCGAGACCGTGTCGATCCCGAAGGCCTCGTCGCTCGAGCATCAGGTCTCGAACCTGGCCGCCGCCGAGATCGTCCTCGACGACGCGGAGGTCGCTGCGATCACGGCACTCGGCCGTGCGGACGGACGGCTGTTCGACGCCGACCCGCGGACCCACGAGGAGTCCTGAGCCCGGTCAGACGGTCTGCGTGCCGAGCACTCGGACCAGTTCGAGCTTGCCGGCCGCCTCGCTTCCGGGCGCGGCGGTCAGCACGATCAGCGCCTGGGATTCGTCCTCGGTGAAGAGCGCCTGACAGTCGACCTCGATCTCGCCGAGCTCGGGATGCACGAGGACCTTGTGCTCCTCGAACCGTCGGCGCACCTCCTGGGCCTCCCAGAGCTGCACGAATTCGGGGCTCCGCTCCGTCAGCTCGCGGACGATCTCGCCGGCGCGCGAGCGGCTGCCGAGCAGACCCTGCGCGGCGCGGAGCGACGCGACGAGCGAGCGGCTCTGCCGAGCGTGATCGCTCTCGAGGTAGCGCGCCCGCTCGGTGTCCGGGTGGGCGAACCACCGGTAGATGCCGCTGCGCTCCAGGCCGACCAGATGGCTCGCGTCTCCGAGGAGCGCGCGGGCCGCATCGTTCTGCACCAGGACCTCATCGAGCACGGAGACCACGAAAGCCGGAGCGTCGTGCAGCCGGTCGAGTATTCGGAGCATGCCCGGGCGCACGTAGTCGGTCACGGCCGCTCGATCCGGGGCGCTGTAGCCGGCGACGCGATGCAAGTAGTCGCGTTCATCCGACGTGAGCCGGAGAGCCCGCGCGAGAGCCGTGAGGATCTGCGGGCTCGGCTGCGGGCCGCGCTGCTGCTCCAGGCGCGTGTAGTAGTCGGTCGACATGGTCGCGAGCTGTGCGACCTCCTCCCTGCGCAGTCCGGGGGTGCGTCGGCGCACGCCCGGACTCAGCCCCACATCGGAGGGTTGCAGCATCTCCCGTCGCCGCAGGAGGAACTCGGCCAGCGCTTCTCGATCCACCTCTGAAGTATCCCTCCCGCGGAGGTCGGCATCCAGGGACCGCGGATCCCTGGATGAGCGCTCTCTGGTGGGCGCCCCGCACCTGATCGACGCTGAAGGCATGAACATCAGCGGAAACACCATCTTCATCCCCGGTGCCACGAGCGGCATCGGCCTGGCACTCGCCCGCGCGCTCCGCGCCACGGGCAACACCGTGATCGTCGGCGGGCGCCGCACCGCGCTCCTGCAGGAGATCGCCGCGGAGGATCCCGGCATCCACACGGTACAGATCGACACGACGGATGACGAGAGCATCCGCGCCGCGGCATCCGAGGTCATCGCGGCGCACCCCGAACTGAACGTCGTCATCACGATGGCGGGCGTGATGCGCGTCGAGGACTGGTCGCAGCCGTCCGGATTCCTCGCGACGGCGGAGGAGACCATCGTGACCAACGTGCTCGGTCCGATCCGCCTCATCGGCGCGTTCATCGAGCATCTGCGCAGCGTGCCCGACGCGACCATCATGACCGTGTCGTCCGGGCTGGCCTTCGCTCCCCTGCGCGCCACGCCGAGCTATAACGCCAGCAAGGCCGCGATCCACATGCTCAGCGAGTCGCTGCGGCTCCAGCTCGACGGATCGACCGTGAAGGTCGTGGAGCTCGAGCCGCCGTCCGTGCAGACCGACCTGATGCCCGGTCAGCGGGAGAGCGATTTCGCGATGCCGCTCGATGCCTTCATCGCCGAGGTGATGCATCTGTTGGAGTCACAGCCCGAGGCGACCGAGATCCAGGTCGAGAACGTCAAATTCCTCCGCTACGGCGAGGCGCGCGGCGACTACGACCAGGTCGTCGCCACGCTGAACAGTCGCGACCCGCACGGTCGCTGACCCGGCGGGCGGCTCAGGCGCCCAGGGTCGCCCTGACTCCCTCGAGCGCGGTCGCCGAGTGACGGAGCAGGTCGAGCTCCTCTGTGGAGAACGACGTGCTCCGGATCGGCACCGCGCCGGTGGCGCTCACGATCGACGGCACCGAGAGCGCCACCCCGTCCACGCCGTGGAAGTCGCGCAGCACCGTGCTGACCGGCATCACGGCGTGCTCGTCGCGCAGGATCGCCTCGACGATGCGGGCGCTCGACAGCCCGATCGCGTAGTTCGTCGCGCCTTTTCCCTGGATCACCTTGTACGCGGCGTCTCGCACGTCGACGGCGATCGCCTGGAGCTCCTCGAGAGTGAATCGCGGATGCCCCGGCACCTCCCAGTCGAGGATCGGGACCGTGCCGATCGTGGCGCGCGACCACAGCGGGAACTCGGTGTCTCCGTGCTCGCCGACGATGTGGGCGTGCACGCTCCCGGTCGATACGCCGGCGCGCTCGGCGAGCTTCCAGCGCAGGCGGGAGGTGTCGAGGACGGTTCCCGAGGCGAAGACGCGCTCGGGAGGCAGCCCGCTGACCTCCTGCGCGATGACCGTGAGCACATCGCACGGATTCGTGACGATGACATACACCGCGTGCGGGGCGACCTCGAGCAGCTGCGGCATCATGCTGCGGATGATGCCGGCGTTCACCTCGGCCAGCTCGGTGCGCGTCTGGCCGGGCTTCTGTTTCGCGCCGGCGGTGATCACGACCACGTGGGATCCGGCCGCGACCGAGATGTCGCTGCCGCCGATGATGTCGCTCGTGCCCGTGAACTGCGTGCCGTGCGCGAGGTCGAGGACCTCGGCCTCGACCTTCTCGGTCGCGACGTCGTAGAGGGCGATGTGGCGCGCGGATCCGCGGATCAGTGCGGCGTAGGCGACGCTCGAGCCCACGCTTCCCGCACCGACGACCGTGAGCTTCGAGTTCTCGATGATCTCCATGCGCTCAGTCTCGCAGTCGGAGCCCTCGATGCGGGAGATCGTCTCAGACCGCGGAGGCGACCGCCTCGGCGGCCGTGGGATGCGTGAAGACGAAGCCCGTCTTCTCGAGCACCGCAGGACGCACGTCGGCATCCGAGACGAGGAGCGAATCGGTGGCTGCAGCGCTCAGCACGAGTCGCAGGGCGAAGGCGGGCGCGGGGATCCAGAACGGCCGGTGCATCTCGCGGGCGAGCGCGCGCCCGATGTCGTTGGCCGTCGCGGGAGCGGGTCCGGTGAGGTTCACCGGTCCGGCGATCTTCTGGTCGATGATGTGACGGATCGCTCGCACCTCGTCTTCGAGCGACATCCACGGCCAGATCTGCGTGCCTCGGCCGATGGGACCCGCGACGCCGAAGCGCGTGAGCTGGATCAGCGGCTTGAGGACTCCCTGCCGATGGATCACCGGGGCCGTGCGCAGCAGAGCCACCCTGGTCTGGTCCTCGGCGCGGCGCGCCTCGGCCTCCCACTGCACGCAGAGCTCTGCGAGGAACGTGTCGCCCGCAGGCGAATCCTCGGTGAGCTGCTCGCCCGGGGCCGAGCCGTAGTAGCCGACGGCGGATGCGGAGATCAGGGCGGGAGCATCCTGCCTCAGCGCGCGCAGGGCGGTCGTGAGCGTGCGCGTGCTCTTCAGGCGCGAGTCGACCAGCTCCTCCTTGTACCGAGGCGTCCAGGGCAGCCGTCCGACGCTCGCGCCGCCGAGGGCGATGACGGCCTCTGCTCCGGCGATGACGTCGGGGTCGAGCTCGCGCTCCCCCGGCGCCCACTGCGACTCGGTCGCATCGCGGGGCGGGCGACGGACGAGCGTCAGCACGTCGATGCCGTCGGCGCGGAGCGATGAGGCCAGCGCGCCGCCGATCAGCCCGGATGCCCCGCTGATGACGATGCGTCGAGCCATGGTCGCTCCTGGAGTTCAGTCCCTCTGCCGCGGCCGATCGCGCACGGGATGAGTGCTGTCCAGACTAACCGCAGGGCCGGATCCGCACAGGTTCACGGACGCGGCGGCCCGTAGGAGAGCCGATCGAACACGAGGATGCTCTCGCTGATCCTCCCGTCGCGAACCGTGAAGTACTCGGCGGCAGGAGCGGTCGACGTCGCAGCGGTCCGGGGGTAGTAGAACAGCGCGACACGATCCCCGTCGGAGAACTCGGCGATGTCCCCGATGCCGGTCAGCGTGGGCGCGAACCCGCCGATGTATCGGGCGTACGCCTCCTTGCCCTGCAGGTCGACTCCGGGCGCGCGACACGTGATGTCATCCGCGACGAAGGTCATCGCCTGCTCCACGTCACCGTCGGTCCACGCGCGGTGATACCCCTGCACGATGTCGAATGCCGTATCCATGCTGTTCTCCTTGCCGTTCCGGGATGGGCGGGTGTTCAGTCGTCGAGCGGATGCCAGTCGTCGGTGCCGGCATCGCCGCCGACACCTGCGGTGCCGAGACGCGGGAGGAAGTGTGCCCAGCCGTGCGCATGTCCGCGCACCTCGGTGTCGGGAAGGTCGGAGTGGGTCAGCTCGACGCGCGTGCCGGTACCGGTCGGAGTGAGAGTGAACTCGACGCGCGATGATTCGGCGGGAAGCGTCTCGCTCCCGGCGACTCCCCAGGAGACGACCACGCGACGCGGATGCTCGACATGCAGGTACTCGCCCCGGATGGCGTGTCCGGCGATGTCGACGGCGAATCGGCCGCCCGGCGTCGGGTCGAGTTCGGCGTACTGGCCCATCCAGGCGGTCATGCCCTCCGCCGTGACCAGATACTCGAACACCGTCTCCGGGGCGGCGGCGATGTCGATCGAGTCGCGGAACTCAGCCACGATCCGCACCTTCACGCGCTTCGATGACCGCCTTGAGTGCGGCCAGCTTGTCGGGCCAGAAGTCATCGAGGTAGGAGCGGACGGCCGCCAGGCCGTCGGTGTCGACGGCGAAGAGGTGCCGCGTCCCCTCGCGGGTGCTGGCGGCGAGCCCGGCTCGCCGCAGGACGCCGAGGTGATGCGAGGTCGTCTGCTGAGAGAGACCGACGGCGTCCGCGATCGCGCCCACCGGCAGCGGAGCGGAGCGGATCTCCCGGAGGATCGCGCGCCGGTTCCCATCCGCCAGAGCGCGCAGCGCCAGGTCGAGATCGGCAACGGCGTCGGCACTCATCGGTCTCCCCTTCGTTCGGATGGGCCGACCGTAGCACAAATGCGCGTTTGTACTCAAGAGTATTGGTGGAGCGGACGCACTCGAGCCGGGGCAGGCGAGTGCGCGAGCGAAAAGGTGCCTGAGGGATCCGGAACGGTGGGCCCTGCCGGGATCGAACCGACGACATCCACGGTGGAGTCGCCGCGGTTGATTCGCCCGATCATCAACCTCTTCGGCGAGCGCGCTTCCTGACCGATCCTCTGCGGCGCCTCGCCCGCTGATGCACGGCACGCACCGGCGCGACACGTCAGCGACTCGCACCAGGAACCCGCTCAGGCTCTGTGCGTGGAGGTCGTCGCGATGCGCTCGCCGGCATCCATAGGGTCAGGGCTACAGCTCGTCGGGGAGCTCTATTCGGAGGGGAATCATCATCATGCATACACACAATCTCGAGGCGATCGAGATGTTCATCGATTATCAACGCGCGCAAAATCTCGCCGCGACGACTATTCGCAACAGACGCAGCATTCTGACGACGTTCGCTCGGAAGACTGGGACGCTGGTACCGGGCGTTGAGTCGGGGCCACTGTAGCGTGTGCTCGTCTACCCAATGTTGGAGCGGTGAGCCGTAGCGTCGGTGGTTCACGATGCCCTCCGGTGCAGGTCTGCCGCGTCCTGCTCTCTCACTGGTCCGTGGTGCGGGCATGTCTCCGCAGCGAAGGCGTGCATGCAGGAGTCGAGGAGCAGATCACTGCGCAGTGGAAGTGGTGGCGCGACCATCGGTGACCATGGTGCTCTCGGTCGCATGTGTCTCCGAGGATGGCGTGGTCGAGGGCTTGTCCGATGCTTCGACCTGCTCTCTCCATCCCCTCGCGGATCGCGCGGCGCATCGGGTCCCGCTCGATGGCGTCGAACTCATCGCGCGTCATCTCGACGGTGACATCTCGGCCCATGTCGAAGCGCCGGCGTTCCTCGGGGCTGAGCCAGTCGCATACGTGATCCCACGCCTCGTCGGCTGTCATGTCGGCCATGCTCAGCCCCTACTCACGCGCTTCGTGTCCGCCTCGGCGAGTACACGCTGTGCGCGCGGCGCTCGGCACGGTTGTACCGCTCGGGATTCGCAATGACCTGCTTCGGGTCGTACCCGACGTGGCCTCGCATCCGGCGCATGAGATCGTCCATGGTGTTCTCTATTCGTGGGTGGAGGTGTGGCATGCTCTGTCGCATGCCCGACGAGCGCTCAATAACCGAGAAGGCCCAAGACCGTCGCAACGAGCGGTCGCTCAAGGCGTCCGCTGACTCAGCGAAGGCCACTGCTCGGAGCGTCGAGCAGATGCTGCGGCTGTCGAAGGATCAGTTGGGCGCATCTAAGGCCCAGGTGGAGCTGACGCGGGCAGCCAGGGCGGATGCGGAGAAGTCGGAGCGGTTCACGCGAACAATGGCGTGGAGCTCGCTAGCAGTTGCCATCGCCTCGCTCGGCGCTGCACTGGCTGCTCTGTTCGTGCGGTAGGTCAGCTGGCTTCCCAGATCTCCGTCTGCATCGCATCGCCCTTGATGCTGGTGCATCGGCGGCGGAAGGGGCTGAGGTCCTGCTACACCAGGTGCCCGCCGTTCGCTACCGCGATGGGGTGGTCCGCGGTGAAGGACATGCGGTCCGTGGCCGGCAGTGTCTTGTCGATGGGTTCTCCGCAGCCGTCGTCCGATCCGCACCCGCACCCGCAGGGCGGGTTCTCCCTCGCAGTGCGGCGCTTCAACGCGGTATGCGCGCGACGGTAGGCGCGGTGACCCTTCCCGTCGCAGATTCTCTTCGCCGCGGCTGCTCCTTCACGTGGCTCGGTCCGAGGGGAGGCGGGCACGCGCAGTATGGTGGTGGCGTCGTGCTGGACGGGCATCGCCCCTCCGGCCGAGGATCGAATGTCTTCGGGCATCGCTATGGTGAGCGCATGGACCCAGCTGCTGCTCTTGTCTTGAATGTCGTGCTGGCCGTGACCAGCGTCGTCGGCGCTGGGGTGGCCATCTGGCAGGCGCTCGACGCGCGACACAGTAAGCGTGACGCCGAAGCGGCAGTCTCTGCCGCGCAACGAGCAGCAGCTGCGAGTGAGCGCCAGGCTGTGGCTGCTGAAAAGTCCGTCAGTCTCCAGGAGGAACAGTCCAAGCCGAAGCCCTGGACCGCGAAGCATGTCAGTGGAGACCTGTACGCGTTCGTCAACAACCTCACTGAGGTCTTGCGGGTTCACAGAGTTGAGCCGTTCCCCGAGGGCAGTGACATTCTGCGGTTGCGGCTCTCTCCGGACGGGCTCTATCAGCCTGGCGATCGTCTCGAGTTCATGTACTCAAGCAAGTTCTCGAATGCGCCTCACAAGCTCGTCCTGCATTGGAGCTACGAGCACGATGAGGAACAGCACCAGTTCATCTTGCCTCTCTGATTCACGAGGCTCGTCAGATTCATCGCTGGCTCCTTCGCGTGTCGACGCACGTGATCGTCGGCTGCGCGGGTCATGCTGTGCGCGTACCGAAGCGCGGTGCTTGGGGCGGAAAGGGAACACCGCATGACCTACGAGCAGCTGCCGCAGCACCTGACCTCCGTGCTGGTCGAAGAACGGGACGGATCGGTCACCGTGACTATCGGCCTGGGGGATCTGATCCCCGGCGACGTCGAGTATTTCGGGTACGGGGTCGACTACTTTGGCCCGGATGGGAACGGCGGGAAACGATTCGGCGTCCGCTTCGGAAGCGAGGCCACGGCGCATGTCTTCGAGTGGTCGAGCGCTACCCAGGCGAACGCCGGGAGCATCGCGTACATCGAGGATGGACTCGTGATCTTCTACCCGGACGCGAGTATCGGGCTGGACCAGATCGGGAAGATCAGCGCGTTCTCTCACCTCAACGGGCAAGACGTGCAGACGGACTTCCCAGTTACGCTGATCCGCTGATCCCGTGCGGGCGGCCGGTGGGCGAAGCCGGCCGCCCTGCTGGGATGGGGACAAGAAACGACAGAAGCCCCGGACCAGAGCGGTTCGGGGCTTCCCCGGAAACCGGTCTACCATCAACATGGGCGCGGCAAGTAATCTGTCCCAATCTCCAGTGCCTTCGGCGCGTCACATGATCTCCTCGGCCAGTTTCTTCCTCAGCCTCCACCTGCGCGTGGGCTGGTTCATGAGCCTGTCCCGGAACCACGCCTGGAGAATGGATTTCTCGACGAACCTGTTGACCGTCCTGATCGATGAGTTCGGCTTCCATGCCCTGCGACTTCCAGTAGCGGATCGTGCGGGGTGAGCGCGTCACGAGGGCTCCTGCTTCCCGGTAGGTGAGGTTCTCAGCCATCGGGAGACCTCAGGGCAACGAGTGCTCCCGCTTGACGTGTTCGACCAGGCCGTCGCGAGCGTGTAACTGGCGGATGCTCAGGACCTCGAGTCGTCCGCACAGGAGGCAGCGCCACTCCCAATTGCTGGCCTCGCGGTTCCGCCAGACGTGATCGACCTCGAAGTCGTTCTCTTCGTCTCTGACGAGCCCGTCTGTCCTGATCGTCCATCGCTTCATGGTGAGGCCCATCGTATCGGCAGTCAGCGCCCATCGGTCTCCGCTGTTTCCTGCTTCACCGGCACCCACGGGCCAGCCGGGATCACCTTCGTGCGCCGCTCGATGTCGCCGCTCATCGGGTCGCCGTACTGACCTCCGAGTGCCGCCTGCACCTCTTCGAGCGTCTCGCCCTGCTCTTGGTCGCGCGGTCCGAACGGCCACTCGTGCTGGCCGTCGACCGCGATGCGGTACTCCCATTCCGGTTCCTCGGCTACGACATCAGCCCCAGCATCGCGACGGATGCGTGCAGCGACGTCGCGAGCAGTGAGGGACCCGATGCTCGCCCGCAGAAGCCCTGGGCATCTGCGTACTGGTCTGCGATTACCACGGCGGACTCGGCTGCTACTCCCCGCACCTCGGTATCATGAGCGGCCGCCATCGATCGAAGGCCTCAACAGCGTCGGCCTCCTCCGGCGAGAACATGTGCGCGGTGACCCGATCCGCCGCCGAGATGTACTGGCGGATCTCCCCGGTCGTCGGCGTGCACTCAGCCATGGTTCTCCGCCTCTCTCTGCTCCACACGTTGGCTCTCTGGGACCGATAGATTGCTGGGATGACCTTTCCCGGATCACCGCCCGAAGCAGGCTGGTATCTCAACGCCTACGGGCAGAAGCAGTGGTGGGACGGCGCATCGTGGGGGCCGGTAGCCGCAGGAGCTGCGCCGGCAGTCGCACCTGCGCCAGTGGTCATCACGCTGGTGAAGACGCGGACGGCGGCGTATTGGTTGGTGATCCTGCTCGGGACGCTTGGTGCTCACCGGTTTTACCTGCGCAGCTACGGAATCGGATGGATGCTGCTGGCACTGTGGATCGTGTCCTTCCTGTTCCACGTCGATCCTGACTCGCGGTCGTTGATCATCGGGAACGTGATCTTCGCGTTCCTGATCATCTGGGTGCTCTCCGACCTGTTCGTGATCCCCTCGATGGTCGACAAGGTCAACAAGGAGAGCACCCGACAGTCCTGACTGCCTGTGGCTCATCGGTTCTGTTCCTCTCAGTTCGCATCTCAGGAGCGTGCTTGCTGCGTCCGAGCGAGGAGACCGCATACCGCCGATGCGGTCCGCGAGATGGCTTCGCCTCCGTGCGCGGGAGGCGACGGAGATGGTGCGACGAGCCTCGGACTCCTGACGAGCGCACCGATAGAGTGCGGGCATGACCCCGACGCCCACCATCCACGAGGCCCCCGAGCTCGAACGCGGCCACACGTTCCGTTTCATCGAGGACGGGCGGATGCATTCCGTCCGCCCCGACGGTGACCGCTGGATGCTGTACGAGGAGGGTCCGCTGCATCACGTCGCGCATATCGAAATGAGCGACGCCGGTTGGCTGGCGATCGCGGTGAATGACCCGGATCAGTGGCAGGGCGACACCTTGCGTGATCTGCTGTTCCTGGTTCTGCGGTCCTAAGTCGTTCATGCTGCTCCTAGGGATGAACAAGAGCGTGCTCGCATCTCGCATGAAGGGCGAGACGGCATTCCTCGCAGAGGAGATCGAGGGGATCGCTGGGCTCCTGCGCCGCGACCCTGTGGGCCTGTACGGCGACTACCTGAAGGTGGGCCCTGCCGGGATCGAACCGACGACATCCACGGTGTAAACGTGGCGCTCTACCAGCTGAGCTAAAGGCCCTTCCCGATCATCCTATCGACGACAAAGCTCCGAGATGGTCGTCACCGCACCAGCGGCACCTCGAGGTCCACGCGTCCGAGCTTGTCCGGGTTCGCGACGGAGTAGATCCGGGTGATCCGCCCGCCCTCGACCGTGATCGTCACGATCCCGGCGAGCTCTCCGTCGATCTCCACCCGGATCCCCGGCTGGCCGTTGATCGTCGTCGCCGCCGCATGGACGGCGCCGGCGACCTTGGCGAGGCCGCCGATGAGGTAGCGGGCGATCGTGTCCGCGCCGACCAGCGGCCGCCGCGCGGCACCGCGCACCTTGCCGCCGCCGTCCGCGACGGACACCACATCCGGAGCGAGGACGTCCATGAGCCCCTGGATGTCGCCGGTGTTGAGCGCGGCGACGAGCCTGTCGACCGCGCGCTCACGCTCGGCGGGCACAACGCGGATGCGCGGACGGCGGGCCGCGACATGATCCTTCGCGCGGTGGGCGATCTGCCGCACCGCCGCGGGGGTCTTCGCCACGGCGTCGGCGATCTCGTCATATGGCACATCGAAAACCTCGCGCAGCACGAAGACCGCGCGTTCGGCGGGACTCAGGGTCTCCAGCACGGTGAGCATCGCGATCGACAGGTTCTCAGCGAGCTCGACATCATCGGCGACGTCGGGCGCCGTGAGCAGCGGCTCGGGAAGCCACTCGCCGACATAGTCCTCCCGGCGCCGCGAGGTGGAGCGGATGTGGTTGAGCGCCTGCCGCGTCACGATCCGCACGAGGTACGCCTTCGGCGCCGCGACCGTCGACGGGTCGACCGCCGCCCAGCGCAGCCAGGACTCCTGCAGCACGTCCTCGGCATCCGCCGCTGAACCGAGCATCTCGTAGGCGACGGTGAAGAGGAGATTGCGGTGCACGACGAACGGGTCGTCGACGGCGCTCACGACGCGGTCCATGTCCGCGAGCCTACGCAGTGTCGCCGATGTGCTCTCGGACGACCTGCCGTTCCGCGAGCGGAGGCAGCCCGCATGCGTCGGCGAACTCCTCGGAGTGGATGCCGAGGGCCACGTTCATCCTGGCGCTCATGTTCATGAACGCCACGCGCGCCGCGAGCTCGACCAGAGCCGCGGGTCCGAGGTCGGCCAGCAGCGCATCGGAGAGCTCATCCGTGACGGCCGGCGGCGTCTGACTTGCAGCCTCCGCGTACTCCATCACCCTGCGCTCGACCGGTGAGAAGACGCTCGCCTCCCGCCAGCGCGGCACCTGCCGGATCTTCGTCGCATCGAGGCCGTGGTTGTGACCCATGAAGTAGTTGAAGTCGAGGCAGAAGCTGCAGCCGATCGTCGCTGCGGCCGCCATCGCCGCGTAGGACGCGAGGTCCCGGTCGAGCTCCGACCAGCTCTCGGTCTTCCGGCCGATGCCCATCGCGTCCTTCATGACCGCGGGGTTGTTCCAGAGCACCCCGACCGACTCGGGCACCCGGCCCATCATCTTCTTCGCGAACACCTTCACCATCGCGCCGTAGACCCCGGTGACTTCGGCCGCCGGGATGCGGGTCGTGCTGCTGCTCATGTTCATGTCTCCTTCGATTCGGATGCCGTTCTGCGGGCCTTCCACACGGAGACACCGCCCGCGCCCGGGATGTGACATACGACTCGCCCGACCCGTCGGCATCCGCCGATCCGCGCTCGGGGACCCGGTGCGCGCCCGTGTCGTGGAAGAGGGATAGGCTGAACCCGGCGCGCGTTGTGCACAGCCGACAAGGCTGCCCGCGTCGCTTCCCGTTTCCTTGGCATGACCTGCCAGCTTGACGAAAGGTTCGCCCCGTGACCGTGCACGACCAGGATCCGTATTCCCAGGGCCCCCAGGACAGCGATCCGGAAGAGACCGGCGAGTGGCAGCAGTCGCTCGATGAGCTGGTGGATGCGAAGGGCCACGGACGTGGTCGCGAGATCATGCTCAGCCTGCTCAAGCGCTCGAAGGAGCTGCACCTGGGCGTTCCGATGGTTCCGACCACGGATTACATCAACACCATCGCCCCGGAGAACGAGCCCGAGTTCCCCGGCGACGAAGAGGTCGAGCGTCGCTACCGCGCCTGGATCCGCTGGAACGCGGCCATCACGGTGCACCGCGCGCAGCGCCCCGGCATCGGGGTCGGCGGCCACATCTCGACCTACGCCTCGTCTGCCGCACTGTACGAGGTGGGCTTCAACCACTTCTTCAAGGGCGCGGACCACTCCGGTGGGGCCGACCAGATCTTCGTCCAGGGGCACGCCTCCCCCGGAACCTACGCGCGTTCCTACCTCGAAGGCCGCCTGACCGAGGATCAGCTCGACGGATTCCGCCAGGAGAAGTCGCACGCGCCGAACGGCATCCCGTCGTACCCGCACCCGCGCCTCATGCCGGAGTACTGGCAGTTCCCGACCGTCTCGATGGGTCTCGGACCGATCAACGCGATCTACCAGGCGATGTCGAACAAGTACCTCGAGAACCGCGGCATCAAGGACACCTCCGCCTCGCACGTCTGGGCCTTCCTCGGCGACGGCGAGATGGACGAGGTCGAGAGCCGCGGCCAGCTGCAGGTCGCCGCCAACGAGGGTCTCGACAACCTGACCTTCATCGTCAACTGCAACCTCCAGCGCCTCGACGGCCCGGTGCGCGGCAACGGCAAGATCGTCCAGGAGCTCGAGTCGTTCTTCCGCGGCGCCGGATGGAACGTCATCAAGGTCGTCTGGGGTCGCGAATGGGACGACCTGCTCGCCCGCGACACCGAGGGCGCGCTGCTCAACCTCATGAACGTCACCCCCGACGGCGACTACCAGACCTACAAGGCCGAGTCGGGCGCGTACATCCGCGAGCACTTCTTCGGCCGCGACGAGCGCGCAGCCGCCCTCGTCAAGGACTACTCCGACGACGACATCTGGAACCTCAAGCGCGGTGGCCACGACTACCGCAAGGTCTACGCCGCTTTCAAGGCCGCGACCGAGCACAAGGGCAAGCCCACCGTCATCCTCGCCAAGACCGTCAAGGGCTACGGCCTCGGTCCGCACTTCGAGGGCCGCAACGCGACCCACCAGATGAAGAAGATGACGCTGGACAACCTCAAGACGTTCCGCGACGCCATGCACATCCCGATCACGGATGCGCAGCTCGAGGAGAACCCGTACCTGCCCCCGTACTACAACCCGGGACCCCAGGACGAGACGATCCAGTACATGCTCGAGCGTCGCAGGGAACTCGGCGGCTTCCTCCCGGAGCGCCGCACGACCCACGTCGGCCTGGCTCTGCCGGATGACACGGCGTACGCCCTCCCCAAGAAGGGCTCCGGCACGCAGGAGATCGCCACCACCATGGCGTTCGTCCGCCTACTCAAGGACCTCCTGCGCTCGAAGGACTTCGGCCACCGCATCGTGCCGATCATCCCCGACGAAGCGCGCACCTTCGGAATGGATGCGTACTTCCCGACCGCGAAGATCTACAACCCGAACGGTCAGCACTACACGTCGGTCGACCGTGAGCTGCTCCTCGCCTACAAGGAGAGCCCGCAGGGCCAGATCGTGCACGTCGGCATCAACGAGGCCGGCGCACTCGCGGCCTTCACCGCCGCCGGAACCTCGTACGCCACGCACGGCGAGCCGCTGATCCCGGTCTACCTCTTCTACTCGATGTTCGGATTCCAGCGCACGGGCGACGCCCAGTGGGCAGCCGGCGACCAGATGGCGCGCGGCTTCATCATGGGTGCCACCGCCGGTCGCACGACGCTGACCGGAGAAGGTCTGCAGCACGCCGACGGCCACTCGCACCTGCTGGCCGCGACCAACCCGGCGACCATCTCATACGATCCGGCCTACGGCTACGAGATCGCGCACATCGTGCGCTCCGGTATCGAGCGCATGTACGGCGGGAACCACGAGGACCCGAACGTGATGTACTACATCACGCTCTACAACGAGCCGATCGTGATGCCCGCCGAGCCGGCGGATGTCGACGTCGACGGCATCGTGCGCGGCATCCACCGCGTGTCGGTGGGCGAAGGCGAGGGCCCGCGCGCCCAGCTCTTCGCGTCGGGCGTCGGACTCCCCTGGGCACTCGAGGCTCAGCAGCTGCTCAAGGACGACTGGGGCGTGATCGCCGATGTCTGGTCGGTCACCTCCTGGACCGAACTGCGCCGCGACGGCCTCGCCGCCGACGAGCACAACTTCCTGCACCCGGAGGAAGAGCCGCACACGGCCTACCTCACCCAGAAGCTGCAGGGCGCCGAAGGTCCCGTCGTCGCTGTGAGCGACTACATGCACGCCGTGCAGGACCAGATCCGCCCGTGGGTCCCGAACCGCTTCGCCACGCTCGGCGCCGACGGCTTCGGCTTCTCGGACACCCGTGCCGCTGCGCGTCGCTTCTTCAAGATCGACGGCCCGTCGGTCGTCGTCCGCACGCTGCAGTCGCTCGCCGAAGACGGCGTGGTCGACCGGTCGCTCGCTGCGCAGGCGATCCAGAAGTACAGCCTGCACGACGTGAATGCCGGCACCAGCGGAAACGCGGGCGGGGAGAGCTGAGCCCCTCGGTGACAGCTTCGTCTTCCAGCGGTATGGACAAGACCGCCACGCTCACCTGGCTGCGCCGTATCTCCGGTGACATCGCCTCGGTGACGATCAAGCGGCTGGAAGACACCCTCCCCTGGTACGCCGATATGCCACCGGCCCGCCGCTCCGCGGTCGGGCTGGTGGCGCAGGCGGGCATCACCTCGTTCATCCAGTGGTACGAGGATCCGACCTCGACACCGTGGATCGCGGCCGACATCTTCGCCGCCGCACCGCGGGAGCTGCTGCGCAGCGTCAGCCTCCAGCAGACGCTGCAGCTGATCCGTGTGACGGTCGAGGTCACCGAGGAGCGTGTCGCCGGTCGCGGCAACGATCTCCGCGAGGCGATCCTGCTCTACTCTCGCGATGTGGCGTTCGCGGCGGCCGACGTGTACGCGCGCGCCGCCGAGGCCCGCGGGCTCTGGGACGCGCGGCTCGAGGCCCTCGTCGTCGACTCGATCCTCACGGGCGAGGCCGATGAGGAGCTGCCCAGCCGCATCGCGGCACTCGGCTGGCACGGCCACGGAGAGGTCGCCGTCCTGGTCGGCACGACTCCCCCGCAGTTCGATGTCGACCTCGTGCGTCGCACAGCCCGAAAGCTCGCGGTCGACGTCCTCATCGGCGTGCAGGGCTCGCGCCTGGTGCTGGTCCTCGGCCGTGCGAGGATCGCCGGACAGGACACCGAAGAGGTCGAGGACGAGCTCGGCTTCCAGGAGATCGCCACGCGTCTCGAGCCCTCGTTCGGGCCCGGTTACGTCGTGCTCGGCCCGGCGGTCGCCGCACTCGTGGACGCGAGCCAGAGCGCCCGCGCCGCCCTGGCCGGATTCGCCGTCGCCCGCGCCTGGCGCAGCGCGCCGCGACCCGTCGAGGCCGACGATCTGCTGCCGGAACGCGCTCTCGCCGGCGATCCGCTCGCGAAGCAGACCCTCATCGAACGCATCTTCCGCCCGCTGCAGGCGCACTCCACCGACCTCGTGACGACGCTGTGGAGCTACCTCGACAACGGCCGCTCCCTCGAGGCGACCGCCCGCGAGCTCTTCGTCCACCCGAACACCGTGCGCTACCGCCTCAAGCGCGTGAGCGAGGTCATCGGCTGGGATGCCACGGGCCCGCGCGAGGCGCTGATCCTCCAGACCGCGCTGATCCTCGGCTCCATCGGAGTGACGGATCAGACACGCCGTCGCCCGGCTCTCCGCCGACCGCAGCGCTGAGGCCGACGATCACGCGGTCTGTACGCCACACACAAGGGTTCTTCGGAATCTTGTGATGGATCATCCACCGTTCGGCGCGAAACGTTGGCAGACTGAGGGTGTGATTGTCGTCGTCTGCCCTGGACAGGGCTCGCAGACCCCCGGATTCCTCGCCCCCTGGCTCGAGCTCGACAGGGTGGCCGAGCGCCTCGCCGCATACTCGGACGCCGCGGAGGTCGATCTTCGCGAACACGGCACGGTGTCGGATGCCGACACGATCCGCGACACGCGCATCGCGCAGCCGCTGATCGTCGCCGCCTCACTCATCGCGGCTGACGCCCTGACCGCCCGGGCCGGTCGCCGCGCGGACGGAACCGCCGGACACTCGGTGGGCGAGATCGCCGCCCTGGTCGGCAGCGGCGTCATCGACGCCGAGACGGGCATGCGCCTGGTCGGCATCCGCGGTCGTGCGATGGCGGATGCCGCAGCGCAGACGCCGACCGGCATGAGCGCGGTCCTCGGCGGCGACGAGGCCGTGGTCCTGGAACGGCTCACCGAGCTCGGGCTCTCCCCCGCGAACTACAACGGCGGCGGCCAGCTCGTCGTCGCCGGCGAGCTCCCCGGGCTCGAGGCCCTCGCCACGCAGCCCGTCAAGGGAACCAGGGTGATCCCCCTGCAGGTCGCCGGTGCGTTCCACACGGAGTACATGGCGTCGGCCGTGGCCGCTCTGCGCGACGCCGTGGCGACCGTGACGCCCACCGACCCCTCCATCACCCTGTGGAGCAACCGCGACGGCTCGGTCGTCGACAACGGCGCTCAGGCGCTCTCCCACCTCGTCGACCAGGTGTCCTCCCCGGTGCGGTGGGACCTGTGCATGAGCTCGTTCGCCGACCACGGCATCACCGGTCTGATCGAACTCGCTCCGGCCGGTGCCCTGGTCGGACTCGCCAAGCGCGGCCTCCGCGGTGTACCCACCGTCGCCGTGAAGACCCCCGAAGACCTCGATGCGGCGGTCGCGCTGCTGAACGGAGAAGCCGCATGAGCATCACCCTCGCCCAGGTCGCCGGCCCTGCCTACACGCGCATCTACTCGTTCGGTGCCGCGCGCGGAGAGAACGCCGTGCCCAACGAGGACCTCATCGGCCCGATCGACTCCAGCGACGAGTGGATCCGCCAGCGCACCGGCATCATCACGCGTGCTCGCGCGAACAAGGGCACGGACGCCATCGATCTCGCCACCGAAGCGGCCGCCGAGGCCATCGAGAAGTCCGGCATCCCCGCCGATCAGGTCGACCTCGTGATCGTCGCGACGATCAGCAACCCCAAGCAGACCCCCTCGGTGTCCGCGATCGTCGCCGACCGGGTCGGAGCGAACCCCGCCGCGGCGTACGACATCAACGCCGCGTGCGCGGGGTACGCCTACGCGGTCGCGCAGGCCGATGCCCTGATCAAGGCCGGAGCGGCCCGCTACGCCCTCGTGATCGGCACGGAGAAGCTCTCCGACGTCGTCGACCCGACCGACCGCAGCATCTCGTTCCTGCTCGGCGACGGCGCTGGCGCCGCCCTCATCGGCCCCAGCGACACGCCTGGCATCGCCCCGGCCGTGTGGGGTTCCGACGGCTCCAAGGCCGATGCCGTCGGCATGAACGCCACTCTCACCGAGTTCCGCGACGGCGAGGCGCCGTGGCCGACGCTGCGTCAGGAAGGGCAGACCGTCTTCCGCTGGGCCGTCTGGGAGATGGCGAAGGTCGCCCGCGAGGCGCTCGAGAAGGCCGGTGTCCAGCCGGCCGACATCGCCGCCTTCATCCCGCACCAGGCCAACATGCGCATCATCGACGAGTTCGCCAAGCAGCTGAAGCTGCCGGAGACCACGGTCATCGCGCGCGACATCGAGACGACCGGCAACACGTCGGCCGCGTCGATCCCGCTCGCGAGCCACCGGCTGATGGCTGAGCACCCCGAGCTCTCCGGGGGTCTCGCACTGCAGATCGGCTTCGGCGCCGGCCTCGTCTTCGCCGCACAGGTCGTCGTCCTCCCCTGAGATCGCGCGACCTTCCCTAGACTGTTCCACGGTTCCGAATACAACCCGTAAGAAAGAGGAAGACCACATGGCTTTCACCAACGATGAGGTCCTCGCTGGCCTCGCAGAGCTGATCACCGACGAGACCGGCATCAACGCCTCCGAGGTCGCCCTGGAGAAGTCGTTCACCGACGACCTCGACATCGACTCGATCTCGATGATGACGATCGTCGTCAACGCCGAGGAGAAGTTCGGCGTCACCATCCCCGACGACGAGGTTAAGAACCTCAAGACCGTCGGCGACGCCGTCAGCTTCATCGTCGCAGGCCAGGAGTAATCCCCGCAGGATGCCACCCCCGCATCTGCGGGGCGTGGCATCCTCTGCCTTGCCCGAACTCCGCTCCACCCCCGCCCGACAAGGAACCACACCATGACCAAGCGCATCGTCGTCACCGGCATCGGCGCCACTTCCGCCATCGGCGGGACCGCTCCGGAGAACTGGGCCAACCTGCTCGCAGGCGTGTCCGGGACCCGGGCCCTCGAGCACGATTGGGTGCAGCAGTACGAGCTGCCCGTCACCTTCGCCGCCGAGGCCATCGTCCGCCCCGAGGAGGTCCTGCCCCGCCACGAGGCGAAGCGGCTCGACCCGTCCTCCCAGTTCGCGCTGATCGCCGCGCGTGAGGCCTGGGCCGATGCGGGCTCGCCCGAGGTCGCCCCCGAGCGCCTCGGCGTCGACTTCGCCACCGGCATCGGCGGACTGTGGACGCTGCTCGACGCCTGGGACACCCTCCGCGAGAAGGGCCCGCGGCGTGTCATGCCCCTCACCGTCCCGATGCTCATGCCGAACGCCGCTGCGGGCAACCTCTCGCTCCAGTTCCAGGCGCGCGCGTACGCCCAGACCGTCGTGAGCGCCTGCGCCTCGAGCACCGAGTCGATCATCCACGCGTACCACCACCTGCAGGACGGCCTCGCCGACGTCGTCATCGCCGGCGGCACCGAGTCGGCGATCCACCCGATCACGATGGCCTCGTTCGCCTCCGCGCAGGCGCTGTCGCGTCGCAACGACGACCCCGCCACGGCGTCCCGCCCCGGCGCGATCGACCGTGACGGATTCGTCATGGGTGAGGGCGCCGCCGCGCTGATCCTCGAGACCGAGGAGCACGCCAAGGCCCGCGGCGCGAAGATCTACGGCTACGTGCTCGGCGGCGGCGTCACGGCCGACGCGTACCACATCACGGGGAACGACCCCGAGGGCAACGGCGCCGCACGTGCCGTCACGCAGGCGCTGGAAGAGGCCGGCGTGACCCCCGACCAGGTGACGCACATCAACGCGCACGCGACGTCGACCCCGGTCGGCGACCCCAACGAGTACGTGGCGCTCAAGAAGGTCTTCGGCGAGCGGCTCGACGAGATCCCCGTCTCCGCGACGAAGGCTTCCACGGGCCACCTGCTCGGCGGCACCGGCGCCCTGGAGGCGATCTTCTCGCTGCTCGCCCTGCGCGATCGTGTGGCCCCTCCGACGATCAACATGACCGAGCCCGACCCGGCCGTGCCGTTCCGCCTCTCCGGCGAGCCGACGCCGCTCGGGGACGGACCGCAGATCGCGATCAGCAACTCGTTCGGCTTCGGCGGCCACAACGCCGTCGCCGTGTTCTCCAACGGCGACTGACCGTCGCTCGTCAAGAGGCCCCGGGAGATCCTCCCGGGGCCTCTTCTCGTCCCACTCCGCTCAGGGGCGCACGCTCGTCGCGAGTCGACGAGAGCGCTCCTGGCGCAGCGCGGTGATGCGCGGCAGGAACCAGCCGATCAGCGGGCCGACGCCGAGCGCGAAGACGACGGTGCCGACACCCACCGGTCCTCCGAGCAGGAAGCCGATGATCAGGACGCTGCCCTCGATCACGGTGCGCACGATCCAGACCTTCCATCCGGTCCGGCGCACGAGGCCGGTCATCAATCCGTCACGGGGTCCTGGTCCGAAGTCCGCCGCGATGTACAGACCGGTCGCAAACGCGAGGAGGAGCAGTCCTCCGGCGAACAGGGGTGCGCCCCACCAGATGGACGTGGGCGCGGGAACCAGGACCAGTGTGAGATCCGCGCTCGGGCCGATCAGCAGCGCATTGAGCAATGTACCGATTCCCACCCGCTGCCGGAGCGGGATCCAGAGGATCAGCACGACGACGGCGACGAGATTCGTGACCGCGCCGTAGCCCAGTCCGCTCTGCGCCGCGACACCGAGCGACAGCACATCCCACGGAGCGACTCCGATCCCGCCGCGCACCATGAGTCCGAGCGCGACGCCGTACAGCACCAGCCCGACGACCAGCTGCACCAGGCGCTCAGCGAGGTCGCGGCGGCTCGTGGCGGTGACGGGGAGGAAGACGGAACGCATGCTCATCTCTTCATCGTGGTGGGCCGTCCACTGGTGACGACGAGGCCAGTCTTCGAAAAGTGGCCTGCTTTCACCAGGCCAGTTTCGGGCATGCTGGAAGAGTGACCTCTCGATTGGTGGACCAGCTCGGCGCGCAGAGCGTCGCCGGGGCGACAGCGGCGGCGCTCGCGGGGCGGATCCGCGCCCTGATCCTCGACGGACGACTCACGGTCGGTGAGCGCCTGCCCAGCGAGCGAGCTCTCGCCGTCGAGCTGCGCCGGTCGCGATCGACGACGACTCGGGTGTACGACCTGCTCGAAGGCGACGGATACGTCTCCCGCCGACAGGGCGGCGGAACGCGGGTGGCGCTCCCCCGCGAGTACGTCTCACCCCGGGAGCATGAGGACGATTCGGCGATCGACCTGTCCATCGCCTCCATGGACTCGACACCGGGGCTCTACGACGCGACGGTGCGTTCGCTGCCACGGCTGGCCGCTCTGCGGGGCACGAGCGGCTACTCCCTGCGAGGCATGCCGGAGCTCCGCGATGCCGTCGCACAGCGATTCACCGAGCGCGGCGTCCCGACCACGGCCGAGGAGATCATCATCACCTCCGGTGCCCTGAACGCCCTCAACCTGGTGCTCGCCACGATCGGCAGACGCGGAGAGCGCGCCGTCGTCGAGCAGCCGACGTTCCCGCACGCCCTCGAGGCGATACGCCGGTACGGCTACCGCCTGCTCCCCACTCCGGTCGACGTCGACGGGTGGGACACGGCGCACCTCTCCGACCTGCTGCTGCAGAGCCGCCCTCATGTCGCCTATCTGATCCCCGACTTCCACAACCCCACCGGCGCCACGCTGCCGGGCGCCGATCGTCCGCTCATCGCGGCGATGGCGCGCAACACCGGAACCCAGCTCATCGTCGACGAGACGACCGTCGAGCTCGACATCGATCGCGGCTGGCGCCCACTCCCGCTGGCCGCGTTCGGACCGCACGTCATCACGGTCGGCTCGATGTCGAAGATCGCCTGGGGCGGCATGCGCATCGGCTGGATCCGCGCGGAGCGCTCCGTGATCTCCCGACTGCTCGCGGTGCGGCCGTCGTTCGAACTCGGCACCGCACTCCTGGAGCAGTGCATCGCCATCGAGCTCCTCACCGAGATGCCCGCCCTCACCGCACACGTCCGCTCGCGGCTCGCGGCGGGACGCGCGGCCGTCGCCGAGGGACTCGAACGCATCGACGGCGTGCGCATGCCGCAGACCGACGGAGGGCTCTCCGCATGGGTGGATCTCGGCGCTCCCGTCTCGACGATGCTGTCTCTCGCGGCGCGCGAGCACGGACTGATCCTGCCGCCAGGACCGAGGTTCACCACAGGCGGCGTGCTCGAACGGCGTCTTCGTATTCCCATCACGCTCCCGCCTGCGCGGACGGATGAGGCGATGGAACGGCTGCGTCTCGCGTGGACGGACGTGCGGGAGGGGGAGGTCTCGCAGCTCGACGCTCTGCCCCGCGCAGCCGTCATCTGACACAGCGTGACGAGGACCCCGCCTCTTCCGGGGCGGGGTCCTCGTCATGTGAAGCGGGGATACGTCTTCTCAGCGTCCGGGACGGATCACCGGCATCCGATACTCACGCCTCCCCCGCTCCAGGTCTCTCGCCGGCGTCAGCCGACCTTGTGGAGCCACACGACGCGCGCGTCGTCGCTGGCATGGCGGAACGGCTCCAGCTCCTCGTCCCAGGCCGAGCCGAGCGCGATGTCCAGTTCGCGCTGCAGCTCGACCGCGTTCCCTGCGGAGATCTCCATCGCGTAGCGGATGCGATCCTCGCCGATGACGATGTTGCCCGCGGCATCCGTCTGCGCGTAATGGATGCCGAGATCGGGGGTGTGCAGCCAGCGGCCGCCGTCGCTGCGAGGAGTCGGATCCTCGGTGACCTCGAAGCGGAGATGCTCCCAACCGCGGATCGCGGTCGCGAGAGCGGCGCCGGTGCCGACAGGTCCGTCCCAGTAGAACTCGGCGCGACGGGCACCGTCGAGCACGGGCTGCTCGGTCCAGTCGAAGTTGACCGCGCGCCCGATGGCGCGTCCTACCGCCCATTCCAGGTGCGGGCAGAGCGCGCGAGGCGCAGAGTGGACGAAAACCACTCCGCGTGCGTAAGCCGTCGCCATGATCTCTCCGTTTCATCAGGTGCGTCTTCCCCAACGACCTGAAACCCACGAGAGTGGCGAGAATATGCGGTTATGGGCCCATTCTCGCCCAGTCGGGCCGAAATCACAAGCATGTAGTTCGGGCACGAAGAAGCCCCGGTCGAAGCGACCGGGGCTCTCCGTGCTGCGATGGGGTCGGCGACCCCAGGAACGGGCTTACGCCTCGCTCATCGCCTGCTTGACCTGCTGCCCCTTGGCCGCGTAGTACGCGGCGCGAGCGGCGTCCTTGCGGGCCTGCTCGGCGTAGCCGAATTCGAGCGTCTCCTGGTCGACCTCGTAGTTGGGGACGTCGTCGGTGCCGTTGTACTTCTCGATGTAGGCGTCGAGCTCCGGGCCCGAGGTCCACGACGTGATCAGGCAGTAGCGCGGCTCGTCGCCGTTGTGCGTGGCGGCGTGCCACAGGCGCTGGGTGTCGACGATGAGCTGGGCACCCGCCGGCAGAGCGATGCGGTACTCGATGCTCGGGTCGGTGCGGTTCTCGCGCAGGACGAAGTAGCTGTCCTTGTCGTCGGTGAGGTTGAAGAACCCGCGGACGACCCAGCCGGTCCCGTCCGGGTTCAGACGGTTGTTGTCGTCCTGGTGCAGGTTGTAGAGGCAGTCGCCGTAGGGCGTGGGCTGCAGCTCGATGACGCGGCAGCGCCCCACGTTGGCGCCCGGCTCCTGGGCGCGACGCGTCAGGTTCGGCGCCTTGGCCGTCTGCGAGTCGATCCAGACGCCGTCCTTGTCTGTGCGCGGCGGCTTGTGGTTCCAGAAGCCGTTGCATTCGATGTCACCGAAAGCGCTCGCGAGCGGAGCGAACCGGGTGTCGCCGGACGACTTCCAGTCGTTGTACTCGATGTCGAGCCATTCCTTGGGGTCGAGCTCCTGGTTGTAGCTGTCGAGGACGACGAATCCCTTTTCCTCGAGGGCAGCGGACTTGATGTATCCCATGATCTGAGTCAGATCCTTTCATCGGGGGCCAGCACGTTTTAACAGGCCCTGATAAGGCAAGCCTAACAGCGACCGGCGGGCGCTCCCCGGAGGTCCGCCGTGCATAACCGAATAGACTGACGGGGGCGCCCGGCGAGTCCTCGGTGCCCTGTGCAACGGGAGGACGAGACACCAGCATGAGCTGTGCGACAAACGTCGAGGCGACAGCAGTCAACACGATCGAGTGGCTCGCGGCGGGGACGACGAGCATCGTCGTGCCGGTGTATCAGCGGCAGTACCGGTGGGACATCGGGGGCTGCGAGCGGCTTCTCTCCGATATCCGTGCGGTGGCCGGCGAAGACGACGAGCATCGGCACTTCATCGGATCGATCCTCTCCGCACAGGACGGGCCGGAGCCCGGCTCCGACCTCATCCTCATCGACGGACAGCAGCGCATCACGACGCTGATGCTGCTCGTCGCCGCTCTGCACCACGCGGTCCGTGACGGAGACCCGACGATGGCGGCGGAGCTCGAACGCGTGCTGGTACGACCGGATGAGCCCGGACGCACGAAGCTGCGACCGCACGACGCCTGGGCCGACCTGTACGAGTCGGTGGTGCTGGACCGCCGCGACGACGTCGATCGCGAGTCCCGCTTCGACGACAACTACGCCTTCTTCCGCAGTCAGATCCATGCCGACGAGGCCCCCCGCATCTGGCGCGGACTGCAGAAGCTCGAGCACGTCTCGATCACGCTCGGCGCCCGGGCGAACGCGCAGCAGATCTTCGAGAGCCTGAACTCCACCGGAGAGCCTCTGCGCGATCACGAGCTCATCCACAACTACATCCTCATGGGGCTGACGCACGCCGAGCAGCTCGATGTGGAGGCCCGGTTCTGGCTGCCGATCGAGCGCCACACGGGCGAGGCGATCGGGGCGTTCTGGCGGCACTACCTCGTGATGACCACGGGGCGCGAGCTGGCGGCGAACGGCGAGCACGGCGTGTACAGTGCGTTCCGCCGGTCGTTCCCCCGCGTCGACGTCGCCCACCTGCAGGCGGATGCCGAGAACTGGCGGCACTTCGCCGAGATCTACGGAGTCCTGCTCGATCCGTCGCGGGAGAAGGACGAGGAGATCGCCCGCCAGCTCCGCTCCGTGAACACGTTCGGCCGCTCGACCTATCCGCTGGTGATGAGCGCGTACAGCGACCACGCGCGCGGCGTCATCGATCGCGCTGAGCTCATCGAGACGTTGGAGTGGATCCAGGCGATGCACCTGCGCCGCACGCTCGTGAATCTGCCGGGTGAGCGTCTCATCGCGCGGCTGTGCCGGGCGCGCGATGCGGGCCGCGATGCCCTCGCACGCGCGTTCGCCCGCATCACGCCGTCGGACGAGCGTGTGAGCGCCGTGCTGAAGTACAGCGAGCTGCCGCATGCGGCCTACGTGCTCGGGCGCCTCGAGGGCGTCGACGACATCGACGGGTTCGACGTGGAACACATCGCGCCCGCAGTGCCCGGCGACACCTGGTCGGGTGACGGACGGCGTCCGTGGAGCGAGTACTCGGAAGACGAGCAGAACAGCCATCGCGCGCTCGCCCCCACTCTCGGCAACCTCACCCTGCTCGAGCAGCCGCTGGCCGAGCGTGTCTTCGGCGCCTCCTATCCGATCAAGCGCGTCGATGCCTACGCACGGAGCGTGGTGCCGGCCACCCGGGCCGTGGGCGAGACGGCCTCCTGGGGCACAGCGGCGATCACGCAGCGCACCGTCGCCCTCACCGCCGACCTGCTGCGCATCTGGGGGCGCCCGGCGCTGCCGGAGATCGACGACGACGGCCTGACCCCGATCCTGGACGCCGTCCGCCGTCGGGGCTGGCCTGCCGGCTGGGAGCGCGAGTTCGACTACGTCGAATACCGCGGAGAGCGCTGGGACGTCCCCGACGTCAAATACCTCTTCAACCGCGTGTTCCGCCGCGCGTGGACCGACAGCAGAGCCGCCGCCCTCGCCTACTGCGCGAGCCACGGCGGCCCCATCTACGACGAGATGGCATGGAAGGGACAGTGGGATGACCTCGACGACACCCACTTCCTCTACATGGGATGGGATTCGAACTACATGATGACCGCCGTGCAGGGCGTGCTGGAGGAGTCCGGCATCGCCTCGGAGGTCTTCGTCAAGTACTCGTACATCGGGAATGTGATGTGATGACCACCGCGAAGAAAACGACGCGCCGGCTGATGGACGTGACGGTCGAGGAGCACACGCTCACCGTGCCCCTCGTCTGGGGCGACCCGACCGATCACCGGACGATCGACGTGTTCGCCGCCGTCGTGTCGCGCGAGGGCGGCGAGACACTTCCGTTCCTCGTGTTCCTCCAGGGCGGACCGGGTCACGAGGCGCCGCGCCCGTTCCACTCCCCCGCCTCACCCGCGTGGCTGGACGAGGCTCTCGCCCACTACCGCGTGGTCCTGCTGGATCAGCGCGGCACCGGCCGATCCACCCCGGTCGGCGACGACGATCTCGCTCGGGGCGCCTCGGCCGTCGCCGAGCATCTCACGCACCTGCGCGCCGACGCGATCGTCCGCGACTGCGAGGCGCTCCGCGAGCACCTGGGAGCCGCCACCTGGAGCGTGCTCGGCCAGTCCTTCGGCGGCTTCACGACGCTGGCGTACCTGTCGACCGATGCCGACTCCCTGCAGCAGGTGTTCATCACCGGAGGGTTGAGCGCCGTGGGTCGTCACCCCGACGACGTCTACGCGCTCTGCTACGACAAGATGCGCGCGGCATCCGAGCGGTACTACCGTCGCTTCCCTGAGCACCGCGACGCGATGCGCCGCCTGGTCGACCGAGCGGATGCCGGCGACATCGTCCTGCCCGACGGCGAGGTCGTCTCGCGCTCGCGCCTGCGCTCGCTGGGTTCCGCCCTCGGCACGAACGACGGCTGGCAGACTGTGTGGTCTCTGCTGGAGCGCGATCCGCGGTCCAACGCCTTCCGCCACGACCTGATGCACGCGATGCCGTACGACGGGCGCAATCCGATGTACTTCGCGTTCCATGAGTCGAGCTACGCCGACGGAGACGCCACCCGCTGGTCGGCGGAGCGGACCGAGCCGACCGACTTCCGCGAGGATCCGACCCTGTTCACGGGCGAGCACATCCGTCGGGAGTGGACCGAGACCGTCCCCGCGTTCCAGCCGTGGCGCGATGTCGCGCTCGAGCTCGCCGATTTCGTCTGGCCGAGCATCTACGACGCAGATGCCATCTCGGCCTCCGGGGCCACCGGCGCCGCCGCCGTCTACGTCAACGACGTCTACGTGCCGATGGAGTTCTCGCTCGAGACCGCCCGCCTGCTCCCCGGCGTCGAGCTCTGGATCACGAGCGAGCACGAGCACAACGGGCTCCGTTCAGGGCCCGTACTGACGCACCTCATCGACCTCGCCTACGGGCGGCGCATCCGCTGAGGATATCCTCCCGCAGACGGATGCCGCCGCGACACCGCCTGCCTATCCTGGTCGTATGAGCGATGTGCTGGGGTGGGCGACGGCGGCAGGCGTGCTCCTTCTGGGCCCGGTACTGCTCGTCATCGGCATGATGCACACGTTCTCGCGCAAGCCCGTCGAGGAGAAGTACGAGAACGCCACGGCCGGCGGGCTCGGCGGAGCGTTCGACGCCGTCTGGTCCCCTTCGGCACACGAGGCCGGACAGGAGCGGGACCGGCAGACACAGCGGACCGCACCGGCGCCGTCTCCCGGCGACCCGCCGAGCAGGATCGACCGCGGACGCATCGTCATCGACATCTGACACCGTTCCGGACATGACGAAGGCCCCGCACTCCGAGGAGTACGGGGCCTTTCGCGGCAGAGGTCCTTACTTGGACGAGCCGCCGAAGCCCTTGAAGCGCTGGTTGAACTTCTCGACGCGACCGGCCGAGTCCATGATGCGCTGCTTGCCCGTGTAGAACGGGTGCGATGCCGAGGAGATCTCGACGTCGATGACGGGGTACTCCACGCCGTCCAGCTCGATCGTCTTGTCGCTCGACACGGTGGAGCGGGTGAGGAAGGTCTCGCCCGAGCCGAGGTCGCGGAACACGACAGCCTTGTACTCGGGGTGAATGTCAGTCTTCATGGGATTCCTTAGTTGCTGCCCTGGATTGTGCCAGGGACGAGGGAAGTCTGCGGCGCGGAGAGCACCAAGGGTCGATTCTATCAGTAGTTCGAGGAAGCTCAGTAATCAGGGTCAGGCCGCGGCGCGCGCAGCGTACCGACCCTCGTCGCTGGTCAGCACGATCGGCATCCCGAAGGTGTCGCCGAGCGTCTCGGCCGTGAGCGTCTCGGCGATCGGCCCCGCGGCGACGACGGCGCCGTCGCGGATCAGCAGCACATGCGTGAATCCGACCGGGATCTCCTCCACGTGGTGCGTGACCATGAGCATCGCCGGTGTCGTCGGCGACGACGCATAGCCGCTGAGCAGCGCCAGCAGCTCTTCGCGGGAGCCGAGGTCGAGCGACGCGGTCGGCTCGTCGAGCAGCAGCAGCTCCGGGTCGGTCATCACCGCCCGAGCGATCTGCACGCGCTTCTGCTCGCCGTCGCTCAGCGTGCCGAAGGTGCGCTCCGCGAGGTGGGCGAGGCGCCAGTCGCCGAGCACGCGCAGCGCGCGGCGCTCATCGATGTCCTCGTAGTTCTCGTTCCAGCGTCCGAGCACCGAGTACGCGGCGGTGAGAACGGTGTTGAGCACGGTCTCGTCGCGCGGGACCCGCTTGGCCATCGCGGACGACGCGAACCCGATGCGCGGGCGCACCTCGAACACGTCGGTGCGCCCCAGGGTCTCCCCGAGGACGGTGACCGTGCCCGAGGTCGGGTGCATCAGCGTGTCGGCCAGTTGGAGCAGCGTCGTCTTGCCCGCGCCGTTCGGGCCGAGGATCACCCATCGCTGGTCGTCGGCGACCTCCCAGGTCACGTGATCGATGATGTTGCGTCCCTCACGGCGCACGACGACGTCGGTGAATTCCAGAGCGCTCGGCATGCACCAAGCCTATCGGCTCAGGTGAGGAGCTCCGCGTAGAGCGCGCGGGTGGTGTCGGCGATCGCGCCCCAGCTGAAGTCGCTCCTGGCGCGTTCGCGTCCGGCAGCGCCGTACTCGCGCGCACGCTCCGGATCCATCGCGACCTCGGTGAGCACGGCCGCGAGATCAGCGATGAAGCGCTCCGGATCGACCGGCGTCCCCGTGCCGTCCTGCAGCTGCTCGATGGGCACGAGCCGTCCGGTCACGCCGTCGGCGACGACCTCCGGGATGCCGCCGGTCGCCGTGCCGACGACAGCGGCGCCGCAGGCCATGGCCTCGAGGTTCACGATCCCCAGGGGCTCGTACACGGAGGGGCAGACGAACGTCGTGGCGGCCGTCAGGATGGCGGACAGCTCGTCGCGCGGCAGCATCCGCTCGATCCAGATCACGCCGTCCCTGCTCTGCTGCAGCAGGCGGACGCCCTCCTGCACCTCGGCCATGATCTCGGGGGTGTCCGGGGCGCCCGCGCACAGCACGAGCTGCACCTCCGGCGGCAGCAGCCGCGCTGCCTGGAGGAGGTACGGGAGTCCTTTCTGCCGCGTGATCCGACCGACGAAGACGACGGACGGCCGATCGGGATCCATCCCGATCGACTCGAGGAACGCGGCATCGTGCACCGGACGCCAGCGCTCGACGTCGATCCCGTTGTGGATCACCCGCACCTTGGCCGGATCGACCTGCGGGTAGCTGCGCAGGATGTCGGCGCGCATCCCCGCGCTGACGGCGATCACCGCGGCGGCGTTCTCGTATGCGAGCTTCTCGATGCCGCTGGACACGGCGTAGCCGCCGCCGAGCTGCTCGGCCTTCCACGGACGCAGCGGCTCGAGGCTGTGCGCGGTGAGCACGTGCGGGATCCCGTGCAGCTGCGATGCCAGATGTCCCGCGAAGTTCGCGTACCAGGTGTGGCTGTGCACCACGTCGGCGTCGGCGATCGCCGAGACGATCTCGAGGTCGGTGCCGAGCGTCTGGAGCGCCCCGTTCGCCCCGGCGAGCTCCGCGGGCGGCTGATAGGCGAAAGTCCCCTCCTCATCGCGCGGTGCGCCGAATGCGCGGACGCGCACGTCGATGCTCTTCCGCAGGGCGGTGACGAGCTCAGCGACGTGCACACCGGCCCCGCCATAGATCTCCGGCGGGTATTCCTTGGTGATCATCTCGACTCGCATGCATTAGACGCTAGCGACTCACTTGTCCAGACGCTAGGAACCGGAAAGGAGTGGCATCTATGGTGGAGCCATGTCCGCTCCAAAGAAGGTCTTCGGGATCATCCTCGCCGGCGGCGAGGGCAAGCGCCTCATGCCCCTGACGGCCGATCGTGCCAAACCCGCCGTGCCCTTCGGCGGACAGTACCGACTGATCGACTTCGCGATCTCGAACCTCATAAACTCCGGCCTCCGCCAGGTCGTCGTGCTCACGCAGTACAAGTCGCACAGCCTCGATCGCCACATCTCGCAGACGTGGCGGATGTCGGCGCTCCTGGATTCCTACGTGACCTCCGTCCCGGCGCAGCAGCGGCTCGGCAAGCGCTGGTTTTCCGGCTCCGCCGACGCGATCCTGCAGAGCATGAACCTGATCAACGACGAGAAGCCCGACATCGTCGTCGTCATCGGCGCCGACCACGTCTACCGGATGGACTTCCGACAGATGCTCGAGGCGCACATCGCCTCGGGCGCGAAGGCGACGGTCGCCGGCATCCGCCAGCCGCTCGCCCTGGCTTCGCAGTTCGGCGTGATCGATGCGGATGCCGAGACGGGCCGGATCAAGCAGTTCCTGGAGAAGCCGACCGACATCGCCGGTCTCGAGGACTCGCCCCACGAGGTGCTCGCCTCGATGGGCAACTACATCTTCGATGCCGACGCTCTGATCGCCGCGGTCGAGGCCGACGGCGAATCCCCCACCTCGGGACACGACATGGGCGGCGACATCGTGCCCTACTTCGTCGATCGCGGCGAAGCGGGCTACTACGACATGAAGCAGAACGAGGTTCCCGGCTCCTCGCCGCGCGACCGCTCGTACTGGCGCGACGTGGGGACGATCGACTCGTTCTTCGACGCCCACCGCGACCTGATCTCGACGCTTCCGATCTTCAACCTCTACAACATGGAATGGCCGATCCATTCGCAGGCGGTCAACTCCCCTCCCGCGAAGTTCGTGCGCGACTCGGTCGGCCGCATCGGGAACGCCATCGACTCGATCGTCTCGCTCGGCTCCGTGCTCTCCGGGACGCATCTGGAGCGCAGCGTGGTCGGGCCGTGGACCCTGGCGGGCGGCGGCTCGACCATCACGGACTCCGTGGTGTTCGACCATGTGCAGCTCGGCCAGGGGTCGCGGGTGCATCGCGCGATCCTCGACAAGAACGTCGTCCTCGCCGACGGTGCGACCGTCGGAGTCGATCGCGAGCGCGACCTGGCGCGCGGGTTCACGGTCACCGAGTCGGGGATCACCGTCGTCGGCAAGGGCGTCTTCATCGAGCGCTGAGTCGGTCACGCGGCGCGAAGACGGTCCGCGCGGTCGCTAGGCTCGAAGCCGTGACCTCCGCGCGATTCCTCGTCGTCCTCGATGCCGATTCCACCCTCATCCGCAACGAGGTGATCGAGCTGCTCGCCGACGAGGCCGGCCGCCGCGACGAGGTGCAGGCCGCGACCGAGGCAGCGATGCGCGGCGAGGTCGACTTCGCCGCGAGCCTGCGCTCGCGCGTGGCCGCTCTCGCCGGCGTGCCCGTGTCCGCGTTCTCCCGCGTCCGCGCCCGCATCGAGCCCACGTCGGGCGTGCGCGAGCTGACGGCGGCCGTGCACGCACGAGGTGGCGTGGTGGGCGTGGTCTCCGGCGGGTTCCACGAGATCCTCGACAGCGTCGCTCCCGAGCTCGGGGTCGACCGCTGGCGCGCCAACCGGCTCGCGGTCGTCGATGGCGCCCTCTCCGGCCAGGTCGACGGCGACATCGTGGATGCCGCGGCGAAGGCCTCGTCCCTGCGGGAGTGGGCGATCGAGCTCGGCGTCGCGCCGCACGCGACGATCGCCATCGGAGACGGCGCGAACGACCTCCAGATGATGGCTGCGGCGGGCCTCGGCCTCGCCTTCAACGCGAAGCCCGCGGTGCGGGAGGCCGCCAGCCTGGTCATCGGCCCGCAGGACCTCGCCGAGGTCATCGCGCTGCTGCCGTAGCGCCCGTGGCGGATGTCGGCGACCCCGGCTACCGTCGGGGAATGGACATCATCCTCATCCCGGGACTCTGGCTCGACGCCTCCAGCTGGGACGAGGTGATCCCGACGCTCGAGAAGGCGGGGCACCGCGTGCATCCGCTCACCCTGCCGGGTGTCGGAGCCCCCGCCGCGGAGTCGGCCGAAATCGGCATCGCCGACTGGGTCGACGCGGCCGCACGCGCGGTCGATGCTCTGCCCGGCGCAGCCGTCGTAGTGGGGCACAGCGGCGGGGGCAACGTCGCGTGGGGCGTCGCCGACGCTCGACCCGAGCGCGTGAGCCGCGTGATCTTCGTCGACACCGTGCCGCCGCCGTCCGGCAACGGCATCAGCGAGTTCGAGCTGGTCGACGGCGTCGTGCCCTTCCCCGGGTGGGACTTCTTCCCCGACGAAGACGTCAGCGATCTCGACGCGGCCGTGCGCGCTCGCACCGCTCCCCTGACGCTCAGCGTGCCGGCCCGCGTGCCGACCGACGAGATCGTCCTCGCCGACAGCGCGCGCCACCACGTTCCCGTGACGCTCCTCATGGGAGGTCTCGATCAGGAGACGTTCGAGGGCATGATCGACCAGTGGGGACCGTACGCCGACGAGTACCACGCGATCGATGACGCAGAGGTCGTGAGAATCGGCTCCGGCCACTGGCCCCAGTTCTCCGTGCCGGAGAAGCTCGGCGAGCTGATCGTCGCCGCGGTCGCCCGCTGAGGGCTCAGAGCCGGCGGCTCGCGGTCAGTGCCCCATCCCCAGTCCGCCGTCCACCGGGATGACCGCGCCGGAGATGTACCCGGCGTCGTCGCCGGCGAGCCAGGTGACGACTCCCGCGACCTCGTCGGGGGTCGCGAACCGGCCGGCGGGGATGTTCGCCTTGTACTGCTTCTGCGTCTCCTCCGGGAGCTCGGCGGTCATGTCGGTCTCGATGAAACCGGGAGCGACGACGTTCGCGGTGATCCCGCGACCGCCGAGCTCTCGGGTGAGCGAACGGGCGAAGCCGACCAGGGCGCTCTTCGAGGCCGAGTAGTTGACCTGCCCGGCGGAGCCGTAGAGTCCGACGACGCTCGAGATGAGGATGACGCGACCGAAGCGAGCGCGGAGCATGCCCTTCGATGCGCGCTTCACGACACGGAAGGTGCCACCGAGGTTGGTCGCGACGACGCTGTCGAAGTCGTCCTCGCTCATGCGCAACAGCAGGGTGTCCTTCGTGATCCCGGCGTTCGCGACGACGATCTCGACCGGACCGAGCTGCTGCTCCACCTCGGTGAACGCGGCATCGAGCGCGGCGGCATCCGTCACGTCGGCGCGGACGGTGAGCGTGCCCTCCGGGCCCTCCCCTGATCGCGCGGTGACGGCGACGCGGTAGCCGTCACGGACGAAGCGCTCGGCGATCGCGCGGCCGATGCCGCGGTTGCCTCCGGTGACGAGGACGACGCGCTGAGCACTCATGGGTATCACTCCTGATCTGAACCGGCGGTCTCGGAGCGTCCGAGCCGTGATCGATCCTATCGAGGATGCCCCGCAGACCCGGGCGAGGCGTTTGACACGAGCAGTCCGCCCTGGAACTCTGAACGTGACGAAAGGGCCTCCGCGTGAGCGACAACAGCTTCCCTCCCCCCGCCGGCGAACAGCCGGTCTCCCCGCCCCCGCCGCCCGCGCCTCCGGCTCTGCCGCCCGCGCAGCCTGTGCAGGCGTATCCAGGAGCCGCGCCGTCGTACGGTCAGGCGCCTCCGCCTGCCGTCGGATACCCGGCACCGCCCGCCGCCGCGCCGCAGCCGGGCTACGCGGTCGCCCCGAGTCAGCCCGTCTACAGCGCACCGCCCGCCCCGCAGGGGTACGGGGCCGCTCCCGCTCAGCTTCCGGCGCAGCAGCCCGGCTACGCACCGTACGTCACCCCGGGCTACCCCATGCCCCCCGCGCGACCGACGAGCGGCCTGGCGATCACCTCGCTAGTCTGCGGCATCGCCGGGATCGTCCTGTTCTGGGCCGTCGTCCCGATGCTGGCGTCGATCGTCGCAGTGATCACCGGCCACATGGCACTCGGTCAGACCAAGCGCAATCCGGCGCTCGGCGGCCGTGGCATGGCATTCGCCGGTCTGATCACCGGCTACGTGGTCGTGGCCCTGCTGCTGTTCACGACCGTCATCAGCCTGCTCTTCTTCGGCGCGTTCACGATCCCGTTCCTCTTCTCCAGCTGAGCGCGATACCGCACGCCGTGCATCCCGCACCGGCGTAGGCTGGACTCATCGTGAAGAACGCGCGTCAGGTCCCGGCTGTCACCTCCCTCCCGCAGTCCCCGCGGGATGAGGCTGACCATCGTGTGCGCCGCTACGCGCTCACGATGACCATCCGCATCGCCTGCTTCGCGCTGATGGTGCTGGTCCAGCCGTACGGCTGGTACACGTGGGTATTCGGGATCGCCGCCGCGGTGCTGCCGTACATCGCCGTGGTGTTCGCGAACGCGGGAAGCGACAGCACCGAGACCACCGCGGAATCCCCCGTCCAGGAGCTGGAAGCACCGCGACCGGAGCCGACGGTCGTCGAGACCACGGATCCGACGGTGTTCACGATCCGCGAAAGCCGGCAGGACGGATCGTGACCGCACTCGAATGCTCGCGCGCCGGATGCCGGCGCGCGGCTACCAGGAGCGTGGTCTGGCGGAATCCCCGCATCCACGCCGCTGACCGCGAGAAGGTCTGGCTCGCCTGCGACGAGCACGTCGAGTTCCTGCGGGACTACCTGGCCGCGCGGGACTTCCCGGTGACGGTGCGGGACGGTGTCCCTGCATGAGCAAGAGGATGACCCGGTGGGGCGTGTATGTGCTCGTCGCGATCGGCTTCGCGATCGCCTGCGCCTTCCTGTCGAACTGGCAGTTCGAGCGCAACGAGTCCCGCTCCGAGCAGATCGCGCTCATCGAGCGGAACTACGACGCCGACCCCGTGCCGCTGGCCGACCTCATCGGCGACGACGGCGTGCTCGAACCGGGCGACCAGTGGCATCCGGTCATTCTGCAGGGCGAGTATCTCGCCGATCAGCAGCTGCTGGTGCGCAACCGTCCGCACGGGGGCACGAGCGCCTTCGAGGTGCTGGTGCCGTTCCGCGACGCCGACGGTCGCGTGTTCATCGTGGACCGCGGCTGGGTGCCGCCGGGCGACGGCGACGCCCCCGACGCGGTACCCGCACCGCCGGAGGGCGAGGTCACTGTGATTGCGCGACTGCGCCAGAGCGAGCAGGTCCCGGCATCCGGCCGCGGTGCGCCGGAGGGTCAGGTCCCGACGATCAATCTGCCGACGATCGCCGAGCTCGTGGATGGCGACGTGATCACCGGCGCCTATGGCCAGCTCATCAGCGAGACCCCTGCCGCCGACGCGGCGCTGGGCGGGTTCGACTCCCCCACCGACGATCCCGGCCCGCACCTCTCCTATGCGATCCAGTGGATCCTGTTCGCGCTGATGGGCTTCGTGTTCATCGGCTACATCATCCGCACCGAGATCGTGAAGCATCGGGAAGAGCTGGAGGATGCTCCGGCACCGGTCAGGAAGACGCGTCGCCGCGACAAGGATGCCGACGTCGAGGACGAGCTGCTCGACGCACGCTGACGTCGATCAGTTCCAGGCCCTGACCTCGGAGATGACGGCGGTCTTGGGGTAGGTGCCCGAGGGCGCGCCGACCTCGAAGAGATCGATCAGCAGCATCATCGGATACTCCGGTGCCTGCGGCATGCGGCGGAGCACGCGCCCTTCGCATCCGATCGTGGTCTCTCCGTCGCCCCAGATCACTGTCCACGTGTGAGGCGCGCTCGCATCGAACGGGAGCACGACCTCGGCCATGTCGGTCGTGAGCCGCGGGTCATGGTGTGCCTTGATGCCGGTCCGCGCCCTCGTCGCCGCAGAGACGGCGTCGGCGTCGATCTCGAAGATGCAGATCTCGCCCGAGTCGGTCTCGGCGAGGTGCTCCGTTCCGACGAGCCAGGCCGCGAGCATGCATCCGTCGTCTGTGCTCGCAGCGACAGTCAGATCGACGCGTCCTCGCGACGGAGCGAACAGGATGCGCGTCGGCGTCGCCGTCCGCACCTCGAGTCCATCGGCGCGATGGCGATGGGTCCCGCGCATCGACCCGACCGCACCCGAGAAGACAGCGGTCTGCAGGTTCGACACGCGCATCGGAGCATCTTCCTCGCGCCAATCGAGCTGTTCGGCGTCGATCCGGAGCTCCAGCCCAGACTCGGTGATCCGATACCGCGCTTCCGACCGCTCGGAGACAGTCCACTGCGGCAGGTAGTGCGGGATCCACTTCTCCGTATCGAGTCCGTCCCGGAAGTCATCGCTGAAGTCCGGGGACCGCGGTGGCGCGGCTGCGAGGGTCTCGTCCATGCTTCAGTCCGCCCAGGGCATCGGCTTCTCGGGCAGTCGCGAGCTGTCGTCCGGGAGGTGGGGCAGCTCTTCGCCGCCCGCGCGGAGGCAGAGCCAACGCAGCTCGCCTTGGCTGTCCGGGCGGGCTCGCCACGTGCGAGCGACGCCCTGGCCGACTCGGATCACGGTTCCCGGACCCACCTCGACGACGTCGTCGTCGAGTCCCATCTGACCGCGCCCGGCGAGGAAGACGTAGACCTCCTCGATCTTCCGATGCACGTGCCAGTAGCCGGCCTCCTCACCGGGTACGAGCGCATTCGCCGTCATCCCGATGTACTGCATCGTCAGCTCGTGGTCGACGACCCGGCGCCCGTCCCGCGACCGCGTCTCGTCGAAGCCGCCGTGGTGCCCCCGCCACTCGTCGAGAGCCCCGATCTCCACCACCTGATATCCGCTCACGCTTCTCTCCTCCTCCGACATCGGATGATCTCCTGTTCAGCGCGCCAGCGCCGCGAAGTACTCGCGCTGCGCGGGGTAGTAGTCCTCGAACGGCGGCAGCGGAGCATCGGACATCGAGGCGATCAGCTGATCGAGGTACCACTCCCATCCCGGGCCGACGTCGCCGATCGTCGTGGCGTCCACGGCGTGCATGGTGAAGCGCAGCTCCGTGCGCTCACCGGCGGGCGTCAGCTCCATCGAGACATCCCAGGCTCCTGCCTCATCGATCGACAGCACCCGGAGCCGTCGTGGCCGATCGCACTCGGTGATGCGGACGTCTGCCCAGGGCGACTCCTCCTCGAAGCCGAGACGCAGCCTGATCGTCGCGCCGACCGCTCCCTCACCCTCCCAGGCGCCGATCCACCGGGCTGTGCGTTCCGGTTCCGTGATGCTCGCCCAGGAGTCCTCCAGCGATCCGGGCAGCGTACGGGCGAAGACCAGGTCGTGTCCGTCTGCGACGGGGACCAGCCGTCCGGTCGGTGCGGGTGCGTTCATGCTGTCTCTCCTCTGATGCTCGATTCGGATGGCGGTCGGGCCCTGCGCTGACGCCTTGCTCGTGCGACCTCGGTCTCCAGGGCGTCCAATCGGGCCTCGAAGGGCGCCCCGAGAAGGCGGTCGAGGTAGGTCGCGACCTCGACGAGCGGCTCGGAGCGCAGCGCATAGATCCGCTGCCGCCCTGACACGGTCGCCTCGACCACGCCGCACTCGACGAGCACGCGCAGATGCTTGCTCACGGCAGGTCGGCTGATCGAGAAATGCGCGGCGATGCTCCCGGCCGGGAGAGGCGCAGCGCTGACCAGCTCGAGGATCTCCCGTCGCACCGGGTCCGCGATCGCTCGAGCTCCGTCCATGAACAAAAGAGTAACCGCATGGTTACGCTTTGTCGAGGGCGAGATGCCGCGGCGGCCCGAGCAGGGCAAGCAGCTCATCGAGCGCGGAGATCCGTCGCGCCTCGCCGGAGCGGATCCCGTGGCCCGCTTCGAAGTGGAGGAACTCGGTCCCGAGATCCTCGGCTATCTCGTGGTCGTGATTCGTGTCCCCGATGATCAGGACGTCTGCCGGCTCCAGGCCGGACGTCGTCAGCCAGCCGCGGATGACCTCGTGCTTCGACGCTCGATAGGGATCATCGATGGCGAGGACCGCTTCGAACAGGCGATCCAGACCATGGGGCGCCATCTGCCGGGCGAGCGCGTCGGACACGGTCGCCGATGCGAGAACCTGCCGGACCCCGAGCCGGCCGATGCCGCGAACGGTGCGGAGTGCACCCTCGTGGAGCCGTGGCTCCGCGACTCGCATCGCGAGTCGGGCCAGGTACGTGGACGCCGCAGTGACGAAACGATCGTCGCCGACGCCGACTGAGCGGTAGAACTCCCGGATCGGGAACCGGAAGACGGACCGATAGGCCTCCAGATCGGCCAGGGGCTCACGCCCGTGGTCGACGAGCACCGTGTTCATGACCTGGCGGCAGATCTCCGCGTCGTCGAGCAGGGTGCCGTTCCAGTCCCAGCAGACTGCGCGGATGTGGGCGAGACTCATCCGTTCACGCTAGCGAGGGTCGCCGACACCGGCCCGTACCCCTTCGTCCCGATCAGTCCCGGGCGACCGAGTGCCGCCAGCCGTCGCCGACGGACTCGTAGACCACTCGCGTGTGCCGGCGGTCGCGGGATCCCTGCCAGAACTCGATCCGCGACGGGATGACACGCCAGCGCACCCAGTCCCCCGCGGCGACACCCGCCTGCGCCGCGACCGATCGCGCCGCGAGGTCCGCCGCGCTCTCCTCGGCGGTCGCCTCCTCCACGCGCCCGCGCACCCGAACAGCGCGCACCTGCGGCTGCCACCAGAAGTTCAGCGCCGCGGCCGGCGAATCGGCGAGCTGCGCTCCCTTGCGCGACGAACGGGTGCTGGCGAAGGCCCATCCGCCCGCGTCGATCCCCTTGAGGATCAACGTCCGCGCATCCGGGACGCCCGCGGCGTCGACCGTCGCGAGGGTGGCGGCATGCGGCTCGGCGACGCCATCGGCATCCGCCCGCAGCAGCCACTCCCGGAAGAGTTCTGTCGGCTCCGCGGGCACGGCGTCGAGATCCCACTCCGGCGCGACTCCGGTCAGCGCATGGCGACCGCGGAGCCAGTCGTTCAGAGGGAGCAGCTCACGGTCCTGATCGTCGAACGTCACCCTGTCGACTATGCCACGCCCTGCGAGCGGTCAGGCCAGCTCGATGAGGTCCTGATACTCCTGGCTCCAGATGTCCTCGACGCCGTCGGGGAGGATCAGCACGCGCTCCGGGTTCAGCGACTGCACGGCACCGGGGTCGTGCGAGACCAGCACGACGGCGCCCTCGTAGTGCGCGAGAGCTCCGAGGATCTCCTCACGCGACGCGGGATCGAGGTTGTTCGTGGGCTCGTCGAGCAGGAGCAGGTTCGCCGACGACACGACGAGGGTCGCGAGAGACAGACGCGTCTTCTCTCCGCCGGACAGGACGCCTGCAGGCTTCAGCACGTCGTCACCGGTGAACAGGAACGAGCCGAGAACCTTGCGCGCCTCGGTCTCGGTGATGTGCGGAGCCGCGGAGACCATGTTCTCCAGCACCGAGCGGTTCACATCGAGGTTCTCGTGCTCCTGCGCGTAGTAGCCGACCTTGAGCCCGTGTCCGGGCTCGAGCTGCCCGGTGTCGGGCTGGTCGACGCCGGCGAGCATCCGCAGCAGAGTCGTCTTGCCGGCACCGTTGAGCCCCAGCACCACGACCTTCGAGCCGCGGTCGATCGCGAGGTCGACATCCGTGAAGATCTCGAGCGAGCCGTAGGACTTCGACAGACCGGAGGCCATCATCGGGGTCTTGCCGCACGGGGCGGGCTTCGGGAACCGCAGCTTCGCGACGCGGTCTTCCTGCCGGACATCCTCGAGACCCGCGAGCAGCTTCTCGGCACGCGCCACCATCTGGTGGGCGGCCGCGGCCTTGGAGGCCTTGGCGCCGAAGCGCGCGGCCTGCTGCTGCAGGGTCGTCGCCTTCTTCTCGGCGTTGGCGCGCTCCTTCTTGCGACGCTCCTCGTCGGCCACCCGCTGGCGCAGGTAGTTCTTCCAGTTCATGTTGTAGGTGTCGATGACCTGACGGTTGGCGTCGAGGTAGAACACCCGGTTCACGGTCTCGCCGACGAGCTCGACATCGTGGCTGATGACGATCAGTCCGCCCTTGTATCCCTTGAGGAACTCGCGCAGCCAGACGACGCTGTCCGCGTCGAGGTGGTTGGTCGGCTCATCGAGGATCATCGTCTGCGCGTCCGAGAACAGGATGCGAGCGAGCTCGATGCGGCGGCGCTGACCGCCGGAGAGCGTCGAGAGCGGCTGATCGAGGATGCGATCGGGGAGGGACAGGTTGTGCGCGATGGAGGCGGCCTGGGCCTCGGCGGCGTACCCGCCCTGCGCCTCGAACTTCTCCGTCAGGGAGGCGTAGCGCTTCATCGCCTTCGCCGCGACCGCGGGGTCGTCGGATCCCATGGCGAGCGACGCCTCGGTCATCCCGAGGTTCAGCTGGCCGAGGCCGCGGGCATCGAGGATGCGCGTTCGCGCGAGATCCTCCGGATTGCCGGAACGCGGGTCCTGCGGCAGGTAGCCGAGCTCGCCCGAGCGCGTCACGCTGCCACCGGACGGCAGCACGTCGCCGGCGAGCACCTTGGTCAGCGTGGTCTTCCCTGCGCCGTTGCGACCGACGAGTCCGATCTTGTCGCCGTCGGCGACGCGGAAGGAGACGTTCTCCATGAGCAGGCGCGCGCCAACGCGGATCTCGAGGTCGTGCACGGCAAGCACAGCGGATGTCCGTTCGTTCAAGGGGAGAGAGTCGGCCGACGGGCCAGCCTCCCAGTATAAGCGGCGCAGCAGGGAGCGCCGGTCAGGAAGATCAGTCCCGAGAGTGAGAGGGACGATACCGGAGAGGGATGCCCGCACCGGCACGCGCTCCGTAGCGTGCAGGAGTGGACATCCTCAACGAGCTCATCATGCAGGCCATCGCCTCCCCCTGGCTGTACCTCGTGCTGTTGGTCGTGACGATCGTCGACGGGTTCTTCCCTCCGGTACCGAGCGAGACGGTGCTGGTCGCGGCGGCGGCAGTGGCCGCATCCTCGGGTGACGGGAACCTGCTGCTCCTCGGCGCGATCGGCGCCGTCGGAGCCGCGATCGGCGACAACATCGCCTTCGCGATCGGACGCCGTCTCGGGACGACCCGCTTCGCCTGGATGCGCCGACCACGGGTCGCCGCCGCATTCGCGCATGCGCAGACCGCGCTGGACCGTCGCAGCGCCGTCCTGATCCTGGGCGCGCGATACATCCCCGTCGGCCGAGTCGCCGTCAACATGTCCGCCGGCGCGCTCGGCTTCCCGTGGCGACGCTTCGTGCCCCTGAGCCTGATCGCCGGACTCAGCTGGAGCATCTTCAGCCTCGCCATCGGTCTGCTCGCGGGAGCCTGGATCAAGGATCAGCCGCTCCTCAGCGCCGGGCTCGGCATCGTCATCGCCCTCGCGATCGGAGTGGTGATCGACCGGGTCGCCGCCGCCCGTCGACGGCGCGAGACCGTTCCCCAACTGGCAGGATGACAGACATGGCACGACGCAGAGAGCGCCCCCCGCGCCGTCCGCGGATCAGTCGGCGCACCGCTGCGCTCGCTGCGCTGTGCGTGGCGAGCATCGCGCTGTACTCGACCCTCGTCCCCCTCCAGACCCTCCTCCTCGGTACGCCGCTCCCCCTGTCGTTCATCCTCGGCGCCGCCCTCTGCGTGTCGCCGCTCCTCGCGATCGCCCACCCGCGCTGGGCCATCGCGCTCTTCTGCGCCGCCGCCTTCGTCCTTCCGCTCCTCGTCGTCCCGGAGCTCGCGACCCATTCGCCCTGGCCATGGTCGGTTCCCGCTCTCCTGACGTTCGTCCTGTTCGTCGGGGTCGTGACGTTCGTGCACGGCGCGCGGATCGGGGCATTCCCCCTGATCATCGGCGTGATCGTGTCGCTCACCGCGCCTCTTCTCCGCCCGGACATGGTCGCGACGGCCGGCTCCGCCGGAAGCGCGACCGCCGATCTGATCGTGACCTCATCGATCGCGGCGGCGATGCTCCTGATCGCGGCGCTCGTGTCCGGCCGACTGCGGGTCTCGGCCGAGCTGTCGCGCGAGAAGGAGCACAGCGCTCTGGAAGGTTCGCGTCGCGCGCTCGTCGAGGAGCGCACCCGCATCGCCCGTGAGCTCCACGACGTGGTGGCCCACAGCATGTCGGTGATCCAGGTGCAGGCGTCGACCGCCCGCTACCGCCTCCCGGACATCGGCGAGGCCGCGACAGCCGAGTTCGAGGACATCGCGGCGACGGCGAGAGCGTCGCTCACCGAGATGCGACGGATGCTCGGCGTGCTCCGCACCGAGGACCAGAGCGCCGAACTCACCCCGCAGCAGGGCATCGACGATGTTCCGGCCCTGATCGACAGCATCCGTCGCGCCGGCGTCGAGGTCGGCCTGGTGATCGAGGGCGGAGACGCCGCGGCCGCAGCGAACCCAGCCGCGCAGATCGCCACCTTCCGCATCATCCAGGAGGCCCTGAGCAACGCGGTGCGTCATGCGCCGGGTGCGCGCATCAGCGTACGGCTGCACGCGGATGCCGCGACGATCCGCATCCGCGTGCACAACGCCGCGCCCCCGCGCACCCCGGAGAGCCATGGCACGGGCTACGGCCTCCGTGGCATGCGGGAACGCTCCGAGCTGCTCGGCGGCAGCCTCTCCGCCGGCCCTGACGACGACGGAGGCTGGACCGTCGAGGCGTCGCTCCCCGTCGGCGACGCCCTCACCACCGAGAAGGAGATCACGTGACGATCAGCGTGCTCATCGCCGACGACCAGGCGATGGTCCGAGCCGGATTCGCCGCGCTGCTGGATGCCCACGAGGGCATCCGCGTCACGGGGCAGGCCGCCACCGGCGCCGAGGCCGTGACGCTGGCGGCCCGCGTCGACCCGGACGTGATCCTGATGGACGTGCGGATGCCGGAGATGGACGGCATCGAAGCCACCCGACGCATCCTCGGCCCGTCGTATCCTGCGGCGCATGTGCCGCGGATCCTCATGCTCACCACCTTCGACATCGACGACTACGTCTACGACGCGCTGGAGGCCGGGGCCAGCGGCTTCCTGCTCAAGGACGCTCTGCCGGAGGAGCTCGTGCACGCGGTGCGCGTGGTCGCGGGTGGCGACGCGCTGCTCGCCCCGAGTGTCACCCGGCGCATGATCGAGCAGTTCGCCGGGCGTCGGCCGCGAAGCCCCAAGGCCACCACGGCGCTGGCCGAGCTCACCGAGCGTGAGCGCGAGGTGCTCGTGCTCATCGGCAAGGGGCGCTCGAACACCGAGATCGCCGCCGACCTGTTCATCGCCGAGCAGACGGTCAAGACCCATGTCGGCAAGGTCCTCGCGAAGCTGAACCTGCGCGACCGCGTGCACGCCGTGATCCTCGCGTACGACACCGGGCTCGTCGAGCCGTCCTCCTGACTCATCCTCCGGTAGGGGGAGAGAACGGCACCGGAGGGTGATGCCGCAGCGCATACCGCGTCCATAGTCTTCGGGAACACCGCTCCCGAGGAGGACTCATGACCATCGCCCAGGCGCCGCGCACGGCGACTCCCACTCCCCCGCCGCGCGCGTCGCGCGACACGGGGATCGACCTCATCCGGGCCCTCTGCGTCCTGGGAGTCGTGCTGCTCCACGCCCTCATGGTCGGGGTCACGGTCACCGATGCCGGGCCGCTCTTCGAGAACGCCAGCGACGGCACGGCATGGATCGCGCCGCTGAGCTGGGTGCTCCAGGTGATGCCGCTCTTCTTCGTGATCGGAGGGTTCTCGGGTCTCCTGGCGTATCGGCGCCTGCGGCAGCGCGGCGGGACCGCGACCGACTTCGTCGCCGGACGCATCCATCGCCTGCTGCGACCGGCGATCTTCACCGTGGTCGTCGTCGGCTTCGCCCTCGCCGTGCTCACGGTGATCGGCGTCCCGGCCGATCTCATCGCCACCGCCGGCTTCCGCTACGGCCAGCCGCTCTGGTTCCTCGGGGTCTTCGTCCTCTGCCAGGCGCTGCTGCCCGTCCTCGCAGCCGCGCACGAGCGTGCCCCGTTCACGACCATCGGAGCACTGGCCGCGGCATCCGTGCTCGTGGACGCGCTGCGCGCCGCCAGCGGCATCGAGGGTCTGGGCTTCCTGAACCTCGCCTTCGTCTGGATGACCCTTCAGCAGCTGGGATTCTTCCTCGCCGACGGCCGTATCGACGCCCTCAGCCGGCGCACCCGCACGCTCGCCGTCGTGGGAGCGGTCGCGCTCCTGGCCGTCACCTTCCTCACCGGCGTGTACTCTCCCGATCTCATCGCGAACATCAACCCGCCCACGGCGGCGCTGCTGCTCGTCGGTGTGGCGCACACCGGTGCCCTCTCACTGCACCGCGACCGGATCGAGCGCCTCAGCCGACGTCCCCTGCCGGCCGCCTTCACCGGATTCGTGACGCGACGCGCCATGACGATCTACCTGTGGCACATGCCGATCCTGCTCGCCATGGCCGGATTCACGGCAGCCGTCGCACTGCTCACCGGCGCCGCACTCCCCGCGCTCGACAGCGCGGACTGGTGGGCCGGGCGTCCTCTCTGGCTCGCTGCGACCCTCGCCTTCACAGCGGTGGTCGCGCTCGCTTTCACCCGGTTCGAGACGCAGACCGCGCCGGAGCCGACCCGGTCGACGCGCGGTCTCGCACTGGGCACGCTGCTGGGGCTGATCGGCATCGTGATGCTCCTGGTCCTCGGCACCTCCGTGGCGACGGCGATGATCGCGGTCGCCCTCCTCGCCGCGTCCCTGCGTCTCGCTCGGCGCACTCCGAGCGACGCGGTGCCCACCCGTGCGGACTTCGCGATCGCGTGAGAAGTCAGGCGATGCCGCGAGCCGCCAGCGCGTCGCCGACATCGTCGGCATGCCGGAGGGCGAGCACGAGCATCGGAACGATCGCGCGCGGCCCGAGTCGCACCCCGCGCGCCTGCCCCGCCTCGCGCACGCGCTCGGCGAACCCCGCGACCACCGGGATCATCGTGAGCGTGAGCGAGATCGTCATCGCCACAGCATCCGGGTCGACGCCGAGACGGCGGAGCGGATGCAGGAGCCGACGCAGGACGTCGAGAAGCGCGGACATCGGCGTGGTGAGCGTCAGGAGGCTCGCCAGCAGCAGGAGCGCGATGACACGGCCGGTGCTGATCCAGGCCGCGGCCGGCGACACGAAGATCGCCAGCGCGGCAGCGAGCACCAGGACGATCCACCGCAGACGCCAGAGCTCGGCGGCGAGGACGCGAGGCCCGAAGCCGGCGACGCCGTACAGTCCGAACGACACGAGCAGAGCGATGCCGATGCTCAGCGGGTCATGCGGATACAGCGAGAGCGCCAGCGCGGACACCGCGAGGATGCCGAGCTTCGCGCCGGCCGGCGCACGGTGGAGAAGGCTCGAGCCCGGTCGATGCAGCGAGATCATCCGCAGCCTCGGCGATACGCCTCGATGACGTCCTTCGGGGCGCCGGACGCGATCACGCGCCCCTCCTCGAAGAGCACGGCCGTGTGGCACCGGGCGGCCAGTTCGAGATCATGGGTCACGAGCACGACCTGCGCCGACTGCGCGAGAAGCAGATCCCCGATCCGGCGCGCGTTCCGCAGATCGAGGAGCGTGGTCGGCTCGTCCGCCACGATCAGTCGGGGCTCCGTGATGAGGACCGATGCCAGGGCGAGCATCTGCTTCTGCCCGCCGGACAGCGCCGACGCCGGGACATCGGCATGGCCGGCGAGTCCGTGTGCGGCGAGGGTCTCCCTGACGCGCAGCGCGGCCTGATCTCGTGGCGTTCCGCGGAGCGAGAGCGCGAGGTCCTCCGCGGGGGTGGGCATGAGGATCTGTGCATCCGGGTTGGCGAACACGAAGCCGACACGACGGCGCACCTGCGCACGGTCGCGAACCGTATCGAGCCCGTCCACGGTCACCCGCCCGGCGGTGGGGGCGACGAGTCCGTTGAGCAGACGTGCGAACGTCGACTTGCCCGAGCCGTTCGCTCCGATCACGGCGATGGTGGGCGCCGTGAGTTCCACCGTCACGTCGTCGAGCACGGCGCGACCGTCGAACTCGACCGACACACGATCGACCGAGATCTCCGCGATCGCCGTCGTCACGCTCTCCGTCATCCGCGGTCCCCTCCTCCACAGCGCACCGCGCTCGACGCGGGCATCACCTGAACACCGTTCACCTGAACGCTGTTCACTATAGTGAGAGCATGACCCCCGAACCCAATCCGGCACGGCATGACCGTGAGAGCGTCGCGCGTACGGCTCTCGCTCTGCTCGACGAGGTGGGTCTCGCCGATCTCTCCATGCGGCGCATCGCCGGACGACTCGACGTGCAGCCCAGCGCCCTGTACTGGCACTTCGCCAGCAAGCAGGAGCTCCTCGCCGATCTCGCCGATCGGATCACCGCCGTCATCCCGGGCGGCGGGTCCGACGTTCTCGCGACGGCCCGGGGCATCCGCGACGCGCTCTTCGCCCACCGCGACGGCGCGGAGCTCGTCCTCAGCACCTACGCCCTCCGGCTCGGCTCGTCTCCGGCGCAGTCCGCCCTCATGAGAGCCCTCGAGAGCGAGGGCGCGACGGATGCCGAGCAGCGCGCTGTTGCGATCCTGCACTTCGTCCTCGGACACGCCACGCTCGTGCAGCAGCGCATGCACGCCGACAGCCACGGCGCCCTGCTCGGCGGGGACGAGACCGACGTGACCGCGGGACTGGACCGCGTCTTTGATCTCGGCGTCACCGCCCTCGCCGGGGAGGTCAGCGCTGCGGCGACTCCGCCGCGTGACCGAGCCTGAGCCCGGGAACCACCGCGAGCAGCACGAGCGCGATCCCGAAGGCGAAGACAGCCCCGAAGGCACCCGCCCCGCCGCCGAGCGTCGCGACGCCGAGTCCTGCGAGGGCGATGGCCACCGCTGATCCCGTGGCATCCGAGATCGACAGCGCGGAGGAGTTGAACCCCTGATTGGTCTCGTCGGAGTATGCAAGTGTGAGCACCGTCAGGCGGGGGTACAGCAGGCCCATCCCTCCCCCGGCGAACGCCCAGCCGACGATCACGACGACCGGCGTGATACCCGTCAGCGCAGCGACGAGCACGCACACCATCGCCACGAGGATCAGGCCGAGACTGATCAGGGTGATGCGGTGGTTTCCGAGGCGCTCCCCGTAGCGCCCCTGCAGCGCGGATGCCCCCGCCCAGGCGAACGCGGCCAGCATCAGCGCGACACCGGCCCAGGTGGCCGTGAACGCGTACCGCTCCATCAGCAGATACGGGATGTACGCCTCGGCTGCGAAGAACGCTCCCGCGGCGATACCGCGCATGAGCACGACGCTCGGCAGTCCGGGTCCGGCGCGAAGCGTGCGACGCGGCACCAGCGGGAGCACGGCGAAGGCGATCACGACGACCGCGCCGAGCGCGACGGGCCACCCGACGACGGGATCCATGTCGGCCGAGAAACCGATCACCACGGCGAGCACGGCGACCACGACCGCGAGCAGCAGTCGGGTGATCAGTGCGCGCCCGTCCTGAGGCTCGCCGTGACCGAGATCGACGCCGCGGAGACGCACCGCGATCATCAGGAAGGCCGCCGCTGTCAGCACCGCGACGCCGAGGAACGCCCAGCGCCAGTCCAGGTACTCCGCGACGGCACCGGCGAGGAACGGACCGATCATGGAGGGCACCACCCACGCCGCGGCGAACGCCGCGAAGATGCGGCCGTGCAGATGCGCGGGGTACAGCCGGGCCACCACGACGTAGAGCGCGACGGTCTGACCGCCTGTTCCGAGTCCCTGCACGAGCCGGCCGACGAGGAACTGGTGCATGGTCGTCGCGAGGCCCGAGATGAGGAGGCCGACGACGAAAAGCGTCACAGCGACGTAGAGGGCGCCGCGCGGCCCGCGCGCGTCGGACCAGGCTCCGGCCGCGACCATGCCGATCACGCTCGTCGCCAGGGTGCCGGCGAACGCGACAGCGTAGAGCGATTGTCCGTCGAGTGCTTCGCTGACCACGGGCATGACGGTCGTGACTGCGAGGGCCTCGATCGCCGCGAGGAAGATCAGGGCGACCGCTCCGAGTGTCACCCAGATGCGATCGCGATCCCAGATCGATGCGACGGTCCCCTCCGGCGTCATCGGCCGACGAGCGCCGCGATGCGCTCGATGGCCTCGGTGATGATCTCGGGACTGGTTCCGAAGTTCAGGCGCACGTGGCCGGCGCCCTCCGCGCCGAAGGCCGGGCCGAAGTGCAGTGCGACCCTGGCGTCCTTCAGGATGCGTCGCGCGGGGTTCTCGCCCCACTCCAGCGCCGACAGGTCGATCCAGGCGAGGTATCCGGCGTCGGGGATGCGGTAGCGCGCGCCGGGCAGACGCGCAGCGAGGAGATCCTCCAGGAGCACGCGGTTCTCGTCGAGCGTGCGCAGGAGCCCGTCGAGCCATTCGTCGCTCTCCTCGGAGAACGCGGCCACCGCGGCGAGGAGGCCGAACTGCCCCGTGCGCCACTCGACCTCGACCGGGAGGCTGCGCACGACAGAGGTCGTCGCATCGTCGGCGGTGACCATCAGGGCGCACTTGAGCCCGGCGAGATTGAACGCCTTGCTCGCACTCACGACCGCATAGCCGACGCGCTGTGCCGCGTCACCCGCCGTCAGGAACGGCGTGAACCCCGTCCCCGGCTGCGCCAGCGGGCCGTGGATCTCGTCGGAGACGACCACGGCACCGAACTCCTCCGCGATCTCGGCGAGAGCGGTCAGCGCGTCGCGGTCGTGCACCGTGCCGGTCGGGTTGTGCGGGTTGCAGAGCAGGATCGCGGTCGCACCGTCTTCGAAGGCAGCGCGGATGCCGTCGAGGTCGAGCTCCCACGTCGTCCCGGTGTCCCGCAGCGGAACGCGGATGACCTCCGCACCGGCCTCGGCGACGAGCTCGTAGAACGGCGGATAGACCGGAGGCGTGACGACGACACGGTCGCCGGGCTGTGTGACGCGGCGGAGGACCTCCACGATCCCCATGCTCACATCAGCCGTGCTCCGCATGCGGGCAGGGTCGGGCTCCCACCCGTAGCGACGCCCGGCGAACGCGGCGAACGACTCGGCGAGCGGCGTCCGCGAGGCCACATACCCGGTGTCGCCGATCTCGACGGCGCGCTGCAGCGCCGCCGTGATGGCGGGTGCCAGCGGGAAGTCGGTCTCCGCGACGAACAGCGGCAGGACGTCGGCGGGGTACTCCCGCCACTTCTCACTGCTGCGCTCGCGGAGCTCTGCCAGGGGCAGGGCCGTGACCCGGAGCATTCCTAGATCGCGAAGCCGAGGGCGCGCATCATGTCGCGACCGTCATCGGTGATCTTCTCCGGGCCCCACGGCGGCATCCACACCCAGTTGATGCGGAAGCGATCCACGACGTTGTCCAGCGCCTCGGCGGTCTGCTCCTCGAGGACGTCGGTCAGGGGGCAGCCCGCGCTCGTGAGCGTCATGTGGATGACGAGAGCGTCGTTCTCGTCATCCCAGGCGAGGTCGTAGATCAGACCGAGGTCGACGACGTTGATCCCGAGCTCGGGATCCATGACGTCTTTCAGGGCCTCGGTGACCTCGTCGTACTTCTGGTCGGTGAGCGTCGCGGTCATGCGGCCAGCCTACGCCTCGATGGGGGCGGCGGGGTCGAGGAAACGGTCGTATCCCTCGTCCTCGAGCCGGTCGGCGAGCTCGGGTCCGCCCTCTTCGACGATCTTCCCGGCGACGACGACGTGCACGTAGTCCGGACGGATGTAGCGGAGGATGCGGGTGTAGTGCGTGATGAGCAGCACACCGAGGCCGGTGTTCTCCTTGGCGCGGTTGACACCCTCGGAGACGATCTTCAGCGCGTCGACGTCGAGGCCGGAGTCGGTCTCGTCGAGGATCGCGAACTTCGGCTTGAGCACCTCGAGCTGCAGGATCTCGTGGCGCTTCTTCTCGCCGCCCGAGAACCCCTCGTTGACGTTGCGCTGCGCGAACTTCGGGTCCATGCGCAGGTTGGACATGGCCGCCTTGACGTCCTTGGTCCAGCCGCGGATCGCCGGCGCCTCGCCGTCGAGAGCCGTCTTGGCCGTACGCAGGAAGTTCGTCACGGTGACGCCGGGGATCTCCACCGGGTACTGCATCGCGAGGAACAGACCCGCACGGGCGCGCTCGTCGACGCTCATCGCGAGCACGTCCTCACCGTCGAAGGTGATGGAACCGGAGGTCACGGTGTACTTGGGGTGCCCGGCGATCGTGTAGGCGAGCGTCGACTTGCCCGAGCCGTTGGGGCCCATGATCGCGTGCGTCTCACCGGTGTTCATGGTGAGGGTGATTCCGTTGAGGATCGGGGTGGTCCCCGACTCGGTCTCGACCGTCACAAACAGGTCGCGGATCTCGAGAACAGACATTCAGACTTCCTTCGTCACGGTCGGGTCGATGAGCACGTCGTCGCCGTCGATCTCGACGACGTAGACCGGGACGGGCTCATAAGCGGGGAGGTTCTGGGGCTTGCCGGTGAGCAGCGAGAAGGCGGAGCCATGGGCCCAGCACTCCACCGTGTCACCTTCGACGAAGCCCTCGGAGAGCGAGATGTCGCCATGGGTGCAGACGTCGCCGATGGCGTGGATGACGCCGTCGCCGTCCTTGATCACCGTGATCGGCACGCCGGCGGGATCGACGCGCAGCGGCGTGTCCTGCTCGAGGTCGGCGACGCCGCACACGCGCTCGGCGGTCATGCGTCGACCGCCGCGAGCTCGACCTCGATCGCGTCGAGCAGCTCGGTCTCCAGAGCCGGGATGCCGAGGCGCTGCACGATGTCGGTCAGGAAGCCGAGCACGACCAGTCGGCGCGCCTCCTCCTCGGAGATGCCGCGCGCCTGCAGGTAGAACAGCTGCTCGTCGTCGAAGCGACCGGTGGCACTCGCGTGTCCGGCGCCGAGGATGTCGCCGGTCTCGATCTCGAGGTTCGGGATCGAGTCGGCGCGTGCGCCCTCGGTGAGCACCAGATTGCGGTTCGCCTCGTAGGAGTCGGTGCCGTTGGCATCGGCGCCGATCAGCACGTCGCCGATCCAGACGCTGTGCGCTCCGGCACCCTGGAGGGCGCCCTTGTAGAGCACGTCGCCCTTGGTGTGCGGTCCCTTGTGGTGCAGGTACACCTGGCTCTCGAGGTGCTGTCCGGCATCCGCGTAGGAGAGGCCGTAGAGATACCCCTCGGAGCCGGCACCGGCGAGCTCGACGTTCGGATTGACCCGGACAACGCCGCCGCCGAAGCTGACGACGAAGTGCTTGAGAGTCGCATCCGCTCCGACGCGGGCCTGGTGGGCGGACGCGTGCACGGCGTCGTCCTGCCACTGCTGCAGGCTGATGACCGTGAGCTTCGCGCCGTCGCGGACGATGATCTCGACGTTCTGCGCGTACTGCGCCGAGCCGGAGTGCTGGAGCACGACGGTCGCCGAGCTGTGCTCGAGAGCCTCGATGACGATGTGCGCATCGGCCCGGCGATCGGCGCCGAGACCCGTGATCGAGACGAAGACGGGCTCCGCCACCTCCTCCTCGCGCGGGATCCGCACGTGGAGCGCCTCGGCGGCACCCTGCCAGGCGACCGCCGCCGTCACGTCCTCGGCGAGGAAGACCTCGCCGCGCGGAGCGTCACCGGCCGCGAGCGGGGTCGAGACGTACTGCTCCCCCGCGCTGAAGTCGTAGCGGACGCCGTCGTTCGGCGACGCCACCGCGAACAGCGGCGCCAGCTTCGCGACGGGCGTGTGCTTCCAGTTGACCTCGCGCCCCGTCGGCGCGCCGAAGTCGGCGGGCTCGAAGGAGTGCGGCCGCTCGGAGCGGGTCTGCACCGGGACGAAGCCCGCGGCGGCGACCTGCGCTGCCGGGTCGATGTGCGCGTTCGTATCCTGCGTCCCTGCGGACGCCGTAGCCTGAGCCGTCATCTAGCCGACACTGCCTTCCATGCCCATCTCGATGAGCTTGTTCAACTCCATCGCGTACTCCATCGGCAGTTCGCGCGCGATCGGCTCGATGAAGCCGCGCACGATCATCGCCATCGCCTCGTCCTCGGGCATGCCTCGGGACTGCAGGTAGAACAGCTGCTCCTCGCTGACCTTCGAGACCGTGGCCTCGTGGCCGAGCTGCACGTCATCGACGCGGATGTCGATCGCCGGGTAGGTGTCCGAGCGGGACTTCGTGTCGACCAGGAGCGCGTCGCAGCGCACCGTGTTCGCGGAGTGATGCGCGTTGGCATCCACGCGGACCTCGCCGCGGTACCCGGCGCGTCCGCCGCCGCGGGCGATCGACTTCGAGACGATCGACGACTGCGTGTACGGAGCCATGTGGATCATCTTCGCGCCGGCGTCCTGGTGCTGGCCGGGGCCGGCGAAGGCGACGGAGAGCGTCTCGCCCTTGGCGTGCTCGCCCATCAGGTAGATCGACGGGTACTTCATCGTCACCTTGGAGCCGATGTTGCCGTCGACCCACTCCATGGTCGCGCCCTCGTGGGCGACGGCACGCTTGGTGACGAGGTTGTAGACGTTGTTCGACCAGTTCTGGATCGTCGTGTAACGCACGCGGGCGTTCTTCTTCACGATGATCTCGACCACGGCCGAGTGCAGCGAGTCCGACTTGTAGATCGGGGCGGTGCAGCCCTCGATGTAGTGGACGTAGCTGTCCTCGTCGGCGATGATCAGGGTCCGCTCGAACTGGCCCATGTTCTCGGTGTTGATCCGGAAGTAGGCCTGCAGCGGGATCTCGACGTGCACGCCCTTGGGGACGTAGACGAACGAGCCTCCCGACCAGACGGCGGTGTTCAGCGCGGCGAACTTGTTGTCGCCGGCCGGGATGACGGTTCCGAAGTATTCCTCGAAGAACTCGGGGTGCTCACGGAGGGCCGTGTCGGTGTCCATGAAGATGACGCCCTGCTCCTCCAGGTCCTCGCGGATCTGGTGGTACACGACCTCGGACTCGTACTGCGCGGCGACGCCCGCGACGAGGCGCTGACGCTCGGCCTCGGGGATGCCGAGGCGCTCGTAGGTCTCGCGGATCTCAGCCGGGAGGTCTTCCCAGGACTGCGCCTGCTTCTCGGTCGAGCGCACGAAGTACTTGATGTTGTCGAAGTCGATCTCGCTGAGGTCTGCACCCCAGGTCGGCATCGGCTTCTTGCCGAAGAGCTGGTATCCCTTGAGACGGGTCTTCAGCATCCATTCGGGCTCGTGCTTGAGTCCCGAGATGCCGCGGACCACCTCTTCGGAGATCCCGCGTTTCGCAATGGCTCCGGCGGCATCCTCATCGTGCCAGCCGAACTCGTACACCCCCAGGCTGTCCAGCTCTGGGCGGTCGATCAGCACATCCGACATCTCATACTCTCCTCACAGGTCCCGAAACGGTGTCATCCGCCCCGGCACACGTGATCCCCGTCGAGTCTGCGGGAGTGTGTGCCGTTGGTTGGGCCCTCATCACCGGCGCATTCTTCGCGCCTAAACTGTTGTCGATGCTTCAGCGCTGTCAGCGCTCATCGCAACAATCCGATTCTACAGGTTTCGCCTGACAACCGGGCCGTGCCCGCCGAGTCAGCCCGGTCCGGAGGACCCATGCCCGACACGAAGATCCCCGCCGCCATCGCGAAGACCGGCGACGGTCCGGGCGCGACAGGCACGCGACCCGCCGTCTGGGGGCGTGCGCTTCGGATCCTGGCCTGGCTGTCCTTCGTGACCGAGACCATCATCATCGGCACCGGCGGCGCCGTGCGCCTCACCGGGTCGGGACTCGGATGCTCGGAGTGGCCGCTGTGCACCCCGGAGTCGCTCGTGCCGATCTACGCCGATCAGGGCGTCCACGGTCTGATCGAGTTCGGCAACCGTCTGATGACGGGAGTCGTGGGCATCATCGCGCTGCTCGTCGTCCTCCTCGTGCTGCATCACACGGGCGGGAGGCGCGCGCTCGCGACCTCGCTCAAGTTCGCCGCCGCAGGCATCGTCGCCGCCGGTGCCGCGTACGCCCTCGCTTCTCCGTTCCACATCCCGGCCGCTCCCGTGGCTCTGGGCGTCCTGCTGCTCGCGGTCGTGGTGGCGGCCGTGCGATCGATCACCACGACTCCGACGCGCCGCGATCTGGTCGCACTCGCCTGGGTCGTCCTCATCGGCGTCGTCGCACAGGCGCTGGTCGGCGGCATCACGGTGCTCACGGGCCTGAACCCGTTCATCGTCGGCTTCCACTACACGTCGTCGCTCCTGCTCGTGTGCGTCACCGCCGCCTTCCTCGTGCGTCTGTACGCCGCTCCCGGGCCGCGCGAGCGCGCCGTGCCGACGTGGTTCGCGATCCTCAGCCACGTCACCGGCCTCGCGCTGGCCGTGACGATCGTCTTCGGGGTGCTGACCACCGGTTCGGGGCCCCACTCCGGCGACGCCGATGTCTTCCGGCACGGCTTCGACGCGACGGTGCTCGCGCACGTGCACTCGTGGCCGGGGTACATCCTGGCCGGGCTCGTCCTCGTGCTGACGATCGCTGCGTGGTCGCTCCGCCTGGAGCCGCGACGCTGGCTGCTCGTGCTCGTCATCGCGATCGCCGTGCAGGTCGGCGTCGGCGTCCTGCAGGCCCGCGAAGGCCTCCCTCCCCTGCTGGTCGGCATCCACATGGTGCTCGCCTCCCTGTCGGCCGCCGCATACACGGTCGTCGTGCTGCATCTGAAGCGACCGGTCGCCGCGGAGGACTGACCCCGCACAGGCGATCCATAGGACCCGCATCGGCGTCTCATCAGCGCATCGGGAATCGTGGCCCGCATGAACACCTCACTCACACGAAGCATCGGATTCTGGCTGCTCCTGGTCGTGTCCCTCGCCACGACGGCAGTCGGCGGCTGGCTCATCGCCGGCCAGATCGGCACGATGACGACCACGCTGCTCGCCGGCACCGCCACGGGCGTCGAGGTCTACGTCGGGCAGTCCCTCGTCGTCGTGGGCGCCGGTGTGCTCGCCGCCGGGATCGTCGGGATCCTGCTCAGCCTGGGACTCGTCGCCGCGCGGTCGCTCGTTCCGGCTCCCGCCCCTGCGGTCGTCGAGGCGATCGACTGGACGGCGGAACCCACCGAGAAGGACGCCCCGATCGAGACGACGTCCACGACCGTCGAGGGCTCGGTCGGAGCCTCTCACGACGCAGAGCCCGTCGACACCGACACCGCCACGGCCGACGCGGACGCCGTGTCTGTCGACACCGACCCCTCCGCCACCGACCCCTCCGACACCGAGACGGACGCCGAGGAGACGGCGCCCGCCGTCACGCGCTGATCGAGCGCAGGACCGGAGCGGCGTCGAGCGATCGGCGCCGCTCCGTCGTCTGCGGCAGTGGCCTCAGCCGGGAAGCCGGTTCAGAAAGGCAGCAGCGGGTCGAGCGCGACGGCGACGAAGATCAGGGTCAGGTACGTGATCGACGCGTGGAACACGCGCATCGGCCGAGCCTCGGTGCCGTGGACGGCCCGGTTGTACAGGCGGTGCGACTCGTAGATGAACCATCCGCCGAACACGAGCGCCGACACGGTGTAGACGAGCCCCATGTCCGCGATCGGGACGAGCAGCAGCGAGCACGCCACGGTCGCCCAGGCGTACAGGATGACCTGGAGTCCGACCTGCGAGGCGTTGCGCGTCACGCCGAGCATCGGCACGTCGACGTCCTCGTAGTCGCCCTTGTACTTCATCGACAGCGGCCAGTAGTGCGGCGGCGTCCAGAGGAAGACGAGCAGGAAGAGGATGAAGGCCGGCCAGTCGAGCGAACCGGTCACGGCGGACCAGCCGATGAGCACCGGGAAGCATCCCGCGATGCCGCCCCAGATGATGTTCTGCTCGGTGCGGCGCTTGAGGATCATCGTGTAGATCACGACGTAGAAGAAGATGGCGACCGCCGACAGGGTCGCGGCGAGCCAGTTCGTGGTGAGCCACAGCCAGACCGTCGACGTCACGGCGAGCGTCCACGAGAAGATCAGCGCCCCGCGCGGGCTGACCTCGCCCGTCACGAGCGGCCGGTTCTCGGTGCGGTGCATGTGCGCGTCGATGTCCCGATCGAGGTACATGTTGAACGCGGCGGCGGAGCCGGCGCTCAGGGACCCGCCGATGACGGTGGCGAGCACGAGCCACATGTTCGGGAGTCCGCCCTGAGCGAGGAACATCACCGGAACGGTGGACACCAGCAGCAGCTCGAGGACGCGCGGTTTGGTGAGGGCGACGTACGCCTTCACGGTGCGACCGATGGATTTCCTCACAACGGTCTGATCAGACATCGTCGAGATCTCGATCGCCTCCTCCGCACGCGTCACGACAGCCCTTCCAGTCTATGGCACACCGGCCGCGCGCCTCGCCCGCGGCCGTTCTCACACCCGCTCTCCGCCCCATGTGAAGCGTCGTAAAAGGGGGTAACGGGGCGACCTACGGGGCTATGCTGAAAAGACTCGCGCGCCCGGCGCTTCATCCACCTCTTCCGTAACGATGCGGACCGCGATTCTGCTTCCCGGGTGCTCTCGAACTGTCGGAGAAGGGCTTCACCGTGTCGGAATTGCAGTGGGATGAGATCGATCGGCGCGCGGTGGACACCGCGCGGATCCTGGCGGCGGACGCCGTCGAGAAGGTCGGCAACGGTCACCCCGGCACCGCGATGAGCCTCGCTCCCGCGGCGTACCTCCTCTACCAGCGCGTGCTCCGTCACGACCCGACCGATGTCGACTGGCTCGGTCGCGACCGGTTCATCCTCTCGGCGGGTCACTCGTCTCTCACGCAGTACGTCGAGCTCTACCTCGGCGGCTTCGGGCTCGAGCTCGACGACCTGAAGGCGCTCCGCACCTGGGGCTCGCTCACGCCGGGCCACCCGGAGTACGGCCACACCAAGGGCGTCGAGATCACCACCGGCCCGCTCGGCCAGGGACTCGCCTCCGCCGTGGGCTTCGCCTACGCCTCCCGGTACGAGCGCGGCCTCTTCGACCCGGATGCCGCGGCCGGCACGAGCCCGTTCGACCACTTCGTGTACGTGATCGCCGGCGACGGCGACCTGCAGGAGGGCGTCACCAGCGAGGCCTCCTCGCTCGCCGGCCACCAGCAGCTCGGCAACCTCATCGCGATCTACGACTCCAACCAGATCTCGATCGAGGACGACACCAACGTCGCCTTCACCGAGGACGTCGCGAAGCGCTACGAGGCCTACGGCTGGCAGGTGCAGGTCGTCGACTGGAAGAAGACCGGCGAGTACGTCGAAGACGTCGCCGAGCTCTACGCCGCGATCGAGGCCGCGAAGGGCGAGACCGCGAAGCCCTCGCTCATCATCCTCAAGACGATCATCGGCTGGCCGTCGCCCGGCAAGCAGAACTCCGGCAAGATCCACGGTTCCGCCCTGGGCGCCGACGAGCTCGCCGCGACGAAGAAGGTCCTCGGCTTCGACCCCGAGCAGAACTTCGTCGTCGCCGACGACGTGATCGCGCACACGCGCGGTCTGGCCGGCCGCGCCGCCGAGGCGCGCGCCGACTGGCAGAAGTCGTTCGACGCCTGGGCCGCAGCGAACCCCGAGAAGAAGGCCCTGCTCGACCGGCTCGAGGCGCAGGAGCTGCCCGCCGGCATCGGCGAGGCCCTCCCGGTGTTCGAAGGCGGCAAGGAGGTCTCGACGCGCGCCGCATCCGGCCAGGTGATCAACGCCCTCGCCGCCGAGCTCCCCGAGCTGTGGGGCGGTTCCGCCGACCTCGCCGAGTCGAACCTCACCACCATCAAGAACGCGCCGTCCTTCATCCCCGCCGAGTGGTCGACCCACGAATGGTCCGGCAACCCCTACGGCCGCGTGCTGCACTTCGGCATCCGCGAGCACGCCATGGGCGCGATCGTCAACGGCATCGTGCTGCACGGTCCGACCCGTGCGTTCGGCGGCACCTTCCTCATCTTCAGCGACTACATGCGCCCGTCGGTGCGTCTGGCCGCCCTGATGAACGTCCCGAGCATCTTCGTCTGGACCCACGACTCCGTCGCCCTCGGTGAGGACGGCCCGACCCACCAGCCGGTCGAGCAGCTCGCGACGCTCCGCGCGATCCCGAACTTCGCGGTCGTGCGCCCCGCCGACGCCAACGAGACCTCGGTCACCTGGCTCGAGATCCTCCGCCGTCACGAGGGTCCGACGGGCATCGCCCTGACCCGCCAGAACATCCCGGTGTTCGAGCGCGGGAACGGCGCGGCATCCGGTGACCAGTTCGCGTCGGCCGAGAACGCCGTCAAGGGCGCGTACGTGCTGGCCGAGGCGCCGAACGGCACCCCTGACGTCATCATCATCGCCACCGGATCCGAGGTGCAGCTGGCCGTCAACGCCCGCGAGGCCCTCGCCGCCGAGGGCGTCAACGTGCGCGTGGTCTCCGCTCCGTCGCTGGAGTGGTTCGACGAGCAGGACGAGGCGTACCGCGAGAGCGTGCTCCCGGCCTCCGTCACCGCCCGCGTCTCGGTCGAGGCGGGCTCCGTGCTCAGCTGGCGCGGGATCGTCGGCGACCGCGGACGCTCTGTCGGCATCGACCACTTCGGCGCCTCCGCCGACTACAAGACCCTGTTCGAGAAGTTCGGCATCACCACCGAGGCCGTCATCGCGGCCGCACGCGAGACCATCGCCGCAAACAGCACCAAGGAGAACGCATGAGCACCCCCACCGCAGAGCTCGCCGCCGCAGGTGTCAGCATCTGGCTCGACGACCTGTCTCGCACCCGCATCTCCTCCGGCAACCTCGCCGAGCTGATCGAGTCCCGCAACGTCGTCGGTGTCACCACGAACCCGACGATCTTCGCCAACGCGATCACCGACAAGAACAACACCTCGTACGACGCGCAGGTCACCGAGCTCGCCGCGTCCGGTGCCACCGCGGAAGAGGCCGTCTTCGCGGCGACCACGCAGGATGTCGCCGCCGCGCTCGACGTGTTCCGTCCCGTCTGGGAGAAGTCGGACCACGTCGACGGACGCGTGTCGATCGAGGTCTCCCCCGACCTCGCCCACGACACGGCCGGGACCGTGGCGCAGGCCAAGGAGCTGTGGGCCAAGATCGATCGGCCGAACCTGCTCGTCAAGATCCCGGCGACGAAGGCCGGGCTTCCCGCCATCGCCGAGGCGATCGGGGCCGGGATCAGCGTGAACGTCACCCTGATCTTCAGCCTCGAGCGTTACGCGGCGGTCATCGACGCGTACCTCACCGGTCTCGAGACGGCCAAGGCCGCCGGCATCGACCTCTCGACGATCCACTCGGTCGCCTCGTTCTTCGTCTCGCGCGTCGACACCGAGACCGACAAGCGTCTCTCCGCGATCGGAACCGACGCCGCCGAGGCTCTCAAGAGCAAGGCGGGCCTGGCCAACGCGCGCCTCGCCTACGAGCTCTTCGAGCAGACGTTCGCCGGCGACCGTGCCAAGGCGCTCCTCGACGCGGGTGCCAACGCGCAGCGTCCGCTCTGGGCGTCGACCGGCGTCAAGGACCCCGCGCTCCCCGACACGCTCTACGTGACCGAGCTCGTCGCGCCGGGTGTCGTGAACACCATGCCCGAGAAGACCCTCGAGGCCACGTTCGACCACGGCGTCGTCACGGGCGACACGATCACCGGCGGCTACGACGACGCCCGCGCCGTCTTCGCCGGGCTCGCCGAGGTCGGCATCGACTTCGACGACGTCACCCAGGTGCTCGAGGACGAGGGCGTCGCGAAGTTCATCGACTCGTGGCACGACCTGCTCAGCCAGGTCGCCGAGGGCCTGGAGGCCCAGCGATGACGTTCTCGATCCACACGTCGGGTGCGGCACGCGCCGCGATCGACGAGACGGTCCCCGGACTCGTCCACGACCTCGTCGCGTCGCGCATCACCAACGGCGACCCGACGCTCTGGGGCGCCGCGGCCGAGGCCGAGGCTGCCATCCGGCTCGGCTGGGTCGAGGCCGTCTCGATCTCCCGCCCGCTGGTCGCCGAGATCACGGCCCTCCGCTCCGAGCTGCACGCCAAGGGCGTCACGCGCGTCGTGCTCGCCGGCATGGGCGGATCGTCGCTCGCCCCCGAGGTCATCGCGCAGACGGCCGGCGTGCCGCTGACGATCCTCGACTCCACCGCACCCGGCCAGGTGCTCGCCGCCCTCGACGAGGGCCTCGCCGACACCGCGCTCGTCGTCTCGTCGAAGTCGGGCTCCACGGTCGAGACCGACTCGCAGCGCCGCACGTTCGAGGCGGCGTTCCGCGATCTGGGCATCGACCCGACCGAGCGCATCGTCGTCGTGACCGACCCGGGCTCGCCGCTCGACGCCTCGGCGCGAGAAGCCGGCTACCGCGTCTTCAACGCCGACCCGAACGTGGGCGGACGCTACTCCGCCCTCACCGCCTTCGGCCTCGTGCCGGCGGGCCTCGCCGGCGTCGACATCGACGAGCTGCTGAACGAGGCCGAGGCCTCGCTTCTCGAGGTCGCCGTGGACTCGGCGGAGAACCCCGCGCTCCGCCTCGGCGCGGCGATCGCAGCGACCAGCCCGCGCCGCGACAAGCTCGGCCTGATCACCGACGGAACCCACATCAACGGCCTGCCCGACTGGATCGAGCAGCTCATCGCGGAGTCCACCGGCAAGGACGGCACCGGCATCCTCCCGGTCGTCCTCCTCCCCGTCTCCCCCGAGCTCGACTCGAAGCCCGCCGACCTGCAGATCGTCCGTCTGGTCGACGACGCCAACGAGTTCCACCTGCACGAGCGTCACCCCGGCGAGATCCTCGTCAGCGGAACGCTCGGCGCGCAGCTCATCGTCTGGGAGTACGCCACGGCGATCGCCGGTCACCTGCTGCGGATCAACCCGTTCGACCAGCCCGACGTCGAATCCGCCAAGATCGCCGCGCGCGGTCTGCTCGACGCGCGTCCGGAGCCCACGGCACCGGCGTTCATCGAGAACGGCGTCGAGGTGCGCGTGTCCGACCCGGCTCTCGCCGCGTCCGGGACGGTCGAGGGCGTGCTCGACGCGCTCTGGGCGCAGCTCCCCGCCGACGGATACGTGTCGATCCAGGCATACGTCAACCGGCTCGAGGTCCCGCAGCTCCAGGGCCTCCGCGAGCTCGTCGCGGCCGACTCCGGCCGTCCGACCACGTTCGGCTGGGGACCCCGCTTCCTGCACTCGACCGGCCAGTACCACAAGGGCGGACCGGCCCAGGGCGTGTTCCTCCAGATCCTCGAGCGCACCGAGGTCGATCTCGAGATCCCTGACCGTCCGTTCACGTTCGGTCAGCTCATCCAGGCGCAGGCCGCCGGCGACGCGGGCGTGCTCGCGGAGCACGGGCGTCCCGTCGTCTCGCTGACGATCACCGAGTCCTCGGACGACGTGCTCACCCTCTTCGAAGCCGCACAGAAGTAGACAGCAGGAGAATCCCCCACCGATGTCTGTTCCCATCTCGCGCGGGCACAACCCGCTGCGTGACCCCGATGATCGTCGCCTCAACCGGATCGCGGGGCCCAGCGCCCTCGTGATCTTCGGGGTCACCGGCGATCTGTCACGCAAGAAGCTGATGCCCGCCGTGTACGACCTCGCCAACCGCGGCCTCCTGCCTCCCGGCTTCGCCCTCGTGGGCTTCGCCCGGCGCGACTGGGAGGACCAGGACTTCGCCCAGGTCGTCTACGACGCCGTCAAGCAGCATGCGCGCACGCCGTTCCGCGAGGAGACCTGGACCCAGCTGCTGCAGGGCATCCGTTTCGTCTCCGGCGAGTTCGACAACCCCGACTCGTTCCGCAAGCTCCGCGAGACGGTCGAGAAGCTCGACGTGGAACGCGGCACGATGGGCAACCACGCCTACTACCTGTCGATCCCGCCGAAGGACTTCCCGCTGGTCGCGAAGCAGCTGAAGGAGTCCGGGCTCGTCGGAGAGGACGCCGACGACGACGAGAACTGGCGCCGCGTCGTCATCGAGAAGCCGTTCGGACACGACCTCGAGTCCGCGCGCGCCCTCAACGCCGCACTCGAGGTGGCGTTCCCGGCCGACTCGATCTTCCGCATCGACCACTACCTCGGCAAGGAGACGGTGCAGAACATCCTGGCGCTGCGCTTCGCCAACGAGCTGTACGAGCCGATCTGGAATCGCAACTACGTCGACCACGTGCAGATCACGATGGCCGAGGACATCGGCGTCGGCGGTCGCGCGGGCTACTACGACGGCATCGGCGCGGCGCGCGATGTGATCCAGAACCACCTGCTCCAGCTGCTGGCCCTCACCGCGATGGAAGAGCCGATCAGTCTCTCGGCCGAGCACCTGCGCGCCGAGAAGGAGAAGGTCCTGGCCGCCGTCCACGTGCCGGAGGACCTCTCCCAGGCGACCGCACGCGGGCAGTACGCGGGCGGGTGGCAGGGCGGCGAGCAGGTCACCGGCTTCCTCGACGAGGACGGGATGAACCCCGAGTCGACGACCGAGACCTACGCCGCGATCAAGCTCGAGATCGACACGCGCCGCTGGTCCGGAGTGCCGTTCTACCTGCGCACCGGCAAGCGCCTCGGTCGTCGCGTCACCGAGATCGCCGTGGTGTTCAACCGGGCGCCGCAGCACCTCTTCGGGCGCGGCAACGCGTCGGAGCTGGGGCAGAACGCCCTGGTCATCCGCGTGCAGCCCGACGAGGGCGTCACGATCCGCTTCGGATCGAAGGTGCCGGGCAGCGGATCGAACGTGCGCGACGTCACGATGGACTTCGGGTACGGACACGCCTTCACCGAGGCCAGCCCCGAGGCCTACGAGCGACTGATCCTCGACGTCCTCCTGGGCGACCCGCCGCTGTTCCCGCGGCACGAGGAGGTCGAGCTCTCCTGGAAGATCCTCGACCCGGTGGAGAAGTACTGGGCGGCCGTCGGCGGCCCGGTCGAGCAGTACGCGCCAGGCTCGTGGGGACCGGCATCCGCCGACGACCTGCTGGCCCGCGACGGACGAGTCTGGAGACGCCCGTGATCATCGACCTTCCCGACACGACCGTCAGCCAGGTCGCCAAGCAGCTGGTCAAGGTGCGCGAGGACGGCGGAGCCGTCGCCCTCGGACGCGTGCTCACGCTGGTCATCTCGGCCCGCAACGGCGTCGCCGAGGCGGCGATCGACGCGGCCAACGACGCCTCCCGCGAGCACCCGATGCGCGTCATCGTGCTCACCACCGGCGAGGGCGAGTCCCGCCTCGACGCGCAGATCCGCGTCGGCGGCGACGCCGGAGCCAGTGAGGTCGTCGTGCTCCGCGCCTTCGGAGACGCCGCCAGCAACGAGGAGAGCCTGCTCACCGGACTGCTCCTGCCCGACGCCCCCGTGGTCGCCTGGTGGCCGGAGGAGGCCCCCGAGTCTCCCGCCACCTCGCCCCTCGGCCGCATCGCGCAGCGCCGGATCACGGATGCCGCCACCGCGCCCGACGTGCGCGACCGGCTCGCTCTGCTCGGCCGCACGCACGCCCCCGGCGACACCGACCTCGCCTGGACGCGCCTGACGCACTGGCGCGAGCAGCTCGCGGCCGTGCTCGACCAGCCGCCGTACGAGTCGATCACGGATGTCGAGGTCCGCGGAGCGGCCGCCTCGCCGTCCACGGCACTGCTCGCGGCCTGGCTGCAGATGGCGCTGGAGGTTCCGGTGCGCTGGTCGTACGAGGAGCCCGAGCACTGGCAGGAGGGCATCAAGTCTGTGCGCCTCACCCGCGCGTCGGGCGACATCCTGCTCGAGCGTCCGACCCCGGGCGTCGCGGTGCTGACGCAGCCCGACCAGCCGAACCATGATCTGCACCTGCCGCGGCGAACGCTGCGGGAGTGCCTCGCGGAGGAGCTGCGACGGCTCGACCCGGATGTCCTGTACGGTCGAGTGATCACCGAGGGCTGGGAGAAGCTGGGTCCGCCTGAGACGGGAGAGTGAAGTCGATGCAGGTTTCGTCCGCAGAGAAGCGGGTGGTGGTCGAGGCCACGCCTGCCGCCGTCGCCTCCCGGGTCGCCGACCGTTTTCTCACGCGCGTCCGCGCGCGCACGAGGAACGGCCGGATCGCCCACATCGCCCTGACCGGCGGTTCGATGGGCGGAGCGGTGCTGCGCACGGCTGCGGAAGACGCGCGTGCGTCGGAGATCGACTGGTCGCTGGTCCACTTCTGGTGGGGCGACGAGCGCTTCGTCCCGCGTGACGACCCCGACCGCAACTCTCTGCAGTCGCGCCACGCGCTTCTCGATCACATCCCGGTGCCGCCGGAGAACGTGCACGAGGTGGCGGGTCCCGACAGCGGACTTACCCTCGACGAGTCCGCCGCCGCCTACGCCGCCGAGCTCGCGCGGTACGGCACAAAGGAGCACCCCTGGCCGTCGTTCGCCGTGTGCTTCCTGGGCGTCGGTCCCGACGGACACATCGCCTCGCTCTTCCCGGATCGCGACGAGGTCACGGTGACGGACGCCGCGGCTCTGCCCGTGCGCAACTCGCCGAAGCCTCCGCCCGAGCGGGTGACGCTCACGCGTCCCGTCCTGAACTCCTCCAAGCGCGTCTGGCTCGTCCTGACCGGCGCCGACAAGGCATCCGCCCTCGGGCTGGCGCTGGCCGGCGCGAGCTACACGAGCGTGCCGGCAGCCGGCGCGAAGGGTCGCAAGCGCACGGTGTTCTTCGTCGACGAGGCGGCGGCCTCCGAGGTCTCCCCCGACCTCATCGATCAGGCGTACTGACGCCTCGCGGCCCGGCGCGGTCCGAACGCCCGCTACGGAGCGTCGGGCCGGCGGTTCTGCTCGGCCTGCGTCCAGGCATCCGACGGGTTCTGCTGCTCCGTCGACTCCTGGCTCAGCTCGGGAGCAACCGAGGACGGCGACGAGTCGCTGCCGCGCACGATCGGGAGCTCCTGACTCTCGCTCAGCACCTGCGGGTGGTAACGGGCAAGGTTGACGACGCCCCAGACCGCGATGGCCCCGGCGACGCCGAAGATGATGAACACCCACCACGGCGCCGCAGCGGCCTCGCCGAGAACGATCATGCCGATCAGGACCGCGATGAGCGGGTCGACGACCGTGAGCCCGGCGATCACGAGGTCCGGCGGGCCCGAGCTGTAGGCGGTCTGCACGAAGTACGCGCCGACCGAGGCTGCCGCGAGCAGAGCGATCACGCAGATGGCCGTGATCCATTCGAACTGGCCGGCCTCGATCCGCTTGATGACGACCTTCGCGAGCGTGGCCACGAAACCGTAGAGGATGCCGGCGCCGATCACGTAGAACAGCGCGCGCATGCGGTGGCGGAGGATCAGCCAGCACGCCCCGAGCACGATGATCACGACGAGGAGGAGGGCGAGGATCACGAAGAGCTCGCGTTCGGTGACCTCCTTCTCGGTGGCGTAGATGGCCGCGAAGAAGACGAAGAGGAAGATGCCGCCCACGCAGAAGATGATCGCGGTGACCGACTTCCGAGTCGGCGAATGGCCGGAGATCCGCGCGTTCAGAAGCGTCGTGATCACAAGCGCGATCGCGCCGAGGGGCTGCACCACGATGAGCGGAGCCTTGACGAGCGCGGCGAGCTGACACACGATCGCGAGCCCGAGCATCAGGGTGCCGAGGATCCATGACGGCCGGGTCAGGAGCGCTTTGATCTGGCCGCCGGTGAGACCGGTGGTGCCGTCGGAGCCGCTCAGGCGCTCGACCTTCTCGACGCCGCGGTGCTGGTACTGCGCGCCGAGCGACATGAAGACCGCGCCGGCGAGAGCCAGCGGGATGCCGAGCAGCAGGCCGGGGTTCTGGAAGGCGCCGACGAGCTGTTCGCCGACCTCTTCAGCCGCATTCGTCCACACCCCAGCGCTCACACTACGACCCTACCCGGCACATCGCGCACAGTAGGGTTGTGACGTGGCTGTACTTCCGATTCGCATCATGGGCGACCCCGTGCTTCACTCCCCCGCATCCGCCGTCGAGGAGATCACGGACGACATCCGCACACTCGTCGCCGACATGTTCGAGACGATGGATGCCGCGCCGGGAGTCGGTCTCGCCGCACCGCAGGTCGGCGTGCCGCTGCGCATCTACACCTACGCGTACGTGGACGATGACGATCAGCCCTGGCGCGGCGTGCTGATCAATCCTGTGCTGTGGATCGCGCCGATCGAGCCGGGCGATCCCGACCCCGATCTCGAGTCGGAGGGATGCCTCTCCTTCCCCGGGGAGCGATTCCCCCTCCGTCGCTCCGAGCGGGTTCACCTCACGGCGACCGATCTCGACGGGCAGCCGGTCACGATCGACGTCGACGGCTGGCGCGCGCGGATCATGCAGCACGAGTTCGACCACCTCGACGGGGTCCTCTACGTCGACCGCCTCTCCGACGGCGACTGGAAGACAGTCCAGAAGATCGCGCGCAAGCGGGGCTGGGGTCGTCCCGGAGCCAGCTGGATGCCGGGCGTCGACGACCTCGAGGGCTGATCCGCTCCCAGCGCGATCACAGCATCCTCGGAGTTGCATCACAGACTCGGAGGCGGCTAGCGTGATCGCGGCGGGCTTCTTTCTTTCGCATGCCCGCGCACCAAGAGGCTCTGTGGAGGGGACACAATCATGATGAAACTGCGCAATCGACGCGCTCTGATGCTCGCAGGTACCGCGGTGGCGCTTTCCATCGCTCTGAGCGGCTGTAGCGCCATCAACAGCATTCTCGGGGGCGGGGCCGGCGACGCCGACCGCGACCAGGAGACCGGTCAGGTCACCGAGAGCGCGAACATCGACGTCTTCGCGCTGAAGGTCGGGGACTGCAAGATGTCCAGCGCGACGGGTCTCATCGAGGCCGTCGACGTCGTGCCGTGCGAGGAGCCGCACGACGAAGAGGTCTACCACGAGTTCTCGATGGAGGACGGCGAGTTCTCCGAGGAGGCCGTCGACGCGGCGACCGAGGGCTGCATCGGCGACGCGTTCACCACGTTCGTCGGCGTCGTCTGGGACGAGTCGGCCCTCGACGTCTACCCGATCACCCCGACCAAGGACACCTGGGACCAGCTCAACGACCGCGTGATCCAGTGCGTGATCTCCGACCCGGCCGGCCCGGTCACCGGAACCCTCGCGGGCGCCGCTCGCTGATCCGGACGCATGCAGTGATCTGAGCACGATTCCAGAGAGGGCCCCGCCGTTCGGCGGGGCCCTCTCTGCGTCAGGAGGCGGCCGGGCGCGCGCGCAGGTGGATGCGCTTGCCGTCCTTGCTGAAGATCGACACGATCTCGGCCGGTCCAAGACCCGCGGCCGACAGCCAGTGCGGGACCCGTGTGTCGAACTCCGCGGCCTCGCCGGGCCCGAGCGTCACGTCCTTGTCCCCGAGCACGAGCCGCAGACGCCCGGAGATCACGTACAGCCACTCCTGGCCGTCGTGCACCTTCGGCTGAGGCACGGCGGTGATGCCGGCGGGGCGGGCGGGGAAGGTGACCTTGTAGGTCTGCACGGGGCTCGATGCCGGCGAGAGCGACTCGTAGCGGATGCCCTCGACCTCCCTGGTCGTGCGTGACACCCGCGGGTCGGGGACCGCGCGCGGCACGATGTCGTCGAGACCGAGACCGAGCGCTCGCGCGATCGGCACGAGAAGCTCGAGATTCGGCGCCCGCTTTCCCGCCTCCAGACGCGACAGGGTGCTCGGGGAGATGTCGGTGAGCGCGGAGAGGTCCGCGAGGGTCAGGCTGCGTTTCTCGCGCCAGCTCTTCAGACGTGGTCCGATGAGGGCCAGGGATTCGTCGGGCACGTCGGCATCCTTTGCTGATTCAGCATGAATAGTTGCCGAAAGCGTATCAGGCGCGGAAGCTGGACGCATGATCGACGACACCTCTTCCCCCGCATCCACTCTCCGCCCAGATGAGTTCTCGCACACCCCGATCTCGGGCGAGCACTGGGATGTCATCGTCATCGGCGGAGGCGCAGCCGGACTGAGCGCCGCGCTCATCCTCGCTCGAGCCCGACGCCGCGTGCTCGTGCTCGATGCTCAGGAGCCGCGCAACCGGTTCGCGCCCCATATGCACGGCGTGCTGAGTCGCGATGGCTACTCCCCGCTCGATCTGGTCGCCGACGGCCACCGGGAGGTGCGCGCGGTCGACGGCGTGATCGTCGACGCCCGTGTCGCCAGCGCGCACGCGATCGCCGACGGCTTCGAGATCGTGACGGCGGCGGGCGACCACGCGACCGCGCGCCGCCTCATCGTCGCGACCGGCGCACGTGACGTGCTGCCCGACATCCCCGGACTGGCCGAACAGTGGGGACGTGGCGTCGTCGCCTGCCCGTACTGCGACGGATACGAGGCCTCAGGGCGCGCGATCGGGGTGCTGGCGACCTCCGTCGGCGGACTCCACAAGGCCCACATGCTGAGGGCGTACTCGGACGACATCACGGTGTTCACCGGCCTCGTCGACGGCATCCCCGACGAGGACCGGCTCGTGCTGGAAGCGCGCGGGATGCGCGTGGAGACGCGTGCCGTCACCCAGGTGATCACCGCGGCAGGCGAGCTGACCGGACTCGGTCTGGACGACGGCTCCACGATCCCCGTCGACGTCGTGTTCGCCGAACCCGCTCTGATCGCACTCGACGAGCCACTGCGTCAGCTCGGGGCTGAGCGCTCCGACACGCCGATGGGCCCGTGGACGACCGTCGACGCTCTCGGACGGACGAGCGTCGAGGGCGTCTGGGCCGTGGGGAACGCGGCGAACCCGGCCGCTCTCGTGCCGATCGCCGCCGGGTCCGGCGCCGCCGCAGCCCTCGCGCTGAACGGGGAGCTCGTGGCGCAGGACGTCGCTGCGGCGGCGGCGCTGGTCGCGAGCGCGGCGGTCGCATCGTGAGCGAGACCGAGTCCTCGGTCGATCCGGCGCCGAACCCTGCGGAGTTCTGGGAGGAGCGCTATCGGAGCACCCGCGGCGAGCACGGCCGGGTGTGGAGCGGTCGCGTGAACGCCGCCGTGGAGCGCGAGGTCACCGGCCTCACTCCCGGGACGGCTCTCGAACTGGGGTGCGGCGAAGGCGGGGACGCGCTGTGGCTCGCCGCGCACGGATGGACGGTGACGGCGGTCGACATCTCCGCGACGGCCCTCTCCGTCGGCCAGGCGCAGGCGCAGCGTGCGGGGCTCTCCGACCGGATCCGGTGGATCCGCGACGATCTCTCGACGTGGGAGCCGACCTCCGTCTTCGACCTCGTGACGTCGGCGTTCCTGCACTCCCCGGTCGAGCTTCCGCGTGAGGCGGTGCTGCGGCGCGCGGCATCGGCGGTGGCGCCGGGCGGGCGGCTCCTCGTCGTCGGGCACGGGTCCGTCCCGCCGGGGTCGAAGCTCAGCCACCACGACCACGACGGGCCGCCGCTCCCGACCGCCGAGGAGGTGCTGTCGTCGCTCGATCTGCCCGAGGGGTGGGTCACGGAGACGAGTGCTCTCGTCGACCGGGTGGCGATCTGGCGCGACGGTTCCGAGGTGACGCTCGTCGACGCGGTACTGCGGGTCAGGCGGGGCGCGGTCGCGTGAACAGGCACGGACGCTGAGCTACGCTCGCTGAGGCGGCGCGCCCTTCCCGAAGCGCGCCGGAAGACAGGAGCACCGATGTTCACCGGCCTGAGTGCCTTCCCTCTCACCCCGCTGCGCGACGACACCTTCGACGAAGCCGCCTACGCGCGACTCATCGAGCGGCTGGTCACCGCCGGCGTCGACTCGATCACGGCGCTCGGCTCGACCGGCTCCTACCTGTACCTCGACCGCGACGAGCGTCGGCGCGTCGCCCGCGCAGCCGTCGCGCTCGCGGGAGACGTGCCCGTGATGGTCGGCATCGGCGCGCTCCGCACCTCCCAGGTGCAGCGCCTCGCCGATGATGCGCAGGATGCCGGCGCGAGCGCCGTGCTGCTCGCGCCGGTCACCTACCAGGCGCTGACCCCGGACGAGGTGTTCACGCTGTTCGAGGATGTCACGGCCGGACTCTCGGTGCCCCTGGTCGTCTACGACAATCCCGGCACGACGCACGTCACGTTCACCGACGAGCTCCATGCCCGGATCGCCGCGCTGCCGAACGTGGCCTCCATCAAGATCCCCGGTGTTCCGGTGGATCCCCAGGATGCCTCCGCACGCGTGCATCGACTCCGCGAGCGCATCCCCGACACGGTGTCGATCGGCGTCTCGGGCGACTGGTTCGCCGCCACGGGCATGAACGCCGGATGCGATGCCTGGTACTCGGTCATCGGTGGCACGCTCCCCGACCCCGCGCTCACCATCACGCGTGCCGCGCAGGCCGGTGACCAGGATGCCGCGACCGCCGAATCGACCCGCCTCCAGCCGCTGTGGGACCTGTTCCGGGAGTTCGGGAGCTATCGCGTCACGGCCGCCATCGCGGAGCACCTGCAGCTCGTCGCCCCGGACTGCCTTCCGCGCCCGGTGCTCGGGCTTCGTGCCGGAGCGCGGGAGCGGGTCGCGGAGGTCGTCGACCGGCTGGGACTCCGCGGCTGAGGGTCGTCGAGGCCGAAAAGGGAATGGCCCGGAACTCGCGAAGGAGTTCCGGGCCATCTTGGCTCCCCGGCTTGGACTCGAACCAAGAACCTGCCGGTTAACAGCCGGCTGCTCTGCCAATTGAGCTACCGAGGAATGTGCACCGCTGCGCGGGCAACTCGACAAGCTTAGCAAACTCCGAGCCCCACTCGTGACACCGGGGCGGGGTCGGCGCAGGTCGGGCGTGTCGTGTTCAGTGCCGCGAATCCGACTCGGCGTTGGGAACCCAGAGCAGGTCCTTGCCGACGCCGCGAGCGACCACATGACCGCCGCGGAGCATGAGCGTCTCGGCGTTCAGCTCGCGGATGAACGCCGCATCGTTGGTCACGAGGAGAGCGGCCATCGACTCCTCCCTCCGACGACGAGTGATCGCGTCGAACACCACCGGACGCACCTCCAGGTCGAGGTTCGCGAGCACCTCGTCGGCGATGAGCACCTTCGGCTCCAGGATGAACGATCGGGCGATCGCCACGCGCTGACGCATGCCGGCGCTGAGCTCGTACGGGAACTTGGCTGCGGTGCCGAGCGGAAGGTGCAGCTCGTCGAGCAGGGTCGCGACGCGGATCGACAGCGCCTTCGTGTTGACCCGGCGCTCCCGGATGAGGATCGGCTCGGCGATCACCTCGTTGACGGTGAGACGGGGCGGCAGGTCGGCACCCGCACCCTGAGGCACGAAGCCGGTGCGATACGTGAGGATGCGGTGCTTCCGACCGGGCCTGCGCACATCGACGCCGCAGACCACGGCGCTTCCGCCGACGACGCGCACCGAGGGGTCGGTCGACCCCGCGAGGGCGGCGACCAGGGTGGACTTCCCCGAACCGGTCGGTCCGGCGACGCAGATGAGCTCGCCCGGCGCGAGAGAGAAGGTCACACCGTCGACGGCACGGGTGGGAGTGCCGTGCCCGATGCGGTCGATCACCAGATCCGAGCATTCGATCGCGTTCTGGGATTCTGGCCTTCGGGACATGTCTCCATCCTGCCCTCTGCCGACCCGGCGGGCGCGTTACGACTCGGCGAACCTCTGACGCTCCGCGTCGATGTCTCTCAGACGCATCCGCAGCGCGCGGCCGCCGTCCGACTCCGCGGGCACCCGCTGCACCGCGCCGAGCAGCTCCTGCTTCTCGCGCTCCAGCTGGCGGAGGATGAGACGACGGGCGAGATCGGTCGTCGAGGCGACCGCACCCTCCTCGTTCCTGGCGGGGAACGGCGTCATCAGCAGCTCACCGGCCAGGGACCGGTAGGGCTCGCGCACGCCGTTGACGGCATCCGTCACCCAGCCCGCCCTCGTGCGGTCAGGAGCGGATGCCACGGCCTCGCGCACGGCGTCGAGACCCGGTGTCCGGAACGGGGCGCCGAGGGCGCGGTTCAGGAGATCCTGGTCCACCTGGTGCCCGTACTGCAGGGCACCCATCAGAGCATCGCGCTCGACCGCGACGTCGGCCGTCCGGGGCAGGCTCGCGAGGGTGACGGGCGCGACGCCTGCGATACCGGTCGACGGATCGGCCTGGGGCGTCTCGCGCCGCGCCGCGGGCTGCTGCGAAGCACCGCGCGCGGCACGTTCCACCTCGCTGTGCACCTCGGTGGGATCCATGCCGAGGCGACGCGCCAGCACGCGCTCGTACCCGGGGCGCAGCAGCCGGTCCCTGATCTCGGCGACGATGGGCGCGGCCGCACGCAGCGCGCCGACGCGACCCTCGACCGTGGAGAGGTCGAAGCCGCCCAGCTTCCGGTCCATCGCGAACTCGAACATCGGCACCTTGGCGTCCATGAGCCCGCGCACCGCGGCATCCCCTCGCTGCAGTCGCAGATCGCACGGATCGAGGCTGTCCGGCGCGACTGCCACGAAGGTCTGGGCGTTGAACCGGTCGTCCTCGGTGAACGCGCGCAGCGCCGCCTTCTGGCCGGCCTCGTCACCGTCGAACGTGAAGACGACCTCGCCCGAGGCGTTGTCGTCGCCCATCACCCGGCGCAGCACCTTGATGTGCTCGGTGCCGAAGGCGGTGCCGCACGTCGCGATCGCCGTCGTGAGACCGGCGAGATGGCAGGCCATGACGTCGGTGTACCCCTCGACCACGACCACGCGGCGCGGATCTCCGCGCGAGATATCGCGCTTGGCGAGGTCGAGCCCGTAGAGCACCTGCGCCTTCTTGTAGATCGGGGTCTCCGGCGTGTTCAGGTACTTCGGCCCCTGGTCGTCGTCGAAGAGCTTGCGGGCGCCGAAGCCGATCGTCTGCCCGGAGACATCGCGGATCGGCCAGACCAGACGCCCGCGGAACCGGTCGTAGACCCCGCGCTGTCCTGTCGAGACGAGACCTGCCGTGGCGAGCTCCTCACGGGTGAAGCCCTGCGCCGTGAGAGCCTTGAGCATCCCGTCCCAGCCGCGCGGAGCGAAGCCGACACCGAAGTGCGCCGCGGCCCCGGCGTCGAATCCGCGTTCGCCCAGGAACCGCCGACCGGCCTCGGCGTCCGGCGAGAGCAGCTGCGCGCGGAAGAACTCCGCGGCGGCCGTGTTCGCGGCATAGAGGCGACTGCGTCCGCTGGTCTCGGGGGCTGCTCCCCCGTCTTCGTAGTGGAGCGTGTACCCGATGCGGCCGGCCAGGCGCTCGACGGCCTCCGTGAAGCTGACGTGGTCCATCTCGCGGAGGAACGAGTAGACGTCTCCCGACTCGCCGCAGCCGAAGCAGTGGTAGTAGCCGACCTGCTGCCGCACGTGGAAGCTCGGGCTCTTCTCATCATGGAAGGGGCACAGACCCTTGAGCGATCCGACCCCGGCCGACTTCAGCGCCACGCGCTCACCGACGATGTCGGCGATGTTCGTGCGCGCCTTGACCTCGTCGACGTCGGCCTGCCGGATGCGGGGCATCAGCCCACCCCTTCGGCGACGGGCCGCCTCTCGGCGTGCGCGCCTGCGCGCGCACGGGCGTGCCGCGGCGTCCAGATCCCGACCTCGGCGGGGTCGATCTCCCCCACCAGACGGTTGTGCCAGTCGATCGCGCTCTGGTCGGTGAGGCTCGCGATCTGGTCGACCACGACGCGGGCGCGCTCGGCGTCGTCGACCGCGGCGACGAAGTCGGCGGCGAACGCGGGTTCGAGCACATCGGCGCCCGCCGACCACAGGGCGTCGGTCGACCACAGCGAGTCGGCGAGCCTCTTCAGCACGCGCCGCTGCTCCTTGTAGACGCCCTTGCGCGCGTCGATCGTGACGATCGCCTGGCCCATGATGCCCTTGAGCACCGCGATCTCGGCCTCCACGACACGGGGCACGACGACGTGAGCGTTGTAGCGCACGAGATGGCTTCCCCCGTAGGCGTCGCGGGTCGCCGAGACGGAGGCGCGCGCGAAGCGGCCGATCAGATCGCTGGTCAGGTTCTTCAGACGGGCGAGCGCCTGCCGCGACCGGTCGAAGGACGGGAGCCACATCGACTGCGAGGCCAGACGATAGAGGGCGTCGGCGAGCTCGTCACGGGTGAAGTCGTAGCCCACCCACTGCTGGATACGGCCGACGAGAGCATCGTGTCCGCGCGGATCCGCGAGCTGCGCGACGTCGACGTAGCCGTTGACGATCGCGTCCTCGAAATCGTGCACGGAGTACGCGATGTCGTCGGAGAGATCCATGATCTCGGCCTCGATGCAGCGGAGGCGACCGGGCGCACCCTCGCGCATCCACCGGAACACGGCCTCGTCCTCGGGATACACGCCGAACTTGAGTCGACCGCCCGGGTCCGGGACCGGACTGTCGACCGTCCAGGGGTACTTGCAGGTCGCGTCGAGGCTGGCCCTGGTGAGGTTGAGTCCGACGGAGTGGTCGTCGTCGTCGAGGACCTTCGCCTCGAGCCGGGTCAGGATGCGGAGGGACTGGGCATTGCCCTCGAACCCCCCGATGTGCTCGGCCCACTCGTTGAGCGCGCGCTCGCCGTTGTGCCCGAACGGCGGGTGTCCGAGGTCGTGGCTCAGGCAGGCCGTGTCGACCACATCGGCGGAGACGCCGAGGGCCGTGGCGAGCTCGCGTCCGACCTGGGCGACCTCGAGCGAGTGGGTCAGGCGGTTGCGCGCGAAGTCGGCGGTGCTCGCTGGGCTCAGGACCTGGGTCTTCGCGGCGAGACGGCGGAGCGCCGCCGAGTGCAGCACACGGGCGCGGTCGCGCGCGAAGTCGTCGCGCTCGGATCGGTGCGTCTCGGCGAAGAAGCGCTCGGCGTCGCGGGCGTCGTAGCCGTCGGCGCGCACACCGGCCTGAGGGTCAGCCACCACTGTTCTCGATCTCCGCTCCACGCATCATCTCGGAGGCCGACGACTCGATCTCCCGCGACTCCAGCCACTTGTCCGGCAGGGCCGTGCGCTTCGGGTGACCGGCGCGTCCGCGCTGGCCCTCCGCGTCGGCACCCGGGTACGGCGCGGTGTGGTCGAGTCGGCCGAGCAGGTCGTCGATCTCCGCGAGGCTGGATGCGGTGGCGAGTCCGGTGCGGATGTCTCCGCCGACCGGATAGCCCTTGAAGTACCAGGAGACGTGCTTGCGGATGTCGCGGCAGCCGCGATCCTCCTCGTCGAAGAACTCCACCAGCAGCTGGGCGTGCCGACGGAACGCGTTCGCGACGAAGCCGAGAGTCGCGTCGACCACATGGCCGGTCCCCGAGCTCGTCGCGGGGCCCGCGCCGAAGGCGGCGGCCAGGTCGCCGAAGAGCCAGGGACGGCCGAGACACCCGCGTCCGACCACGACGCCGTCGCAGTCGGTCTGCGCCATCATGCGCACGGCGTCTTCGGCCGACCAGATGTCGCCGTTGCCGAGCACCGGGATGCTCGTGACCGCCTGCTTGAGCTCGCCGATCGCGTTCCAGTCGGCGTGCCCCGAATAGAACTCGCCCGCCGTGCGGGCGTGGAGCGCGACAGCGGCAGCACCGGCGTCCTCGGCGGCGCGCCCGGCCTCGATGAACGTCAGGTGGTCGCGGTCGATGCCCTTGCGCATCTTCACCGTCAGCGGGATGGAGCCTGCGGCCTTGACGGCCTGGTCGACGATGTCGGCGAACAGCTTCGACTTCCACGGGAGCGCCGCTCCCCCGCCTCGGCGCGTGACCTTCGGCACCGGGCATCCGAAGTTCAGGTCGATGTGATCGGCGTGGTCCTCGGCGACGATGATGCGCACGGCTTCGGCGATGGTCGCCGGGTCCACGCCGTAGAGCTGGATCGAGCGGGGCGTCTCGGACTCGTGGTGCTGGATCAGGCGCATCGTGGTCTCGTTGCGCTCGACCAGCGCCCGCGACGTGATCATCTCGCTGACGTACAGCCCCGCGCCGTACTCGCGGCACAGGCGTCGGAACGCGGTGTTCGTGATCCCCGCCATGGGCGCGAGGACGACCGGCACGTCGAGATCGATCGGACCGATGCGAAGAGGGCGGGCGGGGGCGGTGGCGAGAGTCATGTCCCCTCCATTCTCCCAGACGCGGAGCCGGTGCGGATGCTGCGACCTAAGCTGTGAATATGACCGACTCTGCGCTCCGTTCGATCCCCTTCACCGACGCCCAGGGCAACGAGAAGACTCTCGACGACCTCGGTGCCGATGTGGTGCTGGTGGTGAACGTCGCCTCGAAGTGCGGCCTCACCCCGCAGTACGAGCAGCTCGAGGAGCTGCAGCGCCTCTACGGCGACCGCGGCTTCAGCGTCGTGGGCTTCCCGTGCAACCAGTTCTTCGGGCAGGAGCCGGGGTCCGTCGACGAGATCCTCGAGTTCTGCTCCACGACCTACGGGGTCTCGTTCCCGGTGAACGACAAGGTCAAGGTGAACGGCAAGAACGCCTCCGAGCTCTACAAGGCGCTCAAGGAGGCCCCGGATGCCGGCGGCAAGGCGGGCCGCGTCGAGTGGAACTTCGAGAAGTTCCTCGTGCTGCCCGACGGCGAGGTCCTGCGCTTCCGCCCGAAGCAGAAGCCGGACGCCCCCGAGATCGTCAGCGCGATCGAAGCGGCCCTGACCCGCTAGACCGCTCGACGGGCGGGTCGTTCACCTGCGCGTCACCCGAGCACCCGCCCGGGAGGCGCAGCTCCACCGGGATCCGTTCACCTGCTGGTCGCCACGACGCCACCCCTGGTCCTTAGTCTCTCCGCGGCGAATCCGCCGGAAGACGAAGGAGACCGACCATGCCCGACCGACTGCCGATCAGCCGGCGAACCGTCCTCACTGCCGGAGCGCTCGGCGCTCTGGGCACCGCTCTGCCGCTCGGCACCCCGCCGGCGAACGCGGCTTCGCCGTCCCCTCAGATGAAGCCCGGCAAGGCAGGACGGCTGCAGTTCCGTGCGGACGGCACCTTCAAGGTGGTGCAGTTCAACGACACGCAGGACGACGAGCTCACCGACCGCCGCACGGTGGAGCTGATCGAGAAGGTGCTCGATCAGGAGGCGCCGGACTTCGTCGTCATCAACGGCGACGTCATCACCGGAGGATGCGAGACGCGGCTCGCCGTGAAGCAGGCGATCAACAACGTCGTCTGGCCGATGGAGGCCCGACAGATCCCCTGGGCGGTCACCTTCGGCAATCACGACGAGGACTCGCTGCCCGAGTCGGGCGTCGACGAGGCGGGGATGCTGGCGATCTACCGGTCGTACGACTACAACATGAATGCCGAGAACACCCGAGGCGTGACGGGCACGAGCAACACGATCGCGACGATCGCCTCGTCGGCGAAGAAGAACCGCGCGGCGTTCGCGCTGTGGTTGATGGACTCCGGCCGCTACGCCCCCGACGCGTTGAACGGCCAGGACTTCGCCGGCTATCCGACCTGGGACTGGCTGCGCATGGATCAGGTCGCGTGGTATCGCCAGCAGTCGCAGGAGCTCGAGAAGCGCCGCGGAACGAAGCTGCCCGGTCTCATGTTCCTGCACATCGCCCTGTGGGAGCACCGCTTCATGTGGTGGGGAGGCGTTGACACCCGCACGGAGGCGGACGCCGCACGCGGCCAGGCCCGGCACGGCATCGTCGGCGAGAGGAACGAGGACGAGTGCCCCGGTCCGTTCAACTCGGGCATGTTCAACGCGATCCTCGAGCGCGGCGACGTGAAGGGCGTGTTCGTCGGGCACGACCACATCAACGACTACGTGGGCGACTACTACGGTGTCCTGCTGGGATACGCGCCGGGCGCCGGCTTCGGTGCGTACGGTCTCGACGGAGAGGAGCGCAACCGCATGCGCGGCGGTCGCGTGTTCGAACTCACGGAGGCGGGCGAGGACGTGTCGATCGCCACTCGCGTCGTCTATGCCCGCGACCTCGGCATCGACCTCACCGCCGACGACCAGCCCATGGAACCGCTCCCCCTCGCCCCGAAGCAGGAGCGCCTCTGACACCCCGAGACAGATCGAGGCGGCGGGAGCAGAGCTCGCGCCGCCTCGGTATCAGAAAGGTGCCTCAGGCCTGGACGGCCGCTGCTTCGTCCTCGGTCTCTCCGCGCTTCGCCCAGAGATCGCGGAGCACGTTCTCGAACGCTGCGGGCGGCTGCGCACCCGAGATGCCGTACTGCCCGTCGATCACGAAGAACGGCACGCCCTGGATGCCGTAGGCCTGCGCCTGCGCCTGGTCCTGACGGACCGCCGGCAGGTACGTCTCGCTCTCGAGCGCCTCGCGCGCCCGATCGGCGTCGAGACCGACCTCGACTGCGAGCTCGACGAGGTCGTCGATGCGACCGACGTGCTTGCCCTCGGTGAAGTACGCGGACATGAGGCGCTCCTCCATCGCGTGCTGCAGGCCCTCGGCCTTCGCGAAGTGGAGCAGCTCGTGCGCCTTCACGGTGTTGGTGTGCTGCAGGAGATCGAAACGGTACTCGAGGCCCGCGTTCGCCGCGACGCCCGTGACGTTCGACAGCATCTGCTCGACCTGCGCGCGCGGCATCCCCTTGTGTCCGGCCAGGAAGTCGATCTCATCGCCGTCAAAGTCGACGGGGGTGTCGGGCGAGAGCTCGAAGGAGTGGAAGGTCACGGTGACCTCCGGGGCGTCGTCGTCGGCGGAGACGGCTTCGAGGCCCTTCTCGAGGTTGCGCTTGCCGATGTAGCACCAGGGGCAGGCGATGTCGGACCAGATGTCGATGGAGATGGGTTCGCTCACACCTTCATCCAACCGCATGGTTCTGTGAGCTATTCCGGATCTCGCGGTTCCGGAGCGCCCTTCGTCTCGTCGCTGCGCTCCTCGCTCAGGAATCGAGGAGCGCGACGAATCCCCGCGATCGATAGGATTTCCGGATGCTCTCCGCCGACGATCCGCTGCCTCTCAGGCCGGAGCGCGTGCTGATCGCGGGAGTGTCCGGGTCGGGCAAGACGACCCTCGCCGGGCGGATCGGCGACGCGTGGGGCCTGCGGCACGTCGAGATCGACGCACTGTTCCACGGGCCGAACTGGACGCCGCGACCGGAGTTCCTCGACGACGTGCGCGCGTTCGCGGCCGAGGATCGCTGGGTCACGGAGTGGCAGTACACGAGCAAGGGGACCGACGAGGTCCTCCCGCCGCGCGCGCAGCTCGTCGTCTGGCTGGACTACCCGTACCGCGTGGTGCGTTCACGGCTGCTGCGCCGCACCCTCGCCCGCGGCATCCTGCGTACCCCGCTGTGGAACGGGAACGTGGAGAAGCCGATATGGCAGATGTGGCGCGGCGAGCCGGAGGAGAACATCCTGCTCTGGCAGACGAACACGTTGCACAAATGGGCGGAGCGCATGCCCGGTGTCATCGAGCACTTCCCGCATCTCACGATCGTGCGCCTGCGCCATCCTCGGGAGACGGAGAAGTGGCTCCGCGCTCAGGCTGTCGCGTCGGGAGCGTCGACGGCTCCTCCGAAGCGGCGGTCCCGCGACAGGTAGATGCTGATCGCGCGCCACAGCTCCTCGCGGGAGAAGTCGGGCCAGAGCGTGTCGAGGAACACCATCTCCGCGTACGCCGACTCCCACAGCAGGAAGTTCGAGGTGCGCTGCTCCCCCGAGCTCCGCACGAAGAGGTCGACGTCGGGCATGTCGGGAACGTAGAGGTGGCGCCGGATCATCTTCTCGCTGATCGCGTTCGGCTTCACCCTGCCCGCGGCGACATCGGCTGCGATCGAGCGCATCGCATCGACGAGCTCGATCCGACCGCCGTAGTTGACGCACATCGTGAGAGTCAGCACGTCATTGCCCTTGGTGAGCTGCTCGGCGTACTGCAGCTCCTTGATGACGCTGCCCCACAGCCGCGGCTTCCGTCCGGCCCAGCGCACCCGCACGCCCCACTCGTTCAGCTGGTCACGTCGGCGGTGCAGCACATCGCGGTTGTACCCCATGAGGAAGCGCACCTCCTCGGGAGAGCGCGCCCAGTTCTCGGTCGAGAACGCGTACACGGACAGGTGCTTCACTCCGGCCTGGATCGCGCCCGCGACGACGTCGAGGAGCACCTCCTCGCCGGCCTTGTGTCCCTCGACACGGTTCAGGCCGCGGCGGTTCGCCCAGCGGCCGTTGCCGTCCATGACGATGGCGACGTGCTCGGGCACCGCGGGGAACGCGGGCGGGTGCACACCCGTCCAGTCGAGAGGGCGATAAGCCACGGCATCCTTGTGCGTGTACGGCTTGGGAGTCACCGTGCTCCTTCTCCTCGGATGTCGGAAACGTGCGAGAGCGAGCGGATGCCGCGCTCCAGGTGCCACTGGGCATAGGCTCCGACGAGCCCGGCTGCGGCAGCCGACTCGGCGGGAGATGCCGCGTCGATGAACCCCCAGTCACCCCTGATCAGGGCGCGGAGCAGTTCGAGGGTGCGTTCGGCGATGCGCGGGCTTCCGGCCGGCGCATCGTTCACGCACACCAGGCCGCCCAGCTGGGCGACGAACGTGCTGTGCGGTCCGGGCGCCGCACAGCGGGCGCAGTCGTCGAGCGAGGGCGCCCATCCGGAGAGAGACATCACGCGCAGCAGATACGAGTCCAGGATGCTGCGCGGCACGTGCTCGCCCCGCGAGAGCGCGCGCAGACCGCCGACGAGGAGCAGGTACTGCTCGGGCGTCGCCTCGGAATCGCTCAGGCGGTCGGCGGTCTCGACCATCGCGTTGGCCGAGGTGAAGCGGTCGTAGTGTGCGGCGATGTCGGTGCCGTAGGAGCCGAGCGATTCCGCCTGCTGCACGATGTCGAGCGAGCGGCCCTGATAGAGCTGCACATCGGCGACCATGAAGGGCTCGAGCCGGGAGCCGAACTTCGACGACGTGCGTCGCACGCCCTTCGCCACCGCACGGACCTTGCCATGCCGCCGCGACAGCATGGTGACGATGCGATCGGCCTCACCCAGCTTGTGGGTGCGCAGGATCACCACTTCGTCTCGGTAGGTGGGCACACGTCGATTATCCTCCGTGCGCGAGAATGGACGGGTGACCGAACCGCTCTTCACCATTCCGCTGTGGGCGGACCTCCTCGGCGTCGGCCTCGGTGGGGTGCAGGGCGCGCTGTTCGCCTCCGGGTTCCAGGGGCAGCGCCGACTGGACTGGCTGGGCGTGGCGATCATCGGCATCATGATCGGCATGGGCGGCGGTCTGATCCGCGACATCCTGCTCGGTCAGACGCCCGCCACCCTGCAGAATCAGTGGTATCTCGTCACGGCCGCCGGTGCCGCTCTCTTCGGAATGCTCCTCGCGGGACTCTTCAGCCGCCTGAACACCGTGATCGTCGTGCTCGATGCCGTCGTGATCGGGATGTTCGGCGCGTTCGGGACGAGCAAGGCTCTGGCTTTCGGGATCCCCGAGGTGCCCGCCGTCTTCATCGGCGTCTGCGCCGCAGTGGGCGGCAGCGTGCTGCGCGACATGCTGATGGGCCTGCCGACCGCGATCATGCACGTCGGCTCGCTCTATGCCGTCGCCGCCGGCGCCGGCTGCACGTTCATCGTGATCGCGAACGGCTTCGGCATGTCGATCACCCTCGCCGCGATCATCGGCATCGTCGTCACCGCCGTGATCCGTGTGCTGGCGGTGAGCTTCGACGTCTCGCTCCCGGAGCAGCGACGCATCTACCGCCGCAAGGTCGCCGCCGAGACGGGAGCGATCCCAATCGTGAAGCCGCGTGACTGAGCGCGACGCCGCACCCCGACCCCTGGGTCCCTGAGCTTGTCGAAGGGCCCGTAGGCACGCTTCGACAAGCTCAGCGACCCAAGTGGGTCAGGGCAGCGACGGACTTCAGACCGCGGCCAGCTCCTGCGCGCGCGTGCGGATCGAGCGGTTCACACCCGACACGATCGCCTTGAGCGACGCGGTCGAGATGTCGCCGTCGATGCCGACGCCCCACAGCCGCTGGTCCCCGACCTGCAGTTCGACGTAGGCAGCGGCCTGCGCGTCGCCGCCCGCACTGAGAGCGTGCTCGACGTAGTCGTAGACCGTGATGTCGAAGCCCTGCGCACGCAGCACCTCGACGAACGCGGCGACAGGTCCGTTGCCGGACCCCGCGACAGCCAGCTGCTGCTCGTCATCACGCAGCACGACGTCGAGCACGACCTCGCCCGACATGTCGCTGCGGGTCTGGGTCGCGAGCAGTTCGAAGCGTCCCCACTTGGCGGCGGAGTCATCCGCAGGCAGGTACTCGTCGTTGAAGATCGACCAGATCTGGTCACTCGTGACCTCGCCGCCCTCGGCATCCGTCTTCGCCTGGACGACGCCGGAGAATTCGATCTGCAACTTGCGCGGCAGGTCGATCGCGTGATCCGACTTCAGCAGGTAGGCGACGCCGCCCTTGCCCGACTGCGAGTTGACGCGGATGACAGCCTCGTACGAGCGGCCCAGGTCCTTCGGATCGACCGGCAGGTACGGCACGGCCCACTCGATGTCGTCGACGGTGACGCCCTCTGCTTCGGCCCGAACGGCCATCGCCTCGAAGCCCTTCTTGATCGCATCCTGGTGCGAACCGCTGAACGCCGTGAAGACGAGGTCGCCGGCCCACGGGCTGCGCTCGGGCACGGGCAGCTGGTTGCAGTACTCGACCGTGCGCTTGACCTGGTCGATGTCGCTGAAGTCGATCTGCGGGTCGATGCCCTGCGTGAAGAGGTTGATGCCCAGCGCGACGATGTCGACGTTGCCGGTGCGCTCACCGTTGCCGAAGAGGCATCCCTCGATGCGGTCGGCACCGGCCATGTAGCCGAGCTCGGCGGCGGCGATCGCCGTGCCGCGGTCGTTGTGCGGGTGCAGCGACAGGATGATGTTCTCGCGGTGGGCGAGGTGGCGGCTCATCCACTCGATCGAGTCGGCGTAGACGTTCGGCGACGCCATCTCGACCGTCGCCGGCAGGTTGATGATCACCTTGCGGTCAGGGGTGGGCTCGAAGACCTCGATGACCTGGTTGCAGATGTCGAGGGCGAACTCGAGCTCGGTGCCCGTGTAGCTCTCGGGCGAGTACTCGTAGTAGACCTTCGTGTCGGGGATGGTCTTCTCGAACTTCCGGCACAGGCGCGCGCCTTCGAGCGCGATGTCGATGATGCCCTGCTTGTCGGTGCGGAAGACGACCTCGCGCTGCAGCACGCTGGTCGAGTTGTACAGGTGCACGATGGCCTGCTTGGCACCGGCGATCGACTCGTAGGTGCGCTCGATCAGGTGCTCGCGCGCCTGCGTCAGCACCTGGATCGTCACGTCGTCCGGGATCAGGTTCTCTTCGATGAGCTGGCGGACGAAGTCGAAGTCGGTCTGGCTCGCCGACGGGAAGCCGACCTCGATCTCCTTGTAGCCCATGCTGACGAGCAGCTCGAACATGACGCGCTTGCGCTCGGGCGACATCGGGTCGATGAGGGCCTGGTTGCCATCGCGGAGGTCGACCGCGCACCAGCGGGGCGCCTCGGTGATGCGGGCGTCGGGCCATGTGCGGTCCGGCAGGTGGACGTCGATCTGCTCGTGGAACGGCCGGTACTTGTGGATCGGCATCGCTGAGGAGCGCTGAGTGTTCTGCATGATGGGCTTCTTCTCTTCGTCAAGATGTACGGGCCAACACAAGCGCCGCGACGAGGAAGGCCCTAGCTCTTAGGACTCGTCGCGGCAGCTAAGAAGAAGCAGACCGCCGAAAGGCATGCGGCCATGCTAGCAGGGAAGCTCCGGTCGCGTTCGACGGTCGTGAGACGATCCCGGCGGGCGCGACACTGGGGAGTATGAGCACATCGCAGCGTCGCAGGCTTCTCGCGACGGCATCCGTCTTCGGAGTCCTCGTTCTCGGCGCCTGCGCGAACAGCCCCGGCGGCTCCCCCGCCCCGACGAACACCGCGATCCCGTCAGACCAGCGCCTCGAGAACGTCACGCCCGGCCTTCCGCAGGGACGCGTGATCGGCGTCGGCACCGTTCTGGATGTCGCGGGCGACGTGCAGCTGTGTCTGGGCGCGATCATGGAGTCCTACCCGCCGCAGTGCAGCGGTGTCCCGCTCGAGGGCTGGTCCTGGGACGGCCTCGAGGGCAGCGAGACCAGCGGTGAGACGACGTGGGGCGCGTATGCGGTCTACGCGACCTACGACGGGACGCGGCTGACGAACACGGATCCGCCGATCATGCTCGCTCTATACGATCCGGTCGCGCCGGAGGATCCGGCCGGCGGCACGGAGGGCACGACGGCCGAGGTCGACCTCACCCGGATCCAAGACGACATCTCCGCCCGACTCGGACGCGACGCCCTGACCGTGGGCGCCGACCGCGGCTACCTCTGGCTGCAGGTCGTGTGGGACGACGGCACGATTCAGGATGCCGCGGACGCCGAGTTCGGCGACGACGTGGTGATCGTGACGTCGTCGCTCCGCGAGATCGACTGACCGTCGCCGGAGCCTGTGCGATCACCGACTTTCTCGCCGCGGGCGACTCGCGAGTCGCTCCGAACAGGGGCCTCAGGCGTCCGGGATCAACGCGAGCTTGCCACCGGGGTGACCGGTCGCGAGGAGGCGATGCGCCTCGGGTGCCTGGTCCAGCGCGAAGTTCCGCGCCATCGGCACGACGAGGTCACCGTTCTGCGCTAGGGCGACGAGCTCGCCGCGCACCTCGTCGCGGAACCGCGTGCTGGCCGGCATGGACCCGGCGATGGCCAGGATGTCGTCGGCTTCCGCGCGTCCGAACGCGGCGATCGTGACGATGCGCCGACGGTCGGCGACGAGTGCGAGCGAGACATCCACGGCCTCGTCCGTGCCGACGGCATCGAGCGCGGCGGCGATCGGACCATCCGCCGCGTCACGCACCCGATCGGAGAGGCCCGTGCCGTAGCGGACAGGGATTCCCCCGAAGCGGCGCACCTCGTCGAAGCGGCTCTCACTGGCGGTGCCGATCACACGGATGCCGCGCAGCCGCGCCTGCTGCAGCACGCTGAGGCCGACGGCGCCCGAGGCACCGTGGAGCAGGATCGTCTCACCCGGAGCGGCACCGGTGACCGCGAGCATCTCGGCCGCGGTGGTGCCGACGAGGAGGAGGTTCGCCGCCTCGGGGTGCGTCAGCGTCGTGGGCTTGGCGAACACCTTCTCCGCGGGCACGGTGAGTTCCGTCGAGTATCCGCCGCCCACGCGGAACGCGACGACCTCGTCTCCGATGGCGGCGGCGCCCGATCCGATCGAGGTGTTCGGACCGATCGCGATCAGCTCGCCCGAGACCTCGTATCCGATGGCCACCGGGAATTCGACTCCGCCCCGCGGGGCCGCGACGTGCTTCGCATCGGCCGGGTTCACGCCGGCCGCACGCACCCGGATCGTGACCTCACCGGCGCGAGGAGCGGGCGGCTCGTAGCCGACCAAGTCCCACCCCTCCGGCGGACCAGGGGTCCGGGCGATCCACTGCGATGCCATGCTCGTCCTCAGAGGTAGCACCGGAGGCTCGTGGCGCCTCCGGAGATGTTGGCCCAGTTCCCGGCATACACGGTCGCGACGACCGCCGATCCGTTGCGCGCCTGCACGTAGCCCGAGGTGCGGGCGTTCGCCAGCGACTTCGCCGAGAACGTCGACGGAATGGTGTGATTGCCGCAGGTGCCGAACGTCAAGGTGCTCGTGCCCCCCAGCGACAAGCCGTTGTACACGCAGATGCTGTTCGTCGCGCAGCTGCCGACCGAACGGGCGGACCGCCCCTTGTCCGCATGGACGGTCAGCTCCATCGCGAGCTCCGGCCACACCGCGTGCCTCGAATCGATGAGGACACCTCCGGGAACCTCTTCGAGCATCGCCGTGATCTGCGGATCCGGCTCGGCATCGTCGGACGGAGCCGCGAAGGCCGGCGCCGAGGTCATCGCGAGGAGGATTCCGACGAGACCCGCGAGAAGGGCCGAGGTCGCACGCGTCATTCGATGGTTCCTTCCGTGACATCCCACATCTCGTAGGAGATGATCGCCCCTGCGTCGAACACCTCGTCCGCGATCAGCACGGTGCGTTCGACCCCGACGATCCGGCCCGTCTCACGCGAGATCAGGATGAGGTCACTCGCGGCCCCGTCGGGAGATTGCACGCGGATGCCCGCTACCGGTCGTCCGAGACGATCCGTTGAGGTGCCGAGTGCGACGCCGTCGCCGGCCTCCTCCAGAAGAGAGAGAAGCTCGGCGTGCTGCGCGTTCGTCAGCGTCCACTGCTGGAGGGCCGACGTGAACGCGGTCTCCACATCGAAGGCGGTGGGATCGTCTGGCATGCCGAGAGCGCGGAGCATCGCGGACATGTCAGCACCGTCGGCAGCAGGGACGGTCGTCCACGGTGTCGTGAAGTCGCCGGGTTCCATGATGAGATCAGTGACGACCTCACCGCTGCTGGTCACCTCGGCCGTGCTGTTGGCCACGGCATCCGCGGGGTCGTAGGGGACGCCCGCGATGATCGTCATCCGCCCTGAGCCGTCGGGCTCCCACGTCAGAGTCGAGAGCTTCGGAACGACCTTCGTCTCCTTCTTGCCGACCTCGACCGCGAAGCCCCACGACGCCGTCCGGACCGTTCGCACCGCCTCGGAAGGGCCCTCCGACGTGGCGAGGGCGGTGTGCGCCTCCTCGACGATGTCGGCCACCGTGGACTCCCCCTCGAAGTCCAGCGGAGCGGGCGTGCCCGCGACCGCGGCCACTTGCGGCGTGATCATCGCGAAGGCGACGACCGCGGCCGTCGCGACAGCGACGACCCCCGACGCCCAGCACAGAGCGCGCGCACGACGGCGCTTCTTCGGCGCCTCCGTCGAACGGAGGATGCGGTCGCGGGTCGCGATGGCCTTCGCGTCAGGGACGGCATCGCGCGGGGTGCGCCCGGGATCGGCGTCGCTCAACGCCCTCTCGAGCACCGAGTTCTCAGTCGTCACCGGATGTCACCCCCTCCAGGCCCAGCTCCGCGCGCAGACGATCCTGCGCTCGGCGAAGTGTTCTCCGCACCCGGGACTCAGAACCGCGCAACAGCTCCGCGATCTCCCCCTCCGCGAGCCCATCCCAGTACGTGAGCATGATGATACGCCGTTCCCTGGAGGTGAGGACACCCAGAGCTCGCACGACCTCGGCCTGACCGACGCGCCCAGGAGGCGCCGAATCGCCGGTGACTCCGATGTGCACCGCATCGAGCGCGGTGTGCAGCGTGAGGGCGCGCCCCGACCGAGCGCGCAGGCGCCGCTCGGCCGCCCGCAGCAGCCACACGCGGCCCATCGGCCGCGTCGGCTTGAGCCGCGACCAGGCCAGGAGGAACACCTCGGAGACGATCTCCGCCACCTCGGCGTCGTCAGCGACGACGCACTCGATGTGGTGACGCACCGACGCCCAGTGGTCGTCGAAGACGCGTGTGAAGACCTCGTTCCGCAGCGCTTCCGGGTCCGGGCTGCGCCCGTTCATGCCCGCGGGGTCGGCGGCCTGCCCGCCGCCCTCGACGTGTCGCCGGTCCTCATGTCAGAACCCGAGCCGGCCGAGCTGCTTCGGGTCGCGCTGCCATTCCTTGGCGACCTTGACGTGCAGCCCGAGGAAGACGCGGGTGCCGAGCAGCGCCTCGATGCCCTTGCGGGCACGCGCACCGACGTCACTGAGACGCTTGCCCTTGTGTCCAATGATGATGGCCTTCTGGCTGTCGCGCTCGACCACGATCGAGGCGTGCACGTCGGTCAGGTCGGTGCCCTCTCGGGGCGCGATGTCATCGATCACGACAGCGATGGAGTGCGGCAGCTCGTCCCGCACGCCGTCCAGAGCCGCCTCGCGGATCATCTCGGCGATGCGGTCCTCCTGCGATTCATCCGTGGTGATGCCCTCCGGATAGAGCGCAGGGCCCTTCGGCATGAGGCTCAGCACCTCGTCGGCGAGCACCTCGAGCTGGTCCCGCGTCAGTGCGGAGAGCGGGATGACGGCGGCCCAGTCCTCGCGGAGGGCATCGACCTCCATCAGCCGCTCGGTGATCTCGTCCCGACCCGCGGCATCCGTCTTCGTGACGATCGCGATCTTCTTCGCCCGCGCGTATCCGTCGAGGGACGCGGCGATGCGGCGGTCGCCCGGGCCGACCTTCTCAGTCGCCGGCACGCAGAAGCCGATGACGTCGACGTCGCCGAGCACCTGGTCTACGAGATCGTTGAGACGTTCGCCGAGCAGCGTGCGCGGCTTGTGGATGCCGGGGGTGTCCACGATGACGAGCTGGCCCTCCGGACGGTTCACGATGCCGCGGATGGCCCGACGGGTGGTCTGCGGCTTCTCGCTGGTGATGGCGATCTTCTCGCCGACGAGCGCGTTCGTCAGCGTGGACTTGCCCACGTTCGGTCGACCGACGAAGGTCACGAACCCGCTTCGGGTGTTCTCAGTCATCGTGTCGTTCTCCCTCGTCCTGCGAAGCGTCGGGCTCCGTCGCCGTGCGTTCCACGAAGACCGTGGCGATTCCTCGACCGCGGCCGCGCGATGCTCCACCGGTGAGCGCGAGCCCCGAGACCGTCGCGGTCGCGCCGGGCTGCGGCACCTGGCCCAGGGCCTTGCCGAGCAGACCGCCGATCGAGTCGACGTCCTCGTCCTCGAGTTCGAGGCCGAAGAGATCTCCGACGTCCTCGAGCGAGAGCCGGGCGCTCACACGGTACCGGCCATCGCCGAGATCGACGAACTCGGCGGATACCTGATCGTACTCGTCGGAGATCTCCCCGACGAGCTCCTCGATCAGATCCTCGAGCGTCACGAGTCCCGAGATGCCGCCGTGCTCGTCGATCACCAGGCAGACGTGGACGGCATCGCGCTTCATCTGCTGCAGGAGCGTCTCCGCGCGCATCGACTCAGGCACGAAGGTGGCGGGGCGGGCGATGGGACGGATGGATGCCGCGCGCCAGGCGCTGTCGTCGCGGTACGCGAACTGCACCAGATCCTTGAGATACAGCACCCCGACGACGTCATCGGCGTCGTCGTCCACCACCGGCATCCGCGAGACGCCGCGGTTCAGGAAGAGCGACATGGCTTCGTCGGTGGTGGCGGTCGCATCGACGGTCACCATCTCGGTACGCGGCACCATCACGGCGCGGACGAACTGATCGGTGAAGTCGAACACCGAGTGGATGAGATCGCGGTCATCCTCTTCGATGAGGTCGTTGGACGCCGCCTCGTCGACCATGCTGAGCAGCTGGTCCTCGCTCGTGAACGAGCTGCGCCCGGTGCCGGGGGTGACCCGGTTGCCCAGCACGACGAGCGCCTGCGCGAGAGGGCCGAGGAAGATGCGCAGGCCGCGCACGATCGACGCGGTGCCGCGGATCATGCCTTCGGCGTGCTGCCGCCCGAACGACCTCGGGCTGGCGCCGACGAGGACGAACGTGATCGCTGTCATCAGCAGAGCGGCGGCGAGCATCGCCCACCAGTTGTTCTCGATGAGGATCGTGAACGCCACGGTCACGAGCACCGCGGCCGTGACCTCGGCCAGGACGCGGATGAAGGCGACCGCGTTGACGTGCGCGTCGAGATCGGAGGCGATGCGGCCCAGGGCCTTCGCCCGCCGTCCTTCTGTCGCCATGTCGGCGAGGTTCGCACGCGAGGCGACGCCGTAGGCGGCATCGATGGCCGACATCAGGCCGCCGAACGCCACCAGGAGCACGGCGGCGATGAGCAGGAGAGTCGCTGTCATCGGCGGCGTTCGGCCGCGGCGAAGCCTTGGATGAGCTCCTTCTGCAGTCCGAACATCTCACGCTCCTCGTCGGGCTCGGCGTGGTCGAACCCCAGCAGGTGGAGCAGCCCATGAGTGGTGAGCAGGATGAGCTCGTCCATCAGGGTGTGGCCGGCCGCCTGCGCCTGGGTCTCCGCGACCTGCGGGCAGAGCACGATGTCGCCGAGCAGCCCGGGAGCGGTCGGGCGGTCCTCGGTTCCGGGGCGCAGCTCGTCCATCGGGAAGCTGAGCACGTCGGTGGGTCCCGGCTCGTCCATCCACTGCACATGGAGCGCCTCCATGGCGCCCTCGTCGACGAGGACGATCGCGACCTCGGCGTCGGGGCTGACATGCAGCTGGGCGAGGTTGAAGTCGGTCAGCCGCTGGAGCACGGTCTCGTCGACGTCGATCGCCGACTCGTTGTTGATCTCGATCATGCCTGTGCTCGTTTCATCAGGAGAGGCCTCGTTTCGGCATCCGGTCGCGGGGTCCTGGGCGCTGCGCACCTCGCCGGTCGGCGCGGTTGGCGAACTCCGCTGCCTGCTCGCGTTCGAACCGCTGCGCGGTGCGCTTCTCGTCATACTCGCTGTAGGCGTCGACGATGCGACCGACGAGAGAGTGACGCACGACGTCGGCGCTCGTGAGTCGGGAGAAGTGGATGTCCTCGATGCCGTCGAGCACCCGCGTGACGAGCCTGAGGCCCGAGGAGCCCTGCGGGAGGTCGACCTGGGTGATGTCGCCCGTGACGACCATCCGGGTGCCGAAGCCGAGACGGGTGAGGAACATCTTCATCTGCTCCGGCGTGGTGTTCTGCGCCTCGTCGAGCACCACGAACGAGTCGTTCAGGGTGCGACCGCGCATGTACGCCAGCGGGGCGACCTCGATCGTGCCCGTGGCCATGAGCCGCGGAACGATCTCGGGGTCCATCATCTCGTTGAGCGCGTCGTACAGCGGTCGCAGGTAGGGATCGATCTTGTCGGTGAGCGTGCCGGGGAGAAACCCGAGCCGCTCCCCCGCCTCGACGGCAGGCCGGGTCAGGATGATGCGGGTGACCTCCTTGCGCTGCAGCGCCTGGACGGCCTTCGCCATCGCGAGATAGGTCTTGCCCGTTCCGGCCGGACCGATGCCGAACACGATCGTGTTCTCCTCGATCGCGTCGACGTACTCCTTCTGCCCGAGCGTCTTCGGCCGGATGACCTTGCCGCGCGTCGTGAGGATCGCCTCGCCGAGCACCTCGCTCGGACGCGGACCGCCCTCCTGGCGCAGCATCCGCGCCGAGTTCGAGACATCGCTCGGGGCGAGGTCGTGACCCGCCCTGGTCATCGCGAGCAGCTCGTCGACGAGGCTCTTGGCTCCGTCGACGGCCTCCCGCGAGCCGCTCAGGGTGATCTCGTTGCCGCGCACGAGGACCTGCACGTCGCGGTGCTCCTTCTCGAGCATGCGCAGCAGCCGGTCCTGCGGACCGAGCAGCTGCACCATCGCGACGCCGTCGGCGTAGATCTTCTCGACCGACTCGGGCGTCTGTCCGCCCAGACTCCGCTCCTGGGGCTCGTGATTCTCAGGCACCGACACTCTTCTCCGTCAGTCCGCCGGCCAGCACATGCGCGTGGACGTGGAACACCGTCTGTCCGGCGTTCGCGCCGGTGTTGAAGACGAGGCGGAAGTCGCCGTCGTCGGTGTGCGTCGCCGCGAGTTCCTTCGCGAAGGCGATCATCTCGGCGAGCAGAGACGGATCGCCGGCAGCGAGCTCGGCGACGTCGCGGTAATCGGCCGACTTCGGCACGACGAGAAGATGCACCGGCGCCTGCGGCGCGATGTCGCGCAGCGCGAAGACGCGATCGGTCTCGCCGAGGATCTCCGCGGGGATCTCCCCGTTCAGAATGCGCGTGAAGATCGAGGGTTCCGTCATGGTGTCAAGTCTACTGACCGGCACGTACTCCGGCCCGTGGGTCCGTGATCACCAGCGCCCGAGCGCGACCGACAGCACCGCGACGGCAGCAGGGCCGGCGGTGGAGGTGCGCAGCACGGTCTCGCCGAGGAGCACGCGCTCCGCACCGGCATCCGTCAGCAGGGCGAGCTCCTCATCGGAGATGCCTCCCTCGGGGCCGACCACCAGCACCAGATCGCGGCCATCCGGCTCGATAGCCGAAAGCCGGACCGGGGCCGTCGGATCGAGCAGCAGCACGCGGTCGGTGCTCGCCCGCGCGGCGAGCTGCTTCGTGGTCGCCGGAGCCGTGACCTCGGGCACCCAGGCGCGATGCGCCTGCTTCGCCGCCTCTCGGACGATGGTCGACCAGCGCTCGCGCCCCTTCACGGCCTTCGGGCCTTCCCAGCGCGACACGCTGCGGCCGGCCTGCCACGGCACGATCTCGTCGACGCCGAGCTCGCATGCGGCCTGCACGGCGAGCTCGTCTCGATCGCCCTTCGCCAGCGCCTGCACCAGGACCAGCCGCGGCGCGGGCGCCGGATGCTCGACTCGCTCCTCGATGCGCACGTCGACGCGTGACGGCGCCACCTCTTCGGCGACGCCCGCGAGCCACACTCCGGCGCCGTCGCCGACCGTCACCGCCTCGCCGACGCGGAGTCGACGCACCACGGCCGCGTGCTTCGCCTCGGCACCGGTCAGCGACACGACGTCTCCGACACCGGCATCCGTCGACGACTCGACGAGGAAGTGCAGCGCCACGATCAGTGCCCGCGGAACCGGTCGCGGAGCTTGGAGAAGAGTCCCTGCTGGAACTGCGCCAGCTGCGGACCGGGAGCCTTCGCCTTCTTCGCGAAGTCCTCGATCAGCGCACGTTGGGCGGAATCGAGCTTCGTCGGCGTGACGACCTGCACGCCGACCCGCAGGTCACCGCGCTGCGAACCGCGCAGCGGAGTGATGCCGCGGCCCTTGATCGTCAGCACGTCGCCCGACTGCACGCCGGGACGGATCTCCAGATCGACCTCGCCGTCGAGTCCCTGGATCGAGGTCTCGGTGCCGAGGATCGCATCCGTCATCGACACCTCGAGGGTCGCGAGCAGATCGTCGCCCTCTCGACTGAAGGCCTGGTGCGCGTTCACGGTCACCTCGACATACAGGTCGCCGTTGGGGCCGCCCGCCTTGCCGACCTCGCCGGAGCCCGGGAGCTGCAGCCGGAGTCCGGTCTCGACGCCTGCCGGGATGTCGAGCGACACGGTGCGGCGCGAGCGCACGCGCCCCTGGCCGCCGCAGGTTCCGCACGGGAACGGGATCGTGGTGCCGTAGCCCTCGCAGGTGCCGCAGGGCTGGGAGGTCACGACGTTGCCGAGCAGGCTGCGCACCTGGCGCTGCACGTGTCCGGAACCGCCGCAGATGTCGCATGTGACGGGCGAGGTGCCCTCCTGGCAGCACGAGCCCTGACAGGTCTCGCAGAGCACGGCCGTGTCGACCTCGATGTCGCGATGCGCGCCGAACACGACGTCGCCGAGGTCCAGCGTCACGCGCACGAGCGCGTCCTGGCCCCGCTCACGACGCGAGCGCGGGCGCCCGCCGCGGCCGCCGCTCTGAGCCGCGCCGAAGAACGTCTCGAAGATGTCTCCGAAGCCGCCGAAGCCCTGGAAGTTGCCCGCAGCCCCGTCTCCGCCGCCCATGTCGTAGCGCCGTCGCGAGTCGTCGTCGCTGAGCACGTCGTACGCGTGCGTCACGAGCTTGAACTTCTCGGCGGCCTCGTCGCCCGGGTTCACATCCGGGTGCAGCTGCCGTGCGAGGCGCCGATACGCCTTCTTGATCTCATCGGTGGAAGCGTCTCGGGACACCCCGAGAACCTCATAGTGGTCCGCCACAATCGCCTTTCTGCGTGTGTCTCTCGTGGCCGTCGCCTCAGCGACCGGCCTCGTCCTCGTCGAGCATCCGCGACAGGTAGCGGGCGACCGCCCGCGCCGCCGCGAGGTTGCTCGGATAGTCCATGCGCGTCGGCCCCATCACGCCGACCCGTGCCGTGCCGCTGGGGGCGGCGTAGTTGCTGGCGACGATGGATGCCTCGCCGAGACCGAACGGCTCGTTCTCGGTGCCGATGCTCGCGCCGAGCCCATGCTCGTCGGTCACCATCTCGCCCATCAGCCGCAGCAGGGTGACCTGCTCCTCGATCGCCTCGAGGATCGGGTGGATGCTGCCGCGGAAGTCCTGCTCGCGCCGTGCGAGCGTCGCGGCTCCCGCCATGACCAGTCGCTCCTGGCGGAACTCGCCGAGCTCCTCGATGACGACGGCGGCGAGCGTGCGCAGCGCGATGTCCTTCGTCTGGTCGTCGGCGGCGACGAGGTTCTGCAGCCGCTCGGCGGCATCGCTCACCGCCTGTCCCGTGATCAGGGCCGAGAGTCGCGCGCGGAGGACCGCGGTGTCGGCCTCGTCGACGTCGACGGGGAGCGGAGTCAAACGCTGCGAGACGCCGCCCGCGTCGGTGACGAGGACGATCAGCACGCGGTTGGGAGAGAGCGCCACGAGCTCGAGGTGCGTGATGTGCGCACGGGCGAAGGACGGGTACTGCGCGAGCGCGACCTGACCTGTGAGCTGCGTGAGCACGCGGACGGTGCGGATCATCAGATCGTCGAGGTCGGTGGGAGCGGTCAGGAACGACTCGATGGCGGTGCGCTGGGCGACGCTGAGCGGCCGCAGCTGCGCCAGATGGTCGACGAAGACGCGATAGCCCTTGTCGGTGGGGACCCGGCCCGACGACGTGTGCGGAGCCGTGATCAGCTCCTCGTCCTCGAGCAGCGCCATGTCGTTGCGGATGGTCGCCGCCGAGACGCCGAACGAGTAGCGGTCCACGATGGAGCGGCTGCCGACGGGCTCGTGAGTCTCGACGTAGTCCTGCACGATCGCACGGAGAACCTGGAGTCCTCGCTCTGAGACCATCGCCTTCCCCTTCCGCTGACACTCGGACGCTCGCTGGCACTCTGATGCCCCGAGTGCCAATCCTACCCCGCGCAGCCGGGTATACCCCGAAAGGCGCCCTCTAGGATGGCGCTCATGACGACGACGCCGCCCACCGCGATACTCTCCGGCGGCATCGTCCGCGGAACTCTCGACGCCGGCGTCCGCCGCTTCCTCGGCATCCCCTACGCCGCCGCTCCCTTCGGGTCGAACCGGTTCCGCGCACCGCAGCCGGCAGCGGCGTGGGACGGCATCCGCGAGGCGGTGGACTTCGGTCCGACTCCCCCGCAGCTGCCGTACCCCGGTCCGATCGGCGAACTCCTCGGCAGCGTCCGCATCGACGGCGACGACATCCTCACCGCGAACGTCTGGGCACCGGAGGATGCCGCGGCTGCGCCCGTGCTGCTCTGGATCCACGGCGGCGCCCTCGAACGCGGCACGGCGGCCCTCGGACTCTACGACGGCACGCGCTTCGCACGCGCGGGGATCGTCTTCGTCTCGATCAACTACCGGCTGGGATCCGAGGGCTTCTCGGTGCTCGACGGCGCTCCCCGCAACCTCGGACTGGAGGATGCGGCCGCTGCCCTCTCCTGGATCCACCGCGAGGTCGAGACGTTCGGCGGCGACCCGACGCGGATCACGGTGATGGGCGAGTCGGCAGGCGGAGCGATCGTGGCCGGGCTCCTGGCGAAGGAGACATCCCGCGCGCTCATCGCGCGCGCGATCATCGAATCCGGACCGCTCGAGGCGCAGACACCGCGGAAGGCCGGCCGGATATCGGTGCAGCTCGCGAAGCGGCTCGGGGTCCGCCCCGATCGCGAGGCCTTCGCCGACATCTCCCCCGACAGCCTGCTCGAGACCAGGCGGCAGCACGCCGCCGGTTCCTCTCCGCTGGGCGGCGCCCCCGGCTTCCAGTTCGCGATCGACGCGGAGACCCTCCCCCGCTCTCCGCACGAGGTGCTTCCCGAGATCGACACGCCACTGCTCATCGGCAGCAACACCGACGAGTACCGGCTGTGGTTCCCGCCGGCCGCGCTCGACGGCATCAGCGAGCTGAAGCTCCTCGCGGCCCGTCTCGCCCTGCGGATCCCGCGCGCTGCCGTACGGGAGTATCGTGCGGAGTTCCCCGGTGCGTCGACCGGCGAGATCTTCGGACAGCTCGCCACCGACGTGCTGCTGCGGGCTCCGCTGACGCGCCTCGCACGGAAGCGGACGGCACCGACCTACGTGTACGAGTTCGCGTGGAACAGCCCGGTGCGCGACCTCCGCGCGGCGCATGCGCTCGAACTCGGATTCGTCTTCGATCGCCTCGACGATCCCGAGGCGCAGCGTCTCGCCGGGCCGGATGCGCCTCGGGAGCTCGCGGCAGAGATGCATGCGGCGTGGATCGCGTTCGTGAAGACCGGCGACCCCGGATGGCCGGTGTTCGGCCCCGAGCGCCGCACACGCGTGTTCGACACGATCACCGCGACGGTGCCGCAGCGGCGGACGACCGGATTGGACCTGCTGCCGGGCTGAGTCAGTCGGTCAGCTCGCGCACCACCGCGTCGGCGAGGAGCCGACCTCGGAGCGTCAACCGGACGCGCCCCTTCACTGCGGCGACCGGATCCACCAGCCCGTCGGCGATGAGCCCGGCGACCCGCGTGCGGTTCGCCGGCGGCACCTCGTCGATCGCGATCCCCTCGCGGATGCGGCTGAGCAGCAGGATCCGCTCCAGCAGGCGGGACTCGTCATCAGGTCGCTCCGTGCCGGCGGCGGGAGATTCGGATGCGGCGAGGCGCTGGGCGTACGCGGCGGGGTGCTTCACATTCCACCAGCGCAGCCCCGCGACATGGCTGTGTGCACCGGGTCCGAACCCCCACCAGTCGCTTCCGCGCCAGTAGGCGAGGTTGTGCCGTGAGCGGTTCTCCTCAGCGGTGCGACCGTGGGCGGCACGCGCCCAGTTGCTCACCTCGTACCAGTCGAAGCCGGCCGCGGCGAGGCGGGCATCGGCGAGCTCGTACATGTCGGCCTGCAGGTCGTCGTCGGGCGTCGGGACCTCTCCGCGTCGGATCTGCCTCGCGAGCTTCGTCCCGTCCTCGATGATCAGGGCGTAGGCCGAGATGTGGTCCGAATCGAGTTCGAGCGCAGCATCGAGCGATGCCTCCCAGTCGCCGAGCGACTCGCCGGGCGCGCCATAGATCAGGTCGACGCTGACCGCGAGGCCCGCATCCTTGGCCGCGGCGACCGCGGTCCGCACGTTCTCCGGGCGATGCGTGCGATCGAGCGCGGCGAGCACGTGCGGGACCGCGGACTGCATGCCGATCGAGAGCCGCGTGACCCCGGCGTCCGCGAGCGTGCGCGCGACACCGGGGGTCACCGTGTCGGGGTTGGCCTCGACCGTGACCTCGGCGCCGTCGACCAGGCCGAACGCGGATGCCGCGGCGTCCAGCATCCGCGCCAGATCACCCGCCGGGAGCAGCGTCGGCGTGCCGCCGCCGAAGAACACGGTGTCCATCGGCCGCAGGGCACCGGCGTCACCGAGCACACGGTGTGCGAGATCGATCTCTCCGATCAGCGTGGAGGCATAGTCCTCCTGCTTGGCGCCCCGCAGCTCGCTCGACGTGTAGGTGTTGAAGTCGCAGTACCCGCAGCGCACGCGGCAGAAGGGCACGTGAAGGTAGGCGGAGAACGGCACGCTCGGATCGACCGGAAGATCGTCGGGCAGCCTGCCGTCCGAGGGCGCCGGATCGCCGAGCGGGAGCGGTCCCGCCATCAGTGCTGTCTCGACATCAGACGGGCGTCGCGTAGAGCGGGGAGATCGCGCGGAGGTAGCGGGCGAACAGTTCGCGTCGACGGCGCTTCACCAGTGCGGGCACCGTGCGGTAGAGGAGGGAATTCGGCGCGTCGAACGCGCGCACGGTGAACCACACCTCGTCGTTGTCCTCGCGCCACTCGACGTCGAACGACTCCTCGCCGCTGACGACCGAGCCGCCGACGGTGCCGAGCACGAATCCGATGCGCCGGGTCTCCTCCGTGACCGAGATCACGCGGAGCTCGGAGTCGGCGCGCATGCCGCCGATGCGCCCCTTGAGGTGCAGCGTCATGCCTGCTCCGACGAACGGCGTGCCCTCGGCGTCGTAGCGCGGCTCGACATCGTGCTTGCTGGGAGCGATCGGGTTGCCCTCGGCATCGAAGCTCACGCCCGCGTAGGCCGGTCCCGGGGCAGGGCGGAGATCGTCGACCGAGAGGCCGGCCGCGCGCTGCGCCGTCCACGAGAGGAGCGCTTCGCCGGCGATCTGGAACCGCTCAGCGCCGCTTCCGATGCGCCACGACTCCTCGGCAGGGATGCTGCGTTCCGGTGGGTACTGCATCAGATCGGGCGCGTGGGTCGCACCCACGGCCGCATAGTCCACCGTGTCGTCTCGGAAAGTCCCGCGCCGCATGAGTTCCAGCCTACTTCGGGTTCCCTGAGGGTTCACCCCCACGCGCCGCGCGAGGTCACATCCCGGGATCCTGAGCCTGTCGAAGGGGGTGAGCCGCGGCGTCCTGCACGATGCGGACGTAGCGCGCGTGCGTACGGCGCTGAAGGAAGCGGAGCGCCGGAGACATCAGCAGCCAGAAGAAGGACGACGGGCGCGAGATCGACCGCGCGGTGAACACTCCCCGCTCGTCGATCCGGAAAGACTCCTCGCCGTAGATCGGATGCCCCGGCCTCGTCTCGTAGCCGAACCCGCGTTCGTCCGCCCACACGACTCTGATCGGCTCGACGAAGCGGATGCCGAGGACGCGCTTCGCGAGCACGCCCTGCGCGTCCGCGGCGGGGCTCCCCGCGGGAACCTCGAAGCCGGCGCGCCGCTTGAACTCCCACGAGCGGACGAGCGCGGCGACCGCGACGACCGACTCCGGCGGCACGACCGTGGAGTGCTCGGCACCGCGCATCCCCTCCGGCACGTTCTCGAGCGATCGGCGGGTGAGACCGCGCTCGTATGCCGGGAGGCGCATCCCTACTTCTTGTCCTTGCCCTCGACGTCTCCGGACAGCGCGGCGATGAACGCCTCCTGGGGGACCTCGACGCGGCCGACCATCTTCATGCGCTTCTTGCCCTCCTTCTGCTTCTCGAGGAGCTTGCGCTTACGGGTGATGTCACCGCCGTAGCATTTGGCGAGCACGTCCTTGCGGATCGCGCGGATCGTCTCGCGGGCGATGATCCTCGCGCCGATCGCGGCCTGGATCGGCACCTCGAACTGCTGGCGCGGGATCAGCTTGCGCAGACGCTCCGCCATCATGGTCCCGTAGGCATAGGCCTTGTCGCGGTGCACGATCGAGCTGAACGCGTCGACCTTCTCGCCCTGGAGGAGGATGTCGACCTTGACGAGGTCTGCCTCCTGCTGGCCCGACGGTTCGTAGTCGAGGGAGGCGTAGCCCTGCGTCTTGGACTTCAGCTGATCGAAGAAGTCGAAGACGATCTCGCCGAGCGGCATGTTGTAGCGCAGCTCGACGCGCTCCTCGGAGAAGTACTCCATGCCGAGCAGAGAGCCGCGACGCCCCTGGCAGAGCTCCATGACGGTGCCGACGTAGTCCTTCGGCAGCAGGATCGCCGCCTTCACCATGGGCTCGGAGACCGAGCCGATCCGTCCGTCGGGGTACTCGCTCGGGTTGGTGACCGTGACGGTCTCCCCCGTGTCGGAGGTGAGCACCTCGTAGATCACGCTGGGTGCGGTGGTGATGAGATCGAGCCCGAACTCGCGCTCGAGACGCTCGGTGATGATCTCGAGATGGAGCAGCCCGAGGAAGCCGCAGCGGAAGCCGAAGCCGAGAGCGACCGAGGTCTCCGGCTCGTACGCGAGCGACGCGTCGGACAGCTTGAGCTTGTCGAGCGCCTCGCGCAGGTCGGCGTAGTCGCTGCCGTCGATCGGGTAGATGCCCGAGAACACCATGGGCTTCGGGTCGGTGTACCCCGGAAGGGCCTGCGTCGAGGGCTTCCGCGCCGTGGTGACCGTGTCGCCGACCTTCGACAGACGCACGTCCTTCACGCCGGTGATGAGGTAGCCGACCTCGCCGACGCCCAGACCCTTCGACGGGACGGGTTCGGGACTGGAGACCCCGACCTCGAGCGCCTCGTGGTTCGCGCCGGTGGACATCATCTGGATGCGCTCGCGCGGAGCGAGGCTGCCGTCGACCATGCGGACATAGGTGACGACACCGCGGTAGGCGTCGTAGACGGAGTCGAAGATCATCGCGCGGGCAGGAGCATCCGCATCGCCGGTGGGCGCGGGGATCTCCTTGACGAGCCGGTCGAGCAGCTCCTCCACACCCACGCCGGTCTTGCCGGAGACGCGAAGGACGTCTTCCGGCTTGCCGCCGATGAGGGATGCGAGCTCCTTCGCGTACTTCTCGGGGTCGGCCGCGGGGAGGTCGATCTTGTTGAGCACCGGGATGATGTGCAGATCGTTCTCGAGGGCGAGGTAGAGGTTCGCGAGCGTCTGCGCCTCGATGCCCTGCGCCGCATCGACGAGCAGGATGGCGCCCTCGCACGCGGCGAGCGAGCGGGACACCTCGTAGGTGAAGTCGACGTGACCGGGGGTGTCGATCATGTTCAGGGCGAAGGTCTCGCCCTCGATCTGCCACGGCATCCGCACCGCCTGGCTCTTGATCGTGATGCCGCGCTCGCGCTCGATGTCCATGCGGTCCAGGTACTGGGCCCGCATGTCGCGGTCGGACACCACCCCGGTGATCTGGAGCATGCGGTCAGCGAGGGTCGACTTGCCGTGATCGATGTGGGCGATGATGCAGAAATTGCGGATCTGCGCAGGCGGCGTCGCGGCAGGCTGAAGAGGTGTGAGGGCGCGTGGTGACATGTCCCGTCGATTCTACGGTCAGGGCAGGCTAATGCTCGATTCGCCCGATGCGGTGATATTCTGCCCAGGTTGCCCGGGAGCAATCCGTGACACCGGATCCCGAGAGCGATAGGACTCCGTCACAGACCTCGTGCAGGGCGTCGCGTCGCGCAAAGAGGTGGATGGTGATTGAATGTCTACCCGGCTCAGCGTTGCGTCGGCGATCCCGCGCATCTCTGTAAAAGAGAAAGAATCATCACCTTGATCAAGTATCTCGTGCGCCGTGCACTCGGCTGGCTGCTCATGATCGTGGTCGCGACGAACATCACGTACTTCCTGGCGTGGGGCTTCCTCGATCCGCGCAGCAACTACGTGGGCCGACGTCCGCCGCTGACCGAAGAGCAGATCGTCCACACGCTCGCGCCGCGCAACCTCAGCGACACCGTCCCGCTCATCGAGCGGTGGTGGACCTGGCTCACCGGCATCCTCCTCCGCTGGGACTGGGGCGTCAGCCCCACGGGCGGCTCGGTCAACGAGCAGGTCGCGTACCGGATGTGGGTCAGCGCCGAGCTCGTGCTGGGTGCGACCATCCTCACGACCGTCCTCGGGATCGCGCTGGGCGTCTACACCGCCTCGCGCCAGTACAAGCTCGCCGACCGGATCGGCCAGGCGACCAGCATCATCACGATGAACATCCCGATCGTCGTCGCAGCCTTCGCGATCGTGCTCCTCGCGATCGGCCTGAACAACGCCACCGGCATCCGCATCTTCTACGTGACGGGCAACGCGAGCCGAGGAGTCGAAGGGTTCTTCCCGGTCCTCATAGACGTCCTTCAACATCTGACGCTGCCGACGATAGCGCTCGTGCTCGTCGGCTACGCCGGCATCCACTTCCTGCAGCGCTCGCTCCTGCTCGACAACATCGGCGCCGACTACGTGCGCACGGCACGGGCCAAGGGCCTGACGAAGCAGCAGGCCATCCGCAAGCACGCTCTGCGCACCTCGCTGATCCCCGTCGCGACACAGGTCGCCTTCACCATTCCCGCGATCTTCACCGGCGCGGTCCTCACCGAGACGATCTTCGCCTGGAACGGCATGGGCAAGTACTTCATCGAGACCATCACCAAGAACGACGTCCACGGCACGGTCGCGGTCGCAGCCTTCGGCGCCGTCCTCACCGCGATCGGCGCGATCCTCGCCGATGTCGCCGTCGTGGTGCTCGATCCTCGAGTGAGAGTGAGCTGACATGACCTCGGAAATGATCGACCCCACCGTCGAAGCAGCGCCGAGCCCCGCCGGCCCCGAGACGACGCGCGTCGCGACTCGCCGCCTGTCGAAGTGGACGCTGTACTCGCGGCGCTACGCCCGCAACAAGGGCGCCGTCGCCGGCCTCGTCATCTTCGCCCTGCTCGTGCTCTTCGCGATCTTCGGACCGCTCATCGCGCGCTACGACCACGTCGAGCTCGACTTCCTCGCCCTCAGCACCGGCCCCACGGCCGAGCACTGGTTCGGCACCAACAACGCCGGCAACGACCTCTTCGCCCAGGTGGCCGTCGGGCTGCAGCGCTCGCTGATGATCGCGGTGACCGTATCGGTCGGCGTGACCATCGTCTCGGCGCTCGTCGGCACCGCTGCCGCCTACTTCGGCGGCTGGACCGAGCGGATCGCCCTGCTCGTCATCCACTTCATGATGGTGATCCCCTCGTTCCTCATCCTGGCGATGATCTCCAACAAGTCCGGTGGCGACTGGCGCGTCATCGCGCTCATCATGATCTTCGTGATCGGCTGGTACTTCCCCGCCCGCGTGATCTGGACTCTCGCGCTGTCACTGCGCGAGCGCGAGTACGTGAGCGCCGCCCGGTACATGGGCGTGCGCGGTTTCCGCATCGTCCTGCGCCACCTGCTGCCGAACATCGGCTCGCTCCTCGTGATCAACTTCACCCTGGGCGTCGTCAACGCGGTCGTGGCCGAGACCGGCCTGTCGTTCCTCGGGTTCGGCGTCAAGATCCCCGATGTCTCCCTCGGCGCGCTGATCGGCGCGGGCTCGAGCTCGTTGATCACGTCACCCTGGCTGTTCTACTTCCCCGCGGCCGCGCTCACCCTTCTCACGGTGTCGATGGCGCTCGTCGCCGACGGCCTGCGCGATGCCCTCGATCCCACCTCTGCGGCTGGAGGCCGAGCATGAGCAACGTACTCTCCGTCCGCGATCTCACCGTCAGCTTCGCCTCCGAGGCGGGACGCGTCGAGGCCGTCCGCGGTGTCTCGTTCGATCTCGAGGCCGGCAGGACTCTCGGGATCGTCGGCGAGTCCGGGTCGGGCAAGTCCGTCACCTCGCTCGCGATCATGGGGCTCCTCGACGAGAACGCCAAGGTCACCGGGTCGATCATGTACGAGGGCAAGGAGCTCCTCGGCATGACCGACAAGCAGCTCTCCGTGATCCGCGGCAACGGCATGTCGATGGTCTTCCAGGATCCGCTGACGTCTCTCACCCCCGTGTTCACGGTGGGCGACCAGCTCATCGAAGCGCTGACCGTGCATCGGAGCCTGTCGAAGAAGGATGCCTGGAACCGCTCGGTCGAGCTGCTCAAGCTCGTGGGCATCACCGAGCCGGAGCGACGGATGAAGTCGTTCCCGCACGAGTTCTCCGGCGGCATGCGCCAGCGCGTCGTGATCGCCATCGCCATGGCGAACAACCCGAAGCTCATCATCTGCGACGAGCCGACCACGGCACTCGACGTGACGATCCAGGCGCAGATCCTCGATCTGATCGAGAAGGCGCAGCAGGAGACCGGCGCCGCTGTCATCATGATCACCCACGACATGGGCGTCGTCGCCCGCACGGCCGACGACGTGATGGTGATGTACGCGGGGAAGCCTGTCGAGCAGGCGCCCGTGCACGAGCTGTTCCACAAGACCCGGATGCCGTACTCGATCGGCCTGCTCGGCGCGATCCCGCGCGTCGACAAGGCGGAGAAGGAACCTCTCACCCCGATCAAGGGCAACCCGCCGCTGCTGATCAACCTGCCGGACGCCTGCCCGTTCGCCGACCGCTGCCCCATCGTGATGGACGCGTGCCGCACCAGGGAGCCCGAGCTCCTTCCGGTCGCGACCGGCTCCGGCGACCAGCACCGCGCCGCGTGCATCCGCGCCCACGAGATCGAGGACGGCGGCCTCCTCGGCGGCATCCCCGTGTACCCCGTGCGCGAGGTGCCGGAGAGCCCGCTGGCGAAGCTCCCGCGCGAGGAGCGTCCGATCACCCTCGAGGTCAAGAACCTCACCAAGACGTTCCCCCTTCTCAAGGGCGCGTTCCTGAAGCGCAAGGTCGGCGAGGTGCACGCCATCAAGGGCGTCAGCTTCGACGTGCGCGAGGGCGAGACGATGGCCATCGTCGGCGAATCCGGCAGCGGCAAGACCACGACCCTCCTGCAGATCATGGACATGGTCAAGCAGACCGACGGCGACATCGTCATCGCCGGGACCAGCGTCAACGACATCCACAGCCACAAGGTCGAGCGTCAGCTGCGCCGCGACATCCAGATCGTCTTCCAGGACCCCATGGGAGCGCTGGACCCGCGTATGACGGTCGCCGACATCATCTCGGAGCCGCTCTTCGCGATCGGCACCCCCAAGGAGGAGGCGCACCGCCGGGTCGATGAGCTGATGGACCTCGTCGGCCTCAACCCCGCGCACAGCGACCGCTTCCCGCAGGCGTTCTCCGGTGGACAGCGGCAGCGCATCGGCATCGCCCGTGCCCTGTCGACCAACCCCAAGATCGTCGTGCTGGATGAACCGGTCTCGGCGCTCGACGTCTCGATCCAGGCGGGCGTGATCAACCTCCTCGACGAGCTCAAGGCGAAGCTGGGGCTCTCGTACCTCTTCGTCGCGCACGACCTCTCGGTGGTGCGCCACATCGCCGACCGCGTGGCCGTGATGTACCTCGGGGACTTCGTCGAGCACGGCGACGTGGACGAGGTCTTCGAGAACCCGCAGCATCCCTACACGAAGGCTCTGCTCTCGGCGATCCCGGTCCCCGACCCCGACATCGAGCGCACACGCCAGCGTGTCGTGTTCGATGCCGAGACGATGACGACCCGCCCCGTCCTCGCCTGAACGAGCCTGGGACCGGATGCCGGAGAGCATGGGTCACCGTCCGATAACGGTTAGGCGGTATTCACTGTCGCCCGCTGTGGTTCGGAAGCCGTCGAACTATTCTTCCCTTTATGAATCGCCGAAAGGCGGAAGGAGCACCATGAAGAACAAGAAGTTGTTGGGGGCCATCGCGATCAGCGGCGCCCTCGCACTCGCCCTCGCGGGTTGCGCGAGCGGCTCCGGTAACACCGGCGGCGGGGACAACGGCGGCGGCGAGACCGTCGAGACCAAGGCAGCGGACTACAACCCGCAGCCCCGCGAGAACCTGAAGGAGGGCGGCGAGGTCAACTTCGAGATCAACGAGGTTCCCGAGCAGCTGAACGCCTTCAACAGCGACGCCAGCGCCGACACCGCTCGCCTCTGGTACTACTACATGCCGCAGCTCCTCCTGGTCTCGCCGGAGGGCGAGGTCACGAAGAACGACGCGTACCTCGATGCTTACGAGATCGGCGAGGACGGCGGCAACACCACGCTGACCTTCACGTTCACGGACGAGGCCCACTTCAACGACGGCACCGACATGGACTGGACCGCCATCGACGCGACGTGGAAGGCGAACCGCTCGTACGACGAGGGCTTCAACCCGAACGCGACCGACGGCTACAAGCAGATCACCTCGGTCGAGCAGGGCGACTCGGCGAAGACCGCCGTGGTCACCTTCGACGGCATCTACGCCTGGCCCTCCATGGCGTTCCTCACGGGTGGCGTCCTGAACCCGAAGCACGCCGACGTCGAGACGTTCAACAACGCCTACATCGGCAACCTCAACGCCGAGTGGGGTGCAGGTCCCTACACCGTCGACGAGTTCGACGCGAACGCGGGCTTCGTCTCGTTCAAGCCGAACCCCGAGTGGTGGGGCAACGCTCCGCTCCTCGACAAGGTGACGTTCACGGCTCTCGAAGACGACGCCGCGATCAACGCCTTCAAGAACGGTGAGATCGACCAGGTCGAGGCCGGCAGCCAGGAGCGTCTGGCCCAGGTCGAGGACGTCGACGGCGCTGTCGTCCGTCGCGCTCAGCAGACCGCCAAGACGGTTCTCATGGTCGACGGCGACAAGCCGCAGTTCGCAGACCTCGAGGTCCGCAAGGCGTTCTTCATGGGCATCAACATCGATCAGCAGAAGCAGATCGCCTGGAACGGCCTCGGCTACGAAGAGGGCCCCGCAGGCTCGCTCAACATGTACTCCTTCCAGGACGGATGGAGCGACGCGTTCGGCGAGGCCGGTCTGAAGTACGACGTGGACGGTGCCAAGAAGCTCCTCGACGACGCAGGCTGGGTCGAGGGCGAAGACGGCATCCGCGAGAAGGACGGCGTCAAGTTCACGGTCATCTACCCGATCTTCAGCAACAGCCCCGTTCAGGAGGCGCTCGCCAAGTCGCTGCAGGCTCAGCAGAAGGAGATCGGCATCGACGTGCAGATCGAGGTCCGCGCGTCGGCTGACTTCTCCGACGACTTCACGTCGAAGAACTGGGACATCTTCGGTCTCCGCTTCACCGACTCCGACCCGTTCGGACCGGCCTGGATGTGCCAGATCTACTGCTCCGACAGCGGCCTGAACCTCTCCGGTACGGGCACCGCCGACATCGACAAGCAGATCGCTGACGAGGTCGAGTCGCAGAAGGACGCCGAGAGCTGGACCGCGGCCGCGATGAAGCTCGAGCCGAAGATCATCGAGGAGACCTGGGGCGTCATCCCGCTCTACAACGGTCCGTCGGTGTACGTGGCGCAGAAGGGGCTGGCGAACCTGACCCCGGAGCCCTACGTGGGTCTCGACCTCTTCGGAGTCACCCCGGTCGAGAACCTCGGCTGGGAGAAGTGATCCTCCAGGGTCACTGAGCTCGTCGAAGTGACCCGCAGCGGGGTCGGTGGTTCATCCACCGGCCCCGCTTTCCTTATGCTGAACGCGTGAGCGTCCAGATCGTCTTCGTGCACGGCATCCGCACGTCTGCGACCATGTGGCGCTCGCAGCTCGCCCACCTCGATGCCCGCGGGTACGCGTACACCGCGGTCGACCTTCCCGGTCACGGCTCCCGCATGCAGGAGGACTTCACCCTCCACGAGGCGCTGCACACGATCGATGCCGCGGTGCGAGCGGCCGCGGAGAACGGACCGGTGCTTCTCGTCGGCCATTCGATGGGCGGACTGCTCTCGCTCACCTACGCGGGCGGGGCGGACACGCCTCCGGTCGCCGGGGTCGTCGCTGCCGCCTGCACCTCGCTCCCCCGCGGCGCCGGTCTCTCCGCCTATCGGCTGCTCTTCCGCGCGGTCGATTCGCTGCCGGATCGCGGGATGTGGATCACCCGTCGCATGCTGGCAGCGACCATCCCGGCCGAGAACCGCTCCGACTTCGCCGCCGGCGGCTACGCCTTGGACACACAGGATGCCGCGCTGCGCAGCCTCTCCACCCTCGATGTCGCGACGGCCGTCGAGCGGATCACGATCCCCCTGTGGTTCGTGAACGGCCAGTACGACCAGCTGCGGGTGAACGAACGACTGTTCCAGCGCCTCGCGCCCCATGCCGAGCTCATCGTCGTACCGCGGACGACGCACCTCGTGACGGCGATGCGACCACGCGTGTTCAACGCCGTCCTGGAACTGGCGGTCGCGACGATCGACGCCGCCGACCGCTCATGACCGCGCGGGCTGGCGGGCGAAGGCGGTGAGCGCGCCCCCGACGAGCGAGAGCACGGCGGCGGCGACGAACACGAGCCAGAATCCACCGACGAGTGCGACGAGAGCCGCCCCCAGCACCGGACCGATCAGCTGCCCCAGCGCCGCGGTGACGTTGACGATGCCGAGGTCGCGCGCGTGGTCCTGCTCGTCGGGGAGCAGGTCTGCGGCGAAGGCGAGCCCCACGGTCGAGAAGGCTCCGTACCCGAGCCCCATCAGCGCCGCTGCGACCATCGTCATCTCGAACGTCGGGACGAGCGCGATCGCGACACCGGATGCCGCCTGCACGACCGTCGCCGCGACGGTCAGCGTGCGCCGATTGCCGGTGCGATCGGACACGATGCCCGTGAGCACCGCGGCGATCACCACGAACACCGTGTAGACGAGGATGAGCAGCAGCAGGTTGTCCTGCGCGACGGCGCTCGGCTGTCCGAGCCCGTGCAGGAGGAAGAACAGGAAGAGGGCGGTGCCGAGCGCGTTGCCGATGTTGGTCACGAGCCGACCGGACAGCATCCAGGCGAAGTCGCGGTCGCGCAGCGACGCGAGGGTCTTTCGACCTTCGCCCTTCGGCCGCAGCTCCGCCGTCCCCGGAGGGTCGGGCAGGAGCAGCGCCGCCGCCGTGCCGATCACCGCGATGATGCCGGCGAGCAGGAGATATCCGGCGACGATGCCGAGACCGAGGAGCACGACGAGGCCGACACCCAGCACGATGCCGACTGCCTGACTCGATCCGACGGCGGCAGCCGCGGCGCCGCGCTGTGTGGTGGGCAGCTGATCCGCGATCAGCGCGGTGAAGGCGGCGGAGGAGACGGCGACGCCGATCGAGACGCCCACCCATCCGGCTCCCACCGCCCAGGGGCCGCTCGCGAATCCGGTGAGCACGAGGCACACGGCGGTGAGCCAGACGCCGCCGAGGGCCCAGGGCCGCCGGCGGTGCCGTCCGGCGGCAGCGCGATCCGAGAGCGCTCCCGCCGCCGGCCCCGCGACGATGCCGGCAAGTCCGCCGATCCCGAGGACGAGCCCCGAGGAGACCACGCCGCGGATCCAGTCGTCCTCCGGAGTGTCGAGCTGGAGAGGCAGGAGGAGCTGCACGGGCGTCAACTGCACGGTCCAGATGGCGAGCCACGCCAGCGTGAACAGCGACATCCACCGCGCGCCGGCCCTGGTCGCACCGCTCATCGTGTCTCCTCCCGAGCTGCTGCTGCGGAGCGGGCACCGGCGATGAGGTCCCGATACCAGTCGTACGACGCCTTCGGGGTGCGCTCCCCCGTCGCGAAATCGACGTGGACGAGACCGAAGCGCTGCGTGTAGCCGTCCGCCCATTCCCAGTTGTCGAGGAGAGACCACACCGTGTACTCCTCCACGGGGACTCCCGCGGCGATCGCCTCTCCCACGGCCGCGATGTGGCCGGCGAGATACGCGATGCGATCGGCATCCTCCACGCGCGCGGCGCGGTCGGGCTCGGGGAAGGAAGCGCCGTTCTCCCCGATGATGACGGGAGGGAGCAGCGGATGCCGCGCGTGCAGGTCGACCAGCAGATCGCGCAGCGCCACCGGCATGATCGGCCATTCGGGACCGAAGCCCGTGACGGGAACGCCGGGTGTCGGCACGATGTCGAACGGGATGGGGCTCGACGCATCGGCGGCGGTGACGGTGGTCGGGTTGTAGAAGTTGATGCCGTAGAAGTCGATCGACGCGCGGATCGCATCGAGGTCGCCGTCCTGCACAGGCATCGCAGGGAGGCCCCAGGCCGCGAGATCCGGATACTCGCCGGCCAGGAGCGGCTCGCTGAACACCCGGTTGTGGATCAGGTCGTAGAGGGCTGCGGCGTCGCGGTCCTCCGCTGTGTCGTTCAGCGGCAGCACCCAGGTGTGGTTGTTGACCAGGCCGACCTGTGCGGAGGCCCGGGAGCGGATGACCTGGGCGGCGCGGGCATGCGCGAGGAGCTGGTGGTGCACCGTCGGCAGGGCGTCGAAGAGGAGTTGTCGCCCCGGGGCCAGCGCACCGACCGCGTAGCCCTGCAGCGTGGTCATCGCCGGTTCGTTCAGCGTGTACCAGTGCGCGACGCGATCGCCCAGGCTGTCGACCACGATCGCCGCATAGTCGGCGAAGCGCTCGACCGTATCGCGGCTCAGCCATCCGCCGTCGGCCTCGACCGCGCTGGGCATCTCCCAGTGATACAGGGTCGGGAACGGCACGACGTCGACCTCCAGCAGGCGATCAACGAATCGCGAGTAGTGATCGAGTGCCACGGTGTTCGCCGTGCCGCGACCATCGGGCTGCACGCGCGCCCACGGTATCGAGAAGCGGTAGCGATCGAGACCGAGACCGGCGACGAGAGCGACGTCTGCTTCGGGATGCCGATAGCTGTCGCAGGCCGGATCGGCCGTGGAGCCGTCCGTGATCGCGCCGGGGGCCTCGAGGAACTCATCCCAGATCGATCGGCCTCGGCCGTCGACGTCGCGAGCCCCCTC